>NZ_JAMLIW010000009.1 GCF_023953935.1 Thermomonas sp. | reverse complement strand
GGAACACGTAGAGCGAAGCATCGACGAGGTGGAGAGTGGGCGCGGACATCAAGGCATTGTAGGTGCATGCCGGAGGCGGAACGCCTTCCCGGTGCTTGCGTCAGCGCCGGTCGCCTGCCTGCGTGCCCGGTCCGCCGCTCAGTGCTTCGCATCCGGCTCCGATTCGCGGCCGCGGGCCATCCCTGGCCCGCTCGGACCGATCACGCAGGCAGGCGACCTTGGGGTTTCTGTGCAGTACGTCGGGTCTTGTTTGCGTTTGTCCAACATCTTGAAGCAATGGCCGCCCCTGAAACTGCGGTCTGAGACCGCAGGGCGCGAGAGGCTAAAGGTTGCGGGCAACCCGCGACGCAGTCCAACCCGCGACGCAGTCCAACCCGCGACGGAGCTCAATCCGCGACGCAGCTCAACCCAAGTCGAGCCCGCTATCGCGGCACCCAATCCGAAAGCAGCTCCGCCGCGTCGGGGCGTACCCGGTCGCGAACCTCGATCAGCGGCGTGCCGATCGCAATCGTGCCGATCAGCTGCTCGTCGGCGGCCAGACCGAGCGTGTCTTCCAGGAAGGGGCGGTCGTAGCTGATCCAACCGGTCAGCAGCTGCGCGCCAAAGCCTTCCGCGTGGGCCGCCAGCAGCAGCATCAGACTGGTGAAAGAGGCGCTGATGAAGCGTTCGACTTCGGGAATCTTCTCGTCCACGCCCAGTCTGGCGATGATCGCCACGGTCACCGGCGGCACCGTGAAGCGGCTGCGCAGCTTGTCTTCCAGCGCGGTATCGACGCCCGGCTCGCGTTGGCGCAGCCGCGCGGCTGCCGCATCGGCCAGTGCCTGGCGTGCATCGCCTTCGATGCGCAGGAACCGGAACGGCACCCGCTTGCCGTGGTCAGGCACCCGCACCGCGGTTTGCAGCATCCGCAGCAACTGCGTCGGGGATGGGCCGGGTGCACCGAGCTGGCGGGTGGGGATCGAGTGGCGGGTGTCCAGATCGGCAAGGGTCAGCATGGGTTCCGTGGGCAGGTGCCTGCCAAGTGCGGGTTGCATTGGGTAGGATGATGCCGGATCAGGACGATGGAGCGGGTGATGGCGGCGACGGCGGCGGTGATCGTGGGAGTGATGCGCGAGACGGCAACCGGCGAACGCCGGGTGGCCCTGACTCCGGAAACCTGCAAGAAACTGGTGGCGGCGGGTTGCGCGGTGCGCATCCAGCCGGGCATCGGCGCCGGCGCCTATTTCACCGATGCGGCCTACGCGGCGGTCGGGGCCGAGTTGGATGAAGAGGCCTGTCGCGAGGCCGACCTCGTGCTGTGCGTGCAGCCGCCGCAAAACGACGCCATCGCCGCGCTGAAGCAAGGCGCGGTGCTGGTCGGCAGCCTGCACCCGCAGGCCGACCCGGCCCGCGGCGAGGCAATCCGCGATCGGGGGATCGCCGCCTTCCCGCTGGAGCGCTTGCCGCGCACCACCCGGGCGCAGGCGATGGACGTGCTCAGCTCGCAGGCGGGCATGGCCGGCTACAAGGCGGTGTTGATCGCCGCGCAGCTGGCGCCGCGCTTTTTCCCGATGCTGACCACGGCGGCCGGCACGATCCGTCCGTCCAAGGTGCTGATCGTTGGTGCCGGCGTGGCCGGCTTGCAGGCGATCGCCACCGCCAAGCGCCTCGGCGCAGCGGTGGAAGGCTTCGACGTGCGCCCGGAAACCCGCGAGCAGATCGAATCGCTGGGCGGCAAGTTCCTGGATCTCGGCGTCAGTGCGGCAGGCGAGGGCGGCTATGCGCGCCAGCTCACCGATGAAGAGCGCGCCTTGCAGCAGCAGCGCCTGGCCGATCACCTGAAAGGCATCGACGTGGTCGTGTGCACCGCTGCGGTGCCCGGCCGACCGGCGCCGAAGATCATTTCCGAGGCAATGGTCGCCGGCATGAAGCCGGGCAGCGTGATCGTCGACCTGGCCGCCGAAACCGGCGGCAACTGCGCCCTCACCCAGCCCGGCCAGACCGTGGACTGCAACGGCGTGATCGTGTCGGGGCCGCTCAACCTGGCCTCGATGGGCGCCCAGCACGCCAGCGAGATGTATGCCCGCAACGTCTTCAACTTCGTCAGCCTGCTGCTGAAGGACGGCGCCCTGCAGTTCGACTGGGAGGACGAGCTGCTGGCCAAGACCGTGTGGCCGGAGCGGGCGGTCCAGTAGCCGCGTCGCCCTGCCGTGGCGGCGGCTGGAGCGCGAACTGCGTCCAGCGTCGGCCTGTCAATGGCCTCGATCACGAGGCGGGCCGCGCCGTGGCGGGGGAGCGGAGCTCCCTTCCGGCGCCGGATGCGCCTTGACCCAATCGGCCCTCTGCTGCGGGGTCAGCGTGCGCCAGTTGTCCATGAAGGCGCGGCGAGCGTCGCGACCCATGCTGCGGGTGGCGTGGTAAACAGCGCGGGCCTCGTCGCGCTGCTGCGGCGTCATCGACTCCCAGCGCTGCATGCCGCGGCGGGCGTTGCGGCGTTGGTCGGGAGGCAGGGACTGCCAGCGCTGGGCAAAGTCGAGGAACTGCTGGCGGCGCTCCGGCTCGCGGTTCCAGCGGTCCCGGGTGGGCGCGATCAACAGCTCGCGCTGGGCGGGGGTAAGTTGGTCCCAGGCCGGCAATGCGGGCTGGGTGCCGGTGCTTTGCGCGAATGCCGGAACCAGAGTGCAGGCGGCGAGAAGGCCCAGAGCGAGAAGACTGCGGCGCATGGCATCACTCCATGGCCAGGCGATCGGAACCCGATCCACCCAGCCAGACATAGAAATCGGGATCCTGGTCGAGCGCGACGCCCACGGTGGCGGAACCGGGCGGCGTGCTGGCGACGGCGACGGGGGCCGCGCGGGCGGCGGCCGGATCCGCCTCCGGGGTGAGCTGGAAGCGCAGGCCGAGCGCCAGCGCGCCCAGCGCCGCGCAGGCGAGGGCGGCATTGCGCAGGCCGTGCGCCGGTCGCCGCGTCGCGCCGCGCAGGGCGGCATTGCTGCGCTGGGCAAGCTGGGCCTGCACCTGCAAGGAGAGTCCCGCCACCGCTTCGGCGTGGCGCGCGCGGACGCTGGCATCAAGCCTGCGCGCGTCCACGTCCATTCGTTCATCGGCATTCATCGCACATCCTCCAACTGTTTCTGCAGTGCGCTGCGGGCGCGCGACAGGTGGGTTTTCACCGACCCTTCGCTGCACCCCATCACCTGCGCCGATTCGGCAACGTCCAGCTCCTCCAGCACGCGCAAGGTAAACGCCTCGCGCTGGCGCTCGGGCAGGCTGCGCAAGGCCGCACGGATCCGCGTCCAGGCCTCGCGGCTTTCGTGGCTGCGCTGCGGGTCGGGCGCGTCGTCGGCCCAGTCCACCGACTCGCCGTCGCGGTCGCTGCTGCCCGGCAGCAGCCAGCGCAGCCGGAACAGGCTGCGCCGCTGCATGTCGGTCATGCGGTTGCGCAGGATGCTCCAGAACAGCGGATTCCATTCGGCAGCGGGGCGTTGGCGGTAGATCAGCATTTTTTCCATTGCGTCCTGCACGGCGTCGAGGGCGTCTTCGCGCTGGCGCAGGCCGATTTCGGCAAACCGGAACGCGCGCGCGCCGATCCCGCGCAGGAAGGCGTCGAAGTCGAGCGGCGGTGCCGGCACTGGGGCCTGCGGCGTGCGGTCGGTGTCCACCGGGGCAAGCTTAGCGATGTCGAGGAGCAGCATGGGCAGGGCGTCCTGGGGTGCGGCGAACGGGCGTTGGCCGCAAACGCTGTCCCTTCCTGCGAATCAACGCGCCAGGCGGCGTTCGGTTGACGTGGCGCACAGGCACCGGGCTTGTCTATGATGCTCGGGAACGCAAACGGGAGTGGCGCGGTGGACGACGGATTCGTGGCCCTGTACATCTTCATGCTGGCGGCAATCGCCGGGAACGTGATCATTGCGCGGGTGCCGGTGATCCTGCACACGCCGCTGATGTCCGGCTCCAACTTCATCCACGGGATCGTGCTGATCGGCGCGATGGTGGTGCTGGGCCACGCCGAAACGCCGCTGGAACAGGCGCTTGGGTTCGTGGCGGTGCTGCTCGGCGCCGGCAACGCGGCCGGGGGCTATGTGGTCACCGAGCGCATGCTGGAGATGTTCAAGTCCAGCAAGAAGGAGGGCGGAAAGTGAGCCTGCTTGCCCTCGTCAAACTGAGCTATTTCGTTGCCGCCACCCTGCTGCTGATCGGCCTGCAGCGGATGGCCAGCCCCAAGACCGCGCGCAGCGGCATCCAGTGGGCGGGCGTGGGCGTGCTGGTGGCGGTGATCGCCACCTTCTTTTTGCCGGGGATGAAGAATCTGCCGCTGCTGGCAGCGGCCATCGCGCTGGGCGTGGGCGTGAACTGGGTCTGGGGGCGCAAGGTTCCGATCACCGACATGCCGCAGATGGTGGCCCTGTTCAACGGCATGGGCGGCGGCAGCGCGGCGGCGATCGGCGCGGTCGAGCTGTGGAAGGCAATTCCGATGGAGACGCGCCCGGGCGCGGTGCACCTGGTACTGGCGGTGGTCGGCGCGCTGATCGGTGCGGTGTCACTGACGGGCTCGATCATCGCCTGGGCCAAGCTCGACGGGCGCATGGACAAGCGCTTCACCTTCCCCGGCCAGCAGTATTTCAACGCGCTGGTATTCCTGGTCGCGCTGGGAGCGGGCGGCCTGGCGGTGTGGGGGCTGGTGGCCGGTGGCCTGGAGGCGCAGCAGACCACCCAACTCGCGGTGCTGGGCTTCTTCGCCCTGGCGCTGCTGCTGGGCGTGCTGATGACCCTGCCGATCGGCGGTGCCGACATGCCGGTGGTGATCTCGCTGTACAACGCCTTTACCGGCCTTGCGGTGGCCTTCGAGGGCTATGTGCTCGACAACGAGGCGCTGATCATTGCCGGCATGATGGTCGGCGCGGCCGGCATGCTGCTCACAAGGCTGATGGCCAAGGCGATGAACCGTTCGATCAAGAACGTGCTGTTCTCGAATTTCGGCGGCGGCGGCGCCTCGGCGCAGGCGATTGGTGGAGCGATGAAGCCGATCGATGCCGCCGACGTGGCCTCGATGATGGCCTACGCCGAGCGCGTCGTGATCGTGCCCGGCTACGGCATGGCGGTTGCGCAGGCGCAGCACAAGATCTGGGAGCTGTGCCAGCGCCTGATCGCGCGCGGGGTGAAGGTGAAGTTCGCCATCCATCCGGTCGCCGGTCGCATGCCCGGGCACATGAACGTGCTGCTGGCCGAAGCTGGCGTGCCCTACGACCTGATCGCCGACATGGACGACATCAACCCGGAATTCGCGATGACCGACGTCTCGCTGGTGATCGGCGCCAACGATGTGGTGAATCCCGTTGCCAAAACCGACCCGGCCAGCCCGATCTACGGCATGCCGATCCTCGACGTGGTGAATTCGAAGAACACCATCGTGATCAAACGCGGCAAGGGCACGGGGTTCGCCGGGATCGAGAATGCGCTGTTCTACGCCGACAACACCCGGATGCTGTACGGGGATGGCGCGGAAATGGCCAATGCGCTGGTGAGCGAACTCAAGGCGCTCGACGACGCCTGAGCCCGGTCCACGCCGCCAGCGCGATGCCGGCGGCGTACCAGACCAGGTCGGCGCGGCTGTTGGCCAGCGTCACCAGCAACCATGCGTAGTCGGGGCCCATCCGCAGCGCCGATTCGCCGGGGCGCAGGCCGAAGCCCATCCCGATCTGCCCGGCGGCGATCATGTAATTGGCCAGCGCCACCGTCAGCGCGGTGGCCAGCGTCGCCGCCAGCGCCCGCCCTGCGCCGTGCGGCCAGCGCGCCAAACCCTGCAGCAGGGCGATGTCCAGCGCGGCCAGCGGGGCCAGCCACGCGCATTGGCGGCCGAGCAGCAGCGCCAGCAGCACCCAGAATGCGGCAAACCCCGCCGCGCCCAGCGCCAGCAGGGGCAGGGCAAACCAGCGGACGGTTGTCGGGGCGGCCTCGGGCATGGATTTGTCGGCGGCAGGGCAGGCGATGATGCCATTGTCGGCGGTCGGATGACTGATTCGTACTAGAATGGTACGACTTCAACTGCACGAGACTGGCCGCCACCCATGTATTCCCGCAACAGCGAACCCGTGCGCTTCGAACGCGATTGCGCCGCCGTCCTCGTGCCACAGGGCGACCAGGTGACCTTGCCGGCCGGCACCGTCGGCTACATCACCCAGGCGCTGGGCGGCAGTTGGACCGTGTTCGTCGAGGGCAACCTCATGCGCATTGCCGGCGAGGATGGCGATGCCATCGGCAAGGAAATGGCCGAGCCCCTGGAACTGGCCGAGGGCGCCGACGATGCGGCGGTGGAAGAACTGATGTGGGAGCAGCTGCGGACCTGCTTTGATCCGGAGATCCCGATCAACGTGGTCGAGCTGGGCCTGGTCTACCTGGCCGAGTTGCAGCACCGCGAAAGCGACGGCGCGCGCGTGGTCAAGATCCGCATCACCCTGACCGCGCCCGGCTGCGGCATGGGCGAGATCCTGATCGACGATGTACGCACCAAGCTGATGCAGATCCCGACCGTGGTCGATACCGACATCGAGCTGGTGTTCGACCCGCCGTGGAACCAGACGATGATGTCGGATCTGGCCAAGCTCGAAACCGGGATGTTCTGAACGCCCGCCTTCCGGCGGTGCTTGAGCACCAAGCCTCGAGCCTGCGCCTGCCGCAGCTGCGGGGCAAGACGCCACGCCAATGAACGCGAAGAGCTGGAGTGCCCGACATCGAAGTGGGGCGAGGCTTGGGGATTGCGCGATCGTTCACGCGCCCATCGTGACCGACGCCTCAATCAAGACATTATTTCGGCGTTAAAACGTCACAAAGTGACGCGGATTGTCAGCGCATTGACTTGTTGCGTTGCAATATCGTTCACGCTTGCCAGCCGCAATCACGCCAATTTTTTGCGCTGCAAAATCCCGCCGGAGCGCGCCAAAGCCGCGGATTTGCTTGCTTGTGATGCATATATTCCCAATCGTTATATGCGGATAACCACGTGTTCTTGACAGGAAACCGAAGCTAGCGCAAACGTCGCGGGTCGCTGCGGGACGGTTCAGGTTTCGCGGCGGTGCCTTGAGCCACGAACGTGGCAGCCGCCAGGGAGGAGGCGGTGAGCGCCGGATGCGCAAGGGGCTTGTCCCAGCCGTTGTCCAATCCAGGCCGCGTTCGCGGCAACCCACACAACCCACCAGGGGGATTTCACCAGTGAATCGTTCCCGCACCGTCAAAGTCCTGTCTGCCGCGATCGCCCTTTCGTTGGCCGCGGCCGGCGCCCAAGCGGCCACCCGCGCCGACCTGCACCAGCGTGACCTGAACCAGGCACGCCAGCAGTACCAGTCCTTCGTGGCCAGCCATGGCCAGACCGCCGTGAGAACGGCCAACCGTCGCCACGCCGCGTTCATGGGCGCCGGTGCGACCACCAATCTGATGATGCGCGCCAGCCGCCAGCTCAACAACGGCGTGCGCAACTACCGCTACGACCAGACCTGGCGCGGGATCCCGATCTTCGGCCAGAACCTGGTGGTGAGCGAAGACCGCCAGGGCAACGTCCGCGGCATGTTCGGCAATCTGGTCTCGGGGCTCGACCAGGACATCACCAACACCCGTCCGTCGATCAACGCCGCCCAGGCGCTGGTGGCCGGCAAGCGCGCCGGCCTCGGCAACAGCATCGCCGGGATGATGACCCGCAATGAATCGAGCGAAGTCGTGGTGTTCATCGACGACGCCGGCATCGGCCACCTGGCCTACAAGGTGACCTTCTTCGCCGACTCCCAGGCGGCTGGCCGCGCGCATCGCCCGGTGGTCATGATCGACGCCCACAGCGGCGCGGTCCTGAAGCGTTGGGACAACCTGCAGACCGCCCAGATCGGCACCGGCCCCGGCGGCAACGCCAAGACCGGCCAGTACGAATACGGCAGCAACACCACCAGCCACAGCTACCTCGACGTCACCCAGAGCGGCAGCACCTGCACCCTGGACAACGCCAACGTCCGCACCATCAACCTCAACGGCGGCACCTCCGGCAGTGCGGCGCATTCGTTCACCTGCCCGCGCAACACGGTCAAGGCGATCAACGGCGCCTACTCGCCGATGAATGACGCCCACCACTTCGGCAGCGTGATCTTCAACATGTACAACGCGTACATGGGCCAGAACCCGCTGACCATCAAGCTGTTGATGAAGGTCCACTACAAGAGCAGCTACGAGAATGCGTTCTGGGACGGCACCGCCATGTACTTCGGCGACGGCGCCAGCACCTTCTACCCGCTGGTCAGCCTCGACGTGGCTTCGCACGAAATCTCGCACGGCTTCACCGAGCAGAACTCGAACCTGACCTACTCCGGCATGTCCGGCGGCATGAACGAGGCCTTCTCCGACATGGCCGGCGAGACCGCCGAGTACTACGACCGCGGCAGCAACGATTGGCTGGTGGGTTCGGATATCTTCAAGGGCAGCGGCGCGCTGCGCTACATGTGCAACCCGACCCAGGACGGGGGCTCGATCGACAACGCCGCCGACTACACCAGCAGCATGGACGTCCACTACACCTCGGGCGTCTACAACAAGGCCTTCTGCACCCTGGCCAAGACCTCCGGCTGGAACGTGCAGACCGCCTTCCAGGCGTTTGCCCGCGCCAACCGCGATTACTGGACCGCCAGCAGCACCTTCAATCAGGGTGCCTGCGGCGTCGAGTCGGCGGCTGGGGACATGGGCAAGACCGTGGCCGACGTGACGGCCGCGTTCAATGCCGTGGGCGTGTCCTGCTCCGGCGGCGGCGGCGGTGGCGGTGGTGGTGGTACCAGCCCCGGCGGTACGCTGACCAAGGGCGTGCCGGCCACTGGCCTGATGGGCGCGACTGGCGCAGAAGTGAACTACACGATGGCGGTGCCTTCGGGCGCCAGCAACCTGACCTTCACCATGTCCGGCGGCACCGGCGATGCCGACATGTACGTCAAGTTCGGCAGCGCGCCGACCGACAGCAGCTACGACTGCCGTCCGTACAAGTCCGGCAATTCCGAGAGCTGCGCGTTCGCCAGCCCGTCGGCCGGCACCTACTATGTGCGGCTGAAGGCCTACTCGGCGTTCTCCGGCGTCAGCCTGGTGGGTGACTACACCGCCGGCGGTGGCGGCGGTGGCGGTGGTGGCAGCGGCGGCGCGCTGACCAAGGGCGTTCCGGCGACCGGCATCAGCGCGGCGACCGGCGCTGAAGTGAACTACACGCTGGCGGTGCCCTCGGGCGCCAGCAACCTGACCTTCACCATGTCCGGCGGCAGCGGCGATGCCGACATGTACGTCAAGTTCGGCAGCGCGCCGACCGACAGTTCCTACGACTGCCGTCCGTACAAGTCCGGCAACAGCGAGAGCTGCTCGTTCGCCAGCCCCTCGGCCGGCACCTACTACGTGCGGCTGAAAGCCTATCAGGCGTACTCCGGCGTCAGCCTGGTCGGTGACTACAGCACCGATGGCGGCGGTGGTGGCGGCGGTGGCGGCGGAAGCACGTCCACGGTGAACCTGCCGAAGGTGACTTCCGGCAACTGGTCGTCGACCTACACTGGAACCACGGTGCAGGCCGGCCAGACCGTGACCTACACGATCTCGGGCGGCACCGGGGATGCCGACCTGTACGTGCGGGCCGGCAGCGCGCCGACCACCAGCAGCTACAACTGCCGTCCGTACAAGGCCGGCAACAACGAGACCTGCACGTTCACGCCGTCGACCACCACCACCTACTACATCAAGGTGCGTGCGTATTCGACCTACAACGGTGTGGTGCTGACCGAAACGATCAATTGAGGCCGGCACAGGGCTGCGCCGGAGCTTCGGTGCAGCCCGTTCGGGGAGGGTGAAGAAACCCCCGGTCTTCGGACCGGGGGCTTCGTTTTTCCAGGCACCCGGGTGCGTGGTGCCACAGGCGGCGAACGGAGCAGCGGCAGCGCCGGCTGCGCAAAGGAACCTGATTGCAACCGCCCCAGGCTTCAGCCGATCGGTTCGAACCGATTGGCCTCGACGTTCTTGCGCACCTTGTGCGGATCCCAGATGCGCCCGTTCATGGCGATGTAGACGCCTTCGGGCAAAGACTGCACCGCGCCGACCGCGCAGCCGATGTTGAACACCGCATCCGATCCCTCGAACCGCGCCGGATTGAGCGCGCCGGTCAGGACAATGGTCTTGCCGGGAATCCCGGCCAGGACCTCGGCGGTCTGCACCATGCTGTCGGTGCCGTGGGTCACCAGCACCCGAGTTTCTTCCTGCGCCGCGATGGTGGCGCGCAGCAGCTGGCGGTCGGCGTCGGTGACGAACAGCGAGTCCTTGCGCAGCAGCGGGATGACGTGGAACCGGAAGGCCACCCGGAATTCTTCGAGGATGCCGCCGATCTGCGGCTCGCCGACCTGATAGTCCGACTTGGCGTCGAAGTAGATCTTGTCGATGGTGCCGCCGGTGGTGACGATGAGCAGATTGTCCATGGGCGCATTGTCCGACAAATCTTGGGTGCTTACAGAGCGGAAAGCGGCAACTTGAGCAAAGACCACAGCGGATCGAGCAGCGCGCCATAGGCCAGAGCCTGGGCGGTGGCAGCGCGCAGTGGCTGGCGCACCTGTGCCGCGCTGGCGGTGCGCACGCTGCGGGCGCCGGCGTGCGGAGACAGGCAGGCCGGGTCGAACGTCAGGCCGCAGTCCTCCAGCAAGGCGCGGATGCGCGGCTCCGGCGCGGCCAGCAGATCCTCAAGGCGGTGCAGGTGGATGTGGGCCGGATCGCGGCTGCGGTAGCTGTCCATGGCCTGCTCGCAGCGCTGCAGGTACAGCGCGATGTGTTCCATCGTATTGGCGAAGTGGGGCTGGCTGTAGAACTGCTGCTTGAAGCAGGACCATGCGGTCTCGCGCGGGTCGCGCCGGGTTTCGATGACGGTTGCACCGGGCAGCATGGCGCGCAGGATGCCGGCGTGCTTCCAGTTGTCCGGCTGCTTGTCGGTCATGCGCGGCCGCTGGCTGCGCCAGCGGACGGTGCGGGTGAGGTACTCCTGACCGAGCCGCTGCCAGTCGGCCGCACTGGCGCGCGGCACCCACTGCGGATAGGGCTGCTGGCGGCGCACCGACTCGCGCTGGATCACGATGCCCAGATCGGTCAGTTCGCTGCCCGCTTCGACCTCGGGATGGGACGCGAGGATTTGTTCGATCAGGGTCGAACCGGAACGCGGCAGGCCGACGATGAAGATGACTTCACGGCCAAGGCTCGGGTCGACCGGTGCGGGCAGCGCTGCGCTCGCCTGCAGCGATTGGGCAGCGAACGCCTCGAAGGCGTCCGGCCGCCACGGCGTCAGCCGTTCCTGCAGCGCGTTGGCGGCGGTGAAGGCGGCCAGCGCGGCGGCCAGGGCGCCGCGATCTTCCTCGGCCTTGCCCAGAGCGTGGCCCATCGCCACCCGGTCGGATGGCGCGGTCCCGGAGCGAGCCAACTGCGCGCGCAGGGTCAGGAGGTCGGCGTCGCCCAACGGCGTCGTCTTGATGTTCGACAGCCCGCGCCAGGCATCGCCGCTGGCCGGCTGCAGGCGCAGCGCTTCCCGATAGCTGCGCGCCGCGGCGTCGAAGCGCCCGGCGTGCGCGAGCGCGTCCCCCAGCAGCACCCGCGCCGGCAGCAGCTCCGGTGCCAGCAATACTGCGCGTTCCAATGCGTCGATGGCGCCCTGGGTGTCGCCGAGCTGCTGCAGGTTGCGGCCGAGGTTGAACCAGGGCAGCGGCTGGTCCGGGTCCAGCGCGCAGGCACGACGCCAGCTGGTCAGCGCCGACTCGAATTCACCGCAGGCGGCGCGGGCTGTGCCCAGGTCCGCGTGCAGGAGGGCATCCTCGGGCGCCAGCGCCAGCGCGCGCTCCAGGGTGGCGATGGCGCGCGGCGCGCGGCGTGTGTGCAACTCCACGAGCGCCAGGTAGCGCAGCGGCTCGGGATGGGTGGGCGCGCGCTGGCAGGCCTGCTTGAACAGCGCCTCGGCCTGGGCTGGCTTGCCGTCGCGCAGCGCCCGTGCGCCGATTTGCAAGGCCTCGGCGATATCTGCGGCCAGTCCTGCTGCGCGGGGATCGCGGTTCATCCGGGCTTGCTCCCGCGTTTGCTGCGCCAGGCGCGGATGCCGGGCAGGCAGGCGGCGTGGACGATGGCCAGCGCCAGCAGGGTTTCGATACCGGCTGGAACTCGCAGCGCTGGCTCGGCATACAGCAGCATCACCCCGTGGCTGAACCACAGCAGGGCCAGCACGGCGGCGGTGAAGCCGGCGCGCCGCCAACCGCCTGCGGCCGCGACCGCGAGCAGGGTCGGGGGCATGACGAACACCATCAAGGCCGCCACGAGGCGCGCATCGCGGGCGAACCAGAGGCCGTACAGGGCCGCCAGCGCGAGCAGTGCGGTGACGAGGTAGTGCTTCGGGTTCATTGGATGCGGCGGCGGGCGAGGGCGAAAGTTTCGCACGCGGGCCGCGGGTTTGTCCGCCGCTCGCGGGCGTGTCCGGCCACCGCGCGGTGGGTGCCGACGGCAACCTGTCAGGCTTGCTGTTAGGCTTGGGAGATGCCGCCTGCCGAGCTCGTCCGCCGCTGGAGCTGTCACCTGCGCGATCCTGCGCGGATCGGCAGTTTTTCCCGCTTCGTGCTGCGACGCTTCCTCGACGACCACCTGTTCGAGGCGGCCGGCGCCCTGTCCTACACGACCGCCTTTGCGCTGGTGCCGCTGACCATGGTGGCCTTCGGCATCCTGTCAGCCTTCCCGGTATTCGATGCCTGGAGCGACCGCCTCAGCGGCTACGTCTTCGCCAACTTCGTGCCGAGTTCCGCGCGTGCGGTGTCCGGCTATCTCACGGATTTTTCGGCCAACACCCGTTCGCTGACCACCGCCGGTGCGCTGGCCCTGATCATCTCGCTGCTGGTGGCGGTCAGCAGCGTGGAGGCGATCTTCAACCGGATCTGGCGGGTGCCGACCGCCCGCCCGAAGCTCGGTCGTTTCCTGATCTACTGGACGGTGTTGACGCTCGGCACCCTGGTGGCTGCGGCCAGCGTGGCGCTGTCGACCCGGTTCTTCGCTCTGGCGATCTTCGAAACCCTGCCCGGCCGCTGGCTGGAAGCGCTGATGCTGCGGCTGGCGCCGATGGGCATTGAATTGCTGGCCTTCGCGGCGCTGTTCAAGGTGGTCCCGCACCGCACCGTGTTCTGGCGGCACGCGCTGGGTGGCGCGCTGCTGGCGGTGCTGCTGTTCGAAGGCGTGAAGTCGGGGCTGGGCCTGTATCTGGGCAGCTTCGACGCCTACCAGAAGATCTACGGCGCGGTGGCGCTGGTGCCGATCGTGATGCTGTGGATCTATCTGAGCTGGGTGGCGGTGCTGCTCGGTGCTTCGTTTGCGGCCTCGACGTCGGCATTCCGCTACCAGCCGCGCGAGCTGCGCTTGCCGCATGGGCACGAGCTGTATGGCGTGCTGCGGATGCTGGGGCGCTTCCAGCAGGCGCGTGGCAAGGGCAGCGGCCTGGCCAGCGAGGACATCCAGGCGCTCGAACCCAGCCTGACCGATGACATGGTGCAGGCGCTGCTGGCGCGGCTGGCGTCGATCAACGTGCTGCAACGTGCCGAAAGCGGAGAATGGCTGCTGTCGCGCGACCTCGATGAGGTGCGGCTGGAGGAAATCTACGAGGCCGCGTTGCTGCGTGTACCGGTCGGCTGCGTGGTACCGCCGCACGCCGAGGATGCGCTGGGCATCGCGGTGATGAAGGCGATGGAGCAACTGCGCGCGCCGCTGCACGCCAGCTTGCACCAACCGGTGGCGAACATTTATCGGGAGTTGGAAGTCGAATGAATCGGCGTTGGGTACGGGTCCTGTGGCTGGCGGCTGCGCTGGCGCTGCTGGCCGCTTGCGGGCGCGAGGAGACGGGTGCGTCGGGCAACACCCAGATGCCGGCGTCCGCTGCCGCGGCGCGCGGTGAGCAAGCGCCGCCGGAGCATCCGACGCTGCGGGTCGAGACCCTGGACGGCAAGCCCTGGGACCTGGAACAGCAGCGCGGCAAATGGGTGCTGGTCAACTACTGGGCCACCTGGTGCGGGCCGTGCCTGCAGGAGATGCCGGAACTGTCGGCCGTGGCCGCGATGCGGCAATACATTTCGATCATCGGGTTGGCCTATGACGACACCGATCCGGACGAGATCCGCGCTTTCCTGCAGCAACATCCCGTCACCTATCCGATCGCCCGCGTCAGCATTTACGCACCGCCGGAGCACTTCGGCGTGCCGCGCACGCTGCCGACCAGCTGGCTGCTGGATCCGGATGGCCGGGTCGTGCGCAAGTATTCCGGGCAGGTGACCGCGCGCATGCTCGAAGACGACATCGCCGCCCGCGGCGGCCCCAAGGCGGGCTGAGATGGCGGCGGCGCGTTTCCTCGTCAGCGGTCGCGTGCAGGGCGTGGGTTTTCGCGCGGCCACCCGCGGGCAGGCGCGGTTGCTGGGCCTTGTCGGCCAGGCGATCAACCTGCCCGACGGCCGGGTTGAGGTGCGGGTGTGGGGACTGGCCGAGCGGGTGGACGCGCTGGAGCGCTGGCTGCACGTCGGGCCGGCGCTGGCGCGGGTGGATGCGGTGACCCGCCACGCCGAGGAAGGCGCTCCGGAGCAGGTCGAATTCGTCATCGACTGATGCTGCTCCGCGCGCCGATTGCGTGCCGGGGGGCGACGTGTGCCAGAATCCCCGGGACATCTGTTTCGGGACGGGGACGATGGCTGGTGGTTTTTTCGCCGAACTCAAGCGTCGCAACGTGCTGCGCGCCGCGGTGCTCTACATCGGCGCGGTGTGGGCGCTGGCGCAGGGCATTGCCCAGCTTGGCCCGGAGATCGGAGCGCCGGAGGGCGCGACCCGCTGGTTCCTGATCGCGGCCGGCGTCGGTTTCCCGCTGTGGCTGATGCTCTCGTGGCGCTACGAGCTGACCGGCAGCGGGCTCAAGCTGGAAAGCGAAATCACGACCGCCGACCTGGCCACGCGCAAGAGCCACAACCGGCGCACCGACCTCGTCATCATCGCGGTGCTGGCGGCGGCCGTGGTCCTGCTGCTCACCGATCGGGTGGTCGAACGCACCGAGCCGCAGGTCGCCGCGCCCGCGTCGGCCCTGCCTGTCGACAGCAATTCGATCGCCGTGCTGCCGTTCGACAGCGGCAGTGACGACGAGGGACAGCGGGCGTTTTCCGATGGGTTGTCCGAAGGCTTCATCATCGCGCTGGCCCAGATCAAGGGACTGCGGGTGATCAACCCGAAGTCCTCGTTCCAGTTTCGCGGCAGCGACGACGACGACCGCACGATCGCGGCCAAGCTTGGCGTCTCGCACCTGCTCGAGGGTACCGTACGCAGGATCGGCGATACCGTTCGCGTCAGCGCCACCCTGATCCGCGCCAGCGATGGCAGCACGCTGTGGGCGGACAGCTTCGATCGTCCCTACAAGGATCTGTTCGCGCTGCAGGATGCGATCACCGCACAGGTGGCCACTGCGCTGAAAGCGCAGCTGCTGCCCAAGCCGCAGGTGGCCGAACAGAATGATCGCCCGCCCAGCGGCAACCTCGAGGCCTATGACGCCTACGTGCAGGCGCGGCTGGTCGGGGCCACCGATGCGGTCAAGGCGCTGGAACTCTACAACCGTGCGATCACGCTGGATCCGGACTACGGTGTGGCCTACGCGTGGAAAGCGTTCACTCTGGTCGAAGCGGTGGCCGGCGGAGGCGTGGTGGGCAAGGATGCGGGAAAATTCCTGAGTGACGCCGATGCGGCTGTTGCGCAAGCGCTGCGCCTGGCGCCGAACCAGGCGGCGCCGCATCTGGCCCGCGGCTGGCTGCTGATCATCCTCGACTTCAACTGGAAGCAGGGCGAAGCCGAGCTGCGCAAGGCGGTGGAACTGGCGCCCGACGATGGCGATGCGCTCTACCAGCTGGGCGTTGTGCGCGCCGGCCAAGGCGATTTGAACCAGGCCATCGACCTGACCCGGCGTGCGCTCAAGATCAATCCGCTGGATGCGAACTGGTATCGCGGGCTGGCCGCCTACCTGATGCCGTCCGGCCGGCTGGATGAAGCGCGCCAAGCGGTCAACAAGGCGATCGAGCTGGAGCCGAAGGGCTTGTACAACCACTACCTGCTGGCGATGGTCGAAATCTTGCGCAAGGATGCGGTGGCGGCGCAAAAGGCCGCACAGGCCGAGCCCGAGGGTGCATGGCGCGAGTTCGCGCTGACCCTGGCGGCGCAGGTCGCTCCTGACCGGGCCGCGGCCGACGCGCGTCTGGCGGCCGCCATCCGCAGCTATCCGGAAGGCTGGGCGATGCAGATCGCGCAGGTTTACGCGGTGCGCGGCGAGCCCGACGCGATGTTCCAATGGCTGGACAAGGCCAGAGCGGCGCGCGACCCGGGGATGACGCTGCTGCACTACGACCCGCTGCTGCTGCGCTATCGCGACGATCCGCGCTACGCCGCGCTGGCGCGCAAGGTCGGGCTGCCGTGGCCGCCGGCGGCGAGCGCATCGACCGCCGCGACACCCGCCGTTTCAGGCGCTCCCGCGCCGCGGACCACCGGACCGGCCAGCCCCTGAATCCGGACGGCCTGCCGCGGCGTCAGGATTTCCGCTTCGGCGCCTTTTTCGACGCCTGTTTGAGGGCGGCGCGCGGCTTGGCGCTGCGACTGGCTGCGGTTTTTGTCGCCGTTCTGGAAGCGGGCTGCGGCGCGGCGGGCTGCATGCTGCGCACGACCTCCAACAGCGCGTGTTGCTGGCGTGCTTCGAGCCGGCGGTAGCAGGCCAGCAGTTCGTGTTCGCCACGGGTGCGGGCCGGGTCCAGCGCTGCGGCCAGTTCTCCCAGTAGCGCCCCCGCCGGGACTCCCAGCGTGCGCGCCAGCGCCTCGATCTGGTCGTAGCCTGGCAGTTTGTCGCCGCGCAGCCAGGCGTTGACGGTCTGGATTCCGGCCTTGGGAATGGCGGTGGCGATGTCGGTCACGCTCAGGCCACTGGCCTTGGCCAGACGTTGCAGGGTGGCGGCAAGCATCCTGGACACTCCCTCGGCGGACTGCGTCCGAGTGTAGGCCGCGCGCGGTGTGATCGCCAAGGGAGTTGACCGCCGTCGGCCCGGGTTCGGGTGCCGGTCGGTGCTTCAGCTGGTCCGCGCCAGTTCCGCCAGCGCTTCTGCCTGATGCTCCTGCTGCAGGCGTTCGATCAGTGCGGTGAGATCGCCTTCGAGGATGTTCGGCAAGTCGTACAGGGTCAGGCCGTCGACCCGATGGTCGGTGATCCGGCCCTGCGGGAAGTTGTAGGTGCGGATGCGCTGGCTGCGATCGCCGCTGCCCACCTGCAATTTCCGGTCGGCGGCGGTGGCCAGCGCGCGCCGTTCCAGCTCGGCTTCGGCCAGCATCGCGTGCAGGCGCTTCATCGCGGTTTCGCGGTTGGCGTGCTGGCTGCGCTCGGTCTGGGATTCCACCACCAGCCCGCTGGGCAGGTGGGTGATGCGGATGGCCGATTCGGTCTTGTTGACGTGCTGGCCGCCGGCGCCCGAGGACCGGAAGGTGTCGATCTTCAGGTCGGACGGGTTGATCGCGACATCGGTGCTTTCGGTTTCCAGCGCGAAGATGGCGACGGTGGCGGCCGAGGTGTGGATGCGCCCCTGCGCCTCGGTGACGGGCACGCGCTGCACGCGGTGGGTGCCGGATTCGTACTTCAGGCAGGCATAGGCGCCGCGGCCTTCGATGCGGGCGACGATCTCCTTGTAGCCGCCGTGCTCGCCGGGGTTGGCGGATTCGACTTCGACCCGCCAGCCGCGGCGTTCCGCGTAGCGGGAATACATCCGGAACAGGTCGCCGGCGAACAGCGCCGCCTCGTCGCCGCCGGTGCCGGCGCGCACTTCCAGGTACAGCCCGCCATCGTCGCGGGCGTCCCGGGGGACCAGTTGCGCCAGCAGTTCGCGTTCCAGCACAAGCAGCCGCGCTTGTGTCGAACGGATTTCCTCCTCGGCCAGTTCGCGCAGTTCCGGGTCGCCGCGCATCGCCTCGGCTGCCGCGAGGTCGGCGCGCGTGCGTGATTCGGCCGCCAGCGCGTCGGCCAGCGGCTGCAGTGCGGAAAATTCGCGTGACAGCTCGCGCAGGCGCTCGGGGTGGTTGCCCAGCCCCGGTTCGGCGAGCAGGCGCTCGAGCTCTTCGCGCCGCTCGCGCAGCGCTTCGAGTTTGCGGCGCAGGGAATCAAGCATGGGGCGATGGATCGACGGGCAGGCCCGGGTCTTGCGCGTTGTCGCTTGGTGGTGCGTGCAAGCCGGTGCCGGCGCTGGCCGGATCCGGGAACAGCTTTTCCGCCGCCCGCGCCAGCTCGGCATCGCCGTGCAGCGCGGCCTCGCGCAGGGCCACGGTTGGCGCGTGCAGCAGGCGGTTGGTGAGGGTATGCGCCAGCAGCTCCAGCGCCTGTTCGGCCGGCAAACCCGCGGCAAGCTGGCGGCGGGCCTTGGCCAGCGCTTCGGCACGGGCCGCTTCGCCGTGGGCGCGCAGGTGCAGCAAGGGTTGCTTGCGGCCGCTGGCCTGCAGTTGCTCGATGAAGCGTGCCGCGTGCAGGTCGATGATGACCTCGGCCTGTTCGGCAGCCTCGCGACGGCTGCGGCGGTTGTCCTCGATGACGTGCTCGAGATCGTCGATGGTGTACAGGAACACGTCGCGCAGATCGCCGATGCTGCTGTCGATGTCGCGCGGAACGGCCAGATCGAGCAGCAGCATGGGGCGATGGCGGCGCGCTTGCAGGGCGCGTTCCACCTGCGGGCGCTGCAGGATGGTGGCTCGACTGGCGGTGGCGGAGATCACCACGTCGGCCTCGGCAAGGTGGCGTTCCAGTTCGTCCAGCGGCAGCGCGAAGCCGCCATGGCGGCTGGCCAGTTCCTGCGCATGGGCCAGGGTGCGATTGGCGATCAGCAGGCGCTTGGCGCGGGCTTCGGCCACATGGCGGGCAGCCAGTTCGATGGTTTCGCCGGCACCGACCAGCAGCACCGTGGAGTCCTCCATCCGCGCGAAGTTGCGCTGGGCCAGATGCACGGCGGTGGAGGCCACCGACACCGGGTGGGCGCCGATCCGGGTATCGGTGCGGGCGTGCTTGGCGGTGGCGAAAGCCTGCTGGAACAGGCGATCGAGCGATCCGCCCAGCGCGCCGGCGGCGCGCGCGGCGGTCCAGGCCTGCTTGACCTGGCCGAGGATCTGCGGCTCGCCCAGCACCAGCGAATCCAGCCCGCTGGCGACCCGGAACAGGTGCCGCACCGCGTCGGCATCGCGGTGGCGATACAGGTAATTGCGCAGTTCCGGCCCGGGCGGGGCGCCAGTGGCCGGATGGGTCGCCAGCCAGTCGATCAGCGGAAGGTCGCTGCCATTGGCCTGCGCGTAGACCTCGGTGCGGTTGCAGGTGGACAGCAGCACCACCTCGCTGACCTCGGGCAGGGCGTGCAGCGAAGCCAGCGCGGGCGCCAGCGTTTCCGGCGTGAACGCCACCTTCTCGCGCAGGGAAACCGGCGCGGTTTGGTGGTTGATGCCGAGGAGATGCAGGCTCATGGATCGTGGAGGCGTGGCCGGTCGCGGGGTGGGCGCTGATCCGTGCGGGTGCGTGGGTTAAGCTGACAGTCCAACCGTGCATTGTAGCGTCGAACCCATGACTGTCCCGCAGCATCCCGGCTTGCGCCTGATTTCGCGGTTCGTCCTGCTGGCCGTCTGGCTGAGCTTGCTGGCCGCCTGTGCCCATGACGCGGGGCTGGCCAGGCCCGTTGCCGGGCCGGTCGTGGATCCGATGGAAGCCTCCATGGCCGGCGAGTTTGCGCTGCAGGGCGGGCAGCTTCCCGAGGCGGCGCGCCATTATCTCGACGCGGCGCGGGCCGCCGGCGATCCCGTGCTGGCCGAGCGTGCAACCCGCATCGCCCTGCTGGCCGACGCGGACAGCCTGGCGCGCCAGGCCTGGGACACCTGGCATGCGCTGGCCCCGCAGCCCACGCCCGACCAGCACATGCTGGCCGCCAGCCTGGCGCTGCGCGCGGGCCGATCGGCGGACGCCCGCCGCCAGCTGGGTGCCCTGTATGCCGATGGCAACTGGCAGATGGCGTTGGCGGCGCTGGCCGGTGCGGTCGGCAAGCAGCCCAAGCTGGTCGTCAGGCTGCTGGGGGACGCCATCGACGGCGGCGTGTTGCCGAACGATCTTGGGGCCTGGTTGGGCTATGGCGGTCTGGCCGAACGGCTCGACCAGCAGCCGCTGGTTGACCGGATCGTGGCGCAGGTCGTGACGCGGTTTCCCGACGATCCGCGGGTGGCGTTGCTGCGGGCGCAGCTGCTGCGCCAGTCCGGGAAGCTCGATGAGGCGCGCAAGGTGCTGGCGGCGCTGGATGAGCCGGCGCGGCTGGTGCCGAACCTGCGCTGGGCGCTGGCCGGCGAGTACGACGCGCTGGGCGACCCGGCCAAGGCGGCGGAGGTTCTGGCCCGTGGGGAACAGGACGAATCCAGCTATGCCCAGCGCGCGCTCCTGCTTGACAAGGCCGGCGACACGGCGGGGCTGGGCGCGCTGTACGCGGAGCTCAAGCGCGGCGCGACCAATCCCAACCCGCTGCGGCGGCTCCTGCTGGGCCAGATTGCAGAACTGCTCAAGCACTACGACGAGGCGCTGTCCTGGTACGCCAGCGTGCCGGGCGAGCGCCTGCAGTCGCAGGTGCGTCTGCGCCGCGCCAATGTCCTGCATGCAAAGGGGGACAAGGAGGCAGCCTATGCGGCGCTGCATGCCATCGAGGCGGACGCCGCGCTGGACGACGACGCGCGCCGCAATGGCTACCAGCTGGAAGCCGACCTGCGCCACAAGGACAAGGACGTGCCCGGTGAACGCGAGGCCTTCGCCCGCGCGCTGGCCGCGTTCCCGGACAACCTCGATCTCCTCTACGCGCGCGCGATCATGTGGGAACGGCAGGACGAGATCGCCAAGGCCGAGGCCGACTTCCGCCGCATCCTCGTGATCGAACCGGACAACGTCGCCACCCTCAACGCGCTGGGCTACACCCTGGCCGATCGCACCACCCGTTATCGCGAGGCGCTCGAGCTGATCGACCGCGCGCGGGTGGCCGACCCCGGCAACGCCGCGATCACCGACAGCTATGGCTGGGTGTTGTTCAAGCTTGGTCGCAGGACCGAGGCGCTCGACTACCTGCGCCGCGCCTACGCGCTGCAGAAGGATCCGGACATCGCCAGCCACCTGGCGCAGGTGCTGTGGGTCCTGGGCGACAAGGACGAGGCGCGCCGTTATTTCGATGAGGCGCGCAAGCTCGATCCCGAGAATCGATCGCTGCTGCGCGCGCTGCAGGAAACCGGTGCGTGAGCAAGCCGCTCGCACTCGCATTGGCCGCGCTCCTGATGGCCGGTTGCCGCACGCTGCCGACGGCGCCAGCTGCCGTCGGCACCGCAGCGGATGCGGCGGCCTTGCAGCAGGCCCGCGCGGCGGCGCTCGGGTTGGCCAATGGCGACTGCACCGCACCGCGCTGGGGCCTGAGCGGGCGGGTGGCGCTGTCCAACGGTCGCGACGGCGGCAGCGGGCGCATCCTCTGGTCGCAGGGCGCCGGCGTGCTGCATCTGGAACTGTCGGCGCCGATTAGCCGCCAGAGTTGGACACTGGATGTCGATGCCGCTGGCGCACGCTTGCAGGGCGCTTCCGGCGCCGCGCTGGGCGGCCCGGACGCGGCTGATTTGGTGCGCAACAGCACCGGCTGGGATGTGCCCATCGCGGCGCTGGGCTGCTGGCTGCGGGCGGTGGCCGCTGCACCGGGCACGTTCGGGCCGGCGCAGATCGAATTCGGCAATGACGGCCTGCCGCGACGCATCCTGCAAGGCGGATGGACGATCGAATACGAAGGCCGGCAAGCGGACCCTGGCAGCGGCCAAGTCATGCCGGCGCGGGTGTTCGCCAGCCGCGGCGCGGACCACGTGCGGCTGGCGGTGGAGCGCTGGACGGCGGAATGAGCGCGTTTGCCGCCGCCGACGGCTGGAGCGCCTGGCCGGCACCGGCCAAGCTCAACCTGTTCCTGCGCATCAGCGGGCGGCGGATCGATGGCTACCATGAACTGCAGACCGTGTTCCGGTTGCTGGACTGGGGCGACACCGTGCATCTGCGCCCGCGTGAAGATGGCCACATCCTGCGCGTCGGTCGTCCGGTCTCCGGGGTCGCTGAGGCGGAGGATTTGACGGTCCGGGCGGCGAAATTGCTGCAAACGTCGTCCAGCACGCAGTTAGGAGCGGAGATTGCCGTCGAAAAACGCATTCCGATGGGCGGCGGCTTCGGCGGCGGATCTTCGGATGCGGCCACCGTTCTGGTTGCGCTGGACAGGCTTTGGGGCCTGGGCCTGGACGAAGAACGGCTGGCGGCATTGGGCCAAACCCTCGGGGCCGACGTGCCGGTGTTCGTGCGGGGCCGCAATGCCTGGGCCGAGGGCATCGGCGAGCGGCTGTATGCGCTGGAGCTGGCACCAGCCTGGTACCTGCTGGCCAGCCCCGGCGTTCATGCCGGAACCGCTGAATTGTTCCAGGCCGCTGATTTGACGCGCGATGCGCCGCCCGCGACAATAGCCAGCTTTCTTTCCGGAGCCGAGCTCGGCAATGCGTTCGAGCCGGTGCTGCGGCATCGTGAACCGGCCGTCGAGGCCCTGTTCGCGGCGCTTTCAGGCATCGGCCGGCCGCGTTTGACGGGTTCGGGCAGCGGCTGCTTCGTGGAATTTGCCGATCGGCAATCCGCGCAGCAGGCGCTGGCGGCGCTGCCGGCGGGCATCAACGCCCGGCTGGCGCGCGGCGCGGACAGGTCGCCATTGCTGGATGCAGTGGCGCAATACACCACAGGGGCGTCGCCAAGCGGTTAAGGCACCAGGTTTTGATCCTGGCATGCGCAGGTTCGAATCCTGCCGCCCCTGCCAGTTTGTTGGTGATTCGTGATTGGTGATTGGTGATTCGCAAAAGCTGCTCTGGCTCTTTCCAATCACGAATCACCAATCACGAATCACTAATCCCGAATCACTAATCCCGAATCACTAATCCCGAATCACCGTCATGCAAGACAGCCCCAATCTGCTGGTGTTCTCCGGCAACGCCAATCGGCCACTGGCCGAATCGGTGTGCCATGAGCTGGGCGTGCGCCCGGGCAAGGCGTTGGTCAGCCGGTTCTCTGACGGCGAGGTGCAGGTCGAGATCGAGGAGAGCGTGCGCCGGCAGGAGGTCTACGTCATCCAGCCCACCAGCGCGCCGACCGCCGAGAATTTCATGGAACTGCTGGTGCTGATCGACGCGCTCAAGCGCGCTTCGGCGGCCAGCGTGACGGCGGTGGTGCCGTACTTCGGCTACGCCCGTCAGGACCGCCGCCCGCGCTCCTCGCGGGTGCCGATCACCGCCAAGGTGGCGGCCAAGATGTTCAGCGCGGTGGACACCGACCGGGTGCTGACGGTGGACCTGCACGCCGACCAGATCCAGGGTTTCTTCGACATCCCGGTCGACAACGTCTATGCCTCGCCGCTGCTGTTGGCCGACATCTGGCGCGTGCACGGCACCGAAGGGGTGATCGTGGTCTCTCCCGACGTCGGCGGCGTGGTGCGCGCGCGCGCGATCGCCAAACGCCTCGATGATGCGGAGCTGGCCATCATCGACAAGCGCCGCCCGCGCGCCAACGTTGCCACCGTGATGAACATCATCGGTGACGTCGAAGGCAAGACCTGCGTGCTGGTCGATGACATCGTCGATACCGCCGGCACCCTGTGCGCCGCCGCCAACGCGCTGAAGGAGCGCGGCGCGCGCAAGGTGGTGGCCTACTGCGTGCACCCGGTGCTGTCGGGCGCGGCGCTGGACAACCTGGGCAAGTCGTCACTGGATGAGCTGGTGGTCACCGACACCATCCGCCTGTCCGCTGCCGCGCTGGCCTGCGGCAAGATCCGTCAACTCAGCGTCGCCGAGCTGCTGGCCGAAACCATCCGCCGGATGGCCTTCGGCGAGTCGGTCAGCTCTTTGTACGTCGACTGAAAGTCGACGTGCACGTGATTGGTGATTGGTGATTGGTGATTGGTGATTGGTGATTGGTGATTGGTGATTGGTGATTGGTGATTGGTGATTGGTGATTGGTGATTCGCAAAAGCTGCTCTGGCTCTTTCCAATCACGAATCACGAATCACGAATCACGTTTCCACCCCACTCACCTGGTCGCGGGTGAGTGTTTTCTCCGCCGCGAGGCGGTTCCATTGCAACAAGAGTGAGTCAATACCATGTCACAACACGTCATCAAGGCTTCCGGCCGCAACGTCGAGGGGAAGGGTGCGAGCCGCCGCCTGCGCCGTGCGGCCCAGCTTCCGGCCATCGTTTACGGCGGCAAGTCCGCTCCGCAGCCGATCCAGATCGAGCATGAGCAGATCTGGCTGGCCAGCCAGCAGGAGTGGTTCTACGCTTCGCTGCTGGACCTGGACATCGACGGCAAGGTCGAGCAGGTGCTCCTGCGCGACATGCAGCGCCATCCCTACAAGCAGCTGATCATGCATCTGGATTTCCAGCGCGTGGACGCCAACGAGGCCCTGCGCACCAAGGTGCAGCTGCGGTTCCTGAACCAGGAGAAGTCGCCGGCGGGCAAGACCGGTGGCGTGGTCATCATGCACGAGCTGACCGAAGTCGAAATCAGCTGCTTGCCCAAGGACCTGCCGGATGCGATCACGGTCGATCTGTCGGAGCTGGCCGTGGGCGGCGTGGTCCACCTGTCCAAGCTGAAGCTGCCGGCAGGTGTCGAAATTCCCGCGCTCAAGCTCGGCAAGGAATACGACGTCGCCGTGGTCGTGGCCAAGCATGCCAAGGAAGAGGCGGCTGAAGACACCGCGGCGCCGGCGGCCGCCGAAGTGCCGGCCACCAAGGCGGCCAAGAAGGACGACGCGAAGTAATCCCGCGGCGCCGGCCCGGCCCGGGCCCGGCCTCCGGCATGGCGCGCTCGCGTGCGCCATCGCCGGGACGGGCGCGCGCCAGGCTTGCGTGCGGAGTCACGTCGGATGGCAGGACTGCGCTTGATCGTCGGCCTCGGCAACCCCGGGCCGGAACACCTCAGGTCCCGGCACAACGCCGGGTTCTGGTTCATCGATGCGCTGGCCTTGCGCCTGGGCGTGGGCTTCACCGCCGAAGGCAAACTGTTCGGCGCGGTCGCGCAAGCGACCATCGACGACCAGCCGGTGCGGCTGCTCAAGCCGATGACCTTCATGAACCTGTCCGGCAAGTCGATCACCGCCGCGCTGCGGTTCTGGAAGATCGAGCCGGAAGAAATGCTGATCGCCCACGACGACCTCGACCTGCCGCCGGGCGCGGCCCGGCTCAAGTTCGACGGTGGACACGGCGGCCAGAACGGCCTGCGCGACACCATTCGCCTGTTGGGGCATGGGCGCTTCCATCGGCTGCGGATCGGCATCGGCCATCCCGGACCGGGACGGCAGGAGCTGGTGGTGCCCTGGGTGCTCGGACGCCCCAGCGGCAGCGACGAGGCCGCGATGCTGGAAGCCATCAGTGCCGCCGAGGACGTGCTGCCACTGGCGGTGGCAGGCAACTTCCCGGAGGCGATGAAGCGCTTGCACACGCGGGCGTGATTGGTGATTGGTGATTGGTGATTCGCGAGAGCCTACATCCAATCACGAATCACGAATCACCAATCACGGTTCTATCCAATCACCAATCACGGGCTTCCCATGGGCATCAAATGCGGCATCGTCGGGCTGCCGAACGTCGGCAAGTCCACGCTCTTCAACGCGCTGACCAAGGCCGGCATCGCGGCGGCCAACTTCCCCTTTTGCACGATCGAGCCGAACGTCGGCGTGGTGCCGGTGCCGGATCTGCGCCTGAACGCGTTGGCCGAGATCGTCAAGCCGCAGAAGGTGGTGCCGACGGCGGTCGAGTTCGTCGACATCGCCGGGCTGGTCGCGGGCGCCGCCAGCGGCGAGGGCCTGGGCAACAAGTTCCTCTCGCACATCCGCGAGGTCGATGCGATCTGCCACGTGGTGCGCTGCTTCGAGCATCCCGACGTGATCCACGTCGCCAACCGGGTCGATCCGATCGCCGACATCGAGACCATCGACACCGAATTGGCCCTGGCCGATCTCGACAGCGTGGCCAAGGCGATTGCGCGCGTCGAGCGCGTCGCCAAGAGTGGCGACAAGGACGCCAAGGCGCGGCTCACCGTCCTGCACGCGCTGCAGGCGGTGCTCGATCAGGGCAAGCCGGCGCGCATGGCCGAGCTCGACGACGAGGGTCGCGAAGCGATCCGCGACCTGTTCCTGCTCACTCTCAAGCCGGTGATGTACGTCGCCAACGTGCTCGAAGACGGCTTCGAGGGCAACCCGCACCTCGACGCCGTGCGCGCTCGCGCCCAGGCCGAAGGCGCGCAGGTGGTGCCGGTATGCGCCGCGATCGAGGAAGAATTGAGCCAGATGGACGAGGCCGACCGGGATGTCTTCCTCGCCGACATGGGGCTGGGCGAGCCTGGCCTGAACCGGGTGATCCGCGCCGCCTACACCCTGCTCGGGCTGCAAACCTATTTCACCGCCGGCGTGAAGGAAGTGCGCGCCTGGACGGTCAGGGCCGGTTCCACCGCGCCGCAGGCCGCCGCCGTGATCCATACCGATTTCGAGAAGGGCTTCATCCGCGCCGAAACGATCGGCTACGACGACTACATCAAGTATCGAGGCGAAGCCGGTGCCCGCGACGCCGGCCGCTTGCGGCTCGAGGGCAAGGAATACCGGGTGCAGGAAGGGGATGTCCTGCATTTCCGCTTCAACGTCTGATCGGTGGCGTGGTACTCGCCCGCGTGCCGCTCCGTCGATCAGGGGAATTTCGCGCTGGACTTTGCGCCGAACCGTGTCGCCGAACCGTGTCGCCGAACCGTGTCGCCGAACCGTGTCGCCGAACCGTGTCGCCGAACCGTGTCGCCGAACCGTGTCGCCGAACCGTGTCATGACGTAATGGCGTTCCGCTGCTGCACTTTCGCCCGCTCTCGGAGAGTGGCCTCCCTTCGCAACCGAAGGGGCTTGCGTCAACACACTTGGCCCACCGGCCATGGCGTCCGCAGTGTCCGCGCCCGGCAAGACCAATGACGACGCCACCTCCGTTCTGGCCGCGGATGCGTCTTGGTCGAACGTCCAATCTCCGGCCCGCTACTTTGTTGGCGCCGGATCCAGGATCGGGTTTTGATGCCTCCCATCCTGCCCCTGGAGCCGGCATCACTTGCAGACTCCAGGGGCACCTTTCCTTGCATCTAGAAGCCGTCAACACCCCTTGCGATCAAGCACGCTTGCGGCCGTTGAACATGGCGCGCACGAGGTTCTCGCGATGGCGCAGACTGCTGAAGACGACGCCGGCAACGTGGAGGCCAACCAACACCAGCGTGCCGTTGGCAAACGCCTCATGCAGATCCTCGACCCGTTCGCTGCCCCAATACAGATCGCTGAGCAGCCAGCCGGTCGTTCCAGTGCCAATCAACATCAACAGCAAGGCCAGAATCATTACGGCCCCCGCCGGGTTGTGGCCCAGATGGCGCGCCTCACGACGCGCCACCAGATCCTTCAGGTAGGCCACCAGCTTGCCCGGGGTCGGAACGAAGCTGGAAAAGCGCGCGTGATGTGTACCAAACACGCCCCACAGCAGCCGAAACGCCACCAGCCCGAGTACGCCATAGCCCAGCGCTTGATGCACTGTGCCACCGTCATCACCGAGCATGTAAGCGGAAAAGAACGCCGCAACCAGCGTCCAGTGGAAGATCCGCACCAGCGGATCCCAAACCGGCACGGTTCCGCCCGCGTCCGTGCCAGTGATCACGGCGGCCGGCTTCATTTCTTGCCTGCCTGACCAACGACACCGGCCGTGGCGGGATTGACGAAGTATTCGACCTTGTTGCCGTCCTTGTCCCGGGTATAGACCTCGTAGCAAGTGCCGTGGGCTTTGACTTTGCCGACGGTGAAACCGCGTGCTTCGAACCGGGCCCGGACTTCGGATGTGCTCAGCCACTCGGACTGCGGCTTGTTGGTGCAATCGCCGTCATAGGTCGATGCCTGCGAAGCCAGCGGAATGGCGCAAAGCGCCAGGGCCAACGCGGAATGGAGGGGGGAAGTGCGCATGATGAATCCTCTTGTTGTCTGCAACGGAACCGGCTGCGACCGGTATGCCCGACGGGCATGGGCGCACCTTGCCGCAGATGGCTGAAGCGACTCTTAAGGCACTTCAGACTTTCGTCACCTGCAGCGCGGCGAAGCGATCAGACCCGCTTAAGCTGCCAATGCGAGAATCTGCGGGATCGTTGACAAGGACACGGGCCATGCGACTGTTGCTGGTTGAAGACGACCCCATCCTCGGCAACGGGGTTGAGGCCGGGCTCAAACAAGCGGGCTTCACCGTGGACTGGACGCAAGACGGCAAGAGCGCCCAGCTGGCGCTGGAAACCACACAGTACGAGCTGGTCGTGCTCGACCTCGGGCTGCCGCGGCTGCCCGGCATGGATCTCCTGCGCTGGCTGCGAGCTCGTGGCAGCGACCTGCCGGTGTTGGTGTTGACCGCGCGCGATGCCATTCCGGATCGCATCCACGGCCTCGAGGCCGGTGCCGACGACTACCTCGTGAAGCCCTTCGCCCTCGGCGAGCTGGTGGCCCGCATTCGTGCCCTGCTGCGTCGTGCCCACGGCCGCAGCGTGGACAGCATTCGCTACGGCAACCTCGAGCTGATTCCGGACAGCCTGAGCGTTCAGCGCGGCACGGACACCATCGCGCTGTCGCGGCGCGAATGCGCCATCCTCACCCACCTGCTGGAACATCGCGGCACCGCGATTTCACGCGCCCGTCTCGAGGAAAACCTGTATGGCTGGGATGAAGAAGTGGAAAGCAACGCGGTCGAGGTCCACATCCACAATCTGCGTCGCAAGTTGGGTGCAGGCTTGATCCGCACCATCCGCGGAGTCGGCTATCTGATTCCGAGAGAGCCGGCATGAAAACGTTTTCCGTCCGCCGCCGCCTGCTGGTCATGCTGCTGGGAAGCCTGGCCTTGGTCTGGATCGTCATGCTTGGCTTCGGCTACCAGAAGGCGCATGAGGAAATCCACGAGCTGTCCGATGCACGCTTGCAACAGGCCGCACGCACCCTGCTGGTACTGGACCTCAAACGTCTGACGCGCCTGGCGCAAGCGGATGAAAACCGCACCGAGGACGATCCGAACAATGTTCCTGATGAACAAGAAGCGCCACCGCTGGCGTTTCAGGCCTGGGGCAGTGATGGCCGGCTGCTGCTCGACAGCGTCAATGCGCCGGATGCACCCTACACCACGACCGAAGGCTACGCCACGCGCCGAATCGATGGCAAGGATTGGCGCAGCTACAGCGTGCAAGATCACAAACATGATTATCGGGTGACCGTGCTGGAACCCCTGTCCATCCGCGATCATCCGGCCCGCGAGCTGGCCGGGCGCATGGGGCAGGTTCTGTTGATCGCCCTGCCGCTGCTGGCGCTGCTGGTCTGGATCAGCATCCACCAGGGCTTCGCGCCGCTAGCGCGGATGTCCACGGCAATCGCCGCACGCGATGCCGGCAATCTTGAGCCACTTCAGCTTGAACGCGTACCGCAAGAGGCTGCTGCCTTGGTGCGCGCGCTCAATGCCCTGCTGGCACGGCTGGCGCGCTCACTCGATCAGGAGCGCGCGTTCACCGCCGACGCCGCCCACGAATTGCGTACTCCGCTGGCCGCCATCAAGGTGCAGGCGGAGGTGGCGCTGGCTGCGCAGGACGAGACAACCCGCCGGCAGGCGATCGGCCAGGTGATTGCCGGAGTCGATCGCGCGACCCATCTCGCACAACAATTGCTGCTGCTCGCCCGGCTCGAACACACCGCGCTTCCGGTACGGCAATCCGTCGATCTCGGGCAGCTCGCCGCCTCGGCCATCGCCAGGCGCGCCGACGAAGCGCTGGCCAAAGGCATTGAATGCGAGTTGGTCGCCGGATCCGATTGCATCCTGCCGGGTGATCCGGACATGCTCACCATCCTGATCGACAATTTGCTCGACAACGCCATCAAGTACGGCGGTCAAGGGGGGCACGTCGCGATCCGCGTCCTTCGTGAAGGCGGTGCGCTGCATCTGGTGGTCGAAGACGACGGTGACGGGGTGGCGAACACGGCGCTCGACCGCCTGCGCGACCGCTTCTTCCGCGTCGAGGGCCAACCCTCCCCCGGCAGCGGGCTGGGTCTGTCGATCGTGGAAAAAATCGCCCGGGCGCATGATGGATGCGTCGAACTTGGCAGCGGAATGGCCGGGCGTGGACTGGGCGTTCGGGTGCGCTTCGGCGGCTGAGGGTCCCATTCAACCAAACGACCACCATCACTCCGCCGACAGACTCTGGTAGATCTCTTCTTCCTGCGCGAAATGCAGGCGCAACACGGTATCCAGCGCGTACAGCAGGCGCTGCAGTTCGCGCCGTGTTGCCACATCCTCCGGATGCGCGGCCAGACGTGCAACGCCAGCGGCAAACAACCGATGCAAGCGGAAAATCTCGCGATGGGAATGGCTCATCGCCGCCAGCGGATCGTCGCCACCCAGCATGTCGGCAATCACCGGATACAGCTCGCGGTCATCGGCGCTCTCGTGCGGCAACAGCTCCTCGCGCAGGTGCGTGTCCAGGTCAACCAGCACGGGCGGCACCTCGGCAGACGGCATTTCCGGAAGGCGGGCAATGACCGTACCCAGATGGTCGAGCACAGGCGCCAACCGCTGGTGATCGGCGCGCAGCCGGGCAACGTCTTCCGGCGCCATCCGATAGCGGAAAATCCGCAATGGCCGGACGCGCAACACCCGCAGCGCATTGACGATCACCGCGACGTCGATCGCTTCCTGCAGCAGCGCGCCGTACAGCGGCGGCAGGAAGCCGACCGCGGCAGCCAGCATTGCCAGCAAGGACATCCCCATCCCGGCCAGCACGCTCTGCATGGCGATCTGGCGCGTGCGCCGGGCGATGACCAGCGCTTCGGCCAGCCGATCGAGGCGGTCGGCGAGAAGCACGATGTCGGCCGCTTCGGCCGAGGCGGTTGCGCCGCGCACGCCCATGGCCACACCAACCGTCGCCGCCGCCAGCGCCGGCGCATCGTTGACGCCATCCCCCACCATCACCGTCGGTCCGGTGACGCTGGCCTGCTGGATCGCATCGAGTTTTTCCGCCGGGCTGCGCTCGGCCAATACTGCATCGACACCGATTCCGACAGCCACCGTCTCGGCCACCTCCTGACGATCGCCGGTCAGCATCACGATCCGCTGGATGCCGGCGCGACGCAGCAGCCGCAGCGCACGCGGGGTTTCCACTCGGATCTGGTCGGCCAGCAGCAAAGCGCCCGCATAGTGGCCGTCAATGGCAGCCAGCACGACAGCCGTGCCGTCGGCATTGGTGCGTTCGAGCAATTCAGCCACCGAAGACGGCAGATCGACATGCCGGGAAACGTAATCGTGCGCCCCGATCACGAGCCAACGTCCATCGACTTTCCCTTGCACACCGGAACCGGGGACCTCACTCACGTCGGACACCGACCCAAGCGTGATCGCACGCGCCTGTGCGGCAGTTACCACCGCCTTGGCAATGACGTGGTGTGAGAACTGCTCCAATGAGGCCACCAGACCGAGCAAGGCATCGTCATCCACGACGCCGGCGTTGCCGATGCCGATCAGCTGTGCCTGGCCACCGGTCAGCGTGCCGGTCTTGTCGAAGAACAGCGTCCGCGCCGCGGCCAGCGCCTCCAGCGCGCCACCGCCCTTGACCAGAATCCCGCGCTGCGCGCAGCGCGAGATCGCCGAGACCACGGCCACCGGCACCGCCAGAATGAGCGGACACGGCGTCGCCACGACCACCACCGCCAGCGCCCGCAGCGGATCGCCGCTGATCGCCCAGGCCATCCCGGCCAGACCCAACGCCAGCGGCACGAACCACAGGGCGTAGCGATCGGCAAGACGGGCGGAAGGCGCTTTCGTGCGCTGGGCGGCTGCCACCAGCCGGACGATCTGTGAATACGCGCTGTCCGCAGGCCGTGCGGTGGCCTCCATGTCGAATGCGTCACCGGCGTTGACGCAGCCGCTGCGCAGCGTCGCGCCGCGCAAATGCGTCACCGGCAGGGGTTCTCCGGTCAATGTCGATTCGTCCAGCACCGCGCGTTCGGCCAGCACGGTGCCGTCGGTAGCGAGGATTTCGCCATGCCGAACCAGGATGCGATCGCCGCCCCGGATTTCCTCCAGCGGCACGTCCACCAGCACCCCGTCGCGATAGCAGCGGGCACTGCGCGGTGCACGTTCCAGCAGCGCCGCCATTTCGCGTCCGGCGCGCCGCTCGGCAAAGCTCTCGAGCAGATGCCCGCTGGCCAGCATCACCGCAATGACCGCCGCAGTGAGCTCTTGTTGCAGCAACAGCGCACCGCCAATCGACACCAAGGCCAGCACATCCACCCCGGCCTCGCGGCGTCGCAATGCGGCGATCATCCCGAGCAGGAGCACGACGACCGCCGGCACGCTGCCGGCCAGCCATGCCCACTGCGCTTGCGTGCGCCAGCCCGTCAGCCACAGGACCGCACCCGTCAGCAATCCGACCACGCAGGCGATGAAGATCCACAGATCGATCCGCCAGCGATAGTTCATGGCATTGCCCGCCGCCCGCCGACGGCTTCCGGCATGGCAAACCCCGACCCACCCGCGCCGTCGTGCATGTCTCGCTTCACCCATGCGGCCCTGTCCGCAGCAGAGCATCGCATGTCGGCGACCCGCCTGCGCAGGAGCGCGCGCGCCGCCATCGGTGCTGGCCTCGATGCGCCATTGGTGGTTCAATAACACCCTGAAGCGGGGGTGCCCGGCGTGGCCGGGCTGAGAGAGACCCTTGGAACCTGATCCGGTTTGCACCGGCGTAGGGAGCTTGATCGAGGCAAGTCGCCACGCCGTGGCCGGCTGCCTGCCGTCGCTTCGCCCATCCTCCACTGGCGATGCGAACGTGAACTCCCGGCTGTCCCCGCGCTTGACCCCGCTGCTGCTTGCCCTGCTCCCCCTCCTGGCCAATGCGCAGTCGCACGATCCTGCCGTGGCGCAGGACAAAATCACCGTGCTGCCCGGCGTCGAGGTGACGGCGCAACGCGAAGCAACGCCGCGCAAGGATGGGCTCGATGCCTGGGGCAAGGCCACGCTGCACGACACCCCGGCCGCCGTGACCGTGGTCGGCCGTGAGCGCATCGAGGCCCGCCAGATCCGCAGCCTGAGCGAGCTGGGGCACGCGGACGCCGCGCTCGGTGACAACTACGCGCCGGTCGGCTACTACCAGAACCTCTCGATCCGCGGCTACGCGCTGGATCTGGGCACCGGCTACCGGAACAACAACCTCGCCATGACCGGCGAGCAACCGATCGCGCTGGAAGACAAGCAGCAGGTCGAAATCCTCAAGGGATTGGCGGGGCTGACGGCGGGCGTGATGGAACCGGGCGGCGTGATCAACTTCGTCAGCAAGCGGCCGGCGGACGTGCGCACGCTGACCCTGGGCGCGGACTCGCGCGGCTCGCTGTACGCGGCGCTGGACGCGGGAAGCTGGCTGACGCCGCGCTTCGGGCTGCGCGCCAATCTCGCTTGGGAAAGCCTGCATTCCTTCGTCCAGCACGCCAATGGTCGCCGCAGCTTCGGCGCGCTGGCGATGGACTGGAATCCGACCGATCGCACTTCACTGCAACTGGACATCAGCCATCAGGACAGCGCCCAGCGCTCGGCCTCCGGCTACATGCTGCTGGGTGGCACCCGTTTCCCCGAACGCGTCGATCGTTCGCAGATGCTCGGCTATCAGCCCTGGCAACAGCCGGTCGCGATCCGGGCCACCAATGCCAGCGTGCGGCTGCAACACGCTTTCAACGCCGATTGGACGCTGCGGCTGGCGCTGGGCCGCAGCCGCAGCGTGATCGACGACCGCGTCGCCTTCGCCTACGGCTGCTGGTACGTCGCCGCCTGCGCGGCCGGCAGCCCGCCCAACTATTTCGCGCCGGACGGCAGCTACGACGTCTACGACTACCGCAATCCCGGCGACACCCGCACCGGCGACGAAGCGCGGGCCACGCTGGAAGGGCGCTTCACGACCGGCAGCATCGGCCACGCTCTGACGATCGGCGTCAACGCGTTCCATCGCGGCATCAACCGCCACTGGCACGTCAACGATTACATCGGCACCGCCAACATCAATGACCCGCTGCCGCCCGTGTTCAACCCCTCGCCCAAGCAGATCGGCCCGCGCGTGCAACGCCTGAACAGCTGGCAGCGCGCGCTGTTCGCGCTGGATCGGCTCAGCTTCGGGCCGCACTGGCAGCTGCTGCTCGGCGCCCGCCACGTGCGCCTGAGCGAGCAGGCGCGCAGCAAGAAGAACGTGCTCGAACGCGACACCCACTTGTCGCGCACGCTGCCGCAGGTGGCGCTGCTGTGGCGGCCCGATGACGCCCTCACCGTCTACGCCAGCTACGGTGAAGGCTTGTCGCTGGGCTTGCAGGCACCGTCGTGGACCAGCAACGACGGCGATTCGCTCGGGCCGCGGCTGTCGCGCCAGATCGAGGCCGGACTCAAGTACCGCTGGACGCCACAACTGGATTTCGAAGCTGCGCTCTACCGCATCCACCAGCCCTACCAGTACGCGCAACCGGACACCTCCTGGGCCGGCTTCACCTTCGTCGAGCGCGGCGAGGAAGTACACACCGGGCTGGAAGTATCGGCGTACGGCCGTCTGACCGACGCCACCGGCGTCCATGCCAGCCTCGCCGCCGTGCGCGCCCGCGCGCAGGGCACCGGCACCACCGCCTTTGATGGCCACCAGGTCGTGAACGTGCCGCGTCTGCGCGCCACGATCCAGGTCGACCATCGGCTGGCCGCCCTGCCCGGGCTGACCGTGCAGGGCGGCTGGCGCTACGCTTCGGCCAACCCGGCCACGCCCGACGGCGCGCTGCGGGCGCCGGCCTACGGCGTGTTCAACGCGGGACTGCGCTACGACGGCAACTGGGGCGAACGCGCCTTCAGCGCCCAGCTCGGCGTGGACAACCTGTTCAACCGCTTCTACTGGCGCGACACCGGCAGCTCGCAGGGCGACAACTACCTGTTCCCGGGCGCGCCGCGCCTGCTGCGTCTGACCCTGCGCGTGCCGCTGTGAACCTGCCCCTGCACGAGATCATCGCCGCCACGCTCAGCGCCACCAGCGTCTGGCTGGGCACCCGCCGCAGCCCCTGGTGCTATCCGGCCGGGCTGGTCTCGGTCAGCGTCTACATCTGGGTCTATTTCGGCGCCCGGCTGTATTCGGAAGTGCTGCTGCAGTGCATCTGGATCGGCATGCTGGTGCTGGGCTGGTGGCGCTGGCGCCAGCATCTGGATCGCAGCGGCCATGTCCGCGTGGCGCGGCTGCGGGGCAACGCCGCCGCGATCCATCTGGCCATCGGCATCAGCTGCGGACTGGCGCTGGGCTACCTGATGGCCACCCACACCCCGGCCGCCCTGCCTTGGCTCGATGCCATGCTCACCACCCTGAGCCTGGTCGCGCAGTTCTGGCAGAACCGCCGCCACGCCGCCACCTGGTGGCTGTGGATCGTGCTGGATCTGGTCTACATCGGCATGTTCATCAACAAGCACCTGTTCGTCACCGCCGTGCTGTACGCGGGCTTCGTGGTGCTGGCCGCCAAGGGCCTGCGCGACTGGCGCCGCGCGGCGCAGCAGGCGCATGTGGAAGCAGCCTCGGGCCCCGCCGCCGGGAGTGCGCCGCCGGACTGAGCGCGATCGAATTGTGCGCCGGACGGCCATGGCCTCGCGCAGACAGGCTCGCGAATCCTCGCAATCGGATGTGTCAGAATCGGCGCGTCCATCCCGCCTTCGGCGAGCCAATCGCCCAGGAGCTACGCATGCGCGGCACTTGCCTGCTCGCAACCGGTCTCTTGATGCTGTTGCTGGGCGCTGGCGTCTCCGGTTGTTCCAGATCAGGGGATGACACAGCCGCCGCCCCGCCTGACGCGACGACAGCCCCGACCACCGCGGCGGCGTCTGGTTCGACACAAGTACCAACCGGGACGCCTGGCACCTGGCCGCCAGACTTGCAGCTTCCAAGCGGAATGACGCTGATCGGCACTCCGGTCCAAGGCACCGATGGCATGCGCGCAACCTTGAGTTGTTCGGGCCGGGCGTCGGCCGCACTGACGGGCCTCACGGCGATGCTCAACGATGCCGGCTACAAGACCAAATGGGTCCTGCACGGCAACGACACCACCCGCACCGCCGCGCTCGAAGGCAGCGCTGGCAGCAAGGTCGTGCGCGCGCAAATCAATGAAACCGCCGAAGGCGCGTGCCAGGACGTGGCGGTTTCAGTCACCGACTGAACTCCACCCGCATCGCCACCGCATGCCTGCGCCCGACGCCGCCGCGGGCCGCGCCTCAGAACGGGTCGCTGGAGGGATCCCAGGGATCGGACGCATCCAGCTGACCCTGCAGCGCAACTTCATCCGCCGCCGCGATCCAGTCCAGTCCCTCGGCCAGGTTCACTACCTGCAGCTGGCTGCGGCGAATGCCCTCTCCTTGCAGCGGACTGAGCACCAGCAGGATCACCCCGTAGGAAGCATCCAGCACGGCCGCCTGCCAGCGCTGCCCGTCCTTGTCATCGAATGTGCGCACATCCTCTCCAGTGCGAACGTTTGCGCGCATTCTAGTCCTGTGGCCGTGCCGTCTTGCTCGCCGCCCACGCCCAGTCAACTGTTTCGCGATTGATTTCGGTCAAATTCGACTTCTGCAAACAGCGTGGATTCTTCGCTATATACTCAACAATATAGCGAGGATTCCCCATGAAATTGCGCACATTCCTGCTGGCGCTGCTGCTGGCCCCGGTTCTGCTGTCGGCCACCCCCGCCGATCACCCCGAAGAGGGCATGCCCAGCAGTTCGGTGCGCATCACAGGGGCCGTCACTGCACCGGCGGAACTCGACGTGGCCGCGCTGAAACGGCTGGTGCAACGCAATAGCGGCCCGGTGGACGTGGTCTGCGCCTCGGGGGCGACCGTGGGCAGCGCGCAGAACTTTCGCGGCGTGCGCCTGACCGACGTGCTGGATCACGTCGGTCTCGCGCTGGAAGGCCACAAGGATGCGCGCCGGATGGTGATCGTCGCCCGCGCCACCGACGGCTACCTCGTCACTTTTTCCTGGAACGAGCTGTACAACACGCCGATCGGCAAGGACGTCCTGATCGCCTGGGAGAAGGACGGCAAGCCGCTGGATGTCCATGAAGGGCAGTTGCTGCTGATTTCCGGGCAGGACATCAAGACCGGCCCGCGCCGCGTGCGCTGGCTTGACCGGATCGAAGTCGTCCGCATGCAGTGACGCCATCCACGCCCGCTGTGATCAGGCCTGGTCACAGCGCTGAAACCGCATCAGACCGCCACCGCCAGGATCACGTGCGAGGACTTGATCAGCGCCAGCAGCGAGGCGCCTTCGCGGATGTCGAGCGCTTTCACGCTCTCGTTGGTGACGGTGGCAACCAGCCGCCGCCCGCCGGACAGCTGCAATTCCACTTCGGCGTTCACCGCCCCTTCCTGGCAGGACAGCACGGTGCCAGCCAGCGCGTTGCGCGCGCTGGTGCGCACGCCGGGGGCACCCAGCACCACGAACGAGGACTTGACCAGCGCAATCGCACTGCCGCCTTCGCGCAGGCCAAGATCATCGACGCTGCGGTTGGTGATGATGGCGACCAGCCGGTCGCCGCCGCCGAGGTCGAGGATCACCTCGCTGTTCACCGCGCCGCGCTGGATCGCGTGAATGGTGCCCTCGTACTGGTTGCGCGCGCTTGTCTTGAGCATGAGATTCCCCAGCCGTTCGAGAAGTTGATCCAGCGAGGCGTGATCCGCAGACCCATCCAGCCCCGCCAGCAAGCGTTGTTGCAATACCGTCAATGCTTGATGGAACGCCAGCACGCGGCGGCCCGCATCGGTCAAGCGGGCACCACCACCACCGCTGCCACCGGTTTCTGTCGTCACCAAAGGTTGGGCAAGCAGACGGTTGAGCGCGGTGATGGTGTCCCAAGCGCCCTTGTAGCTCATGCCAATCGCGCGTGCCGCTGCGCTGATTGATCCCTCTGATTCCAGCGCTTGCAGCAGCTTCGCGCGTTTCGGCGTCAAGCTGGTTCCACCGCCGCGCAGATCGATCAACGGTTCAAGCACGTGGCAATCCATCGCGAAGCACTTGCCAAGCATAGGTCAACTGGCAGCGCTCTTCGGGATGAGCTGCAGGTCAATGCGTATTTCGTACCCTCAAACCTACCCCCAAACTTGGGAGTAGGGCAGGAGTGCAGCGGGAAGTCGCGGGGAATGATCCAGCACGCAGGCAACAAAAAACCCCTGAGATTCAGGAGTTTAGTGGCCTTGCGGGATGTTGCGGGAAACTCGAATGGTGCCCAAGGGGGGACTCGAACCCCCACGACCTAAGCCGCTACCACCTCAAGGTAGTGCGTCTACCAATTCCGCCACCTGGGCAATCTGCTGCGATGCGCGCACCGCGATGCGTGCATCTTAAATCAAGTCAAGCGCAACCTCGTCAATTGCCCTGCGCGGGTGCCGCGGGGGCAGGTGTGGCAGGAGCAGGTGCCGGCGCCGCGGGCGCCGCAGACGTCGGACTGGCTGCGGGGACGGTCGCCGCAGGCGCCTGCGGCGCGGGCTGCGCCGGCGCGGTAGGAATCTGCGGGCCGGCAGCGGCAGGCGCCGGCGTGGCCGGAGTGCCTGCCGCGGCGGGCTGGCCCATGACGCCCAGATCCGGCGCGCCGACAGGACCACTGCGGTTCGCCTGCCGGCTGGCGTACATCGCCATGCCGAGGCTGATGACGAAGAACGTCACCGCCAACCACTTCGTGCTCTTGCTCAGGAAGTTGGTGGAGCCACGGGCGCCGAACACGGTCCCCGACGCACCACCGCCGAAGCCGGAGCCGGCCTGTGCGCCATCGCCCTGCTGCAACAGGACGAGAGCGATGATCGCGATGGCGATCAATACATACAGGATGTTGACCAGTTGAATCAGCATGAAACGTTCCTTCTGGATCAGTTCACCCGGCAATCGAGCGGCGGTGGGCGCGTGCCAGGAGGCGTACCGCCCCCCGCCTTGGCGCCTGTTCAAACGGACAGGCCGACTGACAATCCCGGGCCAGACGCCGCTTTTGCACGACGTCAACGACAAGCCCGCCATTGTAGCATCGCCTTCGCAGAACTGACCACGCGCAGCCTCTTCCAATGACAAGTGAGCCTGAAGGCGCAGACAGGACGGGAGCAGCTGCTGCATCGGCCGCTTCCTGGCGGCCGTCACCCGCCCGCGTTGTGGTCGACAGTCGGCAATGCGGGGGTGGCAAGGATGGCGGACGGGTGCGCGCAGGGCGGGGATTGAGCAAACCCGGGCGGCGAGGGTGGTATGACGTTATTCCCGTTCGTTATGACTGCTTCCTGCTGCCGCCCCTGATCGCACCCGTGCCGCGACGGCAAGGCTTGTACGTAAAGTATTGATATCGAAGATGTTTCTTCCATCCTGCGGCGTATTGCACCGCGTCAAGTGTTCTCCATGTCCTCGTGCTAGTGTCGCAAGCGGCGCAGGGGAGCTGCGCCCGCCATCACGAAAACATCGGTGCGCCTGTTGGTGTGCCGTCTGGGGAGAATTATCCAAATGTCCAGTCGTTCAGGCTTGCTTGCAAGCGTGATGCTTGCCGTTTTTGCGTTCGTTTCGGTGCCGGCCGCGGCCGCCAATGGCCCGGCCCGTGCCGGCGCCCCGGCCCAGCCGGAACGGATCCTTGGCGGGGAAGGCCCGCAGCTGTTGCACCTGTTGCAGCAGGAGGAACTGCAGCTGCGCGCGATGCGCTCGGCGATGCCGAAATACTTTGCCGAGGCTTACCGCCGCTACCCGCAGATTCCGGCCGGCACGCTGGAAGCCATCGCCTGGTCGCAGAGCCGCTGGATGCCGCTGCAGCCGGCCGATACCGAAAACCACCATGACCGCATGCCGACCGCTTACGGCGTGATGGGCCTGTATGCCGGCGAAGGCTTTTCCGATCAGGTGACGGCCGCTTCCCGGCTCACCGGGCTTTCGACGCAGTTGATCAAGACCGATAGTCGCGCCAACATCCTTGCCGCTGCCGCGCTGCTGGCGCAGCAAATCGGTGCGGCCGGGCTGGGCAGGAACGGGATCGCACCGAAGCCCGAGCAGCTCAGCCAGGTGCTGGCGCGCTATGCCGGCTTCACCCCGATGCGCGGCGGCAATGCGATCGAGGACTTCGCTCGCCAGAGTTTTGCCTTCGACGTGCTGCTGTCGATGGACCGCGGCGTGAACGAGAAGGGGGCGATCGTGCCCGAACGCGCAATCCAGTGGGAGCGTGCGTTCACGCCCAGCCAGTTGGTGACGCTGCGCGCGCCGTTCGTGCGCCTGGACATCAGCCGTGGCCGCGTCGACACCGGTGACTACGCGATCGACCCGATCAGCGAGACCATGATCAATCGTCGCGGCGGCGCGACTGGCGGGCAACAAGTCGCCGGCCCCGATTACAGCCCGGCGATCTGGGATCCGGCCAGCTCCAGCAACTACACCGCTTCGCGCAGCGCCGCGATTGGCGCCGTCACCATCCACACCACCCAAGGCAGCTATGCCGGCACCATCTCGTGGTTCAAGAACCCGGCGGCGCAGGTCAGCGCCCACTATGTCATCCGCAGCTCGGACGGCCAGGTGACCCAGATGGTGCGCAATGCCTACACCGCCTGGCACGTGCGCAGCCACAACAGCTACACCCTGGGCATCGAGCACGAGGGCTACATCAGCAACAGCTCCTGGTACACCACCGCGATGTACAACGCCTCCAGCGCGCTGGTGCGCAACTTCTGCAGCAAGTACAGCGCGATCAAGTGCAACTCGGCCTACAACGGACCGTCGTCGAGCGGCACCGTGGTGCTGTCCGATTCGATCAAGATCAAGGGCCACCAGCACTACAGCGGCAACGACCACACCGACCCGGGCATCTACTGGAACTGGTCGCGCTACTACAGCCTGCTCAACCCGGCCCCGGCGGGCACGGTGAAGTTGCTTGACACCTTCGAATCCTCGGTGGGCCACTTCAACACTTCCCCCACCTATTCGGGCAGTACCGTCGGCATCTCCACCGCGTCCACTGCGCAGCGCTATTGCAGCATGAGCCGGTATGGAAGCTGCTCGCTGCAAGTCAAGCTGGTGGACAATCCCAACACCTCGGCCAGCTGGGCCGTGCGCCTGCTGTCCGGCAGCGGTTCGCCCTCGGCCAACACCCAGCTGGTCCGCGCCAATGGCAAGGTCGGTTTCTGGGTCTATGCCGCCGGCAGCGGGCTGTCTGTGGCGATCGGCGTGGATGACAGTGACGGCACCGAGCGTTCGGTGTCGCGCGCGCTGGCGGCCAATACCTGGACCTATGTCGAATGGAGTCTGACCGACGCCAACCAGTGGAACGCCTGGGTCGGTGGCAATGGCGCCATCACCGCGTCCACGGTGACCCTCGATGCGGTCTGGCTGTACCACGCCCAGACCAGCTACAACCTCTTCGTCTATCTCGACGACGTGCAAATCAAGAACTGAGACTGGCGATTTCCGCGCGCAAGCGGCCCCGGAAGGGGCCGTTTGCGTTTGGCTTTCACTCGCGTTCGAGCGCAGACGACCGCACCGGCAAGCGACCAGCCAGCCGCAAGCCATCGCGCAGATTGAGCGTCAGCAGCGTGATATTGGCGGCGCCAGCGAGCAGCTCCAGCGCCTGCAAAGCGTAAAACGCGCCATCAAACCGACCGGCGTTGGCCCAGGAGGCCAGCACGAAGGCGCTCGGCAACAGCACCAACACGCCGTTGGCCGCCACCAGCTTCATCCGCCGCGCCTTGACCTCGACGATCCGTCCACGCCGCGTCCTGGCGAGCGAAAACCCGCTGCCACCGGTGGCGGCCATCGCCGGGATCAGCAGCCACATGCCGGTGAGGATCGCGTTCTTCACCAGCGTGACGCTGGCAAGATCGAGAAACGCTTCGGAAACGACCGTTGACACCCAGAACGTTGCAATGCACAGGAGCGCCACGGCGCCGAAAAATCCATGCAACTTTGCTTTCATGGTCCGGCCTCCAATCACGAGTGGGTGGAAAAAGCGTTGGTTTGCAACTGACGCAGGATCGTCCCCAGGGTTTGTGCCGTGGCCTCGAGTTGGGTGACCGGAAGCCGTGACGTCAGCTGCGCCGCCTGGGCGTTCCACTGCGCATCGGCTTGCGCATAAAGTGCCCGCCCCATCGGGGTCAGGCTGTACAGCGGCGAGCGCTGGTGCGCCGGGTTGGGGTGCGATTCGAGCATCCCTTGCCCGAGCAACAGGTTCAGCTGTTTCTGTGCCCCCTGCCGCGTGACGCCCATCGCGGCGCCCACTTGCGGGGCGGTCAGCGGCGCGCCCGCCAAAGCGATCGCCCCCAGCATCTGCCAGCGTGCGCTGGTCAGCCCCAAGGGCTCAACCAGCCGGTCTCCCCACTGCAGGAGTTCTGTATTCAGGCGGAAAACCGTCAGGGCGACATGGGTGATTGCGGCAGCACGAGAGTTGGTTTTCATGAGGAAGAGCTCCCCGGTACTATGACAGCCAGTTTCCAATAACGGAAACCAGTTGTCAATAGCCCAGCCCAACCATTTCCCCGGCTTCAGGCACGGCCTCGGCAGCCATTCAGCGCCGGGTTGCCTGCGCCAGGCCGTTGGGCGCTACGAACAAGGCGCGCCGCAAACCCGCACCGATGCCGGATTGCGTGCGAAGGCATCCTTCGCGGAAACCAGAGACAAGGGCGGGACCTGAAAACCGAAAACCTCCCGAAACCGGGGCTTCCGGGCTGACGGCGTCCGTCGCAGCAAGGCCCGAACCCGCGCCAACACGGGCGCTCCGGGCAAAAAAATCCCAACCGACAAGGGTTGGGATTTTGGGTATTGGTGGAGCTGAGGGGGATCGAACCCCTGACCTTCGCATTGCGAACGCGACGCTCTCCCAGCTGAGCTACAGCCCCACGCGGGAAGCGAAGTTTAGTGGATTGGCCGGGACGCAGGCAAGCATTGCTTTATGGGCGCTTCCTTGCAGCCGCCCCTGTACCATCGTGGCATGAGCAAATCTTCCGGCAAGCGCGGCACCGGCCGCGGCAAGGGGCCTGGCGTGACGGGGCGTGGCGGCATGGCGGATGGTGGAAGCGTCCGCAATGCCGGCAAGACCGGGAAAACGGGGAAGGCCGGGCAGGCGGGCAGCGCTGGCGGCGCGTCGCGAGCAGGCAAAGCGGGCCGACTGCCGCCGTGGATGCCGGAGCTGCCGGTTGCGCCGCCTGCGCGCAAGCAGCGGGCAGGCAAGCCTGCGTTGGGCGCTGCGCGCGCCGGGCTGCGTGATCCGCAGGCGCGGCGCGAGGCCGAGCGCTATGCGGATCCGATTGCCAGCCGCGAGCTGATCCTGCAGGTGCTGGCCGACAGCGGCGGGCCGCTGAAGGACGTGGAGCTGGCGGCGGCGCTTGGCCTGGAGGCACCGGAGCGCTTCGAGACATTGCAAAAACGGTTGGCGGCCATGCTGCGCGCCGGGCAGTTGCTGCAAAACCGGCGCGGCGGCTTCGTGCCGGCGCAGCAGGCCGAGCTGATCGCCGGCAGCGTGATCGCCAACCCCGACGGCTTCGGATTCCTGCGCCCGGAGCAGGGTGGGGATGACCTGTTCCTGCCGCCGGTCGAAATGCGCAAGGTCAGCCACGGCGACCGCGTGCTGGTCAGCCTGACCGGAATGGACCACCGCGGGCGCGGCGAGGCCGCGATCGTCGAGGTGCTGGAGCGGCGCCTGAGCCGCCTGCTCGGGCGTTATGTCGAGGAGCTCGGGGTTGCTTACGTGGTCCCGGATGACCGCCGGATCCTGCGCAATGTCATGATCGCGCCGGATGCGCGCAATGGCGCCCGCGCCGGGCAGCTGGTGGTGGCCGAGATCACCACGCCGCAGGACGCGCATCGGCCGCCGATCGGGCGCATCGTCGCGGTGCTGGGTGACCATCTCACCGCATCGCAGGCGGTCGAGGCGGCCATCCACGGGCACGACATTCCCAATCAATTTCCGCCTGAAGTCCTGGCCGAAGCGGCGGCCATTCCGCTGGAGGTGACGGCCGCCGACGCCCGCGGCCGGCTCGACCTGCGCGGTCTGCCGCTGGTCACCATCGACGGCGAGGACGCGAAGGATTTCGATGATGCGGTGTGGTGCGAGCCGAACCGCGACGGCTTCCGCCTGATCGTCGCCATTGCCGACGTCTCGCACTATGTTCGTCCCGACACGCCGCTCGACGCCGAGGCGCAAAAGCGCGCCACCTCGGTGTATTTCCCCGGGTTCGTGGTGCCGATGCTGCCGGAGACGCTGAGCAACGGCATCTGCTCGCTCAACCCGCAGGTGGACCGGCTGTGCTTCGTCTGCGACATGCAGGTGGAGCGCGATGGCCGGGTGTCCGCATCGAGTTTTCATGAGGCGGTGATGCACTCGCAGGCGCGGTTGACCTATGCCGATGTCTGGAACGCGGTTGGAGATGGCATTGCCCAGGACGACCGCGATGCGGCGCTGGCGAAGATCGGAACGCTTCTGCCGCAGCTCATGCAATTGCATCAGCTGTACAAGATCCTCGACCGCGCTCGCGCCAGGCGCGGGGCGATCGAATTCGAAAGCAGCGAGGTGCGTTTCATCCTCGATGCCAAGGGCGACGTCACCCAGGCCGGCATGCTCCAGCGCAACGATGCCCACAAGCTGATCGAGGAATGCATGATCGCTGCCAACGTCGAGGCGGCGCGGCATCTGCTCGAATCCGGGATCCCGGCGCCGTTTCGTGACCACGACCGTCCGCCGGAATCGAAATATGCCGACCTGGAGGAGTTCCTCAAGGAATTCGCGCTGCGCTTGCCGTCCTGGAGCAAGGTCAAGCCCAGGGATTTCCGCAATCTGCTGGAAAAAATCCGCGAGCGTCCCGATGCGACCCTGCTGGAATCGGTGCTCCTGCGCAGCCAGTCGCTGGCGGTGTACGCGCCCGACAACATCGGCCACTTCGGGTTGGCGCTGGAGGCCTATGCGCACTTCACCTCGCCGATCCGCCGCTATGCCGATCTGCTGGTGCACCGCGCGCTCAAGTACGCGCTCGCCGGCGGCCGCCGCGACGCCTACACCTACAGCCCGCATGAGATGGCCGCGCTGTCGCTGCAATGTTCGGAGCGTTCGCGGCGCGCCGACGAGGCCCAGCGCGAGGTGGACGAACGCTATCGCGCGGCGTGGATGGAAGAGCACGTCGGCAAGGAATTCGACGGCACCATCAGCGGCGTGACGAGCTTCGGGCTGTTCGTCGAGCTGGACGATTCGAAGGTCAACGGACTGGTGCACGTCACCCAGCTGCCGCGCGATTTCTACCAGTTCGACGCCGTGCGCAAGACCCTGACCGGCGAACGGCGCGGCAAATCGTGGCGATTGGGCGATCGCGTGCGCGTGGTCGTGCTCAAGGCCAGCGTGGAAGAGCGCAAGATCGATTTCCGGCTGGTCGAGGAGGCCAGCGAGCCCAAGCCGCCGCCGCCGCGCGGCCAGCCGGCCAAGCGGGTGAAACAGAAATATTGAGGGCGCAGGCCGGTCAGTGCGGAAGCCGGAGCCGGCGATCGGCATCGATCAGGCCGTGCTCGAACAGCCACCGCCAGGCGGCGTCGGCGTCCTGCTCCGCATAGGCGCGCGCCGAACCGAGCCGGAAGGTGTAGCCCCAGGCGTCCATGTCGGCCCAGACGCGCTCGCGGCCGACGCCGGGCAGGGCGTCGCCGAGCAGGCCTTGCAGGACGCAGACGGCGTCTTCCTCGGGCACCGAGTCGGTGGCGTCGGTGTGGACCTGGGCGCGGCGCTGCGGCGGCAGCACGATCAGGTGGCCGGCCTCGTGCAGCAGGGAATGCACGGGGGTGTCGTCGCGTGCGTAAACGATGTTGCCGATGATGCCGGCTTCGCTGTCGCCCCAGTAGCTGCCGGGGATGGCCGCGCCGCCGGCGATGCGCTCCAGCGTCAAGCCGTAACGGGCGAGCAGGGCGGTGGGCGCGGCAAAGCCGATGTCGGTCAGCCGCAGGACGTCGATCCCCGCCCCGAACGGAAGCGGCGCCGCGGACGCCATCAGCCGGCGGCGGAACCGCGCTCGGGAAGGTTCACGGAAATAGCCAGGAAATCCTGGTCGCCTTCCTTGTGCCATTCCACGTTGACCGCATCGACGCCGACATCCACGTACTTGAGGATCACCTCCGTCAGTTCGCGCTGCATCATGGGCAGGTAGTCGGGGGCGTCGCGCTCGGCGCGGGTCTGCTTGACCAGGAATTCCAGTCGGTTCTTCGCGGTGGCGGCGGTGTTCTTTTTCGGTTTGAAGAAATCGAGAATGGACATGGTTCAGCCTCCGAACAACTTGCTGAAGAAGCCCTTCTTCTCCACCGTGGTGAAGCGCATCGGCCGCTCCTCGCCCAGCAGGCGCGCCACCGCGTCGTCGTAGGCCTGGCCCGCCGTCGACTCCGGATCCATGATCACTGGCTCGCCCTTGTTGGAGGCGTTGAGGACGTCGCCGGATTCGGGCACCACGCCAATGGTTTTCAGGCCCAGCACTTCCTCGACGTCGGCCACCGACAGCATTTCGCCATCGGCCACGCGCTGCGGGCTGTAGCGGGTCAGCAGCAGGTGCGAGGTGACTTCGCCCTCGCCTTTCTCGGCGCGATGGGTCTTGGAGGCGAGCAGGCCGAGGACGCGGTCGGAGTCGCGCACCGAGGACACTTCCGGGTTGACCACCACGATCGCGCGATCGGCGAAGTACATGGCGAGGAAGGCGCCTTTCTCGATCCCCGCCGGGGAGTCGCAGACGATGTAGTCGAAGCCGTCGGCGGCGATGTCCTTGAGCACCTTCTCGACGCCGTCGCGCGACAGCGCGTCCTTGTCGCGGGTTTGCGAAGCGGCCAGCACGAACAGGTTTTCGAAGCGCTTGTCCTTGATCAGCGCCTGCCGCAGCGTGGCTTCGCCGTGGATGACGTTGACGAAGTCGTACACGACCCGGCGCTCGCAGCCCATGATCAGGTCGAGGTTGCGCAGGCCGACGTCGAAGTCGATGACGGCAACTTTCTTGCCGCGCCGCGCGAGACCGGTGGCGAGGCTGGCGCTGGTCGTGGTCTTGCCCACGCCGCCCTTGCCCGAGGTGACTACGATGATTTCAGCCAAGCTGGCGTTCTCCGTGATCTTGAAGCGATGATCGTGGCGCGGCGATCAGGCGAGCACCGCGAGTTTGAGTTGTCCCTGCTCCAGCCAGACCTGGACGGGCTTGCCGACGAGGTCGCGCGGGATGTCGTCCAGTACCTTGTAGCGCCCCGCAACCGCCACCAGTTCCGCGCGGAACTCGCGGCAGAAGATGCGCGCCTCTTCATTGCCCCGTGCGCCGGCCAGCGCGCGGCCACGCAGGGCGCCATAGATGTGGATGTTGCCATCGGCCAGCACCTCGGCGCCAGCGCCCACCGTGGTCAGCACGGTCAGGTCGCGGTGCTCCGCGTAGACCTGCTGGCCGGAGCGCACCGGCGTGGTCTGGAGCAATCCCGGGGACACCGGTGGCGCGCTGGGCGGCGGTTCCGGGGCTGGTCGCGCCTCGGCCTGCGCCGCTGCGGCCCGTGGCGCGGGTGGCTCGGCAGCGGTGCTTGCCTGGGGAGCCGCCTCGCCGCGCTCGTAGCTGGCACGAAACTTCGCCAGCAGCGGCAGGCCCAGCGCCTTGGCCAGGGCTTCGGTCGCCTGGGTGCCGTAGGCCAGTGCCGCCGGCAGCACCCCGGCGCTGCGCAAGCCGTCGATCAGCGCGCGCGCATCGTCTTCGGAAGGCGGATCGGAAAGGCCGCCGAAGTCGAGCACGACGGCGGCGCGCTCGAACAGTTTCGGCGCACGCTCCACGCGCTCACGCATTTCCGCGGACAGGCGGGCGATGTCGAAGCTGCGCACGCGCAGGTTGGCGATGCCGACCTGGCCGAATTTCAGTTCCCCGGCCTGCGTGTAATCGGGCGCCGCGCTCATGCGTGGGTGCCGGTCGCGGGCGCGGCGGGGGCCACGTGGTGGCGTGGTTGCAGCAGCCACGGAACATCGGGCAGCGCAGTGCCGTAGGTGGCGTGGACCCAGGGGTAGCTGCACAGGGTTTTCAGCAGCATCGCCGCACGCAGGCCATGCTCGGGCATGGTGTTCTGGCCGATTTCGCGGAAGCCGAAGCTGCCGTGGAACAGCAAGGCGTGGTCGGAGCCTTGTTCGAGGAAGACCTCGCAGGCCAGCTGCGGGTAGCGCAATTCGGCGTAGCTTTGCACATCGGCATAGAGCGCGCGGCCGACGCCGCCGCCGCGGCGGCGGCTGGCGACCACGACGCGGTCGATGTAGAAGAACGCCGGATTGCGTGCGCGGAACCAGGCGAAATTGCTGCTGGTGTGCGGTGCGTCGGAGCCGAAGCCGATCAGGAATCCGGCCATCGTGCCGTCGCGTTCGGCGACGCGGAAATACTCCGCCGTGTCGAACATCAGTCGCAGCCGCGTGGCGTCCAGCGGCAGGATCGCGGGGCCGGCGGCGTTGTTCAAGGCGAGGACGGAATCCAGGTCCTGTTCGCGCACGTCGCGGATCGCGATCGACATTCCGTGGGGCTCCGATGGCTGTGGCAGGCCCGCCGCTGCGGGGCAGGCCATTATCGCACGCGTCGCCGGGACGCGGGCATGACCATTGGGGTACGGCGGAAGCGGTGTGGAGGCGGTATAAGAGCACATGCTTGCCCAGCTCTCCCACACGCGCTTGCTGCGCTACGCCGGTCTGTTCACCTGGGGCATGGTGGGCCTGCCGCTGCTGTATTCCTGGCTGGCGCCGCATCTGGCCAATGCCAGCGCCGAGGACCTTGCGCTGCGGCCCATGCCCTGGCAGGGCTGGGTGGCCTATCTGGCGTTCGGCATGAGCTACGCCTGGATCACCCGCGGTCTGGGCGGGCGGGCGCGCAACGGCGCCGACTACCTGCTGCTGGTGGTGCTGACGCTGGCCGCGCTGGGCGTCAGCTACTTCACCAAGACCGGCTTGGGCAGCGTGCTGCTGATGGTGGCGGCCTGCGTCCTGCCCTGGCTGTTGCCGCTGTTGCCGGGTGTGGCGTGGTTGCTGATTGGCCAGTTGGCGGTGGCGCCGGTGTTCATCCGCTGGCTGGATTTCCCGCCGCTGGAAGCGTTGATGCAATCGATGCTGTACGCGGGATTTTCCGGGTTCGTGTTCGTGGTCAGCCTTGTTGCATTGCAACAAACGCAGGCGCGGGAGGAGCAGCGCCGGCTCAATGCCGAACTGCGGGCGACCCGCGCCCTGCTGGCCGACAGTGCCCGGGTGAACGAGCGCACCCGCATTTCGCGCGAGCTGCACGACCTGCTGGGTCACCACCTGACAGCGCTCAGCCTGAACCTCGAGGTGGCCGGCCACCTGTCGGAAGGGCGGGTGCGCGAGCACGTGCTGCAGGCCCATGCTTTGGCCCGGCTGCTGCTGACAGATGTGCGCGAAGCGGTCAGCCAGCTGCGCGAGGGCGGCGTGATCGACCTCGCGGCGGTGCTGCGGCCGCTGGCCGAGAACGTGCCCAAACTGGCGATCGAGATGGACATCGACGATCCGCTGACCGTGGACGATCCGGAGCGCGCCCACGTCCTGCTGCGCTGCACCCAGGAGGCGATCACCAATGCGGTCCGGCATGCCCATGCAAGCCACCTGTGGCTGCGGGCGCGGCGCGAGGGCGATCGCGTGGTGCTGCAAGTGCGCGATGATGGCCGCGGCAGCGATGCGATCATTCCCGGCAATGGCCTGCGCGGTCTGGAAGAGCGATTGCGCCAGTACGGCGGGACTCTGGAAGTGGACAGCCGGCGCGGCCAGGGTTTCCAGCTCACAATGGGCCTGCCGGTGGCGGCCAATGCCGGTATCCGACTGCACGGAGAGAGCGACGCATGACTGAATCCGCCCCGATCCGCGTTTTCCTGGTCGACGACCAGACCCTGGTCCGGCAGGGCATCCGTTCCTTGCTGGCGCTGGCCGAAGGCGTTGCCGTAGTCGCCGAGGCCAACGACGGGCGCCAGGCCGTCGAGAACATCCCGCAGGTGCAGCCGGACGTCGTCCTGATGGACATGCGGATGCCGGTGATGTCCGGGCTGGAAGCACTGCAGGCGCTGGGTTCGGCCGGCAAGCTGCCGCCGACGATCATCCTGACCACCTTCGACGACGATGCGCTGGTGCTGGCCGGAATCAAGGCCGGCGCCAAGGGCTATCTGCTCAAGGATGTGACGCTGGAACAGCTGGTGGGGGCGATCCAGACCGTGGCCCGCGGTGGTTCGCTGGTCCAGCCGGCCGTCACCCAGCGCCTGCTGTCGGGGCTGGAGCACATGCACAACGATTTCGTCAGCCTCGACCAGCCCGACCCGCTGACCGACCGCGAGACCGAAATCCTGCGCCTGATGGCCTCGGGATTTTCGAACAAGGAGATCGCCAACTCGCTGCACGTGGCCGAGGGAACGATCAAGAACCACGTCTCCAACATCCTCTCCAAGCTCGGCGTGCGCGACCGCACCCGGGCGGTGCTCAAGGCCTTCGAGTTGAAGCTGGTATGAGACCGGGGTCCGGTTCGTTCCAACCCGCCGCCGGCCCGCGCCGGGCCGTACGGGGCCGAATGCGGGTCAAATCACGTTTTCCCGCCCCGAGGCTCGCCTGCACTCGGGGATGTTTGCTAGGATGGCGGGTCTGCGCGACCCGGCTGTTGCCATCGATCTTCCCGGAGATTCCTGAATGACTCGTGTGCTCGAGATCCTGATTTCGTTGGCGATTGTCGCCGGGCTGTATCTGGCCTTGGGCATCGTATTGCCGTCTTCGCGCCACCTCAGCGAACGGATCGAAACCAACCGCAAGCTCACGATCGTCTATGACACGGTCAACAGCTTTCGCCGCTTCAAGGACTGGAATGCGGTGGCGCTGCGCGACCCGCGCATGCAGCTGACCCTGTCGGGCCCCGAAGAAGGCGTTGGCGCCAAGATCAACTACAGCTCGCAGGAAAAGAACATCGGCGCGGGGTCGTGGGAGATCGTGCAGAGCCAGCCGAACAAGATGGTCGGCATCCGGATCCAGGACGAGACCCGCGGCGAGAACAAGCGCACCGCGTATTTCCTGCGCCCGACCGGTCGCAACAACCGCAACGTCGAGGTCATCCAGACCTATGACGTGGACTACGGCTGGAACATCTTCGGCCGCTATGCCGGCCTGTACGTCACCCGCCACATGGGCGAGGACATGAAGCTGAGCCTGTCGCGGCTGGTGTCGGTGCTGGCAACGGTCCCGAACATCGATTACCGCGTGCAGGGCAGCGGGATGACGCCGCCCAAGGTCGTCGATCGGCCGGAAGAGGACGTGCTGTACGTCAGTGCCGGTGCGATCGAGCGCGGCAACGCCCAGATCCAGACCGCGATCAACAATGACAGCGAATGGATCAAGCGCGTGATCGAGGCCAACGGGCTGGAGGCGGTCGGTCCGGTGCGCATCGTCACCACCGAACTCGGCCAGAGCACCTACACCTTCGACGTGATGCAGGTCGTGCGGCGCAAGGACGGCAGCGCGGTGGGTCGGGTCACGATCCCGGCCGGTGCGCCGGTGAAGTACGAGCACCACGTGGCCGGCGGGCGGGCCGTGACCACCAGCTTCACCGGTTACATGGCGGGCCTGGAAAACGTGCGCAACGCCCTGCGCGCCTGGGCGGCGACCCATGGCTACGAGATCAAGGATCGCGCCTACGAGGACTACAACTCCGGCGTGGCCGGCGCGTTCACCGAGAACGGCAAGTTCGACGTGTACTGGCCGATCAAGTGATCGGCCGGAGGCCTCGCGTCCCGGCAACGGCGCGGGGCGCGGGCGCGACGCGCCGCATCCGTCGAGGACGGCAGTGAGCGCGGAGACATCCATCGACATGCCCACGAACGCCGCGCACCGCCGCGGCGTTCGTCTTTTCGCGAAGGAGCAATCGGGATGAGTGCGTTGCAGACAACCCCGGGCATGGTCGTTTTCCGCCGTTATCTGGGCGCCATCGGCGGGCTGCTGGCCGCGCTGGCGGTGGCGCTGTATGTGTACGCCACCCGCGCTGGCGTGGCGTCAGCGTCCACTGATTTGCTCACCGCGGCGGCCTTCGGCTTTGCCCACGGCGTGGCACTGGCCGCGCTGGCGCCGCTGGCGCAGCGGCCGGTCGCCCTGTTCGGGCTGTGTTTGCTGCTGCTGGGCGTCATCCTGTTTTGCGGCGGCGCGCTGGCGCAGCTGGTGCTGGCGCTGGCTGCCGGGCTGGCGATGCCGTTGGGCGCGGCGCTGGCGATCACCGGCTGGCTGCTGTATGCCTGGGACCGGCTGAAGGTCTGAGCGACGAGACGCCGACATGGCAAGATTCACGCGGGGATTCGATACCGAGGCCGCCTTCGAGCATTTGGCGCGGCGTGACCGCAAGCTGGGCGTCTGGATGCGGCGGATCGGGCCGATCCCGCCCGACCCGGACTGGCGCGGCGCGTTCGATCCGGTCGATGCGCTGGCGCGTTCGATCCTGCATCAGCAGCTCAGCGGCAAGGCGGCGCGCAGCATCGAGGCGCGGGTCGATGCCGCCACCGGCGGGCGGCTGCACTGTGACACCCTGGCGCGGCTGGACGATGCGCAGCTGCGCGCCTGCGGCGTGTCGGCCAACAAGGTGCTGGCGCTGCGCGATCTGGCCCGGCGCGAGGCGGCCGGCGAGATCCCGAGCCTGCGCCAGATGGCGACGATGGAGGACGCCGCGATCATCGCCGCGCTGGTGCCCACGCGCGGAATCGGGCGCTGGACGGTCGAGATGATGCTGATGTTCCGGCTGGGCCGTCCGGACGTGCTGCCGGTGGACGATCTGGGCGTGCGCAAGGGCGCGCAGCTGCTTGACCGCCGCGACGCCATGCCGACGCCGCGGGAGCTGGCCGAACGCGGCCAGCGCTGGGGGCCGTACCGCAGCTACGCCGGCTTCTATCTGTGGCGGATCGTGGATGCGGCTGCGGCTGCAAAAGGCGGCTGAACCCAGTGAGGCTCAGCGGTCGGCGACCTCCGCCCCGGCCGCTTGCAGCAGCTTGCGCAACGCGTGGCGGTGGCAGTGCTCCTCGACCTCGCAATAGCAGCCGATGCTGAAGTCCATCACGTGCGACATGGCGGCCAGCAGCGCGATGGCGTGCTCGGCGTCCGGCTGCTTCATTTCGCGGCGGTAGTGCCGGAAAAAATTCTCCCAGTCCCCGGGTGTTTGCGCGGCGTGGGCGATGTCCATCGTGGCCTGGGTCGGAGCCACCGTGGGGAGCCAGGTGTCGTAGAAATCGCGCTTGGAAAACTCGCTTTTCGGCACTCCGCGCGGTGGACGGCGCACCGTGCCCACGCGCAGTTTTTCGCCGGCCGCGCGCGGCGTGCCCAGTCGAACAACGCGAACGGCCATGCGGTTCACCTTTGCATATCGTGATGACGCGGCATTGTGCGGCGTTCAGCGTCAAGACCGGATCACGGCGCTGGCATCGCTGACAATGGACGCCCCAACCGTTCGGGAGACGCGATCCCGGGAGCAGCGTACCGACATGATGAGAGGCTTGCGTGTGAGCGTGTGGCGTGGGGTGGCGCTGGCCTTGTCCTTGGCCCTGCCGCTGGCGCTGCCGGCGCAGGAGACCAGGCCGGTTGCGGTGCCCACGGACGTCGATGGCGTGCGGGTGGAAGAGACGGTCGTGGTCGTGGGCGAGCAGCCCGGCCCTGGCATGTGGATCGTGCGCAAGGACGGGCACGACCTCTATCTGCTGGGTACGCTCACGCCCTTGCCCAACCGGATGCAGTGGCAGGCGCGGCAGCTGCAGTCGGTGCTGGCACAGGCGCAGGAAGTGATCCGCCTGCGCGGCGTTGCGCTTGACGTCAAGGTCGGTTTTTTCCGGGGCATGCTCCTGCTGCCCAGGTTGCTGGGCGCGCGCAAGAGCCCGGATGGCAAACAACTCAGGGATCTGGTGACGCCGGAGTCCTACGCCCGCTGGCTGACGCTCAAGGCGCGTTACATCGGCTCCGATTCCGGCGTCGAGCGCTGGCGCCCGCTGTTCGCCGCGCAAGAGCTGTACACCGAAGCCATGAAGAAAGCCGGGCTGTCCACCCGCGACCTGGTCTGGCCGGTGGTGGAAACCGGCATCAAGGCCCACCATCCGGTGGTGACCGTGGTCAGCGAGCCGATCGTCATCACCGATCCCAAGCCGCTGCTGGTGGAGTGGTCGAAGACCACCCTGGATGACCTGGCTTGTTTCAACGACACCCTCGCCCATATCGAAACCGATCTGGGCGCGATGCGAGCGCGCGCCAACGCCTGGGCGACCGGCGACATGGCAGCACTGCGCGCGCTGCCGCCGGCCTACCGCTGGGAGGCGTGCAGTGCGGCGATCAGCGAGGCCGGCATCGGCAAGCGGCTGGGCTTTGGTGAAGTGCAGTCCAGGATCGACGCGAAATGGCTGGCAGCAGCGGAAACCGCACTGGGGCGCAATGCGGTCAGTTTCGCGCCGGTGCCGCTGGGTCGTCTGCTGGGGGCGAACGGTTATCTGGCGCGGCTGCAGGCCAAGGGCTACACCATCATTGCGCCCGACGCCGACGAAGAAGCGAACGCCGGCGCGAACTGAGCCTCAGCCGGCGGCGCGTGCGGCGGCCGTTGCCGGGTTGCCTGCGGCCTGCGGCCAGCGGCGCAGAATCGCCGCCCGCACGCCGTCGAGGTCGAGCCCGGCCTGCGCCAGCAGTTGCGCGCGGGATGCGTGCGGCAGGAAGGCGTCGGGCAGGCCGAGGTGCTGGATCGGCAGGGTGATGCCTTCGGCCGCCAGCAGTTCGGCCACCGCGCTGCCGGCGCCGCCAGCGATGGCATTGTCTTCAAGGGTCACGAAACCGTCGTGGCTGCGCGCCAGTTCGAGGATCAGCGTGCGATCCAGCGGCTTGATGAAGCGCATGTTGACCACGGTCAATCCAAACTCGCGGCCCACCGCTTCCGCCGCCGGCACCAGCGCGCCGAAGGCCAGCAGCGCCAGCCGGCTGCCGCGCTGGCGCAGCTCGGCCTTGCCGATCGGCAAGGTGTCGAGCGTGGGCTGCACCGCCACGCCCGGACCGACATCGCGCGGATAGCGCACCGCCGCCGGCCCGTAGTGGCGGAAGCCGGTGCTGAGCATTTTCCGGCATTCGTTTTCGTCGGCCGGAGCCATCACCACCAGGTTCGGCAGGCAGCGCAGGTAGGTGAGATCGAAGCTGCCGGCGTGGGTGGCGCCGTCCGGGCCGACCACGCCGCCGCGGTCGATCGCAAACAGCACGTCGAGGTTCTGGATCGCGACGTCGTGGATCAGCTGGTCGTAGGCGCGCTGCAGGAAGGTGGAGTAGATCGCCACCACGGGTTTTGCGCCCTCGCAGGCCATGCCCGCGGCAAGGGTGACGGCGTGCTGCTCGGCGATGGCGACGTCGAAATAGCGCTCCGGGTATGCCTGGCTGAAACGCACCAACCCGGAGCCTTCACGCATCGCCGGGGTAATGCCCATCAGCGTCGGTTCGACGGCAGCCATGTCGCACAGCCAGTCGCTGAAAACGTCGGTGTAGGTGGGTTTCTTCGCCCCGGCCTTGCCGATCAGCCCGACCGACGGATCGAACGGCGTCACCGCGTGGTAGCCGATCTGGTCGCCCTCGGCCGGCTCGTAGCCCTTGCCCTTGGTGGTGATGACGTGCAGCAGCTGCGGGCCCTTCAGGCCCTTGAGCGTTTTCAGGACTTCCAGCAACGCGCCGACGTCGTGGCCGTCGATCGGGCCGGTGTAGTGGAAGCCCATCTGCTCGAACAGGGTGGATGGCACGAACATGCCCTTCCAGTGTTCTTCCCAGCGTTTGACGAAACGCGCCGGCGGGCTCTTGCGCTTGTCGCCCAGCAGCTTCTTGCCGCCTTCGCGCAGGGCGTTGAGGGTCTTGTTGCCGGTCATCCGGCCCAGCATCTTGGTCAGACCGCCGACCGCCTCGCTGATCGACATCCGGTTGTCGTTGAGGATGACCAGCAGGTTCGGGTCGGTGTCCATCCCGCCGGCGTGGCCGAGCGCTTCCCAGGCCATGCCGGCGGTCATCGCGCCGTCGCCGATGATGGCAACGATGCGGCGTTCGTCCCCGGCGCGCGCCGCCGCAATCGCCATGCCCAGCGCGGCCGAGATCGAGGTCGAGGAGTGGCCGACGCCGAAGGTGTCGAACGGGCTTTCCTCGCGCGAGGGGAACGGCGCCACCCCGTCCTTCTGCTTGACCGTGTGGATGCGGTCGCGGCGGCCGGTGAGGATCTTGTGCGGGTAGGCCTGGTGGCCGACGTCCCAGACCAGGCGGTCCTCGGGCGTGGCGTACAGGTAGTGCAGCACCGTGGTCAGCTCGACCACGCCGAGCCCGGCCGCAAAGTGGCCACCGGACTTGCCGACCGATTCGATCAGGAAAGCGCGCAGTTCATCGCAGACCGCCGTCAATTCGGATTCGGGCAGCAGGCGCAGGTCGGCCGGGCTGTCGATGTGCGACAGCAGCGGGTAGCGGGTCGTGTCGATCATCCGGGCATTGTCGCGCCTGCGCGGGCGGTGGGCAATGCGGAGCGCCGAGTGTTTGCTCCAAACGCGCGTTGGGCGCCGCCGCGCCGGGCGATCAGCTGCAGCTGCCGCAGCAGGTCGTGCCTTCCGGGTGCTCGGGCGCAAGGCTGGCGTGGAAACCGGCGGCGCGCAGCGCGTCGCTGATCTCCGACTCCCCGGCGCTGCCTTCCACCAGCAGGCGGCCGCGGTCGATGTTGGCGGTGATCCTGGCGTTCGGATCCAGCGCGTGGACGGCGAAGGCGATGGAACGTGCGCTGGCTTCGTCGACCAGGCCGATGACGTCAAACAACATGGAGTGTCCTCTGGTTGGGCGGTGCAGGATTGCGGAAACGAAGGGGGCGTGCCTTGACCGTGGTCAGTCGGGCGAGCCGGCGGGTGGCTGCGGTTCACCTCCCGGCTTGCGCGCCGGTGGCGAAAACGGAATCGAATCCGGCGCCACCGCGCCGCCGCTGATGATGAAGCCCATTGCCTGATCCACGTTCCAGTCGGTCGGGGTGATCTTTTCCACCGGAACGATTTCCAGATAGCCCGACGTCGGGTTGGGCGTGGTCGGCACATAGACGGCGGCCAGCTCGCGGCCGGTGCCCTGTTCGCGCATCACCCGGGTGACGAAGCCCAGGGTTTTCATCTCGGTGTGCGGGAAGTCGATCAGGACCACGCGCTGGGTGCCGTCGGGTTTGGTTTGCAGGATGTCCAGCAGCTTGCGCGCGCTGCCGTAGATGGTGCTGGCCAGCGGGACGTGGGCGATCATTGCTTCGAACCAGCGCAGCAGCCGCTGGCCGATTACGCGCCGGGTCAGCCAGCCGACCAGCAGGATGGTGGCGACGGTCGCCGCCAGCGCGATCGCGCTCTTGACCCAGGGCGCGGCCAGCCAGCCCAGCGCGCGCGGGCTGGCGTGGGCCAGGTCCAGCAGGAGCGGTTCGACCAAGGGCTGGCTGAGGCTGCCCAAGGCGACGAACACGAACTTGACCACCACCCAGGTCAGCCACAACGGCAGCAGGGTGAGCAGGCCGGTCAGGAACAGGCGCTGCAGGCGCTGTCCGGTCGAAAGCGGGGGGCTCATGGGGCTATTGTGCCTGTCGGCGTGGCCAAGGTCAGTTGGCGCGCACCAGCCGGATGCCGATGTCGTCATAGCCGCGCCCGGCTGCCATCGGCTGGGACTTGCCGCTGACCATGCGCCGACTGCAGCCAGGATCGGCGCACAGGGTCACCCAGCCGGAAATCGGGTTGCGCGGCTGGTCGCGCAATTCACCGGCGCTGGGCAGGCGGTAGCGCTGGCCTTCCTGGGCGCTGCGCCAGCTGGCATAGGCCTGGGCGTCGGCGGCCGAGACGCAGACCACCGGGCGTGCATCGCTGCCGGAGGTGTCCCAGCGCGGGCGCCGGCCGAACAGCTTTCTGCCGCAATCGGCTGGCGCGCGGCCGCTGGCGGCGGCGAAGCGGGCATAGTCGGCGCGGCTGACGGTGACCAGATGCACCGGCCTGGGCGCGGCGGCCGGCGCGGGCGCCGTGGCGGCGCTGGCGCCGCTGCGTCCGTTGCGCGGCGTCCCGGCGTTGGCGGCGGTGGTCGCGGCGGCGGCGATCCGCGCCTTGTGTCCGGTCACGCGCAGGGGGCTGAGCCCCAGCCAGTGGCTGCCTGCCAGCAGGGCGTTGGCGGCCTGCGGATCGGGCTTGGCCAGCAGGTAAGTGATGCGCGCATCCAGCACCCCGTCCAGGCGCGCCTGCAGCATGGTGATGGCATCGCCGGTGCCGCCACGGCGCTGGTCCAGGGTCTTGGCATGTTCGAAGGCGGTCCGTGCGACCGCCAGATCGCCCGTGCGCAAGGCATTCTCGGCCAGAGAGGCCAGCGCGTCGAACAGCTGTGCGGTCAGGTGCTGCACGATCGGATTGGTCGGATTGATTTTCCAGGCGGCTTCGAGGCTGGCCCAGGCGTTGGCATTGGCCGGCGTCAGCAGCTGGCCTTCACGCAATTGCTGGTCGGCGTTGGCCAGATAGGCGCCGATGCCTTGGCCGGGGGAAGCCCCGGTTGCGGCGAGGTCCGCGGCTGGCGTGGTCGGCGCGGCCGGCTGAGCGGCGCTGGTGGCACCGCTGGTCGCAGCGACGGCGTCCGCCGCGGGCAGCGTGGCAGCGCCGTTCCAGCGGGTCCAGCCGAACCAGGCGCCGGCAGCGACCACCGCGATCACTGCGGCCACGACCGCCAGCCTGCGCCCGCCGCGGCCGCCTGGTGCCGACGTTGCCGGCTCCGATATATAGCCCGTGGGCACTTCTACCGTGCCGAAGGCCTTGCCGGCGCGCTGTTCGATGGCGTCCAGCGCGGCCAGCATGTCATTGGCGCTGGCGTAGCGGTCTTCCGGTTTTTTCGCCATCGACCGGTCGATCAGCGGTTGCCAGTGCTTGAGGCTCGGCGGCAACCGCGGGATGGGCTCCTGGGCGTGCTTGACCGCCATCGACAGTGCATCGCCGGCGCTGTAGGGCAGGTGCCCGGTCAGCATTTCCCAGGTCAGCACGCCCATGCTGTAGAGGTCGGCGCGGCGGTCCACGTCCTTGCCGCGGGCTTGCTCCGGGGCCATGTAGGCGGTGCTGCCGACGGCCACCCGCTCGCTGGTCAGGCGCGGGTTGCTGCCGCGCTGCTGGGCGATGCCGAAGTCCGCCAGCATCGGCCGGTCGACGTCGTCGAACAGGACGTTCTCGGCCTTGACGTCGCGGTGGACGACGCCGCGGACATGGGCGTAGTCCAGCGCCCCGAGCAGGGCACGCAGGATCGAGGCGACCTTGTGCTGTTCACCCACCAGCCGGCGTTGGGCCAGATGCCCGCGCGACAGCCACGACATCGAGTAGAACGGTTGACCGTCGGAGCTGCGGCCGACCTCGTGGATGCCGACGATGTTGGGGTGTTCGAGCCGGGCGATCGTGCGCGCCTCGTTCTCGAAGCGGGCGCGGCTGACCTCGTCGGTCAAGGCCTCGGCCAACATCACCTTCAAGGCGACCTTGCGGCCGAGCGAGTTCTGCTCGGCCAGGTAAACGACCGACATGCCGCCCTGGCCGATGACCCGGAGGATGGTGTAGCCGGCGATGGTCGGGAATCCCTGCTGCGTGGCCAAGGTGGGGGGACTGCCTGCGGCGGACTGCCTGGGAGGATACGACAGGATGCGGCGTGCTGGGAACGCCCGTCGCGGTCATGCCGTCATGACAACAGCAGCGCCGACATCTGCCGACGGTAGCGGCTGACCAGTTCTTCATCCTCCAGAATGCGGAAGGCGTCGATCAGCGATTTGCGCGCCAGGCCGTCCTGGTAGGTGCGGTTGCGGCGCAGCATCTCCATGAATTGGGCCAGTCCGGCGTCGGCATCACCGGCCACGAGGCGGCGCACGCCCAGCAGATGGCGGGCGCGCAGGTCGTCCGGGTTGGCGACGACCGCCGCTTCCAGCACCTCGGCCGGCGGGGCGTCGTGCAGCAGGGCCGCAAAACCCAGCCGCGCGCGTGCCTTCACGCTGCGATCGTCGGTGGCGAGGTTGGCGGGCAGGGCGTCGAGCAGCTTCTCGGCCTCGCCGGTGGCGCCGACTTGCAGCAGCGCCAGCGCCAGATCGAGCTTGAGCCCCGCGTTGTCCGGCTCGGCCTCGACCGCCTTGCGCAGGCGCACGGCTTCCTGGTGTGGGTCGACCGGGGGCGGAGCCACGGCCTCGGTGACGGCCGCGGGTTCTTCGACCGCCGCCGCCGGCTCGATGCCGTGATGCTTGAGGAATTCGCGCAGCTGGCCTTCCGGCAGCGCGCCGGAGAAGCCGTCCACGACCTGCCCGTCCTTGACCAGCATGACCGTCGGCACCGAGCGGATTTGCACCGCGGCGGCCAGTTCGCGCTCCTGGTCGACGTCCACCTTGGCGAGCGTGAAGGCACCGTTGTAGTCCGCCGCCAGCTGTTCCAGCACCGGGCCGAGGGTCTTGCACGGCCCGCACCAGGTGGCCCAGAAGTCCACCAGCACCGGAGCCAGCTGCGAGCGGCCGATCACTTCCTCCTCGAAGCGGGCGGCGGTGGCGTCGAACACGTGCGCGGAGGCGGAGGCGTCGGTCATGGCAGGTCCATGGAAGCAGGTGGTAGCGGGTAGGATGGGGGCATGCGAGCCCCATTCAAGCTGGCGCTGGTCGCCGCCGCCCTGTTCGCGCTGGCCGAGGTGTTCGCCAGCATGGTCATGCCGGCCTACTCGCTTCGGCTTCCGCTGGCCGTGAACGGCGCACGCGGCGTGCACGGGGCCGAGCTGTTCAATCTCGACGCCTTCATCCTGCCCGGGATCTGCCTGTTGCTGGCGCAGCAGACCATGTACCGGGTGCTGGCGCCGGCCGGTTGGGTGGCGCGCATGGGGATGACCCTGGCCCAGTTGTCGGCGCTCGCATTCGCGCTGCAGGGCGTGTTCCGGCTGGACCTGCAAGAGTTGGACGGGCCGGCGGGACGCCTGCACATCTCGATGTGGATGCTGTGGTGGATTTCTTTCCTTCCCGCAATGCTCCTGTTGACGGCATCCGCCAAACGCGGGAAAGGGTTTGCGGGCCTGTGCCTCGGCGCCGGGCTGCTGGTGCCGCTGCTGGCGCTGCTGGTGCCGACCGGCATCTGGGTGGGCCTGCCGCAGCGGTTTGCCTTCCTGCTCTGGTTCTGCTGGTGGTTGCTGGCGGCGCGGACGCTTACCGATACTTCAACTTCAGCCCCAGGATCGTCGTCGCCAGCAGGAACGTGATGGCGTTGGAGACGATCATCGGCCACGAATTCAGGAAAATCCCGTAGCCGAACCAGCACACGATGCCGAAGGTGAAGATCAGGTACATCCACAGCGAGATGCCGTGGGTGTCGCGGCTGCGGATGGTCTTGATCGCCTGCGGCACGAACGACAGGGTGGTGCAGGTGGCGGCCAGGTAGCCAAGCCATTCCAGGGTCATGAGCGGGTGCCGAATGGGGAATCGGTGCCGATCATGGCGGGTTTTGCTGCACTGCGGTAGGCTTCCGGATTCATCCCGAACCTGTATCTGCCGCCGTGTCCGAATCCGAACCTGCCATTTACGATCCGCGCGCCGTCGAAGCCGCCGCCCAGCGCTTCTGGACCGACACCCGCGCCTTCGAGGTGAAGGAGGGCGGCGGCAAGCCCAAATATTACTGCCTGTCGATGCTGCCGTATCCGTCGGGTGCGCTGCACGTCGGCCATGTGCGCAACTACACGATTGGCGACGTGATCAGCCGGCACAAGCGCATGACCGGCCACAACGTGTTGCAGCCGATGGGCTGGGACGCCTTCGGCCTGCCGGCGGAAAACGCCGCGATCAAGCACAAGACCGCGCCGGCCAAATGGACCTACGCCAACATCGAACACATGCGCGAGCAGTTGCAGACGATGGGCTATGCCATCGACTGGACCCGCGAGTTCGCCACCTGCAAACCGGACTACTACGTCCACGAGCAGCGCATGTTCGTGCGCCTGCTGAAGAAGGGCGTGGCCTATCGCAAGAATTCGGTGGTGAACTGGGACCCGGTCGACCAGACCGTGCTCGCCAACGAGCAGGTGATCGACGGCCGCGGCTGGCGCACAGGCGCGGTGGTCGAGAAGCGCGAGATCCCGCAATGGTTCCTGCGCATCACCGATTACGCGCAGGAATTGCTGGACGAACTGGACCGGCTTCCGGGCTGGCCGGAGTCGGTCAAGACCATGCAGCGCAACTGGATTGGTCGCAGCGAAGGGCTGGAGATCGCCTTCGATGTCGATGGCGAAGCCGCCCCCCTGACCGTGTTCACCACCCGCCCCGACACCTTGCTGGGCGTCACCTACATCAGCATCGCCGGCGAACACCCGCTGGCGCTGAAGGCCGCGCAGGGCAATCCCGAGCTGGCCGCCTTCCTCGCCGAACTCAAGCAGGGCGGTGTCTCCGAAGCCGAGCTCGAAACCCAGGAAAAGCGCGGCATGGCCACCGGGCTGTGGGCCAAGCATCCGCTGACCGGCGAAGACCTGCCGATCTATGTCGCCAATTTCGTGCTGATGGGCTATGGCACCGGCGCGGTGATGGCGGTGCCGGCGCATGACCAGCGCGATTGGGAGTTCTCGAAGGCCTATGGGCTGCCGGTCAAGCCGGTGATCGTCGATGCCACGACCCATGACGCGCTGATCGAGCTGGAGTCGCACGTCGGCGATCACGACGATCCGATGGCGGTGGCGCTGGGCGAGCATCGTGCGATCGACGTGTTCGAGGCCGATGCCGCGGTGGCGATGGTGCAGGACTACCTGCGCCGGATCGAAGACGAATCCGCGATGACCGAGCGCGGCTGGTTGATCAATTCCGGTGAATTCAACGGCCTCGATTTCGACGCTGCCTTCGCTGCGATTGCGACCAAGCTGGAAGCGCTGGGGCGCGGCCAGCGACGCACCAATTTCCGCCTGCGCGACTGGGGTGTGAGCCGGCAGCGCTACTGGGGCTGCCCGATCCCGGTGATCCATTGCGCCGGCTGTGGCGCGGTGCCGGTGCCGGAAGACCAGTTGCCGGTGCTGCTGCCGGAAGACGTCGCCGATGCCTTCGCGTCGGGTGACGTGCATTCGCCGATCAAATCCGATCCCGAGTGGCGCAAGACCACCTGCCCGCAGTGCGGCGGCGCGGCCGAACGCGAGACCGACACCTTCGACACCTTCATGGAATCGAGCTGGTACTACGCACGCTACACCGCGCCGGGCGCGGCCGACATGGTGGACGAGCGGGCGAATTACTGGCTGCCGGTCGACCAGTACATCGGCGGGATCGAGCACGCGATCCTGCACCTGATGTATTTCCGCTTCTATCACAAGCTCCTGCGTGACGCCGGACTGGTGGCCTGCGATGAGCCGGCCACCCGCCTGCTGACCCAGGGCATGGTGATCGCCGATACGTTCTATCGCGAGGACGCGAACGGAGCGAAACATTGGATCAATCCCGCCGAGGTCGACTTGTTGGTGGACGACAAGGGCCGCGTCACCGGCGCCCTGCTGGCTGCCGATGGCCAGCCGGTGAAGATCGGCGGCACCGAGAAGATGTCGAAGTCGAAGAACAACGGCGTCGATCCGCAGCTGCTGGTGGACAAGTACGGTGCCGACACCGTGCGCCTGTTCTCGATGTTCGCGGCGCCGCCGGAACAGTCGCTGGAATGGAGCGAGGCCGGCGTCGAAGGCATGGCGCGCTTCCTGCGCCGGCTGTGGCGCGACGTGCACGCGCATGCCGCGCAGCCGGACCATCCCGAAGTCGCTGCGGCCAGTCTTGATGCTGCGCAGAAAGCGCTGCGGCGGCAGACCCATGGCGTCATCCAGAAAGTCGGCGATGACTATGGCCGCCGCTACAATTTCAATACCGCCATCGCCGCATTGATGGAGCTGCTGAACGCGGTCGGCAAGTTCAACGACACCAGCGCGCAGGGCCGCGCCGTGCGCCATGAGGCTTTCGAGGCGATCGTGCTGCTGCTCAACCCGATCACCCCGCACATTGCGCATGCGCTCTGGCAGGCGTTGGGCCATCCGGAGACGCTGCTGGAAGACCTGCCGTTCCCGCAGCCGGACCCGGCCGCGCTGGTGCGCGATGCCGTCACGCTTGCGGTGCAAGTCAACGGCAAGCTGCGCGGTACGCTGGAAGTGGCGCCGGAGGCCTCCCGTGAGGCCATCGAAGCGGCCGCGCTGGCGCTGCCGGCCGTCGCGGCGCAGCTGGCCGGCAGCTTGCCGCGCAAGCTCATCGTGGTGCCCGGCAAGATCGTCAACGTGGTGGCGTGAAGCACCGGGCAGGCTGCGGTAGTCACTGCCGCGACCGCCCCGGACAGGCTAGACTGCGCGCGATGAAACTTCGCTTCCTCGTGTTGTCCCTGATCGCCGCGCTGCTCGCCGGCTGCGGCTTCCACCTGCGCGGGGCGTTGAACTTGCCGGCCCACCTTGGCCCGGTTCGGGTGGTGGCCGCCGACCGCTACAGCCCGCTGGGCGACCTGCTGGCGCAGGGGCTGCGGCGCGCCGGCGCGCAGGCGGCAACCGCGGCCGACGGCGAGCAGGTCGCGACCCTGCAGATCGTCTCCGAACATTGGGCCGATACGCCCATCAGCCACGATCCGAACGGTCGGGCGCAGGAGTACATGCTGCGGTATGCGGTGGTGTTCAGCCTCAAGCGCGCCGACGGCGGTGTGGCGGTACCGCAGCAGGCGGTGGAACTGTCGCGCGATTACCTGACCCCGGTGCTCGATTCGGTCGGTCGACTCAGCGAGCGCGAGCGGCTGGTCCAGGAGCTGCAGCGGGAAATGGCGACCGCCATCCTGCGCCGGACCGACGCGGTGACGTCGAGCGCGGGGGACATCGTGCAGTGAAGCGGGCTCGGGTGCAGAAACAGGCGGAGGCGGGCGCGGCGCGCCGGTGTCGGCGGCCGTGGAACTGAATGTCGATCGCCTGACCGCGCAACTGCAGGCCGAACCGCTGCGTTCGGTCTACCTGGTCGCAGGCAGCGAACCCTTGCTGGTGCTTGAAGCCGCCGACGCGATCCGTGCCGCTGCCCGTGCCCAGGGGGTGAGCGAACGCGAGGTGTACGAACTCGACGCGAACGATCCCGATTGGGATGCGCTGGAAGCAACGATCCACGCCCCCAGCCTGTTTGCCAGCCGCCGCCTGATCGAAGCGCGCCTGACGACCGGCAAGCCGGGTCAGGACGGCGCCAAGCGGATCGCCCGGTTCTGCGCCGATCCGCCGCCGGATGTGACCTTGCTGGTGGTGGCCAATGACTGGAAGAAGGACCACGCCGGCAAATGGAGCGAGGCGATCGCCAAGCTTGGCCACGCCACCGTGATCTGGCCGGTCAAACTCCACGAGCTGCCGGGCTGGGTCGGCCATCGCCTGCGCCAGCGCGGTTTGAAGGCCAGCCCGGACGCCATCGCGCATCTTGCGCAGCGGGTGGAAGGCAACCTGCTGGCGGCCGCCCAGGAAATCGACAAGCTCGCCCTGTTGCTGCAGGGCGAGACCGGGACGCTCGACGTGGCGCGGATGGAGGCCCTGGTCGCCGACTCCGCCCGGTTCAACGTGTTTCGCCTCACCGACGCGGCCCTCAATGGCGAGGCCGCGCAGGTCTCGCGCATCCTGACCGGCCTGCGCGCCGAGGGCAGCGTGATTCCCGCGCTGATGGGGATGCTGGTCAGGGAATTGACCGTGGTGCTCGCGTTGTCCAGGGCGCGCAATTTCGCCGCTGAATGCAAGACGCTGAAAATCTGGGAGTCCAAGCAGGCCGTGTACAAACGGGCGCTGGCACGGCATCCGCCGGAGCGTTGGCAGCACCTGCTGCGGGAGGCCGGGGCCGTGGACCGGATTTCCAAGGGACGGGTGCGGCCGGGGCGGGAGTCCTTCGATGCCTGGGTGCAGTTCGAGCGCCTGCTGCTGGCGGTGGCCGAGCGCGGCGCGCTGCGGCTGCTGGCCTGAGCGACATGCTGCGGGTGTACTACGGCGGCAGCTTCGACCCCGTGCACAACGGGCATCTGGCGATCGCCCGTGCGGCCCGCGACCGGCTGCACGCGCAGGTGGCGCTGGTGCCGGCCCGCGACCCGCCGCACAAGCCACCGACCGGCGCCGACGCCGAACAGCGCGCGGAAATGCTCGAACTGGCGATTGTCGGGGAGCCCGGGCTGCGGGTGGATCGGCGCGAACTGGCGCGGCCGGGGCCCTCGTACACGGTCGATACCCTGATCGCGCTGCGCGCCGAATATGGCCCACAGGCGCCGATCGCCTGGTTGATCGGCGCCGATGCACTGCGCCAGCTGCACACCTGGAGCCGCTGGACACAGCTGTTCGCGCTGGCCCACATCGTGGCCGTCGCCCGCCCCGGATTCGATCTGGAGACGGCCGCGCTGCGTACCGAGGCGCCGGCGGTGCTGGCCGAGGTCGCTGCGCGCCGGCGTGACCCCGAAACGCTGGCGGCTTCGCCGGCCGGTGGATTTGCCCTGCTGGAGCTGCCGCAGCTGCGGCCCGAGTCTTCCAGCGAGCTGCGCCGGCGCATCGCCGCAGCGGATCCCCGCTGGTGCGACTGGGTGCAGCCCGCGGTGACGGCCCATATCGTGCAGCAAGGTTTGTATGGCGTTTCCACCGCTATACTGCCCGCATCCCCATCGAGCGCTCGCCCTTGACCACTGCCGCCCAAGTCATCAAACCGATCCTGCCCGTGCCGCCGCCGGCGGTGGACGCCCTGCTCGAAGCCGTGCACGCCGGGCTGGTGGAACTCAAAGCGAAGGACGTGGTTGAAATCGACGTGCGGGGCCGGAGCAGCGTCTGTGATTTCATGGTCGTGGCGTCGGGCACCTCGACCCGGCACGTGAAAGCGGTCGCCGATGAAGTGGTGCGCTTTGCCAAGACGCTGGGCGTGCAGCCGCTGGGCGTCGAGGGCGAGCGCGAGGCCGAATGGGTGCTCGTGGATCTGGGGGATGTCGTGGTGCACGTCATGCTGCCGCGGGTGCGCGAGTTCTACGCCTTGGAGCGGCTGTGGACGGTGGGCGACCAGCATCCCGACGGCGCGGACGCCTGAGCCGCGCGAGCGTGGCCCGGGCCGGCCGGGTTGGAGTGCGATGAAGACCCGCCTGATCGCCGTCGGCGCGCATCCGCCCGGATGGGTGGCCGAAGGCTTTGCCGAGTACCGCAAGCGCCTGTCGAACTGGCTGCCGCTGGAACTGGTGGAAGTCGAACCTGGCGTGCGCGGCAAGGGCCGCGATACCGCACGGGCAATGGGCGATGAGGGCGCGCGTGTGCTGGCCGCACTGCCAAAAAATGCCCACGTGATTGCGTTGGACGGCCGCGGCAAGCCGCATTCTTCCGAACAGCTTGCGCTGCGGCTGGAGCACTGGCGCGGCCAGGGCCGCGATCTGGCCTTCCTGATCGGCGGCCCCGAGGGCCACGCGCCCGAAGTGCTGGCACGGGCGGACGAACTGTGGTCGCTGGGGCCGCTGACCTTGCCGCACATGCTGGTGCGGCTGGTCCTGGCCGAGCAGCTCTACCGCGCCTGCGCGCTGCTGGCCAACCACCCCTATCACCGGGCCTGAAACCGTCGCCGCTGCACAGGTTGGACGCGTTGCCAGCGGTTCACGCAGGCGGGCGTCCTGGCGCATTGCGCGGGCGCCGACATTGCGGCGCCGCGCCGGTGTCCACGCGGGCCCGGAGATCAATCTCGGAGATCAATCCGGCGCGACCAGTTCCCCGCGCTCCAGCGCCGTGGCAATTGCGGTCTGCCAAGGTGCGATGTCGAGGCCGTGGTCGCGGCGCCAGGTGGCATCAAACAGGGTGTCGCTGTAGCGCTTGCCGCGGTCGCACAGCAGGCTGACGATGCTGCCGCGCTCACCGGCGGCGCGCATCCGCGTGGCCAGCGTGAGGCAGGCGGCGAAGTTGGTGCCGGAGGAACCGCCGTAGCGTGAATCGAGCAGGGTTTCCAGCTGGGTTGCGGCCGCGATCGAGGCGGCATCGTCGACCTCGACCACGGCATCGACCACGGCGAACAGGAAGCCCGGCTCCACCCGCGGACGGCCGATGCCTTCGATCACGGTGGGCTGGCTGGCCACCGCCTCGCGGCTGCGGCTGCGCCAACCGTGGACGTAGCCGCTGCCGGTCGGCTCGGCCACGCACAGGCGGGTGTCGAGGCGGCGGTAGCGCAGGTAGCGGCCGATGGTGGCCGAAGTGCCGCCAGTGCCGGCGCCGCAGACGATCCAGGTGGGCTCGTGCTGCGCCTCGCGGCACATCTGGCCGATGATCGACTCGGCGATGTTGTTGTTGCCGCGCCAGTCGGTGGCGCGTTCGGCCAGCCCGAACTGATCGAGATGGCAGGCGCCTTCGGCGGCGTGGCGGGCGGCGCGGGCGTGGACCTGCGCGGGATCTTCGACCAGGTCGCACTGGCCGCCCAGCGCCTGCACCGCGTGGATTTTCTGCGGCGCCGTGCAGGCCGGCATCACCGCGATGAAGGGCAGGCCGAGCAGGCGCGCAAACCAGGCCTCGGAGATGGCGGTGCTGCCCGAGGATGCGTCGACCACGGTCTGGCCTTCGTCCAGCCGGCCGTTGCAAAGCGCGTACAGATACAGTGAACGCGCCAGCCGATGCTTGAGGCTGCCGGTGGGATGGCTGGCCTCGTCCTTGAAGTAGAAGGCGATGCCCGGAAAACCGGGGAAGTCCAGCCGCAGCAGGTGGGTGTCGGCCGAGCGTGCACTTTCCTGTTCGAGCCGCGCCAGCGCGGCGTGCACCCAGCCGCGTTTGCCGGGATCGGTACGGATCGGGGAATCGTTGCTCATGGTGTCCATGATTGCCGCAACCGGGGTCGTGCTCAAGGGGCACTTGCCAACAGCGCGCGCACGCGCAGGGCAAGATGGTCGAAGTACAGGTCGATGTAGCTGATCCGGTTTTCGTGGTCGATCAGATACGGGTTCATCAGGGTGTGGCGCAGGAGGACCAGCTTGTCGTCGTTCTCGTCGTCCAGCGTTGCCGGGTCCAGCCCGAGTGCGTCGAAGATGCGGTCCACGCCTTCCACGCCCAGCGCCTCCGGCTTGAGGGTGGTGGCCGAGGCGAAGAATTGCTTGTCCTGGACCGGATGGCGGGGATCGATGCGCAGCTCGTCGTGCAGGCGGCGAACGAAGGCGTTGGCGATGGGCACCGAGCGGTTGCCGGCGGGATTGAGGGCGAGGCAAACCAGGTTGCTGTCGGGGTCGAACGGCATCAGCGCGTGGACCACGTCTTCGTTCTCGCGGGCGAAGCGCTGCGCGCGCGCGCGGAAGTGCTCGGCGGCGCGGATGGTCTGCGCCGACAGCAGGCCGAAATGGGCGTGGTCGAGCGGCAGCGCCTGATGGGTCACGTAGACCGCGGCGGCGGCGGCGCCGGATTTGGAACCTTCCGGGATGATCTGGCCAAGGCGGCGGTAGCGGGTCATGTAATCCGGCGCGGCCTCGCCGTGGAACACGTAGTCGGCCGCCTCGGTCAGCAGCGCGGTGGCGCGGTGGTCGCGGCAGACGAAGGCGCCGGCCCCGTAGGGCAGGTAGCCGAGCTTGTGCGGATCGACCGTCACCGAATCGGTGCGCCCGACCGCGGCGATCGCGGCATGGACGCCCGGGGTCGGGAACGATTCGAACTCCAGCGCGACCTCTGCACGCGGGCGCAGGCTGCCATCCTCGTTGCGCAGCAGGCTGGCCAGATACCCGCCCCAGGCCGCATCGACGTGGACGGCGAAGCCCAGACCGCGCGCGGCGTAGCGCTCGCGGGCGTCCACCACGGCGTCGATCGGATCGACCGTGCCGTATTCGGTGGTGCCCAGCACCGCCACCGCCATCAACACCGGCTGGCGCTGACGCAGACAGCGCTCCAGGGTCGCCTCCAGTGCGTCGACGTCGATCCTCATGCCGCGCTCGGGCAGGCGTTCGAGCTGGCTGCGGCCCAGCCCGAGCAATTTGCAGCCCTTGCTCCAGGAATAATGCGCGGTGACGGGCGCGAGCACCTTGGGCGTCTTGAGCTCCGGATGCGTGGCGAAGAAATCGACCAGTCCAAGCTGCTCGATCCGCGCCGCCGCCACCTTCGCTTGCCAGCGCTTGCGCTCGGCCGGCGCAGCCTGGGCCAGCCAGCGGCCCCAGCGGTCGACCAGCGCGGTGGCCGCGTGCGGATGCAGGTTGAACGCGGCCCAGTCATCATCCGGAAGGTCGAGTTCGCCGATGCCGGCAGCGCGCAGTGCCACCGGGAAGGCTTTCTGCGCCAGCGCCAGCCGCAGCGCCTGATAGTTGGCGACGGTGCCGCCGGAGGTGAGATGCCCGAAAGCGCAGTCAGGCTGCGCCGGATCGTTGACGTAGCCCAGCATCCGCGCCAGCTGCAGCCCGACCTTGACCTCCAGCTCCACCGTCACCGGCGCGGTGTCCTCGGTGACGTTGTTGGGGTTGTAGGGCAGGGTGAGGATTTGCGCGGCCAGCCCCGGCAGCAGCAGGTCGGAGGCCATGTGGCCGATGTAGCGCGGGCTGTGGAAAGGCACGGATTTTTTCAGCGCCGCCGACAGCAGGTGCAGCTCGCGCCGCATCTTCGCCTCGAAGGCGAGGTAGTCCGGGTGCAGTGCGGCGGTGGTGGAGATCGCCAGCGGATCTTCGGGATGGAAGTTGCGCCGCCAATAGACGTGGTCGCGCAGGAATTCGACCACGAGCTTTTCCAGCAGGGTGTCGTTCTGCGCATAGGGGCCGAGGAAGCAGGCATCCAGCATGTGCGGGTGCGCGGCATCGAACGGGTCGAAGCTGCCGCTGTGGTCGGACGGTGCGGGTGTCGCGGCCATGACGGTGTCCTCGAAATGAAGAATTACAGAAGCAGCAGCCAGCCCAGTGGATTGTGCATCCTGGCGATGCCGTAGATGAAGCCGAAGGTGGCCAGCGCCGCGAGATAGAAGCCGAACCGCACCGGCCGGGTGCGCTTGGGCCGCATTGCGAACACGCCGAGCGCGACGTAGACCACCACCAGCGGCAGTTTGACCGCCAGCCAGCCGTTGGCGAACACGCCCCAGGGCAGGATCGCGATCAGGGTGAGGCCGGTGGCCAGCAGGGTGGTATCGACCAGATAGCTGCCGTATTTCGGCAGCCGGTGCTGTGGCCATTTTGCGCCCAGCAGCGCGGCGCCGCAGCGCAGCGCGAAGATCAGCCCGCTGCACTGCACGGCGTGCACATGCAGCCACTTGATCTGCGGATAGAACTCCAGCAGCGCCATCGGGTCCGATCTCAGCCCGGCTTGCCGTCGGCGCGCGGGTGCAGGTAGATCGACAGCGAGCGCAGCGCCCAGGGCAGGAAGGCGATCAGCCAGCCGGCGGCGGCGATGGTCTGCCAGACGTAGGTGTCGGGTGCGGCTTCGGCGGCAATGCGGGTGACGGCGACCAGTTGCAGCAGGGCGAAGGCGAACCACCCTGCCGCCGGCATCTCGATCGGGCGCCCGGAATGGCCCTGGGTGACGCGGGTCACCATCGCCACCAGCAGGCTGCCGAAGAAACCGATGTAGACGGCGTGCTGCGGCCCGCGCCCGAGGAGGAACTCACCGCCGAAGGCGTAGACCGCGCTTTGCAGCGCGAACAGGGTGAAGGCGACCGGCAGCCAGACAAAGCCCGCGAACAGCACCCACAGGATGCCCGGCGACTTGCCACGCGGCCACCAGCGGTACAGCACATACGCGCTGCCCAGCGCCAGCGTGGCGTCGATTGGCCACAGCCAGGCGTTTTCGTGGGTCAATTCCAGCGCCAGATGCGCCAGCAGCAGCGTCCACAGCGCCACCAGCAGGGGCAACGGGCGCCAGGGTCGATAGCCGGGGACCACATTGCTGGCGAAAAACGGGAACATGCGGTGGGCGACCGTGGTGTAGACGGGCAGCAGCACCGCGAAAGTGCCCAATTTGATCGAAACGAACACCGTCCACGGCCCGGCGCCGTGCAGCGATGCGGCCATCAGCAGCAGGCCGATCAGACCGAAGCTGAGTGCGGCAAAGCACGACCACGCGTGCCAGGTGGGCCCCTTGCCGGCGCGGCGCTCGGCCAGCAGCACCCGCAGCAGCTGGATCAGGCCATAGCCCCAGCCGAGGATCGACAACACCACGCCCAGATGCACGAAATGGTTGAAACCGGTCAGCATACCGGCGACCACCAGCACCTGCCCACCCAGCAGCCCCAGCCCCACCGGCAGGTAGTGCGCGCGCTTGAGATCGGGGAAGCCCATCCAGCGCGGGAAGGTGGTCAGCAGGAAGCCGAACATGAACGGCGGGAACAGCTGGTACTGCATGACGAAGGCGTGGATCCAGCCGCCGTAGGGCGTGCCGCCGGGCAGGTGCAGGACGTGCCAGCGGGTGTCAATCAGCCACAGCAGCCACCAGCTCATCGCCAGCAGCACGTTGAGCGCGCCGACGAAGAACAGGATGCGGTGCGGTTTGACCGCCAGCAGTGCGAACGAAAATCCGGCCCCCGGCTGGGGCTGAGCAGGCGTATTCATGAGGCGTCCAGTGTCGCGCGCGCGCGCCGTTCCAGCATTGATTCAAGTCACTTCCGCCGCCGCACCGGGCCCGCTCACTCGCGCAGGATCGGTGCTGCGAGCGCGTCGAGGCGGGGCAGGTCGACCAATTCGACGTCGCGCCGGTCCACCGCCAGCAGACCGTCGTTCTGCATCCGCCGCAGCACCCGGCTGACCGTCTCCGGCGCCAGCCGCAGGTAGTTGGCGATGTCGGTGCGGGCCATGGTCAGGGCAAAACGCGTTGCGGAAAACCCGCGTGCCGCCAACCGCCGCGACATTCCCACCAGGAAGGCGGCCACCCGCTGGTCGGCCGACCAGTCGCCGGCGAGCAGGGTGGCGCGGCCGATGTCGCGGCTGAGCAGGCGGAACAGTTCGCTCTGGATGCCCGGGACCCGCGCCGCCAGCACCGAAATCTTCGGGAACGAGAACCGGCACAGCATCACCGTGTCCAGCGCGATGGCGTCGCAGGGGTAGCGGTGACCGTCGATCGCACTCAGGCCGATGACTTCGCCGGGGAAATAGAAACCGAGCACGTGTTCGTGGCCGTCACGGTCGATCACCCGGGTCTTGACCGAGCCGGCACGCACCGCCGCGATCGCCTCGAACGGCTCGCCCTCGCGGAAGATGGGGTCGCCGGCGTGGAACGGGCCGACGTGTTCGACCAGCACATGCAGTTCACGCAGCGCGGACTTGTCCATCCCGCGCGACAGACAGGCGTGCGAAAAAGCGCAGGTGCTGCAGAACGTCAGCGCGTCGCCGTCGTCCGCCATGACCTGCGGGCTGAGCCGCGGGAACGGCAGGTTGCTCATCGCAAGGAAGGATCCGGATGCGGGCCGTCCGAACGCCACCGTCGACGGCTCAGATCGCGCGTGAGTAGCGCGGCCTCGTGTCGGCGGCGGGCGGGTCCAGATAGCGGTCGAAGCACATTGCAATATTACGCAATAGCAGGCGACCGCGCGAGGTCGCGGTGATTTGCCCGGGCTCAATTTCGACAAGCTGGTCTTCGACCAGAGGCTGCAGCTGCTCGAGGCTGGCAGCGAAATACTCGTCGAAGCGGATGCCGTAGCGCCGTTCCAGCGCCGTCACCGGGATTTCGCCCTGGCACATCAAGGCCTGGATCAGGTCGGCGCGCAGTTCGTCGTCCTCGCTCATCCGCATGCCGCGGAACACCGGCAGGTTGCCCGCGTCCACCGCACCTTCCCAGGACGGCAGGTCGCGCGGGTTCTGGCTGAAGGTGTTGCCGATGTGGCTGATTGCCGAAACGCCCAGACCGAGCAGGTCGCTGTTGGCGTGGGTGGTGTAGCCCATGAAATTGCGGTGCAACCCGCCGCGCGCCTGCGCTTTCGCAAGGTCATCGCCGGGCAGGGCGAAGTGGTCCATGCCGATGTAGAGATAGCCTGCGGCGGTCAGTTTCTCGACCGCCAGCTGCAGCAGCGCGAGCTTGGCTTCGCCGTCGAGCAGGTCATCGTCCTTGATCTGCTTTTGCGCCTTGAACAGATGCGGCAGGTGGGCGTAGCTGTACACCGCCAGCCGGTCCGGGCGGATCCCGGTCACCACGTCCAGGGTGCGCGAAAATCCTTCCAGGTTCTGCTTGGGCAGGCCGTAGATCAAATCCACGTTGATCGAACGCAAGCCGGCGTTGCGCGCGGCGTCGATCACCGCGCGGGTGTCCTCGACGCTCTGGATCCGGTTGACGGCCTGCTGCACGACCGGATCGAAATCCTGCACGCCGAGGCTGGCGCGGTTGAAGCCGATCCGGGCCAGCGCGGCCATCCATTCCGGATCGCAGAAGCGCGGGTCGATCTCGATCGAGATGTCGCGATCGCCGCTGTCGGCGAAGTGGAATTGCCGGCGCAGCGCATCGACCAGATCGCCGAGCTGGTCGGGGGCGAGAAAATTCGGGGTGCCGCCGCCGAAGTGCAGCTGGATCACCTCGCGGTCGCGGTCGAACAGCGGTGCGTACAGCGCAATTTCGCGGTGCAGGCGGGCCAGATAGGCTTCGCCGCGCGCCTTGTCGCGGGTGATGATGCGGTTGCAGCCGCAGTAGAAGCAGGGGCTGAAGCAGAACGGCACGTGCACGTACAACGACAGCCGGCGCGGGATGGGCTCCTCGTTGCTGGCCTGGATGGCGTCGCGCAATTGCATTTCCCCGAAGTCGGCATTGAACTGCGGGGCGGTTGGATACGAGGTATAGCGCGGCCCTGGCCGGTTGTAGCGGCGCAAAAGCTCGGCGTCAAAGGCGATTTGCTGCTGAGGCATCACGGCAGCTTAGGCGCACGATCACGAACGCGAATTGATCCGAATCAATCTTCGGGAAGACGCGCCCGCAGGCCATACACCACCGTATCGAGCAGCGAGGTGCCGGCAACGTGGCCGGGGTGATCGCGGGGGATTGGACGCCGCTCCTGCAATTCGACCTCCCAGCGCGGCTGCAAGAGCCTGCGGACTTCCTCTTCCTGGACCGAAAACGGTGGGCCGTCACGCTCCGCCTGCGCGTATTCCAGCGTAATCATCAGTCCTTGGCAGCCCGCGGGCAGCAGGCCGTAGGGCGTAGCCGCATAGCGCGCCCGCAGATCGGGCGGCAGGGCAATGATTGCGGCGCGGTCGAACACGGCGGAACAATCAGCCAAGAGCGCGGCGTCGAGCGCGAACACGTCGCCACAAATCAATTCGATGTTGCCGGCGACGTGGTGGCGGCCGTAGCGGCTGCTATGGACCTGCGGGCTGAGCGCGTGCTCGGCGAAGAACTGGTCCACCGCCCGCTGGGTGAGTTCCACGCCCAACACCTGATGGCCCTGCGCCGCCAGCCACAGCATGTCCAGCGACTTGCCGGCCAGCGGCACCAGCACCTTCGCCTGCGCGGGGATGCCCAATGCCGGCCAATGCTTTTGCAGCAGTGCGGTGGGTTCGCTTTGGTGAAAGCCGATCTGGCCGGCGGCCCAGCGTTGTTGCCAGAATTCGGGGTGCATGGCAGTCCTTGGGTGTGAATGCCTCTGCCGGGCAGCGGGGCTGGTTCAGCGCTTGAGGGTGATCAGGCCGAAGATGCCCACCAGCAGCCAGGGGACCGTGAGGATGCCGACGATGAGACTGCTCCGAAACAGCGGTTTGGAATCATCGATCTGCGCATCGGATGGATCGTCGGGGTTGAACAGCACCGGCACGCGCGTCCCTTGACGAAAATCGGTTTGGCTTCGATGGCACCAGTCATCGGTAAACCGGACCGTGGCTTCTTGGTGCGTGAATTCGATGATGGCGCAGTACCGTTGCCCGCCGCGCAGGATGTCTTGTGCCTCGTAGCCCACCACCACGCCTTGGGCGGATTGCCCGGAACGGATGAACATAGCGTCGTGCCATACGAAATAGGCCGGGATTCCGAAGTACACCGGGCTCGCCAGGAGGAAGAGCAAAAGAAAGAGACTCCGGCGGGTGATTTTACTGCCCATTGCATGATGCTGATGCGGGGGTGAAGGGTCGAGCCTACTGCATCCCGGCCATTGCGCGGTCAATCTTTCGTCCCGCATGCGGGACGAAGGACCTGAAGGACGCAGGCGGGACAGCCGCCGGAGTCACTCGACGCTGAGTCCATCCACCTTCTGCCAGCCGCGCGGCAGCAGCCCGCCGCGGCTGCCACGGCTGCCCAGATAGGGTTCCAGATCGCGGAAGGCCAGCGTCATCGTGCGCGCGCCCGAGCGCACCAGCAGCTTGCCGCCCTCGGGCACCGCCGCCACCGCCACGACCTTTTCAGTGCCGCGCTTGGCCTTCGGGATCTCGATGATCTTGTTGCCCTTGCCCTTGTCCAGTTCGGGCAGGTCAGCCAGCGCGAAGGCGAGGATGTGGCCGGCGCTGGTGACGGCCACGATGCGGTCGGAGGCCGCATCGGCCACCGTCGCCGGTTGCAGCGCGTGGCCGCCGTCGGACAGCGACAGCAGCGCCTTGCCGGCCTTGTTGCGGCCGGTCAGGTTGTCGAAGCGGGTGACGAAGCCGTAACCGTGGCTGGAGGCGATCACCAGCCGGGTGTCGGCCTCGCCGCTGGCGATGGCTTCGAACGCCGCGCCCGCTGGCGGTGCGAAGCGCCCGGTCAGCGGCTCGCCGTTGCCGCGCGCCGAAGGCAGGGTGTGAACGGTCGTGGAGTAGCTGCGTCCGGTGGAATCGATGAAGGCCACCTGCTGGTTGCTGCGGGTGCGCACGGCCGCCAGCAGCCCGTCGCCTTCGCGGTAGGACACGGCGGTGGCGTCGATGTCGTGGCCCTTGGCGGCGCGCACCCAGCCCTTGACGCTGAGCACCACGGTCATCGGCTCGCTGGCGACCAGTTCGGTTTCATCCAGCGCCTGTGCGGCTTGGCGCGCCACCAGCGGGCTGCGGCGGGCATCGCCGTATTTCTTCGCATCGGCCAGCAGTTCATCCTTGATCAGCTTCTTCAACTTGGCCTTGCTGCCCAGCGTGGCAATCAGGCGGTCGCGCTCAAGGTCGAGTTCGTCCTGTTCGCCACGCAGCTTCATTTCCTCCAGCCGCGCCAATTGCTTGAGCTTGGTGTCGAGGATGTAGTCGGCCTGCTCTTCGCTCAGCTGGAACCGCGCGATCAGTGCCGGCTTGGGCTCGTCCTCGCTGCGGATGATGCGGATCACCTCGTCGAGGTTGAGGAAGACAATCAGCAGGCCTTCCAGCAGGTGCAGCCGGCGTTCGACTTTTTCCAGACGATGCTGGAGGCGGCGCGTGACGGTGGTCTGACGAAAGCCCAGCCATTCGGACAGCAGCTGGCGCAGGTTCTTCACCTGCGGACGGCCGTCCAGACCGATCACGTTCATGTTGACCCGGAAGCTTTTTTCCAGATCGGTGGTGGCGAACAGATGCCCCATCAGTTGCTCGACGTCGACCCGGTTGCTGCGCGGCACCAGCACGATGCGGGTCGGGTTGGCGTGGTCGGATTCGTCGCGCAGGTCTTCCAGCCACGGCAGCTTCTTCGCCCGCATCTGGTTGGCGATCTGTTCGATCACCTTGCCCGGCGAGGCCTGGTGCGGCAGTTCGGTGATCACGATGTTGCCGTTCTCGCGCACGTACACGGCGCGCGTGCGCAGGTTGCCCAGCCCGGTTTCGTACAGTGCCTGCAGGTCGGCGGCAGGTGTGATGATTTCGGCGCCGGTCGGGTAATCCGGGCCGCGCACGTGCTCGCACAGGTCGCGCACGCTCGCGTCGGGGTCGTCGAGCAGGCGCACGCAGGCGCTGACGATTTCATTGAGGTTGTGCGGCGGCACGTCGGTCGCCATGCCGACGGCAATGCCGGTGGTGCCGTTCAGAAGCAGGTGCGGCAGCCGTGCCGGCATCCACGCGGGTTCTTCCAGGGTGCCATCGAAATTCGCCGTCCAGTCCACGGTGCCTTGGGTCAATTCGCCCAGCAGCACGTCGGCGATCGGCGCCAGCTTGGATTCGGTGTAGCGCATCGCCGCGAACGATTTGGGGTCGTCGCTGCTGCCGAAATTGCCCTGGCCGTCGATCAGCGGATAGCGGTAGGAGAATGGCTGCGCCATCAGCACCATCGCTTCGTAGCAGGCCGAATCGCCGTGCGGGTGGTACTTGCCGATCACGTCTCCGACGGTGCGCGCGGATTTCTTGGGCTTGGCGGTGGCGGCCAGGCCCAGTTCGCTCATCGCGTAGATGATCCGGCGCTGCACCGGCTTGAGGCCGTCACCGATGAAAGGCAGGGCGCGGTCGAGCACCACGTACATCGAATAATCGAGGTAGGCGCGCTCGGCGTACTCGCGCAGCGGGATTTGTTCGAAGCCGTGGAAGGTGGCGCGGAAGAGATCGTCGGTCATCCCCGCATTTTACGGGCAATGCGCTTCAGCGCCGCTTGCCAGCGCGAGGTTCCTGCACGGTGCTGGTGTGGCGGCTGCGCAGGTGCGGGCGCAGCCAGTCGGCGAAGGCAGCTTCGTCGAGGTGGCCTTCGGCCAAGCCCAAATACACCGGATACAGTTCCACGTCGGTGGCGTCAAGGCTGGCATCGTTGAGCACCAGGAATACTTCGCAGGCCACCGCAGCGGTCCGCTTGTTGCCGTCCACGAACGGGTGGTTGCGCGCCAGCCCGAATGCCAGAGCGGCGGCCAGATCCGCCAGGTCAGGCGGAGGATCGCCGTAGGCATACCACTGCTGCGGGCGCGCCAACGCCGAGTCCAGCAGGCCGGCGTCGCGCACGCCACTGCCACCGCCATGTTCGGCCAGTTGGCGGTCGTGGATGGCCAGCGCGAGTTCGCGGCTGATCCAGATGATCATTCCGCACCTATTGCGCAAGCTTGTTGAGCAGGGTGCGACGATCCCGCATGACCTGCTCGGCCACTTCCATCTGCGCGGCCAGTACCGGGTCGTAAGCGGTCAGGCGCACCCCGTCCGGCGTTTCCAACGCGAACAGTTCATCGCCCTTTTCCAGATGCAGGCGCGCCAGCAGCTCCTTGGGCAGGATGACGCCAGCGGAATTGCCGATGGCGGTGATTTTCAGTTTCATGGCCAGCCTCTTCAGCAAGTTATAACGAATATTACAACATTGAATCACGCGTGTCCATGACGGTCTGCTTCATGCGCCCGCACGCCGCGTCCTCAGGCAAGTGCGGTGCACAATCCTCGCTGGCGGCCATCTGGCGGGCATGGAGTGATCGCGATGCACAGTCCATTTCCATTGTTCGATCCCTCCGCGCTCCGCGCCTTGGAAGCGCGCGGCACCGCACACTTCGATGGCGATGCCTTCGCGCTGATGGCGCGGGCCGGGCAGGCAGGCTGGCGCTGCGTGCTGAAGCACTGGCCGCGGGCGATGCGAATCGTGGTGGTGTGCGGCCCGGGCAACAACGGTGGCGATGGCTACGTGCTGGCACGACATGCGCGGGAAGCGGGGCGCAGCGTCACCGTGGTGCAGGCGGCGCTGCCCGCCAGTGCATTGGCGCAACGGGCCTGCGCCGAGTATCAAGCGGCCGGCGGCGAGGTGGCCACATTCGAACACGACATCGACGCGGCGGACCTGCTGGTGGATGCCCTGTTCGGGATCGGATTGTCGCGTGCGCCGGAAGCGCAGATGCGCGTGGCGATCGCTGCGATCAATGAACACCCGGCGCCGGTGCTGGCGCTGGATGTGCCCAGTGGGATTGATGCCGTCCGTGGCAGCGCGCCCGGCGTGGCGGTGCAGGCCGATCGCAGCTTGCAGTTCCTCGCCTGCCACCGCGGCTTGCGCACGGGCGCTGCGCTCGATCATTGCGGTGGCCTGGAGCTGGCGGCGCTGGATTTGCCAGCGGGTGTATTTGATGGCATCGCGCCATCGGCCACCGCGTTTCGTGCGGATGCGCTGGCGGCGTTTTTCCCGCTGCGCCCACGCGATGGCCACAAGGGCCGCAATGGGCATGTCTTGTGCGTCGGTGGCGATCACGGCAGCGGGGGTGCGATCCTGCTGGCGGCGCAGGCGGCCTTGCGCTGCGGTGCCGGCCTGGTCAGCGTGGCCACCCGCGCCGCGCACGTGTCGGCCTTGCTGGCCCGCTGCCCGGAAGCGATGACGCATGCGGCCGAAGACAGCGCCGACCTGGCCGGCCTGCTCGATCGCGCCAGCGTCATCGCCATCGGACCCGGACTTGGGCAGGGCGAGTGGGGGCGTGCGGTGCTGGCCGCGGCACTCGCGGCGGGCAAGCCCTGCGTGGTGGATGCCGATGCACTGAACCTGTTGGCGGACCACGCGATTCCCTTGCCGCCGGGCAGCATCCTGACCCCGCATCCGGGCGAAGCCGCGCGCCTGCTGGGATGCCATGTGGCCGAGATCCAGCGTGATCGCTTCGCCGCGGCGGCAGCCCTGCGCGAGCGATTTGGCTGCGCCGTGGTGCTGAAGGGTGCCGGCAGCATCGTGCAGGCCGCGGATGTGCTGCCGGCCGTGATCTGCGCCGGCAATCCCGGCATGGGCGTTGGCGGCATGGGCGATCTGTTGACCGGCTGCGTCGCGGCGCTGGTGGCGCAAGGATTTTCCGTGCGCGATGCCGCCACCGCCGGCGCCTTGCTGCACGCCGCGGCCGGTGATGCAGCCGCCCTCGACGACGGCGAGCGCGGCCTGCTGCCCACCGATTTGCTGCCCTGGTTGCGCCGATTGGCCAATCCGGTGCGACGATAGGCGGATGACTCAATGCTTCCTCGACAGCGCCGAAGCCACTGAAGCGCTGGGTGTCCGCCTTGCCCGCGGCTTGCCCGCACGCGCCGTGGTCTACCTGCACGGCGATCTGGGTGCCGGGAAATCGACGCTGGCGCGGGCGCTGCTGCAGGCGCTGGGTGTCACCGGCGCGATCCGCAGCCCGACCTACACCCTGGTCGAACCCTACGCGCTGGCCTCCGGCGAATTGGCCCTGCATCTGGACCTGTACCGGATTGGCCATCCCGGTGAGCTCGAATTCCTCGGTCTCGATCCGCAGGAGGCGCGGCTGTGGCTGGTGGAATGGCCGGAACGCGGTCAGGGCGCCCTGCCGCCGGCGGATTTGGACGTTGAACTGGCGGTCGAAGGTGAGGGCAGGCGCTGCCAGCTGCGGCCGCAGACAGACTGCGGCCAGCGCTGGCTGGAGGGTCTGGGTGCCGGGATCAATTCCCCCGACTTGCGTGAATGAGTTGTCTGCATGTCGAGAAAATTCACGCAGGCTACGGATTAACAAGGAAAAAGACTTGCGAAACGGCGAATGCGGTGGTTTACTCGGGCCATGCGTACCACGGGGAGCCGCCATGGGTGGGTCGTTGCAGCCGCTTTGCTGTGGCTCGCGTTGCCGTTCTCCACGGTAAATGCTTCAGAAATCAAGGAATTGCGTGTTGATGCCGGGGCGACCGGCACCCGCGCCGAGGTGCTGCTGGACAGCAGCGGCCCGTACAAGCTGATTCGGTTGTCCAACCCCGAGCGGCTGGTCGTGGACTTTCCCGACGGGCGCCTGGCGCGTGGGTTGACGCTGCCTGCCGGTGCCGGTGTAGTGACCGGCGTGCGCAGCGGTCAGCCAGTGCCGGGCACCGTGCGGATCGTGTTCGATTTGAGTCGGGCGGTGGTGGCGATCCCGGTCAGGCAGGATGCCGGAGCATCCGGGTTCCGGCTGGTGTTGGAATGGCCTGGCGATGGCGCGCCGCCGCGGGTGGCGGACACCCGCAGTCCCGCGCCACCGGTGCCAGCGCCTGCGCCGGCAGCGATGCCGGCCTCCGCAGCGGCTGCGTCATCGTCTGCGCCGGTGACAGCTTCCGCACCAGCGCCGGCGCCGGTCGTCGCTCCGCCTGACGCCGTGCCTGCACCTGCGGTGTCCGCGCCGGTGGCCGATGCCCCGCCCGATCTCTCCGACCCGCGGCCGCCGCTGCTGCCGCGCGCGGGCATGCGACCGCTGGTGGTCGCCATCGATGCCGGCCACGGCGGCCAGGACCCGGGCGCGCATGGTCTGCACGGGACCCGGGAAAAGGACGTCACGCTGGCGATCGCGCGCGAGCTGGCGCGCCAGGTCAACGCCACCCCCGGGCTGCGGGCCTTCCTGACCCGTGATTCCGATGTGTTCATTCCGCTCAACCTGCGCGCGCGCCGGGCCTCCCAACATCAGGCCGACATCTTCATCTCGGTGCATGCCGACGCGGCCGAAAACCGCAGCGCCCGCGGCTCTTCGGTCTATATCCTCTCGACCCGCGGCGCGTCCTCACAGCGCGCGCGCTGGCTGGCCGACAGCGAAAATGCCGCCGACATCATCGGCGGTGCCCGCGTGCGCACCGCCGGAGACACCCTGACTTCGGTCCTGCTCGATTTGACCCAAAGCGGCAACCTGAAAGCCTCCGAGGACGCCGCAAGCCACGTCCTCGACGGTCTCAAGCAGGTGGGCAACAACCACAAACCCGATATCGAGCGCGCCAATTTCGCCGTCCTGCGCACCTCCGACAAGATGCCGGCGATGCTGGTGGAGACCGCCTTCATTTCCAATCCCGACGAAGAACAGCAGCTTGCGGATCCGGCGTTCCAGCGAACCTTGGCGCGCGCGATCCTGACGGGTATCGATGCCTATTTCACCCGCCAGCCGCCACCGGGCACGCTGTATGCGGCGCGCGCGCAGGCGGCGCAGTCGGCCCGCGCTGAAACGCCGACCCGCGGCGGTGGAAGTCCTTAGGGCTCACACGGATCAATCACTTGCGTGAATGATCCGTGGCCGGCCATTCCTGGACGGCAGGCAATGCCGACCTGATCGGTCGTGGCGGAGCCGGGACCGCGCGGGCTCGGTACGCCGTAGAATCGCCGGGTGAGCATCCGTGCGCTTCCCGACACCCTGATCAACCAGATCGCCGCCGGCGAAGTCGTCGAACGCCCTGCTTCGGTGGTCAAGGAACTGGTCGAAAATGCTCTGGACGCCGGCGCGACCCGCATCGACATCGACCTTGAAGAAGGCGGCGTGCGCCTGATCCGCATCCGTGACGACGGCGGCGGCATCGCGGCCGAGGAATTGCCGCTGGCGGTCAGCCGCCATGCCACCAGCAAGATTGCGTCCATCGATGATCTCGAAGCGGTGGCCACGCTGGGTTTCCGCGGCGAGGCGCTGCCATCGGTGGCCTCGGTCAGCCGCTTCCGTCTCGCGTCGCGCCGGCACGACGGCGAACATGGCGCGGAGCTGCGCATCGATGGCGGCAAGGCCGGCGCGGTGACGCCGCATCCGCATCCGCCCGGCACCACCGTGGAAGTGCGCGACCTGTTCTTCAACGTGCCGGCGCGGCGAAAGTTCCTGCGCGCCGAGCGCACCGAGCTTTCCCACATCGAGGAATGGCTGCGCACGCTGGCATTGGCGCGGCCGGACGTGGAGCTGCGGGTCAGCCACAACGGCAAGCCGACCCGGCGCTGGAAGGGCGATGGCGGCCTCGGTGATGATGCGATGCGCTCCGAGCTGCGGCTGCACGAGGCGCTGGGCGAGGAGTTCGCGCGCAATGCGCTGCGCATCGACCATGCCGGCGCCGGCCTGCGCCTGCACGGCTGGATCGCCCAGCCCGCCTACAACCGCGCCAGTGCCGACCAGCAATACCTGTACGTCAACGGCCGCAGCGTGCGCGACCGCAACGTCGCCCACGCCGTGCGTCAGGCCTACAGCGACGTGCTGTTCCACGGCCGCCATCCGGCCTTCGTGCTGTTCCTCGAGCTCGATCCGCGCGGGGTCGATGTCAACGTGCATCCGGCCAAGCACGAAGTGCGGTTCCGCGAATCGCGGCTGGTGCATGATTTCGTGTATCGCAGCCTGCATGCGGCGCTGGCGGAAACGCGCGCCGGCAACGTGGCGACGCCGCTGCCTGCGCAGGCCGCACTGCCATCGGACGCGCCGCGCTGGTCGCCTTCGCTGCCACAGCAGCAGGCCATCGGCCTGCGCGTGGCGGATGCGCCTGCCGCATACGCGGCGCTGTACGCCTCGCGCGGTGACACGCTGGCCGCAGAACCGCCGCCACCCGCGCTTGCCGATGCAACGCCGGACGGCCTGCCGCCGCTGGGCTTCGCCATCGCGCAATTGCACGGCATCTACATACTCGCGGAGAACGCCGATGGGCTGATCGTGGTCGACATGCACGCCGCGCACGAGCGCATCGGCTACGAGAAATTGAAGGCGGCGTACGACGGCAGTGGCCTGCGCACTCAGCCACTGCTGGTGCCGGCGGGCATGGCCGTGTCCGAGCGCGAGGCCGACCTGGCCGAACGCGAGGCAGCGACCCTTGCCCAGCTCGGCTTCGACGTGCAGCGCAGCGGCCCGCAGTCACTGTTGCTGCGCAGCGTGCCGGCCCTGCTCGCGCATGGCGACGTGGAAGCCTTGCTGCGCGACGTGCTCGGCGACCTGCGTGAACACGGCAGCACGCGTCGAATCGCCGAAACCCGCGATGAATTGCTGGCGACGATGGCCTGCCATGGCGCGGTGCGCGCGCATCGCCGGCTCAGCCTTCCGGAAATGAATGCCCTGCTGCGCGAGATGGAAGCCACCGAGCGCTCCGGGCAATGCAATCATGGCCGTCCCACGTGGACGCGTTTTTCGCTCGCGGAGATCGACAAATGGTTCCTGCGCGGACGTTGATGAAGGCGGCACTCCTCGCGACGGGGTGCGTGCTGCTGGCCGGCTGCAACCACCACTCAGACCCGAGCGCGTCGGAGCTGGCAGCGCGGGCGCGGGCCGAGGCCACCTATCAGACGGCGCAGCGCACCTGGCGCGCGCAGCGCCTGGCCGAACTGACCAAACCCGACGGCTGGACCAGCTTGATCGGATTGCACTTGCTCGATGACGGCGTGCACCGGGTGGGCAGCGGTGCGGACAATGGCATTCGCCTGTTGATGGGGCCGGCGCACCTGGGCCTGTTCACCCTGCGCAAGGGCAAAGTCGGTTTTCGCGCCGACGCCGAGCTCACCCTGGACGGCCAGCCCAGCAAGGGCGGCGAGCTGCGCAGCGATGCCGATCCGAATGGCGCGAGCGTGATCGGGTTTGACGAAGGCCGTGGGCTGGTGACCGTGATCGAACGCGGCGAACGGCTGTGGCTGCGGGTCAAGCATGCCGATGCCGCGACCCGCCGCCATTTCACCGGATTGACCTATTGGCCGGGCGGGCGCGCCTGGCAGGTGAAGGCGCGATTCATCGCCCATCCCAAGGACACCACGCGGGAGATCGGCAACATCATCGGCAGCACCGACCGGATTGCCAACCCCGGGGTCGTCGAATTCACTCGCGACGGCAAGACCTACCGGATCGAAGCGCTTGATGAAGGCGAGGGAACGCTGTTCCTGGTCTTTGCCGATCGCACCAGCGGCCACGGCAGCTACGGCGCCGGGCGCTTCATCGATGCGCCAATGCCGGATGCGCAGGGCAACCTCGTGATCGACTTCAACCGAGCCTACAACCCGCCCTGCGCGTTCACCCTGTTCGCGACCTGCCCGCTGCCGCCACCGGAGAATCGACTGGACCTGCGCGTTGAAGCCGGCGAGAAGGCCTATGTCAAACCCGCTCCAACGCAAGGAAACGCCGAATGAAGCCACGCATGCTTGCGCTGCTGCTGTGCGCGCTGCTGGTGCCGCAAGGGCCGTCACTGGCGCAGCAGGCCGCCAAGTCGGCAGTGCCCGTGAAGCCCGTCGAGGTGCGCCATCCGCTGCTGTGGAGAGTGTCGGATGCCGACAATTCGGTATACCTGCTGGGCTCGTTCCACATGCTCAAGCCGGCCGACCTGCCGCTGTCGGCGGATGTGGATCGCGCGTTTGAAGATGCCGGTTCGCTGCTGTTCGAAGTCGATCCGGCGGCGCTGACCTCACCGGAAACGGCGGCGATGGCGCAGCGCTACATGGGCTACGACGATGACAAGGTGACGCTCAGTTCGGTGATCCCGAAGGAAACCTCCGAACGCCTCGGCACCCTGCTGGCGGCCGGCGGCAATTCGCTGCAGGCGGTGGAGCGATACGAGCCGTGGGCGGTCAGCACCATGCTCTCGATCGGCTTGATGCAGGCGCTCGGGTTCCGCCAGGACCTGGGCGTGGATCGCTGGCTGGCCGAACGCGCCACCGAGGCGGGCAAACCCGCGCGCGGGCTGGAAACCGCAGCGGACGGGTTCGCGGCGCTGGATGCGATCCCGTATCCGGAGCAGGTGCGCGATCTGGATGAATTTCTGGATGATCCACAGAAGGTGGTGAACCGGATCCGGGTGATGCACGACGATTGGCGCGCGGGCGATGCCGTCGCGCTGGAGCGATTGATGCAGACGGAAATGGTGGACAAGTCACCGGACACCTACCGGCTGGTGGTGGTGCAGCGCAACCGCATCTGGCTGCCGCAGGTGGAACGACGCCTGATCGACGAGCACAAGGACAACACGCTGGTGGTGGTCGGTGCCTTGCATCTGCTTGGCCCCGACGGTCTGGTCGAGCAGCTGCGGGCGAAGGGCTACAAGGTCGAGCGGGTCTGTGACGGCTGCGCGGTGACCGAGGCGGCGCACTGAGGTTTCAGATCTTCGGATCCGCGCCTGCGGCTGGCGCAGCGGCTGCGACCGGTTCCATCACGATGCAGTCCACCGGGCAGGCCGGCACGCACAGTTCGCAGCCGGTGCACAGGTCGTCGAGCACGGTGTGCATGTGCTTGGGTCCGCCGACGATGGCATCGACCGGGCAGGCTTGGATGCATTTGGTGCAGCCAATGCATTCGTCTTCGATGATGAAGGCGACTTGATGCGGTTTGTATTCGCCGCGGTTGCGGTCGTAGGGCCGGGCGGGCATGCCCAGCGTTTTGGCCAGTGCGTGGGCGCCGGCGTCGCCGCCGGGCGGGCAGCGATTCGGCCCGGCTTCGCCGCGCGCCATGGCCTCGGCATACGGGCGGCAGCCGGCATAGCCGCATTGCCCGCACTGGGTCTGCGGCAGGAGGCGGTCGAGGCGTTCGGTCAGCGCGTGCCGCTCGTCTTCGTCGGGTGGTTGTCGGGCGGCGCCGGGGGCTGGCGGCTTTTGCATGGGTTCACGGTAGCGCAAAAATGCGGGCGCGTTGTGTGTGTGCTTTTGTGGGGCGCAGCGCCCGCTGCGCTGCGTTCGCTCACGTTCTCTGCTACCGTCCTTCGGGTGGCAGGTCTGGGGTTGGCGTTGCCAATTCCGGCGAGATCGTTGCACGCCCGCTGCGCTGCGGCGCCCGCTTTCGCTCATGTCCCCCGCTGCCGCCCGAAGGGCGGCAGCTCCTCCTTGACTTCGCTACAGCAGGCGCCGCAGCGCAGCGAGTTGACGACTGTGGATGTGGTTCGGTTTCGTGGGTACTGTGCGCTCTGGGCGCCACCCAGTTCGAAGCGTCATGCCCGCGCAGGCGGGCATCCATGGACGTTTGTGTGCCATGCGTAAAAGAGCAACGTCCATGGATCCCCGCCTGCGCGGGGACGACGGTCCGATGAAGCTCAGGTAAGGTTCGATGATGCTTGGGTCCCCGCCTGCGCGGGGGCGACGGGAGGATGTGCTGCGCGGGAACGCCTGCCGTCAGCGTACAGGCATGCCCGGTGTGGCGGCGGGGTCGGCGTCGAGCAGTGCCAGCGCGATGGCGTCGAAGCCGGCCGACAGGATCATGCCTTCGCTCACGCCGAAGCGCATCTTGCGCGGGGCGAGGTTGGCGATGAACACCACGCTGCGGCCGACCAGTTTTTCCGGTTCGCCGTAGCTGGCGCGGATGCCCGAGAAGATCTGCCGCTGGCCGAGTTCGCCGGCGTCGAGCAGGAAGCGCAACAGCTTGTCGCTGCCTTCGACGAAGTCGCATTCAAGCACCCGACCGATGCGCAGGTCGAGCTTGGCGAAATCGTCGATGGTGACGAGGTCGGGACTCGGAATTGGAGATTGGACTGCCTTTCGGCTGTCGGTCGGGGTGGAGTTCGACGAAGCATGCGTGAGGCCTGTCGCGGCCGTCCGTGGTTCGACAGGCTCACCACGAACGGTTGAGCGTGTGGCGCCGGTGCTTCCGCCCGTGGAGGCACTCTCGCCCGTTCGTGGTGAGCTTGTCGAACCATGAACGGTCGAGGATTGCTTTGCGCCACTCTGAGAGCCATCCGCCTGCAGGGTGTCCTTGCTGGCTTCCACCATGGCCTCGATCTGCTTCTGGTCGATGCGGGTGAACAGTGGATGGTAGGGATTGATGGCGTGTCCGAGCAGTGGCGCATCGAGATCGCTCCAGTGGGTGACCGGCGCGGCGAGGAACTCGGCAGCCTGGGCGCTGGTGCGCGGCAGGATCGGGGCCAGCCCGGCGGCGAGCACGCGGAACAGGTTCAAGCCCTGGCTGCACACCGCCTGCAGTTGCGTCTCCATGCCATCTTGCCTGGCGATCACCCACGGCTTGTGTTCGTCGATGTAGCGGTTGGCCTCGTCTGCCAACGCCATGATCTGGCGAATCGCGGTGGCAGGATCGTTGCCCTCATAGGCGGTCCTCACCTCGGCCAGCGCCGCCACGAAGCGCGCGTACTGCGCGGCGTCGGGCAGCGCCGCCGCCAGTTGGCCGGCGAAGCGCTTTTCGATGAAACCGGCGCAGCGGCTGGCGATGTTGACGAACTTGCCGACCAGATCGCTGTTCACCCGGGCCACGAAATCGGCCAGGTTCAGATCGAGGTCATCCACGCCGCCGGAGGACTTGGCGGCGAAGTAGTAGCGCAGCGCTTCCGGATCGAGGCCGCTGTCGAGATAGGTGCGGGCCATGATGAAGGTGCCGCGCGACTTGCTCATCTTGGCGCCGTCCACGGTCAGGTAGCCGTTGACGTGCAGGCGCGTGGGCGGGCGATGGCCGCTGCCCTGAAGGACTGCCGGCCAGAACAGGCCGTGGAAATTGACGATGTCCTTGCCGATGAAGTGGTGCAGCTCGGCGGCGCTGTCGGGCTTCAGGAAGGCGTCGTAGTCGAGCCCCTGCCGGTCGCACAGGTTGCGGAAGGCCGACAGGTAGCCGATCGGCGCATCCAGCCACACGTAGAAATACTTGCCTGGCGCGCCCGGAATCTCGAAACCGAAATACGGTGCGTCGCGGGAGATGTCCCAGGCGCGCAAACCGCCCTCGGCGTCCAGCCACTCCTTGAGCTTGGCCTTGACGCCGGGGATGGCGCTGTCACCCGCCAGCCACGTGCGCAGGAAGGCGTCGAAACGGCCGACTTCGAAAAAGTAGTGTTCCGAGTCGCGCAATTCGGGCGTCGCGCCGGAAACCGCCGAACGCGGATCCTTCAGCTCGGTCGGCGCATAGGCCGCGCCGCAAACTTCGCAGTTGTCGCCGTACTGGTCGGGCGCGCCGCAGTTCGGGCAGGTGCCCTTGACGTAGCGGTCTGGCAGGAACATGCCTTTGACCGGGTCGTACAGCTGGGCCACGCTACGGCGCGCGATGTGGCCGCCGGCATCGAGGCGCGCGAAGATCTGCTCGGTGAGGGTGCGATTGGTGGGCGAGTTGGTGGAGTCGTAGTGGTCGAAGGCCACGCCGAAGGCGGCGAAGTCGCGTTCGTGCCCTTGCTGGATGGCGGCGATGAAGGCCTCCGGCGTGGTGCCGGCCTTTTCCGCTGCCAGCATGATCGGCGTGCCGTGGGTGTCGTCGGCGCAGACGTAGTGCACCGTAGCGCCGCGCATCCGCCGCGCCCGCACCCAGATATCGGCCTGGATGTAGCCGACCAGATGGCCCAGATGCAGGGGGCCGTTGGCATAGGGCAGGGCGTTGGTGACGAGTGCGGAGCGGGACATGGGCGGTGCTGGTTCGGGCGAAAGCGCCGATTGTCGCATGCGCCAAGGCGGCGACGCGTGATGCGTGTCCGTTCGACCGGAGTTGAGGCTATTCCCGAATCCAGATCTGCTGCCGGCACAGGAAATAGATGCAGCCGGACATGGCCAATCGCTGCCCGCCGCCCTGCAACTCCAGCTTGGCCTTGTAGTCCTTGCCGTTTTCCGGATCGAGCACGCGACCGCGTGCCCAGCGCAGCTGGCCGTCCGGCTGCAGGCCCCACAGGATGACCATGCCGCGGATCGGCTTGTCCTGGTTGGGGCCGTCACATTCAGTGCACAGCGGATTCGGGCCGTTCTTCAGATCGAGAATCTCGACCACCCGGCCCGCCAGCGTGCCGTCGTTGGCCTGGTAAATTTCGACCAGCGACTTGGGCTTGCCGGTGGCATCATCAATCGTCTTCCAGCGACCGATGGGGGAATTCTGGGCTTGCGCGAGCGCAGTTGCAGGCAACACGAGAGCAGCGAGCAACAACGACTGCAGCAACCTCGACCACAGTCCCGAAATCCAGTGCACCGCAGACCCCCGCGTTGGTTCATGCGCCACTTCGAAGCATGCCGTGAAATCGGGCTGGAGTCGAGCGCGGTTGCAGCCTGGCGCTGACGGCGCGACGATGTCACCATGGCAGGGCCGTGAGATGAGTGCTGGTGCGAAGGATGCTGCGCGGTTGTTGGCTGGTGCTCGGGTTGGCCCTGTGGGTTCCCGCGATGGCGGTGGCGGCGGACGACCCGCCACCGATTCTCTTGAGCCGTCCCGAATCGGAACTGTTCCGGGACGCCCCCGCGCCCTGGCGCGAGTACCTGCTGGCGGCGCGCAGGGCCGAGGCTATCGATGATGCGCTGCAGCGTTGTCTCGCCTACCCGGATCTTCCCGGCAATCAGTGGCCGGCGGGCCATGCCGAGGCGCACTGCAAGTCGCACACGCAGACGTTTCTGTCGGCCGATGCGCTGAACGCACTGCTGGATGCCGGGCAGTATGATGACGTGGAGCGGCGCCTCGATGCGCTCCTGCAGCGGCATTTTTCGACCTCCGATTTCAGCGAGGAGATCGATTACGCATTCGACGGGTTCAAGCGGACAAGTCCGCAGACCGATGCGCGCACGCTGGCCTGGCTGCAGCAGCGGCCGAACAGCCCCCATGCGCATCTGGCGCGCGGAATGTATTTGCTGGCCGCAGGCGCGGACGCGCGCGGTTCCGCCTTCATCCAGAACACCCCTGCCAACAGGATCCGCGAGATGGAGCGGCTGCTGGCACAGGCTGTGCCCGAGCTGGAGGCGGCGACCCGCCTGCAGCCCAGGCTGATGCCGGCATATGCGGAACTGGTCCTGGCCGCGATGTACGACAGCAGCGTTGCGGATGCTCAGGCAGCCGTGACGGCGGCGGGCCGGCAGGACCCCGCGTGCCAGACGCTGTTCATGCGGCGCATGGACGCGCTGCGGCCGCAGTGGGGAGGTTCCTTGGAAGCCATGCTGACGCTGGCAGCCGAGGTACAACGGTATGTGGCGGAGCGCCCGCAACTGGCGATTTACGTCGGCCAGCCGTATGCCGAACGCGGGCTCGCGCTCATGCGCGAGGACGATTTTGGTCGGGAAGCGGTGGAGCTGCTGGAGATCGCCGTGCGCAAGGGCTCCCGGGAAGATGCGTTGTCGGATGCCGCCAATGCGCTGCTCAATGCCCATGACGACAGCCGGGATCCGTGGAAGGCCCTGGCGTACCTGCTGCAGGGATCGCGTTTCAAGGATGGCGGTCGCTGGGAAGACGTGAACATTTCGCGGATGCTGCTGCGTGAGGAGCCTGCCTTGGCCTGGCGCTACGCGCAGCGCGTGCTGGCGTGGAAGCCGGATGATTCCGCCGCCAATTTCTATTTCGCGGGCGCCAATTTCAACCTCGGCCGGATCGAGGTGGCGGATCGGCATCTCCGGATTGCGATCCGGGATCCGGATTACGTGGAGGATGGGCTGGACGCCCTGATTTCGATGTGGCTGTTCCGGGCCGGGCTGTCGAGGCCGCAGGCGGCGGCGAAGGTGAAGCCCGACCTCGACCGGATGCTCCGGGAATTCCCCGACAGCGGCCGCGCGCTCATGTACCGCATCGTCAGCGGGCTGCACGAAGGCGGGAGGATTCGGGCCGAGTGGATCAAGGAGTTCCTGGACAGGATGAATCCGGAAGACCCGAAGCAGGCGGAATTCAAGCGCAAGCTTGACGCATGGATGGCGGAAAATCCTGGATTGCGTGACACGGTGAACCGAGCGCGGGCCGCGCCTCGGCATTGACACGCCCGGTCGCGGCGATCCGCAGCGGCTTGTTGTCCGCACGTTCTGCTGCGCACCAGCGCCGTGGAGAGCCGGCAGACGCGGGCGGTCATCCGCCGCCCGCGTCACTGCCCGGATCAGTCGACGCGCACCCAGGTGGCGGTCTTGCAGAAGAAGGCCACGCAGCCCTTGACCTCGAGCTTGCGGCCGCCTTCGACCAGCCGCACCGACTTGACCTTGAAGTTGCGGTCATCGGAAGGCTTGTAGCCGTTGCCGTTGCCCCAGGTGCCGTTGCCGGTGGATTTGAGGTTCCACAGCGTGACGATGCCGACGAAGGGCTTGTCCTTGTACTTGCCGCTGCAGCCGGTGCAGGTGGCCGGCAGGCCGAGGTTCTCCGTGATCCGCGCCGCCAGCGTGCCGTTCTGGGCCTCGTAGATTTCCGTGACCGTCATCGGCTTGCCGGATTCATCATCCAGCGTCCGCCAATGGCCGATCGGCGAAGCATGGTTCTGGGCGCTTGCGCCGAACGCAAACGAAGTGAGCACCGCTGCCAAGATCAAGTTGCGCATTTGCCTTCTCCCTCCACGGATGGTGCGGGACGCGGCGCGCCCCGACTCCCGCTTTATACCCCATTCGGAACCGTATGGAAGATGTCCGGGATCACTGTTCAGCAAGAGGTCGAATTGATTGCGGCTTGACCCATGTCGCCGGATGCCACAGGTGCTGGCGCTAAACTGGCAGGCCCGAATGGATTTTCATCTCCGCCATGTCGCGCCTGCCTTCCCATGCCGTCCAGGGTGAGCTCAAGCCGCTGCCCAATGCCCACAACGTCATCGCGATCGGCTCCGGCAAGGGCGGGGTGGGCAAATCCACGATCGCGGTGAACCTGGCGCTGGCGCTGGCGGCGGAAGGTCTGAAGATCGGCGTGCTCGATGCCGACATCTACGGCCCCAGCGTACCGACCATGCTGGGCCTGTCCGGGCGTCCCGACAGCCCTGACAACAAGACCATCGAACCGATGCGCGCCTACGGGATCGAGGCCATGTCGATCGGGTTTCTGGTCGGCGATGACACTCCGATGATCTGGCGCGGGCCGATGGTGACGCAGGCCCTGACCCAGCTGCTGCGTGACACCCGCTGGGGCGATCTGGACATCCTCGTGGTCGATCTGCCGCCGGGCACCGGCGACATCCAGCTGACCATGGCCCAGCGCATTCCGGTTGCCGGAGCGGTGGTCGTCACCACCCCGCAGGAGGTGGCGACGATGGATGCGCGCAAGGCGCTGAAGATGTTCGAGAAGGTCGAAATCTCCGTGCTCGGGCTGGTCGAGAACATGGCCGCGCATGTGTGTTCCAACTGCGGCCATGTCGAACATATCTTCGGCAAGGGCGGCGCCGAGTGGATGTCGGGCCAATATGGCGTGCCGGTGCTGGGCTCGCTTCCGCTGGAAGTCGGCATCCGCGAACATGGCGATGCCGGCACGCCGATTGTCGTCGCCGAGCCGCAGTCGGCTGCGGCCCAAGCCTACCGTGCCACCGCCAAAGCGCTGCTGGAACGCCTCAAGGCGCGCCCCAAGGTCCGCACCGGAATCATGGCCTCGCTGTTGAAGTGAGCGGGGCTTTCGAGCAGCGCCAGCTGCGAGCCAGCAAGGCTGCTTGATCGCCGTGTGGATGGACCGCGTGGGGACACGCCGCAAGTACGTCCCTGTAGGCTAATCGGCGCCATCCTTGGCGCCGATTGTCCCCACGCGGTCCATCCACACGGCTTTGCGTGTCCATCCATCAGGACGTTGTGGCCGTCCACGCATCGTGGCGACGCCGGTTGGCGCTAGCTGGCCTTGGCGATGTCGGTCGGCGCGTGTGGCTTGGCGGCTACAATTGCGGCTTGTCCCATTGGAAATGGCTCATGAGCATCAAGAGCGACCGCTGGATCCGCCGTATGGCCGAGCAGCACGGCATGATCGAGCCGTATGAAGCCGGGCAGGTGAAGCAGGCCGACGGCCAGCGCATCGTCAGCTACGGCACCTCCAGCTACGGCTATGACGTGCGCTGCGCGCGCGAGTTCAAGGTGTTCACCAACATCAATTCCACCATCGTCGATCCCAAGCATTTCGATCCGAAGAGTTTCGTCGACGTGGTCGGCGATGAATGCATCATCCCGCCCAACTCGTTCGCGCTGGCGCGCACGGTCGAATACTTCCGTATCCCGCGCGACACCCTGGTGGTGTGCCTGGGCAAGAGCACCTATGCGCGCTGCGGGATCATCGTCAACGTCACCCCGCTGGAACCGGAGTGGGAAGGCCACGTGACCCTGGAGTTTTCCAATACCACCCCGCTGCCGGCGCGCATCTACGCCGGTGAAGGCGTGGCGCAGATGCTGTTCTTCCAGGCCGATGCCGATGATGTCTGCGCGACCTCGTACAAGGATCGCGGCGGCAAATACCAGGGCCAGACCGGGGTCACGCTGCCGAAGACCTGACCGGGCTTCTGTTCCCATGGCGGCGCGGGCTGGAGCCATGTCGTGGGCAGCGTCTCGTGCGGCTGATGGATTCGGTGCTCGGGACGCTGGCCGGACCCTGGCGGCGGTTGGCGCTGCGCGGAGCAATCAATCGATGCGGCCGTGATTGCAGACAAGCCAATCGGCCGCGCCACGCCCGGCACGCAGTCCGCTGGCGAAGCAGGCGGTCAGCAGGTAGCCGCCGGTGGGCGCTTCCCAATCCAGCATTTCGCCGGCACAGAACACGCCGGGCAGGGCGCGCAGCATCAAGCGTGCATCCAATGCGTCCAGCCGCACGCCACCGGCGGTCGAGATGGCTTCGGCGATGGGCCTGGCGCTGCGCAGGGTCAATGGCAAGTGCTTGATCGTGGCGGCGACGCGTGGCATGTCCTGCAAGGCGGCCTTGTCCAGCACTTCGAACAACAGCGCCGCCTTCGCGCCCTCGATCCCGGCCTGCCGGCGCAGGTGTTCGCCGAGGCTGCGGCCGTTGCGCGGTTTGGCGAGGTCACGGGAGAGCCGTTCAAGCGCGCGGCCCGGGACAAGATCCAGGTGCAATGTTGCAAGGCCATCGCGTGCCAGCACCTCGCGCAGGTCGGCGCTGATCGCGTAGATCAAACTGCCCTCGATGCCGTGTTCGGTCAACACGCATTCGCCTTGCAGGGTGTGCGCAACACCTTCGAAATCGTGCCAATGCGCCAGCACCGGCTTCAGCGGCGCACCTGCGAATTTCTCGGCAAGGTACAGGCTCCAACCGATATCGAAACCGCAGTTGGATGGCGCCAGCGGGGCGAGGTCGATGCCGCGTGCGGCCAGCAGCGGCATCCATGCGCCATCGGAACCCAACTGCGGCCAACTGCCGCCACCCAGCGCCAGCACCACCGCATCGGCCTTGAATGGCATCGGGCCATCGGGCGTGTCGAAAGACAGCGCGCCATCATTCGTCCAGCCTTGCCAGCGGTGCTGGACATGCATCTGCACGCCGGATTCCTTCAGCCGCCGCACCCAGCCGCGCAACAGCGGCGCCGCCTTGCGATCGTTCGGGAACACGCGCCCGGAACTGCCAATATAAGATTCGATGCCAAACCCGCGCGCCCATTGCCGCAATGCGTCGGCATCGAAATCATCCAGCCATGCGCCAACCTCGCGCGCTCGCTCCCGATAGCGCGCATCGAAGCCGGGCCGCGGCTCGGAATGGGTGAGATTGAGCCCACCCTTGCCGGCGATCAGGAACTTGCGTCCGACCGAGCCCTTGGCTTCGAACAGGTGAACGTCAATCCCGGCCGCACGCGCGGTTTCCGCCGCCATCAGGCCGGCCGGGCCGCCACCGATCACGGCAAGGATGGAGTGTCTGGGCGCCACTGGCATCGGTACATGATGCCGCGAATGGCTGCGGGGATGTCAGCGCTTGATCCCGGCGCCGATGTCGAGCAGATCCTGTTCGATCCGGGTTGCGGCAGGTCGTTGGCTGGTGCCGTGTTGAAGACTATTTCAGGCCCGGACGACGCCAGAGGAACTTTCCACCTGGCTGCGCGAAACGCAGCAATTGGACGCGCAGCTCATCCGCAAAGGCGATCGCGGCGGCGAGGGCCCGATGAAGTGGACCTTCAGCGGCGGAACGGCCGGCAATTCCTGGTCGGTCGAATATGCGGTGGGCAGCGCGCAGGCGACCCTCAAACGCCGCGAACATTCACCGCTTGCTGCTTTCAACCGCCTGCACAAGGCCGTGGGCGGTGGCGCGTTCTGGACACTGCTGGCCGACAGTTTCGCGGTGGGCATGCTCCTGCTCGGCCTGTCTGGCATCTGGATGTGGGCGCGCGGCCGGAACGCACGGCAGTTGGTCGTCAGCGTGATGGGGTTGTCGACGCTGGCGTTTCTGGCAGTGGTGGGCCTGGCGCTGGCTTGATCGACCGGCGCGGATCAGCTCTGGATTTGGCGCGCCAGCGCGTTGACCCGCTCGACCAGCGCCTCGGGTTCGTACGGGCGCGCGTCCGCGACGCCCCAGACCGGACGCGGCCAGGCGATGTCGTCATGGAAGCGGGCGATGACGTGGACGTGCAGCTGCGGCACCAGGTTGCCGAGTGCGGCGACGTTGAGTTTGTCCGGTTTGAACAGCGCCCTCAGTGCGCGCGAGGCGATCGCGATTTCCGCACCCAGCAGGGTGCGCTGCGCGGGCGTCAGGTCGATGATCTCAACCGCGTCGATCACTTTCGGCACCAGCACCAGCCAGGGATGGTTGGCATCGTCCATCAAGCGCACTTCGCACAGTGGCAGGTCGGCGACGGGAACCGTGTCGTCGGCAAGCCGAAGATCGAGTAGCCATGTATTCATGACAGGTGCTCCGTGAAAAATTCGAGGCTGCGCTGCCAGGCCAGCGCCGCCGCCTCGGGTTGCCAGGGGGGATCGGGATCGCGATTGAAGGCGTGATCGGCGCCGGGATACACGAACACCTGCGCCTGCGGTTGTTTTTGTCGGTGCTGTTCGATCGCTTCGGGCGGAATGGCCACATCGAGTGCGCCGAAGTGGAACATCAGCGGTGCACCGGCGGGTTCGTTGAGAAAAGGCAGGTTGCGGGTGGCGTAATAGCTGACGGCGGGCAGGCCGAGCCGGGTGTTGGCCAGCAGGGCCACGGTGCCGCCCCAGCTGAAACCGACCACGCCGACCTTGTGCCCGAGATCCGCCAGAAATTCGGCCGCGGTTTCAGTGACGTCCACAGCGCAGTCCAGCCCGAGCCGGTCCACCGTGGCGCGGCCGCGGTTGGAACCAACCCGATCGGTGCCCAAGACCAGGCCGGGTTCGATCAGGTCGAAATAAGCCGGAGCCAAGGCGATGAAGCCGACCTGCGCCAACCGCTCGCACAGGTGCTGGTAATGCGGCAGCAGGCCGTAGATTTCGTGCGCCACCACCACCGCACCGCGCGCTTCGCCTTCGGGCTTGGCCAACCAGGCCTGCACGGCGCCGCAGGGAGTGAACAGTGTGTGCCAGTCGCCCATCGCGGTACCTCGCTGTGGAGTCGTCGCGGGCGTGGCAGCGTTGCCGGCCCCGCGCCTTATAATTTCGCACCTTTTCCGGATGCGGCGCCATGTCCCTGCAGCAACCCAAGGTCGGATTCGTGAGTCTGGGCTGCCCCAAGGCGCTGGTCGATTCCGAGCGTATCCTCACCCAGCTCAAGGTTGAAGGCTACGACCTGGTGCAGACCTACGACGATGCCGACGTGGTGGTAGTCAACACCTGCGGTTTCATCGACTCGGCGGTGGCCGAATCACTGGACACCATCGGCGAGGCGCTGGCGGAAAACGGCAAGGTCATCGTTACCGGCTGCCTCGGCAAGCGCGCCGAGTTGATCCGCGAGGCGCACCCGGATGTGCTGTCGATCAGCGGCCCGCAGGACTACCAGAGCGTGATGGACGCGGTGCACAAGGCGCTGCCGCCGCGGCACGATCCGTTCGTCGACCTGCTGCCCGACTACGGCCTGAAGCTGACCCCGAAGCACTACGCCTATCTGAAGATTTCCGAAGGCTGCAACCACCGCTGCACGTTCTGCATCATCCCGTCGATGCGCGGCGATCTGGTGTCGCGCCCGGTGGATGAGGTGCTGCGCGAAGCCGAGAAGCTGGTGCGCGGCGGGGTCAAGGAATTGCTGGTGGTCTCACAGGACACCAGCGCCTATGGCGTGGACGTGAAGTACGCGCCCAAGCTGTGGCGCACCGGGATGTACGAAACCCGGATGAAAGCGCTGTGTGAAGGTTTGTCGGAACTGGGCGTATGGACACGGCTGCATTACGTCTATCCGTATCCGCACGTCGATGACGTGATTCCGCTGATGGCGGACGGGAAGATTCTTCCTTACCTCGATATCCCGTTCCAGCACGCCAGCCCGCGTATCCTGAAATTGATGAAGCGCCCGGGTGCGGTGGACAAGACTCTGGAGCGCATCCACCGCTGGCGCGCCATCTGCCCTGAGCTGACGATTCGTTCCACCTTCATCGTCGGCTTCCCCGGCGAGACCGAGGACGAGTTCGAGCAGCTGCTGGATTTCCTCGACGAGGCCCAGCTCGATCGCGTCGGCGCGTTCGCCTATTCGCCGGTGACGGGCGCCAAAGCCAATGACTTGCCTGATCCGGTTCCTGAAGAGGTGAAGCAAGAGCGGCTTGCACGCTTCATGGAGCGGCAGGCGGAGATTTCAGCAGCCAAGCTGGAAGCCAAGGTCGGCAGCGTGCAGACCTGTCTGGTGGATGCGATCGACGGCGAGCTGGCGATTGCGCGTTCGATGGCGGATGCGCCGGAGATCGACGGGCTGGTGCAGATCCAGGACGGCCGCGACGCCGGTTTGCGCCCCGGCGAGTTCGTGCAGGTGCGGATCATGGGCAGCGATGAGCACGACCTGTACGGCGAGGTCGAGTACAACGACTGACGGGAGACGGGAGACGGGAGACGGGAGACGGGAGACGGGAGACGGGAGACGGGAGACGGTCAGTCGTGGTAGTGCACTGCCACGATCACGAAGCTGGCCTTGCCGCTCGGTAGCGTCGTTTCGAACTCGTCATCGATGCGTTTTTTCAGCATCGCCCGCGCCAAGGGTGCATCGATGCTGATCCAACCCCGCTTCGCATCGGTTTCGTCCGGGCCGACGATGCGGTAACGCACGCATTCGCCGGTCTCGGCATTTTCCAATTCGACATCGGCGCCGAAGTACACCGCTTGCGGATCGGACGGTGCGGTGTCCACCACTTTCAATACTTCCAGCCGCTTGCCGAGATAGCGCACGCGGCGGTCGATCTCGCCCAGCTGTTTCTTGCGGTAGGTGTATTCGGCATTTTCGGATCGATCGCCTTCGGCGGCGGCCGCCGCCAGCGCCTTCACCACCTCGGGCCGGCGTCGGCGCCAAAGCTCGTCCAGTTCGGCCTTCAGTCGGTCATGACCGGCGCGGGTGATCAGCGCCGTGCTTGTTTCGCCGGGTGGCCGCCAGCGGCTCACGTGCTTGAACCATCGGAGGGCAGCGTCCGAAGCGCGGCATCGAGGTCGACGATGCCGGCTTCGTTCCGGCAGGTCTCGCGGGTGGCCTGCAGCACGGCGCGGGCCTCGGTGGTGTCACCGAAGCGGACTTGCAACAGCTGCGCGGCGTGCAGGGCCCACTTCGGAGCCTGCGGATGGCGCGGGTCGGCGCGCAGGAGGGCGCGCAAGGCATCGACCACCAGCCGGAACTGGCCGAGTTCAAGCGCGCGGCGTACCAGGCCCGTGCCATGCTCGGGATCGAGGCGGGAAAACTGCGGATTGGTGTCCAGCGCATCCCGCAGCGCTCCCAAGGCCAATCGGTCCTGCCCGTTCTGCGCCAGCATCGCGATATAGCGGCCGGCGTGCGCGTCCAATGCCTCGGCCTCGCCGGCCTCGCGCAGCAGTTGCCGATAGCGTTCATGCACGACCGGTGCGACCGGGCGTTCGCCCAGTTCGTCGCGCAGCAAGGCAATCGCGCCGGGCAGGTCATCCTCTTCGATGCGGACTTCCACTCGATCCAGCAGCGCCTGATCGCGGTCGTGCGGAGTGGGCAGCGCGTCCGCGTGCCGGGACGGCGTGTAGCCCAACGCATCGTGGTACTGGTACATCGCCAGTCCCAGCAGGTGGAAGCTGACGAACAGGCCCCAGAAGAACACCGCGTCGATCACCAGCGATGCCAGGAAGCCGGGCAGGGTGGCCGCCAGCGAACGGCTGGCCAGCAGCACGGCGATCTGGATCAGCAGCAGCGCAGCCGCGACGACGAAATAAACCACACCGATGCGGCCGACCATGCGCAGGGCGTTGGCCGGATTGAGGGCGGTGAGCAGCCCGTCACCGGTGGCCAGCAGCGCCAACAGCGCGGGCTGGATACAGGTGAACAGCACCAGCATCAGCACGCCGACGGCAACGTAGCCGGCAACGAAAGTCAGCTTGACGGCAAGCGCCAGCGCCAGCAGGACGCCCAGCAGGCGCCAGACCGAACCGTTTTGCGCTTCGATCGATACCTCGGGCGGTTGGAGATCGCCGTTGGCCGTGCGCAGCAGGATCTCGAAAGCGTATTTGTAGCCAGCGAAGTAGATGATGATGGAGAAGATCCAGCCGGAATTCGGCAGCCATCCCAGCATGCCCAGAATGGTCAACAGCAGCAGCGTCGCCAGTGCGGCGGGGTGCAGTGGATACTTGGCGATCGCGCCGGAGCGTTGCCAGAAAGGCACCGGCGGCGAATGCATCGAAAGCGGCGCGCGTGGCATGGCGGGCGAGCCGATTCGGTGATCCTGGCCGCAGGCCGCGTGGACGCCGGGGGGGGTCAGCGTGCGCGGGTCAGCACGTCCGGCTGGACGTCGCGGGCCAGCGGGGTGCCGTCTTCGTCCAGACGCTGGAGCGTGTTGTTCGCGGCGACAGCCCAGACCAGGCTGCCGTCGTCGCGACGCACCGGGTCGAGGCGGAGCCGGGTGCCACCTTCTTCGGAGACCCAGTGCCCGTTGCTGCCGGGATTGGGTGCCGGGCGTTCGATGGTGTAGTTGCCGTCGGCGGAGAGCGTCAGGGTGGAATTGCCGCCGTCGCAGCCGGCGCAGGGGATCGAACCATGGTATTGACCGGCGAAGGTGGAGGGCGGCGGTTCCTTGGTCGGGGCATCGTTCGGATCGACGCGCAGCTGTGATGTCGGCGGTGCCTGGAGGGCGCTCAGATCGTCGCCGGCCTCACGCGCTTCCTGCAGCAGGGTGTCCTGCGAATTCGCCGGTTTTTTGCAGCCCGCAAGTGCCAGTGCCGTCAATCCAAGCGCTGCGATGAAGGAAAGCCTGCGCATCATGGGTGTTCCTCCTGAGAATCGGGTTCGGTGTTCAGCGCCTGCCGCCGAACAGGCTGCCAAGGATACCGCGGACGATCCGGCGGCCGACCTGGCTGCCGACCGTGCGTGCGGTCTGCTTGGCCATGGTCTCGACCATGCCCTGGCGGCGCTTGGTGCCGAACATGGCGTCCTTGACCGCATCGCCGAAGCCGTGTTCCGAGCCGGCAGCCTCATCGGCGCGGGTCTTGGCCGGCGGCGCCTGCGCCTGCTCGGCCTTGTCGGCGGCCTTCTTCGCCAGCATTTCCGCCGCCGAATCGCGGTCGACGCGGGTGTCGTATTTCGCGCCGACCGGGCTGCCGGCGCGCACCTGCGCGCGTTCGGCCTCGGTGATCGCGCCCATCCGGCAACGCGGCGGGGCGATCAGGGTCCTTTCCACCGGCATCGGGATGCCCTTGTCCTGCAAGGTCGAGACCAGTGCTTCACCGACCCCGAGCTGGCTGATGGTGGCGGCCACGTCCAGCGCCGGATTGGCGACGAAGGTTTCCGCGGCGGTCTTGACAGCCTTCTGGTCGCGCGGCGTGAAGGCGCGCAGGGCGTGCTGGACGCGGTTGCCGAGCTGGCCGAGGATCGCGTCGGGCACGTCGTCTGGAAACTGTGAGCAGAAATACACGCCGACGCCCTTGGATCGGATCAGTCGCACCACTTGTTCGATGCGCTGCTGCAGCGCCGCCGGCGCATCGTCGAACAGCAGGTGCGCCTCGTCGAACACGAAGACGAGCTTGGGTTTGTCCAGATCGCCCACTTCCGGCAGGGTCTCGAACAACTCCGACAGCAGCCACAGCAGGAAGCTGGAATACAGGCGCGGCTTCAGGATCAGCTGATCGGCGGCGAGGATGTTGACCACGCCGCGACCGTCGTAGGTGGTCCGCATCAGTTCGGCCAGTTCCAGTGCGGGCTCGCCGAAGAACTGGTCGGCGCCCTGCTGTTCCAGCTGCAGCAAGGCGCGCTGGATGGCGCCGATCGATTGCGCGCTGACCAGTCCGTAGGAGGTGGAAATATCCTTGCGTTCGTCGGCGATCAGGCCGAGCAGGGCGCGGAAGTCCTCGAGGTCGAGCAGCAGCAGGCCGCGATCGTCGGCCAGCTTGAACAGGATGTCGAGCACGCCGGACTGGGTGTCGTTCAGTTCGAGGATGCGCGCCAGCAGGGTCGGGCCGATTTCGCTGACCGTGGTCCGCACCGGATGCCCGGCCTTGCCCCACAGGTCCCAGAACACCACCGGCGCGGCCTCGTTCCTGTAATCGCTGACGCCGATGCGTTCGAGCCGCTGCTTGAGCTTGTCGCTGCTGGTGCCGGGCATGGCGAGGCCGGCGACGTCGCCCTTGACGTCGGCCATGAACACCGGCACGCCGATCCGGGAAAACCCTTCCGCCAGCGTCATCAGGGTGACGGTCTTGCCGGTGCCGGTTGCGCCTGCGACCAGGCCGTGGCGGTTGCCATAGGCGGGCAGCAGCACGACGCTGCCGCTGGTGTCGGTGGTGACGGCTTTTCCAACAAGGATGGGATCCATGTCCAGTGAGTGTTCCGTGCGCGGGATTCCGGATTCTATGCTGACTTGGTCGGCCTTGCCCTGATGTGCCCCGGCCAAGGTCTGGTGGCGGCCACGAGTTGGATGTGCGCAATCGATGAATGGGGACTCGTGCCGGCGGCGGGTTGCCCCGACGCGCGGCGGGCAGATACCCTGCCATTTCCCGTCGAACAGATTCAGGATGATGACGCCACGCATTTTCTGCGCTTCCCTGTTGCTTTCACTGCCGCTGCTGGCGGCGCTGGTTCCCTCCACGGCTCATGCGCTTTCGCGTCGCGACGAAGTCGCGGTCGCTGCATTGCAGCAACGCATGGATGCGGCGGAAAAGCACTACCGCGATGCGAAGATGATGGAGGACGAAGATGCTGGGGCCAAGGCCGCGCAGCAGGCGTTGGCCGAGATGCAGGGCGTGGTGGCCGATTGCGCCAAGCTGAAAGCCTGCAATGTGGCGGCGATGCTGGAAGCCTACGAGCGCCTGCTCAAGGCCAACGCCGAAGCCGACGCAGAGGCCACCGGCGAGGGTGAATTCGAGGATGATCCGATCGATGCTTCCGAGCTGGCCGGCACCGATGTCCCCGACCAAGCCAGCGCCAACGTGCTGCTCAGCGAGGAAGGGCGCCGGTTCGTGCGCATGGTCCAGTTCAACCCGGCGGTGCAGGCGGGCATCCGCCGCTGGTTGACCGACATGCGGCCATCACTGATGGACAGCTACGAGAACTATCGCTACATGCAGCACCTGATGTCGCCATCGTTCAAGCGCCGCGGGCTGCCCGAGGCGCTGCTGTTCGGGATCATGGCCAAGGAGTCCAATGGCAAGGTCCACGTCGGCTCGCGCGCTGGCGCGGTCGGGCCGCTGCAGTTCATGCCGGCCACGGGCCGCCGCTTCGGGTTGGGTGATGACGGCACCGGGTTCGACACGCGCTACGACCCGCGCGCGTCGGCGGATGCCGCGGCCGAATACCTATCCGAGCGCATGGCCCAGCTCAACAACAGCATCGAGCTGTCGCTGGCGGGCTACAACGGCGGCGAGGGCCGCGCGCTGCGGGTGTTCCAGGCCAGCGGCGGACGCAGCTTCTGGGATGCGGATGTCTACAACCAGTTCCCGGCCGAAACCAAGGATTACGTGCCGATGGTGATCGCCGCGGCCTGGCTGTTCCTGCACCCCAAGGACTACGGCATCCGCTGGCCGCGGGTGAGCGTGCGTCCGGCGACGGTGCAACTTTCGCGGCCGGCTTCGCTGTACGAATTGACGATCTGTCTGGGCAATTACGGTTCGCGCGATGGCTATCTGCGCGCCTTGCGCAATCTCAACCCGCGCTGGGCGCCGGCGACCACGCTTCCCGCCGGGACCACGCTCAACGCCACCACCCGCATCAATTGGCTGTATGCACTGCATTGCCGCAGCGGGCGCCGGGTCGAACTGGCGCGCGAGCTGGTCGCCAGCGACGTCAATGCCGCCATCGTGCAGGTCGGGGCGCCGGTGCCGGTCTCCGGTCAGGCCACGGATGCGGCATCTTCGCCTGCGGCGGCCCCTGCCGCGCCCGCCCGTCCGAAGACCTACAGAGTCAAACGCGGTGACAGCGTGCACGCCATCGCCAACAAGTTCCGCTGCAATCTCGCCGCCCTGGCGCGGGCCAACCGGCTGAAGGCGCCCAGATACACGATTCGGCCCGGGCAGACCCTGCTACTGAAGGGTTGCGAAGGATGAGTGATGCAACCACGCCGGGGCGCTGCCTGCGCTGCGGCGGTGAACTGGAGACGGGCTTCCTGCTCGACCGCGACGGCAGCAACCGCACCCGGCAGGCGCGCTGGGTCAGCGGAGCGCCGGACGATTCCTTCGCCAGCGGGCTGTGGAATCGGGGCGCCGCCCAGAACATCGTCACCGACACCCTGCCGGTCACCACTTGGCGCTGCCGCGACTGCGGCCGGCTGGAGTCGTTCGCCCACCCCGAGGGCTGAGGTTCAGCCCCGCAGTGCCAGCCGCTGGCCCAGCCGCACCGGGGTTTCCGCCGCCAAGCCCGGGTCGAGTGCCGCCACGCCCCTGGGCAGCAGGGTGATGACGGTACTGCCGTAGTTGAAGCGCGCCATTTCGGCGAAGCGCTCCAGAGTGATGCCCTTGTCGCGCCAGTCCTTGCGGCTGACGGCATCGCCATAGGCCGGGATTTCCACCCCGCTCCACACGGTTTCCACGCCCGAGACCAGCAGCGCGCCGACCATCACCTGCACCATCGGCCCGAAATCGGTATCGAAATGGCAGACCAGCCGTTCGTTGCGGGCGAACAGGCGCGGCACGCTGGCCACCGCATCGGTGCCGACCGAGAACAAGCGCCCCGGCACATGCACGGTTTCACGCAGGGTGCCGGTCCAGGGCATGTGCACGCGGTGGTAATCACGCGGCGACAGGTAGACGGTGGCAAACACGCCCTCCTGGAACGGTTCGGCATCGGCCACACTGCCCAGCAATTCGGCGGCGGTAAAACTCTGCCCCTTGGCCTGGAAAATGCGGCCATGCTCAATCGCCCCGCATTGGCTGATCCGGCCATCGGCCGGCATCAGCAGGGCATTCGGATCGGCGTCGGGCGTGCGTGCGTCGGGCCGCAGTGCGCGGGTGAAGAAGGCGTTGAAGGTCGGGTAAGCCGTGCGATCCGGCTGCGCGGCTTCCGACAGATCGACGCCGAACTTGCGGGCTACAGTGTCGATCAGCCACTGCTTGAGCACGCGGTTTTGTGAATACGCCAATCGCCGCGCCAGCGAGGACAGCAGGCGATGCGGAAGAACGTAGGTGAGGGCGGTCAATGCGTTCATGGGCTGGCCGGGGTCAACGTCGTGAGATCGTCGGCAAGACCCTTGATGTCGAACGGCGGCGTCACCACGCCGGCCATCCGTGCCTGCGGGTCCAGCAACACCAGCGCGGCCGAGTGGTCGATGCTGTAATCGTCGGCCGCGCCGCTGGGCCCGGGGACTTTCATGAACACCAAAGACAGCGCGCGCGCGAATTTTTCCAGCACCGGCACCGGCGCGGTGGCGGCCAGCGAATCGGGGTGGAAGCTGCGGGCGTACTGCGCGACCAACTCGGGCGTATCGCGTTCGGGATCGGCCGACACGAACAGCACCCGCGGCCGCGTGGCCGCCGGCAGCGCCGCCCATTGCTTCTGCGCGGCGGACAGCTGCGCCAGCGTGGTCGGACAGACATCGGGGCAGTGGGTGAAACCGAGGAAGACCACGGTCCAGTGGCCCTGCAGCGTTGCGGGCGTGAGCACCGCGCCGCCGGCCTGCTGCAGCTGGAATGCGGGCAGGGCGCGCGGTGAAGGCAGCAGGGTGATGGCCTGCGGCGCCGGCAGCGTTGGCACTGCGGGTGCACGCAGCAGGAAGCGGCCGGCAACCAGACCCAGCGCGCCGGCGCAAATCACGATCAACAAGATGATGGCAGTGCGTCTGGTCATGTGAAGCTGCGGAAACCGGGCCTGCGATGATACCCGGCAACCGCCGTTATACTGTGCAATCCACCGCGGATGCATGCGCCATGTCGCTGGAATTGCAGACCATCATCGATCTGATCCGCTACGGCGCCAGCCGCTTCAACGCGGCCGGGCTGACCTTCGGCCACGGCTACGACAACGCGCTGGACGAGGCCACCCAGCTCACCCTGCACGCCCTGCACCTGCCGCACGACCTGTCGCCGGTGTACGGCAATGCGCGCATCACCGAGGCGGAAAAGGAAGACGTGCTTGGCCTGTTTTTGCGCCGCATCGAAGAGCGCGTGCCGGCCGCCTACCTGACCGGCGAGGCCTGGTTCGCCGGCCTCAGCTTCAAGTCCGACCCGCGCGCGTTGGTGCCGCGCTCGCCGATCGCGGAAATGATCGAAGCCGGCTTCCAGCCTTGGCTCGGCGATCGCGAGGTGCGCCGTGCGCTCGACCTGTGCACCGGCTCCGGCTGTATTGCGATTGCGATGGCCCACTACAACCCGGATTGGCATGTCGATGGCGCCGACATCAGTGAGGATGCGCTGGCGCTGGCCCACGAGAACGAAGCCCGCCTGCTGGTGCGCAACGTCCGCTTCGTGCAATCGGATCTGTATTCCAACCTGCCCGGCGAGCGCTATGACCTGATCGTCAGCAACCCGCCCTACGTCACCAATGCCGAAACCGACGCCCTGCCGCGCGAATACGCGCATGAGCCGGAGCTTGGCCTGCGCGCCGGCGACGACGGCCTCGACATCGTGCTGAAGATCCTGCGCGACGCGCCCCTGCACCTGAGCGAAGACGGCCTGCTGATCTGCGAAGTGGGCGAGGCCGAACGCGCACTGGTGGCGCTGCTGCCGGAGCTGCCGATGGCCTGGGTGGAATTCAAGGTCGGGCAGATGGGCGTGTTCGTGGTCGAATGCGCCGACCTGATCGAACACCACACCCACATCGCCCGCATGGCCGATGCCCGCGCGGCGGCGGGGCAGGCGCACGGCGGGTTGTTCTGAGCGGCAGATTGTTCTGAAGGGACTACTGTTCTGAACGGCGTATTGTTCAGAACCGGTGTGCGCACGCACGCCAGGGTTTGCAAGCTGGAGGAAAACCTCATGCCGGCACACGAGAAAATCAATTACGTCGAATTCCCGTCGCGTGACTTGGCGGCCACCAAACGTTTCTTCACCGACGCATTCGGTTGGGCCTTCGTCGACTATGGACCGGACTACGTGGCCTTCTCCGACCAAGGTCTGGATGGTGGTTTCTTTCGTTCGGACCTGGCGGCCAGCACCAGGCAAGGCAGTGCCCTGATCGTGCTGTTCAGTGAGCGGCTGGAGGACACGCAGGCCAAGGTCGAGGCGGCGGGTGGGCGCGTGATCAAGCCGATCTTTGCTTTCCCGGGTGGCCGCCGCTTCCACTTCACCGAACCCGGTGGCAATGAATTCGCGGTGTGGGCGGAGCCGCTGGCCGAATGAAGGCCAGCCGCGGTCTGCCGGGATAACGGCAGAGGCCGGCTCAACGCAGCTCCTGCGACAGGTCGAACGCATCGATGCGGCGCCCCAGCACCGCAAGCACCAGTCGTAGTTCCACCACCAGCACGCCGGCGGCGCAAAGTGCCGCCAGCAGCAGTGCCGGGGTCAGGCCGACGATCCAGTTGGCCAGCAAATAGACCAGCCCCGCCAGCAGTGCCGCCGGCAACAGGGCCACGACCAGCGCCAGCAGGTAGCCGGCCATGAAGATCATCCGCTGGCCCATCACCTCGACCCCACGACCTGCACCCTTGTTCGGCGTGGTCCAGGCCGGGAAATACAGATTGCCGGCAAACGGAACGCACAGCATCAGCGCGCACAGTGGCGGCATCAGCAAGGCCATGCCCAGTGCGGCCACGATCATTCGGGTTGCCGGGAAGGCCGCGCTGCCGCCGGCCAGCACGAAGCACAGCGTGGCGATCCACAGCAGCCACAGCAAGACGGCGGTCATGACCACGGTTGGTGTCACCAACTCGCCCAGGGCGATCTGGCGCCCGCCCAGTGGCGCGGCCTTCTGGATATCGAGCGTTTGCAGCAAACGCTGCACGCTGCGTTGCATGAACATCGGCCCGAACAGCAGGCCCCAACCGGCGATCATCAGGAAGCCGCCGCCAAAGGCTAGCAGTACGGGCCGTCCCCACGCCTGCAAGGCTGTCCACTGGATGACGGCATAGGTAATCAAGCAGGCGGCAAGCCAGTTGCGCAGGCGGTACAGCGGCCCCATCGCCAGCAGGCCTTTCCACAGGAAAGCCATGACCGGAGCGCCGGTTGCATGCAAGGTGAAGGGGGCGCTTCGCGGTTTGCCTGGCGGGCGTTCGCGCAACTGCCCTTGCTGTCGTGCGGCGTGTCGCAAGGCCCGTTTGCGGGCATGTGCGATCGAGCCTTCCTCGAACGAAACTTGCGCTCGCAAGGCCCACAGGTAGTGCAGCACCAGCAGCCCGAGGGACGCCGGCAAGGCCCGCAGGAAACTGCCGGCATCAGTCGCGAAGATCGGCGCCACCGCCCATTGCAGCGGCAGCAGCAACCACGCCAGCGGAGTCTGCCCGACGATGCCCCGAATCCATGGATGCAGGCGGGCAATATCCGACCATCCCGACAGCGACGGCGGAACCAGCACATCACGGATCGGCCACAGGCTGGCCACCGCCAGTGCCAGGCCGGCTGCCAACACCAGCAGGCGACGTGGCCACAAGCCCAGACCCGCCAGCAGCAGGCGTTCGCGGGTGAAGGACGCGGCCATCAGGTGCAGCCGACCCATCGACAGCAGCAGCCACAGCCCTGTCGCGTATTGCAATGGATGGCCGTTCAGGGAACCCCCGCGCCGGAACACCAGGCCGAGCAGGAATGCGGAGAAGAAAATCAGCAACTGCGAGCGCAGCAGGTTGTACTGGATCAGCGCGGTGCGGGTCAGCGGCGCCGGGAACAGGAAGGCGATCTCGGTTTCGGAAAATCCCAATTCCACGCCATCGCCGGCGAACAGCCATTCCAGCCACAGGAACAGCAGCAAGACCAGCGCCACCACGATCGGCAGATCGGAGAGCAAGACCGCCGGCACATGCTGCATCACCTGCGATTGCGATTGCGCGCCCTGCAGCATGTGCCGGATCACGAAGGCGTACAGATAGGCCGCGCCCGCCAATGCGCCCAGCAGGTATTTTGGCTGGCGCAGGCGTTGCAGGCGTCGGCGCAGGTTGTTGGCCAGCGACGTCACCTGCAGATAGACGAAGGCCCCCGCCACCGCCGTGAATCGATTGCTGGCCGGTGCGCTCAAGCGTGCAGGTCCTCGGCCTCGCCGGTGGCACGGAAGAACACATCTTCGAGGCGGGTCGCGCCATCGGCCATGTAGCGTTCGCGCACCTCGGCCACCGAACCATCGGCCAGCTTGCGGCCTTCCTTCAGGATCAACAGGTGGGTGCAGACTTCCTCGACCAGATCCAGCAAGTGCGAGCTCAGGATGATCGCCACGCCATCGGCCGCCAGCTTGCGCATCGTGTTCTTCATCCGGCGGATGCCGTAAGGATCCAGCCCGGTCAGCGGCTCGTCCAGGATCACCGCGCGCGGTGCGTGCAGCAGGCCGCAGGCGATCGCCAGCTTCTGCTTCATCCCGCGCGACAGCTCCGACGGCAACAGCTTGCGCTTGTCGCCCATCTCCAGATCGTCAAGCAGCGGCTGCGCTCGCGCTTGCCAATCCGCGACCCCGTAGAGGCGGGCGACGAAGTTGAGGTGCTGCTCCACCGTGAGATGCTCGAACAGGCGTGGCTCGTCAGGGATGAAGGCCAACTGGCGCTTGGCAGCCACCGGATCGGCTGCGATGTCGACCCCGCCGATCCGCGCCTGCCCGCTGGTGGCGGGAATGATCCCCGCGAGGCAGCGCAAGGTGGTGGTCTTGCCGGCACCATTGGGCCCGACCAGCCCCATGATCTGGCCTGCCTCGACCTTGAATGAAAGCGATTCCACCGCGGTGAAATCACCATATCGCTTGCACAGGGCATCAACTTCGATCATGTCCGCAGCTTCTTGGGCGCAAGAGCCGAATTCTAGCGCGGACATGAGAAGGGCTTAGCCTTGCGGCAAAGCCCTTGGTAATTCTGGCGCCCGAAGTTGGACTCGAACCAACGACCCCCTGATTAACAGTCAAGTGCTCTAACCGGCTGAGCTATTCGGGCGGGGGGACGCGCATTGTAGTCGGCCAATCCGGTGCCGGGCAAGCGCAGGCCTTTCCGCCGACCGGCCCGTTCCGCCATCGTCCCCGGCGGTGGATGACCGAACTGTCATCTTGTTCCTGTCAACGACCCGGCAGCCCGTTGCGTTTGCGTGGATATCCCACACGGAGTCAAGGCCATGGCGACAGGGCAGGCGGCAGCGGCGGCCAATCGGTTCGGTTTGGGCGCACGCGCGGGTGAGCTGGCGAGGATTGGACAAGACCCACGCGGCTGGCTGCAGGCGCAATTGGGCGCGCCGCCGCGCATCGCCGCCTTCGACGGGCTGCCGGGCAGTCGCGACTACCTGACGCTGTACATCCAGGTGCAGCAGCAGCGCCGCGCCGCGCGGGAACGGATGGCGGCCGAAGGTGGCGCGAGCGGCGCCGGCGCCAGCAACGACCGCCCGAAGCGGGTCGGCGGGCGCAACGAGCTGCGCAAGGCACTGCTGAACGAATTGGTGTTGCGGCAAGGCGTGGCGGTGGCCAGCAGTGACAGCTTCCGCGAGCGGCTGGTGCGGTTCTGGTCGAACCATTTCGCCATTTCGGTGGATAAGCGCATCGCCTCGCTGTTCGCCGCGCCGATGGAGCGCGAGGCGATCCGGCCCAACGCGACCGGGCGTTTCGGTGATCTGCTGCTGGCGGTGGAGCGGCATCCGGGCATGTTGCTGTACCTGGACAATGCGCGGTCGGTGGGCGCCGGTTCCCGGCAGGCGCAGCGTGCGGCGCAGCGCACGCAGGCCCGGCCGAATGCGCGCCGGCGCGGGCTGAATGAAAACCTCGCCCGCGAGATCATGGAACTGCACACGCTGGGCGTGAACGCCGGCTACACCCAGGCCGATGTCATCGAGTTCGCGAAAGCGATCACCGGTTGGAGCGTGGCGCGTCCGCACGAGGCCGGTGGCGGCAACGGGTTCGTGTTCCACGCGCAGGCCCATGAGCCAGGGGATCGGCGCGTCTTCGGCAACTTCTACCGGCAAGCGGGCGAACAGCAAGGCATCGCCATTCTGCATGCGCTGGCGGTGCATCCGGCCACGGCGCAGCATGTCTCGCTGAAGCTGGCCCGGCATTTCGTCGCCGACCAGCCACCGCCGGCACTGGTCGAGCGGATGGCCCGCACCTGGGTCGATACCGGCGGCGACTTGGCGCGCGTGTGCAACACCATGCTCGGCGATGAGCTCGCTTGGGACGAAGGCTGCCGCAAGTTCAAGAACCCGGACGATTTCTGCCTGTCCGCGCTGCGTGCCTGCAGGCTGGATGACAAGGCCGATCTGGCGATGGCCATGCAGATGCAGGGGCAGTTGGGGCAGCCGGTGTTCCAGCCGCGCTCTCCCGCCGGCTTCGGTGACGTGGCGGCCGACTGGGGTGGCCCGGATGCGCTGTTCAAGCGCGTGCAGGCGGCGCAGCGTCTGGCGGATCGCATGCAGGTCGGGCCGGAGGCGACGCCACTGGCGCTCGGGCAGGCGGCGCTGGGACCGGCGCTGGACATGCAGACCGCCACTGCGCTGCGGCGCGCCGAATCGGTGCAGCAGGGCGTCGCCCTGCTGCTGGGCAGCCCCGCCTTCCAATGGAGGACCTGACATGCAACTGAATCGACGCGGTTTTCTCGGCTTCGGTGCCGGTGCTTTGGTTTGTGCTGCCTTGCCGAAATTCGCACTGGCCGCTTCCTCGGCAGCGGATACGCGCTTCCTGCTGGTGCTGCTGCGCGGCGGGCTGGATGGCCTGCACGCGTTGCAGCCGATCGGCGATCCGGCCTTTGCCGGTTTGCGCGGATCCTTCACCCAAGCCCAGGGCCAGCCGCAGGCGCTGCGCCTGGACAGCGATTTCGCCCTGCACGGCAAATTGCAGTTCTGCGCCGAGCTGTTTGCCGGCAAGCAATTCCTGCCGGTGCTGGCGGTGGCGCCGCCGTATCGGCAGCGCTCGCATTTCGAAGCGCAGGACTGCGTGGAAAATGGTACCACCGGCACCAGTGGCACCACCGGCTGGCTCAATCGCTGCGTGGCCGCGCTGCCGGGCAGCAAGGGCCTGGCGCTGTCGGCGGTGATGCCGCTGGCGATGCGTGGCAGCGGTGATGTCTCGACCTGGTCACCGCCCTTGACCAATGGCGTGGATCCGATCCTGTGGCGGCAGTTGCAGCAGCTGTATGCCGCCGATGCCGTGCTGGCACCCACGTTTGCCGCCATTGACACGCGGATGGAGTCGATGGGGACAGCCGAGCGCGGCGGGATGCGCCTGCCGCAGGCGATGGCGGCGGCGGCGAAATTCATGTCCGCGTCGACCGGGCCGCGGATTGGTTTTGTCGAAGACACCGGCTGGGATACCCATGGCGGCGAACTGGCCGTGCTGGATCGCAAACTGGCTGAACTGGATGCCGGGCTCAAGGGTTTCCACGACGGCGCGGCCCCCATTTGGGGCAATACCGTGATCGCGATCGTCACCGAGTTCGGCCGCACTGCGGCGATCAACGGCACCGGCGGCACCGATCACGGCACCGGCGGGATCTCGTTCCTGGCCGGCGGTGCGGTCAAGGGCGGGCGCATCGCCGGTGACTGGCCCGGCCTGGCGAAGAACCAGCTCAACGAAGGCCGCGACCTGCTTGCCACCACCGACATGCGCGCCCTGTTCAAGGGCGTGCTGCGCGACCATCTGGGCCTGGATCTGGCAGCGCTGTCAGGCCGCGTGTTCCCTGACAGCGCTGCGCTGGTGCCGATGAATGGGCTGCTTCGCGGTTGATGTCCGTGTTTTCCGGGAATTCGCGTTATCCTGCTGTGGCGCGCACCTGCGCTTCACTCGGGGATTCCACACCATGAACGATGTCACCGCATCCAGCGAAGACCGCAATCTCGCCATGCTGACCCACCTGTCCGGCATCCTGCTGGGCTTCATCGTGCCGCTGATCATCTGGCTGATGAACAAGGACAAGGCCGACAAGGCCTGGTTGAACGAGCAGGCCAAGGAAGCGCTGAACTTCCAGATCATGATCGCGATTGCCTACGTGGCCTGTGTGGTCCTGGCGATCATCATCATCGGCGGACTGCTGATGCCGGTGGTGTGGCTGGTCAACCTGATCTTCTGCATCATCGCCGGCGTTGCCGTCAACAAGGGCGAGAGCTATCGCTATCCGTTCTCGCTGCGCTTGATCAAGTAAGCATTCCGACGCAGCAATACAGGGCTGCCGGCGGTCGCAAGATCGCCGGCAGTTTTTTTCTGCTCCCGGCCTCGGGATAGCGGCGTTGATGGCATTGCCATTGCCATTCCGTTCGTGGTGAGCCTGTCGAACCACGGACGGAATCAGCCAAATCCCGTTCATGGTTCGACAGGCTCACCACGAACGGGATTTTTTGTGCGGGACTTCTGGCTCACCACGGACGGAATCAGCCAAATCCCGTTCATGGTTCGACAGGCTCACCACGAACGGGATTTTGGGCGGGACTTCTGGTTCGCCACGAACGGGATTCCGGATTCATTGCGGGCGGGCTTTCAGGACTCGTACTGGGCGAATTTCTTGGTTCATCATGCCGAGAGTTGTCGGACCAGATGCAAAAGGGCACGGACAACACTCCGGAGGACAACCGTTGATTCGCGTCAAGCGGCAACGCTGGCCACGCCAGCGTTGCCTTGCCGTGCAGCCTCACCGATCCAGATAAGCCTGCAAGTCGCCGTAGCCGCGCTTGTCCAGGGCGTCCAGACGCTTGTCCAGCGGCGGGTGGGTCTTGTAGAGGCTGGCCATGCGGGACGAGGACGAGCCCAGTGAGGCCATCTTCTGCAGCACGGCGTACAGCTCCAGCGGGTTGAAGCCGCCGCGGGCGAGGTAGATGCCGGCGGCCTGGTCAGCGCGATACTCGGCGTTGCGGTCGAGCTGGGTCATCATGATGGCGGCGCCGTTGCGTTCGATGAACTCGCGCGCCAAGCTGCCGGCCAAGCCGCCACCGGTATTGACCTGGCTCATCACCGCCTCGCGGCCGGCGGCCTGCAGTTCCTGCTTGCGGATCACCTCGTAGTGGTCACGCTGGACCACGTGGCTGAGCTCGTGGCCCAGCACGGCGGCGACCTCGGCGTCGCTGGTCAGCAGGTCGTACAGGCCCTTGGTGATCAGGATGTAGCCACCGGGGGCAGCGAAGGCGTTGACTTCACCATCGTCGATCACGCCGAAGGTCCACGGCAGGTCCGGCCGACTGGTTTGCGAGGCCAGCCAGCGGCCGATCAAGTTGACCCGGCGCTGGATGGCCGGGTCATTGACCAGCGGCGCCGCACCGAGGATACGCCCGGCGAGCATCGGCCCGAGTTCAAGTTCTTCCTGCAACACCTCCGCATCGGATTTGCCGACGATGGCATCGCTGTGATTGGCCGCCGCCGAGGCGACACCGCTGCTGCTGCCCGGCAGGAAGGACGAGAGTGCGCCGCCCAGCGCGCGCAGGCCGGTGCGCGAGCTGGCGCGTGAAGAGCTGCCGCTGCTGGCGTTCTGGTTCGAGTCCTGGCTTGGCTTGAATTCACTGGCGAACGGCACCGACGTCGCCACCCAGTGATTGCGCTCGGCGGCGCGCTGCGCTTCCGCCGCGCTGACGCGGTAGGACTCCATGCGTTCGAGCTGCGCCGCATCGAAATGGGCGGATTTCAGCGTGCTTTCGTCAAGGCCGCGCACGCTCGCGGTTTCGGTGGTCCGGCCCTGGCCGGCGCGTCCGGTGAACAGCGCGGCGCCGATCCCGCCACTGTCGCTCTTGCCGTAGGCGACCCGCACTTCGTTGACCCGGACGTAGCCGGTCTGGCCGCCGTCCAAGGCGATCTTGAACCACAAGCCCTCCTGGCCGACGATGCTGACGGCCGCCTTGTTGCGGAGCGTGGTGACGGTAGGCGAGCCGAACGAAGCCGCTGCATGGACATCGACCTTGGGCTTGGCGACGGTGGCCGGCGAGCCGCCGGTGGCCGCCATCACCAGACCGGAAAAGGTCAAAATGAGCGTGGCGAGAAGGATGCGTGGCATGGAGAGTTTCATGGCTCTTCCTCGTTGTCGGAAGGTTCGTCGCTGAAATCCAGCGTGTGGGCCGAGGCAATGATGAAAGCGTTGCTGGCGACCAGGGGGGATTCGTCGTTGTTGTTCAGGTCCTGCCCGAGCAGTTCGCGCAGGCGCAGCCGCTCCCCGCGGTTGGTGCTGTCATCGTTGTCATCTATTTCTGCAACGGAAATGCATACCATGACCCGGCCATAATCTTCCAGCCGCAGGTCACCCTCATTCAGGTTCCGGTAGAGAAGGTCCAGCTCGCGCTTGGCCGTGGCCATCACGTTGGCGTGGTCGGTGCCGGTCCAGACCAGTACCATCAGGTCGTCGAGGATCTCGTGCAGCCAGCTCTTGCGCTCGACGATGCCCTCGATCATCACCGCCTCGCCGCCGCCGTAGAGCTGGCGCCGCAGCAGCCTGCGATATTCGCGGCGACCGCGCACGGACGCGAAAGCGTCCAGCTCCGGATTGCCGACAAAGCGCAGGCGTGCCATGGCCATGCACGGGTATTTGTCCGGATCGTATTCCTCGCGGTAGTCGTTGTTGCCGATCGCGCGCCCGCGTTGCAGCGCAGCATAGGTGCGGCACAGGCCGAAGCACATGCTGACGAAGCCGATGGTGACGAAGATGTCGAGGAAGATGCCGAAATAGGTCAGGCCGATGAAGGCGATCAGCAGGATCAGCCCGTTCACCGCGACGAAGATCGCATCCATGTCCTCGTGCGGTTCGCCGCGCCAGAACGCGTAGGCGGTCAGCATGACCAGCAGTGCGGCCAGCAGGTATTTGAACTCCGTCGGTGGCATCCAGATCGCGCCGTTGTGAAGCAGGGCGTCGGTGGCTTCGGCCCAGACCTCGACCCCGGGCATGGCTGAATTCAGCGGCGTCGGCTTGCTGTCGCTGATCCCGGAGGCGGTGTAGCCCACCAGCACCACGGCGCCGCGCAGGGCGGGCGGGGTCGCCGTTTTGTCGCCGCAGACGCGCTCGCCGGAAAGCAGGTCGGCGGCGCTGATGTAGGGCATGCGCGTGTGCTCGCGCCAGTTCACCCGCACCGAGACAGGGTAGGAGGCCGGGGCGCGGTGTTGCAGCCGCGAGGCGATCCGCAGCGGCAGGGTGGGCAGGCCCCAATCGCCGCTGTCCTCGCGCAGCGGCACGTCGCGCAGGATCCCGTCCTCACCGCGGCTGACGTTGGTCAGGGCGGAGTAGCGGGCCATGGCGTCGCCGTAGGGCAGCAGTACGGCGATTTTCGGGCCCGGGGACTCGGCCTGCGGGCCCAGCGGAAATGCGCCCGGCACCTGGGCGGCGTGCAGCGGTGAAGCGGCGTCGTATCCCGCTGCTTGGCGCGCGGAAGCGAACAGGAACCGGCCCTGGCCGCCGCCGGCCAGGGCGTCGAGCATGCCGTCACCGTCGGGGTCGTTGGGGTTGCGGTCGATGAACTGGACGTCGTAGCCGACCGCTTTCACGCCGGCGCGATCCAGCGCGTCGAGCAGGTCGGCATGGATGGAACGTGGCCAGGGCCAGCCGCCGACGCCCTGCGCCCGGGTCCATTCCAGCGAGCAGTCATCGATCTCCACCACCACGGTCTTGCCGGAGGGTTTGGGTTCGGCCGGCCGCCAGCGGACGATGGTGTCGAAGACGCTGTCTTCGGCCGCGCTCAGGCTGTTGCCGTGGCTGTAGTCCCAGCCCAACCAGCCGAGCGCGGCGACGGCGAGCAGGGGATAAAACAGGAACTTCAAACGCAGCGCGAGCCGCGTCAACGGGCGCCGGTAGCCGCGCTCGACCAGCGACCAGGTGTCCATGAACCAGACCGCCAGCGACGCCATGGCGGCGTCGAAATGGTCCAGCAGGCGTCGAATGAACTTCTTCCGGGCCATGGTCGGATGGGTCAGTGGTCGCGCTCGACGACCCTGCGGGCGAGCGTGGACAGGGTATCGCCGTGGAGCTCCGGCTGGGCGATAGCTTCCTGCATCAGCGCAAAAAGGGCCGTCAACCGGTCATGGCTGGCGGCCACGCCAAGCAGGGCGGGAAAGGTGGCTTTGTGCTGAATGGCATCCTTGCCGGCGGTCTTGCCAAGCGCGACCGAGGTTTGCTCGACGTCCAGCAGGTCATCGCGGATCTGGAACGCCAGCCCCAGGGCGTTGGCGTAACGATCCAGCGCTGCGCGCGTGGCCGCGTTCGCACCCGCGGCGAGCGCGCCCAGGCGCACGGCGCTGCGCAGCAGGGCACCGGTCTTCAGCGCGTGCATGTGCTCCAGGGCGGCGAGTGCGCCGGGCCCGGCCGTGGCACCGGTGGCGTCGATATCCAGCGCCTGGCCGCCGCACATGCCGGCGGTGCCCGCGGCTTGCGCCAATTCCGTGAGCATTGCCAGCCGCAGTTCAGGTGGCTGGGGCGCGGCGGCGAGGGTTTCGAAGGCCAGGGATTGCAGGGCGTCGCCGGCAAGGATCGCAGTGGCTTCATCGAAGGCGACATGCACGGTCGGTCGGCCGCGACGCAGGGCGTCATCGTCCATCGCCGGCAAGTCGTCGTGCACCAGCGAATAGCAGTGGATCAGCTCCACCGCGGCGGCGCTGGCGTCGAGATCGGCCTCGACGGCGCCCAGCGCGGTGCCGGTGGCATAGACCAGCAGCGGCCGGATGCGCTTGCCGCCACCGAGGCTGGCGTGGCGCATCGCGGCGTGCAGGCGGGTGGGGGACCGGGTCGGGTCGGGCAGGAGGCGTTCGAGCGTCGCTTCCACGCGGTCACGCCAACGGTTGAAGCTTGGCTCAGCCATCGCGGTCCGGGTCGAAATCCCGGCCGCTGTCGGGTGCCTCCGGGTCGTCCAGCGCACGCACGCGCAGCTCCGCCTGTTCCAGCGCCGACTGGCAGCGCCGGTACAGCCCGACGCCGCGCTCGTAGGCGGCGAGCGAATCTTCGAGCGACATGCCGCCCGCCTCCATCTTCGCGACCAGTTCTTCCAGTGCCTGCATCGACGCTTCGAAGTCGGCGACGGCGGAGGGTTCGGTATCGGGGTGCTTGGCCATGACCGTGATTCTAATACGCCGGCGGAAGGATCATCGTTGCCGCCAGACCAGCCGGCCGGACGTTTCCTTGAATCGGCGCTGGAGCCGGTCGGAAACAATGGCGTCGCCGGCCGCCAGCAGGGCACCATCGGCAGCGACCAGCAGCGGCAGGCGGCTGCGCGTCCACGGTGGAATTTGGCGTTCCTGCAGCAGGTGCTTGAGACTGCTGGAATGGGCTCGGCCCGGCAGGCGGATCCGTTCGCCGCCGGTGCGCGGGCGGACCCGAACCGGAGCGTCGAATTTCTCCATGCCTTCCAGGCGGAGCTGGCTGCCATCCGGCAGCGGCAGGGGGGCGGCGCCGTCCCAGTCGAGCTGCCAGGCGCCGGCGGTGACCGCGGACCCGGCCTGCGCATGCAGTTGATCGCGCCAGCGGATCAGGCGGGCACCGTGCCAGGCGTATTGCGGCTGCCGGTCCGGCGCGCCCAGAACGACCTCGGCGAGCACGTGGCGGATGCCGGACTCCGGCAGCGGCGGCAGCCCGAGCTCGCGTACCCACAGGCGCAGCACGCGAGCCTGCTGCTCCGGCTCCAACGCGTGCAATTTTTCGCAGGCCAGGATCGAAGGTGCGTCCAGCCGCACCTGTGCCAGCAGGCGGCGATCCTGTTCGCGCAGCAGGTCGCTGGCCTGTGCGCAGTGGCGGGCGCTTTGCGCCAGCGCGGCGGCGGCGTGCGGCCAGCGTTCGCGCAGCAGCGGGAACACCCGATTGCGCAGAAGATTGCGATCGTGGCGATCTTCCGCATTGTTGGGGTCCTCGATCCAGCGCAGCCCGTGGCGGCTGGCGTGTGCCAGCAGCGCCGAGCGCGGGAATTCCAGCAAGGGTCGCCAGAGCTGGCCGCGATGGAAAGGGCGCCAAGGCCGCATCGCCGCCAGGCCATCGGTTCCCGAGCCGCGCAGTGCGCGCAGCAGGAAGGTTTCCGCCTGATCGTCCAGGTGGTGGGCAAGCACGAGGAGTTCCCCTTCGCCCAGCGCGGCGGCGAAGGCGGCGTGCCGCGCCGCGCGCGCCGCGCCTTCGAGGCCGAGCCCGGAAGCGCGTTCCACCGTGACGCGGACGACCCGCAGCGGCACGCCCAGCGCCGCGCATTCGCGTTCGCAATGCGCCGCCCAGGCGTCGGCATCGGCGTGCAGGCCGTGGTGGACGTGAATCGCGCGCAGGTCGTCGTGTTGAGGCCGGAGCAGATGCAGCAGCACGGTGGAATCCAGCCCGCCGCTGAACCCGACCAGCAGTCCGCGCCGTGGAGCCGGAATGGCTGGCAGCCGGATGCGGCCGTGTGGGCTCATTCCGTCTCGACTTGCAGGCCGCCGACAAAGCCGGCGGCGAGGTTGTAGATGAAGGCCTGAAGCAGCCCGCCGATGAAGCCGGCGATGCCGTACATGACCGGGAACGCGATGATGCTGATCACCCCGAGCCCGCCGAGCAATGCGCCTGCGCCGCTGCCGTGATCGGGACCGAAGCTGGATGCCGCGACCCCGATGACGCTGTAGACCAGAAAGAAGATCACGCCGATGATCAGGCCAAAGGCGGCGCCAATGATGCCACCGATCTTGGCGGCGGAAATGACGCCGATGCGCTTGATGATCATGTTGACCTCCCCGATGCCGACCTGTCGCGGCGGCGCCAGCATAACCAAAGCGATGCCATGCCATCGGGCCGCGCGCACCGGGCGGGAACGGGGCCAGCGCGCAGCCGCCTGATGCGGACGGAAACGGGCCGAAATGCCGCAGGTTCAGGCGGTGTCGTAAGCGCCGTAGCCGCGCAGGCGGCGATAACGCTGTTCAAGCAGCACCTCGACCGGAACGTGTTCGAGCGCGTCCAGTTCGTTCAGCAGCACGGCTTTCAGCCGCCGGGCCATCTGCCTGGGGTTGCGGTGGGCGCCGCCGGTGGGCTCGCGCACGACCTTGTCGATCAGGCCCAGGCCCAGCAAGCGCTGGGCGGTCATGCCCAGCTGTTCGGCTGCATCCTTGGCCTTGCCGGCGTCGCGCCAGAGGATCGAGGCGCAGCCTTCCGGCGTGATCACCGAATAGGTGCTGTATTGCAACATGAGCGTGCGGTCGCCGACGCCGATCGCCAGCGCTCCGCCGCTGCCGCCCTCACCGATCACCGTGCACAGGATCGGCACCCGCAGTTCGGCCATCTCCAGCAGGTTGCGCGCGATCGCCTCGGACTGGCCGCGCTCCTCGGCGTCGATGCCCGGCCAGGCGCCGGCAGTATCGATGAAGGTCAGGATCGGCAGGCCGAAGCGTTCGGCCATCTGCATCAGCCGCAGCGCCTTGCGGTAGCCCTCGGGCTTGGGCATGCCGAAGTTGCGGCGGACCTTGGTCTTGGTGTCGCGGCCTTTTTCATGGCCGATCACCATCACCGGGCGGCCATCGATGCGGGCGAGGCCGCCGACGATCGCATTGTCGTCGGCAAAGGCGCGATCCCCGGCCAGCTCCTGGAACTCATCGCAGATCACCCGCAAGTAATCCAGCGTGTAGGGGCGTGCCGGGTGGCGCGAAAGCTGCGAAATCTGCCACGGGGTGAGGTCGCGGAAGATCGCCGCGGTACGCTTGCGCAGCTTTTCCTGCAGGGCATGGACTTCGGCATCGACGTTTACCTCGGTGCCGTTGCCGGCCTGCCGCAGTGCCTGGATCTTGTCTTCCAGGTCGGCGATGGGCTTCTCGAAGTCGAGGTAATTCGGGTTCATCCGCGGATTTTACCAGTCGCGGGCCGCTTTCCGGCCCGGATCAATGGGATGGTGCCCAGGGTCGGTCGAACCGCAGATTGACCTTGCTGACGCCGGGCAGGCTGCGCAGCAAGCTGGCGAGGCGTTCATCCATGCGCAGGCCGCGCCCGCCGTTCAGGCGCAGGCGGCCGATGCCGGCGGCGGTCATGGCCTCGATCAGTACCGGCGTGTCCCCGGCGTGCTCGGAAAGCGTCTGCTCCAGCTGCGCCGCGTTGGTTGGTTCGCGCAGGTCAACGCGAATCGCCACGCCGCGCACCTGCTGGCTGCACAGCTGGGCGAAATCCCAGCAACGGGACACCCTGAGGGTGATGTTTTCGCCGTTGAAATCCTCGCGCAGGGCCCCTTCGATCACGAGGATGCGGTCACGGGTGAGCAGCTGCGAGAACGTCGTCTTCTGTTCGTCGAAAAAACCGCATTCGAGCCGACCGCCGCCATCTTCCAGCTGGACGACGATTTGTGAATCCCCGTTCGGGCGCACGCCGACGACCCAGCCGGCGAACACCGCCTGGACCACTGGACGCCAGTTGCGCCCGTCTTGCGTCGAGCCGCCCGCCGCCGCGCGTTCGAGCAATTCGGACGCAGCCGACAGGTCATGTCCGACCAGGGCCCGGGCGTCCTCTCGCCAGGGGTCCATGGGGTGGCCGCTGAGGTACAGCCCCAGCGTGGCGCGTTCTCCCTGCAGCCGCTGCGCGAGCGGCCACGGCGCGGACTCCGGAAGCTCGATCCGAATCTCGGCGCTGTTCCCGCCACCGCCGAACATGTCGAACATGCCGGCCTCGCGATTCTTCGTCATCTGTTCGGTGGCTTTCATCGCTTCCGGAAGCTGCAGCATCAGCGTGGCGCGGTTTTGCGCCAGACCGTCCATGGCGCCGGCGAGGATCAAGGCTTCGAGCGTGCGTTTATTCATCCCGCTGGCGGATACCCGCTGGCAGAAATCCAGCAGGTCCTTGAACGGCCCGGCGTCGGCGCGGGCATCGGCGATTGCCGCGCAGACGCCGTAGCCGACGCCCTTCACGGCGCCCAGGCCATAGCGGATCGTGTCGGGCGCGGTGGCCTCGAACATGTAGCCGGAGACGTTCACGTCAGGTGGCAGGATGGTCAGGCCGAGGGCCTGCGCTTCTTCGAGGAAGCCGACCACCTTGTCGGTCTTGTCCATGTCCGAAGACAGCGTCGCCGCCATGAACTCAGCCGGGTAGTACTGCTTCAGCCACGCGGTCTGGTAGGCGACCAGCGAATAGGCGGCGGCATGCGATTTGTTGAAGCCGTAGCCGGCGAACTTCTCCATCAGGTCGAAGATTTCATCGGCCTTGGCAGCCTCCACGCCGCCCTTGGCCGCGCCTTCGCGGAAAATCTCGCGATGTTTGGCCATCTCGGCCGGCACCTTCTTGCCCATCGCCCGCCGCAGCAGGTCGGCGCCGCCCAGCGAATAGCCGCCGACGATCTGCGCCATCTGCATCACCTGCTCCTGGTAGACCATGATGCCGTAGGTCTCGCGAAGCATGGCCGCAGTACGCGGGTCGGGATAGTCGAAGCGTTCCCGGTGGTGCTTGCGCTCCACGAACGAGGGAATCATGTCCATCGGCCCCGGGCGATAGAGTGCGTTCAGCGCGATCAGATCCTCGAACCGGCTTGGCTTGGCCTTCTTCAGCCAGCGGCGCATGCCGGAGGATTCGAACTGGAATACCGAGCCGGTGTTGCCCTTGGCGAAGATGTCGCGATAGACGCTGGCGTCATCCAGCGGGATGGCGGTGATGTCGATGGGAGCGCGTGATTGGTGATTGGTGATTGGTGATTCGGAAGTGCCGGAGCTTTGCTTTTTCGAATCACCAATCACCAATGACGAATCACGGTTTCCGTTCACCGCCTTCACCGCCCAGTCGATGATCGTCAGCGTGCGCAGGCCGAGGAAGTCGAATTTCACCAGGCCCACCGCTTCCACGTCGTCCTTGTCGAACTGGGTGACGGGGTTCTTGCCGAGGTTGTCGTGGTCGTGCTCGGCGTACAGCGGGCAAAAATCCGACAGCGGGGTCGGCGCGATCACCACGCCGCCGGCGTGTTTGCCGGCGCTGCGGGCCAGGCCTTCCAGCTGCAGCGCAAGATCGATCAGGTCGCGGACCACATCGTCGGTTTCGTAGCGCTCCTTGATCTCGCTGACGCAGCGTTTTTCATCATCCTGCGCGCGTTTGCTGCGGCCGATGACGTCGTCCAGCGTCAATGGGTCTGCCGGTTGCAGCGGGATCAGTTTCGCCAGGTCGTTGACGAAGCCATAGCCCAGGCTCTGTATGCGGCCGACATCGCGCAGCACTGCCTTGGCGGCCATGGTGCCGTAGGTGATGATCTGGGAGACGCGATCGCGGCCGTACTTGCGCGCCACGTAGTCGATGACTTCGTCGCGCCGGTCCATGCAGAAATCAATGTCGAAGTCGGGCATCGACACGCGTTCGGGATTCAGGAAGCGCTCGAACAGCAGGTTGTAGGGCAGCGGGTCGAGGTCGGTGATCTGCAGCGCCCACGCCACCAGCGAGCCGGCGCCGGAACCGCGACCGGGGCCGATCGGGATGCCTTGATTCTTGCCCCACTGGATGAAGTCGGCCACGATCAGGAAGTAGCCGGGGAAGCCCATCTTGATGATGGTGTCCAGCTCGAATTCCAGACGCGCGTCGTAGTCTTCGCGGGTCTTGCCCGGGGCCAGCGGATTTTTCTCCAGCCGCGCGGACAGCCCGGCGCGCGCCTGGCTGCGGATCCAGCTTTCCAGCGTCTCATCGGACGGCACCGGATAGGCCGGCAGATGGTAGGTGCCGAATTGGAGCTCGAGGTTGCAACGCTGCGCCAGCGCGACCGTGTTGTCGAGCGCGTCAGGCACGTCGGCGAACAACTCGACCATGTCCTCGCTCGAGCGCAGGAATTGCTGGGCGCTGTATTCACGCGGGCGGCGCGGATCGTTCAGCACCCGACCGCTGGCGATGCACACCCGCGCCTCGTGCGCACCGAAGCCGGCGGCGTCGAGGAAACGCACGTCATTGCTGGCGAGCAGCGGCAGGGCGAGCCGGCCGGACGCGTGCAGTGCGAAGTGGTTGAAGGCCTCCTCGCCATCGCGGCCGGTACGGGTCAGCTCCAGATGCAGGTCTTCGCCGAACACCGTGCGCAATTCGGCCAGT
>NZ_JAMLIW010000008.1 GCF_023953935.1 Thermomonas sp. | reverse complement strand
ACTCGGTGGCCGAATCGCAGGTGGTCGCCAAGACCTCGGGTGTCGCGCTGGCGGTGCTGGCCGAGGAAGGCGACCACGTGCGCGCCGGCCAGGTGCTGGTGCGCCTGGACCCCGACCGCGCGCGCCTGCAGGCGGCCCAGAGCGCGGCCCAGGTGCGCAAGCTGGAAGCCAATTACAGGCGCGCGCAGCAGCTCGCCGCGCAGCAGATGGTGAGCGCCAACGACCTCGACCAGCTCAAGTACGACCTCGAGAACGCGCGCGCCGCCAACAACCTCGCCAACCTCGAACTGTCCTACAGCAACGTGACCGCGCCGATCTCCGGCGTGATCGCCTCGCGTTCGATCAAGCCCGGCAACTTCGTGCAGATCAACACCCCGATCTTCCGCATCGTCGACGACTCGCGCCTGGAGGCCACGCTCAACGTGCCCGAGCGCGAGCTGTCCACGCTCAAGGCCGGCCAGCCGGTGGTGCTGCAGGTCGATGCGATGCCCGGCAAGACCTTCGAGGGCAAGGTCGACCGGGTCGCGCCGGTGGTGGATTCGGGCAGCGGCACCTTCCGGGTGATCTGCGCGTTCGACGGCAAGGGCGAGCTGCAGCCGGGCATGTTCGGCCGCATGCGCATCGACTACGACCAGCGCGCCGACGCGCTGGTGATCCCGCGCGTCGCCCTGCTCGACGACCAGGGCGATCCGGCGGTCTACACGGTGCGCGACGGCAAGGTCGCGCGGGTGCCGATCAAGACCGGCTATACCGAAGGCGAATGGACCGAGGTGCGCCAGGGCCTGAAGGCGGGCGATGAGGTGGTGACCGCCGGCAAGTCGGCCTTGCGCGACGGCAGCGCCGTGCAGGTGATCGGGCAGCCGGTCGCCAAGGCCGCCACCGGCAACAAGCAAGCCGCCGCCAAGGGCGAGAAGCACTGAGTCGCGACAGGCACGGCCCGGCTGCCGAGCAATCGCCGCAGCCGGGTTCGCGTGGCGCCAGCCTGGTGGAGTTCTCAACCCGCCGCCGCGTCACCGTGGCGATGTTCTGGCTGACCATGCTGCTGTTCGGCGCGATCGCGCTGGGCGCCCTCAAGGTCAACCTGCTGCCCGACCTGAGCTATCCCACGCTGACCGTGCGCACCGAATACACCGGCGCCGCGCCGACCGAGATCGAAACGTTGATCAGCGAGCCGGTGGAGGAGGCGCTCGGGGTGGTCAAGAGCCTGCGCAAGATGACCTCGGTCTCGCGCACCGGCCAGAGCGACGTGGTGCTCGAGTTCGCCTGGGGCACGGACATGCAGCAGGCCGGCCTGGACGTGCGCGACAAGATGGAGACCCTGCAGCTGCCGCTGGATGCCAAGCCGCCGGTGCTGTTGCGCTTCAATCCCTCCACCCAGCCGATCATGCGCCTGGCCCTGACCTCGAAGCACGACGACGGCGACGAGGCCGAGGCCGTGCGCCGGCTGATGGAACTGCGCCGCTACGCCGACGATGACCTCAAGCGCAGGCTCGAGCCGGTGTCGGGCGTGGCCGCGGTCAAGGTCGGCGGTGGCCTGGAGGACGAGATCCAGGTCGAGATCGACCAGCGCAAGCTGGCCCAGCTGGGGCTGTCGCTGGACAGCGTCATCCAGCGCCTGAAGCAGGAGAACGTCAACCTCTCCGGCGGGCGCCTGGAGGAGGGCACCCAGCGCTACCTGGTGCGCACGGTCAACCAGTTCGACACGATCGAGCAGATGCGCGAGCTGTTGCTGACCACCGGGGGTGCGGCGACCGCATCGGGCACCGGCGAGAACCGCCAGCTGATGACGGCCATCCTCGGCAGCCGCGATCCGAACGTGATCGCGGCCCTGCGCGGGGACGGTTCCGGCAGCGGTGCTTCGCCGGTGCGCCTGAAGGACGTGGCCCAGGTGCGGCAGGGCTACAAGGAACGCGAGGCGGTGATCCGCAGCGGCGGCCGCGAGGCGGTGGAACTGGCCGTGTACAAGGAAGGCGACGCCAACACCGTGGCCACGGCCGACGCGCTGGAGGCACGGCTGGCGGAGATCCGCGGCAAGCTGCCGGCCGACATCGACCTGGTCGTGGTCGAGGACCAGTCGAAGTTCATCCGCCATGCGATCGCCGACGTCAAGCTCGATGCGGTGATCGGCGGCATGCTTTCGATCCTGGTGATCTTTTTGTTCCTGCGCGACGGCTGGAGCACCTTCGTCATCTCGCTGTCGCTGCCGGTGTCGATCATCGCCACCTTCTTCTTCATGGGCCGGCTCGATTTGAGCCTGAACGTGATGTCGCTGGGCGGACTGGCGCTGGCCACTGGTCTGGTGGTCGATGATTCGATCGTGGTGCTCGAATCCATCGCCAAGGCGCGTGAGCGCGGGCTGGGCGTGCTCGACGCCACCATCGCGGGCACCCGCGAGGTCGGGATGGCGGTGATGGCCTCGACCCTGACCACGATCGCGGTGTTCCTGCCGCTGGTGTTCGTGCAGGGCATTGCCGGCCAGCTGTTCCGCGACCAGGCGCTGACCGTGGCCATTGCCGTGGCGGTGTCGCTGGTGGTGGCGATGACCCTGGTGCCGATGCTCAGCTCGCTCAAGGGCCGGGCGCCGATGGGGTTTGCGGAGGAGCCCGCGCAGCCGCGCTGGTCGCCGGAGCATCGCTGGCAAAAACCGGTGATGTACGCCGGGCGCGGGCTTGGCGGCATTTTTCGCTACGGGTTCTACGGCATCGCCTGGCTGACCGTGCGCGTCTGGCGCGGCATCGGCGGCGTGGTGGGGCCGGTGATGCGCAAGGCCAGCGATGTCTGGATGGCGCTCTACAACCGGGCCGAAAACGGCTATCTGAACATCCTGCCGCGGGCGCTGCGGCGACCGACGCCCATCCTGCTGGTGGCCGGCCTGGCCTTCGCCGCCACCCTCGCGGTGCTGCCCTTCCTCGGCACCGATCTGATCCCGCAGCTGGCCCAGGACCGCTTCACGATGACCGCCAAGCTGCCGCCCGGCACGCCGCTGGCGCGTACCGATGCCCTGATCCGGCAGGTCGAGGCGGCGCACGACCATGACGACGGCGTGCGCGTGCTCTACGGCGTCTCCGGCACCGGCACCCGGCTCGACGCCAGCCCGACCGAAAGCGGCGAGAACATCGGCAAGCTCGACGTGGTGATGACCCGCAACAGCGCCGAAGTCCCGCTGACCGACGCCCTGCGCGCGACCATGCGCAACCATCCGGGCGCGCAGGTGGATTTTGCGCGGCCCGAATTGTTCAGCCTGTCGCCGCCGCTGGAGATCGAAGTCGAGGGCAATGACCTCGAGGCGATCCGCGCCGCCGGCAACAAGCTGGCCGGCATGCTGCGCGCCAATCCGCACTATGCCGACGTCAAGTCGACGGTGGAGCAGGGCTTCCCGGAAATCCAGATCCTGTTCGACCCCGACCGTGCTGCCGCGCTGGGCCTGACCACGCGCCAGATCGCCGATGCGGTCACCAAGAAAGTGGCCGGCGAGGTGGCCACCCGCTACAGCTTCCGTGACCGCAAGATCGACGTGCTGGTGCGGGTGCGCGAGTCCGAGCGCGCGTCGGTCGACGACATTCGCCATCTGATCGTCAACCCCGGAAAGGGCGCGCCGATCGAGCTGGATTCGGTGGCGCGGATCGTCGCCACCAATGGTCCGAGCGAAATCCACCGCGTCGACCACCGCCGGGTGGCGGTGATCTCGGCCAACCTGCGCGACATCGATCTGGGGACCGCGGTGCGCGAAGTCGAAACGATGGTGGCGCAAAATCCGCTGGGCGTGGAGATCGGGATGCAGATCGGCGGGCAGGGCCAGGAGCTGGCCGAATCGCTGCGCTCGCTGCTGTTCGCCTTCGCGCTGGCGGTGTTCATGGTCTATCTGGTGATGGCCTCGCAGTTCGAATCGCTGCTGCATCCGTTCGTCATCCTGTTCACCATCCCGCTGGCGCTGGTGGGCGCGGTCGGGGCGCTGGTGCTGACCCGCTCGCCGGTGTCGGTGGTGGTGTTCATCGGCCTGATCCTGCTGGTCGGGCTGGTGGTGAAGAACGCGATCATCCTGATCGACAAGGTCAACCAGCTGCGCGAGGCCGGCGTGGCCAAGCATGCCGCGCTGGTGGAAGGCGCACGCTCGCGCCTGCGCCCGATCATGATGACCACCCTGTGCGCGGTGTTCGGCTTCCTGCCGCTGGCGCTGGCCTTCGGCGATGGCGCCGAGGTGCGCAGCCCGATGGCGATCACCGTGATCGGCGGCCTGCTGGTGTCGACCCTGTTGACCCTGGTGGTGATCCCGGTGGTGTATGACCTGCTCGACCGGCGCCCGGACGCGTACTACGCCGAACGCGGCCGGCGCGCGCGCCGCGACGCCGCCGAAGTGGCCGACGTGCTGGCGCACGAGCATGACGCCCTGGGCGACGGGGCGCGGGGTTGAGGGCGGGCGCGTGAACATCACCGAGTTCTCGATCCGGCGCCCGGTGACGACGATCATGATCTTCGTCTCGCTGGTGGTGATCGGCCTGATCGCCGCGTTCCGGCTGCCGCTGGAATCGATGCCCGAGGCCAGCCCGCCGTTTTTCGCCGTCTCCCTGCCGTATTCGGGTTCGACCCCGGAAGAGGTCGAGCAGAACATCGTCAAGCCGGTCGAGGAAGCGCTGGCGACGATGTCCGGCATCAAGTCGATGAATGCGAGCGCATCGGCCAACAGCGGCAACATTTTCGTCGAATTCAGCGACTGGGGCCGCAACGTCGCGGTCGCCGCCTCGGAGGCGCGCGAGCGCATCGACGCCATCCGCGACCAGCTTCCCGACGACTTCCGTCGCTATTTCGTGTGGCGGTGGAACTCCGGTGATCAGGAAGCGATCAGCCTGCGCCTGACCAGCAATGATGATCTGACCGTGCGCGGCGATTTGATCGACCAGGCCATCAAACGCCGGTTGGAGCGCTTGCCGGGCGTGGCCCGGATCGAGGTCGAGGGCGTGCCGCAGCAGGAGGTGGTGGTGGCGATCGAGCCCGACCGCCTGAATGCCAATGGAGTGGTGCTGAACGAACTGGTCAGCCGCCTGCAGGCCGCCAATTTCGCCGTCTCCGGCGGGACCATCACCGACAACGGGCAGCGCCTGCGGATCCAGCCCAAGGGCGAGCTGGTTGAACTCGAACAGCTGCGCGCACTGCCGATCAACGCACGCGGCGTGCGCCTGGGCGATATTGCCGAGGTCGAACTCAAGCCGCAGCGCACGACCTACGTGCGCCAGGTGGACGGTCGCCCCAGCGTCGGCGTCGATATCTACAAGGAGCGCGCGGCCAACCTGGTCGATCTGTCGCGTGCGGTGCAAACCGAACTGGAAGCGCTGCGGCGCGATCCGGCGATGCGCGGGATCCGGATCGAGGTGACCGAGGATCAGGGCCAGCAGGTGATCAGCTCGCTGTCGGCGCTGGCCGAGGCCGGCGTCATCGGTCTGGTCCTGTCGGTGTTCGTGCTGTGGTTCTTCCTGCGCCACTGGCCCTCGGTGCTGATGGTGAGCACGGCGATCCCGATCTGTTTCATCATGACCCTGGGCTTCATGTACTTCGCCGGGATCACCCTCAACATCCTGTCGATGATGGGCCTGCTGCTGGCGGTGGGTATGCTGGTCGACAACGCCGTGGTGGTGGTCGAAAGCATCTACCAGGAGCGCGAGAAATACCCCGGCCAGCCGCGCCTGGCTTCGGTGATCGGCACCCGCCACGTCGCCATCGCGCTGTCGGCCGGCACCTTGTGCCACTGCATCGTGTTCCTGCCGATGATGTTCGGCGGCAAGAACATGCTGACGATTTTCCTGACCCAGCTGGCGGTGACGATCTCGATCTCCCTGCTGGCGTCGTGGCTGGTCGCGATCAGCCTGATCCCGATGCTGTCGGCCAAGCTGCGCACGCCGCCCGCGGTCAAGTCGCCTTTCATCACCCGCCTGCAGGAACGCTATGCCAGGCTGCTGCGCTGGACCTTGAACCACCGCGGCTGGAGCGTGGCCGGGATCCTCGTGATCGTCGCCATCAGCATCATTCCGATGAAGCTGACCAAGGGCGATACCGGCAACCAGAACGACCCTTCCAAGGTGCAGATCTACTACCAGTGGAACGGGTCCTATTCCAAGGAGCAGATGGGCGAGGTGGTCGGTGCGGTGGAGCGCTACATCAACGCCAACCGGGCCCGGTTCGACGTCAAGCAGATCTATTCGCGCTACGCCGAGTCCGGCTGGGCCTTCACCCAGGTCGAACTGAATACCAAGGACAGCCAACGCGCATTGCAGATCACCGACCGGATACGCGAGGGTTTGCCGAAATCGGCGCGGGCCAACATCGGCATGGGGCGCGATGGCGGCATGGGCGGTTCCAGCCAGGACATCTCCTTCAGCCTGACCGGGGATTCCACCCAGGCGCTCAAGGAAATCGCCAACGATCTGCTGCCGATGCTGGCGCGCAGCCGCAGCCTGCGCGACGCGCGCGTGAATACCGGCGATGCCGACAGCGAGCTGACGGTACACGTCAATCGCGAGCGTGCCGCGGCCTACGGGTTTTCGGCGCAGCAGGTGGCGCAATTCGTGGGCCTGGCCCTGCGTGGTTCCTCGCTGCGCGACTTCCAGCGCGGCGAGATCGAAATCCCGGTGAACGTGCGTTTCAAGGGGGCCGAGCACTACGGCCCGGAGAACCTGCAAGCCTTCACCGTGCGCGCGCCGGATGGCCGCAGCGTGCCGCTGCTGGCAATGGTGGACGTGTCCGTGCAGCCGTCGGCCAACTCGATCCAGCGCATGAACCGGCAGACCATGCTCAAGGTCCAGGCCAGCCTCGCCCAAGGTGCGAGCATGGAGCAGGCGCGCAAGGACATCGAGGCCACCTTGAAATCGCTCGACCTGCCGCCCGGCTATGGCTACACCTTCGAAGGCGGCGGCTTCGGCATGAACATCGACATGAACCAGCAGATGCTGAGCAACGTGCTGATCGCGCTGGTGCTGATGTTCGTGGTGATGGCCTCGGTGTTCGAATCCTTGCTGTTCCCGCTGGCGATCATGAGCAGCGTCGGTTTCTCGATCCTGGGCGTCTATTGGGGCCTGTGGCTGACCGGCACCCCGTTCAACATCATGGCCTTCATCGGCATCCTGGTGCTGATGGGGGTGGTGGTGAACAACGGCATCGTGATGATCGAGCACATCAACAACCTGCGCCGGCGCGGCTTGCCGCGGATCGAGGCGCTGATCGAGGGCAGCCGCGAGCGCCTGCGTCCGATCATGATGACGATGGGCACCGCGATCCTGGCAATGATTCCGATTGCGATTTCCAATACCCAGGTGGCCGGCGAAGGCCCGCCGTACTACCCGATGGCACGCGCGATCGCCGGCGGGCTGGCGTTCTCCACCGTCGTCACCCTGCTGTTCCTGCCGACCATCTACGCGCTGCTCGATGACCTGCGCAGCGGCAGCGCGCGCCTGATTGCCCGGGCGCGCGGGGCGGGCGGGAAGGCCGCGCCCGCTGCAGGCTGAGGCGATCGCGGCCGCGCCTGGTGCGCCGCCTTGCGTCAGCTGGCGACCGCCACCTCGCCGATATCGTCCGGGAGGATCACCCGGTCGCGGCCTTCGGACTTGGCGCGATACAAAAGCTGGTCGGCCAGCCGCAGCAGGTCATCGCCGGAACCGGCGAGCCGATGATCGACCACCCCGGCGCTGACCGTGAATGCCGGCAGCCCGGCGCGCTGGATGCCGCGGGGGAGTTCGCCGCGAATGCGCTGCATGACTTGGGCGGCGTGGGTCACGTTGAATTCCGGCAGCAGCAGCACGAACTCTTCGCCGCCGATCCGGCAGGCCAGATCCTCGCTGCGGATCGACTGGCGCAGGATGCCGGCGAACGCCTTGAGCGCACGGTCACCCACCTCATGGCCGTGGGTGTCGTTGATCTTCTTGAAGTGGTCGATGTCGGCCATCACCAGAGCGAACGCGGCGCGCCGCTCGAACAACTGGCCCAGCCGCGCCTCCAGCACGCGCCGGTTGGACAGCCCGGTGAGCGGATCGGTGGCGGCCTTCATCTCCGATGCCACCATCGAACGGATCACGGTCAGGCGCGTGCCCACGCGGTTGGCGTGGGTGGTCAGCAATTGCAGCAGGCGGAACAGGTCTGGGTCGCCGGTCTGGCCGAGCGCGCGCAGCATCCCGGTGCCGCGGCCGGCCACCATTACCGGCGTGCAGGCGGCCGCGCAGGTGGTCTCGATGCGGCCGCCCAGCCCCGGGCAGGCGCTCAGTGACATGCTGTCCTCATAGACCATCCCTTGCCCGCGCCGCACCGCCGGGCAATCACCGGCGCGGCGGATATTGCAGCGGGCGGCGTCCGGCATGTCGCCGATGGTAATCGTGCGGGTGATGTCACCCTCCGGATCCTCGGCCAGCAGCAGCTGCGAGGAGGACCCGGCCTGCAGCGCTTCCAGCGCCTGTTCGGAGATGCGCAACACCGCGGATTCGTCTTCGGCGATGTCGAGCGCATGCTGGAGTCGCCCATCGGTTTCGATGGCACGCAAGCGCTCTTCGAGGTGGGCCGCACGCACGGCCAGCTCGCCATTGGCCGCGTTCAAGCGTTCCGCCAGCGGGGCGAACACCAACCGCCAGGCGCCCAGCCCGGCCAGCGCGAGGAACAGACACGCGCCGACCGCGAGCTGCGCTTCGGTGCCGTAGCGGGAGAAATAGACGGCGGCCACGAAGGCGGCCAGCACGAACGCACCCCCGGCAACCGCGAGCTGGACGCGGAAGGAACGCAGCAGCAACCGCGCGGTGATGCCGCCCGGATCTTCGCACGCAACGCCGGGTGCAGACCTGCCCTCGACCGCGGATTGGGTTCTCATGTTCGCCCCCCTGGCGAATGCCGAATCTTCATCCACCTGCGATTCCCGCATCTTCGCCCGGATTTCTGCGGGAATCAATGGGTTTTGTCAATCGACTGGACGCAAGGGCCGATCCAAGGCGTTGCGGGCTGCAAGCTTGTGAGCGAGGGGCAGGGCCGGCTTGTCCGGACGCCTCAGCCCATCAGTTTCCCGAAAATGCGCACGCCGGCCACGTATTCACCGGCGACGGTGCCGAGGTTGGTGAGCAAAAACACCAGCAGCACCCGTGTCACGCGGTTGCGGTACCAGCCGCGCAGGGTTTGAGCGTCGTCGCGCAGGGCGAGGAAGTCGGGGTAGGCGGGCTTGCGGGCACGCAAATCAACCAGAGCGCTGAACATGCCCGAGGGCAGGCCGGGCCGGAACGGTTTGAACGGGGCGACGAGGGTGCCAATGAGGATCGCCAGCGGCCGCGCGCCGGCCAGCAGCGCGCCCAGTGCGGTCAGGCCGCAGGTCCAGGCCACCCATTGCAGCAGCAGATCGCGGCCCAGCTGGGCGCCGCCGTGGACATAGCCCCAGGCGATGCCGCCGAAGATCAGGGTCAGCAAGATGAGCGTGAACCACGGGATCTTGCGGCGCTGGCGCAGTTCGACCAGACGCTCGGTGACGGCCTCGGGCGCGTCCTGACTTTCGCCCAGATAACGCGCCATGCCTTTGAGATGCCCAGCGCCGACCACCGCCAGTACGCGTCTGGCACCGTCGCTGCGCTCGCGCAGTTTCGCCGCCATGTACTGGTCGCGCTCGTCGATCAGGGTGGCGAACAGGGTCGGTGTCTGCTGCGCGAATTCGCCGAAGCTGGATTCGAGCATGTCGCCTTCTTTCAGGCGCTCGATATCCTCTTCGGCCACTTCATCGCTGGAAAACAGGCTGGCGCCGACGCCGGTGATCAGCTTCATCCGGTCCCACCAGCCCAGCCCCTGCAGGATGCGGCGGAAAGTGATGCCCACATCGCGGTCGATCAATTGCAGCGGCAGGCCGCGGGCCTGTGCTTCGACAGCGGCGGCCTTGAGTTCGGCGCCCGGCTCGATCCCCATCTGCTCGGCCAGCCGGCGCTGGTAGGCGGCCAGCGCGAGGTTGGCGGCGAACGGGGCGACCTTGCGCTCGCGGATGACCTTGACCAGATCGAGTTCAGCCAGCGCGTCGGGCTGGGTCAGGGCCTTCAGCCGCTGCGGGTCCAGTTCGACCGCGATGGCGTCGTACTGGCCGCTGTCGATGGCGGCCAGCACCGCCTCCACGCTGGTCTTGGAGACATGCGCGGTGCCCAGCAGGGTGTAGTGGACGCCATCGCGTTCGATTTCGACGCTGGGTTGCTCGGCGATGGGCGAATCGGTGACCGCCGGCGCGGCTTCGTGGTTGAGCTCAGTCACGATAGCGCTTCACCAGATCGCCGTAGGCATCGATGCGACGGTCGCGCAGGAACGGCCAGATCCGACGCACTTGCTCGCTGCGCGCAAGGTCCACTTCGGCCAGCAACAGCGTGGCATCACCGCCAGCTTCAGCCAGCACTTCGCCCTGCGGGCCAAGTACAAGGGAATTGCCCCAGAAATCAATCCCAGAGGCACCCAGCGGGGAAGGCTCGTGGCCCACACGGTTGCATGAGAGCACCGGCAGGCCGTTGGCCACGGCATGGCCGCGATGGCTCAGGATCCAGGCGTCGCGCTGGCGGTTTTTCTCATCCTGCGCATCCTCCGGATCCCAGCCGATGGCGGTGGGATACAGCAGCAATTCTGCGCCGGCCAGCGCCATCAAGCGCGCCGCTTCCGGATACCACTGGTCCCAGCACACCAGCACGCCGAGCTTGCCCACCGAGGTCTGGATCGGGGTGAAACCCAGATCGCCGGGGGTGAAATAAAACTTCTCGTAGAAGCCCGGATCGTCCGGGATGTGCATCTTTCGGTACTTGCCGGCGAGGCGGCCGTCGACATCGAATACCACGGCGGTGTTGTGATACAGCCCGGCGGCGCGCTTTTCGAACAGTGAAGACACCAGCACCACGCCGTGCTGTTTGGCCAGCGCGGCCAGTCGTTCAGTGGAAGGGCCGGGGATGGGTTCGGCCAGATCAAATTCACCCACCGCTTCGTGCTGGCAGAAATAGGCGCCGTTGTGCAGTTCCTGCAGCAGCACGAGTTTCGCCCCGGCCTGCGCCGCTTCGGCGACGCGGGTTTCGATCACCGCGAGATTGGACGCGGCATCGCCGTGATTGCGTTCCTGCACCAGGGCGACGGGGAGGGTTTTCGGATTCATCGAGCAAAGTATCCGTGAGTCTTGTCGATCATTCCACGCAGCGCACGCAGGGGCCGAAGCTGCGCAGCGCGGTATCGAAGGTGAGCAGGGTAAGCCGTTCGGCTTGGGCCTGCGCGACCAGCAGGCGATCGAAGGGATCACCGTGCAGGGTGCCCAGGGTGAAAACCTCCACCGCATGCGCCGGCTGGATCGGCAGCAGGTCGAAGCCGGACGGTTCGATCGCGTCCAGCACCTCGTGCGGGCTGGCCTTGAGCTTGCCGAGCGCGGCCTTGATGCTGATTTCCCACAGCGAGGCCACGCTGACCAGCGTCTGCGAGCGTTCGATCAGCGTGCGGGTCTTCCGGCCCAGCCGGGCCGGATCGTGCAGCGCCCACAGCAGGACATGGGTGTCCAGCAGCAGGCGCATGGTCAGCGCGCGCCCTGCCAGAAGGCGTCGGGCAGCGGGGCGTCGAAGTCATCGGCAATGTCCAGCTTGCCCGCCAGCAGCCCCAGCGTCTTTGGCCGGACGGTCGCTTCCAGCGGCACCAGCCGCGCCATCGGCTTGCCGGCCTTGGCGATGGTGATTTCCTGGCCCGCCGCCGCCTGTTCCACCAGTCGCGACAGGTGGGTCTTGGCTTCGTGGATGTTGATGGCAGGCATGGCGGACATGAGGCAGGCCCCACTTGGACTTGGTTTAGTCTAGTTCACTGAAGTTGCTGCGGCAAGCTCGAGCCTGTGGCTCAAGCCTGTGGCTCAAGCCTTCAAATCGGACTCAACCAGCCCCTGCGGCAGCTGCATGGTGATGCAGTGCAGGCTGCCGTTCTGCCAGATCAGCGGGCGGCAGGGGACAGGCACGATGTCGCGGCTGGGGAAGGCCTGGGCGAGCACGGCGGCGGCGGCGGCATCCGCCGGATCGTCGTAGGCCGGCATCAATACGGCGCCGTTGATGATCAGGAAATTGGCGTAGCTGGCGGCCAGGCGGCGCCCTTCGTCCAGCACGGGGCGTGCCCAAGGCAGCGGGAACAGGCGATAGGGTGTGCCGTCGCGGGTGCGCAGTGCGGCGATCTCGTCGGCCATGGCGCGCAGGTCGGCGAAGTGGGAATCGGCGGGATCGTCGCAGGCCTGGAACACGATCGCATCGGGTGCGGCGAAGCGGGCAAGGGTGTCGATATGGGCGTCGGTGTCGTCGCCTTCCAGCGCGCCGTGGTCCAGCCACAGCACGCGATCCTGATGCAGCCAGGCGGCGAGTTTTGCGGTCAGTTCGTCACGGCTGGCGGCGGGGTGACGCTCGTGCAGACAGCGCCAGGTGGTCAGCAGGCAGCCCTCGCCATCGGTCTCGATGGCGCCACCTTCCAATGCAAAATCAATTAGTTGTCTAGAATTATTGAGAAACAACCTCTGGTCGAATAGACGTTCGATCAGACGATCATCGGCGCCAGCCTCGAACTTGCCGCCCCAGCCGGTGAAGCGGAAATCGAGCAGGTGGAAAGCCTGCCCCTCATCCGGCCTGCGGGCCGTGGCAGGATGCCCGGTCCCGGACCAGACAAGACTGATCGGGCCACTGTCGCGCAGCCAGGTGTCGTCATACGGGGCTTGGACGTAGCGGACTTGCGCCGAATCTACGCCGGCGTCAGCCAGCCGCACCGCAGCGTGGGCTTGCAGCACGTCGTCAGCAACGATGATGACCACCGGCTGGAAACGGGTGATCGCGGACACCAGCGCGACGTAGGTGGCCTCCACCTCGGCCAGCCGCGCGGCCCAGTCGGTGCCAGCGTGCGGCCACGCGATCAGGACCGCCGATTGGGGCTCCCACTCGGCGGGGAAACGCAGGTCTGGGGCGGACATCGACGCTTATTTGGCCGGCTTCGGGCCGATCTCGTCCGGGGTGGCCTGATTGGCCACGGCATCGATCACCCGGCCACGTTCGAAATACACGGTGAAGCCCGGATACACCCAGCGCGTGATCGCGGGCCAGGCGCGCCTTTGCCCGCCTTGCGCGGCCAATTGGTCGCCGGGAGCGCCGAACTTGGCCTGGACCTGCGCCGTGGTCATGCCGCGGGTGGGCATGTTGGCGGTTTCCTGCTTGACGCGCTGGATCAGCAGGGTGTCGGCGCTGGCGCTGCCGATCAACCCGAGCAGGGCGGCAGCCAGCGTGGTCTTGCACAGCAGATGCTTCATCGACGTGCTCCGAAACGGGTGACGGTTGCTGATTCTAGGTCGAAAACGGTGACGGTGGCGGCCAGACGTCCTGCGCGGCAGGGAGCCAAAACAGAAGAGCCGCCCTGCGGCGGCTCCCGTGCACGTCAGCGCGCAGTGGATCTTCAGCGCTGGCGGGCCTTGAAACGGGGGTTGGACTTGCAGATGACGAAGACCTTGCCGCGGCGACGAACGACCTTGCAATCGCGGTGGCGGGTCTTCGCCGACTTCAGGGAGGACAGGACCTTCATGACAGACCTCGGCAGAAAAGCGAAAAAGTGGAGAGCGGTGGTGCAAGCCGCAAATTTTAACCGGTTTTTCCGTCAGCATGCAATGCGCGGGGTTGCCGTGTTTGCCGACCACCGGGAATCAGGCGCGCGCGTGCGGCGTGCCTGCCTGTCGCGGCGGCTGTGGCTGTCGATCTGCGTGCGCGCGTCTGCGCGTGCGGCGTGCGTGTGTTGCGGACTGTTCGACGTCCTTGCTCGACGCGCTAGAATGCCGATTTGACGAACGAAGCCGCCATGACCGAACCACATCGAACCGACGCCGCCCCGCTGGTGGGCGTGGTCATGGGCTCGCGCTCCGACTGGGAGACGATGCAGCGGGCGGCACAGGCGCTCGCAGCGCTCGGGGTTCCGCACGAAGTGCGGGTGGTGTCCGCACACCGCACTCCCGACGTGCTATTCGACTACGCTGCCAGCGCGGCCGGGCGCGGCCTGCGGGCGATCATCGCCGGCGCCGGCGGGGCCGCCCACCTGCCCGGGATGCTGGCGGCCAAGACGGCCGTGCCGGTGCTGGGCGTGCCGATCCAGAGTCGCGTGCTCAACGGGCTCGACTCGCTGCTGTCGATCGTGCAGATGCCGGCCGGTGTTCCGGTGGCGACCTTCGCGATCGGCGCGGCCGGGGCCACCAACGCCGGCCTGTTTGCCGCCGCCCTGCTGGCCGCCGACCATCCGGCGATTGCCGCCGCGCTGGAGGATTATCGTTCGCGCCAGACCCGGGACGTCGTGGACAACGACGATCCGCGCAGCTGATGCGCGAGGCGGTGCGTCCGTGACCACGGTTGGAATCCTCGGCGGTGGGCAGCTTGCGCGCATGCTGGTGCTGGCAGGCGCGCCGCTGGGCCTGCGCTTCAAGCTGCTGGATCCGGCAGCCGATGCCTGCGCCGGCCAGCTTGCGCCGCTGGCGGTGGGCGCCTGGGATGCCGCGGAGGCGCTGCGGAGTTTCGTCGAAGGCGCTGACATCGCGACCTTCGATTTCGAGAACGTGCCGGCGCCGGCCGCGCAGTGGCTGGCGGCGACGCTGCCCGTGTTCCCGCCGCCGCAGGCGCTTGCTGTGTCGCAGGATCGGCTGTCCGAAAAGAACCGGTTTCGCGAACTGGGCATCCCGGTGGCGCCGTTTTCCGCAGTCGATTCGCTGGATGGCCTGCGCGCCGCGGTGGCCGCCATCGGTCTCCCCGCCATCCTCAAGACCCGCCGGCTGGGGTATGACGGCAAGGGCCAGTTCCGTCTCCGCACCCTCGAAGACGTGGACGCCGCGTGGGCCGCGTTGGGCCCACAGGCGCCTGCAGTCGGGCTGATCCTGGAAGGCTTCGTCGCCTTCCAGCGTGAGTTGTCCGTGGTTGCAGCACGCGGCAAGGGCGGTGAATTCCGCGCCTGGCCGCTGACCCGGAATTGGCATGTGGACGGTGTCCTTTCGGCCAGCCTCGCGCCGGCCCCGGTCAATCCATCCACCCGGGAGAAAGCGCTGGCGTACGCCAAGGCGCTGGCGGAGTCGCTGGATTACGTCGGCGTGTTCGCCTTGGAGTTGTTCGAGTGCGATGACGAATTGCTGGCCAACGAAATGGCGCCGCGCGTACACAATTCCGGGCACTGGACCATCGAAGGCAGCCACGCCAGTCAGTTCGAAAATCATCTGCGCGCAGGCCTCGGTTTGCCGCTGGGCAGCACCGCCATGCGCGGCCACGCGTGCATGCTCAACTGGCTGGGCGCGATGCCCGACCGCGCTGCCGCGCTGGCCGTGCCCGGCTTGCGCTGGCACGACTACGGCAAGCAGCCGCGGCCTGGCCGCAAGGTGGGGCATGCCACCGTATGTACCGATTCACCGGCGGAACTGGCCGCGCGGCTGCAGCAGCTCGGCAGCGCGCTGGATCGGCAGGCGCAGGTGGCCCCCGTGGTGGCCTGCCTGCTGCAAGGCTCGCGCTAGCGGGGCCGATTTCGGGGCCGGCATTGGCGGATCGCGCCACCGCGCGGACTGGCGGGCATCGGGTATACCATTGCCGCGATGGGAGATGGCATCCTCCCCGAACCGCCGACCCGGCTGATGGTGCCTGCCAAACCCGACCCGGGCGGCAGGCGCGCTCGTGTGTCACACAGGAGCACGGCATGTTGACGGCGATCTGGTGGAAGCAACTGGCATTGGTGATGTGCGGCGGCGCGCTGGGCGCGGGCGGCCGGTTCTGGCTGGGCGGCTGGCTGCTGCGGCATCTGGGTGCGGGCATCCCCTGGGGCACGCTGGTGGCCAACCTGTCGGGTTCCTTCGCGATCGGGTTCCTGGCCGTCTGGCTGGAAGGCCGCGGACCGGCGGCGCTGTACTGGCGCGCCTTCCTGATCGTGGGCCTGCTCGGCGGCCTGACCACGTGGTCGTCGCTGATGCTGGAACTGCTGCTGCTGGAGCGCAGTGGGCGCAGCGAAGCGCTGGTCGGCTACCTCGGCACGACCCTCGTGCTCGGTCTGCTGCTGGTCTGGCTGGGCACCTTGGCCGCAGGCTTGCTGCGCACGCCGTTCCCCGCCTGAGTGCAACGTGCCTGCGCCGGCACGCCGAAAGCAGTGCGTTGAAGACGCACGGCCCAACCGTCAATCGATCTTCTTCAACGCTGTGCCGTAGTGGGCGGCCACGTGATCGGTCTTGTCGCTCTGGATCTCGTACTGTGGCTTGTCCGGGCTGGCGCGATGGGTGTGGCCCTTGTAGTCGAAGTCGCGGGTGTGGACTCGGAGGATGCGCCCGCTGACGTAGCCAGCCTCCGAGTTCCAGCGTACGTGGTCACCGACTTTGAATTGCGGATCCGTTGCCATGCCAGCCCTCCGTCGACGGACACAAACTGCGCCAGCCGGCGCGATCGGCGCGTGATGGCAGTGCTGGGCCAGCCGCGGATCGCGGTGGCAAACGGGGCAGGGCAGATTGCCGGATTCGGGCGCAGCCTGTATCCTTCCCGGCTCGCACTGCGCGACCCGGAGACTTGCCCGAGAGGCCGAAGGGGCTCCCCTGCTAAGGGAGTATGGGGTCAAAAGCTCCATCGAGGGTTCGAATCCCTCAGTCTCCGCCAGTTCCGCTGTGCGACAGCAAATTGCACCAACGTTCGCGTTGACGCACCACGCTGCAATGCATCACAATTGCGCTTCTGCGCCCGTAGCTCAGCTGGATAGAGCACCAGGCTACGAACTTGGGGGTCGGGAGTTCGAATCTCTCCGGGCGCGCCACCACGCAAGCAGTCAAGCCAACCGGCGCAATCCGGTTGGCTTTTTTGTCGTCGGCTGGCTGCTCGGAGTCACTGTCCGGGCAGGCCAATGGCTTGCCTCAGCGATGCGACGGATGCAGCAGCAAGTGTGCCGGTTGGCTGAATTCGATCACGACAATGGCGTGCTGTTCGAAACGGCGGAGCAAGCCATCGTCGAAGTCTGCTGACGTATCGAAGGCGAGCAGGCCCGGTTCGCAAGGCCAGCGACCGCCGGGGTCATGGTTTTCGGCGGGCAGGGTGGTGATCCCGGCTCCTTCCAGCTCGTCCTGCAGCCACTGCTGGCGCAGGGCGTTGGCAGCGGGGGCGAGCGTTTCGCTGTACGGATTGCAGGCGGTGATGACGATGGCGCGACGGGCATTGCGGCGGGCAAGTTCGGCATCAATTGATGCGCAGGAATGGCCGATGTGCAGGCAGGCGGAAAGGTTGGGGATGCGGTATTCGGCAGCCGCATAGGCAGCGTGCAGGGCCGCCGGCAGCGCGGGCGGGGGTGGCGCATCGCCTCGCGGCAGACGCAGGTCGAACTGGCGCAGGACGGCCAGAGTCGTCAGATCCGGCACGCCGATGCCGGCGGGATCGCCGGCCACGTAGAGGGTGACGTGCGGCAGCGTGTCCGGGATCGGCAGTTGCATCGCCTCGGCAAGCGCCATCCGGAAGCCGGAAAATGCCGGCAGTTCGATCCATTCGACCAGACTGGTGCAGGGCAGGGGTGCCCCGCCCTCGATTTTCGTTTTGCGCAGTACGCTCCCGGCGCCGGTGCGGTGCCAGCGCCAGTCGAAAGTCGCCGCGATGGCGCGGATGCGCGCATCGCCCAGTTTGGCGCGGGCGCTGGCGGTGGGTTCACGGCCGAGCAGGGTGACGTGGAGCTCGGCCTTGCGGTGCAGGCGGGTGCCGCCCAGGTCCAGGGTCGAGGTGCTTGGCCAGTCGCGGCCGTCGGCCACGGCAAGCAGCAGGGCGTCGCCGCGCGGGTCAAGCGTGCGTGCGCTGCTATGGGCGGCGGGTGGCTCCATGCCGCCATTGTGGCGGGACGCGCTGCGTCGGTACAGGCGAATGGATCGCCAAGCGGGGGCAAGCGGCTACACTCGCTGCGAGGATTGAATCGGGGGAGTTCCATGGCGCGCAGGCAAGTCAGTTTCCCGCTGTACCTGCACATCACCCTGCTGTCGGTCGTGCTGGTGGTCGTCACCGGCGAGACGCTGCGCTGGTTTGGTGATGCGATTCCCGGCGAGCTCGAGTTCTTCCTGTTGGTGGCGTTTGCGGCGGGGGTCGCGCTGCTGATTTCCCGGCGGATCGCGGCGCCGTTGACCCGGCTCGCAAGCGAGTCCGAAGCGGTTCGACGGTTCGATTTCACCGACCATCCGATCGTTCGCTCCTCGGTGCGCGAGATCGACACCCTGGGCGCCGCCTTCGACCTGATGCGCGATGCGGTGCGGCGTTTCCTGCGCATCAATCAGCGGCTGGTGAGCGAAACCGATTTCGAAATCCTGCGCCCCTGGCTGCTCGACAAGCTGGTCGACATCGCCGAGGCGCGCGGCGGCGCGCTGTATCTGGCCGACGCCAGCGGCGCGCTGCGGGTGAGTGCACTGGACGTGGAAGGCGGCAAGGCCAAGCCGGCGCCGAACCTGCCGCCGCTGTCGCCGGATGCGCTGCCCAAGCTGATGGAGGCGGCGCGCACGGCGGCGCACCCGGTCAGCGGCCATCTCAGCAGTGAGGAGCTGGCGGCCCTCGGGCTGGATGCCGGGCTTGCGATTCCGGCGATGCTGGCGCTGCCGTTGCGCGATCGCCATGAGCAGCTGCTGGGCATGCTGCTGCTGTTCAAGGACGAACAGATCGACGACGCCAGCGCGCGCTTCATCGAGGCCCTGACCGCCAGCGCCGCCAGCGCGCTGGAAACCCAGGAGTTGATCAAGGAGCAGAAGGCCTTGATCCAGGCGACCATCCGCATGATCGCCGGCGCGATCGACGAAAAGAGCCCGTACACCGGTGGCCACTGTGCGCGCGTCCCCGAATTGACCTTCATGCTGGCGCGCGCGGCCTGTGCGCAGGACCGCGGCACGTATGCCGATTTCCGGCTGGACGACGATGGCTGGGAACAACTGCACATTGCGGCGTGGCTGCACGACTGCGGCAAGGTGACGACACCGGAATATGTCGTTGACAAGGCCACCAAGCTGGAGACGGTGTACAACCGCATCCACGAAGTGCGGATGCGCTTCGAGGTGCTCAAGCGCGATGCCTGGATTGGCTACTGGCAGGGGCTGGCGGACGGCCGCCCGGAGCCGGAGCTGCGCGCAACGCGTGATGCGCTGCTGGCGACGCTCGATGATGAATTCGCCTTCGTCGCCCGTTGCAACGTCGGCGGCGAATTCCTGCCGGCGGAGCAGCAGGCGCGCCTGCGCGAAATCGGCAGCCGCCGCTGGCTGCGCACGCTGGACGATCGGCTGGGGTTGTCGCGGGAGGAGCTCGATCGCCTGCCGCAGCCGGCGCCCGAGCTGCCGCTTGAAGAGCCATTGCTGGCGGACCGCCCCGAGCATCGGATTCCGCGACCCGAATCGGAGCGCATCGAGGCGGGCAATCGCTGGGGCTTCAAGATGGAGACCCCTGAGCTGCTCTACGATCGCGGCGAGCTGCACAACCTGACCATCAGCCGCGGCACCCTGACCAACGAAGACCGCTACAAGATCAACCAGCACATCGTGCAGACGATCAAGATGCTCAGCGAGCTGCCGTTGCCGCGGCATCTGCGCGAGGTTCCGCAGATCGCCGGTGGTCACCATGAGAAAATGGACGGCACCGGCTATCCGTGCCGACTCGATGCCAGCCAGCTGAGCCAGGAGGCGCGGATGATGGCAATTGCCGACATCTTCGAGGCGCTGACTGCGGCCGACCGCCCGTACAAACCGGCCAAGACCATTTCCGAATCGATCGCGATCATGGCGCGGATGTGCAAGGACCGGCACATCGACCCCGACCTGTTCGCGCTGTTCCTGCGCGCCGGCGTCCATCTCGAATATGCCCGGCGCTACCTGCGGCCGGAGCAGATCGACGCCGTGGACGTCGAAAAATTGATTGCGGCCAGCCGCGGCTGAATCGGGCTGGCGCAGCTTCTGCGCGCCTTGCGTCGCCTGCGGCTTGCGCGCTCAGTCCGCGATGCAGACCCGGTTGCGCCCCTCGCGCTTGGCGCGATACAGCGCGGCATCGGCGGCTGCCATCAGCGGGCCGCGGGCGGCGCGATCGGGCGTCAGGCTGGCGATGCCGATGCTGACCGTGATCTTCCGCGCTTCGCCCCCCAGCGTGAAGGCCATCGCCTCGATCGCCGCGCGCAGCCGCTGCGCGCTCTGCTCGGCATCGGCAATGGCCGTCTCCGGCAGCAGCAAGATGAATTCCTCCCCGCCGATCCGCGCCGCCACGTCATCGCCGCGGGCGTGATCGCGCAGGGCCAGCCCGATCTGGCGCAGCACGCCGTCACCGGCGACGTGGCCGTAGCGGTCGTTGACCGGCTTGAACAGGTCGACGTCGATGATGCACAGGGCCAGCGGCCGTTCGTGGCGGGTGGCGCGGGCGATTTCCTTGTCGGCCAGCGCGCAGAAATGGCGGCGGTTGTAGAGCTCGGTCAGCGGGTCGTGGATGGCAAGCTGGTAGATCTCCTCGTGGTAGCTGGCCTCGATGCTGTCCTGGGAAATGAACTTGAGGATGCTCTCGCCGACCGTGATGCGGTCGCCGTCCTTCAGCGTCGTCGCACGCTCCAGGCGGGCGTCGTTGACGCGGGTCGGGTTGGTGGCGCCGAGATCCTCGATGCGGTAGCGACCATTTTCGCCCCAGATCCGGCAGTGCTGGCGCGAGACGCTCTTGTGCTCGATCAGCAGATCGGCGTCCTGCGCCCGTCCGACGAGAAGGGGGCGATCGTGGATGTCGATCCGTTTGCCCAGGCTTTCGCCATGGATCACGACCACGCAGGCGGAACGTGGCGCAGGACGATCCGGCCCCTGGCTGAACATGGTGCGCTGGGTTGTATCCTCGGGGGGCTTGTCGCGGTTCATCGGATCGTCTGGATGACAGTTGTTGCAGTGTAGCGGCGATGACACGATGCGTCAGCGGCCGTCGGAGACTTGCCGCAGTGATCCGGTCAGGGTGTCGTGACAGACGGCCGATACCGGCTGAAACGGAGAATGCGCATGGGCATGGCTGAGGACAACGGGGACGACCCGGAACGCACCGAGCTGATCGCCACCCGGAGCCCTGCGGCGGCGGTCGAAGGCGAGGCCTTGCCCGCCGGAACCCGGATCGGGAATTACCGTCTTCTCCAGCGCGTCGGTCATGGCGGGATGGGGGATGTCTATCGCGCCGAACAGCTTGAACCGGTGCAGCGGGAAGTGGCGCTCAAGCTGGTTCGCTCGCGTCGGCTGGACGCCCGCCACATTGCCTATTTCGAAGTCGAACGCCAGCTGCTGGCGCGCATGCGGCACCCGGCCATTGCCCAGATCCACGATGCCGGGACCACGGCCGATGGTCATCCGTATTTCGCGATGGAGTTCATCGGCGGCACGCCGATCACGCAATTCTGCGATGCCCATCGGCTGCCGCTGGCCGATCGAATCAAGCTGTTCATCCGCGTCTGCGAAGGCGTCCAGCATGCCCACCAGAAGGGCGTGATCCACCGCGACTTGAAGCCCGGCAACCTGTTGGTGGATGAGGTCGATGGGCGGGCACTGCCCAAGATCATCGATTTCGGGATCGCCACCCTTGCCGCCGACGTGGGCGGTCGCGAGATTGCCGGTACGCCCGACTACATGAGTCCGGAGCAGGCCGGTGATGATCCGGCGCTGGTCGATGCCCGCAGCGATGTCTTTGCTCTTGGCGTGGTGCTCGGCGAATTGCTGACCGGACAGCGTCCGCTCGCGACGGGCGAAACGGCGGCCCACAGCGCGCGCACGTTCCGCTTGCCTTCCGAACAGATCTCGACCCTGCCGCCGGGCGATGCCGTGCGGATTGCCCAGGCGCGCGGGCAGAGTCTGCCGCACATGCGCCGATTGTTGCGCAGCGAGCTGGACCACGTCGTCGCCAAGGCAATGCGCCACGAACGGGCCGAACGCTATCCGTCGGCGGCGGCGCTGGCTGGGGATCTGCAGCGGTTTCTCGACGGTCATCCGCTGGAGGCGGTGCCGTCTGGCCGCGCTTATGCATTGCGCAAATTCGCGGCCCGCCACCGCCCCGGCATCATGGCGGCAACCGTGGCCCTGCTCGCGCTGGTCGGGGGATTTGCGCTGTCGGTGTACGGACTGCTGCAGGCGCGCGCACAGCGCGCAATCGCGGTTCAGCGCAGCGCCCAGTTGGAAAAGGTGGCGGCCTTTCAGCAGGCAATGCTGGAAAGCATCGACATCGAGGCGATGGGCCTGGGCGTGGCCAGCGATCTCCGGGCGCAGGTTGCCAAGCAGGCACCGCAGTCCGCCGCCGCATTGGATGCCGCGTTGGCGCATGCGAGCACGTCGGATCTGGCGCGCGGGGTGATCAACCGGAATCTCCTCGACAATGCCGAGCGTGCCATCGGTCGCGACTTTTCCAGCGAACCTGCGATTGCTGCGGATCTGCGGGAATCGGTGGCGCACGTCCGGCTCGCGTTGGGCCTGCCGGAGCAGGCGGCCCGCGGGTTCGCCGAAGTGGCGGCCTGGCGTCAAAAGGTACTCGGTGCGACGGCGCCGGAGACCCTGAAAGCGCAAGACGCATGGGCGCGCGCCTTGCTGGATGCCGCTGATGCAAAAAGTGCGCAAAGTGTGGTGGAACGCGCCATGACCGCGCTGGCTTCGCTGCCGCCCGACGATCCACTGCGGATTCGCCTGCGGGTCGATCAGGCCGACATCGCTGCGGCGCTGGGTGATCGAGCGAAGGCGCGGACGCTGCTGGAAACATTGCGCGTTGACGCCATTCGCCTGCGCGGCGAGCGCGACCCGGCGACCATGGAAGTGACCGACCGACTGGCCATCCTGCTGGGACGGATGGGCGATCCCGAAACCGGGCGCCGGCTGCTGGAGGCATTGGTGCCGATGCGGGCGCGGGTGCTGGGGCCCGATGCGGCCGACACGCTGGCCTCCCAGCACAATCTGGCGGTGATGCGGATCATGACCGGTGACGGTGAGGGCGCGGTGGCCTTGCAGCGGGCGCTGGTTGCGACCCGCACCCGTCGCCTGGGCGCCGAGCATCCGCTGACGCTTTCCGATCGCGCCAATCTGGCCAATATGCTGAACGACAGCGGCAAGTCCAGCGAGGCGATTCCGATCGCACGCGAGGTGCTGACGACCCAGGTCCGCGTGCTGGGTTCGGATGATCCGCGCACGTTGCGTACCCGTCTGAATCTGGCGACATTCCTGGCCCGTACCGGTCTGCTGGAAGAGGCGTTGCAGCTTCAGCAGCAGGTGCTGGACGCGCGTACCCGCTTGCTCGGACCGCGGCATCCGGACACGCTGTTCATCGCGATCAACAACGCCGGCACCTTGCATCAGGCAGGCCAGGACGCTGCCGCGTTGGCCCGCCTGGACCGGGTGCTGCCGATTGCTCGCGACGTACTCGGGGAACGTGATCGGCAGTTGCAGGCCGGATGGGACATCCGCGCCCAGGCTGCGGAAAGCCTGGGCAAGACCGATGCAGCGGTGTCTGCCTGGCGCGAGCTGCTGCGCCTGCGCGAGGCGGCTTATGGCGAACGAAATGCGAAGACCGTGGATGCGGCATGGCAGGCCGAAGGTCTGCTGCGCAAGCAGGGACACATCGCCCAGGCCGAGGTCCTGCGCGCGCGCTACGTGTTGCCGCTGTTGCAGGCCGACCCGGCCACGCTGGACGAACGCCAGGTCGCCATGCGCGAAAACATCATCCGGACCGAACGTGAAGAAGCGCAGGCCGGAAGCCGCCAATGAGTGGTTGCCGGGTGCGGCCCCGCAAATGTCTCACACCACCGGCGGATTGGATTTGCTCAGCGCCTTGGAAGCGGCGCGGCGCGCCAGCACGGATTCACGATGGGCGATGTAGAAGGCGGAGGCGAGGATGATCCCGGCGCCGATCATGGTGGGCGTATCGACCACTTCATCGAACAGGAGCCAGCCCGCGAAAGTGACGACCGGCAGCTGGGTGAAGCTGATCGGAGTCAGCGCCGAAACCTCGCCGAGCTTGAGCGCGCGCGTCCACAGCAGCTGGCCGGCGGTGCCCATCACGCCGGCCAGCAACAGCCACAGCCAGGTGATCCCGTGCGGCGTCTGCCACACCCAGAGGGTCGGCAGCAGCGTCATCGGCACCCACAGCGCGTAGGTCCAGAACACGATGGTGTCGGCCTTGTCGGCCGCCGAGAGCTGCTTGATCTGGATCGCCACCAGCGCGCTGAGCATGGCCGAGGCCACCGCGACCAGGCTGCCTGGACTGAAGGCGTGCGAGCCCGGCCGCACGATCACCAGCACGCCGATGAAACCGCCGACCACCGCCGCCCAACGGCGTACGCGCACGCGCTCGCCCAGCATCAGGATCGCGGCAATGGTGACGAAGATCGGCGAGGAATAGTTGAGCGAAATCGCCTGCGCCAGCGGCAGGTGGGCGATCGCCCAGAAACCGCAGAACATTGCCGCCACGCCAATCGCGCAGCGCACCACGTAGCGCGGCAGCTGGGTGGTGCGCACGCGGGCGAGGAAGGCGTGCAGCGGCTGCGCCTGGGAGCGCACGGGCCAGGCCAGCAAGGCCAGCAGGAGCAGGAAGCCGAAGAGAACGCGGAAGAAGGCGATTTCCCAGGTCGGCATGCTGGCCGAGGCGAGGCGGATGAAAATGGCCATCAGGCCGAAGCCGAAGGTGCTGGCCAGCATCAGCAGGGCGGCCCGCGCCTGGACGTTGCGGGGTTTTCCTTCTCCCGTCGGGAGAGGGGCGTCTGTTTGATGTGCGCTCACCACCTCGCGCCCACGATCCGCGGCTCCGGCTGCAGCGCGATGCCGAAGCGGGCGTGGACGTCGGCCGCCACCTGGCGGGCGATGTCCAGCAGCTGCGCGCCGCTGGCCTGGCCGTGGTTGACCAGCACCAGTGCATGGGTCGGCGCGATCCCGGCATCGCCCTCGCGGCGGCCTTTCCAGCCGCAGCGATCGATCAGCCACGCGGCCGACAGCTTGCGCGTGGCCGGGTCGCCGGAAGGGTAGCTGGGCAGGTCGGGGTGTTCGGCCAGCAGCGCCTGCGCGGAGGTCTCGGCAACGATCGGATTCTTGAAGAAACTGCCGGCATTGCCGAGCACGGCCGGATCGGGCAGCTTGCGGCGGCGGATCCGCATCACCGCTTCGGCCACCTGCGAGGCGCGCGGCGGATCGGTGATGCCCATCGACGCCAGTTCTTCGGTCAATCCGGCGTATTGCAAGCGTGGCGTGAATCTCTGCGGCAGCCGAAACTCGACTGCGGTCACCACGAAGCGGTCGGGTTCGCGTTTGAACAACGAATCGCGGTAGGCAAAGGCGCAGGCCTCGGACGCAAGCCGGACGAAGATCCCGGCCTGGCGGTCGAAGGCCTCGACCGCATGGACGCATTCGCGCACTTCCACGCCGTAAGCGCCGATGTTCTGGATCGGCGCCGCGCCCACGGTGCCCGGGATCAGTGCGAGATTTTCCAGCCCGCTCAGACCGTGCCCCAGCGTCCACAGCACGAAGTCATGCCAGACCACGCCGGCATCGGCGCGCACGCAGGTGGCCCCGTCGGTTTCACCGATCGGCTGGATGGCCCCGGACGCCAGCGCCAGCACGACGCCTTCCGGATCGCGGGCAAACAGGATGTTGCTGCCGCCGCCAAGGACCAGCGGCCTGACGTCACCCGGCATGGCGTGGTGGAACAGCTCGGGCAACGCCTCGCTGCGCGTCACCTCGACCAGCAGTGGCGCGCGCACGGCGACGCCAAAGCTGTTGCGCGCGTCCAGGCGCGCGTTTTCGATGATGCGATAGCCGCCGGCGGTGGCGTTCATTCCAGCGGCAGCGCGCCGCTGCGGGCTTCCTTGCGTCGGCGCAGGGCCGCCACGCATTCTTCGATCAGGGCCGGGCCGCGGTAGATGAGCCCGGTATAGGTTTGCACCAGCACCGCGCCGGCGGCCTGCTTGGTGGCCGCGTCGGCGCCGTGCATGATGCCGCCGACGCCGATCATCGGAATCTCGTCCGGCAAGCGCGTGCGCAGCATCCGCAAGGTGGCGGTGGCCAGCGACAGCAGCGGCGCGCCGGACAGCCCGCCGGCCTCATCGATGTGACGCGAATCTTCGACGCCTTCGCGCGAGACCGTGGTGTTGGTGGCGATCACGCCGTCCACCTTCAGGTCACCCAGCACGCGCGCGGCCGCATCGATGTCGGTCTCGCTCAGGTCGGGCGCGATCTTGACCAGCACCGGCACGCGCTTGCCGTGGATCCCGGCCAGCCGCTCCTGCTCGTCGCGCAGGGTGCCGACCAACTGCCGCAGCGCCTGCTCTTCCTGCAGCTCGCGCAGACCGGCGGTGTTGGGCGAGGAAATGTTGACGGCGACGTAATCGGCCAGCGGGTAGACGTGGCGCAGGCAGTGCACGTAGTCGCCCGCCGCTTCCTTGTTCGGCGTGTTCTTGTTGCGGCCGATGTTGATGCCGAGCAGGGCGTCGCCACGGCGCTTGGCGCGTTCGACGTTGCGCACCAGCGTTTCCACGCCGCCGCTGTTGAAACCCATCCGGTTGATGATCGCGCGCTCGCGTTCGAGCCGGAACAGGCGCGGCCGCTCGTTGCCGGGCTGCGGCTTGGGCGTGACCGTGCCGATCTCGATGAAGCCGAAGCCCAGCGCCATCAGCGCGTCGATGTGGGCGCCGTCCTTGTCGAGGCCGGCGGCCAGACCGACCGGATTCGGAAAGGTCAGGCCGAACGCCTTGGTCGGCAGCGGCTTGGGTGGCGTGGCCAGCAGCGAGGACAGGCCGCAGCGGTGCGCGGCCTGCAATCCGGCCAGTCCGAGGCCATGCGCACGTTCCGGATCGAGCCAGAACAGGAGCGGGCGGCTGAATGCGTACAAGCGTTCAGTGCCCGGCGGCGGCCAGCAGGCCGGCGATCCCGCCGAAGATCAGCAGGATGAAGATGAAGGCCAGCAGGCTCAGGCCGACGACCACGTAGCCCAGCACCATGCCGGCCACCGCCAGCCCGTCGCCGTCCAGGGTCTCGGGCGAACGGCGGATTTCGGCGCGCGCCATGTGCCCGGTGACGATGGCGACCAGGCTGCCGGCAAACGGCAGCAGGGTCCAGCCGAGAATCCCGAAGATCAGGCTGAAGAGTGCGAGCGTGCTGTTGCTGCGCATCGGCGTGTTCATGGCGGCTCCTTGGCGAGGTGGGGCGTGTTGCCTGGATCAGACCTCGAACTTGATCCCCTGCGCCAGCGGCATCGCGTCCGACCAGTTGATGGTATTCGTTTGCCGGCGCATGTAGGCCCGCCAGGCGTCGGAACCCGATTCGCGGCCGCCGCCGGTTTCTTTCTCGCCGCCGAAGGCACCGCCGATTTCCGCGCCCGAGGTGCCGATGTTGACGTTGGCGATGCCGCAGTCGGAGCCGGTGGCCGCCAGGAAGGCCTCGGAATGCTTCAGGTTGGTGGTGAAGATCGCCGAGGACAGCCCCTGCGGCACCGCGTTCTGCATGGCGATGGCTTCCTGGATGTCCCGGAACTTCATCACGTACAGGATCGGCGCGAAGGTTTCGTGCTGGACGATGGCGGCGCTGTTGTCGAGGCCGGAGATGATCGTCGGCAGCACGAAGTTGCCGGGGCGATCGAGCGCGCGGCCGCCGGTTTCGACCTTGCCGCCGGCGGCCTTGGCCTGGGCGATGGCATCGAGGAAACCGTCCACCGCGTCCCTGCTGTTGAGCGGGCCCATCAGGTTGTGCGGGTCGGTGGGGTCGCCGATCTTGCCTTCCACCTGCTGGTAGGCTGCGACCAGCTTTTGCAGCACCGCCTCGTAAACCGATTCGTGCACGATCAGGCGGCGGGTGGTGGTGCAGCGCTGGCCGGCGGTGCCCACGGCGCCGAACACGATTGCCGGAATTGCCAGCTTCAGGTCGGCGCTGGCATCGACGATGATCGCGTTGTTGCCGCCCAGCTCCAGCAGGCTGCGGCCCATCCGACGCGCCACCCGTTCGCCGATGGTGCGGCCGACCTTGGTGCTGCCGGTGAAGCTGATCAGCGCCACCCGCGGATCGTCCACGAACTCCTGCGCCAGCTCGACGCCGGAGTCGTTGAACAGGAAGAAGATGTCCGGGAAACCGCCCTTGCGCAGCGCCTCGTTGCAGATCCGGGTGGCGGCGATGGCCGACAGCGGCACCTTGGGCGAGGGCTTCCAGATGCTGATGTCGCCGCAGATGGCGGCGATGAAACTGTTCCACGCCCACACCGCCACCGGGAAGTTGAACGCGCTGATGATGCCGACGATGCCCAGCGGGTGCCACTGCTCGTACATGCGGTGGCCGGGGCGCTCGCTGTGCATGGTCAGGCCGTAGAGCTGGCGCGACAGGCCGACGGCGAACTCGCCGATGTCGATCATCTCCTGCACTTCGCCGTCGCCTTCGGGCTTGGACTTGCCCATCTCCAGCGCCACCAGCGAACCCAGCGCATCCTTGTGGGTGCGCAGCGCATCGGCGCACAGGCGCACCGCCTCGCCACGGCGCGGCGCCGGGGTGGTGCGCCAGACCTGGAACGCCGCCTGCGCGCGCTCGAGGATGGCGTCGTAGTCGGCCTTGCTGGAAGCATGCACCCGCGCCAGGACTTCGCCGGTGGTCGGATTGACCGGTTCGATGACGCCGGCGTCGGTGGTTTTCGACCACTCTCCGTTGCCAAGGTAAGTGCCGGACTGTTCGGCGGCCAGGCCGAGCTGGCTGAGGATCGGGTGGGACATGGCGTACTCCGGAAACGAGAGGGGGGATGTGGGCCGTGACGCTGGCACCGATGCGGCAGGCACCGGAACGCGCAGCGCACGGCTGGCGACCCCGGCCCGATTCGAACGGGCGACCTTCCCCTTAGGAGGGGGACGCTCTATCCAGCTGAGCTACGGGGCCTGAACGTTGCATTATCGCAGCAGCATCGTGAAGCGGCCAGACTTGATTCCTGGCTTGGTTCCTGACTCCGATTCACTGGTCACGGTCCGGGTGACCCATGTCAATGCAGCCCGCAGCATCGGGCGTAGCATGGCCCGGCCCATTGCAAACAGGAGTCATTGGCATGTCCTTCCAGATTGATCCGGAGCCCAACGTCCACGTGTTCGACGCCCGCGGGATTGCCCGGCGGTTCCGCCATTCGGCGATCTTCGGCGCGCTCGGCGCGCTGCGCAACGGCGAAACCATGCGCTTCGTCAACGACCACGACCCGATCCCGCTGTTGCACCAATTGAACGAGCGCTTCGGCGAAAACCTGACCATCGACTACCGCCAGCGCGGCCAGGACGGCGTGGTGATCGATTTCGGCATCACCGGCCTGCTGGAAGAATAAGCGATGGCCTTTCCCGCGTTTTTCGACCAGGCCCCGAAAGTCCAGGTCCACGATCCGCTGTCCGAATTTCTCGGCGCCGCCGAGGGCGGGCTGATCGAATACGGCTATGCCGATGCGGTGCGCGTGGCCGGGCATTCCTGCCCGACCGTGGCCGGCGCCTACCTGATGGCCCGCGCCGGCCTGCACGCACTGTTCCCCGAAGGGCCGGCCGAGCGCGGCGGGGTGGCGGTGACGATGAGTTCGGCGGAAAGCGAGGGCACCACCGGCGTGATCGCGCAGGTGTTCACCCTGCTGACCGGCGCGGCGGCGGGCAACGGTTTCCACGGCATCGGCGGCAACTTCGTGCGCAGCGGCCTGCTGGGCTACGGCGGCGGCAATCCGGATTGCATCGCCACGTTCCAGCGCACCGACACCCACGCGGGCGTGCGGCTGGCGCTGGATTTCACCAACGTGCCGCCGTCACCGCAGATGCGGATGCTGATGGGGCAGGCGATGGCGCCCGACGCCAGCGCCGAGGTCCGGCGTGCGTTCGGCGAGGTCTGGCAGGAACGCGTGCGCCGCTTGCTGCTGGAGCACGCGGACGATCCGGCGGTGATCCTGGTCCAGGCGGTCTGAGCGTCGCGGCGCGGCGGGTCGGGGCCCACGCCGAGTGCTGGCTGCGGCGCTCAGCGCCGGATCGCCAGCACGCCATCCAGCGCCGGTTCGGCTTTGAATCCGGCGGTTTCCAGCCGCCGTACCACTTCGCGAGGCAGGTTGCGGCCCGCGCTCAGCCGGTTCGGCGCGCCGGTGTAATGGAACAGGCGCCCGCCGCGCCGCAGCACGCGGGCGAGCTGCCGGTAGAACGCCAACGAATACAGTTCGCCGGCGATGCCGAAGCGCGGTGGATCGTGCAGCGCGGCGTCGAAGCTGGCGTCGGGCTGATTGCCCAACGCCTGCAAGACATCCGCGTGCGTCAGCGCCAGCCGACCGCCGCTGGTCTCCGGATCCGGTGACCACGGATTGAGCCAGCGCAGCCACAGCACATCGCCGTTTCTTTCGAACGACTGGATGCGCGCCGCGCCGGCGTCGAGAGCGCAGGCGGCGAAATAGCCGAGCCCGCCGCAGGTGTCCAGCACCGCCTTGCCGCCGGGCTGGATCAAGGCCACCTTGCGCCGCGCATCGTCCAGCGGCGATTCCTTCACGGTCGGCAACATCTTGATGCCATCGATCTCGAAGGTCGGCACGCCCCACTCGGTCGGCACCAGCTTGATCAACTGGCCGCTGTAGCGCGAGACCGGCGCGTAGCCATCACCATCCCACCAGTACAAGGTGCGCTCCTTGAGCGCCTCCGGCCACGGGTAGTGCCGTCCGCGCCAGGTCCAACCGCCGTCGTCCAGCAGGGCGCGCCCGCTGCTGCGGCCAAGATCGAGCGAGCCGTCCCAGTGGGCCGCGCCGGCGGCAAGCGCAGCGCGCAGGGTGGTGGCGGACTGATGGGTCAGAAGGGGGCCGGCATAAGGCGTCATGCGGCGATTATCGCGGCAGGCGGGTGCTGCGGCATCGGGCCTTCCACGCGTCGCCGGCACCGGGACTGAATCCGGCGCGAGTTTTCGCGACAATGGTCTCCAATTCCCGCAACGTTTCTTCCATGGCTCTGATCCGCGTCGCCCTGCTGTCCCTGCTGATCATTACCAGCACGGTCCTGCATGTCATTCCGATCATGGCGGTGACTCTGGTCAAGCTGGTGTTGCCGATCACGCGGCTGAAAGTGGCCTGCAATCCCCTCCTGACCGGCCTGGCCGAGAGCTGGATCGGGGTGAACAATTGGGTGTGGGACAGCTTCACGCGCACCCGCCTGACCCTGGAGGGCGAGCTGGAACTCCTGCGCGATGGCCACTATCTGGTGCTGGCCAACCACCAGAGCTGGGTCGATATCCTGGTCTTGCAGAAGGCCTTCAACCGGCGGATTCCGTTCCTGCGGTTCTTCCTCAAGCGCCAGCTGTTCTGGGTGCCGCTGTTGGGGCTGGCGTGGTGGGCGCTGGATTTCCCGTTCATGGGCCGCTACACGCCCAAGCAGATCGCGAAGAATCCGGCGCTGGCCGGTCGTGACATCGTCGCCACCCGGCGCGCCTGCGAGAAATTCCGTGCGATCCCGGTGGCGATCATGAATTTCGTCGAAGGCACCCGCTTCACCAGCGACAAGCACCAGCGCCAGTCCTCACCGTATCGGCACCTGCTCAAGCCCAAGTCCGGTGGCGTCGCCTTCGTGCTGGATGCGATGGGGCAGGGCCTGCACGCGATCATCGATGTCAGCATCGCCTACCCGGGCGGCGCGCCCTCGCTGCTGGATCTGTTGGCCAACCGCGTGCCGGAGGTGCGGGCGCAGGTGCGGCAGCGGCCGATCCCGGCCGAGCTGGCCGGCGGCGACTACCAGAATGACCGCGAATTCCGCGTCCGCTTCCAGCACTGGATGAACGGGCTGTGGGCGGAAAAGGATGCGGAGCTGGCGCAGTTGCTGGCACCGCGCGTGGGCTGAGGCCGGGCGCGGCAAACGGCGCTTACATCTGCGAATCGTGCAGCGCGCCGCCGCGCAGGTCCACCATGTCCGGCTTGATGTCGGCAAAGCCGAGCACGCGGCCACCGTATTCCTTCGCGAAGGCATCGGCATCGGTGCGGTTGGCGAAACTGGCGATGGTGGGGCCCATCGAGCCCTCGCGTTTGCTGCCCAGCACGTAGCTGGCGGTCCTGGCGTCGATCCAGTGGCCCTTGGGCTCGTTCCAGTCGGCCTGGCCCATGTCCTGCACGTACACCGCGCGCACCGCGCGCACCTGTTCGCCGGCGAGCAGGGTGCTGAACAGCTCGACGGTGTCGCAGAAGAACGCGGGGCGGTCGGAATCGGCGTAGTGGATCTGCGCCTTGGGGCCGGGGTAATCGGCCAACAGCATGCCGTCCAGCTCGCAGGCGGTGCCGGCGGTGATTTCGACCGGCGTGATGGCGGCTTGTTGCGTCTCCGGTCTGGCGCAACCGCCAAGTGCGTTTGCACCAAGCGCGATAGCAAGGGCCAGGGCGAATGCGGCAGGACGCAGGGTCATGGTTTGAATCTCCAGTTGGCGAGCAGCAGGGGAAACACGATCCAGGCGAGCATCACGCCGCCCATGGTCAGCGGATTGCCGAGCGATTCGGGCATCACGCTGGCCAGCCCGTACAGGGTGCGCACGTCCTCCATCGAGAACACGTTGAGGATGCGGAACACGTCGGTCGGGTTGAGCATCAGCAGCCAGGCGAAGCTGTCGCCACCGACCTGGCCGCCGGTCGAGACCAGCAACCCCAGCAGCAGCAGATCGAACACGAGGACGAAGAAAAACCAGGCCGCGATTGCCATGCCCGAAGCGCGGGTGCGCTCACGCGCCAGCGTCGACAGCAGCAGGGCGATGCTCAGGAAGGCCAGGCCCAGCAGCACGCTGCTGAGCATGAAGCCGCCGTAGTGGTAGAGCGCGGCGGCGTTCATGTGTTTCCACAGCGCCACCGCCACGGCGCCGAATCCGGCCAGCGTGGACAGGGTGAGCGCCAGCGCCAGCCCGAGGTATTTGCCCAGCAGCAGTTCCAGCCGGGTGATCGGCAGTGCCAGCAGCAGGCCCAGCGAGCCGCGTTCGCGTTCACCGACGATGGCATCGAAGCCGAGCAACAGCGAGATCAACGGAATCAGGTAGATCACCAGGCTGACCAGGCTGGCGATGGTGAACTCGATCGAACGAAAGCCGACCTGGCCCTGTTGGGCACCGCCGAACCAGGCGATCACGAGCGAGAACACCGCGAACACCAGCGCGATGGCCAGCACCCAGCGGTTGCGGATGCGGTCGCGGAATTCCTTGGCGGCAACGGTGAGGATGGGGGTGAATTCCATGCGGTCCTCGGCTCAGCGTGACAGCCCGAAGAACATGTCTTCGAGCGAAGGTTCGAGCAGGCGCAGGTCGTGCACGCGCGCGTTCTGCGCGCCTAATGCCGCCAGCGCGGCCATCTTGTGCTGACGCGGGCAATGCCAGCGCAACCCGGTTGCAGTGGGTTCGGGTGCGGGGGCCAGTTCCAGCAGCGCGGCCGCCACGGTGTCGAGGTCGGCGGCGTCCAGATCGGCCTCGATCACCAGTGGCAGCGCGGTGCGTTCGCGCAGGTCCTGCACGCTGCCCACGGCGAGCAGCTTGCCCGCGGCCATGATCGCCAGACGATCGACCCGCCCCTGCAGCTCGGCGAGGATGTGCGAGGTGATGACGATCGTCGTGCCGGCAGCCTGCAGCTGGCGCAGAACCACGTAGAAATCGCGGATCGCCTCGGGGTCCAGCCCGTTGGTCGGCTCGTCGAGGAACAGCACCCGCGGTTTGCCGAGCAGGGCCTGGGCAAAGCCGAGACGCTGGCGCATGCCCTTGGAATATTCGCGCACCGGGCGCTTGCCGGCGTGGTTGAGGCCAACCTGTTCGAGCAATTGCGCGCACTGTGCCAGCGGGGCGCCCTTGAGACGCGCAAAGAAGCGCAGCGTTTCCAGACCGTCGAGGTTGTCGTACAGCACCACGCTTTCCGGCAGGAAGCCGATCCCGCGCCGCACCGCCCGGAACGCGCGCCCGCGCACCGGGGTGCCGTCGATCAGGATGGCGCCGGCACTGGGCGTCTCCAGCCCCAGCATCAGCTTGAACAGGGTGCTCTTGCCGGCGCCGTTGTGGCCGATCAGCCCGAGGATTTCGCCAGTGCGGATGTCGAGGTCGACGCCATCCACCGCGCGCAGCGCACCGAAGTGCTTGTGCACGCCGCGCAGGCTGATTGCGGTGGCCTCAGTGGCCGGGGAAATATCTGCCACGCCATTGGCTCCATTGTGCGTGCGCCGGGCGCATCCGCGGGCTGGGGTCGACCACCGACGGCGCGCGCAGGACCGGGAACTGCCGGCCGAGCAGGCGCAGGGTCTGGATCGCCGGGCTGGCCAGCAGCAGCTTGATGCCGGGGTGGCGCCAGGTCAGGCGATCGACGACGTCGTTGGCCTCGTAAGGGGTGTCGCCACGGTCGTCGCCGTCGCGGTCCCAGCCGAGATAATTGCTCCAGAAATTGCCGGTCTTCTCGCCCCAGCGCACGTCGCGTGAGGCGACGTAGCGCACCTGTTCACGGTTGTCGATGAAGTCGTTGCCCTCGACAAGATTGTTGATCGAGCCGGCTGACAGGTGCACGCCGACTCGGTTGTCGACCACCAGATTGTCTTTCAGGGTGACGTATTCGACGTCGTAGATGAAAAAACCGCGGTCGTTGCCGGCAACCACGTTGCCCTCGATCACCGAGTCTTGCAGGGTGCGCAGCATGATGCCGTGGTCGGAATTGCCCCAGGCGCGGTTGCCGCGCACCACCTGGTTGCGCACTTCCATCAGCGCCAGCCCGCCGCGGTTGTAGTAGGTGTCGTTGTCCTCCCACAGGTTGTAGTAGGAGTTCATGTAGTGGGTGCCGTAGCGGCTGTGGTGCAGGCGGTTGCGGCGGAAAATGGCGTGGTGGGAGACATCGACGTAGAGCGCATCGCGCACGAAGCTGATGTTGTTGTCCAGGATCCGCGCGCGCTGGGTGTTGTAGAGCTGGATGCCGTTGCCGCGCATCGGCGAGTCGTAATCGCGCTTGCCGGTGATGGTGTTGCGTTGGACCACGACGTCGTCGGCTTTCTCGATCCACAGGCCGAACAGGTTGTAGGTCAGATCGCAGTTGCGCACCACCGCGCGATGCGCGCCCGGATACACGTAGATGCCGGCGTTCTGGTCCTTCAGGCTGTCGCCGGAATCGCGCACGATCAGCCCTTCGATCACCACGTCCGGCGCGGTGATGCGGATGACGTCGCCCTGGTTGCCACCGCTGAGCGTGGGACGGTTCAGGCCGCGCAGGGTCAGCGGTTTGTCGATCAGCAGGTTGGCGCGGTAGTGGCCGCGTTCGATCTGGACCACGTCACCGGGCCGGGCTGCCTGCACCGCCGTGGCGAGGTCATCGCCGGGACGGACGGTGAGGGTGGCGGCGTGCGCGCCGGCACAGGCAAACAGGGCCGCCAGCAGCAGCCCCGGCAGGGCGAGCCTCATGCGATCATCCAGCCCAGCGATTTGAACGCGAGGAACAGGGCGGCGCCGATCAGGAGGTTCTTGAAGCTCACGTAGCTGATCATGTCAAAGATTCCGGCAACCCGGTAATTGTCGCGCCACCAGGGGCCGTCTTTCACGTAACGGCGTCCGTTCAGGCGGATCAGCACCTCGTAGACGCTCCAGCCGAACCACCAGGCGATGATCGCACCCGAAGAAAGCTGGCCCAGTGCCGCGAAGACCCAGGCGAGGGAGACCACGCCGGCCAGCACCAGCTCGGCGATCAGTCGCGCACGCTGGCCATGCCAGTTGGTGCGGCTCCACGGCCACAGGTGGTCGCGCAGTTCCAGCCAGACCCACTCCAGCACGCCGACATCGTGTTTGTGCGCAGGCAACGTGGGGTTGGTCGGCATCCGCGGATCGATCCCGCCCACCGCCTTGGGCAGGATCTGGTCTTCGAAGCGTTCACCCGCCAACGGCAGGTAATAACCGTTGTCGGCGATCAGCGTGATCGGCAGCTCGCGGCGCTCGCGGCGCTTGCGCTCCTTGGCCAGCGGCGGGCAGCCGGTGTTGTCGGTGTACAGGATCATGCAATCCAGGCAGTGCAGGCATTCGCGGTGGTCGATGCGGCCGTCGGCATCGATCGCCTGGGCGCCGCAGCCGATCGCGCAGACCTTGCAGATGTTGCAGTCCTGCTTGCGCTTGAGCCCGTACCAGCGGAACGTGCTGGGGATGGCCAGCGAGGCGCCGAGCGGGCAGACGTATTTGCAATACGGCCGTTCGATGAAGATCGACAGCCCCAGCAGCACCGCCACGAACAGCCCGTAAGGCCAGGCGCGGTGGGTGATGCCGACCAGGAAAGTGGTCTTGAACGGCTCGACTTCGGCCAATTTCTCCGCCAGCCCCATCGAGAACATCGAGGTGGCCAGCAGGCCGAAGAAGATCGCGTACTTGGCCCATTTCAGGCGGTCGTGCCAGTGCTGCGGCAGCTTGAACTGGAAACGCCCGAGGCCGAGGAAACGCGCGATCTTGTAGATCCCTTCCTGCAGCGAACCGAACGGACACATCCAGCCGCAGAACAGGCCGCGCCCGAACAGGAACACGGTGACGATGATGAAGACCCAGAACAGGAAGATGAACGGGTCGGTCAGGAACAGCGGCCACGACCACTGGAACAGGATCGAGTGGAACCAGGTCAGGACCTGAGTCACCGAGGGTTGCGCCATCAGTCCGAAGCCGACCAGGAAGATGCTGATCGCCCAGAACGCGTACTTGAAGCCGTTGACCGGCCATTTGTTCTTGCGGGTGGAGCGGCGGGTCAGTTTTTCGCGCAGCGCGTAGACCACGGTGACGACGACCAGCAGCAGCGCGAACAAGCCGATCTTGAGCGGCTGGGATTTCCAGATCCGCACCCAGGGTGCCTGCGCCTGTTCCACCGTCGGCCGTCCGCCCTGGAGCATGTCGGCTGGCAGCCACAGCGGTGCTTCGAACACCGCGAAACTGCGGTGGCCGGTGGCGCGGTCGACGCGGTTGCCGAGAAAGGCGAGTTTCCACGGATAGGCGGCCGAAAACGCGTGCGAGCGGATGATGAAGATCGCCGCTTCGGTGTAGCGCGGCGCGTCCGCCGCTTCCAGGCCATACAGGTTTTGCGCGTCGAGGTCGCGGAAGGTGAAGGAATCCGCCCCCTGCTTGACCTGCACGCGGTCGTAGATGCCGCCGCGCACGAAGCCTGATCCCTTGAACGATTCGTGGCCGGCGCTGCGGATCACGAAGAGGGCGTTTTCGCCGTCCTGCATGCTCTCGCGCAGGCGATCCCAGGTGTTGTTGCCCAGCAGGCTGCGGCCGACGTCGGGCTGATTCAGATCGCCGAACCACAGTTCGATGAACGGCTCGGCCGTGCGTGGCAGGCCCACCTGTTCGCTGCGGACGATCAAGCGCTGGACCGCGCCCAGCTTCACCAGTTCGTCCCAGCTGTAGTGTTTCCCGGTCGTGATGAAGCGCGCCTGCGTGCGCACGGTGGGGGCAATGATCCCGGTCTGGCGCGCGATCGCCGCGCCCGACATGGTGATGACCTGGTTTTGCGCCACCACGGTGACGGTGGCGCCGGAAATGGCGTCCACGCCGAGCACGTTCTCGTCCGGACGTGAGGGGCCGACCTCGATGGTGTCCTTGACCGTCTTGCCGATGTACTGGTCGTTGAAGTGGACCAGCGCCGATTCCGGGATGCCCAGCAGCAGGATCGGCTCGGAATGCTTGAGCACCTTGACGCCGACATAGCGCCCTTGCGTGTCCATGCCGATCAGGGTGATGACCGGCTTGCCCGAGTAGGCGGGAGTGTCGGTGATGTCGGTTGACAGGAACACGTAGCCCAGCAGCTTCTTCTGCGGGCCGTCATTGTCGTAGGCCTCGACGTAGGGTGGCCGGCCCTTGCGCTGCGAAAAATGGCTCGCGCCCGGGAACACCTCCTTGCACGGAACCATCGCGCACAGGTCCGGTGCGGTGGCCAGATTGTCCGGCAGCTTGGCTTCGTAGGTATCGGCGGCGGCGTGGGAAGCCAGCAGCGTCAGCGCGAGGAACAGCGGAACCCAGAGGGCGAGGAACCGTTGAACAAGTGGGGGCATTGCAACCATCCGAAGCGGGGGAAACAGGCGCCGCGCTTGCGCGGCGCCTGCGGGTCGATGCGGTCTTATGCCTCGACGATCATGCGCGTGCGCATCTCCAGATGCAGCGCATGGCAGAAGGTGGAGCAGTAGGCCCAGAACACGCCCGGCTTGTCGGCCACGAAGGTGACCGACTTGGTCTCCTGCGGGTTGATGACGAACTGGATGTTGTACTTGGGCAGTGCGAAGCCGTGGGTGAGGTCTTCGACCTTGTCGAGGTTGGTCAGGATCAGGGTGACGACGTCGCCCTTCTTGACCGTGAACTCACGCAGCGAGAACGCCGGTGCCTGCGAGGTCAGCTTGACCGTTACCTTGTTGCCGTTGCGGAACACCCCGGATTCCTTGGGGTCCTTGATCACCAGCGGCGAATCATCGAGGTCGTAGACCTGCTTGGTCTTGAGGATGTCGCGCTTGAAGATGATGAAATCATGCGGCTCGCCGCGCACCGGGTGGTCGGCCAGCAGCACCATCTTCTCGCCCGAGATGTCGATCAGCTGTTCGTTCTCCGGGTGCAGCGGGCCGACCGGCAGGAAGCGATCCTTGGAGAACTTGCAGCCCACTGCGAGGTACTTGCCGTCCGCGGCCTTGGTTTCCGACTGCGAGGCGTTGATGTGGCCGGGCTGGTAGTGCACGTCGATGCGGTCGATCACGTACTTGGCGCTCTTGTCGCCCTTGTGGAAGGCGATGGCCTTTTCCACGTTCCACTTCACCACCTGACTGTCGAGGAACAGCGTGGTGTAGGCGTTGCCGCGGCCGTCGAACGCGGTGTGCAGCGGGCCCAGGCCCACTTCGACCTCGGCCACGATGGCGTCATCAAGCTTGTCCATCTTGCCGTCGAACCAGTCCAACACCTTGGTCAGTTCGATGGTGGTGGTGGTGGGCGAGAGCTTGCCGGCGCAGATGAAGTACTTGCCGTCCGGGCTGGCGTTGACGCCGTGCGGGTTCTTCGGCACCGAGACATAGGCCACCAGCGCGGTCTTCGCATCCTTGTTGGCTTCGTGGGTGCCGTCGACCACCGGCACGCTGGAATCGCCGTAGGTCTTGAACTTGCCGTCCTTGACCGCCTGCTCGATGCGGGCTATGTGGAAAAACGCGCAGGCGTCGCGCTCGGCCGACATCATGTCCTCGTAATGCACACCGTTTTCGGTGTTGTACTGGTTGGTTGCCGCCAGCTTGCCGTCATAGGACGTGGCCACGAGGTCGCAGTTGCCGTCGATCAACACCTGCCAGCGCACCTGCATGGTTTCGGCGTCGACGCAGGAGAACAGCGAGCGGTACTTCTCCGGATTGTTGACGTCGGTGCCGTCGTTGGGCAGCGGAATGCCGAATTCGCCGCCGCAGAACACGCGGGTCGTGTAGTTGATGGCCGGGTCGACCGGATCGGCCTTGTCCGGGAAGATGCCGTGGAAGCCCTGCACGTTGGGCAGGTCGGTGATCTTGTCGCAGACCATGTAATCCAGGCGGATGCGCGCGATCCGGGAGTTGATCTTGTCGTTGATCCACGCGTAGCGGCCGTCGTAGTTGCCATCCTTGTAGGACGCGTGGGTGTGGTGGGTGTCGGCCACGTTGTAGCGCAGGTTGCCGTCCGGCCGGGTGCCCATGATCTCCTTGGATTCATTGGTGATGCCCCAGCCCACCAGGGCGTCCGGCGCGAAGCAGGGAATGCGGTGGATCTCGCGGCCCGAGGGCAGGCCGAGCACGCGCATGTCGCCGTTGTGGCCGCCGCTCCACAGGCCGTAATACGTGTCCAGCTCGCCCGGTTTGACCTCGATCGGGCTGGCCTTGCCTTCGGCACCGGCGGCGGCACCTTCACCGGTGGCCCCCGGCGCGCCAGTCTTGTCACAGGCGGCAACGCCCAAGGTCAGGCCGACGAGGGCCGTGGTGTTGATGAATTTGCGCCGGCTCATGCCGGTACTGCTCAGTCCGGGGTCTTCCTTGTGGTCGTCACTCATGGTCTGCCTCGTTGGCCTTGGGTGGGTGGATCGGAGGGGTTTCCGATTCAGGACAAATGCTCGCCCGAACGAGTGTTGGCTGAATTGCGCTGGATCAAATTTTTGCGTGATACCCCGGCTAAACTGTCTGCGTGCGGCGACGTGTCCGATAGGCGGTATCGATCGATGACGCGCCACGCCGCGAACCGTTTCCCAACCCGTCAATAAGCAGAGGCAATTCGAATGAAACTGTTTCCCTTGGCAGCCGCCCTGTCCTTCGCACTGCTGGTTTCGGCCTGCGGCAAGAACGAAGCCCCCGCACCCGCTGCAGAAGCCGCACCGGCGGCCGAGGCTCCGGCCGCACCGGCGGAAGCGGCCCCGGCCTCCGAAACGGCAAGCGCCACTCCGGACGCGGCAGCGGCCGGCGACGAGGCCGGCAAGAAGGTTTACGGCGCCACCTGCGCGTTGTGCCATGCCAGTGGGCTGGCCGGTGCGCCCAAACCGGGCGACAAGGCCGATTGGGGCCCGCGCATCGCGCAGGGCAAGGACACGCTCTACACCCACGCGCTCGAAGGCTACAACGGCAACGCCGGCGCCATGCCCGCGCGCGGCGGCAATGCCTCGCTCAGCGACGAGGACGTGAAGGCGGCCGTCGATTACATGGTGGCGCAGTCGCAATGAGTCGTTGCCCAGGATGATCGGAGAGTTGACGTGACAGACGCAGGCCAGAATGGTCGGTGGACGCGGCGGCGCTTCAGCATGGTGCTGCCGTTGCTGGGTGCGCTGCCGTGGGCGGCGCGGGCGGTGGTGGCGGACGGCATGGCGGTGGCGGCGGCACCGCAGCGCGGCCGCCGCGCACTGCTGGGGACGCAGATCGATATCATCGTTGACGGCGTTGATTCTGGCACCGGGCAGCGAGCGCTTGAGCGGGCGTTCGCGGAAATGCAGCGGCTCGAAGCGCTGCTGAGCCGCTACCGCGCCGACAGCGCGGTGCGGCAAATCGGAAACGCGGCCGGCAAGCACCCGGTTGCCGTTCCCGCCGAGGTGATGGCGGTGCTGCAGTCCGCACAGCGGGTCTACCGCGAGAGCCGCGGCGCCTTCGACCCCACCATCGGCGCGCTTGCCGGCTGGCGCTTCGAACCGGGCCAGCACGCGGCGCCGAGTGCCGCCGAACTCGCCCGGGAGCTGCGTCGCGTCGGCGCTGAAGACCTGCGCTTGGATGCCAGGGCGGGAACGGCCTACCTGGCCCGCCCGGGCATGGCGCTGGACCTTGGCGGGATCGCGAAATTGCCGATCCTCGATGCCGGGCTGCGCGCACTCAAGCGCGAAGGCGTGGCCAATGCCCTGATCAACGGCGGCGGCGACGTACTGGCGATGGGCAGGCTGTCCGGCCGGCCGTGGCGGGTGGGCGTGCGCGATCCGCGCAGTCCTGCGCGGTTGCTGGGCGCGATCCGGATCGATGGCGGCGGCGTGGTGGCGTCTTCCGGTGACTACGAGCGCGGATTCCTGCGCGATGGCCGGCTGCTGCACCACGTGCTGGATCCGAAAACCGGCTGGCCGACGACCGGCGTCCACGGCGTCACCTTGTTCGCCCGAGACGTGGAAGCGGTCAACGGTTGGGGTACCGCGCTGATGGTGCAGGGCCCGTCCGCGGCTCCAGCCTGGAGCGCCGAGCGACCCGGCAGCGCCGTGCTCAGCGCCAATGCCGATGGCTCGGTCTGGCAATCCGACGCGATGCGGCCATTACTTTTGCCGGTCGCGGCATGATGTGAAACGCGTGGAAGCTGCAACTGATTCAAGTACATTGCAATCATCTTGAGAGGGTGCCCATGGAAACCGTCAACGTCCTGACCCGTCCTCGCTACGTCCGCAGCGTGCGCCTGCTGCACTGGTGGATGGCGCTGCTGATCGTGGCCGCTTACGTGCTGGTCGAATTCCACGGGGAATTCCCGAAGGGCAGCGCGCCGCGCAATGCGATGATGCAGGGGCACTACTGGGCCGGCATCACGATCTTCCTGCTGGTGTGGTGGCGGCTGTCCGCGCGCGCGCGCGGCGGCACCCCGCCGATCGTGCCGCCGCTGGACAGGTACAGCGCGCTTTTGGCCAAGCTCACGCATCTGGCCCTGTACGCCTTCTTCATCGTGATGCCGGTGCTGGGCTGCCTGACCGCGGCCTACGAAGGCAAGCAGGTCCTGATTCCGTTCACGCAGATCGCCCTGCCGGTGCCGGTGGCCGTAGACAAGGACTTCGGGCACCAGCTCGAGGACATCCACGGCACGATCGGAACCCTGTTCTACTGGGTGATCGGCCTGCACGTGCTGGCGGCGCTGTGGCATCACCTGTTCAAGCGGGACAACGTGCTCGAGCGCATGCTTTGAGCGCTTGCGCTTGATCGAAGTCACATCGCGTCCATGCGGCTGCGCGCACCATGCACGCTGCATTCGTTGACGCAGCACCAAAGGCGGGTTTCATGGAATTTCACATCCGATTGGCAACCGATGCGCCGGATCTTGCGGTGATCGCCGATGCGCTGCAGCAGGCCGATCCGGCGGCGATCGTCGATCGCGATCCGGCCGATGGCAGCCTGCTGCGTGCAACGGTCTGGATGGATGGCGAGGAGCTCAAGCTGGTGCTGACCCAGGCCGGCTACCCGCCGCGCAGCATCGAACAACAGGCCTCCAATTGCTGCGGCGAGTGCAGCGGCTGAGGCTTGCGGCCACCACCCACGACAACAACACGGAGTCTTCATGTCAGGACCGACCTCCAAATCCATCGGGACGCAAGGCCAGCCTTGGGGCGATGCTGAAAAACGGCAATGGCGCGCGCTGCAGTCGAAGAAACGCGGCTACGCCGACGAAGTGCTGGCGCGAATCGACGCGCTGCGCGGGCGTTTCGACGTCGAACAATACGGCACGCTGGATTACGCCCCCGACGGCAGCTATCCGCTGTTTTCCCTGCGCAGCCGCAACTGGGACGACGCGCGCCCGGTCGCGCTGGTGACCGGCGGCGTGCATGGCTACGAGACCAGCGGCGTGCACGGTGCGCTGCAATTCCTCGAACGCCATGCCGAAGGCTACGCCGGCCGGGTCAATATCCTGTGCGCGCCCTGCGTCTCGCCGTGGGGCTATGAGCGCGTCCAGCGCTGGAACCCGCTGGCGCTGGACCCGAACCGCTGCTTCCGCGCCGACAGCCAGGCGCCGGAGTCGGCGGCGCTGTGGAATCTGGTGCAGCCGCTGCGCGGGCGCTTTTTGATGCATATCGACCTGCACGAAACCACCGACAGCGACGAAAGCGAATTCCGCCCCGCGCTGGCCGCGCGCGACGGCAGACCGTTCGAACCCGGCACCATTCCCGATGGCTTCTATCTGGTGGACGACACCGAGAACCCGCAGCCGGCATTCCAGGACGCGATCATCCTCGCGGTGGCCAAAGTGACGCACATCGCGATGTCGGACATGGACGCCACCATCATCGGTTCCCCGGTCGTGGCCGAAGGCGTGATCCGCTATGCATTGGTGGAACTGGGGCTGTGCGCCGGGATCACCGGCGCACGCTACACCACCACCACCGAGGTCTATCCCGACAGCCCGCGCGCGACCCCGCAGCAATGCAACGACGCGCAGGCAAGGGCGGTGTGTGCGGGGCTGGATTACGCGTTGGCGCACTGCTGCTGAGTGCGTGGCGGCGCTCAGCCGGCGGTGGATTGCAGTCCCGGCCGCAGACGCCGCATCTGCACCCAACCAATCCCCCAGAACAGGTAGGGCAGGGCCATGGCGATGCGGAAGGCGTCGCTGCGGTGGCCGCCAGGTGCCAGCCAGTCCAGCAACAGCCCGATGCCGAGCACGATGGCAATGGTCGAAATGAAGCCGCCGACGTTGACCAGCGCCAGCGCGGTGCCCACCCGCTCCGGTGGATGCGCGCTGCGGGCGAATTCGAATGCCAGCATCGCTCCGGCAAAGCCGGCGCCGACGGTGGTCATCACCAGGGCCAGCAGCCAGCTTGGCGCCGCGCCGGGCCACAGCAGGGCAGCGGTCCACAGCGCGATCGATGCGTACAGGAAGCCATCGAACAGCGGTACGTGCAGGCGCGGGCTGCGGCCGGCCAGGACGCCCACCACCGGGCCGCTGAGCATGGAGGCGGCGGTCAGGCAGGTCAGCAGCAGCGGGGCTGTCTGCTTCGACACGCCCTGGCCTTCGATCAGCCACGGATAGCCCCACAGCAACAGCAGCGCGTTGGGCAGGAACATCCCGGAAAAATATGCCCAGAACCCGAACCGGGTTTGCGCATCGCCCCAGCACGCGCGCAGGCTGGCCAGCACCGGCGGGTGGGCGTGCTGCGGCGATGGCGGCGGATCGGGCACGCTGAAGAACATGATCAGGCCGGCCACGATTCCGAGCATGGCCGCGATCAGGTAGGTCTGCTCCCAGCCCAGATGCGCCAGCGCCCGGGCCATCGGTATCGCGGTGGCCAGCGCGCCGATCTGGCCCGACAGCGAAGTCAGCTGGGTCAGCAACGGGTTGCGCCAGGGCGGAAACCACAGCGCCGCCAGCCGCAGCACCGACAGGAACGCGGTGGCATCACCCAGCCCGACCAGCGCGCGTGCCACCAGCCCCATTGGGTAGGAATGGATGAAGGCGAAGCCGAGCTGGCCGATCGTCATCAAGGCGATGCCCGCCGCCAGCAGCCGCCGCGAGCCGTAGCGGTCGAGCAGCAGGCCGACCGGGATCTGCATCACGGCGTAGACGAGGATTTGCAGCACGATGAAGCTGGACAGCTGCGTCGAGCCGACCTGAAAGCGGTCCGCCGCCGCCAGCCCCGCCACCGACAGCGAGGTGCGGTGCACCATCGCCATCATGTAGACCAGCGCGGCGGCGCCCCAGACGCGCCAGGCGCGCCAGGCGCGCGTCGGGGTGACAGCTTGGATTGCCTGCATGACCGCGTTCAATTGTCCATCGGCCCGGACGCCTTGCTCTGCGCACTCACCGGATCGGCTCATCCAGCATCAATGCGCGCACATAGCGCACCGGCGGGGCACCGTAGGACAGCACCTGGTCGTGGTAGGCCTTGAGGTTGAAGGCGGCGCCCTGGCGCGCGCGCACGGCTTCACGCAGATCAAACTGTTCCTGCGCGCCGACAAAATAGGTGGGCAGCTGCGCCGAGGTGAGCTGGGCGCGGGTCCATTTGCCGGCGGCTTCGCTTTCCTGCTGGAAGGTGTCGTGGGTCATCAGTCGCATGGCCTGTTCGCGGCTCCAGTCATCGACGTGCACGCCCTGGTCGAGGATGGCGTTGGCGACCGTGCGCAGGTAGAACTTGAGCTGGACCAGGTGGAACAGCGGATCATTCGCGAGATAGCCCTGTTCCTGCATCATCCGTTCGGTGTAGACCGCCCAGCCTTCGGCGAACAGGCCCGAGCGCAGGACGCCGCGCAGCACCGACGGATACTTGGCCGAGTGCCAGCCTTCGAGGTAGTGGCCGGGTACGCCCTCATGGATCGCCAGCAGCTCGATCATCGAATCGTTGTATTCGCGCAGGAATGAATCGGTCTGCGCCTGGGTCCAGTCGTCCGGGATCGGCGAGATCGCGAAGAAGGTCTTGAGGTTCTTGTCCAGCGGCCCGGGCGAATCGCAATAGGCCACCGCCACCCCGCGCTGGAATTCCGGCATCAGGATCACGTCCACCGGGGCGTCGGGCAGGGTGACGAGATCCTGCTTGCGCACGAACTCGGTGGCTTCCTGCAAGGCCGCCTTGGCGGCATCGACCACGCCATCGCGCGCCGGGCGGTGGGCATAGGCCAGCGCCAGCGCGGCTTCGATTGCGGCCTGCTGCTGATCGTCGCTGGGATTTTCCGGCAGCGCCGGGGCACCGGGCTTGTCTTTGAGCACGTCGCGGGCGATGCCATACATCACCCCGCGCACGCGCCGGATCTCGGCCTGCGCGCGCTGCTTGATCTCGGTGCGGCTCAGGTCGGAGGACAGCGCAAAGCGCAGCTTCTGGTCGTACTTCTCCGCGCCGAGGCGGAAATCGCCACGCGCGTTCGGCACCAGCGTGTTCTCCAGCCATGCCTGTTGCTGCGCCACCGCGGCCTTCAGTTGTTCGATGGCGGCGCGGGTGCGTGCGGCATCGGCGGCCGGCAGTTCGGACAGGTGCGGGGTGATGAAGGTATCGACGATCGACAGGATGCCCTTGTTCTGGCGTGCCACCGTCTGCGCGTGGATCAACGGCACCCGCGCCGGGTCGAGGTTGGCCCGGGCCTGCGCGAACAGCGCCGGGATCAGCTCCATCCGCGCGGTCGCGGCGCGGATGCGCTGCGGCAACGGCGCGAATTCACGCGCCATCAGGCCGTAGATCGCGCTGCCGGCCAGGTCGTTGTAGACCTGCGGATCCCAGGCCCAGGCCTGCAACACGCGCGTGTTCCACAGGTCGGATTGCAGTTGGTTGCGCAGCAGCGCTGCATCGACCTGGTTCTGCCGCGACAGCTGCGCCACAGCGATACCGTTCAAGGCATCGAGCAGGCCCTGCTCGGTGGCCTCGCGCTGCTGGCGGCCGGCGGCGCTGAGGTCGTCGAGGCGGTCATCGAAGCGATGGTCGCCGGTTTGGGTGGCGGACACCGGCGACAGCCGCATCCACGCATCCAGGGTTTGCTGCGACAGCGCGGCGAAGCGGGCATCAGCGCTGGTCGCGGGCGTGGCGGCGCTGGCTTGCGGCGGATCGGCGGGTAGCTGGGCAGGCGGCGTCGCGAGAGCGGTGCCGGAGGCCAGCAGCGCGGCGAGGGTCGATGGCAGCAATGAGCGGCGCATGGTCGTATCCGGCAATGGAGAATTCGCCACGATACGCCGCTGATGCGCCCGATGTCAGCGAACCGTCGGGCAGGGGCGCTCCCATCCAACGGCACAGGCGCCGCGCCGCGCGGTCGGCTAACGTGCCCGCTTCCTCTGTTTGGAGCTTGCCCGTGAACCTGCGCCTGTCCGGACTCTGCCTTGCCCTCACGCTGTCGCTTGCCACCTCCGCCGCCGCCGCCAGCGACCCGGCCGCACCGTCCGCCGCCGGATCGCCGCAGATCGGCGCGTTCGGAATCGACCTGGGCGCGCGCGATCTTTCGGTGCAGCCCGGCGATGACTTCAATCGCTACGCCAGCGGCCACTGGATCGAGGGCTATCAGCTCAAGCCCGACGAAGCCTCCTATGGCACCTTCAACGCCCTGCGCGATCACGCCGAGGAACAGGTGCGCGGGCTGATCGAGGGCTTGCAGCAGCGCACCGACCTTGCGCCCGGCAGCAACGGCCGCAAGATCCGCGACCTCTACGCCAGCTACATGAACCGCAGCGCGCGCGACGCCGCCGGCATCACCCCGCTGCGGCCGGTGCTGGATCGGATCGCGGCGATCGACTCCAAGGCGGCCTTGATCGAAGCCTTCGGCCGCACCGGGATCGATGGCAGCGATGCGCCGTTCGGTCTCTACGTCGGCACCGATCGCAAGAATCCCGATCGCTACCAGGTCAGTCTCGGCGTGGGCGGGCTGGGCCTGCCGGATCGTGATTACTACCTCGATGGTGATGCGCGATTCGTCAAGATCCGCGCCGCCTACCTTGAACACATCCAGCGCATGCTCGGTTTCGCCGGCGTCACCGGTGCCGACGCCAAGACCCGCGCCGAGGCAGTGCTTCAGCTTGAAACCGCGCTGGCTCGGCCGCAGTGGGATCGAGTCAAGCTACGCGACCGTGACAAGACCTGGAACGTGCGCACGTTCGCGCAACTGCAGGAACAGTACCCGGGCTATGACTGGGCCGCGCAGCTGCGCGCGCAGGGCATGCCGCAACCGACCGACCTCAATATCAGCACCCCGGACGTGCTGCAACCCGTTATTGCGCTGATCGATGCCACCCCGCTGGCGACCTGGCGCGATTACCTGACCTTCCATGCCGTCGATGGCAATGCGTCACTGCTCAGCCGCGAGATCGACGATGCCGCGTTCGCCTTCAACGGCAAGGTGCTGTCCGGTCAGCAGGCCCAGCGCGACGACTGGAAGCGGGCGGTGGCCTTTGTCGGCGGCCGCGGTGGGCTCGGCGATGCGGTCGGCGAGCTCTACGTCGCCCGCTACTTCAAGCCCGAAGCCAAGGCGGCGATGGATCAGCTGGTCGAGAACCTGCGCGCCGCGCTGCGCCGGAACATCGAGCAACTCGACTGGATGGGCGCTGCTACCAAGGCCGAGGCCTATCGCAAGCTGTCGACCTTCCGCCCGAAGATCGGCTATCCGACGAAATGGCGCGACTATTCCAGCGTGACGATTTCGCCGAACGATCTGGTCGCCAACGTGATGGCATTGCGCCGCTACAACCGCGATGACCAGAACCGCCGGGTCGGCCAGAAGACCGATCGCGACGAATGGTTCATGACCCCGCAGACCGTCAACGCCTACTACAACTCGACCTTCAACGAGATCGTGTTCCCGGCCGCGATCCTGCAGCCGCCGTTCTTCGACGTGAACGCGGACGCGGCGGTCAATTACGGCGGCATCGGTGCGGTGATCGGCCACGAGATGGGCCACGGCTTCGACGACCAGGGCAGCAAGTCCGATGCCGACGGCATCCAGCGCAACTGGTGGACGGACGAAGACCGCGCCCGCTTCGAACAACGCACCAAGGCGCTGGGCGCGCAGTACAACGGCTATTGTCCGCTGCCGGGCCAGTGCGTGAACGGCGGGCTGACCATGGGCGAGAACATCGGCGACCTCGGCGGACTGTCGATGGCCTGGACCGCCTACCAGCTCAGCCTGCACGGCCAGCCGGCGCCGGTGATCGACGGCTTCACCGCCGGCCAGCGCTTCTTCCTGTCATGGGCGCAGGTCTGGCGTGGCAAGTATCGCGACGAGTCGCTGCTGACCCTGATCCGCACCAACCCGCATTCGCCGGGGATGTATCGCGCCAACGGCCCGGTGCGCAACCTCGACGCCTGGTACGACGCATTCGGCGTCAAGCCCGGCAACGCACTGTACCTGCCGCCGGAGCAGCGGGTGCGGATCTGGTGATCGGGTAGCGCGCCAGCCAGTCGCGTGTGCCCAAGCTATCGCGCCCGATCAGGTAGGACGTGCGACTGGCCAGATCGGACTTCAGCGCCATGGTGGCGTCATAGGTCGCTGCGATCTTCGCGCCCGGATCGGCGGCGACCGGAAATTTGCCGGCGCATTTTTCGGTATCGCTCGAAAACGCCGCCAGCCGCTCGGTATTGCCGGCGGTGACGCCGATGACGGTGGCACCGGCCGCCTTGAACTTGTCGATCGCACGCGAGAATGCGGCCGCTTCGGCATTGCAGCCGGGTGTGAACGCCGCCGGGAAGAAATACACCACCACCGGACCCTGTTTCAGCGCCGCCTTCAGGTCATAGGTGAAGGCGTGGCCGGCCAGAAACGCGGGAGCGGTGAACGCGGGCGCGGGCGCACCCGGCTTGAGCGCGGCCAGCGCCGGCAGGCTGAGCGCGGCGGTCAGGACGAAGGCAAGCATCTTGCGCATGATCGTGGTCCTCGCTGTGTTCGGGCAGCATACGCAGGCGCGTGTGAATGGCGTATGGTTGCCTTGGAACGAACGCGGAGAGAGGGCATGGCCACCGGCTGGGCGGGCGATGGCGCGGTGCAGGAGCAGATCGATGCGACGGTGAAGGACGGCATCGCCCGGGCGCGGGCGAAGCTGCCTTCCGGGCCGGGCCTGCGCCATTGCGAGGAATGCGACGTGCCGATCCCGGAAGCGCGTCGACGCGCCGTGCCAGGCGTGCGCCTGTGCGTGGCCTGCCAATCGGCGCGTGATCAGGAAGGCGCAGCGTTTGCCGGCTACAACCGCCGCGGCAGCAAGGACAGTCAGCTGCGCTGAAACCTCGCGAAAAAAACGCCCGGCACGTGGCCGGGCGTCGAAGCTGAAGCAGTCGCGGGCCGAACTCAGTACAGCGCCGCGGTGAAGATCGCCGAAAGGATCGCCGGCAGGATCATCGCCGAACCGTTGTCGTAGCGGCCGTACTGGTAACGCTGGTAGTAGCCGTCACGGTAGCCGCGCTCGAAGCCCTGGCGGAAGTAGTACTGGTAGGTCCCGAGGTCGGTGTAGTAGCCGTAGTAGCCGTAGCTGCCATCCATGTAGCCGTAGCTGCCTCGGTAGTCGAAGCGCCAGCGGTCAGCGCGGTCGGCACGTCCGGCGCGCCAGCCTTCCTGATAGCCGTCGCGGATGGCCTGCTGCAGGAAGCTCACGCCGTAGCTGTTGGTGTAGTAATAGTTGCCGCCGTAGTTGTAGCGGTAGTTGTACGGGCTGTAGTAGAAGGCGTTGTTGTAGTAGTAATTGTTGTTCTGGTTGCGCCAGCGCAGCTGCATCGCCAGCCAGCGCCGCCAGTAGTCGCGGTAGAAGCGCGATGCATTGTGGCGATTGTGGCGGTCCAGATCATGGTTGTAGCGGTTGTACTGGTCTCGGTGCCACGACTGCTGGCGCTGCCACTGGGTGTACTGCTGGCGCTGCTGGTTGATGCGCAGTTCCTGGTGGCTGCGGTCGATGCGCGTCTGCCCGCGTTCCACGCGTGCCGGCGGGAGGGTGTATTCGCTGCGACCGGCGCGCATTTCCGAGCGCACGTCCACGCGCGGAGCGGGTTGCCGATCCGGACGCTCCCTGCGCGGGACGATCGGCGTGCCGCGGTTGGGGCGATCCGGGCGCTGATTGCTCGTGGTGTCGCGGTTCGGGCGATCCTGCCGCTGGAAGATCGGCGCATCGCGGTTGGGACGATCCGGGCGCTGATTTCGCGTGGTGTCACGGTTCGGACGCTCCTGGCGCTGGAAGATCGGCGCATCGCGGTTGGAGCGGTCCGGGCGCGGGCTGTCGGTGGTGTCGCGGTTCGGGCGGTCCTGGCGCTGGAAGATCGGCGCATCGCGGCTGGAGCGGTCCGGGCGCGGATAGTCCGCGGTGTCGCGATTCGGACGGTCCTGACGCTGGAAGACGGGACGATCCTCGCGCTGCGGCATCTGGCGCGGCGGTTCGGCGCGCTCGCTGCGGACATTGCTGGATGGCGAAGGCTCGCCAACGCGAATCCCCTGGTTGGAGTCGCGTGCTTGCCCGCGGTCGCCGGAGCGGCTCGCGTTTGAGTCGGAATTCGCGTCATCCGAACGCTGCTGGCGATCGGCGCGGCGCTGGCGATGGTTCTGGCCTTGATCCTGCTGCGCGAAAGCCGAGGAAACGCTGCCGAAGGCAAGCATTGCGCCCAGCAAAGTGACCGTGAGGCTGCGGGTGGCGGGTGTGCGGCTCATCTGTCTTTCTCCCCGGGGACGCAAACCATTCGCGCCCTTCGCGTGCAGTTGACAATTGCAAGAATGAATCAAAGCTGAGAGTTGCCGGTCTGCCCGCATTTTGCAAGCTCCCATTCAGTTTTGAGACCGCGGCACGGGTGACGATCGACACGCGCAATCCTGCGCAATGCAAGCAAACTGGCGCTTCGGAGGTGCCACCAATGTCCCGGGTTCCGCGTTGCTTGCTGACGTTGGCGCTGTGTGCGCCGTTGCTTTCCGTTCAGGCCGGACAGGCCAGTCAAGCCGATCCAGGCGTCACTCAACCCGCGCTGACCGCCACCACCGCGGCAACGGGACTCCCACGCACGCCCGAGCAGCTGGCGACTACCATTACCCTGGCCGATCTCGCTTTCAGGGTGGATCCATCGCGTCAGCGACTGGACGGTGATGCCAGTTTGCACCTGCGCGCGGATCGCCCGGTTGCGCGGCTGGTCGTCGATCTCGATCGCAACTACGCGATTGTTTCGGTGACGGTGGACGGCATGCCGGCGCGCTGGAGCAACCCGGAAGGGCGGATGACGGTCGAACTCCCGCGACCGCTGGCCGCCGGCGCGCAGGCCACGCTGCGCATCGCCTATGGCGGACATCCGCACGTCGCGAAAAAGGCGCCCTGGGACGGCGGCATCGTCTGGGCCACTGCGCCAACCGGCGAGCCCTGGGTGGCCACGGCAGTGCAGGGCGAGGGCTGCGACCTGCTGTGGCCCTGCATCGACCATCCGATGGCCAAGCCACTGGAAGTGATCGAACGGGTCACGGTGCCGTCCCCTCTGGTGGCGGTGGGCAACGGGGTGGCCGAAGGAATGGAAGAACGCGATGGCTGGCGCACCTACCGTTGGCGCGCGCGCATGCCGGACACCTACGCGATCACGCTCAACGTCGGCCCCTATGAGCTGCTGGAAGCCGACTACCGCAGCCGTTTCGGCAACGTCATCCCGCTGCGCTACTGGTACTTGAAGGGCCACCGCCAGAAGGCCGAGGGCCTGTTCGCCGAGTTCGCGCCCATGCTGGATTTCTTCGAGGAAACCATCGGTCCGTATCCGTTCGCCGATGAAAAGATGGGCGTGGTCGAAACGCCGTATCTGGGCATGGAGCACCAGACCGTCAACGCCTACGGCAACGATTACCGCAAATCCGAGACCGGCTACGACTGGCTGCTGCAACATGAGTTCGCGCACGAGTGGTTCGGCAACCAGCTCACCAATGTCGATTGGGACGATTTCTGGCTGCACGAGGGATTTGGCACCTACATGCAACCGCTGTACCTGCAATGGTTGCGCGGCGACATGGAATACATGGCGGCGCTGATGAAGATGCGCTCGGTGCTGATGCTGCGGCATCCCATCGTGGCGGGCCGCACGATGACCGAAAAGGATGTGTCCGATGCCGGCCGCGGCCCCGGCAACGACGTCTATTACAAGGGCGCATTGATGCTGCACACCCTGCGCGGCCTGATCGGCGATGCCGCGTTCCTGCGCGCCACCCGCGAACTGGTCTACGGCACCGATACCCCCCGCCCGGGTAATTTCCACCCGCGCTTTGCCTCGACCGACGATTTCATCGCGATCGTCAACCGCGTCACCGGCAAGGACTACGGCTGGTTCTTCGACGTGTATCTGCGGTCGATTCAATTGCCGCAACTGCTGGCGGAACGGGATGGCAGCACGCTTTCCCTGCGCTGGAAAACCGAGGGCGACAAGCCGTTCCCGATGCCGGTGCAAGTCCGCGTTGGCGATCATGTGGTCGATGTGCCGATGGCCGGCGGTCGCGGTGCGGTGACGATTGCCGCGGGCGAAAGCTACACCATCGATCCGCATTCGCGGGTGCTGCGCGATCTGCCCTGGATGGCCGACTACCAGCGCGACATGGCCGAACGCGCGCGCGCGGCAGCGCGGCCGTGATACGGGGCCTTCCGGAGTCTTGCTTGCGTCTGTGCCGGCCGCCTGCCTGCCTGCGTGCCCGGCCCGCCGCGCAAGCAGACGATCCTGCCTGTGGTTGTTCGTTCTGACAGTCGGTTCGCGCTTGCGTCCGCGCCGGTCGCCTGCCTGCGTGATCGGCCCGCCGCGCAAGCTGCGCTTCCTGCTCCGATGCGCGGCCGCGGGCCATCCTTGGCCCGCTCGGACCGATCACGCAGGCAGGCGACCTTGGGGCTTCTGTGCAGCACGTCAGGTTTTGTTTGCGGTTCAAGATCCTGAAGCGATGGCCGCCCCTGAAACCGCGGTTTCAGACCGCAGAACGCGAGAGCCTACAGGTCGCGGGTTGCCCGGTCGGGTTCGAGCAGGCCATGGATGGCCTGCGGCCGCGAATCGAAGCTGGACGCATAGCTTGAGCGGCGAACCCGACCGGGTGACCCGCGACGCATCACAGCCCGCGCCATGCATTTAGCGATCGTGTGGTCCGCGACGCATCGCGGCCCGCGCCGTACGAACCCGACCGGGCGACCCGCGACGCGTTGCATTCTGCAGCGGGCAACTCCCGACCCGGCCGCTCGCTACCAGTGCACCCCGCGCATCAACGCCGCGAACGCGATCTGCTCCTGGCTGGGCGCCGCATCCTTGCCTTCGCCCTTGGCGGCCGAGGAATCCGGGAACAGTTCGAAGGCGGTGCTCATCACCACCTCGTAGGCCTTCGGCGCCACCGCGTTGATCAACGCCGAGAAGATGCCGAGGCGCGTGGCGATCCGGCTGGGACGCTCGATGATCCCCTTGACCACCAGGTCGGCGGCCTCGTCCGGAGTCAGGGTCGGCACGCTGTCGTACATCTTGGTCGGCGCGATCATCGGCGTCTTCACCAGCGGCATGTTGATGGTGGTGAAGGCGATATGCTTGCCCGACAGCTCGCCCTGCGCGCAGCGGCTGAAGGCATCCAGCGCCGCCTTCGACGCCACGTAGGCGGAGAACCGCGGCGAGTTGGCCAGCACGCCAATCGAGCTGATGTTGATGATGTGGCCCTTGCGGCGCTCGATCATCTTCGGCATGAAGCCCATGATCAGGCGCAGGCTGCCGAAGTAGTTGAGCTGCATGGTGCGCTCGAAATCGTGGAAGCGGTCGAAGCTGAGCGCGATCGAGCGCCGGATCGAGCGCCCGGCGTTGTTGACCAGCACGTCGACGTGGCCGTGCTTTTCCAGCACGGTCGCCACCAGGCGGTCGCAGTCGGCCATGTCGGCCAGATCTGCGGTGTAGGCGAACACCTTGCCGCCGGCGGCGATCATGGCATCGCGCGCGGCGAACAATTCATCCTCGCGGCGGGCGACGATGACGGTGATGGCACCCGCCGCCGCCACTTTCTGCGCGGTGGACAGGCCAATGCCGGAGGAGCCGCCGGTGATCACCACCACCTTGCCGCGCACCTTGCCCTTGAGCGAGTGGTCGATGAACAGATCCGGGTCGAGGTGGCGTTCCCAGTAATCCCACAGCCGCCATGCGTAGGATTCCAGCGGCGGCACCGCAATGCCGCTGCCTTTGAGCGCACGTTCGGCCTCGCGGTTGTCGAAGCGGGTGGGGTAGGTGATGAAGCCGAGCACGTCCTTCGGGATGCGGAAATCGCGCAGCAGCATGCCGACGAAGCGCCGCACCGGCGGCAGCCCACCGATCGCGGCACGCACGCCACCGGGCAGGAACGCGAACATGCGCGCGTCGATGCGCATGGTCATTTCCGGCGCGTGGCCGGCGCGGGCGAAGGTATTGAGGACTTCGCCGGCGCGCATCGGATCGGGATCGGTGAGGTGGAAGCAGTGGCCGTCGAGGCGCGGCTTGTGGGCGATGTGATCCATCGCCGCGGCGACGAAATCGACCGGAACCAGATTGATGCGGCCACCTTCGATGCCCAGCGTGGGCATCCACTGCGGCAGCATTTCGCGCAGCTTCTTGAGGAAGGTGAAGAAATAGTACGGGCCGTCGATCTTGTCGATCTCGCCGGTCTGCGAATGGCCGACCACCATGCCCGGCCGGTAGATCCGCCACTTGACCCGCTTTTCGGCGCGCACCAGGCCTTCGGAATCGTGCTTGGTGCGCAGGTAGGGATTGTTCAGCCCCTCGGCCTCGTCGAACATGTCTTCGCGGAACACGCCCGGATACATGCCGGCCGCGGCGATCGAGCTGGCGTGGTGGAAGCAGCCGGCCTTGAGCGCGGCGGCGAGGTCCAGCGCGTGCTGGGTGCCATCGACATTGGCCGCCCGCTGCGATTCGGCATCCGCCGCCATGTCGTAGATCGCGGCCAGGTGGAAGAAATGCTTGATCTTGCCGCCACCGAGGCTGCGCACCTGCGCGGCACTCAACCCGCAGCGCGGCGCGGTCATGTCGCCGGCCACCGCCACGACGCGCTTGCCGTCCCAGCCCTGCCTCTTCGCCAGCGCGGTGAATTTCTTCATCGATTCCTTGCGCACCAGCACGTGGATGGTGCCTTTGCGCTTGAGGAGGAGGTCGATCAGATGCCGACCGATGAAGCCGGTGCCGCCGGTGACGAAATAGCTCATGCCCAGTCCCTGCCCATGTTGAGTGGATATCGATGCACGCCGTGGTGCCTACGTTGCCAGACCTTCGGCCGCGCGACAATGCTCCCCCGTATTGACCCTTGCGCCGGTGCGTGTTGTCATGCCTGCATCCAAGCCGAGGAGGTGTGCCATGGCCGATCTCAAGGCCGCGTTCGAACAGGCGGCGGTCGCCATCAAGGGGCTCAAGGAAAAGCCCGACAACGACACTCTGCTGCGCCTGTACGCGCTGTACAAGCAGGGCAGCGAGGGTGATGTCAGCGGCCCCAAGCCGGGCTTCTTCGACTTCGTGGCCACCGCCAAGTACGAGGCCTGGAGCAAGCTTGCGGGCACCGATCAGGCGCAGGCGATGCAGAAGTACATCGATCTGGTGAAAAAACTCACGGCCTGATCGGGATCATTCGTGGCCAGGCAAACCCGCCAGCGCATCCTCGATGCTTCGCTTGCGATGTTCAACGCGCAGGGCGAGCCAAACGTCACCACCAACCACATCGCCGACGAGCTGGAAATCAGCCCGGGCAACCTGTACTACCACTTCCGCAACAAGGACGACATCATCGAGCAGCTGTTCGCCGGCTACGAGGCGCGGATGGATGCGGCGCTGGCGGCGCCCGAGGGGCGGCTGCCGGGGCTGGAGGACATCTGGCTGCAGCTGCACCTGGTGTTCGAGTGCATCTGGGATTACCGCTTCCTGTATCGCGATCTGGTCGACATCCTGACCCGCAACCGGCGCCTGCGGATGCGCTTCGCGCGCATCCTCAAGCGCGCCGACGAGCGCGCCCGAACCGTGCTGCGCGGGCTCCAGCGCGCCGAGATCATGCGCGCCTCGGCCGCGGAACTCGATGCCGCGTCCACCAATATCCTGGTGATCGCGACCTTCTGGCTGAACTACGCCTCGGCGCGCGGCGAGCACGACGAACGCAAGTCGATTCGCGATGGCATCGTCCAGGTCATGCTTTCAATCGCGCCATTCCTGCGCGATGCCGAACGGCTGCACCTCAATACGCTGACCGGTGCCTATCGCGATTGAGACGACATCGGATTTCGCGCCGCCGCGATGTGGCATGAATCGGGGACAACTGCCGGCAGCACCGAACGTCCCGGCGCTGCCGGCGTGACGATCAGCCCACAGCCCGAGCGGTCTTGCGGCCCGCGCGCTTGGCCGTGCCCGACGTGCGGGCCGGGCTGCGCCGGGCGCTCGTCTTTGCGGGCTTGTCCGCCTTGCGGCGGGCGGCGTGCTGCGGGCCGAGGCTGAGGCCAACCCGCTGCGCAAGCGGCGCGATGCCGGCCTGCACGGTGCGGCCGATCGGGCACAGGAACGGCTGGATGCGGTCGCTCAGGCTTTCGATGCCGGCGCGGGTGTTGGCATCGAGATTGCGCAGCGCGTAGCGGGCGTCGGCGGCGGCAATCCGGGTGCGCAGGCCGGCCTCGTGGGCAACGCCGGCCGCACCGCGGCGTGCGGCGACGGCGGCGCCGAGCGCGGCCAGCCACAGATGACGCGGATTGAGGTCGAGGGCTTCGGCGCGCTGGGCGCGGGACTTGCTGGACTTGCGGGCGGCCATGGTGCTCTCCGTGGTCTGGGTGACTATGACCATGGTCGCGCCGTCGTGTGGAGCAATCACACTACCGGCGCACTTGCCATCGCGGCCGACTGGCCCGATGCTCCCATCCACACCGGACTCTGGAGCTGATCGACATGGCCGCGAAGAAATCTCCCGCCTGGGCTGCGTTCCCGCATGACGCCAAGGCCTTCCAGTACGCGGGCGATGCGCTGAAGAAAGCCTGGCCGAAATTGCACGCCGGTGACTGTGAGCCGTTTCCGGATGCCAAGCACGCTGCAGCATTGCTCAAGGCCGCCGGCAAGCTCGCGCCCAAGCTCGACGCGGAGGCGCTGGCGACGGCCTTGCAGGACGCTTGGCGCGCCTTCCATCGCGGCGACTTCCAGCAGGCGCATGAAGCCGGCGCAGCCCTGGGCCCGGTCGGTGCATCGGTGGCGGTGAAGGCAGTGGGAATCCATTCAACCTATCTGGTGGAAGACGAAGACGAGCGCCTGCGCCGCTACGAGCAGGCCGGCAAGCTGGCCGAGGCGGCGATCAAGGCTTTGCCGGATGAGGCCAACAGCCACTATCGCCACGCCTTCGCGCTGGGCCGCTACAGCCAGGGCATTTCGATCGCCAAAGCGCTCAAGCTGGGGATCGCGGGCAAGGTGCGTACCTCGCTGGATGCGGCACTGGCGTTGGCGCCCAAGCACGCCGAGGCGCATACGGCACTGGCGCTGTACCACGCCGAGATCGTCGGCAAGATCGGTGCGATGATCGGCGGGCTGACCTATGGCGCCAAGGCCTCCGAAGCCGAGAAGCATATTCGCGAGGCGCTCAAACTCACGCCCGCCTCGCCGATTGCCCATGTCGAGCATGGCAACCTGCTGCTGTTGCTGGATGCGCGCCGCAACGAGGACGCCGCCGCCGAGGCCTACGAGAAAGCCGCCAAATGCAAGCCGCTGGACGCGATGGAGACCCTGGACGCGGCATGGGCGCGTGAACAGATCGAATGACCCGCGTCGGGTAGCGGCTTCGGCGCTGATTGAATCGATCCGGTCAGCTGCGAGTCCCGACGCTGACCGAATCGTGGATCAGGTGGCTCAATAGGCCCGGCAGTGGGTGAAGCGCACCGGTTTGTCGCTGCCGTCCGGCGGCTGCAGCTGGATGCGCGAGGCCGCCAGTTCCGGGTACTGTTCGAGCAGCGGGCAGATGTCGTTGATCGGATCCGCGTTTTCCGAGGACAGATAGACCATCAGGGTCGACTGGCTGGACCACAGGGCGCGGCTGACGCCAAACAGCGTGGCCACCGCATTGGCAGCCTCCTTGCGGCGCTGGTCGAGTTCGCGGGTATCGGTGGGAACGCCGGGGATGGCGGGACGTTCGTCCTGGGGCGCCGCAGCGGGCTTGGGGGGCTGCGCCACTGGCGCGGAAGCCGCTGCAGGGGCAGCGACGGTGGCTCCGCTGTCGGTGGTGGCAGGCATGAGCCCATCCACGACCACGAAGGCCAATCCGCCGGCCAGCGCCGCACCGAGCCAGGCAAAGGCCAGGGATTTGGGCGCAATCGCGGCCGGCGGCGGTGTATTTGACACCGGGTCTTCGGGATGGGCGACGTAGGGGCGCACTTCCGGCCACAGGGTCTCGCCGTCGATCAGCTCGACCTGATGCTGGGCGACTACATCGCTGACGCCGCCTTCGAAACGGCCCGGGGTCACCACGATCACCCGGCTGGCGCCGCGCAGGGAGGCCTTGGTTGCGGCAGCTGCCACGACCTGTGGCGCGACCGTGGCGCCGGTGCCGTACTGGCAGGAGAGCAGCGCGCGTTCCCCACCGCGTTCAAGCAGGATGTCACTGCCGTCGCTGGGGATGCCGTCGGGCGGATCGTCCGGCCCGATCACCGGGCGGTAGCCGCGGCCGTGCATGGCCTGCAGCACCAGCCGGGCGAAATCGCGCCAGCGCAGCTGGGCAAGTTGCTCTGCACCGCGCCGCGTCGGCTCGGCCTGCGGCACGCCGCCCTTGCCCCGCAGCCAAACGGTCAAGCCTGCGCCGACGCCGGCAAAAACAACCAGTGCGATCAAGAAAGGAATCATGCGTTGTGCGCTTGCTGTGAGCTGGGCGCAACTATAGCGCGCCGCACGCGTTCTTGGGCAGCCTGCGAGGCCTTGGAATGATGCCCGCCAGTCCGATCAGTCGCGGGAGGGGGAGCGCAGCAGAGGCGGACTGGCGGGACTTGGGATGCACGCGGATCAACCACTTGCGTGAATCACCCGCGGCCGGCCATCCATGGCAGCAGATTTCCGGCATTGCCGTTCGAATGACGAGGCCGTGACGGGCGAGGGACGCCTGGCGTGCAGGCGTCGGACATGGCCCGGATAGCCAGTGTCAGGTCGGGATCGGTCGACCTCGCGGCCGACGGCATCCTTCACGCCGCCGGGTTGGCCGCGCCCGATTTGGTCTTCTTCGCAGCAGGCTTGCGGGACTTGGCTGCTTTCTTGATCGGCGCGGCCTTGCCGCCGGCCTTTTTCGCGGCAGCCGGACGCGCCGGTCTGGCGGCTTTCCTTGCACTGCCGGCAGTCGGCGCGGCACCGAGCTTGTGCAGGGCGGTGGTCAGGCGCTCGACGCGCTCGGTCAAGGCGTTGAGGTCGTCGCGGCCGGGGACGCCCAGCTTGACCAGCGCCCGCTGGACGCGCTCTTCGAACACCTTCTCCAGCTTGTCCCAAGTGTCGGCGGCGCGCTCCTTGGCCTGGCCGACGCGGCCTTCGACCGCACCCTTGACGCCCGTCACCCGGCTGCCGGCGAAGCGGCGCGCGGTCTGCTCCAGCGACAGGCCGTCGCGGACCAGGCTTTCGAACAGGCGGCCACCTTCGGCCTGGGCGCGGTTGAAGGCGCCCATGCCGGCCAGCCAGATCTGTTGCGCGGATTCGGTGATCGAGCGGTTCATGCGCGGTGCGTCGGACTTCGGTGCGGAGGTTTTGGCGCCGGACGAGTGCTTGCTGGCGGACTTCTTGAGCTTGGCCATGACGGTTTCCCTGCGTCGCGTGACGCGTTGTTGGTTGGATGGATTGCGGCCAAGAATCCGCCGTCCGTCTAGAGCTTTCACACCACGCGCTGCAGCAGGTGTTCGATGTCGTCCAGGTTGCGGGCGAGCCGGGCGGTCGTCTCGGTCCGGCGCACGCCGGCGGGCAGGGCATCGAGCAGGACGCGGCCGTGATCGGCCAGCACCTCCTCACGCAGGCCGATGCCGTGCCGCGCCAGCAGCGGTTCCAGAAGTTCACGCCGGTTGCGCAAGTCGTCGAGGGTGTTGCGATAGCCGAGCTGGGAAATTCGCTGCCGCGCCGAAAAGCTGAAGATGTTGGTGTAGAACAGTTCGCGATCGATCGCGTTGGGCTCGAACACGACCTGGTTGATGTGCGGGTACTGCTGCGGATAGCGGGCCAGACCGACCTGCATCCGCGATTGCAGCATGGTGCGCAGGGTTTGCGACAGCACGCCCGGCAGCCCGGCCTGGGCGATCTGGCGGTCGCCGTAGCGGGTCTGGCCGGCTTCGCGGGTCGGATTGAACGGCACCAGCGGATTGATGCCGATCAACAGGTCGACGTCGCGCTCGAGCAGGATGGAAGCGTGCATCGTGCGGCGCAGCGCACCATCGACGAAGTTGCGTCCGCGCAGTTCGACCGGCGGGTACAGGCCGGGCAGGGCCGAGCTGGCCTGCACGGCACTGGAAATCGGCACGTCGTCCCAGCCCGGCCCGCCGAAGCAGGTGGTTTCGCTGCTGTCCAGGTCAACCGCGATCACGAACAGCGGCCGCTTGAGCTTGCGGAAGTCGTTGCTGCGGCCCTTGTGCGAAAACAGCTCGCGCAGGAAGCGCTCGATCGGGGCGTTGTCGAACAATCCGGTCGGAATCAGTCCGCCAAGCCGATTGAGCAGCTCCGACCAGCGCGAGCCGGTATCCGGCGTCACCAGGTCGTGGAGCAGGCGCAGGCCTTGCCGGGGCGCTGCCGCCGCGCGTTTGAGGTATTCGCGAAATGCCGGTTGCAGGAAGATCTCCGGCGAGAAGGACGCATCGGTGCATTCGCCCTTCAGGAAGATCCGGCACAGCTCCGCGGTGTCCATGCGGTTGGCCAGGCCGGCGGCGAAGAAGGCGCCGGAACTGACCCCGACGTAGCCATCCAGCCGGGTGAGTTCAAGGCCGTCGCAGGCTTCCTCGAGCGCACGCAGCACGCCCAGTTCGTACATCGCCCCGACCGGCCCGCCGCCGGCGATCGCCAGACCAATCCGCGGATGGCGTTGTTTGGGTCCCGGATCGCGCGCCGTGTGGATCGAAAGCATGCGCCTGCCTTGTGTGCTGACCTGGCGAGTGTAGCGGAGGCGGCGCGGTCGCGTCGTGCGCGTCAGCGAGGACCGAAGACAAGCAGCGCCGACAGGCCGACCGCCAGCAGGGCCGCGGCCACCAGCAGCCACGGGACCCGGCTGGCCCAGCCGCGCGGCGGCGGCGCGGGTGCAGCATCGAGGTCCCGTGCGTCCCGGTGCGGCAGGGGCACCGGCGCGGGCGGGGCTTCCAGCACGAAGCGGTGCTGCGGGCTGAACGCGAGCTGGTCGCCGCCGAGGAGCACGGCCTCGCGCACCGTCCGGCCGTTGACCTGCACCGTGTCCGCCTGCGCGTGCAGCAGGACTTGCCCGTTGTCGACCTCGACCAGGGCGTGCTGCGGCAGGATGCCGTGGCCTTCGATCCGCAGCTCGGCGTCGCCGGCGCTGCCGATCCGGCAGGGCCGGTCGAGGCTGATGCTGCGGCCGTGGTGGCGGCCACCGACGCCGCGCAGAACCAGGCGCACGCTGGCGGCCGGGTCCTGCGGCGGGGCGATTTCGGTCGCCGGCCGCGAGTCCACTTCGGCCAGCAGCAGCAGCTTGCGCCCGGCCACGTGGATGCAGTCGCCGGCCCGCAGCATGGCCAGCTGCTGGATCGGGCGGCCGTTGACATGGACGCCGCGCAGCGGCTCGGCGACCGTCAGCCAGATCCCGCGGCGGTCATTGCTCAGCTGCAGCAGCCAAGGCGATTGGGCGTCAATCGGGGCGAGCTGGCCCGCGCCATCGCGACCGAAGGCCAGCACGCCGGCCTCCAGCGCAAGGTCGGGCCGACTGTCGTCACAAAATCGCAGGAACGGATGCTTCATCGTCGCGCAATCTAGCAGGTTGAGCCGGCATGGCGCGTGGCCCGCGCACGGGTGTGGAAGACGGAAGGCCCCGTTTCAACAACGCGGCAGGCTGCTAGCATGGGCCAAACCCCGACCACGCCGCGGCTGCCGCGGTCCCCGACGCAATTCTTTCGGAGCCTTGGCCACGCATGTCCCGCATCGATATCCGGCACGCCCATTCCCTGTCCCGGGCCAAGGCAAAAAAGGCCGTCGACGAGGTGGCCGTCAAGCTCGCGGAGCGGTTCGGGATCGACTACACCTGGGAGGGCGATGTGCTGAACTTCTCGCGCCCCGGCGTGGATGGGCAGATTGCGCTGGGCGCGGACGAACTGCACGTACAGGCCAAGCTCGGGTTTTTCGCGGCAATGTTCAAGGAGCCGATCGAAAGCGAGATCCGCCGCGTGCTGACGGAAAAGTTCTAGGCCGATAGCCGCCGGTCATTGATCGAGCATGGCCTTCGGCCCATGCGGCCGTGCTGCGCTGCGGCATACTGGCGGAATCCGACCGCCGGAAATGTCCATGACGCGCGCCTTCAACTTCAGTCCAGGTCCGGCCACCTTGCCCGAAGCGGTGTTGCAGCAGGCGCAGGACGAGCTGCTGGACTACCGCGGCTGCGGCGCCTCGGTGCTCGAAATCAGCCATCGCGGCGCCGACTTCATGGCGCTGGCGCAGCGCGCCGAGGCCGACCTGCGCGCGCTGCTGACGGTCCCGGACGAATATGCGGTGCTGTTCACCAGCGGCGGGGCGACCACGGTGCAGGCGCTGCTGCCGCTCAACTTCGCCGCGCCGGGGCAGGCCGCCGACTACGTGGTGAGCGGACACTGGGGGCAGACCGCGCTGCGGCAGGCGGCGCCCGTGATCGATGCGCGGATTGCCGCGAGCAGCGAAGACGGCGGGTTTCGCGATCTGCCCGAGCGCAGCGAATGGCGACTCTCGCCGGAGGCGGCCTACGTCCACCTGACCGCGAACGAGACCATCCACGGGGTGGAATGGCGCCAGCTGCCGGAGTTCGGCAGCGCGCCGGTGATCGCGGATTTCAGCTCGTCGATCGCCTCCGAGCCGCTGGACATCAGCCGCTTCGGGGTCGTTTACGCCGGTGCGCAGAAGAACCTCGGCCCGGCCGGCATCACCGTGTTGATCGTGCGCCGCGATCTGCTCGAACGCGCCGGCCAGCCGCGCGCGCCGATCCTCGACTACCGCGCCCAGGCCAAGGCCGGCTCCATGCTCAACACCCCGCCGACCTGGAACTGGTACCTGCTCGGGCTGTGCCTGCGCTGGATGCGCGATGAGGGCGGGGTGGCCGAATTCGCCAATCGCAATGCGCGCAAGGCGGCCTTGCTGTACGCCGCGATCGACGGCTCCGGCGGTTACTACCGCAACGAGGTGGCGGCACGCGCGCGGTCGCGGATGAACGTGCCGTTCTTCGTCCACGACCCCGCGCTGGATCCGGTGTTCGTCGCCGAGGCGAAGCAGGCCGGCCTGATCGGGCTCAAGGGCCACCGCGTGCTGGGTGGAATGCGGGCCTCGCTGTACAACGCGCTGCCGGAATCCGGGGTGCAGGCATTGGTCGATTTCATGCAGGAGTTCCAAAAGCGTCATGGCTAGGAAAAAAGACGAGTCGTTGAAAGTCGTGAAGCCGTCGTCTCCGCGCAAGCGGGCCGCTTTTCACGACGCTGGACGTCGTGAATCCAAGGGCACTGGCCCTGGTGAGGAAACGTCCATGGACTCCCGCTTGCGCGGGAGTGACGAGCAAAAACCGGGCGCGGCGCCGTCCCCGCGCAAGCGGAGTGCCAGAAGCGCTGCCATCGAGACCACGTCGGCTGGCGCCAATCCGCAAGCAAGCGGCGACCAGAAAAAGCCCGACCTGTCGCAGGTGCGCGCGCAAATCGATGGCATCGATCGCCAGATCCAGCAGCTCATCGCCGATCGCGCGCACTGGGCGCACCAGGTCGGCAAGGCCAAGGGCAAGCTGGCGGCGGCGGTCGATTACTACCGCCCCGAGCGCGAGGCGCAGGTGCTGCGGCAGGTGGTGGACCGCAACGACGGCCCGCTCTCGGACGAGGAACTGGTGCGGCTGTTCCGCGAGATCATGTCGGCCTGCCTGGCCCAGCAGGAGCCGCTGAAGATCGGCTATCTCGGGCCCGAGGGCACCTTCAGCCAGCAGGCGGTGTACAAGCATTTCGGCCACTCGGCGCACGGGCTGCCGATGGGCAGCATCGAGGAAGTGTTCGCCGAAGTGGCCTCGGGCAGCGCGGATTTCGGCGTGGTGCCGGTGGAGAATTCCGGGCAGGGCACGATCCAGGTGACGCTGGACATGTTCCTGAGCTCGCCGCTGCGGATCTGCGGCGAAATCGAGTTGCAGATCCACCAGTACCTGCAATCGCGCGGCGGCCACATCGAGGACGTGGAGCGCGTGTTCGCGCATCCGCAGACGCTGGGCCAGTGCAGCGGCTGGCTGCGCAAGCATCTGGCGAAGGCGGAAAAGATTCCGGTGTCGAGCAATGCCGAGGGTGCGCGCCGGGCGCGCGGCGCCGACGATGCGGCAGCCATTGCTGGTGAGTCGGCGGCGGTGGTGTACGGGCTGAAGAAAATCGCCGGGCCGATCGAGGACCGCGCCGACAACACCACCCGCTTTCTGGTGATCGGGCGCGAGATGTTCCCGCCGTCGGGCAATGACCGCACCTCCCTGCTGGTGTTCATCCGCGACCGCCCCGGCGCGCTGTACGGCGTGCTCGAACCATTGGCACGACGCGGCATCAGCATGAACCGGATCGAGTCGCGCCCCGAGCACGGCTACAAATGGCAGTATGCGTTCTTCATCGATGTCTCCGGCCATAGTCAGGTGGCGCCGCTCAAGGATGCCCTGGACGAGATCGCCGAACATGGCAACGAGGTGCGCGTGCTCGGCTCCTATCCGGTGGCGATCACGTGATCGACTTCGGCCAGCTCGCGGTCCCCGGCATCCGGGGCCTGCGCGCCTACGATCCCGGGCATGATCTGGTCGCGCTGCGGCGGCAGGCCGCGCAGGCCCTGGTCGAGCTGGGCTCCAACGAAAATCCGTATGGCGCCAGCCCGCGCGCGAAACAGGCCGCCGCCGTCGCGCTGGAACGCCTGCACGTGTACCCGGACCCGCTGGGCGGCGATCTCAAACGCGCGCTGGCGCGGCAGCACGGCGTAGGCGTTGAAAACATCGTGCTCGGCAACGGCTCGCACGAGCTGCTGATGCAGTGCGCGCAGGTGTTCGCCGGCCCCGATGACGCGGTGGTGGCCTCGCAGTTCGGGTTTGCGGTGTACGCGCTGGCCGCGCAGGCGACCGGTGCGACGCTCATCGCCGCGACCGCCAATCCGCACGACCACGCGATGCCCCGCGGGCACGATCTCGACGCGCTGCTTGCAGCGATCAGTTCGCGCACCAAGCTGGTCTATCTGGCCAATCCCAACAATCCCACCGGCACCTGGTTTGGTGGTGAGGCGTTTGCCGCGTTCCTGGCCGCGGTTCCCGCGCGGGTGTTGGTGGTCGTCGATGAGGCCTATGCCGAATATGTCGATGCCGCCGATTACGCCAGCGCGCTGCCGCTGCTGGCCGCGCACCCGAACCTGATCGTCACCCGCACCTTCAGCAAGGCCTACGGCCTTGCCGGCGCGCGGGTGGGCTATGCGCTTGCCCACCCGGACTGCATTGCGGTGATGGAGCGCGTGCGCGAAAGCTTCAACGTCAACGCGCTCGCACTGGCCGCGGCCGAAGCCGCGCTGGGTGATGAAGGGCATCTGCGCGCGGCCCTGGAAGACAATCGGGTGCAGCGGCAGGCGCTGGCGGCTGCACTGCACGCCTGGGGACTGCCGGTGACGCCCTCGCAGACCAATTTCCTGCTGGTCGAGTTCGGCCCCGAGACCGCCCGCGTCGAGGCGGAGCTGATCCGGCGCGGGATCGTGGTGCGTCCGATGGCGGGCTACGGGCTGGCCGATTGCCTGCGCATCACCGTCGGTACCGCCGAGGAAAACGCGCGGCTGCTGGTGGCGCTGGGCACGATCCTCGCATGAGCGCGGTGCAGAACTGGCGAGCCGGGCCGGGCGCAGCGCTGCGCGGGACCTTGGCGATTCCCGGTGACAAGTCGATCTCGCACCGGGCGGTGATGCTGGCGGCGCTGGCCGACGGAATTTCGCGGATCGACGGATTTCTGGAAGGCGAGGACACCCGCGCCACCGCGGCGATCTTCGCAAAGCTGGGGGTACGGATCGAAACCCCGTCCTCCTCGCAGCGAATCGTGCACGGCGTCGGCGTGGACGGGCTGCGCGCCCCTGCGGGCGCACTGGATTGCGGCAATTCCGGCACCGGGATGCGGCTGCTGGCGGGTCTGTTGGCCGGGCAGACGTTCGACTCGGTCCTGACCGGCGACGCCTCCCTGTGCAAGCGACCGATGCGCCGGATCTCCGAGCCACTGGCGCGGATGGGGGCCCGCATCGACACCGCCGCGGACGGCCGGCCTCCGCTGCGGATCAGGGGCGGGCAGGCGCTGGTCGGCAGCGACCATGGGCTGGAAATCGCCAGCGCGCAGGTCAAGTCCGCGCTGCTGCTGGCCGGGCTGTATGCCGCAGGCGACACCGTGGTGCGCGAACCGCACCCGACCCGGGATTACACCGAGCGGATGCTTTCCGCATTCGGCGTTGATATCGCATTTTCACCCGGCCACGCCCGGCTCCGCGGCGGCCAGCGGCTCGCTGCCACGGAGGTTTCGGTGCCGGCGGATTTTTCCTCGGCGGCATTCTTCCTGGTCGCAGCCAGCATCGTGCCGGGTTCCGAACTGCGACTGCTGCAGGTGGGCCTGAATCCGCGCCGGACCGGGCTGCTGGCGGCACTGCGGGCGATGGGCGCGGACATCCACGAAGAGAACGCATCCGTTCAGGGCGGCGAGCCGGTGGCCGATCTGGTGGTGCGGCACGCGCCGCTGCGCGGGATCGAAGTACCGGAAGCGCTGGTGCCGGACATGATCGACGAATTTCCGGCGCTGTTCATCGCCGCTGCCTGCGCCGACGGCCCGACCGTGGTGCGCGGTGCCGCCGAACTGCGGGTGAAGGAGTCGGACCGCATCGGGGTGATGGCCGCCGGGCTGCGAACGCTGGGCATTGGCGTCGATGAAACCGCGGATGGCGCGACGATCCATCCTGGCGTGCTGCAAGGCGGCAGCGTCGACAGCCACGGCGACCACCGCATCGCGATGGCCTTCGCGGTGGCGGCGCAGATGGCCGCGGGCCAGGTGGACATCCTCGATGTGGCCAACGTGGCCACGTCCTTCCCGGGGTTCGAGGTTCTGGCGCGCGGCAGCGGGTTCGCGCTGGAACGCCTCTGATGCGCCCGGCGTGGTTTCGGGAAGCTCGTGCGAGGTCGAGGCCGCGCCGCGTGCGCCGTCGCTCTGATCAGTCGGTGCTGCCCTCGTTGTCCACACGGCCCAAGCCGGTGCGGGAATCGACCGATCCCACCTTCGAGTCCTTGATGCACTCGTCGACATCGACCTGCGTCATCGTGGCATAGGGCCGGAACGCGGGCAGGGAGGCGGCCAGTTGCTGCTGGCTGGCGTGCATCGGTGGCAACAGTTCGCACAACCCGCGCGCCGCGGCTTCGATCTTCTCGCCTTCGGCCTTCATGCGCGCCTCGTAGGCCTGGCGCGCATTGTCGCCACCGAAGATCAGGCCCGGAATCCCGAGCACCGCGCTGCCGGCGATGTCCACCCCGCGCGCGCCGACGTTCATCCCGGCATCGGCCACGGCAAACACCCGCTCCCGGTAGGCCAGCAATTGCTGGCGCTGGGCCGGCGTGATCGCAACCGGCTTGCCGTCGATCAACAGGTCGCCCGCGGGCGTGATTTCCGCCTTGGGCAGGCCGCCGGCGCGGCCGTTGATCTGCTTGCCGCCCACCTGGATATCGAAGCCGTTGTTGAGGCTGATATTGGACGAACGCATGGTGCGGCTGGCCTGGGCGAAGGCCTGATCGACCTGCTGGCCGATCACGCCGAGGCCCGAATCGCTGCTGGCCTGAGCCGGCACGCTGCCGACCGCGGGCTGGGTGGCCGGAGCCGGGGCTGCGGTCGGGGTCGGCGATGCCACGGGGGGCGTTGCCGGTGCCGGTGCTGGCGTTGGTCGGCTACAGGCGGCCAGAGATACCGAGGCGAGCAGGGCAAGGGCCATGGGGCGAATGACATTCATTGCAGTCTCCGGGTCGGCGGGGAAGGGTCAGCCTTCGTCGCGCCAGCGGCGCAGGCGGATGGCGGCGGTGATCATGGCGATGCCGACGCCGGCGCCGAGCCACAGCTGCGGCGATGAAAGGACGCTGGACATGGCTTGCAGGATGCCGGCGTAGCCCATCTCCCCCGCTGCCGCACCCCGGAACATGGCCGGATTCATCGCGCTGGCCCAGGACGCGGGGAACACGCCGCCCAGCAGGTGCGCCACCACGTTCTTCCAGAACCATTTGCTGTGCAGGTCGAAGCTGCTGCCGTAGTCCAGCCAGCTGAGGACGCCGCCGGCCACCACCGGCAATGCAATCGCCCACAGGAACGGCTTGGTCTTGGCCCAGGCCGAGCACAGCAGCAGCCAGCCGGCGCTGGGCAGCGCCCACAGGGCGTACAGCGGCAGCGCGGCCAGCACGATCCCGACGTTGCCGAGCAGCACCCGCGGGCTCCAGACCAGGGCCAGCGGATTGCCGTGGTGGATCAGGATGAACACGCTGGTAATCAGCATCTGCGCGATCATGGCGACGATTGCAATGCCGGTGGCCAGCACCGGGGCCAGCACCAGCGCGGCCAGCAACTTGGACAGGACGGTGTCACGGTCGGACACCGGCAGCGACTTCCAGAACAGCACGCTGCGATCCTTGCGGTCGTCGTAGAGGGCGCCAAGGCAGTAGAAAAAGACCACGAAGCCCAGCACCGCCATCGGCCAGAACATGGCACTGAACGCGCCGATGCCGAGCAGGTCGACCAGATGTTGCTGTTCGGCCGGTGACATCTGCGCGCTGATGCTGTTCAGGTCCAGGCCGTTGATCACGAACTTCCCGCCGCCGGCGCTGCCGCTGCCGGCAAGCGCCTGGCGCAGCAGGACTTCGGCGATGACCAGGCCGATCAGATGCATCAGCACCGTGATGATGCCGGCCACCAGCGGCCCCCAGAAAAAGCCGCCGCGATGCTCCCAGTACTCGCGCTTGAGCAACAGCTTGAGCTTGTGGGTGGGGTGGGCGGTGGCCTTGACGGTCGGCGCGGATTCAACGATGGCGTTCATGCGTAGGTCCCTTTCATGGTGGCGACGAACAGGTCGGCCAGGCCCGGCGTGCGGGTTTCGCCCAAACCGGAAAGCTGGTCGGGGCTGGCGCCGTCGTAAAGCATTACGGTCTTGCCGAACGGCAGGGCACGTTCGTCGATGGGTTTGAGTGCGCGCGCGGCGTCCAGCCGGTCGGCGTTCACCAGCACCTCGACGTAGCGTTCGCCCAGCGTGTCCATGCTGGCGTTGAGCACGACCTTGCCTTGCTGGATGAACATCACGTCGGTGAGGATGTGCTCGATTTCCTCGACCTGGTGGGTGGTGATGAGGATGGTCTTTTCCTCGTCGAAATAGTCTTCCAGCAGGCGCTGGTAGAACTGCTTGCGGTAGAGGATGTCCAGTCCCAGCGTGGGCTCGTCGAGCACCAGCAGGCGGGCGTCGATGGCCATCACCAGCGCCAGGTGCAGCTGCACGATCATGCCCTTGGACATTTCCCGCACCCGCATCTTCGGCTTGAGCTGGGTGCCCTGGAGGAGTGCATGGCAGCGCGCCGGGTTGAAGCGCGGATGGACCCCGGCCACGAATTCGATGACCTGGGTCACCGTGATCCAGCGCGGCAGAACGGCGACGTCGGCGATGAAGCTGACATCCTGCATCAGCGCGTCGCGCTGGCTGCGGGGGTCCTTGCCCAACACCCGCAAATCGCCCTCGAATTGGGTCAGACCGAGGATGGCCTTGAGCGCCGTGGTCTTGCCGGCGCCGTTGGGGCCGATCAGGCCGACGATGCGGCCGGCGGGGATCGAGAAATCGGCGCCATCGAGGGCGAGGGTGTTCTTGTACGCCTTGCGCAGCCCGCGGGCCGCGATGACGCTGGTGTCCGTGCTGGTACTCATTTCGGCCCCCACTTGCCATTGGGATCAAGAAGTTCCTTGGCGTCCAGGCCGAGGCGCTGGATGCGCTCCAGGATCTGTGGCCATTCGTCGTTCAAAAAGCGTTCGCGCTCGCTCGAGCGCAGGCGCTTGGTGGCGCCATCGGTGACGTACATGCCCAGCCCGCGGCGCTTTTCGACGAGGCTGTCATCGACCAGTTCCTGATAGGCGCGCGAAACGGTGATCGGGTTGAGCTGATATTCGGCCGCCACTTGCCGTACCGAGGGCAGGGCATCGCCGGGCTTGAGCAGGCCGTCGAGCATCATCGCCACGACGCGCTCCTTGAGTTGCCGATAGATCGGAGCACCATCGCTCCATTCGACGCTGGTCATGGCTTACCCCAGAGGCTGGAAGGAGAAGAACGGCATCCGCAGGGAGTGCCGCAGCCGGTGCGTGGACAGCCGCCGTGGCGGATCGCCGTCGGGGCGGATGTCGCTGGCAGCCGCGCCCGCTGCCGTGGGCAGGTCGGAGCTGGCGTCGGACCCGGATCCCGGATCAGAGCCCAGGGCGTTCAAGGTCACCAGCAGCAGGCCGACGGCCGTGGCCGCCAGGGCGGGTCGGAAGAATTGCTTGATCGTCATCGCGGTCGCTCCACGGCGTTGAGCTCGGTGTTGTAGGCAAGTATAACACTACAATTGTGGCCGTCAAGCGCCCCAGACCCAACTGATGGCCTATGCAGCGGATCGACTCATCGAGAGGCGGGACCGAAACGCAACGCCGGATCCGGTGGCCCATGCGCACGGGAACGGGCGAGAGGTGGCCAAGGATTGCCCGCAGCCGCTCCAGCAAGGACAATGGCGGTTCCGGGCCAGGCGCCCGAGCCGCCTGTGGAGATCATTGGATGAACCTCATTCCGCGCGCGCTGGGTGCGCTGCTCGCGGTCGTGCTGATTGCCGGCGCGGCCTGGGCGCAAAGTACCGCACCAGTGAGCGAACGCGACAAGGTCGGCTACATGGTGGGCCTGGATGCGGGACGCGCGATTGGCCCGGGCCTCCAGGATCTGGACCAGGCCGCGTTCACGCGCGGGATGGAAAACGCGATGGCTGGCGGCGCGCCGCTGGTGCCGGAAGAAGAAGCGCGGGCAGCGCTGCGCACGCTGCTGGCCAGCATCGGCGCACGCACTTCCGGCAAGCCGGCGGTGGCGGTGGATCGGGTCAAGACCGGGCTGGTGGTGGGCACCAACGTGGGTCGCTCGCTGGCCCATCTGCGCGGTGAATTCGACCTGCCGATGTTCCTGCGCGGCCTGCACGATGGTGCGGATTCCAGCATCCCCGCGGCGCTGGATGCCACGGAGCTTGCCCGCGTGCGTGCCGCATTGGCCGCGCGCGTCACTGCGGCGCGGCAGACGGAACAGGCTTCGGCGCAGGAGCGCGAACAGGCCTTTCTGGCCGAGAACCGCAAGCAGGCCGGCGTGTTCGTTACCCGCAGCGGCCTGCAATACAAGGTGCTGCAGCAGGGCAACGGCGTGCGCCCGCGGCCCGACCAGCGGGTTCGGGTCCACTATGTCGGCAGCTTGCTCGATGGCACCAAGTTCGACAGCTCCTACGATCGCGGCGAACCGGCGGAATTCGGTCTGAATCAGGTCATCCCGGGCTGGACCGAAGGCCTGGGCCTGATGCCGGTGGGTGCGAAATACCGACTCTGGATTCCCGCGCAGCTGGGCTATGGCCCGGCCGGTGCGCCGCCAAGGATCCCGCCCAACGCGACTTTGGTGTTCGACGTGGAACTGCTGGGCGTCGAATGAGTCAAACTGCCTCCTTTTCAGCTTCTTCTTCAGCTTCTTCTCCCGGCACCTGCGGCCGGGCCCATCCTGTCCCCCGGAGCCACTGACCGATGAACCCGATTCTTCGCACCACCGCACTGACCGCATCCCTGCTGGTGGCGCTCACCGCCTGCAAGGCCGCCAACAAGCCCGTCGACACGGGCACGAACGGTGCCCAGGCCGGCAATGCCGCTGCGGCCACCCAATACCCGGGCCTGCCCACGGAGAAGGACCAGGTCAGCTACACGATCGGCATGGCGATGGGCAAGCAGCTCACTGAAATCAAGGATGAAATCGACGTCGATACCCTGATCCGGGCGCTCAAGACCCAGCTCAGCGGTGGCCAGGCGCAACTGACCGAAGCCCAGGCCCAGCAGATCATGCAGGCCTTCGGCCAGAAGATGCAGGCCAAGCAGATGGCGGAGATGATGGCGGCGCAGCGCGCCAATCTGGAGAAGGGCGAGAAGTTCCTGGCCGAAAACGGCAAGAAACCGGGCGTGGTGACGACCGCGTCGGGCCTGCAGTACCAGATCCTGACCCCGGGCACCGGTCCCAAGCCGGGCGCGGCCGATGGCGTCAAGGTCAACTATGTCGGTACCTTGCTGGATGGCACCAAGTTCGACAGTTCCTATGATCGCGGCGAGCCGGCGGTGATGCCGCTGTCCGGCGTGATTCCGGGCTGGTCGGAAGGCCTGCAGCTGATGCCGGTGGGCAGCAAGTTCCGGTTCTGGATCCCCTCGCGCCTGGCCTATGGCGAAGAGGCCGGCCCGCCGATCGGACCGAACCAGGTCCTGGTGTTCGAGGTCGAACTGCTGGATGTGGTCAAGCGCCCGCCGGGGGCGCCGAACGCGGCGCCGGCACCCGAGGCGGCACCGGCACCAGCGCCGGCACACTGAGCCTGGCACCGTCCGCCGCGCGTCTTGCGATGCGCGGCGGATTCGGTCGCTGCAACGGAGTTGACTCGATCGGCTCCGATCCAACCGGAAGGATTCGAATTCCATGCGCGTCTGCATTTTCGGCACCGGCTACGTCGGTCTGGTGACGGGGACTTGTCTGTCCGAGGTGGGCCACGAGGTGCTGTGCATCGACGTGGACGCGGCCAAGGTCGAAGCACTCAACCGCGGGGTCGTGCCGATCTTCGAACCCGGACTGGCGCCGATGGTGGCCAGCAACCGCGCCGAAGGCCGGCTGCGGTTTTCCACCGATGCCGCCGCCGGGATAGCGCATGGCGAAATCCTCTTCATCGCGGTCGGCACGCCGCCGGACGAGGACGGCAGTGCGGATCTCAAATACGTGCTGGCCGTCGCCGCGACCATTGGCCAGCACCTGCAGCGGCCGGCGGTGGTGGTCGACAAGTCCACCGTGCCGGTCGGCACCGCCGACAAGGTCGCCGCGAAGATCGCCGAAGCGCTGGCCGCGCGCGGTGCACGGATCGCCTTCGACGTGGTCTCCAATCCCGAGTTCCTGAAGGAAGGCGCGGCGGTCGATGATTGCCTGCGCCCGGACCGGATCGTGATCGGCACCGACAGCAGCGCCGCGCTCGAAACCATGAAGCGGCTCTACGCGCCGTTCAATCGCAATCACGAACGGATCGTGGCGATGGACGTGCGTTCGGCGGAGCTGACCAAGTACGCCGCCAACGCGATGCTGGCGACCAAGATCAGCTTCATGAACGAAATTTCCCGGATCGCCGAGGAAGTTGGCGCCGACGTCGAGCTGGTGCGCAAGGGGATCGGTTCGGATCCGCGCATCGGCTGGCGCTTCATCTACCCCGGTGCCGGCTACGGCGGCTCCTGCTTCCCCAAGGACGTGCAGGCGCTGGCCAAGACCGCCCTGCAGCACGGCGTGCGCACGCGCCTGCTGGATGCGGTGGAAGCGGTCAACGACGCCCAGAAGAGCCATCTGTTCGAATTGATGGTGCGGCATTACGGCAGCGTCAGCGCTCTGCGCGGCAAGACCGTAGCGCTGTGGGGCCTGGCCTTCAAGCCGGATACCGATGACATGCGCGAGGCCTCGAGCCGGCGCCTGCTGGATCACCTCTGGGATGCCGGTGCCAAGGTGCGGGCGTTCGACCCCGAGGCACTGGCTGAGGCGAAGCGGCTGTATGGCGAGCGCGCCGATCTTGCCCTGTGCGACTCCTCGGCGGAGACGTTGGAGGCGGCCGACGCGCTCGTCGTGATCACCGAGTGGAAGCAGTTCCGCAGCCCCGATTTCGCCGCGCTGAAGCAGTCGCTGACCGATGCTGTGCTGTTCGATGGTCGCAACCTGTACGAACCCACCGACGTCGAAGCCGCGGGCCTCGCCTACTACGGCATCGGGCGCGGGCGCTCGGTGCGCAGGGCCTGAGCGTGGCCGATCTCGACCAGCGCCTGATCGATCTGGAAACCCGCCTGACCTTCCAGGAGCAGGCCTTGCAGGAACTCGGCGATGCGCTGGCCGCCGCGCGTGACGCGGAGTCGCGCAATGCGCTGCTGCTGCACCGCGCGCTGGAGGACCTGCGACTATTGCGCAGTGCGCTGGCGGCCAGTCCGGTCACCGGCGATGCCGCCAGCGAACCACCGCCACCGCATTACTGAGCCGCCGCAACGCAATGAGCAATTCCCTGCGCGACCAGCTGTTGGGACTGGGATTCAAGTCCGCACCGAAGCCGCCGTCGCCCGCGAAGCCGGCGGCACGCGAGCGCCCGCAACCCCATCGCCCGAACACGGAAGCGACGGGCCGTGGCAAGCCGTCGCAGGCGGGCAGGCCCCGGCCTCCACGCCCGCCGAAACCACAGGGCGACATCGATCTCGCCAAGGCCTACGCGATCCGCGCGCAGCAGGACAAGGACGAACGCATCGAGGCCGAGCGCCTCAAGCAGGAAGAAGCCAGGCTGCGCCGCGAAGCGCGTGCCAGGCTGGAAGCGTTTCTGATAGACAAGGCCCTGAACGTCGCCGATGCCGATCACGTCCGCCACTTCGACTACGGCGGCAAGATCAAGCGCATCCACGTCAATGCCGACCAGCTCAAGGCGCTCAACACCGGCGCGCTTGGCGTGGTGCAGCTCAACGGGCGCTATCTGCTGGTGGACGCCGACACGCTGGTGCAAGCCGAGGCCATCTTCGCGCCGGCGGTGGCGCTGAAGGTGGATCCGAACGCGCCGGTCGCGGATGACCCGTATGCCGATCCGCAGTACCAGGTGCCGGACGATCTGGTCTGGTGAGGCGGGGTTTCGCCTTGACTTTGCCCCAACGGCATTTGCCGTATTCCGGAAACTCGCTGGTTCCGTCGCCTCTGCATGTGCAGGCAGTCCGGGGCGAGTGTCCTTGGGCGCGAAATAAAGGGGGAGACGTCGGCCGCAGGTCGACGTCGGAGGACATTCGCGCTCAAGGACACTCGCCCCGGACTGCCACCTCCGGCACACGAGACCAATCCCCAATGCGGAGATGGGCCTCCCAAACCGTAGGTTCGACGGGGAAGCGGCGCTACCTCACTCCGGATCGTAATCCAGGTTGAATGACAGCCAGCGCTCGGCCTGCTTCAGGTCCACGCCCTTGCGCTTGGCGTAGTCGGCCACCTGGTCCTTGGTGACCCGTCCGACCACGAAATACTTGCTGTCGGGATGGCTGAAGTACAGGCCCGAGACGCTGGACGCCGGGTACATGGCGAAGTGGTCGGTGAGGGTGACGCCGGCGCGCGCGGTCGAGCCGAGCAGGTCGAAGATGACGCGCTTCTCGCTGTGCTCGGGGCAGGCTGGGTAGCCCGGCGCCGGGCGGATGCCGCGGTAGGCTTCGGCGATCAGGGCGTCGTTGTCGAGGTCTTCGTCGGCGGCGTAGCCCCACAGCTCCTTGCGCACGCGCTGGTGCAGGCGTTCGGCAAAGGCTTCGGCGAGCCGGTCGGCCAGCGCCTTGAGCAAGATGACGCTGTAATCGTCGTGTTCCCCGCGCAGGCGTTCCAGGTGCGGTTCGATGCCCAGACCGGCGGTGACGGTGAACGCGCCGATCCAGTCCTGCTTGCCCGACGCTTTCGGGGCAATGTAGTCCGCGAGGCACAGGTTCGGGCGTTCGACCGGCTTGTCGGCCTGCTGGCGCAGACAGCGCAGCATCTGGATTGCGTCCGGGTCGGGGTAGTGGCCTTCGAAATACCGGTGCTGCCCGCTGCCCGCTGCGTCCACGCCGGCGCCCCAGGGTGCGGCCAGGGTCAGTGCCAGGTCGTCATCGCCGATGCGGTTGGCCGGCCAGAAGCCGCACACCGCCTTGGCCTGCAGCCATTTCTCCTTGACGATGCGGTCGAGCATCGCGCGTGCGTCGGCGTACAGATCGCTGGCCTGGGCACCGACCACCGCGTCGGTGAGGATTGCCGGATATTTCCCCGACAGCTCCCAGGCGTTGAAGAACGGCGTCCAGTCGATGCAGGCCACCAGCTCGGTCAGCGGGTAATCATCGAAAACGTGCAGGCCCGGCTGCCGCGGTGGCGGTGGCGTGTAGGCGGCCCAATCGCATTTGAAGCCGCGCTCGCGCGCATGCGCCAGCGTCACCAGCTTGTGTGGGTTGCCGCGCACGCGGTGGCGTTCGCGGATTTCGATGTAGTCGTCGTTGGCGGCCTTGAGCACCTCATCGCGCTGTTCGACCGACATCAGCGACTGCGCCACGCCGACCGCGCGCGAAGCGTCCTTGATCCAGATCGTGTGTGCTTCGTAGTTCGGTGAAATCTTCAGCGCGGTGTGCGCGCGCGAGGTGGTGGCGCCGCCGATCAGCAGCGGGGTGGTGAACCCCTGCTGCTTCATTTCGCGGGCAACGTGGGTCATCTCCTCCAGCGAGGGCGTGATCAGGCCGGAGACGCCGATCATGTCGGCGTGCTCGGCGCGCGCGGTATCGAGGATCTTCTGCGCCGGCACCATCACGCCAAGGTCGATCACCTCGAAGTTGTTGCAGGCCAGCACCACCCCGACGATGTTCTTGCCGATGTCGTGGACATCGCCCTTGACCGTGGCCATCACGATCTTGCCGTTGGATTTGGGGGCGTCGCCGCTGCGCGCTTTCTCGGCTTCGATGTAGGGCAACAGCCAGGCCACCGCTTTTTTCATCACCCGCGCGGATTTGACGACCTGCGGCAGGAACATCTTGCCCGCGCCGAACAGATCGCCGACCACGTTCATGCCGTCCATCAGCGGGCCTTCGATCACGTCCAGCGGGCGGGTTGCCTGCAGGCGCGCCTCTTCGGTGTCCTCGGTGACGAAGGCATCGATGCCGTGGACCAGTGCGTGCGAGAGTCGCTGCGCGACCGGCAGCTGGCGCCAGGCGAGGTCTTCGACCTTCTTTTCGCCTTTCTTGCGGCGGTAGTTGTCGGCGATTTCCAGCAGCCGTTCGGTGGAATCCGGACGCCGGTTGAGCACCACGTCTTCGACCCGTTCGCGCAGCTCGGGTTCGAGGCTGTCGTAGATCGGCAGCGCGCCGGCATTGACGATGCCCATGTCCATGCCGGCCTGGATCGCGTGGTAGAGGAACACCACGTGGATCGCCTGGCGCACCGCTTCGTTGCCGCGGAAGGAAAAGCTGATGTTGGAGACGCCGCCGGAGACGTGGCTGAACGGGAAACGCCGGCGCAGTTCGCGGGTGGCCTCGATGAAGGCGACCGCGTAGTCGTCGTGTTCCTCGATGCCGGTGGCGATCGCGAAGCAGTTGGGGTCGAAGATGATGTCTTCGGGCGGAAAGCCGACCTCGCGGGTGAGCAGGTCGAAGGCGCGCGCGCAGATTTCGACCTTGCGCTGGGCGGTGCCGGCCTGACCTTCCTCGTCGAAGGCCATCACCACCACCGCCGCGCCGTAGCGGCGCACCAGCCGCGCCTGGCGCAGGAATTCGACCTCGCCTTCCTTCATCGAAATGGAGTTGACGATGCCCTTGCCCTGCAGGCACTTCAAGCCAGCCTCGATCACCGTCCACTTCGACGAATCGATCATCACCGGCACCTTGGCGATGTCCGGCTCGGCCGCGATCAGATTGAGGAATTCGACCATGGCCTTTTCGGCGTCGAGCAGGCCGTCGTCCATGTTGATGTCGATCACCCGCGCGCCGCTTTCGACCTGCTGACGGGCCACCGCCACCGCTTCGTCGTAGCGGTTTTCGACGATCAGTTTCTTGAACTGGGCGCTGCCCGTCACATTGGTGCGTTCGCCGATGTTGATGAAGTTCGCTTCCGGGCTGAGGATCAGCGGTTCCAGCCCGGACAGGCGGGTGTAGCGGTGCAGAAAGCTGCTCATGCGGCATCCTCCAGCTGCGGCAGCACGCGGGGCGGCAGCCCGGCGACCGCGTCGGCGATCGCGTGGATGTGTTCAGGGGTGGTGCCACAGCAGCCGCCGACGATGTTGAGCAGGCCGCTTTGTGCGAATTCGCGCAACTGCTCGGCCATGCTTTCCGGGGTTTCGTCGTAGCCGCCGAAAGCGTTGGGCAGGCCGGCATTGGGATGGCAGCTCACCGGCGCGTCGGCCACCTGCGCGAGCACGGCGATGTGCTGGCGCAATTCGTGCGCGCCGAGCGCGCAGTTCAGACCGATCGCCAGCAGCGGGAAGTGCCGCAGCGAGTACCAGAACGCTTCCGCGGTCTGGCCGGACAGGGTGCGCCCGGACGCATCGGTAATCGTGCCCGAGACGATCACCGGCAGCCGCCCGCCGGATTCCTCGAACACGTCGCCGATGGCGAACAGCGCGGCCTTGGCGTTCAAGGTGTCGAACACGGTCTCGACCATCAGGATGTCGGCGCCGCCTTCGATAAGGCCGCGCGCCGATTCGCGGTAGGCCGCGGCAAGATCATCGAAGCTGACCGCGCGGAAGCCTGGGCGATTGACGTCCGGCGACAGCGAGGCGGTGCGACTGGTGGGCCCCAGCACGCCGACCACGAAGCGCGGCCGCGCCGGGTTGAGCGCTTCAACCGCGTCGCATTCGGCCCGTGCCAAGCGGGCGCTTTCGCGGTTGAGTTCGCGCACCAGGTGCTGCAAACGGTAGTCAGCCAGTGAGATCGAAGTTGAATTGAACGTGTTGGTCTCGACCAGGTCGGCACCGGCGTCGAGATACTGGCGGTGGATGCCGGAAATCAGCGCGGGGCGGGTCAGGCTGAGCAGGTCGTTGTTGCCGCGCTGGTCGCTGCCCTCGCAGCCGCAGCCGGGGCCGTGCAGGTGACCGGTGGGAGCGAACAGGGCGTCATAGCCTTGGGCGAAGCGTTTGCCACGGTAGTCGGCTTCCTCCAGCCCTTCGCGCTGGATCATCGTGCCCATTGCACCATCAAGGATCAGGATGCGTCGGGCCAGTGCGGCGTCCAGCGCGGCGACGCGCGCCGGGTGTTTCCATGCAAGGGTCATGCGGTCAGGTCCAGATCTGGTTGCAGCAAGGCGGCAGGCGAGCGGGGCATCAGGGTTTCACCCCGGTCAGCGAAATCACTTCGAAATGCGGCGGCCGTCGTTCGCGGGTGACGGGCTCGAGGTTGGCCACTTGCAAGCCGGCCTTCTCGGCGAATTTGCGCAGCTCGCGCGCGCTGAAACCGAGGTTCACGTGACCGTAGGCCTCGGCGACGTTGCGATGCCCGTGGCGGTCCAGGCTGGACAGCAACAGTCGTCCGCCATGACGCAGTACCCGGGCGGCCTCGGCCACCGCTTGAGCCGGTTTGGCGGCATAGGTCAGGGCCTGCATCAGCACGACCAGATCGAAACTTTCGTCGTCGAACGGCAGCGCGTGCATGTCGCCAGCGCGCACGTCGACATTGGCGAACCGGCGCAGGCGTTCACTCGCGGCCGCCACCACGCGTGGATTGGAATCGATGCAGACATAGCGCCCGGAATGCGGCGCCAGCAGCTCGGCCAGCACCCCGTCGCCGGAGGCGATATCGAGCACGTCACCCGGCCACAGCAGCGGAATGACGGTGCGCGCCATCGCTTCCCAGGTACGGCCCGGCGAGTAATGACGCTCCATGTCGCCGGCCACGCTGTCGGCCCAGTTCTGGTCGGCGGCGCGACTGGCCAGCACCCCGGTGACGCGGGCAGCGTCCTGATCCAGCAGTGGGTCGTTGCTGCCGCTGCGGATCGAGTGCCACAAAGCGCGCTGCGCGGCGTCCAGACCGGCTTCGTCGAAGCGATAATAGGCGGAGACGCCGGCGCGGCGATCGCGCACCAGCCCGGCCTCCTTGAGCCGGGCAAGATGGGTGGACACCCGCGGCTGTGCCAGCTGGGTGATTGCCGACAGTTCGGCCACGGTCAGTTCCTCGCGCTCCAGCAGCGACAGCAGCCGCACCCGGGTGGCGTCGGCAAACACCTTGAGATGGGCAGACCAGCCTTCGAGGTCCATATATCTTTCCATCGCGATTTAGCGATGAATTATACCCGGCGCCGTGTCGGGGTCAAGGCGGCTGTGGGTGGCGTCGGCTCTCCGCGCGGAGCTCAAGCGTGGCTGGCTGTCGCAAGCCCAAGCCAGCCTGATTTCATCGACGCGATCCCGGCAGGCAAGACCGGCAAGCTTTGGCATCGTACCGCTGATTGCTACAATCGCGCGCTGATGGCGCCTTCCCGTGCAGTCGGCGGGGCGTCCTCCCGTTCGCAGCCTACCCAGCCGCCCTCATGACAAAAACCACCGTCAGCCTGGTCACACCCCACATCCTGAGCGTCATCGATCTTGCCAAACAGGCAGAGACGGGGATCAATGTGGACTGGCATCTGAAGGATGCCGTTGCCAAGACCTATGCCGACCTGGGTCACCAGTTCAACGCCCGCGACTTGATTTCGGCCTTCATCCACGGTCTGGAAACGACGGCCGAGCAAGCGGAGCCAAGACGCAAGTTCTACTCCGGGGCCTTGCGGACGGCCGCAGTGCTGGCGACGCAAAGGCTCAACGAACTGGATTGAGGCCGGGGCAGGGGCTGGGGTTCCCCCGCGCGGCGAGCTACAATGGCGCTTTCCGGTTGCGTCACGAGGCAGTCGTGGAATTTGGCTTCAGCGAAGAGCAGCGGATGCTGCAGGATGTGGCCCGCCGCATCGCCCGCGAGAAGATCGCACCCAGCGCGGAGCACCATGACCGGACCGGGGAGTTTCCGCTCGAAAACATCCGCGCCCTCGGTGAAAACGGGCTGATGGGCATCGAGGTGCCGATCGAATACGGCGGCGCCGGGATGGACAGCGTGGCCTACGTGCTGGCGATGATCGAGATCGCCGCCGCCGATGCCGCCCACAGCACGATTCTTTCGGTCAACAATTCGCTGTTCTGCAACGGCATCCTGACCTTCGGGACCGAGGCGCAGAAGCAGAAGTACGTGCGCGAGATCGCCGAAGGTCGCGAGATCGGCGCGTTTGCCCTGACCGAATCACAGTCCGGCTCGGACGCCACCGCGATGCGCTGCAAGGCCGTCAAGCAGGCCGACGGCAGTTTTCTGGTCAACGGCAAGAAAAGCTGGATCACCTCCGGCCCGGTCGCCAAATACATCGTGTTGTTCGCCGTCACCGCCCCCGAGCTGGGCGCCCGCGGCATCACCGCCTTCATGGTCGATACCACCCGTGAAGGCTTCCATCGCGGCAAGACCGAACCGAAGCTGGGCATTCGCGCTTCGGCCACCTGCGAGATCGAATTCACCGATTACCGCGTCCAGCCCGACGAGGTCCTGGGCGCGGAAGGCCAGGGCTTCAAGATCGCGATGGGCGTGCTCGATGCCGGCCGGATCGGGATTGCCTCGCAGGCGATCGGCATCGCCCGCGCCGCCTATGAGGCCACGCTCGGCTATGTCAAGGAACGCAAGGCCTTCGGCCAGCCGATCGGCGCGTTCCAGATGACCCAGGCCAAGATCGCCGACATGAAGTGCAAGCTCGATGCGGCCTGGCTGCTTACCCTGCGGGCGGCGTGGCTGAAAAGCCGGGGGCAGCGATTCACGACCGAGGCTTCGGTGGCCAAGCTCACCGCTTCGGAGGCCGCGATGTGGATCACCCACCAGGCGCTGCAGATCCACGGCGGCATGGGCTATTCGAAGGAATTGCCCATCGAACGCTATTTCCGCGACGCCAAGATCACCGAAATTTACGAGGGCACCAGCGAAATCCAGCGGCTGGTCATCGCCCGCAACGAAACCGGCCTGCGCTGAAGGCCAGATTGATCCAACCGGCCGCGCCAGAGGGTGCGGCCGTCTTCCTTTGGAGGCAGTGATCCACATGAGCAAGTCAGTCGAAAACGGCGGGAAAGACAGCCTGAAGCCGGTCCTTGATGCCGTGCAAAAACGGGTTGGCAAGGCCAGTCAGGCGGAAGCGGCGGCGTTTGCAGGCGCCCTGTTCCAGCGCATGGATGCCGAGGAATTCGCCAGCCGCGGTGCGGAGGCATGGGCCGAGCTGGCGCTGTCGCTGCTGGACTTTTCGCGATCGCGCAAGCGCGGCAAGGCCAATGTGCAGGTCTTCAACCCGCCGCTGGAAGCGGGGACCGCCGGCAGTGCCCGCACGATCCTGCAAATCGTCAACGACGACATGCCGTTCCTGGTCGATTCGGTGACGATGGCGCTGGCCGAGAAGGGCATCAACGTGCATGCGCTCGGGCACCCGGTCATGCGCATCACCCGCGACCGCAGCGGCGCGCTCACCCGGATCGGGGAGGGCGAGCGCGAGTCGATCATGCATTTCGAACTGGACCGGCAGCCGAAGGCCGGGCTGGCGACGGTCAAGGCGCGCATCACCCACGTGCTGGACGACGTACGTGCGATCGTGGCCGACTGGCAGCCGATGCGGGCGCAGATGCGCACGCTGGCCGACGATCTTCCGAACCGCAAGCTGCCGCTGAGCGCAGCCGAGAAGCACGAGGCGCAGGAATTCCTGGGCTGGGCCGCGGACAACCACTTCACCTTCTTCGGCTATCGCGAATACCGGGTCGAGCGCGAAGGCAAGGAAGACGTGCTGCGCGCCGTGCCCGGCAGCGGCCTGGGGTTGTTGCGCAACGACGGTGACAGCAAGGCGCGCCCGGTCAAATCACTCGCCGCCCACACCATGCGTCATTCCGGCGCGGTCGATGCGCTGATCCTGACCAAGACCAACGCCCGCGCCACGGTGCATCGCCCGGGCTACATGGATTACATCGGCGTGCTCGAGTTCGACGCCAACGGCCGGGCGATCCGCGAGCAGCGTTTCCTCGGCTTGTACACCTCCAGCGCATACACCCGCCGGCCGTGGGACATCCCGCTGGTGCGCGGACGCCACAATTACGTGATGGACAAGTCCGGGCTGGACCCGGACAGCCACAGCGGCAAGGCCTTGCGCCACATCCTGGAGACCCTGCCGCGCGATGAGCTGTTCCAGTCCGGCGAGGAGGAGCTGCTCAAGACCTGCCTGGGCATCCTGTCGCTGCAGGAGCGGGTGCGCAGCAAGCTGTTCCTGCGCCGCGACCGCTACGGGCGCTATTACTCCGCGCTGGCCTACGTGCCGCGCGATCGGGTCAACAACCGCATTCGCGAGCGGATCGAGGCGATGCTCCGCGACGCCCTCGGCGGCGAACGGGTCGACACCAACGTGCAGATCGACGACTCGCCGCTGGCACAGCTGCATATTCTGGTCCGGCCCTCGGCCGACGCCGAACGCAAGCCGGCCGACCTGCCGATGCTGGAGCGCCGTCTGGGCGAAATCGTGCGCGATTGGCGCGACGAATTGCGCGAGCGCCTGGTCGAACGCCACGGCGAGGAGGCTGGCCTCAAGCTGCTGGCGCGCTTCGGCAGCGCGCTGCCGGCCGGCTACATCGAAGACGTCAGCCCGAACGTGGCCGCCGATGATGTCGAGCACCTGGCGGCGTTGACCGGGCCCGAGGATCTGCGGCTGGCGCTCGACGCCGCTCCCGGCAAGCAGGGCGGGATGCGCTTCAAGCTGTACCGGCCGCTGAAGGACATCCCGCTTTCCGATGCCCTGCCGATGATGGAGAACATGGGGCTGCGGGTCATCACCGAGCATCCGTATCGGCTCGATGCGGAAGGCGGGGTGGTGTACATCCAGGACTTCGAAGTCGAATCGCTGCTGGGCGACCTGGACGTCGATGCGCTGGACGAGAATTTCGAGGAGGCTTTCGCCCATATCTGGCGCGGCGCTGCCGAAAACGACGGCTTCAACCGGCTGGTGCTCGCCGCCGGGCTGTCGTGGAAGCAAGTCGCAATGCTGCGCGCCTACTGCAAATACCTGCTGCAAACCGGCATCGCCTTCTCCCAGAGCTACATGGAGTCCACGCTGGCGCGCTACCCGCTGCTGGCGCGGCTGCTGGTCGAACTGTTCGAAGCACGCTTCGATCCGGCCACCGGCCATGAGAGCGCCGGCGAGATCAAGCGCGGCATGGAACATTTCGGCGCGCAGCTGCGGATGCTGGCGGCGGGCGACGAGAATGCGATGAAGGCACTGACGACGCTGGTGAAGGCCCGCGCCGGCACCCGCGAAGCGCAAGCCACGGCCGCCCGCGAAACCCTGCTGGGCCTGCTCGACCGCGTCGCCAGCCTCGACGAAGATCGCATCCTGCGCAGTTTCATCGGCGTGATCGAAGCGACCCTGCGCACCAACTACTACATCGACTACGCGCGGGATGAAAGCGGGGATGGCCTGCGCAAGGACGGCGGCCCGGCCGATTACCTTGCCTTCAAGTTCGATACCGCCAAGGTGCCGGACTTGCCCAAGCCGCGTCCGTTCCGCGAGATCTGGGTCTGCGGCCCGAAGGTGGAAGGCACCCACCTGCGCTTCGGCGCGGTGGCGCGCGGTGGCCTGCGCTGGTCGGATCGGCGCGAGGATTTCCGCACCGAGGTGCTGGGCCTGGTCAAGGCGCAGATGGTGAAGAACACCGTGATCGTGCCGGTCGGCAGCAAGGGCGGGTTCTATCCCAAACAGCTGCCGAATCCGGCGCAGGACCGCGAAGCCTGGCTGACCGAAGGCAAGGCCTGCTACCGCCGTTTCATCAACGGCCTGCTCGACCTGACCGACAACCTGACTACCGACGGCAAGATCGTGCCGCCGCGCAACGTCGTCCGCCACGATGACGACGATCCCTATCTGGTGGTCGCGGCCGACAAGGGCACCGCGAGCTTCTCGGACATCGCCAACGGCATCGCCGAGGCGCACGGCTACTGGCTGCACGACGCTTTCGCTTCCGGCGGCAGCGCCGGCTACAGCCACAAGGGCATGGGCATCACCGCGCGCGGCGCCTGGGAGTCGGTCAAGCACCACTTCCGCACCTTGGGCAAGGATTGCCAGAAGGAAGACTTCAGCTGCGTCGGCATCGGCGACATGTCCGGTGACGTGTTCGGCAACGGCATGCTGCTGAGCAAGCACATCCGGCTGGTCTGTGCCTTCGACCACCGCCACGTGTTCCTCGACCCGAACCCGGACGTGGCGGTTTCGTTCAAGGAACGCCAGCGCCTGTTCAACCTGCCACGCTCCAGCTGGGCCGACTATGACGCCAAGCTGATCAGCAAGGGCGGCGGCGTGTTCGCGCGTTCGCTCAAGTCGATCACGATCACGTCGGAGATGCGGGCGGCACTGGGCCTCGACGACGCGATCAAGCAGATGACCCCGACCGAGCTGATTCACGCCGCGCTGCGGGCGCCGGTAGACCTGCTCTACAACGGCGGCATCGGCACCTACGTCAAGTCTGCCGGCGAGAGCAACGCCGATGTCGGCGATCGCGCCAACAACGGCCTGCGCGTCAATGGCGGCGACCTGCGCTGCAAGATCGTCGGCGAAGGCGGCAACCTCGGCATGACCCAGCTCGGTCGCATCGAGGCGGCCCAGGCCGGCGTGCTGCTCAACACCGACTTCATCGACAACTCGGCCGGCGTGGACACCTCCGACCACGAGGTCAACATCAAGATCCTGCTCAACGCCGAAGTGCGCAGGAAGCGCCTCACGATCGAGGCGCGCAACAAGCTGCTGGCCTCGATGACCGACGAGGTTGCCCGGCTGGTGCTCAAGGACAACTACCGCCAGAACCAGGCGCTGACCCTGATGGAGCGCATGAGCGCCAGTCGGCTCGGCTCGAAGATGCACTTCATCAACACGCTGGAGTCGCATGGCCTGCTCGACCGCCAGATCGAGTTCCTGCCCACCGATGCCGAAATCGCCGAACGCAAGCTGCGCGGGCAGGGCCTGACCCGGCCCGAACTGGCGGTGATCCTGTCCTATTCCAAGCTGGTGGCGTTCCCCGAGCTGCTGGCTTCGGACATCCCGGAAGACCCGTATCTGTCCAAGGAACTGGTCAGCTACTTCCCGGCGCCGCTGCGGAAGGATTTCGCCAAGGCGATGGAGGGGCACCGGCTGAAGCGCGAAATCATCGCCACCGCGGTGACCAACTCGACCATCAACCGGATGGGCGCCACCTTCCTGCAGCGCATGCAGGAAGACAGCGGTCGCAGCATCGGCGAAGTGGCGCGCGCCTACACCATCACCCGCGAGACCCTGGACGCACGCGAGCTGTGGACGCAGATCGACGCGCTGGACGGCAAGGTGGCCGATGCCGTCCAGGTCGATGCGCTGATGGTGATCTGGGAGTTGCAGCGCGGTTTCACCCGCTGGCTGCTGGCGCGGCCTGGCGCCGTCCCGGCGATCACCGCGGCGGTGGAGCGCTACCACGACGGCTTCCGGGACATCCGCGCCGGCGAGGGCATCCTGCCCGACTCGCAGCGCCCGGCCTACGAGGCGATGCGCAAGGAATGGCGGGCCAAGGGCGTGCCGGCGGCGCTGGCCGACCAGCTCGCGGCGCTGCCGTACCTCGAATCCTGCCCGAACATCATCGAGCTGGCGCGCGAACGCAAACTGCGCGCGATCGAGGTGGCCAAGGTCTACTTCCGTCTGTCCGACGCCCTGCGCGCGCCCTGGCTGCGCGCCCAGATCGACGGGCTCAAGGTCGAAGGCCGCTGGCATGCGGTGGCGCGCGGCGTGTTGCGGGACGAGCTCTCCGCGCAGCTGCGCACGCTGACCGCGCAAGTGCTGTCGCTGCCCGGCAAGACCGCCGATGCCAGGGTTTCCGCATGGTTGGCCCGCGATGATGCGACCTTGCGCTTCACCCTGGCGATGCTGACCGAGCTGGGCGCCCAGAAGTCCCTGGACTATCCGACTGCCTCGGTAGCGGTGCAGCGGGTGGCGCAGCTGGCCAGCCGGGCTTGAGCGTGGCCGTGGCCCCGGTGTGCCTGAAAACACGACTCCGGGGCTTGCGGGTGGCGGCGGGTTGTATGCTCAGGCCATGAGCAGCCCGCCGCGCCTTGCCCTGTTGGCCAGCCCCGCCGAAGAGGCGCAGGCGGCATTGGCCCAGTTGGCGGCGCGCCACGGCCATTGCCGGCCGGAGGAGGCCGACGTGCTGGTGGCCTTGGGCGGCGATGGCTTCATGCTGCAAACCCTGCATCGCTACGGCGGGCTCGGCAAACCGGTGTACGGCATGAAGCTGGGCACGGTCGGCTTCCTGATGAACCAGTATCACCAAGGCGATGACCTGCCGGCGCGGATCGCGGCGGCCGAACCGGATCTGCTGCATCCGCTGGAAATGGTGGCGCATACCGAATCCGGCGCCAGTGTCACCTCTCTGGCCTACAACGAGGTCTCGCTGCTGCGGCAAACCCGGCAAACCGCCAATATCCGCATCGAATTGAACGGCGAGGTGCGGCTGGGTGAACTGGTCTGCGATGGGGTGATGCTGGCAACTCCGGCCGGCAGCACCGCCTACAATTTCTCGGCGCACGGGCCGATCCTGCCGCTGGGCGCCAATGTCATGGCCTTGACGCCGATCGCGCCGTTCCGGCCGCGACGCTGGCGTGGCGCAGTGTTGAAATCGGGCACTGAGGTGCGCTTCCGGATCCTCGAACCGCACAAGCGCCCGGTCAGTGCCACCGCCGATTCACACGAAGTGCGCGACGTCACTGAAGTGCTGGTGCGCGAATCGGACAAGCGCGGGGTGAGCCTGCTGTTCGACCAGGGCCACAATCTGGAAGAGCGCATCCTGATCGAGCAGTTCGCGGTTTGACTGCATCTGCGTCGGTCGCAGCATCTGCGACCCGGATCGCCGACAATGCGCCCATGCAGGAGCCGGTCGCCACCCTCACCGTCGCCATCACCGCGCGCGCGCTGTTCATGATGGAGGACAGCCACGCGTTGTTCGAGCGCGAGGGCATCGCGGCATTCGCGGATTTCCAGCGTCGCCATGAGGACGACGTGCTCATGCCCGGCATTGCTTTCCCGCTGGTGCGCAAGCTGCTGGCCTTGAACGCGGGTGCCGCCAAGAATGCGCCGCGGGTCGAGGTGATCCTGCTGTCGCGCAACTCTTCCGATACCGGGCTGCGGGTATTCAATTCGATCGAGCATTTCGGCCTCGATATCCGCCGTGCCACGTTCACTGCCGGCGCGCCGGTCTGGCCCTACATCCGACCCTTCGGTGCGCAGTTGTTCCTGTCCGCCAACCCCGAATCGGTACGCGCCGCGCTGGCGGCCGGGGTGGCCGCTGCCACCATCCTGCCGGAAAAAGCCAACGAGCCGCGTCAGTCGCAATTGCGCATCGCCTTCGATGGCGATGCCGTGTTGTTTTGCGACGAAAGCGAACGGGTCTCGCGCGAGCAGGGCGTGGAAGCGTTCGGCCGGCACGAACAGGCGCTGGCGCACGAGCCGCTGTCGGGCGGACCGTTCCGTGCCTTCCTGTCGGCCCTGCATGACCTGCAAGTGGCGTTTCCGGCGGGCGAGGACGCGCCGATCCGCACCGCGCTGGTGACCGCGCGATCGGCGCCGGCGCACGAGCGGGTGATCCGCACCCTGCGCGAGTGGGACGTGCGTCTGGACGAAGCGCTGTTCCTCGGTGGCCGCGACAAGGGCCCGTTCCTGGAGGCCTTCGGCGCCGATATCTTCTTCGACGATTCCCCGCACAACATCGATTCCGCGCGCCGCCACGTCGCCGCCGGCCACGTGCCGCACGGCGTGGCCAACGGTGAGTAGCTCGAACCATTGGCTCCGCTCGTCACTCCCGGGCCGGCGGTAGGGGGTTCCGAGAGCGCGTTTCCTCATGAATATAACTATTTATATTCAATAAATTGTACTGAATTATTAAAGATATACATTAATTGAAGGAAGGGCACGCAACGCCCTGAACACCCAGAAGAAACAGGCCGGAAATCCGTCCGGTGCTCAGTTGTTCTCAGGCAATCGCAGGCCGGTCAATTTCCAGGTCAGGCCGCTGCGGCGGAATTCGAACACCAGTGGCTTGCCGTTCGCGTTTGGCACGGTGGCGGTGAACAGCGACGCCGATTCGAATTGTGTCTTGGCGTCCTTCAGCGGATCGGAAGGTGCGCGGTTGCCAGGTCCACCGCTTCCGGCGGGCGTGAGGATGTTGTTGCGCAGCAGGTGCTGGATGCCCTCGGGCGAAGCGAGGGCGTCGATCGGGCGCTTGCTGATCATTTCGGTCACTTCAGCCAGGGTCTGCGGCCGCTCGCTCGCGCCAACCCGGGCCAGCAGCCCACGGGCGATGCGCTCGCGGAGCTGCGGACCGACGCTGGCGCGCAGCTGGTCGAAATCGACGAAGCGCCACAGCTCGGCGACATTGCCGCTGGCGGCGACCTTGCGGATGCCGTTGATGGCGATCCACGGCCCGGCCACAACGTAGCCCAGCGTGGCCAGCAGCGCCGCCACGACCAGCGCCAGGCCCCATTTGCTTTTCTTGCCCATCCAACGCTCCATCAGCAGTGGTGCCTAGGGCAACGCTGATCGAGTCAGCGTTGCCTGCCGGCCAAGGATGGCCGGCCACGGATCATTCACGCAAGTGATTGATCCGTGTGGGCCGAGTCCGGACATGCCCGCCCTGAGCTTGACGAAGGGTGCCGGACTCGGCGGTGCTGAAAAAGTCCAGGACGGACTTTTTCAACATTTCCCTAGACTGCGCAAAAGCGAACGGCCGGGCAAGCCCGGCCGTCGCTGCAAACGCTCCTTGCGTCGGAATGCGGTCAGAACCGCGCCGCCCTTGCCCGTGATTCCAGCGGTGCCATCCGGCCCTGGTCGTTCAATTCGAGCTGGCGCAGTTCATACGGCGCGCCGTAGCCTGCCGGCAGGTGCGCGCGTTCAAACTCCAGCACCAGCGTTCCATTGCCAGCGTTCATCCAGGCCGCCGCGTGAGCTTCCGAGACCGCACGCAGGCTGCGATCGGGCGCGGTGGCATAGAGCGTGCCGCGCGCTTCGTAGCGTCCCGGCGAGGCGGCCTGCACCGGCAGCGAGACGCGCAGGTGGCTGGAATCGAGTGCGAAGTTGCCGGCAAAACGCGCCGTTGGCTGCGCCACCGCGAAGGCGGTGCGGGCATCGCGCGGGGTCCCGCCGACGATCGAAAACACCTGCAGTTCCCACAGCCCGCCGCCTTGGTGCGCCGCGGTCGGCAGCTTGAACACGGCTTCCTGACCGCCGCCGGCCGCAGTGCGCACGGCCACTTTCTGGCTGCTGCCGTCCGGCGCGACCAGCAGGGCGCTGGAGCGCAGCCCGGTCGCACGCCCGGCGCTGGTGGCACCGATGGCGACCCGCATCTGCTGGCCGGCGAGGGCGTGGTCGCGGTCGGCGCGCGCGAACATCACCAGCGCACTGTTGGGTTCGAACACGTGCACCACGTAGCGCCCATTGGCGTTGGCCGCACGCAAGGTGGCTTGCCCGGCGCCGCTGCCGGCGCCCAGCCGCAGGACCTGGGTGCCGGCGCTGGCGTCCATGCCGGCCTGCCGCAGCGCGGCGGCGTCGGCGCTGCGGTCGACCGTCACGCGCCGGCCCTGGCTCGACACGGCGAAGTCGCTGGCGCGCAACGGGGTTGCGCCGCGCGCCGGACTGACCCGCACCAGCGCGCCGCTCGCCGTCATCGGCAAGGCCACGCCGCGCTGCAGCTCCGTGCCTTCGACCGTGAGCCAGTATTCGCGGCTTTCGGCCATGTAGGGCGCCGGCTGCGCCAAGGCCAGAGCAGGATCAAGCTTCCAGGAGAAGGCAACCGGCTGGCGTTCGATCGCGCCGGTGGGCGCGGGCAGGGACACCAAACGCGCCGGCACCTGATCGCCATGTCCGGCCGGAAGCAGCGGTTGGGCGGCGAAGGCGGAAGCCATCGCCAGGGTGCTCAGTGCGGCCAGCGCCGCGGCATGCAGTTTGGAAATGCGCATGGTCGTGGCCTCACTTCATGTCATTGCGGAGGATGGTGTCCAGGCCGAAGCAGGCGCGTCGGCTCTGGTTGTGGCTGAGCGGCTCGCCGCCGGCCATCCGCGATTTGTCCTTGAACCACACCGAACCGGCGCCCGACTGGCTGCTGCAGTTGAGGAAACCGTCGGAGCAGGAGTCCAGCCAGGCTTGGGTGATTTCCAGACCGACGTTGAGCGTGTAGCCGCCGCAATAACTGTCGGAATCCCAGACCGCGGTTTCGACATCGGTGCCGACCACGCTGCGGAAGAGTTTTGGCAGCGACGGGCGGCCGCTGGTGCCGTACAGGTAGTTGCCGTTGTAGTAGGCCATCCAGCTGACCTGCTGCTGGCGCACCGCGTCGGACTTGTAGCCCAGCAGCCAGCCCAGCGAGGTTTCGAACACATTGCCGTTGATGGTGGCATCCGCCAGCGGTGTGCCCGTTGACGATGGCGCCAGCGCGTTGACGCGCACGATCTTGCTGATGATGTTGGGATAGCGGCTGTCCCAGGTCGGGTTCGACATGATCCAGCGGATCACGTTGCCGCCGTTGGAGTGGGTGATGATGATCAGCCGGGTGATGCCCTTGGCGTTGATGAAACTGGTGAGCTGGGTGGCGAGGCAACCGGCGGCGCGGCTGTCCCACATGTACTGCTCGAAGTCGCAGTTGATCACCGTGTAATTGGCCGGATTGGCCAGGCCGCCGCGAACGTTGTTGACCATGGTCGGCTGCCAGTAGTCGTTGTAGGCGTCGGTCTGGTGGCCGGTGCCGTGGACGAAAGCGACGCCCGTCACATCGGCGGCCAGCGCCGGCGTGGCGGCAAACAAGGCGGCGCACGCCAACAGCGCGCCGAACGCGAATCTACGCATGGAATCCCCCCCGGGTTTCTGCGATGCCGCTGGATCGCCTGCGGCGGACGACCATCACCGTCCCACACGGTGCGGTATGGACAGCATACGCACGCGTATAGAGCCTTGTCATGTCGCAGTGCGGCATGGATGGGAAGGGGGGAGATACAGCTCAGCCCGCTCCGGATCGATCCGCGCCTGTCCGCGTTGATCCGCGTCCGGAATGCCTGTCAGCGACCCAGCGCCATCCCGACACGGGCGCCCCAATCCTGCAGCCGATCGAGCAAGGCCAGCGCGCGGGCATCCTCCGCGCGCTGCACGCGCAGTGCCGCAAGCTGCGCATCGAATTGCGCCAGCGTCAGTTCCGACATGCCGGAATCTTCCAGCAGGCGCTGCCGACGATAGGCATCCCAGCGTTCGGACTCACTTGCCGACAGCGCCTCCGGCCAATTGCGCGCACGGTAGCGGAACAGCAATTCCGGCAGGCGCGGATCGTGGAACGGGAAGTGCGCGCTGGCGAGGCGTTGCGGTGGGGTGACGCGTATCTGCGCCTGCAAGCGCCTGTCGGGATCGCCGAGGAAGCCGTCGTACAAAGCGGCATCGGCGTCCGCTGTTGCGCCTTGGCGGGTGCGTGCATACACGCGGCGCAGTTTTTCCGCCAATGCGGGGGCGGTGGCCCGCAAGCGCACCGCGCGGGCCTGTACGATTTCCGGATCAATGCCGAGCCGCTGGAAATCCGCCGCGCGCAGATGATCCCAACGCACCAGCGCCGGGCACCGATTGGCGTGGACTTCCTTCAGCGGGATTCGGGTTGCGCCCTCCGGCAGCGCGTCCTGTCGCAGGTACAGGCGTGCCGCGATGGTGTCGGCGTCCAGTGCCAGCAAGTCATCCGGTTCGGCATCGAGATCAATGACTATCGTGCGCGTGGAATAGTGCGGATGCACGACCAGCGGCAGCACCGGCGCGGCGCACAGGCGCGTGGCCGGGTAGCGCTGGGAGATGTGCAGCAGCGGCGTCATGCCGATGACATCGAGCAGGGACGCGACGAAACGCTTGTCGCGCAGCTGCAGTGCGTAGTCCCACAACCTGGGCTGGGCCTGCTTGAACAGGCGGGCAAGACCGATCAGCGCGCGCACGTCGGACAACGCCTCATGCGCGCTGCCAACGCGCAGGCCGTTGTCCTCGGCCAGGTGTTCGAGCTTGAAGCTGGTGCCCTTGCCGTCGTCGCGCGCTCGCCAATGGATGCCGTCCGGGCGCAGCGCATGCATCAGCCGCAGCGCGTCGAGCAGGTCCCAGCGCGAATTGCCGTGCTTCCATTCGCGCTCATACGGTTCATGGAAATTGCGATACAGGCCGTAGCGGATGAACTCATCGTCGAAGCGGATCGAGTTGTAGCCGAGGCTGCACGTCTGCGGGCGGCCCATCTCGTCGAGGATGCGGGCGAAGGCTTCGGCTTCGATCACGCCGTCACGCAGCGCGTCCTGCGGCGTGATCCCGGTGACCAGGGTCGCCTCCGGCGAGGGCAGCAGGTCATTGGCCGGCTGCACGAAGAAGCTGATCGGTGGCTCGACTTCGTTCAGGTCCAGGTCGGTGCGAATCGCCGCGAACTGGGCGATCCGGGTTTGCCGCGGATTGCTGCCGAAGGTTTCGAGGTCGTAGAACAGGAAGGAGGCGGGCATGCCGGCATGGTCGCACAGGCGCCGGCGCTGGAGCTCAATGCGCGTCCAGCAAGCGTCGCGCCGCGGCGCGGGCTTCGTCGCTCACGTCCGCACCACCGATCATGCGCGCGATCTCCTCGATCCGGCCGGCGCCGTCGAGTGCGACCACCGCGGACTGGGTGATGCCTTCGCTGGCGGCCTTGCTGACCGCGTACTGGGCGTGGCCTGCGGCGGCGACCTGTGGCTGGTGGGTCACGCACAGCACTTGCCGGTCGTTGCCCAGCGTTCGCAGCATCTGCCCGACCGCCGCGGCGACCGCGCCACCGATGCCGGCATCGACTTCATCGAACACCATGGTCGGCACCGCGTCCTGGCCCTGGGTAGCGACTTCAATGGCCAGCGAGATGCGCGACAGCTCGCCGCCCGACGCGATCTTGCGCAGCGGGCGCGGCGGCTGGCCGGGATTGGCGGAAACCAGGAATTCGGCGCGTTCGCTGCCGTTGGGGTCGGGCTGCGCGTCGGGATTGCGTTCGAGCTGAATCTCGAACACGCCGCCTTGCATGCCGAGCTCGGCGATCAGGGCGGTGACCGCTTCCGACATTCGCGCGCCGATGTCGCGTCGCGCTGCGCCCAGGCGCGCGGCGGCTTGCGTCCAGGCGGCGTGCGCGGCGGCGATATCGGCCTCGAGGCGACGCAGCCTGGTATCGGCATCGGTCAGTGATTCCAGTTCGGCGGCCAGTGCATCGCGCTGCGCCTGCAATTGGTCCGGCGCGACCCGATGCTTGCGCGCGAGGTCCTGCACGCGGGTCAGTTGGCGCTCCAGATCGGCCAATGCATCCGGATCGAGGTCGAGGTCGTCGCGGATGCGTTGCAACAGCGAGGTCGCTTCGTCGAGCTGGATGCTGGCGGAATCGAGCAGGGCATCGACTTCGATGAGGCGCGCCTCGTGGCTGGCCTCGCGTTGCAGGCCGTGGCGCAGGCGCTGCACGCGCGAACCGACCGACGTTTCCCCGGCGAGCGTCTCCAGAGCATCGTCACACACCGCGATCAGCGCGGCGGCATGGGCGTGGCGGCGATGGCTGGCGTCGAGCTCGGCCAAGGCGTCCGCGGCCAGCGGCTGGGCATCGAGCTCCTCCAGCTGGAATTGCAGCCAGCGCTGGCGTTCGCCGACGTCACCGCGTGCAAGCAGGGCGTTGCGCTCCGCGTGCAGGGCTTTCCAGCGCTCCGCGGTGGTGCGGGTGTTCTGCAGCAGGTCGGGTTGGCGGATGCAGGCGTCCAGCAGCGTGGTTTGCCGGGCGCGCACCAGCAGCGCTTGCTGCGCGTGTTGTCCATGCACTTCCACCAGCAGCCCGGCCAGCTCGGCCAGTTGCGCCAGCGCCACCTGTCGTCCATTGATCCAGGCCTTGGAACCGCCGTCCGCATGCAGCACCCGGCGCAGCAGGCAGGTCTGGTCTTCATCCAGCGCGGCGGCTTGCAGCCAGCGCGCGGCCTCGGGGCAGTCGGCCAGTGAAAACTCGGCGCTCAATTCAGCCCGCTGCGCGCCGAAGCGCACCGCGCCGGCGTCGGCGCGGGCACCGGACAGGAAGCCCAGCGCATCGACCAGCAGGGATTTGCCGGCGCCGGTTTCGCCGGAAATGACGGTCAGCCCGGCAGCGAAGGCCAGTTCGGCGTGGGCGACCACGGCAAAATCGCGGATGGACAGGCGCAGCAGCATGGGTCGGAATTGTGCCTGTGCAAGCCGTGCGGGGATAGCGTTTGCGCAATGACTTGCACGATGCCGCCGCTGCGCATACAACCGTGGCATGTCCCGACACCACCGCGATGACATCGCCCTCGACCCACGCGCGCGCCAGCTGCTGCGCGCACTGGTGGCCCGCCACATCCGCAGCGGCGAGCCGGTGGGCTCGCAGACCCTGGCCCGGCATGCCGGCCTGGATGTCAGCCCGGCGACCATCCGCAACATCCTCGCATCGATGGAGGACGCCGGCCTGCTGGCGGCGCCGCACAGCTCGGCCGGACGGGTGCCGACGGCGCAGGGCTACCGCCTGTTCGTCGATTCCCTGCTCCAGCTCAAGCCGCTGCCTGTCGATGAGGTCGAACACCTGCGCCACGAGCTGCCCGCCGGCGCCGGCACCCAGGCCTTGCTGGGCACTGCCAGCGAACTGTTGACCACGATGACACGCTTTGCCGGCATGGTCAGCGTACCCAAGCGCGAGAGTTTCGCGTTCCGCCAGATCGATTTCGTGGCGCTGGATCCGCAGCGGGTCCTGGCGATTCTGGTGTTCGCCGATGGCGAGATCCAGAACCGCATCGTGCCGGTGCGACGTGCCTTGACGCCGTCCGAATTGGAGCAGGCGGCCAATTACCTGAACACCCATTTCGCCGGCATGCCGCTGGAGCGGATCCGGGCAGTGCTGCTGGGCCAGTTGCGCGATGCTCGCAGCGAGCTGGACCGGCTGCTGGCGGCATCGATTGATCTTGCCGAACAGGCGTTCGCACCGGCAGCAAGCGGCGACATGCTGGTGGCCGGCCAGACCCGGCTGATGGGCCTGCAGGATTTGAGCGACCTGGAGCAGCTGCGCGCCCTGTTCGAGGCGTTTTCGGAAAAGCGCGAACTGCTGCGACTGCTGGAGAAGATCGCGAAGGCGCCGGGGATGCGGGTCTTCATTGGCGAGGAAACCGGGCTGGCGCCGCTGGAAGGCATGTCGCTGGTGGGCGCGCCCTACGGCAGCGAGGGCAGGGTGCTGGGCGTGGTCGGCGTGATCGGGCCCAGCCGGATGGCCTACGAGCGGGTGATCCCGGTGGTCGAGGCGACCGCCGCCGCGCTCGGGGCCGCCTTGATTCCCGAACCTTGAGCCCCCATGACGGGTTCGGGCGCGGCGTGGCCGCGAAATCGAACCGTGGACATGAGCAACGATCCGATGCAAGACAGCAACGAACCGGCCGCAATGGAGCCGGTGGATGAACTCGAGGCGCTGCGCGCCAGAATCGAGCAGCTCGAAGCACAGAAGCTGATCGACCTGGCCGATCTGGAAAATCGCCGCAAGCGCATCGAGCGTGACATCGACAACGCCCGCAAGTTCGCCAACGAACGCCTGCTGGGCAGCCTGCTGCCGGTGTTCGACAGCCTCGATGCCGGACTTGCAAGCGTGGACGACGCCCATTCGCCGCTGCGCCAGGGCCTGGAGTTGACCCAGCAGCAATTGCTCAAGGTGGCCGGCGACAACGGCATGCAGATCGTGAACCCGGCGGGCGAAGCATTCGACCCGCAGTTCCACCAGGCAATCAGTCAGGGCGAAGCCGAGGGCGTTGCCCCGGGCCACGTGATCACCGTGTTCCAGAAAGGCTACCTGCTCAACGGGCGGCTGCTGCGGCCGGCGCTGGTCATCGTCGCCAGGCACGAATGACGGCGGTCTGAACGGCCGCCCTTGAAGGCGCAGGCCGGCAACCCCAGATAGCAACCAGCGGCGCGCAGCGCCGAACCCGATACGGACCAACACGAATTTTCAGAGGGCATCACCATGGGCAAGATCATCGGCATCGACCTGGGCACCACCAATTCCTGCGTTTCCATCATGGAAAACGGCAAGCCGCGCGTCATCGAAAACAGCGAAGGCGACCGCACCACGCCGTCGGTGGTGGCCTGGACCAAGGACGGCGAAGTGCTGGTGGGCGCAGCGGCCAAGCGCCAGGCGGTCACCAATCCGAAGAACACCTTCCACGCGGTCAAGCGCCTGATCGGCCGCAAGTTCACCGACGCCGAGGTGCAAAAGGATCTCGGCGTGGCGGCGTTCAAGATCACCGCGCACGACAACGGCGATGCCTGGGTCGAGCTGGCCGACGGCCGCAAGCTGGCGCCGCAGGAAGTCTCGGCCAAGGTGCTGGAGAAGATGAAGAAGACCGCCGAGGCCTACCTTGGCGAGACCGTCACCGAAGCCGTGATCACGGTGCCGGCCTACTTCAACGACAGCCAGCGCCAGGCCACCAAGGATGCCGGCCGCATCGCCGGCCTCGACGTCAAGCGCATCATCAATGAGCCGACCGCCGCCGCGCTGGCCTATGGCCTCGACAAGGGTGACAGCAAGGATCGCAAGGTGGTGGTGTACGACCTCGGCGGCGGCACCTTCGACGTTTCGATTATTGAAATTGCCAATGTCGACGGCGAAAAGCAGTTCGAGGTGCTGGCCACCAACGGCGACACCTTTCTCGGCGGCGAGGACTTCGACAAGCGCGTCATCGACTATCTGGTCGAGGAATTCCAGAAGTCCGACGGCTTCGACCTGCGCAAGGACCCGCTGGCCCTGCAGCGCCTGAAGGACGCCGCCGAACGCGCCAAGATCGAGCTTTCCGGCGCCCAGCAGACCGACGTCAACCTGCCCTACATCACCGCCGATGCCAGCGGCCCGAAGCACCTCAACATCAAGCTCACCCGGGCCAAGCTCGAGGCGCTGGTCGAGGACCTGGTCAAGAAGACCATCGAGCCCTGCCGCATCGCGTTGAACGACGCCGGCCTGCGCGCTTCCGACATCCATGAGGTGATTCTGGTCGGCGGCCAGACCCGCATGCCCAAGGTGCAGCAGGCGGTGGCCGAGTTCTTCGGCAAGGAACCGAAGAAGGACGTGAACCCGGACGAGGCCGTCGCCATCGGCGCGGCCGTGCAGGGCGGCGTGCTGGCCGGCGACGTCAAGGATGTGCTGCTGCTGGACGTGACGCCGCTGAGTCTGGGTATCGAAACCCTGGGCGGGGTGATGACCAAGATCATCGAGAAGAACACCACCATCCCGACCAAGGCCTCGCAGGTGTTTTCCACCGCCGAGGACAACCAGAATGCGGTGACGGTGCACGTGCTGCAGGGCGAACGCGAGCAGGCCCGCTACAACAAGTCGCTGGCCCGTTTTGATTTGACCGGCATCGACGCGGCGCCGCGCGGCATGCCGCAGATCGAGGTCAGCTTCGACATCGATGCCAACGGTATTGTTCACGTGACGGCCAAGGACAAGAAGACCGGCAAGGAGCAGAAGGTCGAGATCAAGGCCGGCTCGGGCCTGTCCGATGACGAGATCCAGCGCATGGTGCAGGACGCCGAAGCCAATCGCGAGGAAGACAAGAAGTTCCACGAGCTGGTGCAGGCGCGCAACCAGGCCGACGGCCTGATCCACGCCACCCGCAGCACGATCAAGGACAACGGCGACAAGCTGCCGGGCGATGCCATCGGCCGCGCCGAATCGGCGATCGCGGAACTCGAAGTGGCGATCAAGGGCGAGGACAAGGCCCAGATCGAAGCCAAGGCCAAGGCGCTGGAAGAAGCCGGCCAGGCCTTGCTCGCCGCCGCTGCGGCAGCCGGCCAGGCGCAGGCCGGCGGCGGTGACCAAGGGCAGGCCAAGTCCGGCGACGACGTGGTCGATGCCGAGTTCACCGAGGTCAAGGACGACAAGAGCCGGGATTCGTGATCGGTGCGTGATTGGTGATTGGTGATTGGTGATTCGAAAAAGCGGAGTCCCGGCTCCGCTTTTTCCACCACGCCCCGCCAATCCCCGCCATTGCCCTCGCTCTTGATCTTGCTCTTTCCAATCACCAATCACGAATCACGAATCACGTTTCCATGACCAAACGCGATTACTACGACGTCCTGGGCGTGGCCAAGAACGCCAGCGAGGAAGAGCTGAAGAAGGCTTACCGGCGCTGCGCGATGAAGTACCACCCGGACCGCAATCCGGGCGACAAGGGCGCCGAAGCGGCGTTCAAGGAATGCAAGGAAGCCTATGAGGTGCTGTCCGACGGCGGCAAGCGCCGCCTGTACGACCAGCACGGCCATTCCGCGTTCGAGCAGGGCATGGGCGGCGGCAATCCCGGCCCGGGTTTCGCCGACATGGGCGATATCTTCGGCGACATCTTCGGCAATATCTTCGGCGGCGGGGGCGGGCGCCAACGCGGCCCGCGCCGCGGTGCCGATGTCGGCTACGTGCTGGAGCTGGACCTCGAAGAGGCCGTCGCCGGGGTCGAAAAGCAGATCCACGTGCCCACGCTCGCGCAGTGCGGGCGCTGCAAGGGCAGTGGTTCCGAAGATGGCGTGATCGAAACCTGCAGCACCTGCCAGGGGCGCGGGCAGGTGCGGATGCAGCGCGGTCCGTTCGTGATGCAAACGCCGTGCCCGCAGTGCAATGGCGCCGGCAAGTCCGTTGCCAATCCCTGCCATGAGTGCCACGGCCATGGGCGGGTGCAGGAAGACAAGACCCTGGCGGTGAAGATTCCTGCCGGCGTCGACGTGGGCGACCGCATCCGGCTGGCCGGCGAGGGCGAAGCCGGTCCGACGGGCGCTCCGCCGGGTGATCTGTATGTCGAAGTGAGGGTGCGCCCGCACGCCATCTTCGAACGAGACGGCGACGATCTGCACTGCGAGGTGCCGATCAGGATTTCCCAGGCGGCATTGGGCGATGCGATCCGGGTGCCCACCCTCGGCGGCGCGGCCGAGCTGCGCATCCCCGCCGAAACCCAGACCGGCAAGGTGTTCCGCCTGCGCGAGAAAGGGGTCAAATCGGTCCGCAGCCGCCAGCCCGGCGATCTCTACTGCAAGGTGGTGGTGGAAACCCCGGTCAACCTCACCGGCGAACAGCGCGAGCTGCTGGAGAGATTCGAGACGACGTTTGTCGGTGATGGCGCCCGCCGCCATTCACCGAAATCCAGCACCTTCCTCGATGGCGTCAAGGGCTTCTGGGACCGGATGGTGTCCTGAAGGCTGCTGGAAACAACGGCAGGCCACGCCGCCGCAACTTGATCCCGCACCTCGCAAAGCGTTCGTCCCTGTCATGGCGGAGGCTGGCCTGGCCGATCCGGGCGCAGCGCACGGGGCTTCTGGCAGAATCCGCAAGCCCCCGCAGCAGGCGCGCTCGTGGATTTCAATTCTCCTTGCATCGGCATCGTCGGCAGCGCCGGCGCCTACGGGCGCTGGCTGCAGGCGTTCTTCGCGCAGCGCATGGGGCTGGAGGTGCTGGGTCACGACCCGGCGGACCCGGAGTCCAATGACCCGGAGGTACTGCTGGAGCGTGCCGATGTGCTGCTGTTCTCGGCGCCGATCCGGATCACCGCCCCGCTGATCCGGGACTGGGCGGCGCGCGCGGCCGGCCGTGAAGCCGGACGACTGTGGCTGGACGTCACTTCAATCAAGGCCGCGCCAGTGGCGGCCATGCTTGCGTCGAGGGCGGAGGTCGCGGGCCTGCATCCGCTGACCGCGCCCCCGAAATCGCCCACGTTGAAGGGCCGGGTGCTGGCGGTGTGCAGGGCGCGGCTGGAGCGCTGGACGCCGTGGCTGGAAGCGCTGCTGGCGGCGCTGGAAGCCCAGTGCGTCGAAGTCGAGCCGGAGCAACACGACCGCGCCATGGCCTTGGTGCAGGCGATGGTGCATGCCACCCACCTGGCCCAGGCCGGCGTGCTGCGGGAAAACGCGGTCACGCTCGGCGATCTGGACGCGCTGTTGCCGCTGCGCAGCGCGGCATTCGAGCTGGATGTGGCGATTGCCGCCCGCATTCTGTCGCAGAATCCGGCGATCTACGAAGACATCCAGTTCGGCAATGCCCACGTTCCGGAAGTATTGCGGCGGTTGTCCGCCCAGCTCGACCGGATCGCCGGGCTGGTGGAGCAGGGCGATGAGGCTGCCCGCGCGCGCTTCCGCGACGAAGTGCTCGGTGGCGGGCGTGCAGCCTTTGGCGCGCAGACGCTGGCGGCGGGCAACGACACCTTCGAACGGGTGGGCTACCTGCTGGCGGATCTGACCGATGCGTGCAGCCTGAGCGTCTACCTGCCGCGCGACCGACCCGGCTCGCTGCGCGCGCTGTTGCACGTATTCGAACAGCATGGGGTGAACATCGCCTCCCTGCATTCCTCGCGGACCCGGGCCGGCGAACTGCACTTTCGCTTCGGTTTCGACCGCGGTGTCGATGCCTTGCAGTTGCAGGCGGTGACCGCCGCCCTGCATGTCGCCGGGATTGGCCGGGTGCTGGCTGCGGGCTGAACGGTCGCCCTGCGTGGATGGGCGGTCGTCAAACCATGACGGGCATCAATATCTGTGCCGGCAAACTGGGCTAGTGTTCACCTTGAGTCAATACATCACGTCACAGGCAACGCCATGAACATCCGGCCCCCCACGGATTCCAGATTCGGCGCAGGCACAGCGACCCACTCGTTGTTCGACGCCCTGCAAAAACACGTCCTCGACCGCATCACGCCCGCCCTGGATGCGGCGCTGGGCGACGCCGACGACTACCTGTTCGATTTGAGCCAGAAGGGGGATGAAGACCTGGGCTTGGGTGCCCTGCGGGAGATGCGCCGGGCGCGCGCGCAGATCGTCCAGGGATTCCGCAGCCAGGTGACGGCGCGCTTCACCGTGCTGGCCACCTGCCGCGCGATGACCGGCGAGGGCGGAGCCGGATCGGGGCTCGATGCCGGCCTGAGCCTGCTCTCGGATCAGGATCTGGAGCAGCAGCTGGCGGTCGAGCAACTGGCCGCGGCGGTGCTGCGCACGCATGGCCCCGCGTTCGAGATCGCCAGCAAGCGGATGGCGGTGGTGGCCGGCAGCGCCAAGCTGGAACGTCGCGACGATCCTTTGGATCCGGTGTTCCTGGCCAGCGCGATGGGCCACGCGATGGTGGACCAGAACCTCAGCGACGAGCTGCGGATCATCATGTTCAAGTTTTTCGAACGTGAACTGGATTCCGCGCTGGGCGACTTGTATGAACGCTGCAATGCCCTCATGGCCAGTGCCGGCATCCTGCCCGAGCTGAAGGCATCGGCCGCAACCGCCCAGCCGCGGCGCGCGCCGCCGCAGCAGGCCCAACCACACCCGACGGATTCCAACCAGGTCGAAGCGCTGCAACGCGATCCCGCCACCCAAGCCGGTGCGCCGCAGATGGGCATGCCGCAGATGGGCATGCCAGGTGGCGCGGTGCAGGCGCCGATGCAGGTCAATGTCGCCGACCAGGCGATGTTCGCCAACATGCTGGGCCAATTGCAGGGCTGGCGGGTGGCGATGGGTCTGAACACCGGCGTCGGGACCGCCGGCCCAATGGGCGGCATGGCTGCTCCGGGCCCGACCCTGGGCACCAACGACCTGCTCTCGATCCTGTCGCTGATGCAGCGCGACGCCGCGCCGATCCTTCCCGAAAGCGGGCACGGCGGCGATGCCGGCCTGTCGATCGCCGCCCAGTTGCGCAAGCACATGGGCCAGAGCGCGCGCAAGCTGGGGGTCGCCGGGGACAACGTCAACCTGGACGGGCTCGATGGCGATGCCGTCGACCTGGTGGCCCTGCTGTTCGACGTGTTGCTCGACGGTCCGCAGTACGACACCCGCATCCGCCAGAAGATCGGCCGCATGCTGGTGCCCTGCGTCAAGGCTGCGGTCAAGGATCGGCGTATGTTCCTGATGAAGGAACACCCGGCGCGCAAACTGCTCAACACCGTCGCCGAGGCCTGCGAGGGCAACCGAGGCGAGGAGCCGCAGGAGCGCGAGCTGCTCGACCACGTCGATCACACCATCGACCGGCTGGTGGCCGAGTTCAACGAAGACGTTGCAATCTTCGAAACCCTCGAACAGGAGCTGCGTTCGTTCATGGCGCAGCACCGCAAGCGTTTCGAGCTGGTGGAGCGCCGCACGACCGAGGCCCAGTGGGGCCGCGAACGCCTCGATTCCGCCCGCGAAACGGCCCTGCGCGACATCGAGTCCCGTCGCGGCGAGCGCGATCTGCCCCCGGTCATCGCCGACTTCCTGTCCCGCCACACCGCCCACCACCTGGTCCAGGTGGCGCTGCGCGACGGTGTCGATTCGGTCCGCTACGATCGCGCGTTGACAACCGTGGATGGGTTGCTGGCGGCGCTGGATCGCGCGGCCGCCGGCCGCTGGCCGGATCCGGCGTGTCCGCTGCCGGAAGCGGGCTTGCTGGAAATCCTCTCCAGCGCCGGTTTCACCGATGCGGCGGCGCATGCGGCGCATGACGCGCTGAACGAGTTGCTCGCGCGCATGGCTGCCGGGCAGGCCGTCCCCGAGGCGGATGCGCGGATCGCCACCCAGGTCGTGCCGGTCGAACAGGTGGCCCCGCCAAAACTCGAGGTGGTCGCGGACAATGCACATCTGGACTTCGATGCCGGCGTCCTTGATCGCATCAAGGCCTTGAAAGTGGGCGACTGGCTGCAGCTGGCCACCGCCGACCAGCGTTTCGCGCCGGCCAAGGTGTCCTGGATCAGCCCGATTTCCGCGCGCCTGCTGCTGGTCAACCGGCGCGGCATCCGCGTGCTGGTGGCATCGGCGCAGGAACTGGCGGCGATGGTGGCGCTCGACAAGATCCGCCTGCGCGAAGGCCAGACCGCCTTCGACGATGCCATGCACCAGATGGTGGACCGCCTGCAGAGCGTGAATGCGGAACGTTGAAGCTGTCCAAGCAAGGTGCCGGCAAACGGGGGCCTTGCCGCAACGTGCCGCCGCAGGCTAGCCTGCGGGCATGAGCCCGCCTGTCCGCCTCCTGATCCACGGTGCCACCGGCCGCATGGGCCGTGCGCTGCTGCGGCTGTGTCGCGAGGAGGGCCTCGGCTGTACCGTGGTCGCCGCCGTCGCACGACATGCGCCGCAGGAGACCGGGGTCCCCGGGTTCGCGGTTGCCGAACTCGATGATGTCCCGGATTTCGACGTGGCGGTCGACTTCAGTCTGCCGGACGGTTTCGATACCGTACTGGCCCTGTGCCTGGCGCGCCGGACCGCCCTGGTTTCGGGAACGACCGGCCTTTCGGAGGGGCAGCAGGCCGCGCTGGATGCCGCCGCTGCGCGCATCCCGCTGGTCTGGGCCAGCAATTACAGCCTCGGCGTTGCCGTACTGCAGGTATTGGTGTCACAGGCCGCAGGCCTGCTGCACGGCTGGGACTGCGACATCGTCGAATCCCACCACGCCCACAAGAAGGACGCGCCGTCGGGCACCGCGCTCACCCTCGGCGCCAGCGCACAGACGGCCGGCGTGGTGCCGCACTACGCCTCGATCCGTGCCGGAGACATCGTCGGCGAGCATCTGGTGCAGTTCACCGGGACCGGGGAGCGCATCGAGTTGATCCACCGCGCCAGCTCCCGCGACATCTTCGCCCGCGGCGCCCTGCACGCGGCGCGGCGGTTGCACGGCCGTGAACCGGGGCGCTATCCATTCGAAAACCTGGTTTGACGAGGACTCGAGCCGGTCCCGACCGCTTGCTTGCAGGCTTGCGGGCTTGAAGGTTGCCGGTTTCCGCAGCGTTTGCCGTTCCACCTGTCAAAGCCCATTGCAACAGGAAGGTACCGATGAAATTCCGGCCGACGCTGCTCGTTATCGCCCTGTTGGCATGCGGTCAGGCCCAGGCGGTGCGCGTGATCGAGGTGCAGTATCCGTCGGAAGCCGACATCAAGGTCTATCGCGTGGACCGTCGTTCCGACGCGGACCTGCGGGTGCAATGGGTGGAATCCCGCAGCGACGCCAATGGTGATGCGCTTTGGTGGCGGGCCGACTCCCGATCCGACGCACAGCTGAAAGTCTTCTACGTCAAGTATCGATCGGAGGCGGACCTGCGAGTGTTCGAGGTCGATCGCCGCAGCGATGCCGGCTGGAATGGCCCGCCGCGCGGCCTCATCCTGAAACCCTGACGCCTGCCTCGAGGTTTTCAGGTTCCACTTGCCAAGGCCGTTGCGCAGGCAGCCAAACCCCTGCGTTGCAACCCGCACTGGCGCGCCCGCGCCCGCGTCGGTACAATTTCCCCTCGCCTGAACACCCGCAGTTCCGGACCGGCCAACCCGCTCCGGCGCTTTCGTGCAACCCAAGCAAAGGCGACGCATTTGGATATCCCCGCAATCCTCGCGCTTGAAGACGGCACCGTCTTCGAGGGCATTTCCACGGGCGCGGCCGGTCTGGCGGTCGGTGAGGTGGTCTTCAACACGGCCATGACCGGCTATCAGGAGATCCTCACCGATCCTTCCTACGCCCGCCAGCTGGTGGCACTGACCTATCCGCACATCGGCAATACCGGCTGCACCGACCAGGACGATGAATCGTCGCAGGTCTGGGCCGCAGGTCTGATCGTCCGCAACCGACCGACCACGCCGAGCAGCTGGCGCAGTCAGGGCGCGCTGCCGAGCTGGCTGGAAGCGCGCGACATCCCGGCGATTGCCGGCATCGACACCCGCAAATTGACCCGGCTGCTGCGTGAGCGCGGCGCGCAAAACGGCGCGCTGCTGGCGGGCAGCCGTCACGACGAAGCCCTCGATGTCGATGCCGCGATCGAAGCGGCGCGCAAGTTCCCGGGCCTGGCCGGGATGGACTTGGCCAAAGTGGTGACGACGCAGGCACCGTATCGCTGGAGCGAGGGCCAACTGGATCTGGACCGCAACGCATTCCGTGGCGGTACACCGAAGTTCAAGGTGGTCGCCTACGATTTCGGCTGCAAGCGCAACATCCTGCGGATGCTGGCCGAGCGCGGCTGCGACGTCCACGTGGTGCCGGCGCAGACCCCGGCCAGCGAGGTGCTGGCTATGCGGCCCGACGGGGTATTCCTGTCCAACGGCCCCGGCGATCCGTCGGCCTGCGATTACGCGATCGCGGCCACTCGCGCCTTCGTCGAGGCGAAGATTCCGCTGTACGGCATCTGCCTCGGCCACCAGCTGCTGGCGCTGGCAATCGGCGCCAGGACCATGAAGATGCGCCACGGCCACCACGGCGCCAATCATCCGGTGCAGGATCTCGACAGCGGGCGGGTATTGATCACCTCGCAAAACCACGGTTTCTGCATCGACGAGGCCAGCCTGCCGGGCAATGTCCACGTCACCCACCGCTCGCTGTTCGACGGCACCAACCAGGGCATCGCCTTGACCGACGCCCCGGCGTTTTCCTTCCAGGGCCACCCCGAAGCCAGCCCGGGGCCACAGGACATGGACCCGCTGTTCGACCGCTTCGTCACCCTGATGGAGGGTCGCTGAGATGCCAAAACGGACCGATCTGCGCAGCATCCTGATCATCGGCGCCGGCCCGATCGTGATTGGCCAAGCTTGCGAATTCGACTACTCCGGCGCCCAGGCCTGCAAGGCCCTGCGCGAAGAGGGCTACCGGGTGGTGCTGGTCAACAGCAACCCGGCAACGATCATGACCGACCCGGAAATGGCGGACGCAGTCTACATCGAGCCGATCAACTGGCAGACTGTCGAAAAAATCATCGCCCGCGAAAAACCCGACGCAATCCTGCCGACCATGGGCGGGCAGACCGCGCTCAACTGCGCGCTGGACCTGGCCGACCACGGCGTGCTCGACAAGTACGGGGTCGAGCTGATCGGCGCGCGCCGCGAAGCGATCCGGATGGCCGAGGATCGTGAGTTGTTCAAGCAGGCCATGTCCGAAATCGGGCTGGAAAGCCCGCGCTCGCACATCGCCCGCACGTATGAAGAGGCGGTGGATGCGCAGGCCGAGGTCGGCTACCCGACCATCATTCGTCCCAGCTTCACCCTCGGCGGCACCGGCGGCGGGATTGCCTACAACCGCGAGGAGTTCGAGACCATCGTCAAACGCGGCCTGGAGCTGTCGCCGGTGCACGAGGTGCTGGTCGAAGAGTCGGTGCTGGGCTGGAAGGAATTCGAGATGGAAGTGGTCCGTGATGGCGCGGACAATTGCATCATCATCTGCAGCATCGAGAATTTCGATGCGATGGGTGTGCATACCGGCGATTCGATCACGGTGGCGCCGGCGCAGACCCTGACCGACAAGGAATACCAGCGCATGCGCGATGCCTCGATCGCCGTGCTGCGCAAGATCGGCGTCGATACCGGCGGTTCCAACGTCCAGTTCGGCATCAGCGCCACCGACGGGCGCATGGTGGTGATCGAAATGAATCCGCGGGTGTCGCGTTCCTCGGCGCTGGCATCGAAGGCCACCGGCTTCCCGATCGCCAAGGTCGCGGCCAAGCTGGCGGTCGGCTACACGCTGGACGAGCTGAAGAACGAGATCACCGGCGGCAAGACCCCGGCCTCGTTCGAGCCTTCGATCGATTACGTGGTCACCAAGATTCCGCGTTTTGCGTTCGAGAAATTCCCGGCCGCCGATGCCCGCCTGACCACCCAGATGAAGTCGGTGGGCGAGGTGATGGCGATCGGGCGCAGCTTCCAGGAGTCGCTGCAGAAGGCGCTTCGCGGGCTGGAAACCGGCAAGATCGGACTGGATCCGACTGGTCTCGACCTGACCTCCGAAGATGGACTGATGACGCTGCGACGCGAGCTGCGCGAGCCGGGCCCGGAGCGCGTGTTCCATCTGGCTGATGCCTTCCGTGCCGGTCTGGATGTGGCCGCCGTGCACACGCTGTCGTTCGTCGATCCGTGGTTTCTCGAACAGGTCGAGGCCCTGGTCGATGCCGAAATCGACGTGGCCCATCGTGGCCTGGAAGGCCTGGACGCCCGCCGCCTGCGTGCGCTCAAACGGATGGGCTTTTCCGATGCGCGCATCGCCCAGTTGGCTGGAACCAACGAGACCGCGGTGCGCGCTCTGCGCCGCGCGTTCGACGTGCGCCCGGTGTACAAGCGGGTGGACAGCTGCGCCGGCGAATTCGCGACCGGCACCGCCTACCTGTATTCGACCTACGAGGACGAATGCGAGGCCGCGCCGAGCGAGCGCCGCAAGATCATGGTGCTGGGCGGTGGCCCGAACCGGATCGGGCAGGGCATCGAGTTCGATTACTGCTGCGTGCACGCCGCGCTGGCGCTGCGCGAGGACGGTTTCGAGACCATCATGGTCAACTGCAACCCGGAAACCGTCTCCACCGATTACGACACCTCCGACCGCCTGTACTTCGAGCCGCTGACGCTGGAGGACGTGCTGGAGATCGTCGAGCTGGAGCAGCCCGAGGGCGTGATCGTCCAGTACGGCGGCCAGACGCCGCTGAAGCTGGCGCGCCTGCTGGAAGCCAACGGCGTGCCGATCATCGGCACCTCGCCCGACTCGATCGATCTGGCCGAGGACCGCGAGCGCTTCCAGAAACTGGTCGACGACCTCGGCCTGAAGCAGCCGCCGAACCGCACCGCGCGCAGCGCCGACGAAGCCCTGCTGCTGGCGCGTGAGATTGGTTATCCGCTGGTGGTGCGCCCGAGCTACGTGCTGGGCGGGCGGGCGATGGAGGTGGTCCACGCCGACGCCGACCTCGAACGCTACATGCGCGAGGCGGTCAAGGTATCCAATGATTCGCCGGTGCTGCTGGATCACTTCCTCGATGCCGCGGTGGAGGTCGACGTCGACGTGATCGCCGACCGCGCCGGCAACGTGCTGGTCGGCGGTGTCATGGAGCACATCGAGGAAGCCGGCGTGCATTCCGGCGATTCGTCCTGCTCGCTGCCGCCGTATTCGCTGTCGAAGCGCACCCAGCAGCGCCTGCGTGAGCAGGTGGTGGCGCTGGCCCAGGCGCTGCACGTGGTCGGACTGATGAACACGCAGTTCGCGGTCCAGGTCGGCGTCGCCGACGGGGACGAGGAAGACACCATCTATCTGCTGGAAGTCAACCCGCGCGCCAGCCGCACCGTGCCGTTCGTCAGCAAGGCCACCGGCCGCCCGCTGGCCAAGATCGCCGCCCGCTGCATGGCGGGAACCACGCTGGCGGAGCAGGGCGCCACCGCGGAGATCGTGCCCGCGTATTACTCGGTCAAGGAAGCGGTGTTCCCGTTCGCCAAGTTCCAGAACGTGGATCCGATCCTCGGCCCGGAAATGCGCTCGACCGGCGAGGTGATGGGCGTGGGCCGCAGCTTCGAAGCCGCCTTCGCGCGCGCCGAGGAAGCGGCCAACATCAAGGCGCCGCAGCCGGGCCAGGCCTTCATCTCGGTCCGCGACCCGGACAAGGCACGGGTGCTGCCGGTGGCCAGATACATGCTGGAACGCGGGTTTTCGATCGTCGCCACCGGCGGCACCGCGGATTTCCTGAGCAGCCACGGCGTTGCCTGCGCGCGGATCAACAAGGTGGCCGAAGGCCGTCCGCACATCGTTGACCTGATCAAGAACGGCGAAATCTGCTATATCGTGAACACGACCGAAGGACGCCAGGCGATCGCCGACTCGTTTTCGATCCGACGCGAGGCATTGCAGGCCCGCGTGACATATTCCACCACCGTGGCGGGCGCCAGCGCGCTGCTGCATTCCCTCGATCACCGCGGCGCGGGCGACGTGCACCCGCTGCAGGAACTGCACAAGGAGCTTTGAACATGCCGGTCCCGATGACGGCCAAGGGCGCGCAGCGGCTGCGCGCCGAGCTGGAAGAACTCAAATCGGTCAAACGTCCCGCCATCATCGAGGCGATCGCCGAAGCGCGCGCCCATGGCGACCTCAAGGAAAACGCCGAATACCACGCCGCCCGCGAACAGCAGGGCTTCATCGAAGGGCGCATCAAGCATCTGGAAGGCGAACTGTCGAACGCCCAGATCATCGATGTGGCCAAGCTGGCGGCGGGTGATCGGGTGGTGTTCGGTGCCACCGTGGTGCTGGCCGACGCCGACAGTGGCGATGAAACCACCTACCAGATCGTCGGCGACCTCGAAGCCGACATCAAGCAGGGGTTGATCGCCATCTCCTCGCCGGTGGCGCGCGCGCTGATCGGCAAGAACTCCGGTGATGCCGTCACCATCGAAGCACCCGGCGGCACCCGCGAATTCGACATCGTTTCGGTTGCCTACCTCGGCTGAGCCCCGCAGCGCGTGACCAATCGCCTGATCCTGCTGCTGCCCGCACTGGCAAACTTCGCCGGGCAGCCGCTACCACCCGCGCTGGGCAAGGCGCTCGGCCGGGCGGAACGGGCGCGGCTTGCCACTGGCGAGCGCGCGCAGCTGCTGCGCCACTTCCAGCCGCGCCCGCAGGCGTGGCCTTCCGCCGCGCTGGCGCGCGTGGCCGAAGCCGGCATCGAGGGCGCCAGCCCGGATGCTTGGCTGCGCGCCGATCCCGCCCACCTGCGCGCCGATATCAATGGCGTGCGTCTGCTGGGGATCGGCCGCACCGTCGGCCTCGATCCGGCCGATGTCGAAGCCTTCCTGCCGGCGCTGCGGCCGCTGTTCGGCGACGCCGGGATGACCCTGGATGCGCCACATCCGGAGCGTTGGTACCTGCGGCTGGCGCCGGCGGTGAAGCTGCCGGAATTCGCGACGCCCGAGCAGGCGCTCGGCGATGACGTGTTCGAGCACGCGCCCGATGGGCCCGAGGCGCGGCGCTGGCGCACCCTGATGAGCGAGGCCCAGATCCTCCTGCACAACCACCCGCACAATGCGCGCCGGCTGGAGTCGGGCCGGGTGCCTGTCAATGGTCTGTGGTTCTGGGGGGGCGGGGTGTTGCCTGATGCGATTGCGAGTGCCGGACCGACCCTGTATTCAGACGATCCAGAGCTGCGCGGCGCCGCCATTCTGGCCAAGCTGGGCGGCATGAATCTGACCGAATTCAAGGATTTTTCCGCCGCCGCGCTGGTCGACCTGCGCGGCCAGCGCGACTGGTCGGGGCTGATCCAGCACTGGCTCGACGCAGCGGCGGCCACGGTCTCCCAACACGCGGTGGTGCTGGATTTCAGCGACGGCCATGTCTTCACCCTGGCGCGCCGCCAGCGCTGGCGGCTCTGGCGCAAGCCGCTGGAGCGCCTGCTGCCGTGACGGTGCGCCGCCGCATCGTGCGACGCCCCGCGGTGCTGCCCACTGGGGAGTGGCCGGCCGATTGGCCGGACGTGCTCCGGCGGGTCCACGCCGCGCGCGGCAGCCGCGACTTTGCAGCCGCCATGCCGCGGCTGTCCGGGTTGCTGCCGTACCACGCCCTGAAAGACATCGACGCCGCGACCGCGCTGCTGCAATCGGCGATCGAACGCAATGCGCGCATTCTTGTCGTCGGTGATTTCGACTGCGACGGTGCCACCGCCTGCGCCGTCGGCGTGCGCGGCCTGCGCCTGCTCGGGGCGCGCAACGTGCTGCACGCGGTGCCCAACCGCATTGTCCACGGCTACGGGCTGACGCCGGGGCTGGTCGATGAATTGGCCGCGCTTGCGCCCGATCTTGTCGTCACCGTGGACCACGGCATCGCCTGCCACGCCGGCATCAGCGCCGCCAAGGCGCGCGGCTGGCAAGTCCTCGTCACCGATCACCACCTGCCGGGAGCGACGCTGCCGCCGGCCGATGCGATCGTCAATCCGAACCAACCGGGCGACGGCTTCGCCAGCAAGGCCCTGGCCGGCGTCGGCGTGATCTTCTACGTGCTGCTGGCACTGCGCGCGCGGCTGGGATCCAGGGCCGACCTGCCGTCACTGCTGGATCTGGTGGCGGTGGGCACCGTGGCCGACATGGTGCCGCTGGATGCCAACAACCGGGCGCTGATCGGTGCAGGGCTCAGGCGATTGCGGACCGGGCAGGGCTGCACCGGGCTGCACGCCTTGATCGAAGTCGCAGGGCGCAAGAATGCCACCCTCACCACGGCCGACATCGGATTTGCCATCGGCCCGCGCATCAACGCGGCCGGGCGCCTGGAAGACATGGCGATCGGGATCGAGTGCCTGCTGGCTGAAGATGCCGGCCAGGCGCGCGAACTGGCCACCACCCTGAACGATATCAACACCCAGCGCCGCGCCTTGCAGGCGCAGATGCAGGACCATGCGGAAACCCGCCTCGATGCCCTCAACGACGTCCACGGCGCCTGCCTCTTCGACCCGGACTGGCACCCCGGCGTGGTTGGCCTGATTGCCTCCAAACTCAAGGAAAAGCTGCACCGGCCCGCGATCGCGTTCGCGCCGGTGGAACCGGAGGCCGCCGTGTTGCGCGGTTCGGCGCGGTCGATCCCGGGATTTCACATTCGCGATGCACTGGCACTGGTCGATGCACGCCATCCCGGCTTGATCCTGCGATTCGGGGGCCACGCCATGGCCGCCGGCCTGAGTCTGGCACGCGGGGATTTCCCGATTTTTCGTGATGCTTTCGACGCCGTCGTCGGGCAGACGCTTGCCGAAGAGCTCCTGACCGACGTGATCCACAGCGATGGCGCCCTGGCCCCGGATGAGCTCACGTTCCGCGCCGCCGTGGCACTGTGCGACGGCGGCCACTGGGGACAGGGCTATCCGGAACCGATGTTCGACGATGTGTTCGACGTCCTCGACTGGCGCGTGCTCAAGGACCGGCACCTGAAGCTGGAGCTCGGGCTGAACGGAGCGCGGTTTTCCGCCATTGCGTTCAACGGCTGGGACGGCAGCGCGCCCAGTCAACGGCTGCACATTGCCTATCGGATCGCCCCTGACAGCTGGCGTGGCGGCGAGGCCATCCAACTGCTAATCACTTATAAAGAATCCTTGTAAATCATTCAATTCGTACGGTTAGTTCATGTTGATTGACGCCGAGCATTCGCCCTGAAACCACCCGATTGATTTCAAAAGAGAAGCGCGAGATGGACGGGCGTTTCGTTGGGGCTTTCATTGTCAACAACTCGCCCGGAATTCCCAGAACTACCAACAACCGCCCATTATTTCTTCAAACCGCTGACGATCTGCCCGCTATTTCTTCTGCCGCATTTTTCCAGCTCGACGCGCCGGACGATTACGGGTCCGCGGTCGCGTTGCCGACGGCGTGGATCCGGTCTTGGTCTTCGTGGCGGGTGAGATGGGTGCGGAGGTATCAACTATACGCCTAGCAGAGGGCGGCCGTGTTGCCGTCCAGCACACCCTGACCGAACGGATTACATCGTTCTCGATGACGATCTCGGCCGTGGGCAAGGACCAGCGCTGGCACTTCGATGATTTCCCGGCGGCCACTATCGACCTGAGTACCGTCTCCAAACCTTGGGTATATGCCCGGGCAAGGATGGCTTCCAGGGCTCTGGCCACGTGGCGTCGCCCTGCGATCCCATCCAGCGCATGGGATCGTGCGGCTTGAAGGGAACGACTACATCCGTCGTTGCGCACCTCCAGACCGGAAATAACCCTGTCCAGCAACTCGCCGCAGAAACAAGCTGCCGTCGGGTCGACGGCCGAGAGGTTGAGCCAAGTGCTTTTGTCGCTGGACAACCCGTGCGGAGCGATCAGGCATTCAGGGCGGTTGGCGAGGTTCTGTTTGAGGGTTTGTCCTTCCTCCAAGCCATTCATGTTGGCAAGCTCGAGCGGTGTGGGGGTATCGGCCGGAAATGCTGCTATGGCATCTTGGGTTGCCTGAGCGAGCTTGGCGTGCATTGTGGCGGGGAGCGGCACGAACGTCAGTGGGCGCTCTCCACCCAGAAGGCTCCAACCCCAGAACTCGCCTTCTGGTGGGTCTTCCCCAGCATCGGAAAATTCTTCCAGTTCGGCCGTGGGCTTGGCGGTTTCGAGCATGGCCTTGAGTTCAAGCGATTGGCGCGCCAGTGCAGCGTATCCCGGCATCCAGTTGCTATACGGTGCAGGGACGACGAGCAGGCGGGACTTTCGTTCCTCAGCCGCCCAATACAGATATCGGCTGGCCCATGCGTCGACTTCCGCCGCCGGAAAATGCCACATGTCGATCGAAGCCGTCCTGACATCGAACGCGTTGTATCCGCAGTCGCAGCGACCAAGACGAAGATCCGGGTGAAAGCGTGCCCAGCGAGTTCGACCACACTGAGGACAGCCGGTGTGCAACTTGGTGGCATGCCAGGGACAGTGATCGATGAAAGGCAGTTGGAAAAGCGCACAGTGGTAGCCATGGGCCGCGCAAAGAGGACAATCGCGAAGCGGGAAGTTGTGGCGTTCCAGTACACGCCCGGTGCGTAACGGGCTCCAAACCTCTGGTGACCAATAGTCACCCACGCGCGTCGCGCGCAGCCCCAGTGCGTGAAGTAGCCCCGCTTTAGGGGCACCAGGCCTTTGGGTCGCGGTCAGTGCATCGGATGTCACTCGATTGCGAATCCCTAGCGCTGTCAGCTCAACGCCCATCAGCCGGCCCAGCTGCGTCATCCGTCGAAGCAAGCCGTAGCCGGAGATATAGGGATAGGGTTCGAGTTCGGCGCCAAGGAGAGCCGGCAATGCCGGCCTTCCTTGGATGACGTCACACCAAGCCATTACGCGGCCTCGCCATGGCCTATGTCGGGCATGCGCATCTTGGCGCGGACGAACTCCAGGCGGAGATAGCCGCTGGCCAGAAGGACGTGCCTGACCTGCTCAGGCGTGAAACCGTTGAAGTCAGGATTGTCGTGAGCGATGTCGGCCAGGAGCGAGTGCACGACCAAGGTAAACGTTGCCATCGGCCACGCATCGGTTTCGGGCAGCTTGTACTCCTTGCGCAGCGACCGGACGCCCTCGAAGATCACCGGCGCATCTTTCGACAGGCACCAGCCGTGATCGAACGCGTCCTTGGCGAAGTAACGTGAGAACGGCATGTCCGGCGTCGGCCAGGCAGCCGAACGGTCGTAACGCCCCAAGGCATGGGTGATTTCCGCAATCCCCATCAGCGGCCGGAACGGTGCGGTGTCCATGAACCAGCGGCGAACGGTATGGGACGGGCGTTCCAGCCAGTCGTCGCCGACATCGACGCCCTCGGCATCACTCTGGCGAACCAGCACGAGGAACAGGCTGAGGTTCTCGTCGAGTACCAGGCCATCCAGATCCTCGAGATACTGGTATTCAGCCTCGGTGATGCGCTGGGCGTTGTCGATAAAGAGCACCATGCGGCGTTGCCGCGCCTGGCCACAGCGTGTGCGAATGAAGTTCACCAGGCGTTCGAGGCCCAGGCCTGGATCCATGCGGATGGCATTGACCAGCTTCAGGCGCCGGTTCATGGCGGTCCAGAACGCACGGTCCGAGCGACGGATGCCGCTTGGCATCACCATGCGCGCCGCGACTCCGATCTGTAGTTTCGTCTTGGCGTTGACCAGCCAGCGCGACGCGTTGTCGGTCAAGTATTGCTGCGCGGTCGTCTTGCCAAGCCCGCCGCCGCCGTACACCGAGCAACCGTGGTGACCCTGGCTGATATTGGAGAGGATAAAGTTGGCGAGGTACTCGGTCGGCTTGGTATAGATCTGGTAGCTGTTGGGAATGAAAATGGGGTGTTCGTTGTTGTCCATAAATTCTCCTGGGCGCGTCCGCGCCATGCGGGATCGTGGAAAACAAAAGCTTCAGAAGTCGTTTTCGTCGTCGAGGCTGATCCAGCCGCCCGGTGGGACTTTCATAGGCGCATTGATCACTGGCGGACGTGAACTAGGTGGCGCGCCGTTATGGACCTGTTCCATGCGGGCAAGTTGATCCACAGCCTGCTGGGAGGTTGGCGCCAGCGCACGCAGGAACGCGACATAGGCCGCAATCGCGCAGTCCACGCCGGTGATCGAGAACCCTGTCCGCAACTTCGACCATTGCATGATCAAGGCCCGTGTCGTTTCATCGTGCGGGGTTCGATTCCATGGCGCGGCCGCCCGAACGGCGCATAGGGGCGCGGTGGCGGTGCGCATCAGTACGAACGATCGAAGGTCGTGGCGAGAGACGCGGGCCAGAACCGTCTTGCCGACCAGTTCCCACTTGTAATCCAGATCCGTGCTGCGATAGCGCACGTACATGTAATTGACGTGCGGCATCACGCCTTCGTTGCGGTTGCCGTGAACCGTTAGCGGCACCAGCACGCTGCTCATGTCACTGGCGTCTTCCTCAGCCTTGTCCGGCATGAAGGCGAAGGCTTTTGGTCCTTGCATCTGCAGGTACTGCAGCGGACTCAGGTCGCCCAGCGCGGTGTGGGGCGTTGCGTTGTAGTTCGCAATGATGACGTCCAACAATTCTTCGAATGCATGCAACTGGATCGGATAGTCGTTCGGCGCGAAATTGCTGATGCGGATCTTGTTCTCGCCCAAGCGTTTGGCAGGCTCGAAACCACCCGGAACGTCGCGGAGTGCGCCGCGTTCTAGGCGCGAGAAGAACTGCTCAACGATTGGGCGGGAGCGTGGCTCGTGCGCGCGCCCATAGAACAGCATGCCGCCACGGGCTCGACAGAATGCCTGCTCGAAGTCAAGAGCCGAATGCGCCTTCGCGTTGTCCAACGCCAGCAAACGCGAGCGCCATGACGAGTTTGTGCCCAGTGATCCCGAGGGTAAGCCGGCGCCCGGCGCGTACTCCAATCCGGGAATCGTCAATTCCCTGCGTTTCCACGGTTGCAGGGATTTCGTGAGGCAGGCGGCGAGATCGAGGTTGTTATACGCCCTGCCAACGCGCAGGATCCAACCTACGATGGCGCGGGACTCGACCTCGATCTCGACCAGCAACCACAGCGAGGTGATCTGGCGCTTGATGGAGCCGCCATTGGGCAATGCCACCCCGAGGACGGCCTCGATGTCAATGCGATGCCCGTCGATTTCCGTGCGTGCGAATGGGACCCCCCGGAAAATTCCAGACAAGGTGGAGGGCGGTGCATCGGCGGTATCGAGGTTGCCGACGTCCGCGTGGTCGATGCGACGCTGGCGGATAAAACGGAGCAGGGCACGGCGCCCTTGGTCCGCCTGGTTCAAGGGATAGAAATCCCGCAGGTCCAGACGCTTGAGCTCGGCCACGATCTTCGCATGCAATCGGTCGAAGGATTTCGGCGGTCGCCCGGGTGGCAAGGGCTGTCTGAAATCGCTGATCCAGATCGCGATTTCGGGGCGTGCCGAGAGGAGTTGGCTCATCGCATGCGGGCTGGCCCGGCGCGGCATTTCCGCATCGCCTTCCTGTTCGCTGCGCTGATAGGTGCCCCATGGCACGCACACCCTGAACCCGTATGGCTGCCCGTCGGGTGCCAGTTGAGGGGCGCGATTGACCATGGTACGCAGTCGTTTGTGGCATAACCCATGTGCGTTGGCCGCACGGGTGATGCCCATGTCGCCGGTCAGAACCGACGTCAGCGCCGCGCACGCTTCCCTGAAGCGCGACCGAACTGATTCGGCGAGATCGGACTCCTTGGGTTTGTACCATGCAGCAAGCTGCTCGGAGGGATAACATGTGTAGAGGCTACGCACGGACCACCTCCAGGACGGCGTCGGCTGCGCCCGGCAGGTAGTCCGCCAGCTGCAACTCACCTTGATGGATCATGGCAGCCACTACTGCACGCACATTTGCAGGAGTGAAATCCAAGGTATTGATTAGGTTCGATATCGAAACACGTTCGGTGTTGACGAGGCGTGCGCGGATCTGGTTCCGGATGAGCGAGCGCGTCGCCAGCCGCCCGTAATCCCACACCAGCGGCAGCAGTTCGAAACCGGTTGCAAGCCAGGTCCGTGCGGAAAGCAATTCGGGCTCGGTGACGTAGTGCAGTCGGATGCCATTGCGCAGCGCGGCGTCATCGAGTTCAGCTCGATTCCGGATGGAAACGGTACCCGTCGTGCTACCGATAGTGCCTGCTTCGGGAACAACCAAGTAGAAGCGCTCCTCGCCAGACTTATTGCGAGTCCAAAACGACACATCGATCTGTTGTTTGACAGTAAACCGGATGCGGCGCGGACGTTCGATGTATTTCTGGATGTTGGGATCGAATTCCAACTTGAGTGCTACCGCCGCGTTGATTGCGTCGGCGATGGTGACGACCCTCTGGTTGCGTGGCGAAAAAAAGACAAATACTTCGCGTCGACTACGTTCGCCTCGAGTTAGTTTTCGAGGCGTGTAGGGAAGATACGAATCCGTGGCATGCGATGCAATGGACGAAGCGTCCGCGGTCGCGGAGGTTCCAGCAGTCATGACAGCTCCTTCGCAGGCCTCAATGTGAGGTCTGATGCAGGCCACATCGGCGGCCGCTTGGAGGCGCGCATACTCTTGAGGGCACGGCGCGCCTGCCCGGCCAGCCATCTGGGGCGGCTTGACTATTTGAGGGAAATGCGGGAGCCTACTAAGGCACTGGTACAGCTCCGCTACTTCTTGCTCCGACGAGAGGCAATCGCCCCCCACCAACGGGGGCGGTTCATTTCCGTAGTTCGGAGTGCAGATCTCAGCTGGTCATGTACTGACTCTCCGTGAAAGGGGCGCGGTTATCCGGACTGCCGGGAGGTCATCCATGCTGCGATGTCCACCGTATTCGCGAATAGGCCACGACGATGTGGCAATGCGTACATCCTGATCGGCAGTTGGCCACGAGAACGTGCTTTGGCTAGCGCCGCGGTGCTTCGGTAACCCAGCACCTGAGCGGTCTGTGCTGCAGACAATACAGCCCCAAAAGCGCGGAGGTACTGCATTTCGATCGCGTCTAATTGCGCCACAATGGTGCTCTCAAGTCACGGCTTGTCCTTGACTTTACCCCTCGTGTCACCCACTTGCAAGCCTTTGATTTAAAAAGATATATTTGGTTGGTTTAAACTGAATTGAAAAGGTTGGATGTTTTTTTTGGCTCAGGCAAAATTAGGGTGTACCTGACACCTAAATAATTGACCTACGGTCAATTATTTAGGTTCTGTTTGCGTTGAGTAGTGACCATCTCAGCAGAGCCTTCAACCACGGCCACAAACGTCTGGCATGCGCCTGCACGATGGCGGCACGCGCACCGTGCATCAACAGGGTGCGCAGAAAAGGTCGCAGCCAGATGTGTCCAATTCTGGCGCCGCAACTCCGGGCAAATACACCTAGACCGTCAGGCGATGCAGCTTCGCCTATGCGGGCACGAAACCGTCTATGTCCTGACGCCGCGAACAGCCCACTCTATGAAGTTTAGTACGCATGGCGCTGACAGCGCGTGGATCTGCACTACGACAAACCCAGATGGGGCTGCCAATGCGCGGATCGAGCATGACAAGGCGCTAGGCCGTGTGCTGATCGAGCTGATGGAGGACGATACCGAACTGTTCCGGCAGTACAGTGACAACGATAGCTTCAGGAAGTGGCTTGCGGATTCTTTATTTGGTATGACCTACCGCAAGGGCATTTGTCCGCAACTTGACGCCGCATTTAGCGCACGCTCGAGTTGTCAAGAATCAAAACTGCAAATTCTTACGGTGAATTGACTGGATAGTTGAAAGGGTGGTACTAAGCAACACGACCCCTAACATATTTGAAGCGCTTCGAGTGAAGGAGTGCGTTGCCAATAAATCGCAGGTACACGCAGTAGATGAGTGGCGAACGCATCAACCGCAAGGCTGAAAGGCCGAAGATCTTTTGGTTCGAATCCTTTGATGTCCCATTTGCCGCTGTCTGCACGCGAAGGGCGTACTGCTAATTCTCGTACGACTGCATTTCGCGTCATGCGTTCTTCACCACGAAACCGCAGGTAAGCCGAACTTCCGGCACGCACGGCCGCCCAAATGAAATAGCGCACTTGTGTTAAAGGCCGATTACGCGTCATTGCAGCAAGCACTGGCGCCGAGTCTGCACTCCATTCTCGGGTCAAACCGGCCATAGCAAGCCGATGACCCAGGTAATCGATGGCCTCGGCCGCGGCGAAGCGACGCCATAGATCGAGGATGTCTTCCGGGGGTGGCCAATCGCAGGTCCGTGCTACAAGCAGACCGGTCAGGAACACATCTAAGTTTTCGTCGGTGATGGCCGGCCAGTTCAGGCGCCAGCCAATCCTCTCGTAGGAGGTGTGCTCGCCCATGACGTGTTCAGGCCACTGAAGCTGCGGCCAGGGTACGGCGACGACGCCACGTTCGACCAGGGTGCGGACGATGTCGATGGCACAGAGGACGGTCGGCGCGAGGGGGCGATAGTGGCTGCGAGCCCGTACCAAGGCATGCAGTGCCAAGACCTCGATCAGGCTCAATTCTTCAAGGCTCGAGGGTGGCGGGGGTGAGACAAGAGCTTGAGACATGACGCCTCCCCGCAGGCCGGCGCTCACCGAGTGTGATCACCGATCGATACTGCAGGCGCAGTGATATGTGATTTTCGCATATGTAGAAATCGAATATAGCGTAGGTGGTCGCCCGATCCAAGAGCGGCCATGGCCAAATCCATCCACCGTCCCGAATCCGCCGTTTTACGCCGCAGGCTCCGGGAGATTCGGGTGGCGGCGGGTCTGACCCAAGCCGAAGTCTCGAGCCAGCTAGGACGGGATCAAACCTACATGAGCAACATCGAACGCGGTGTGCGCCGGTTGGACGTGATCGAGTTAAGGGACATCTGCCGGCTTACCGGCAAGGACTTCCTGGAGTTTCTCGCCGAACTCGAGCGCGAACTTGCCTCGCGTACGCGCCGTCGTATCTGAGCAATGGAAGCCGTCCTGTTTCACGCCTTGAATCCACCGCGCTGCACCATGGTGCGCCTCGACCCAAGACCTTCTTCGAGAAGAAGGCTGCTGTCGCCTACGCACAGAGCGTGGGGCTGCTGCTCGCGCAAAAGGCATGGGGTGCTCGGACCCGGTAAGCCGCTCACCTACCATCACAGGAACATTGGGTCGACTGGTTCAACCACAAGCACTTGGTGGTGCCGATCGGGAACATCCCACCGGCGCAAGCAGAAGCCGTTTACTATCAGTAGCAACGTGAACTCGCCATGGTGGCGTGACTAACACCAACGAGCCTCCAGGATTCCCGGGGCGGTTCACCCGAAGCGCTCAGGCATTTCTCCGTACAACTGCCGCGTCCGATAGAATCGACCGGAACCAGTAGGAGCTGAAGCAGGGACGGAGGGAATGGCCGAACCACAACGCTCCAATTTCGCGCATCTGGCCCGCTTGCAGGCCGACTTGGCCCAGCTGGGTGGCCGGGCGGAACGTTTTTTCGGCGAAGACCCCAATACCTGCCTGCTCAAGCTGCGTCAGTTCGCCGAGTTGATGGCGCAGCAGGTGGCTGCACGCGCTGGTCTTTACGTCCCCGAGGAAGACAATCAGGCGACCCTGCTCAACCGCCTGCGGCAACAGGGCTGGCTGCCGCGCGAAGTGGCCGACCTGTTCCACTGGATCCGCAAGGCCGGCAACGAGGCCAACCATCAGCTGCACGGTAGCCATGCGCAGGCCCTGCAGGGCCTGAAGATGGCAGCCCAACTGGGCGTCTGGTTCCACCGCAGCTTCCACGACGTCGCATTCAAGGGCGGCGCGTTTATCCCGCCGCCGGTACCGGTAGACGAAACTGCCGAACTCCAGCACCAGTTGGCCGAGCTGCAAGAAAAATTGCAGCACTCTGACGCCGCGCGTCAGGCCGAAGCGGAAAAGTCCGAAACCGCAGCCCAGCAACTGGCACAGGCCCAAGCCGACGCACGGCTGTGGGAGGAGCTCGCCCAGTCCGTCACCAGCGACGCAGACGCCGCCAAGGCACAGCTGACCGAACTCCTGTCACTGCAGGCGCAAGCGGCGGGCCAGTCGACGGCGTTCATGACTCAGCTGCAGCAGACCGCTAATCAATCAGCCAGCCACATCGACCTGGACGAAGCCGCCACCCGTGTGCTGATCGACCAGCAACTGCGCGAGGCCGGCTGGGAAGCCGATTCGGTTGCACTCAACTACCGCAGCCACCGCACCACGCCCGAGCCGGGGCGCAATATGGCCATTGCCGAATGGCCCTGCGAGGGCGGCGATCGCGCCGACTACGCCCTGTTCACCGGCACCCGGCTGGTCGCGGTGGTCGAGGCCAAGCGCGCCAGCAAGAACGTTTCCGGCGACATCGAGCAGGCCAAGCGCTACGCCCGCGGCATCATCGGCGATGGCGGTGAGGTACTCGATGCCCAGTGGCAGGGCAAGTACAGGCTGCCGTTCGTCTACGCCACCAATGGTCGTCCGTTCCAGCGCCAATACCAGATGGCCAGCGGGGTCTGGTTCTGCGACCTGCGCCGGGCGCAGAACACCCGCAAGCCACTGGAGGGCTGGCATACGCCCACCGGCCTGACCGAATTGCTCAAGCAGGACATCGACGCAGCCACGACGAAGCTCGACGCCACCCCGGTGGAGTTCGATTTCCCGCTGCGCCGCTACCAGCGCGAAGCCATCCTCGCCGTCGAGGCAGCGATCAAGGCCGGCCAGCAGGAACTGCTGGTCGCCATGGCCACCGGCACCGGCAAGACCAAGACCTGCATCGCGCTGGTGTACCGCCTGCTCAAGGCGCAGCGCTTCCGCCGCATCCTGTTCCTGGTCGACCGCAGCGCGCTGGGCGAACAGGCCGCCGACAGCTTCAAGGACACCCGCATCGAGAACCTGCAGTCCTTTGCCGACATCTTCGGCATCAAGGAAATCGACGAGGCCCAGGCCGAAGCGGACACGATGGTCCACATCGCCACCGTGCAGGGCATGGTCAAGCGCGTGCTCAACAGCGACAACGGCGGCATCCCGATCGACGCCTACGATTGCATCGTGGTAGACGAGTGCCACCGCGGCTACCTGCTGGACCGCGAAATGTCACAGGCCGAGTCGGACTTCCGTGACCAGGGCGACTACATCTCCAAGTACCGCCGCGTGCTGGACCACTTCGATGCGGTGAAGGTCGGCCTGACCGCCACCCCGGCGCTGCACACCAGCGAAATCTTCGGCAAGCCGGTGTACGTGTATTCCTACCGCGAGGCGGTGCTGGATGGCTGGCTGATCGACCATGACCCGGCCACGGTCATCACCACCGAACTGAGCCAGGGCGGCATCCACTACGCCAAGGGCGACGAAGTATTGGTGCTGAACGCCCAGACCAAGGGCGTGGACCGCTACAAGACGCCGGACGACCTGGGCTTCGACGTCAGCCAGTTCAACAAGAAGGTGCTCACGGAGTCCTTCAATCAGGTCGTCTGTGCCGAGCTGACCCGGCATATCGACCCGTACGGGCCGGCCAAAACCCTGATCTTCTGTGCCACCGACGAGCATGCTGACCTTGTGGTGCGCCTGCTCAAGCAGGCTTACCGCGATGCCGGCTTCGATGAGGTCGGCGACGACAGCATCGTCAAGATCACCGGTGCCTCGGACAAGCCGCTGTCGCTGATCAAGCACTACAAGAACGAGCACAACCCCACCATCGCCGTCACCGTGGATCTGCTGACCACCGGGATTGATGTTCCGGCCATCAGCAACCTGGTGTTCCTGCGCCGGGTCAACAGCCGCATCCTGTACGAACAGATGCTGGGCCGCGCCACCCGCCGCTGCGACGAGATCGGCAAGGACGTGTTCCGCATCTTCGACGCGGTGGATCTGTACAAGTCCCTGGAACCGTTCAACAGCATGCAGCCGGTGGTGGTGAACCCCGGTATCGGTTTCACCCAGTTGATCCGCGAAATCACCGAACACACCGGCGAGACCATCGCCACCGAAGCCCGCGACCAATTGCTGGCCAAGTGGCAGCGCAAGAAGCGCCACCTGACCGATGCGCAGAAATCCGCGCTGGAATCCACCGGTATCAAGGTCGAAGACTTCGGCAAGTTCATCAAGAGCAGCGACATCCACACGCTGGCCGCATGGCTGAAGCAACACCCCGGCCTGGGCGCAATGCTGGACAAGCCACGGGAATTCCCGTCAGACCCGGTGGTGGTGTCCAAGCACGGCGACCGCATTGCCGACGTCGGCCCGGCCTACGGCAAGCCGGAGGACTACCTGGAGCGATTCAGCCAGTTCATCAAGGACAATGGCAACAAACTGCCGGCGCTGGTGGCGGTGGTGCAGCGCCCGCGTGACCTGACCCGCAAGGACTTGAAGGAACTGGTCGCGGCGCTGGAAGGCAACAACTTCGACGAGAAATCCCTCACCCACGCCTGGGCACAGGCGAAGAACCACGAGATCGCCGCCCGCGTGCTCGGCTTCGTGCGGCAGGCGGCGCTGGGCGAGGCGCTGGTGCCGTGGGAGCAGCGCGTGGACCATGCCGTGCAGGTGCTGGTCTCCAAGCGTGGCCTCAATCCCAACCAGCAGAACTGGCTGAAGAAGATTGCCGCGCAGATCAAGGCCAATATCGTGCTGGACGAGCAGTCCATCGACGAAGGCCCGTTTGGACAACAAGGCGGCTTCAAGCGCCTCAACCAGCAATTCGAAGGCCAGCTCACCGAGCTGCTGGCCGACATGAATGAAGCCATCTGGCTGCACGCAGCCAATCAGTAACCGAGAACCATCAAGGCAATGAGCAATATCACCACCGACATCGTCGGCAAGCTGTGGAACCTGTGCAACATCCTGCGCGACGACGGCGTCACCTACCATCAGTACGTCAGCGAGCTGACCTGGCTGCTGTTTTTGAAGATGGCCAAGGAAACCGGCAGCGAGAAACACCTGCCGCCCGGCCACCGTTGGGATGACCTGGAGCGCAAGTCCGCGCCGGAGCGGCTGGAGTTCTACAAGACCAGCCTGATCCACCTCGGCTCGCACGGCAGCCGCCTGACCCGCGAAATCTTCGCCAACGCCAGCAGCTTCATCAAGAAGCCGGCCACCCTGACCGCGCTGGTGACGGCCATCGACGCCATCGACTGGTACAGCGCCAAGGCCGAGGGTCTGGGCGACCTGTACGAAGGCCTGCTGGAGAAGAACGCCAACGAAAAGAAATCCGGCGCCGGCCAGTACTTCACCCCGCGCGTGCTGATCGACGCCATGGTGGCGCTGATGCAGCCGCAGCTGGGCGAATCCATCCAGGACCCTGCTGCCGGCACCGGCGGCTTCCTGATCGCCGCCAACCACTACATCCGCGCGCACAACGACGTGTACGCGCTGGACGAGAAGGCCTACAAGCGCTTCCGCCGCCAGTTCCACGGCATGGAGCTGGTGCAGGATACCCACCGGCTGGGCCTGATGAATCTGATGCTGCACGACCTGGACTCGGACGAGGACGCCGGCCTGCGCTTCGGCGACACCTTGTCCAGCGAAGGCGAGGACCTGCCCAAGGCCGATCTGGTGTTGACCAACCCGCCGTTTGGCACCAAGAAAGGCGGCGGCCTGCCGACCCGCGACGATTTCACCTACCCCACCAGCAACAAGCAGCTGGCCTTCCTGCAGCACATCTACCGCACGCTCAAGCCCGGCGGCCGCGCCGCGGTGGTGCTGCCGGACAATGTGCTGTTCGAGGCCAATGTGGGTGCGGAAATCCGCCGCGACCTGATGGAAAAGTGCAATCTGCACACCCTCCTGCGCCTGCCCACCGGCATCTTCTACGCGCAGGGGGTGAAAACCAATGTGCTGTTCTTCAGCCGCGGCCGGACCGACAAGGGCAATACGCAAGACGTGTGGGTCTACGACCTGCGCGCCAATATGCCGCAGTTCGGCAAGCGCACGCCGCTGACCCGGGCGCATTTTGCCGAGTTCGAGCAGGCCTTCGGCCAGCAGCCCGATGGCAGCGCCCAGCGCAAGGACTTGGGCGCGGAAGGCCGCTTCCGCAAGTTCAGCCGCGCGGAGATCAAGGCGCGTGGCGACAGCCTGGATATTTCCTGGCTGAAGGACGACAGCGATGCGGCAGCGGGCGCGTTGCCGCAGCCGGAAGAGCTGGCGCAGCAGGCCATGGCCGAGCTGGAAGGCGCGATGGAGGAGCTGCGCGGCATGCTTGCCGAGTTGGGGATTGAGGAAGAGGACGCATGAGCGGGCTTCCGCAAGGCTGGGGAACGGCGGCACTTGGTGAAGTATGCAATGTGATTCGCGGGGTCACGTTTCCCGCTTCAGCCAAAGAATTCGAAAAGTCCATTGGTAATGTGTGCTGCCTTCGCACAAGTAATGTGCAGAAGGAAATCGACTGGGGTGACATCTACTTTGTTTCTCGCGAGCATGTGAAGCGCGAAGAACAGTTTGTGCGCATTGGCGATGTGCTCATGTCGATGGCCAACAGCTATGAACTGGTCGGCAAGGTCGCCGTGGTACGCGATTTGCCCTATGACACGGCATACGGCGCATTTCTTGCAGCCATCAGGCCGACACCAGCAATCGACGGCCAGTATTTGTTCCATCTTCTCCGCACAGGCCATGTGCAAGCGGAACTGCGGAAAGGCTCAAGCCAAACGACGAACATCGCCAACATTTCGGCAAAGGCCCTTTCTGAGATTGAGGCGCCAGTCGCCCCACTCCCCGAACAAACCCGCATTGCCGACAAACTCGACGCCCTGCTGGCCCGCGTGGACGCCGCCCGCGAACGCCTGGACCGCGTGCCCGCGCTGCTCAAACGCTTCCGCCAATCCGTGCTGGCCGCCGCCACCAGCGGCGAACTGACGGAGGATTGGCGGGGTGGTGCGGAGGCGGAGTGGGACGATGTCACGCTAAGTGAAGTTATCGCGCCGAATCGTCCGCTTTGCTACGGCGTCGTTCAACCTGGAGCTGAGGAAGCTGGTGGCGCTTCACTGATCCGTGTGCAGGACATGCATGATGGCCGGGTACTCGTTGACGAGCTGCGTACCATCGCGGCATCCGTTGACCATGACTTCCGCCGTTCTCGTGTTGAAGCTGGCGACTTGCTGGTCTCCGTTGTCGGCACGATTGGTCGGACCGCCATCGTCCCCGCTGGGTTGAATGCCAACATTGCACGTGCTGTTGCACGCATTGCATGCAGGGACGGCATTGACTCGCGCTGGGTTAGGGCATGGCTTTCCACCGATGATATGCAATGGTGGCTCCTCAATAGCTCAAAGGAAGTCGCCCGCAAAACGCTCAACCTTTCAGATCTAAGCACAGCGCCAATCAAGCTCCCGCCACCTGACGAACAAGCCGAAATCATCCGCCGCGTCGAAGCCCTGTTCGCCCTAGCCGACAAGGTGCAGGCCCACTACGACACCGCCCGCGCCCGCGTGGACAAGCTCAGCCCCGCCCTGCTGGCCAAGGCCTTCCGTGGCGAACTGGTGCCGCAAGACCCGAGCGACGAACCGGCCAGCGCGCTGCTGGAACGCCTGCGCGCCGCCAAGGCCAGCCAACCCGCAGCCACCAAGCGCGGCCGCAAACCGGCCGCCGCCGCAGCGAAAGCAAGGAAACCTCGCTGATGGCCGCCGCCACCTTCACCTGGATCCCCGCGTTCCGCGCCGTGGCCGCGTGGCTGGCCGGCTACGAAACCCGCCAGCCCGAACTGGTGCAGATCCTCAAAGACGTCGGCATCGATGCCGGACTGGACGACAAGGACGGAAGCGACCAGACGATTCCTTTGCAGGCGATCGACCCGTTCACCTTCTTCTGCATGTTCATGAAATACGGCGTCGAAAAGCGCAAGCAGCTGTTCGCCCGGCTGATCGAAATTGCCGGGCTGGACGTGGCCGCGCCGACCGACTTCGACGGCGTGCCCAGCGCCAATGCCATGAAGGTGTGGCTGTTCCCGTTCCAGCGCGACCGGCAAGACTGGATGATCCCCACCCTGTGGCGGCTGTTCAAGACCGCCCGCAGCGGGCTGGACGCCGACACCTTTGCGCGGGCGCTGCAGATCCCCGGCACCGGTTTCACCAAGCTGACCCAGGCCCTGTTCTACATCGCGCCGGAGCGCTATTTCCCCATCGACACGCAGACACGCCCATGGCTGCAGGCGATCGGCGTGCCCAAGCCGGAACCCACATTGCCGGCCTATCTGGCTGCGCTGGATGCCGTGCGCAAGCATTCCAACCAACCGTTTGCGGCGTTGTCGCTGGCGGCTTGGGAGGCCAATCAGGCGTCGCTTTCCACTGCGGAGGTTGCTACCGGCCATCCGCCCGCGACACCGGCACCGCCCGCCGTCAAATCTTCCAATGCCAAGCCCGCCATGACCACTCAGCCGCTGAACCAGATCCTTTACGGCCCGCCCGGCACGGGCAAGACCTACGCCACCATCGACAAGGCGCTGGCCATCCTCGACCCCGGCTTCAGCGGTAGCCGCGAGCAGAGGAAGCAGAAGTTCGACGCCTACGTGGCCGCCGAGCAGATCAAGTTCGTCACCTTCCATCAGAGCTTCAGCTACGAAGACTTTGTGGAAGGCATCCGCGCCGAGACCAATGCAACCACCCATCAGATCGAGTACAGCGTCGAGGACGGCATCTTCAAGCAGCTGTGCAATGCCGCCCGCCGCCGCGTGCTGCAATCGGCCGGCAAGCACATCGACCTGACCGGCCGGCGCATCTGGAAGATTTCACTGGGCGAAGCCGGCACCGAAGAAGGCATTTACGAGGACTGCATCCAGCAGGGGCTGGCGCTGATCGGTTTCGGTGCCGCTGCCGACTACAGCGGCGTGCAGTCGCGCCAGGACATCGCCAGCAGGTACCAGCAAGCCGCGGGGCAGGTGGATGCTTCCGATTACCCGGTCACTGCGCTCAATACCTTCATCCGCCAGGTCAAGCTGGGCGACCTGTTCGTGGTCACCCAGGGCAATCTGCGTTTCCGCGCCATCGGCGAGGTCACCAGCGACTACCTGCACGTCCTGCGCGAGAACGACAGCTACGCGCAGGGCCGCAAGGTCAACTGGTTGCGCGTGTACGAGACCGGCCTGCCGTATGCCGAGCTGATGGAGAACCGCTTCAGCCAGATGACCATTTACGAGCTGCGCCCCGGCTCGATCAACTTGGACAAGCTGGCCAAGCTGCTGGCTCCAGCGGAAGCAGCACAGGACAACGCGCCGCGCGTCCTGATCATCGATGAAATCAACCGCGGCAATATTTCGCGCATCTTCGGCGAGCTGATTACCCTGATCGAGGCGTCCAAGCGTGCCGGCCAGCCCGAGGCGCTGGAGGCGACCCTGCCATATTCGAAGGACAAGTTCAGCGTCCCGGACAACGTGTACCTCGTTGGCACCATGAACACCGCCGACCGTTCGTTGGCCGGGCTGGACGTGGCCCTGCGTCGCCGCTTCGTGTTCGAGGAAATGCCGCCCCGGCCTGACTTGCTAGGCAGCGTGGCCGGCATCGACCTGTCGCAACTGCTGTCCGTGATGAACCAGCGCATCGAGGTGCTGCTGGGCCGCGACCACCTGCTGGGCCACGCCTATTTCATCGGCGTGGAGTCACTGGATGCACTGAAGACCGTATTCCGGCGGCAGATCCTGCCGCTGCTGCAGGAATACTTCTTCGAGGACTGGGAACGCATCGCGCTAGTGCTGAACGACCCACGCAAGGCCAAGCCGCACCGGTTCCTGTCCAAGCTGGAGCACGACGAGCACGCCCTGTTCGGCCAGACCGGCTTGGGCGGTGGCAGCCGCTGGCAGATCAATACCGAGGCGTTCGACCAGCCCGAAAGCTACCTGGGCATCTACGCGCAGACCGGCACCGCCGAGTGAGTCAGCTGATCACCGTTCGCGAGCATGCGCGCCTGACCACGGCCGATGTGCCCGCGTCGGATCGGCTGGCGCAGGTGTCGCAGACGGCCTTCGACTGGCTGCTGGCCGAGAGCGCGCGCCTGCGCGGCGCAGACACTGGCGCTCGGCTGGTCGAACTGGAAAGCCGGCGCGAACTGCGGCTGGACAACTATGTTGGCGTGTTGGAATCCCCCTGCGGCACCCGCATCGAGATCCTGCCCAAGGCGCTGGAACCGGGCGAAGGCATCGAAGCCGGACGCGCCCTGCTGCAGAAGATGCTGGCGCGCTGTCTGAATCTGACCCCGCGCCAATCCAATCCGACCGCACTTCGCACTTTCGATGCGCCGTTGAGCGAGTGGGTGGCGCGGCAGTTCCTGCAAGGTGTGGATCATCTGGTCAAGCGCGGCCTGCGCTTCGACTACCACTCGGTACAGGAAGAACTGCGCTACCTGCGTGGCCGGCTGCTGGTGGCCAGACAGCTTCGCCAAGCGCCGGGCCGCGCGCACTGCTTCCAGGTCGAGCATGACGTGTTCGATGCCGACCGCGCCGAGAACCGCCTGATCCGCTCGGCGCTGGAGGTGGTGCGCAAGCACACCCGTGAGCCGAAGAACTGGCGGCTGGCGCATGAGCTTGCCCACCATCTGCATGAGATCCCAGCCAGCAGCAACGTGGCCGAGGATTTCCGGCGCTGGCGCGATGACCGCCTGATGGCGCACTACTCACCGCTGCGCGGCTGGTGCGCACTGATCCTTCATGAGCAGATGCCGTTGACGGTGGTTGGCACGCAGCGCGGCCAGAGCCTGCTGTTCCCGATGGAAAAAGTGTATGAGCAGTACGTCGGACTGGGGCTGCGCCAGTGGCTGCCGGCCGGGGCAAAGCTCACGCTGCAGGCGGCCAGCCAGTTCCTTGCCAAGCACCGCGATCAGCACTGGTTCCAGCTGCGTCCCGATTTCCTGATCGACCACGACGGTCAGCGCGTGGTGGCAGACGCCAAGTGGAAACTGCTCGACGCCGCGCTGGACAACAGCGAGCAGAAATACCGCCTGTCGCAAGCGGACTTCTACCAGCTCTACGCCTACGGCCAGAAATACCTCGCCGGCGTGGGCACCCTGTACCTGTTCTACCCCAGAACTTCACGCTTCAGCGCGCCACTGCCGCCGTTTCATTTCAATGAACAGCTGCGGTTGCTCGTTGTGCCGTTTGATCTGGCACGTGTGCAGCCAACCTGCAGATTTGCCATGAATCAAGATTGCGAATCAGCGTTGAACCCGGCTCTGAAATCGAATTGAATCGTATTGCGAGCCCTTGATGCCAACCGGTACTCACAAGCGCATCTACCGCACCCGCAACAACTCGCTCCACTTCGTCGTATAGGCCGGCGATAGTGTCTTGAGCATTGGTCGCCACTGGGCGTCCCTGCTGCCCCAGCGGCGTTCGTCAGGACGTGCGCCACCCACACGCCAACCCGCACTACCAATCCCTACCGTCCCGCGGCCGAACTTGGCATTGATACGATCCAGTACCTCCATGCCGCGCTCCCGACGCGGATCCGGTAAGGAGAACATGTCCGCTTGACGTCGTTCACCCCGCACCAGATCCGCCAGCCCGACACCTCCGCGCTTGAATTTCTGCCCCGGGCGCATGATCGATGTGGCCAGCCAGCGCACGGCACGCAACACATCGCGGGTATCCCGGGTCGGGAGCGGCAAGGGCACGGCGCGTGAGACGTGGAAGCCATCGCCCTTGTGCGCATTGCCGTCCAGCCAGACCCACACCGCAGCGACGGCAAGACCGCGCTGGCGTAGCTTCTCGCAAGCCACGGTTGCGAATGTGGCCAACGCATCGCAGGGATCGGCGACATCGCGCCCGAAGGTGCGCGAGACCACGATCTGCTCGCGATCCGGTACCTCCAGCTCCAGATCGCCGCACGACACCCCGCGCAACTCCTGTTGCGTCCGTGCCAGCACCACGCCATAACGGGCGCGCAAGGACTCCGCAGGCAACGCGGCCAAGTCGGCCGCAGTCTCCACCCCTTCCTGTGCGAGCCGGGCCGCATAGCGCCGGCCAACGCCCCAGACATCTTCCACCGGCAACTGGTTGATGTTCGCCGGCGTGGCCTGGAACACGGCCAGCCGGCCTGCCTGCACGGCTCGCTTGGACTGCACCTTCGCCAGCTTGTTGCCCGCCTTGGCCAGCGTGCGCGTGCTGCCGAGGCCGACGCAGCAGGGAATGCCGACCCATTGCAGGATGCGTTCGCGGGCTTCCAGCGTGGCCGCGATGGGATCCTTCAGGCCCTCCACATCCACGAAATTTTCGTCGATGGAATAGACCTCTACCCGTGGGAACAGGTCGCGCAGGATCGTGACGATGCGGGCCGAGAGATCGCCGTACAGCGCAAAGTTTGCCGACCGGACCTGAACCTGCTTTCGGATGGCATCAGGCACCTGGAAGATTGGCGTCCCGATCTTCAGCCCCAATGCCTTGGCCTCGGGTGACAGGGCGATGCAACAGCCATCGCCATTGCCCAGAACGACCGTCGGCACCCCCCGCAGCTTCGGGTCGAAGACGCGCTCGCAGGACACGTAGAACGTGTTGCCGTCGATCAGGCCGAAACGTGGTGCGGACTCAGACATGGAAATGCACGTTGCTGCGAACCACGCCCCAGATATCCAGCTCGACATCCTCGGGCACGATGATCGGCGGGTAGCCGGCACTGGAGGCCAGAACGATGCGGCCATCACGGCAGTAGAGCTTCTTGACCGTGAAGCCACCCTCCCATAGAACCACGACGGTATGCCCAGGGCGTGCGGTGATCGAACGATCCACGATCAGCAAGTCGCCATCGTGGATTCCGTAATCAACCATCGAGCCGCCGCAGTCAGCTTGCACCAGGAAGGTCGCTGGCGGGTTGACGATCAGCTTCTCGTTGAGGTCAAGCCGGTCCTCCTCGCGGAAGAAATCCTCGGCAGGACTGGGGAAGCCACAAGCGGCCTGCATGGCCAGTAGCGGCAGTTGGCGCTGGGTCAGGACCGACACCGGGCCGATCAGGGTCGGCGGGTCACGATGGGCTGTGTTGTGCATGGCGCAAGATCCTCACACGCCCGTGACTCACCAGCTGAGACACGGGGTAGCGAGCCTACGCCCGGGCCCAGCCGCTCGCCATTAGTATTTCGCTGAATACGTGCGTGTTCCGCGCAGTGGAACACGCGGGCATGGCAGGATGCTTATGTGCCAAGCGAACCGGAGCCGGATCGTGTGTTATTCCGCTGAGTGCTGGGCCAAGTACGACAACTATGTGCGCGAGTTCGGTGCTGACGTCGACATCAAGGCGTTCTGGACGCTATACCTGAATCGCGACGAGCGATACCGCGCCCGTCAAAGACTGTCCGACGGAATGAAAATCCCCAAAGGCATGGATCTGAATTTCATGCGACCCAGAACGGAGCTGGAACGGAAGATTCAGGATCTCATCGCCGTATGGAACGGACGCAGGCTGGTCGAGAGCGAGGCTGAACTTGCGAAACAGCAAGCCCGGCTTGCCGCAGCCGAAGCGAAGCTGGACGTCAAGGAAACCAAGGCCGCGCTCAACGAGCAGCGGATCGCCAGCAACAAGATCAAACAGATGCAGCGCTGGATCGAGGATGCCAAGCGTACCCGACACGACCCTGCGCGAGATGACCGCATCTTTCCCGACTGGTACGCACCGGTACTCATCATCGAAAACGGCAAGAAGGTCGTACGCCCCATGCGCTACCACTGCCGGCCCGCTGGGATGGAGGCATCGATCGATCGCACCAAATCGGGCCAGATCTCCGGCACCTACAACGCCCGACGTGACAACCTGACACGGTTCTGGCGTCAACAATTCGGACACACGCATGCATTGATGCTGGCGGAGACGTTCTACGAGAACGTGGATGACGGCAGGGGCGGCAGCAAGGAGATTCAGTTCCGCCCACGCACCGGTGAAACGATGTACATCGCTTGTCTCTACTCCCACTGGGTCGATCCCAAGGGCCAAGCCCCCGACTTGTGGTCATTTGCCGCCATCACTGACGAGCCCGAACCCGAAGTCGCCGCAGCCGGCCACGACCGGACCATCATCAACATCAAGCCCGAGCACATCGATGCATGGCTGAACCCCGATCCGGCCAATCTGGATGAGCTATACGCCATCTTCGACGACAAGCAGCACCCGTACTACGAACATCGAGAGGCGGCGTAAGGTGGAAATCGCACCGGGATAGTCTGGCGGGTCTAGTCGGCAGTGGCGGAGCGTGGATTAGGTCGATTTATCGGGGGTATGGTGGTCAAGTTGCGCTCCCAATTCCGACCCTCGTCATCGTCTTCACAGAACAACTCCATCTGTATTTCATTGATGACCTTGTCGCCCAACTCGACCGAGTACTGCTGCTCGCGCGCACTGAGTGCGCGTAGCAGGCCTTTCACGTCGAACAGGCTCAGTCGCTGGAAACCGGCAGCCTCCAGTGCGTGGATCAGATCAGTGACCCGGTTGCGGTGCACGAACGCCTTGATCTGTTTCATGGAGTGGTCTCCTGTGCTTTGCGCTCAGCGCGGTTTTCCAGCCATTCGTACAAGACGGGCAACAGGATCAGCGTCAGAAACGTCGAGCTGATCAGGCCGCCCACGACCACCGTCGCCAATGGACGCTGGGTCTCGGCGCCGACGCCGCTGGACAGCAGCATCGGCACCAGGCCCAGGATCGCGACGCTGGCCGTCATCAGCACAGGGCGCAACCGCAAGGCCGTACCTTGGATCACGGCCTCACGCACCGATCGTCCCTTGTCGCGCAACTCGTTGAGGAAGCTCACCAGCACGATACCGTTGAGCATGGCCACGCCGAACACCGCAATGAAACCGATCGCCGAGGGCACCGACAGATATTGGCCGGTTACAAACAGTGCGATCAAGCCGCCGATGGTGGCGAACGGCACGTTGGCCAGGATCAGCGCGGCATACTTGATCGAGTTGAACGCGGTATAGAGCAGCACGAAGATGAAGAAGATCGTGATCGGCACGATCAACGCCAACTTCGCCAAGGCGCGTTGCTGGTTCTCGAATGCGCCGCCCCACTCGATCCAGTAACCTGCGGGCAGTTTCACCTGCTGCTTGATCGCGGCCTCAGCCTCCTTGACGAAACCGTCGACGTCTCGGTCGCGCACGTCCATCTGGATCACGGCGTAGCGTTGCAATTGCTCGCGGCGAACGAAGGAGTAGCCTTCGGCCACACTCACGTCAGCAACCTCCGACAACGGCACCAGGGCACCGGCGGCTGTGCGCAACGGGATCTGCCGCAAGGCCTCGACCGAATCGCGTGTCGCATCGCTCAACCGCACCGCGATGTCGAACCGCTTCACGCCGTCGAGCAGCACGCTCACCGGCTCACCGCCCAGGCCATTGCGGACGATGGTCAGCACTTCCTCGGCGTTCATGCCGTGGCGGGCCAGTTCGTCACGATCGACCTGGATGCGGATCTGCGGCTTGCCGACATTGGCTTCCAGCGAGAGATCGGCCACCCCTTGCACCTTGCCGAGGACAGTCTTGAGCTGGCCGCTGATGCGGTCGAGTTCCTCCAGGTCTTCGCCATAGAGTTTCAGCGCCAAGGTCGCGCGCACGCCCGAGATCAGTTCCTCCACGCGCATCTGGATCGGCTGGGTGTAGCCCGGCACCACGTTGGGCACGACCTGTTCCAGCGTCTCCTGCATGGCTTCTTCGAGTTGCTTGATGTTTCGGCCCGAGGTCCACTCGTCCTCAGGTTTGAGGGCGGTGTAGATTTCCATGTAGTTGACGTCGGCAGTTTCGCCCTTCTCGGCGCGGCCGATCATCGCCAGCGTGGTTTCGACCTCCGGAAACTGCTCGAATGCCTTGGCAATGGTGTTGCTGGTCTCGATCGATTCGTTCAGCGAAGTCGACGGGATGCCCGTGACGCGCCACATGATCGAGCCTTCCTGCAACTGCGGCATGAACTCCTTACCCAGGAACGGGAACAGCGCTAGGCTTGCCACCAGCGCGAGGACGGCGCTGACCACGACCACCCGCTTGCGTGCGAGCGCCTTGTCCAGCAGCGGCCGGTAGCCGCGCTTGATTTTGGCGACCAGCCACGTATCGCGCTCCGGCTTGGGCTTGAGGATCATCGAGGCCAGCACCGGGATCAGGGTCAGACTCAGGATCAGCGAACCTGCCATCGCAAAGGCGATGTTGAAGGCCATCGGCTTGAACATCTTGCCTTCGAGTCCTTCCAGCGCGAACAGCGGCAGGAACACGACGATGATGATGCCGATCGCAAACGTAATCGGATTGGCCACTTCCTTCGCCGCCGCCAGCACCGCGGAGGTCCTGTCGACCTTTTCGCCGTGTTCGAGACGCTCGGCCATGATCCGGAAGGCGTTCTCGACCATCACCACCGCGCCGTCGACCATCATGCCGATGCCGATCGCTAATCCAGCCAGCGACATCAGGTTGGCCGACAGGCCAACCTGGCCCATCCCGATGAAGGCAATCAGCATCGCCAGTGGCAACGTCACGATCACGACCAGCGCCGAGCGCAGTTCGCCCAGGAACAGGAACAGGATGATCGCCACCAGGATCGAGCCTTCGATCAACGCGCGAGTTGCTGTCCCCACCGCTTTGTTGACCAGGTCGGTGCGCTCGTAAATCGGCTTGAGCACCATAGTCTTTGGCAACGCATCGCGTACGACATCGAGTTTGCCCTTGACCGCTTCGACCACGTCCTTGGCGTTCTCGCCGATGCGCGCCAGGGCCATGCCCAGCACGACTTCCTCGCCGTCGCGGGTCACCGCACCAAAACGCGGTGCCGGGGCTTCCACCACGGTGGCCACATCGCGCAAATACACCGGCACGCCATCCTCGGCCTTGAGCACGATCTCACCGATATCCTTGGTAGATCGCAACAGGCCCAGGCCACGAACAAGGAACTGTTCGCGCCCCACGTCCATGACGTTGCCGCCGACCTGGCCGTTGTTGGCCGGAATCGCGTTGATCACGTCGCCAAACCCCAGTCCGCGCGCATAGAGCCGTTGCGGATCGATCTGGACCTGATACTCGCGCTCGCCGCCGCCCCAGGAGGAGACATCGTCCACACCAGGAGCGGTGCGCAGGATCAGGCGCACCGTCCATTCCTGCCAGGTGCGCAGGTCCATGTCGGTGACCTGATCCTTGCTGACGCCCGGAGCACGCTCGACCGTGTACCAGAACACCTGACCCAGACCGGAGGTATTGGGCCCCATGCTCGGCTTGCCATAACCTTCGGGCAGTCGATCGCCAATCTCCTGCAGTCGCTCGTTGACCAGCTGCCGCGCGAAATAGATGTCCATGTCGTCCTCGAAATAGACGGCGACATATGACAGACCAAACAGGCTGACCGATCGGATTTCCTGCACTTTCGGCAGACCGGCGAGCGCCGATTCGATCGGGGTTGTCAACAGAAGTTCGATGTCCTCCGCGGCCAGGCCGGGGGACTCGGTATAGACGTTGACCTGGACGGGCGTGACGTCCGGAAAGGCGTCGATGGGCACGTTGCGCACTGCGCTGATACCGAGGAAGGCCACCACCGCGAAAGCGATCAGCACCAGAAACTTGTAGCGCAGGGAAAGTTCGACCAGGCGATTCAGCATGGCGCACCTCCGCGTATCACGAGGGAGAGATCAATGACCATGACCCTCTCCCAGTTGCGCCTTGAGAATCTGCGACTTGACCGCAAACGCACCGGCGACCACGACGTTATCGCCTGCCTTCAACCCTTCGCGGATGACGGTGCGATCGCCGATCACTTCACCCACGCGCACCGGAACGGGTTCGAGAGCCCCAGCGCGGTTGCGACGAAATACCACGGTTTCACCTTCAAGTTGCACCAATGCATCGGTTGGGACGGCTAGCTGCGTGGCGGATTTGTTGTCCGTATTAGCCGCAGGAGCGGCCTCGAAATACACTTCGACGAAATCGCCGCCATGCAGACGGTCGCCCTCGTTCGGCACCTCGACCCGGACTGAAGCATTGCGGGTGGCTTCGGACGTGCGATGGGCGCTACGTAGCACCTTGCCGACAAGATGCTCCCCACCCACCACGATGGTTGCCGCGCTTCCGGCCTCAATGCGGGAGGCTGTGCCAGACGGCAACTTGGCATCCACCCAGACGGTCGACTCGTCCACCAGTCGGAACAGCGCCTTGCCCGGCTCGATGCGCTCGCCGACGACAAAATCGTCCTCGGTGAGGCGGCCGGCATGCGGCGCGGTCAGGGTGAATTGACCATTGACGCTGCCACTCGATGTGCCAGGCAAGCCGTAGGCCTGCGCCTTGGCGCGGGCACGCTCGACTGCCACCTTGGCTTCGTTGATGCGGCGGCCGGCAACGGCCTCGCGACCCAAGGCCGAGACACGCCGCCACTCCTGTTCGGCAATGCGCAGATCGGCCTGCGCGTCGGACACCTCGACGCTGGCCAGCGTCACCAACGGCGCGCCGGCGCGCACTTCATCACCGAGCTTGGCGTGCCGGCGGACTACGAGCGATTCGACACGGGGCGTGATCAAGGTCGTGCCATAGGCGCTGTCGACCACTTCGCCCGGTGCACGCAGTTCCTCGCTGAGCGAGGACGGTTGCAGCGTCTGCAACTTGATACCGGCGGCTTTGAGCGCGGCCTCGTCCATCTTCACTGGCTTGGCGGCTTCGCCTTCTTCGCCTGCTTCAGCGTGCGCTTCCGCACCTTCGGCATGATCGGCTTCACCCGACTCGGCATGTTCGGCGGTGGGCGCGTGGGTCGATTCAGTCTCTGGCGCTTTCGAGCAAGCGGAAATCGCCAGCAGCAATGCCGCAGCAAGCGGCAGCATGATCAGTCGGGACGGCGTCATCAGTAGGGTTCTCATGGGGTACCCTCCAGGCCGGCCCAGCGTTCGAGCTGGCCGGTGGCGGCAAGGTAATCAGCGTAGTGGCGCCACAGGCGCGCTTCGAGTTCGGCACCGGCGAGTTGCGTGTCGAGGGTCTGCTTGAGCTGCAGCAGGTAATCGGCGGTGGAGAGTTCGCCCTCGCGCCAGAGTTTTTCCAACAGGTTGGCGCGCCTGTCAACATCGGTACCGCGACTGTTCTTCCATCGCTTCCAGGCCGCGAACGCCGCGGCATAGCTGTCAATCGTGCGGCGGCGGTCGGCTTCCAGTTCCAGTTGCACCCGCCGCAGATCGGCCTGCGCCACGTCCGCATCGGCCTGGGCGGCAACGACTTCGGCGCGGTACGAATTGCGTACGAACAGCGGGATGGTGAGGGTGACCCCGACGACATTGTCGGTCAGGCCACCAACGTCGTATTCCCTGCGCCCGCCATAGGCGCCGACGGTCGGGTCTGCGATACGGTTGCGGCGCGCCACCGTGACCTCGCGTTCGGCGGCGGTGGCCGCAGCCTGCGCGGCCTGCCAGTCCGGCAGAGACTCGACACCATCAACGGCGGTTTCCGGGGCCGGCAGCAGGTCGGTCGGCAGCGCCGTGCCGGCGATCCACTCGGACGTTCCGCCGACCGTGCGGAAGCGGGCTTCGGCATCGGCCTGGTCGGCCAGCAACTGCGCCTGTTCCGCCTCCGCCTCATCCCGGGCGAGCAGCGCCAGATCGCGCTCCAGGCCGGAGATGTCGTCGGCCGTGAATTGCTTCTCGGCCAGTTCGGCAAACCGGGTCACCAACGCCAACCGACGTTCGCCGGTACGCACGCGCTGCTGCGCCGTCTGCAGATCGGCCCAACCGGCGAACCACTGCCGGGCGAAATCGCGTCGGCGCACCCGCGCTTCGGCGGTGACCTGATCGACGCGGGCGCTGGCGGCATCGCGACGGACCCGCCGTTTGCCGCTCAGGTCCAAGGTCAAGTTCAGGCCGGCGCTGTTCGTTCGTTCGGTACCTTCATCGTCGCTGGACAGCTCCAGCTCCGGGTTGTACAGCGGCTGTCCTGCGGCGGTCAGGCGGGCACGGGCGGCGGCCAACTGCGCTTCGGTCGCCCGGTAAGACGGGTGCTGCTGCCAGGCGGCTTGCAGCGCTTGACGGATGGCGGGCGGAGCGGTGCTCGCGTCAGCGGCCCAGGCAGGTGTGAGCCAAGAGCCGATGGCCAGCAGGGCGACGGCCGCACGCACGACGAAACGTCGCCGTGACGAATGGAAAACAGGCATGAATCAATCCTCTGAATCGACGGGCCCCTCCCACGCATGACGAGTGGAGGGATGATGGATGTCGATCAGACGATGGGAGGTCGAAGCTCCAGGAGCACAGGTGCACTGCGATTGGCCGATACGACATAGCCAAACCGTGCGTGTGGCAGGGCTGTTGCCATGGTGTGGGGCGTCACCGGGACGGCCACTGCATGGGGGCAGCTACAGTGCGTGCAGGCGCTACCCTGCGCCAACGTGCCTTGGGCCGGGTCTGCGCCATCCGTGTCCGACACAGAATTCACGATCAACTGGTGGGTGGAATCAGTCCCCAGCCCCAAAAGGGCAAAGTCGTGCTGGGCGCAGGCGGCGACTACGCCGATCTTCATCGCGAATACCAGTAGCACCAGCGCCGCCAGCCGCGCCGAAGCACGTAGGCGGCCAAGCATGGTGCTGGGAGCGGTCGCAAGCATCGGCGCATGATACCGGCCGGCGGGGGTGTTATGAAATTGCATCAGGCAGCGCCTTCTCGGAAGGCGTCTGCGGGCGAGCGGCGAGGCCAGGGCAGCATGCCTTGGGTTCTACCCCGAAATCACGGACGG
>NZ_JAMLIW010000007.1 GCF_023953935.1 Thermomonas sp. | reverse complement strand
AGCAGGGTGCGGGTGTCGGTGATCATGCCGTCGAGGTTGCCGCGGCACAGCTTGTTCCACTGGGTGGCGGCGCGGGTGACGCCACCCTTGTAGCGCGGCGCGCCGGGCGCCAGTTCGGCACGCGCCAGCACCATTCCGGCGGCTCCGGAACCCAGGGTCAGGGTGGCCAGTTCATTGCGAAAGTCGGCCTCGGTGACGTCGGCGCGGGTCATCCGCTCGAGGGTTTTCTCGTAAGCCTTGTTGGCGGTTTCACCATCGACCACCAGCGCATACTCGATCTCGCCGCGCTCGATCATCCGGCCGGCGATGTCCATGCCGTTGATGAAAGCCAGACAGGCGTTGGCGATGTCGAAGTTCTGGCAGGTCTCGGGCAGGCCGAGGTTGCCGCTGACGATCGAGGCGGTGGACGGCTCCAGATAGTCGCGGCTGACCGACGTATTGACCAGCAGGCCGATCTTGTCCGGATCAATGCCGGCGTCGGCCAGGGCCTTGACGCCGGCCAGGGTGGCGGCATCGGAGGCCTGCACGTTGTCATCCCACAGGCGGCGCGCGTGGATGCCGGCGATGTCGCCGAGCACGTCGGTGCGGATGCCCAGCCGGTCCAGCGTCGGCTTCAGCCGCGCATTGATTTCCTCGGACGTCAGGCGTCGGGGCGCATCGATATGGGCCAGACCGGCAATGGCAACGCGTTGAAACAGCATGATCTTGACTCGAGACTGGCGCAAACGGCGCCCCGGACCGTGCAGGATAGCGCGATTCGCGCCCCATGCGCAGGCGTATGGAAATTTCGGTTCGGCGGGCCCCGTTCGCCTTCAGGGGCAGCGCCACATCGCCCAGCGCTGACGGCCGTGGTCTGGCGCCTGTATCGGACTGATCCGATTGGCGCCCAGCTCGACGGCCTGGTTGCGCGCCAGGATCTCCAGTTCGTCGCGCAGCCGCAGCGCGTCGCGCTCGTAGAAGCCGACCCGGTGGGTCATGGTCACCACCACCTCGCCGCGGTTTTCACAGCCGGACGGCGCGCTGGCCAGCACCTGCACCCGTGCCGCGCTCGGGCGCAAGGTCACGAAAGCGCAGCCCGAAAGGATCAGGCATCCGCACGCCAGCAGGAAACGTCGCATTCGCATGCCTCGGTGTCCGAAAATTCACTCGCCCGACCGGGCCGGCCGGCACCGCTCGGGCGCACACGTCGCCTCGCATGGGCGACCGCAAGCCGCGCCCACGCCGGGAGTGTGGCCGGTTTTGAATCCGGCTGGATGAACGCGGGGTGGCTTGGCGCCTGCGTGACGGCCTGCCGCAGGTGCCACCAGGCAAGCCCGGCCCCGCCCGCTGCCGGCCGGCCGGCAGCGTTCAGCCTTCGCCCAGCAGCGCCGCCACCAGCGCGGCATGATGCGCGGCCTGGACCGCCCGGCGCAGGCGGCTGGCGGTGAGGATGCAGCAGATCTCGCTGACCGCGGTTTCGAACACGTCATTGATGACGACGTAGTCGAACTCGTCGTAATGGCGCATCTCTTCACGCGCACCGGCCAGTCGGCGCCGGATGACGTCCTCGGAATCTTGGGCGCGTTTGCGCATGCGCTCTTCCAGCGCGGCACGGGTCGGCGGCAGGATGAAGATGCCCACCGCCTCCGGCACTTTCTGCCGCACCAGCCGCGCGCCCTGCCAGTCGATCTCCAGCAGCACGTCGCGCCCGGCCGCCAGCAGCGGCTCGACCGCCTGCCGGCCGGTGCCCTTCCAGTCGCCGTGGACGCGGGCGTATTCGAAGAAATCCCCGGCCGCCACCATCGCCTCGAATTCGTCCGCGCTGATGAAGTGGTAATCCCGCCCATCCACCTCGCCCGGCCGCGCCGCCCGCGAGGTGTACGACACCGACAGGGAAAGCCCGGCATCCCGAGCCAGCAGCGCCCGCACGATGCTGGATTTTCCTGCACCGGAGGGCGCCGCGATGATGTAGAGGGTGCCTTGCATGGTGATTGGTGATTGGTGATTGGTGATTGGTGATTGGTGATTCGTGATTCGTGATTGGTGATTCGTGATTGGTGATTCGTGATTGGCAAAGGCGGGGAACTCTATCTGCCGTAAACCTGCCATTGCGGGGCTGTTGCTCTATCCAATCACGAATCACGAATCACCAATCACGGTTCTTTCCAATCACTCGATGTTCTGTATCTGCTCGCGGATCTGATCGATCAGCACTTTCAACTCCACTGCGGCAGTGCTGGTGCGGGCGTCAACCGACTTGCTGCCCAGGGTGTTGGCCTCGCGGTTGAATTCCTGCAGCAGGAAATCCAGCCGGCGGCCGACCGGGCCGGGCTGCGTGAGCACGCGCTGGAGTTCGTCCAGATGGCTGGTCAGACGGTCGAGTTCTTCATCGACGTCGAGTTTTTGCAGCCACAGCACCAGTTCCTGCTCCAGCCGCCCGGGATCGACCGCCGTTCCCAGTTCGGCCAGGCGGGCCTCCAGCTTCTGCCGCTGGCCGGCGCGGATCGCCGGGATCAGGCCGCGCACATCGGTCACGATCGTCGCGATGCGCCGGGCGCGTTCGCGGATCGCCGCCGCCAGCGCTTCACCCTCACGTTCTCGGGCCGCGACGAAGGCGGCCAAGGTCGCCTCCAGCACTGCCAGCGCCTCGGCCTGCAGCGCCTCGACATCGACGCCGGCCACCTGCAAGACCCCCGGATACTGCAACAGCTCGGTGAACTCGACGTGCAGCTGCGGGAAATGCGCATCCAGCGTGCGCGCCAGTTCGCCCAGCCGCGCCACCACCGCCTCATCCAGCCCCAGGCCGGTGCCGGCCGGCGCGCGCAGGCGCAGGACGAGGTCGAGCTTGCCGCGCGACACCCGCGCGGCCACCCGCTCGCGCAGCGCCGCCTCGCAGCCGCGCAATTCTTCCGGCAGGCGCACGCCCAGTTCCAGAAATCGATGGTTGACCGCGCGCAGCTCGCAGCCGAGCGCGCCCCACGCGGTTGCGCGCTCGGCGGTGGCACTGGCGGTCATGCTGCGAATCGACATGGGTGGGTCAGGTTGCGGGAATCGTGAATGGTAGTCTAGTGCCCCGTCGTTTTCCGGTTGCAGCGATGACATCGCTTCGTCCCAGCGGCCGCCAGCCCGGCGAGCTGCGCACCGTGGAGATCGTCCGCGGCTACACCCGACATGCCGAAGGTTCGGTGCTGGTGAGCTTCGGCGACACCCGGGTACTGTGCACCGCCAGCGTCGACAACAAGGTCCCCGCTTTCCTGCGCGGCAAGGAGGAAGGCTGGGTCACGGCCGAATACGGGATGCTGCCGCGCGCCACCCATACACGCAGCGACCGCGAGGCCGCGCGCGGCAAGCAGGGCGGGCGCACGCTCGAAATCCAGCGCCTGATCGGGCGCTCGCTGCGCGCCTGCATCGACCGCAAGCTGCTCGGCGAGCGCACCATCACTCTCGACTGCGACGTGCTCCAGGCCGACGGCGGCACCCGCACCGCGGCGATCACCGGCGCCTATGTGGCGCTGGTGGATGCGATCGACGGCCTGATCGCTTCCGGTGCCATCCGTCCGAAACCGCAGCGCCGCTCGCCGGTCATCGGCGCGGTCGCGGCGATTTCGGTCGGCATCTACGCCGGCGTGCCGGTGCTCGATCTCGATTATGCCGAGGACAGCGCCTGCGACACCGACATGAACGTGGTGATGAACGACGGCGGCGGCTTCATCGAATTGCAGGGCACCGCCGAAGGCCACGCGTTCCGCCGCGACGAACTCGATGCCCTGCTGGTGCTGGCCGAGCAAGGCTGTGCCCGGTTGTTCGCCGCGCAGCAGGCCGCGCTGGCCCTGTAGGCGCACCACAGGGCGCGACCGGGGGGTCGCCAAGCGCCATCGCGTCCCCGCGACGCTCCTGCAATCGACATGACATGGGCGCTTCATGCAGCTGGTCCTCGCCTCTTCCAATCAAGGGAAACTGGTCGAATTGCGCGAGCTGCTGGGCGACGGGTTCACCCTGCACGCGCAGTCCGAATTCGGGATTGCCGATGCCGAGGAAACCGGGCTGAGCTTTGTCGAAAACGCCCTGATCAAGGCCCGCCACGCCGCCCGCGCCAGCGGGCTGCCGGCGCTGGCCGACGATTCCGGGCTGTGCGTGGACGCGCTGGGCGGCGCGCCCGGCCTGCATTCGGCGCGCTACGCCGGCGGCCACGGCGACAGCGCGGCCAACATCGATCGCCTGCTGCGCGAACTGGACGCGGTGCCCGACGCTGCACGCACGGCACGCTTCGTCTGCGTGCTGGCGCTGCTGCGCAGGCCCGACGACCCGCTGCCGCTGATCGCCCAAGGCGTTTGGGAGGGCCGCATCCTGCACCAGCGCACCGGCGCCGGCGGCTTCGGCTACGACCCGGTGTTCTTCTCACCCGCGCATGGCTGCAGCGCGGCGGAGCTGGCGGCCGCGATCAAGCGCCGCGACAGTCACCGCGGGCTGGCGCTGGCACAGTTGCGCAGGCACCTGGGCAACCCCGGAGCCGAGCACTTCTGAGTGATTCGCTTCCGAGTGATCACCCACCTGCGGCACTCGGCCTCCCTACAATGCCATCGATGCTCACGACGCCTCCACTCGCGCTCTATGTCCACATTCCCTGGTGCGCGCGCAAATGCCCGTACTGCGATTTCAATTCGCACCAGCAACGCGGCGCACTGCCGTTCACGGCCTATGTCGACGCGCTGATCGCCGATCTCGAATTCGACTTGCCGCTGGTCTGGGGCCGCATCGTGCACAGCGTGTTCTTCGGCGGCGGCACGCCCTCGCTGTTTCCGCCGGAGGCGATCGACCGCTTCCTGCAGCAGGCCAGCGCACGGCTGCGGTTTGCGCCCAACGCGGAGATCACCCTCGAAGCCAATCCCGGCACGCTGGAACACGGACCCTTTCCGGGCTACCGCAAGGCCGGGGTCAACCGACTGAGCATCGGCGTGCAGAGTTTCGATGACGCCAGCCTGCAGCGGTTGGGGCGCATCCATTCCAGCGGCGACGCCGAGCGTGCGGTCAAGGCGGCGCAGGATGCCGGCTACGACAACATCAACCTCGACCTCATGTACGCGCTGCCGCAGCAGACGCTGGCGGGCGCCGTGGCCGACGTCGAGCAGGCCCTCGCCCTGCACCCGACCCACCTCAGCCACTACCAGCTCACCCTCGAAGCCGGCACCGCCTTCGGCGCCCGCCCGCCCAAGGGCATTCCCGACATCGACAGCGCCTGGGACATGCAGGAAGCCTGCCTGGCCCGGCTGGCGCAGGCCGGTTTCGCGCAGTACGAGGTCAGCGCCTGGGCGCGCGCAGGCCACCGCTGCGCGCACAACCTCAACTACTGGACCTTCGGCGACTACCTGGGCATCGGCGCCGGCGCTCACGGCAAGCTCACCCTGCCGGCCGAAAACCGCGTGCTGCGGCGCTGGAAGACCAAGCTGCCCAATGCCTACATGGCGGCCGCCGGGACCGCTGACGCCATCGAAGGCGAGGAAACCCTCGATCCGAAGCGACTGCCGTTCGACTTCATGCTCAATGCCCTGCGCCTGAACGACGGGGTGCCGATGACCACGTTCGAAGCCCGCACCGGCCTGTCGCGGCAGGCGATCGCCGGGCAGCTGGATCGCGCCCGCGCCAACGGCTGGCTGGACGATGATCCGGACTGGCTGCGGCCAACGCCGCTGGGCCTGCGTTTTGCCAATGATGCGATCGCGCTGTTCCTGGACTGAGCCAGTCCCGGCAGCCGGCATCGCCGCGATCAATCGCCGGAGCCGATTGCACGGTGGCCGCCAATGCGCTTGATGGCCGCCCGTTTCGCGCTAACATGCCGCTGATGGGCGGGGCGCCAGGGGGGCGTTGATGGCCGAAGCAACATCCGGGACCAGGGAAGGCGGGATGCATCCGGCCAGCGTGTCGCCGCGCGCGCGCCGCGTGCTCGATCGCGTGCTGGCCGACGTCCGCGCGGAATTCGAGCACCGGTTGCCGCGGATGGTCGAAGCCACCGAGCTGGCCCTGACCGAACCCTTGCCGGTCGGCAATCCCGCTTTGGAAACCATCCGCATCGACTCGCTGCGCAACCTCGGCAGCGGCAGCCCGTTGTTCATCCGGCGCTTCCTTCTGCACGTGGAGGAAAGCTTCAAGTCCCCCGACAGCAACACCACGCCGGCCTTGACCGTTGCCGCCGATCCACTGCCGCAGACGCTGAGCCTGGTGGTCGACGATGAATTGGACAACGACGGCACCTTGCTCGACAACATCGCCAGCCGGCTCAGCGCGCGCAACAGCCTGGCGCTGCAGCTGCTGGGCCAGCGTTTCGGCGTGTTGACGCGCGCGCCGGCGTATGAAGCGGAAACCCTGCCGCTGGGCCCGAACGTGCTGTGCGCAGGCCTGGCCAAGGCTTCCGACGTGCTGGAGCTGTCGCGTCCGGCCCGACTGCAATTGTTCCAGCAGTTCGAACGGGCGCTGGTCGATGCCTATCCGGCGTTGTTGGACGCCTGCAACGCCAGCCTGGCGCGGCTGGGCATCCTCCCGCACCTGAGCTTCGTGCCGGTGCGGCGGGCGCCAGGGTCGTACGCCGGCGACGGTGCGGACGCCGGCTTTGACCCGGACTCCGCCGGCACGGGCAGCCCGCAAACGCCCGAAGCCCTGGCCAGCGTGCGGATCCGTGCGGCGCAGCGGGCACCGATCGATGCCAGCTTCGCCACCTTGCAGTCGCTGCTGCAACGCCGCCGCGCGGTGCTCGCCAAGCTGCGCCCGGCGGCGGCCGGCGGCAGCGGCGGCGAGCGCGCGAAAACGCCGCCAACGCTCGCCCACGACGAGCTGCTGGAAGCGCTGCAGCGGCTGCGCGCCAACAACACCCGCGCTGAAAGCGTGCAGGAATACCGCCAAATCCTGCTGGCCCAGGCCCGCCAGCAGCACGGCCACGGGATGGCGCTGTCGGAAACCGATGAAGACAGCTTCGACCTGCTGGCGCTGTTCCTGGCCCAGCTCCAGCGCGCCCTGCGGCGCTCCAGCCCGGGCCATTCGCTGATCGACAAACTGTTCCTGCCGATGGTGCTGTCCGCCCTGCGCGACAGTGATTTCTTCACCCGCCACGATCATCCGGCGCGTGAGCTGATCGACGCGGTCTCGCTCGCCGGCGCGCGCTGGTTGGGTGAAGACGACCTCGACCCGCAGTGGCTGGGGCTGCTGCAACGCGCCGTCAATTCGGTGCAGCGCGACGGCAACGGCGGTCCGGAAGCCTTTGCCGAGGCCAACCGCACGCTGCAATCGGGCCTGCAAACCCTGATGCGCAAGGCCGAGATGGCCGAACGCCGGCAGGTGGAAGCCGCCCGCGGGCGCGAGCGGCTCGCGATCGCGCGGATGCGCGCCGGCGAGGAAATCACCCGGCTGCTGGATGGGCAAACGCTGCCGCAGTTCCACGACGTGTTCGTCCATCACGTCTGGGTCGACGTGCTGTCGCTGGCCTACCTGCGCAGCGGCGATGACAGCGACGCCTGGCGGCAGCTGGTGGAGACCACGCAACACATCGTTGCCGCCGCGCCGGAGGATGTCGTCGGCACGCTCCCGGAAGCCAGTCTCGAACGCATCCACGACGCGCTGGAACAGGTGGGCTACCACCGGGAAGATGCGGCTGCGATCGCCAGCGCGCTCAACGATGTGCGCACCGTGCCCGCCGCCGAGCGTCACCAGCTGCTGGACAAGCTCGGCGCGCGCGCCCGCCTCGGCGAAGACGCGCTGTGCTCCGGTACGGATCCCCGCGAGCTCCAGCACCCGGACGAACTGGAAGCCTACGAACAGCTGCGCAACACCCCCGTTCCCACCTGGATCGAATTCAACGTCGATCCCGAGCATCCGCTGCGCCGCCGCCTGGCGTGGAAGGGCGAAGCTTCGGGGCTGGCCCTGCTGGTCAACCGTCGCGGCCTGCGCGCGGAGGAAGAAACCCTGGTCGGACTGGCGCGCAAGCTTGCGGCCGGCAATGCCCAGCTGCTGGGCGCGGACGCCACACCGGCAAGATCGGCATGGGAAGCCACCCTCGACAGCCTGATGCCACTGGCGTCCGGCGCCGGCAAGAACGACGACGATGGGCATTGAACAGCGCCGCCATCCGCGCCGCGCGGTGGTCGGGCGCGTCGAGGTCTTCGACACCATCGCCGAGGAGACGGTGGGAATCCTCGGTGACGTGTCCGCCGGCGGCCTGCTCCTGATCGCCAGCGCCCCGCTGCCCGATGACGCGCTGTTCCAATTCCGTTTCTGCCTGAATGACGACGGCCGCCCATTGCCGACGGTCGAGGTCGGCGCCCACGTGCTCTGGCAGGCCCCTGCCGGCGCTCCGGGGCAGCATTACGTGGGCATGCGCTTCATCGGCCTGGCCCCGGAAACTGCCCTCCTGCTTCGACAGTGGTCCGAAGCACCCACCAGGCCGCCTGGATGACGGCCTGCCCCCGATGACGACAGGCCGACGCCTGACGGCCAACAAACATTCCGGATGGAGCCCGTAATGTCTTCAATCGGTCCCGCTATCACCCCGACATTCAAATCCGCCACCTCGCCACGACGCGTGGCCCAGATCGTGGACCACGTCACCCGGACCGCGGCCACCGCGCTGACGCCCCTGCTGCAAGCGGTCATTGCGGACCTGGAAGACGCGCTGTTCAAGCTGGCCGACCAGGCCCCGACCACCAGCCTGCAATCGGAATACCTGATGGCGCTGCGCGATGTGCGCGGATGCAGCGCCAGGTTCGTGACGGATTTTCTCGCCACCCTCGCGGACAGCCTCGGCAAAGCGCCCGCGCCCTCCGGCACCACCGGGGCTTCGGCGTGGCCCGGCGACCAAGCCTTGTCCCTGGTCGGCAACATCGCCATGGATGAGACCGTCCTGCTCAACGACATCGCCACCCGCGGCAGCAAGCACGCGAACACCGGCCTGCGTCAGCTCGGCCAGCGCTTCGCCGTCTTGATTGCATCGCCGGCACTGGACGCGGAACAGGTGCCCTACGGCCCGCACGCCCTGTGCTCGGTGCTGCGTGAGGTCGCCGGCCGGATGCCCCTGTCGGCCGAGACCCGGCAGCATCTCTACCGCAGCTTCGACCGCAAACTCATGGCGCAGCATGCGCATCTGGTCGACCTGATCAACACCACGATGGAAGAGCATGGCGTCTTGCGCAATCTCCGCCAATCCTGGCTGCGCATGAAACCTCAAGGCAGTCCGCAGGCGGCGAATGACAGGCGGCCCGTGCCCAGCAAGCAGGCAGCGGAACAGTCCGCTGACGCGCCTGCGCAGCGGGAGAACCGTCCAAGCCCGCACCCCGGTTCCGGCTTCGGCGCCAGCCCCGGTTCCGGTTCCGGTTCCGCTTTTCCCGACAGCCCTGTCGAACTGCCTGGGTCAGCGCTCCATGCCGACGCCGCCGCCGCAGACACCATCGACAGCGCCATTGACCTCACCTTCGACACGCTGCGCCAGCTGCTGGCCAATCGGCGCGAGTCGCAGCATGCCGCGGGCACTCCAGTGCCACCCGCTGCGCTGGTCACCGTGACCCGTGAACAACTACTTGGCGCGCTGCCGGCGTTTGCCGCGGATGACGCCCGCCCGCTGTCCATGAACATCGCGCAGATCCAGCAGGACACCCTTGCCCATCTTCGCCATCAGCACGGGCAATCGACCGATCTGGCCAGCGAGGACAGCGACACCTTCGAACTGCTCGATCTGCTGTATGGAAACATCGAGGGCGAAATCCGGCCCAGCAGCACCGCCGCAACGCTGCTCAAGCAGTTGCAGGTGCCCACGATCAAGCTGGCACTGCGCGATCGCGCGTTTCTCGAGCGTCCTGACCATCCCGGCCGGCAGCTGATCAACGCCGCCGCCGAAGCGGGTGCCCGCTGGCTGGATGAAGACGACGTGGATCCTGACGTCATCGCCGCGCTGATCGAGGCCGTCAGGCAGGTGGTCGAGACCCACCAGCGCGACGCGGACGCCTTCAGCAAGGCCAACACGACGTACCAGGCACGCGCCCGCAACTCGGAACGCAAGGCCAAACTGGCCGAGCGCCGTCAGGTCGATGCGGCGCGCGGCAAAGAAAAACTCGAGGTCGCCAGGCAGCTTGCGCTTGCCACGATTACCGCTGCCGTCGGGAACACGCCGCTGCCGCACGATGCCGCCACGTTGTTCCAGCAGGTCTGGCTGGACGCCCTGACACTGACTCTCTTGCGGCATGGCGAAGCCTCGCCGGAGTGGACCGGGCAACTTGCGACAACTCGGCACATCGTCACCCGGCTCCAGTCACGGGACGCCTCCGCCCCCGATGCCGCGCTGGCCGATACGGTACAGGCTTCACTGTCGCAGATCGGCTACCACGCGGACGATGCGGCGGCCGTTGCCCAACGCCTGACCGGCAACATCGAGGCCACCGAAGAACCATCGTCCGCCGATGCGCATCCCGAAGCCAGCCCCGTCGCACACACCCGCCTCGCGCAGGAAGTGCCGCGTGAGGCCACGCCCGAGCACGTGCCGCGCACCGACGCAGAAGAAGCGCGCCACCGCTACCTGCTGCGACTGCCGTTCGGGACCTGGCTGGAGTTCACCATCAACCAGCAGGGCGACACCGCACGCCGTCGTCTGGCGTGGTTCAGCTCCGTCACCGACAACGCGCTGTTCGTGAACCAGCGCGGGCAGCGCTTGGGCGAGCAGTCGCTGGACAGCCTGGCCAGGCTGATGGTCAAGGGGCAGGTGCGCGTCGTCGACATGACCCGCCCGCGCCTGATCGACCGCGCATGGGACGCCACGTTGTCCGCCCTGCGCAACTTCTCCGGGCGCCCGGCAACCGCAGGAGATCCCGCATGAACGAAGAAGCCCGCCGGACGCCGCGGCGCACCCTCGATATCAATGTCCAAGTCATCGACATGATGACCGACAAGCCGATGGGGCGTATCAGCAACATCTCCGCAACCGGCATGCTCCTGATCACCCGCACGCCCACCAACGACAATGCGCTGTACCAGCTTCGCTTCGCCTGCCCGAAGGGAGGGACGCACGAGGTTGATTGCGAAGTCGGCGTGAATCAGGTCTGGCAGCAACCGGCGGAAACGCCGGGGATGTATTGGGTGGGCACTCACTTCATCGCCATCTCGGAGCAGGACATCGCGTGCCTGCAGCAGTGGATCGGTGCGGGCGACGGCTGACCGGTCACGCCCACCTGCGGCAAAATGAAGCTCCCCGCTTTCGCAAGGCACCTTCGATGCGCACCCAGACCATCGCCACGCATTACGCCGACCACCTCCAGGTGCTCCAGCAGCGCGCCGCCGAAGCGCTGCGACGCTGCCAGCGCGACCATCTGGTGATCCCCAGTGGCACGCTGCACCTGCGGGCATTCGACGATCTTGACTACCCCTACGCGGTCAATCCCCAGTTCAAGGCCTGGCTGCCGTTGACCAACGCGCCGGGCAGCTGGCTGGGCATCACCCCCGGCCAGCGGCCCAGGCTCATCTTCCTGCAGCCGCACGACTACTGGCACACGGTGCCGCGTGAACCTGACGGTTATTGGGCCGAGCAGTTCGACATCACCATCATCCGCACTCCCGAAGACGCGCTGGCGCAGCTTCCACCCGATGCGTCGCGCTGCGCGATCCTGGGTGAACCGCAAAGCGCGCTGGGCGAGTTCACGCCCGACAACCCGCCAGCGGCGGTCGCGTATCTCGAATACCAGCGCGCGTTCAAGACGCCCTACGAAATCGCGATGATGGCGGCCGCCAACCGCACCGCCGCGCGCGGCCACCGCGCCGCCGAACGCGCGTTCCGCGCCGGCTCCAGCGAGTTCGGCATCCATCTGGCCTACTGCCAGGCCACCGGCCAGGACGCCAATGACCTGCCCTACGGCAACATCATCGCGCTCAACCAGCACGCCGCGATCCTGCACTACATGACCCAGGATCGGCTGCCGCCGAAGCCGCTGCACAGCTTCCTGATCGATGCCGGCGCCGACCACGGCGGCTACGCGGCCGACGTCACCCGCACCTATTCGGCACACGAGGACGATTTCGCCGCGCTGATCACCGCCGTGGACGCGGCCCAGCAGGCGCTGGCGGCGCGGGTGCGCCCCGGGCTCGACTATCGCCAGCTGCATCTGGACGCGCATCTGGCGCTGGCCGGGGTGCTGCACGAGGCCGGCGTGCTGCGCGTGGGTGCCGAAGAAGCGGTGGCGCGCGGCGTCTCGCGCGCGTTCTTCCCGCACGGGCTGGGCCACGGCATCGGCCTGCAGGTGCACGACGTGGCCGGCTTTGCCGCCTCGGCCGAAGGCGGCACGATCGCCAAGCCCGATGGTCACCCCTTCCTGCGCCTGACCCGCACGCTGCAGCCGGGGATGACGGTCACCATCGAACCTGGCATCTATTTCATCGACATGCTGCTGGATGAACTCAAGGCCGCCGGCAATGCCGATGCGGTGGACTGGAACCGTGTCGATGCCTTCAAGCCCTGCGGCGGGATCCGGATCGAGGACGACGTGGTCTGCACCGACGGTGCGCCGATCAATCTCACCCGCGAGGCGTTTGCCGAAGCTTGAGGGCCACAGGTCGCGGGTTGCCCGCTGGGGTTCGCCGCTCAGGACTCCGCTCCAGCTTCGATTCGCGGGCGCAGGCCATCCATGGCCTGCTCGAACCCCAGCGGGCAACCCGCGACCTGTTGGCTACTCGCAGTGCGTGGCCTCAAAATCACGCGCCGGTTCGACGGATTCCGCAGGCCTTTTGGGCAAAGTAAAGGAGGAGGCATCTGCCGCAGGCGGATGCCGGGGGACATTTGCCCAAAAGGCCTGCGGAATCCGTCGAACTGGCGGGGAGCAGCGCAAGGGAGGTCCAGCGAAGTCGCAAGTGGTGCGACATTTCCGCCGCGCGCGGAGCGCGCCTACAAGGTCATCGCCTGCAACGGCCAGCGCCCGCGTTCATTCCAACTCGCGGTGGTGCACCGCAACCTCCTCCCAGCCGGTTGCGCGACAGTGCCGGGCCAGCCGTTCGGCCAGATAGACCGAGCGATGGCGGCCGCCGGTGCAGCCGAAGCAGGTCGTCACGTAGCTGCGGGTCTCCGAGCGCAGCTTGGGCAGCCAGCCGTCGAGGAAGGCCTGGACCTGGGTGACGTAGAGGTCCACCTCGGGTTGGGCGTCGAGGTAGGCGCGCACGTCGTCGTCACGCCCGGACAGCGGGCGCAGCCGCGCGTCCCAGTGCGGGTTCGGCAGGACCCGGGTATCGAACACGAAGTCGGCGTCGCCGGGGACGCCGTGGCGGTAGGCGAAGGACTGGAACAGCAGCGACAGCCCGGCGCCGACCAGGCCGAACTCGGTGAGCACGCTGCGACGCATCTGGTGGACGTTCATTTCGCTGGTGTCGATCAGCACGTCGGCGATCTGACGCAGCGGCCGCAGCGCCTGCCGGTCCAGTGAAATGGCGTCGGCCAGCGCCAGCCCGAGGTGGCTGAGCGGGTGCCGGCGGCGGGTATCGGCGTAGCGGCGCAGCAGCACCTCGTCGCGGGCCTCGAGGAACAGCAGCCGCGGGTTGGCGCCCAGCGCGCCGACTTCGGACAGGGCAATCGGCACGTCGGACAGATCGCCGAAGTTGCGCGCGTCGATGCCGACCGCGATCCGGGTCGGCGCCGCGTCGTTGTCGCGCATGCGGCGGACGAACTCGGGCAACAGCTGCGCCGGCAGGTTGTCGACGCAGTAGTAGCCGAGGTCTTCCAGCGCGTGCAGCACGCCGGATTTGCCCGAGCCGGACATGCCGCTGACGATGACCAGGTCGGGCAGTGGGCGTGCGTTCACGGCGTGGCGCGTTCGAGGAAGTGGCTGTGGCGGGCGAGGAAGGCCGCGGCCGGGTCGATGCCCTTGCTGCGCAGGATGTGCATGCGCGTCGCCGCCTCGGTCAGCACCGCGAGGTTGCGCCCGGCCATCACCGGCACCGTGATCATCGGCACGTCCAGATCCAGCACCCGGCGCATGCCGAGGTCGCCGGTGAGGCGCTCGAAGCCGCTTTCGCTGCTGCCGGGCGTGGGCTTGCTGAGGTGGACGATCATGCGCAGATACTTGTTCCGCTTGACCGCGGTGTCACCGAACATCTGGCGGATGTTGAGCACGCCCAGCCCGCGCAGTTCCAGCATGTCCTGCAGCAGCTCGGGGCAGGTGCCGTCGAGCACGTCGGGCGCGATCTGGGTGAATTCCGGCGCGTCGTCGGCCACCAGCCGGTGGCCGCGGGTGATCAGTTCCAGCGCCAGCTCGCTTTTGCCGGATCCGGATTCGCCGGTGATCAGCACGCCGATCGAGTAGATCTCCATGAACACGCCGTGCAGGGTGATCCGCGGCGCCAGCGTCCGCGCCAGCAGGTACTGGATGTGGTTGAGCAGCTCGTGGCCGCGGCGCGGCGACACCCACAGCGGAGTGTCGGATTCCTCGGCCGCCAGCCGCAGATCCTCGGGGCAGGTCTGGTTGCGGGTGATCACCAGCGCCAGCGGGCGGAACGCGATCAGCTTCTGGATGGTCTCCCAGCGCAGGCGGGCGTCGAGGCTGTCCAGCCATTCGAGTTCCTCGGAGCCGAGGATCTGGACCTTGTTGGGGTAGATGGCGTTGAGGTAGCCGGCCAGCGAGGGCCGCCGAGCGACCGTATCGACCGCTTCGAGGACATGGTCGGCGGCGCCACGCTGCCCCGCCAGCCAGCGCAGCGCCAGCCGCTCCTGCTGGCTGGTGAACAGCTCCTCGGCGGTGATGCGCGCCGTGCTCATGCGCGCACCGGTCGCGGGGTCACGGGCATGGCCTCAGCCGACCCCGCCGCTGCGGGACAGGCCTTCGCCGCGCCGCTGTTCGGTCTGTTTTTCCTTGTGCTTGACCAGCAGGCGATCGACCTTGTCGACCAGCAGGTCGATCGCCGCGTACATGTCTGGCCCGATGGCGTCGCCGTGCAGGGTGCGGCCGGCCAGGTTCACCGTGGCGATGGCCTTGTGCGAGGGTTTTTCGAGGGCGAGCTGGACGCGGATTTCGCAATCCTTGTCGACCCGGCGCTCAAGGCGCTCGAAGCGGGTTTCGACATAACTGCGCAGGGCGGGCGTCACCTCGATCTGCTGGCCATAGATTTCGATCTGCATCATGGACCTCCTTCGGCAGTGGGCCGCGAGCCGGGTGGCCGCGGTGCGGGCGCGAGCGCCGAGGCGACGCGCACGCGTTCATGGGAGGCCGGAATCTGCAAGGCTTCGCGATATTTCGCGATGGTGCGCCTGGCCACCGGCACTCCCTCCTTCTTCAACGTATCGGCAAGCTTGGCATCGGACAAGGGCCTGAGCGGATTCTCGTTGGCCACCAGTTTGCGGATCATGTCCTGAATGGCCGTGCTGGAGGTGCTGCCGCCGGCCCCGGTCTCGATCCCGGACGCAAAGAATGCGCGCAGCGGCAAGGTGCCGCGCGGGGTGTGGGCGAATTTCCCGGCCACCGCGCGCGAGACGGTGGATTCGTGCAGTTCGAGCTCGGCGGCGACCTCGCGCAGGGTCAGCGGGTGCAGCGCCTGCGGGCCGAATTCGAGGAAGCCGGCCTGTTCGCGGACCAGACAGCGCACCACCCGCAGCAGGGTATCGGAACGTGATTCCAGCGCCTTGAGCAGCCAGCGGGCCTCCTGCAGATGCCCGCGCAGGTACTCGGCATCGGCGCCAGAGGTGCGTCCGAGCAGGCGCTGATAATCCTGCTGCAGCCCGATCCTGGGCTGGGCGTCCGGGGCCAGCGCCACGGTCCACAGGCCCTGATGGCGCCAGATGACGCAGTCCGGGCGGACGTAGGCGCCCTCGGGCAGCGCACCGAAACGCGAGCCGGGGCGCGGATCCAGGCTTTGTACCAAGGCAACGGCCACCTTGGCGTCTTCCTGGCTGCAATCCAGTTGGGAGGCGAGTTCGGCCAGGCCCAGCCGCGGCAGGCGGTCGAGCAGGCCGGTGACGATCAGCAGGGCCAGGTCGCGGCCGGGCGTGGCGTCCGCCAGGGCGCGCAGCTGCGCTTGCAGGCATTCGGTCACGCTGCGGGCGCCGGCGCCGACCGGGTCGAAGCACTGGATCCGGTGCAGGACCGGCAGCATCTGTTCCGGGCGGACGTCGAGCTCCGGACGCAGGCTGGCGGCCAGGGTATCGAGGTCGTCGCGCAGGTAGCCGTCGTCGTCGATCGATTCGATCAGGGCGACCCCGATGCGGGTTTCCAGCGGGCTGAAGTGGCCAAGATGCAGCTGCAGCAGCAGGTGGTCGCGCAGGCTGTCCTCGGTCGCCGGCTGGCCGAGGTCGTCGCTGCGCTCGGCGCTGGCAGCGCGCGATCCGTACTCCTGCCAGGGATCGAACTCCGGCTCCGGCCCGGGGTCCAGCGCACTCTCCGGGATCGGTTCCGGAGCGGTTTGAACGGCTTCGGGCAGGTCGCCTGCATCCGGGCCGTCCTCGCCCGGCGCTTCGGTCCAGTCTAGCAGCGGGTTGCTGGCAACGGCTTCGCTGATTTCCGCTTCCAGCTCGACGCTGGACAGCTGCAACAGCCGGATCGCCAGACGCAACTGCGGCGTCAGGACGAGCTGCTGTTGGACCGAAGGTGACAGGCGAGGCTTCACGCCCCAAGCATAGCCGCGAAGGCGTTGTCTTGCCGCCTCGTCGCGGCTACAGCCGGAAACCCTCGCCGAGATAGACCCGCCGTACGTCCGGATTGTCGAGCAGGTCGGCCGGCGCGCCCTGCGCCAGCACCGCGCCATCGGCCAGGATATAGGCGCGATCGCAGATGCCCAGGGTTTCGCGGACGTTGTGGTCGGTGATCAGCACGCCGATGCCTTTTTCGCGCAGGTGGCGGACGATGCGCTGGATTTCGTTGACCGAGATGGGATCGACGCCGGCGAAGGGCTCATCCAGCAGGATCATGCGCGGCTTGCCCGCCAGCGCGCGGGCGATTTCGACCCGGCGGCGCTCACCGCCGGACAGGCTGGCGCCGGACTGCTCGGCGACGTGGCCGATCTGCAGTTCGTCGAGCAGGACATTGAGCTCGTGTTCGCGGCCGGCGTCGTCCAGGTCCGGGCGCAGCTCCAGCACCAGCCGCAGGTTGTCGGACACGCTGAGCTTGCGGAACACCGAGGCTTCCTGCGGCAGATAACCCAGGCCGAGGCGGGCGCGGGCATACATCGGGCGGTCGGTGATATCGACGTCATCCAGCACGATCCGCCCGGCATCGGCCTCGATCAGGCCGACGATCATGTAGAAGCAGGTGGTCTTGCCGGCGCCGTTGGGCCCGAGCAGGCCGACCACCTCGCCGGGACCGAGGCTCAGGTCGAACGCGTGGACGACATCGCGCTTGCCGTAGCGTTTGCGCAGGCCTTGCGCCACCAGCATCAGGGCGATCCCCCGCCGGCCGGCGCGGGCTTGGGCAGGATGCGCATGCGCACCCGCCCGCCGCCGTCGCCGCCGCTTTCGATCTGCCCGGTCTTCAGGTTGTAGACCACCCGCTGGCCGTTGAGGCTGCCGCGCTGCTGGTTGATCGTCACATTGCCGGTGAGGACCATGACCTCGCTTTGCATGTCGTAATCGACGTTGGCCGCGACCGCCTGGATCCGGTCGCCGTCGTCCATGTCCTGCTGCAGGGTGACGCCGCCACTGAGCTGGGCGCGGCTGGGGGTGCCGTTGTTCTGCGAGATGACCGCGCGGGCAGAAACCACCCGCAGGCTGCCCTGGGTGATGATCACGTTGCCGCTCAGGGTGCAGGTGGCATTGGCGCCCAGCCCGCAGTCGCTGCGGCCGGCCTCGATGTCCATCGGCTGGCTGCGATCCGAGCTGCGTGCGCCGGCGAGTCCGCAGGTCGCAGCGAGCAGGACGAGCAGCAGGCGGGCCGGAAGGTCAGGGCTTCGGGTCATAGCGGTTGTGCACCTGGGACAGAAGGGAGATCTGGCGGCGCTCGAAATCCGCCAGCAGGCCCGTGCCCTGCATTGTAAGGCCGGGGCGGGTGATGGTGACCTTGCCGGCGGAGGTGGCGCGGTTGTGCTCCAGGTCCAGGGTCAGCTGGTCGGATTCGATCCGCGTGACGGGGGGCTTGTCGGCGGGGCTCTGGGCGCTGACGCGGCCGCGCACCTCGAGGCTGTCGCCGCCGGCTGGCACCAGGCCTTCATCGGCGCGCACTTCCCAATAGTGCCCCTCGGGATCGGGGACCAGGAACTGCGGCGTGGCCAGGTGCATGGCCAGGTCGGCTGGATCGCGCTGCAGGATCGGCCCGCGCAGGGTGAACTGCTCCTTCCCGTGCTTGTCCAGCGAGGTGATTTCGTAATCGCGCAGCAGGTAGTCGGGCCGCGAGCGCAGTACGCCTTCATCGACCGGGCGCGAGTTGCGCCAGACCGACCAGCCGCTGGCGATCGCCGCCGCCAGCAACAGCAGGGTCAGGGTGGCGCGCCAGCTCATGCGCGGGCCTGCCGGCGCGAACGCGCGGGCGGATTCATGGATGCTCACCGCGCTCGAGGATGGCCTCGAGTTTGCCCTGGGCGTGCAGCAGCAGGTCGCAGGCGTCGCGCGCGGCGCCGTATCCCGCCGGGCGCGGCGCGATCCAGTGCGCGGCCTGGCGCGCCCACGGATGGGCATCGGCCGGCGCCAGCGCCAGCCCGACGCCGCGCAGCGCGGCGAGGTCGGGCAGGTCGTCGCCCATGAACGCGATCTGCGCCAGTGTGATGCCGATTTCCGAGGCCATGCGCTGCACGCAGACCAGCTTGCTGCGCTCGCCGACGTGGACGCGTTCGATCCCCAACGCTTTCGCACGCAGGGCGGTGACGTCACTGGGGCGTGCGCTGACCAGAGCTACTTCGATCCCGGCGTGGCGCAGCAGCACGATGCCCATGCCGTCCTGCACGTGGAAGCGCTTGGACTCGCGGCCGTCGCTGTCGAAAGACAGGCCGCCGTCGGTCAGGGTGCCATCGACGTCGAAGGCGAGCAGGCGGATGCGAGCAGCGCGCTCGATGATCCCGGCCGGGTAGTGGGCGGCGTCCATCACACCACCCGCGCGCGCAGCAGATCGTGGATATTGAGCGCGCCGACCACCCGGCCGTCGCGGTCGGTCACCAGCAGGGCGTTGATCTTGTGCGCTTCCATCAATTGCGCCGCCTCCACCGCCAGCGCCTCGGCGTCGATGGTCTTGGGGGCGACGGTCATCACCGCATCGATGCGGGTATGGCGCAGATCGACGTGGTCGTCGTCGAGGCTGCGGCGCAGGTCGCCGTCGGTGTAGAGGCCGAGCAGCTTGCCGTCGGCATCGACCACCGCGGTCATGCCCAGCCGCTTGCTGCTCATCTCCACCAGCGCCTGGCTGATGCTGGCGTCGGGGCGGACGCGCGGCACCTCGGCGCCGACGTGCATCACGTCGGTGATGTGCAGCAGCAGCCGGCGCCCGAGCGCGCCGGCCGGATGCGAGCGGGCGAAGTCGTCGCGGGTGAAGCCGCGCGCTTCCAGCAGCGCGACCGCCAGCGCATCGCCCATCGCCAGCGAGGCGGTGGTGCTGGAGGTCGGCGCCAGCTTCAGCGGGCAGGCCTCCACCGGCACCCCGACGTCGAGGTGGACATCGGCCTCCTGCGCCAGCGCCGAAGCGGCATTGCCGGTCATCGCGATCACCCGGTTGCCCTGCCGGCGCAGCGCCGGCAGCAGCAGCAGGATCTCGTCACTTTCGCCCGAATAGGACAGCGCCAGCACCACGTCGGCGTCGGTCACCATCCCCAGGTCGCCGTGCGCGGCTTCGCCGGGATGGACGTAAAAAGCCGGTGTTCCGGTCGAGGCGAGAGTGGCGGCGATCTTGCGCGCCACGTGCCCGGACTTGCCCATCCCGGTGCACACCACCCGGCCCGGCGAGGTGAGGATCATCCGGCAGGCGGCGTTGAAGTGGGCGTCGATCCGCGCGCACACCGCAGCCAGCGCCTCGCGCTCGGTGGCGAAGACGCGGCGGCCGCTGGCGGCGAAATCGAAGTCGTCCGAATGGGCGGGTGCGGCGAGGGCCATGGGGCATTTCCGCTAAACTTGACGGTCCAGTTTAACCGAGCCTGCTCGACGCCCCATGAATGCCGATGCCATTAGCCAGCTGATCGAAGCCGGCCTGCCGGGCGCACGCGCGCAGGTGCACAGCGATGACGGGGTGCATTTCGAGGCCACCGTCGTGTGCGAGGCGTTTGCCGGCAAGCTGCCGCTGGCCCGCCACCGGCTGGTCTATGCGACCTTGGGCGAGCGCATGGGCGGGGAAATCCACGCCCTGCAGATCAAGGCCCTGACTCCCGCGGAGGCGGCCGCCTGATGCAAAAGATCCTGATTCGGGGTGGCCGCCGCCTGCACGGGGAAGTGCCGATTTCCGGCGCCAAGAACGCGGTGCTGCCGATTTTGTGCGCGACCTTGCTGGCCGACGGGCCGTGCCGGATCGAAAACGTGCCGCAGCTGCAGGACGTGCTGACCACGGCGCGCCTGCTGCAAGGATTGGGCGCGCGGGTCGAACCCAAGGGCAGCACGATGACGGTGGACGCGGCCCGGCTGGACAGTCACGTCGCGCCTTACGAGTTGGTCAAGACCATGCGCGCCTCGGTGCTGGTGCTGGGGCCATTGCTTGCGAAATACGGCGATGCCGAAGTCTCGCTGCCGGGCGGCTGCGCGATTGGCTCGCGGCCGGTCGACCTGCACCTGAAGGGCTTGCAGGCGCTGGGTGCGGAGATTACGGTCGACCACGGTTTCATCCGCGCGCGTTGTGCCGGCCGGCTGCAGGGCGCACGCCATGTGTTCGAGCTGGTCAGCGTCGGTGCCACCGAGAACGTGCTGATGGCGGCGGCCTTGGCCGAAGGCCGGACCATCCTCGAAAACGCGGCGATGGAGCCGGAAATCAGCGACCTAGCCGATTGCCTCAACGCGATGGGCGCGAAGATCACCGGCGCCGGCACCCCGCGGATCGTGGTCGAAGGCGTGGAGCGCTTGTCCGGCTGCACCCACCGGGTGATTGCCGATCGCATCGAGACCGGCACCTTCCTGGTCGCCGCGGCGATGACCGGTGGCCGCGTCACCACCACCGGCGCGCGTCCGCATACGCTGGATGCGGTGCTGGGCAAATTGCGCGAAGCCGGTGCCGAGATCACGGTCGAGAAAGACCACATCACCCTCGACATGCACGGCCAGCGCGCCAAGTCGGTCAACATCACGACTGCGCCGCACCCGGCGTTCCCGACCGACATGCAGGCGCAGTTCATGGCCCTGGACTGCGTGGCCGACGGCGTCGGCGTGATCAATGAAACGATCTTCGAAAACCGCTTCATGCACGTCAATGAACTGCTGCGCCTCGGCGCCGACATCCGCGTCGACGGGCATACCGCGGTCGTGCGCGGGATCGAGCGTCTGCAAGGCGCGCCGGTGATGGCCACCGACCTGCGCGCTTCGGCCTGCCTGGTCCTCGCCGGGTTGGCGGCAGAAGGTGAGACCCTGATCGACCGCGTCTACCATCTCGACCGTGGCTACGAGAACATCGAAGCCAAGCTCGGCGCGCTGGGTGCGGATATTCGACGGGTGGATTGAGGCGGCGGGGAGTTGCCGTCCTTGGGTCATCACCGCTTGCGCGAGGATGACGGACTTGCCCAAGGAAGCGTGGCGGCTCAGATACGGGCGAGGCACTCGCGATACAGCGTCAGGTCCGTGCCGCTGAAACAGCAGAACACCACCCGCTGCAGGGACTGTGCAGGAAAGCCGCGCACCGTGGTCACCGCGACCCGGGTGGCCGCCCCTTTGGGATAGCCGTAGACGCCGGTGCTGATCGCAGGAAACGCGATCGAATGCAACCCGTGCGCCTCGGCCAGCGCCAGTGCATTGGCATAACAGGCGGCCAGCAGTTCCGGCTCACCTGCTTGCCCGCCACGCCAATACGGGCCGACGGTATGGATCACATGCCGCGCCGGCAAGCCATGGCCTGCGGTCAGCTTGGCCTGGCCGGTGGCGCAGCCGCCCAATTGCCGGCATTCCTCCAGCAGCCCCGGGCCGGCGGCGCGGTGGATCGCGCCGTCGACGCCGCCACCGCCGAGCAGGGACGGGTTGGCGGCATTGACGATGGCATCGACGGCGAGGGTGGTGATGTCGCCCAGGAGTGCTTCGATCTGCGGCATGGTCTGACCCGGGCTCATGGCACGATCTCGATCGGCGTGGGCACCCGCACCAGGTTCCACAGCGTCGTCATGTCCGCGTTCGACAACGCGATGCAGCCGTCGGTCCAGTCATACGGGATGGTCGTGGTTGAATCCGCCTCCAAGCGCAGTCCATTGGGTTGGCCGTGGATCATGATCGCGCCACCCGGGGGCACCCCGAGTCGGCGTGCGTTGGCGCGATCCTGGCGGTTCGGATAGGACACATGGATGGCGCGATAGAACGCGCTGTCGGCCTTGCGGAAATCCAGCAGGTAGCGGCCTTCCGGGGTACGACGGTCGCCCTCGCGCTGCTTGTGCCCGATCGGCGCGCCGCCGAGACGAATCGAAAACCGGTGCAGCACCACGCCATTTCCGATCAGGCTCAGGGTGCGCGCGGCCTTGTCCACCCGCACCAGGCCCACCCTGACCGCCTGTGGCGAAGTGGCGCCTGCGGGCAGCAACCACGCCAGCAGGACGCAGAGCAGGAACTTCTGGAGCATCGCAGGCGCTCCGGCGGGAACGGCGTGGATGCCGCTCAATCGGAATCGTGCGCCGCCGCGCCTTCCTGGACCACTGCTTCCATTCCGGTCAGTGCAGCGCTGCGGAAGTTCAGCGGATTGGCGATGTAGGGAATCGGCGCGTGGGTGCCGCCCGAGCCGGTGATCACCACGCTGCCGTAGTCGAACAGGCGGCCAAGGATGGTCTGATTCACCTGCAGGCTTTCGACCTTGCTGTGCTGGAGCTCCACGGTTTCACGGCTGATGAAGCCGAACTTGGCGATCACCCGGCTGCTGGTGACGGCCAGCTCGGTGGAGTGGACGTAGATCCAGGCCTTCAGCACGAGGAAGAGGGCGCCCGCCAGTACCACGTAGCCCAGCACCGCAAACGGCAGCGGCAGCAGCAGCGACAGCACGCCGCCCAGCACCAGCCAGAACAGCGAGGGCAGGTAGATGAACCAGTGGGTGCGGGCCCGCGCGATGATCTTTTCGCCGGGGACGATGACGGATTCGACGTAGCTCACGGGACGATCCTGGGCAGGGGCGGGACGATGGGATGGTTCTGCGAGGAGATTCTGCCTCAGCCGCCGACGCGCAGCGCGGCCGAGGCCATCAGCGCGATCACGCAGGCGAAACCGCCGAACCAGCACAGGCTGCGCAGCGCCTGCTGGACGGTGACGTAGAACACGCCGTGCAGGATCCGGAAGGCGACGAAGGCCAGCGCCAGCCAGGCGACCCGCTGCGGATCGACCTGGGTGAACTGCGCCATCAGCACGGCGGCGGCGAAGGCGGGGAACGCTTCGAAGGCGTTCAGATGCGCGCTGTAGGCATTGCGCACCCGATAGCTGTCCTGCCTGGCGATCCAGCCGCGCGGGTCCTTGTTGTTGTAGCCCGGTACCGCCATCTTGGCGATGACCGCCCACAGGTAGGGCAGGGCGGCGGCGATCAGGATGCACCAGTAGGCAATCACCATGGCTTGGCTCCGATGGACGATGGGTGGGGTCAGTGTGCCGGTTGTCGCGTGGGCGCGCCGGGTTTGGCGGTCGCTGCGGCCGGAGCAGGTGCGGGCGGACGCATCGCGTCGCGCGCGGCCTTGAAGGGGTTGCCGGTGCGCCAGTTCGGCCACTGGGCGCCGTTTGCCAGGCTGGAACCCACCGAGTACAGGGCTTGCAAATCCTCGACGATGCCGTCGAGCTTCCAGGTGGCCGGGTCGTACTGGTCGCCGGGCTTGTGGTAGCGGTGTTCGCCATAGTCTTGGCTGGCGACCAATCCCGCCGCGGTGCCGCCTTCGCGCAGGTCGCCTCCGCTGTTGACATAGAGCGCCGGAACCCCGGCCTTGGCGAAGCTGAAGTGATCGGAGCGGAAGTAGTAGCCCGCCGTCACGTCGCTTTCGTCCACCATGCGCCGGCCCTGACGCGCAAGCGCGGTCTGCAGCAGGTCTTCCAGCTGCGATCCGCCCTTGCCGACCACGACCAGATCGCTGGCCCGGCCGATTGGTTCGAGGGCATCGATGTTGATCACGCCGACGGTGCGCGCCAGCGGAAAGACCGGATGGGCGACGTAATAGCTGGAGCCGAGCAGGCCGGACTCCTCCAGAGTGACGGCCAGGAACAGGATCGAGCGCGCCGGCCGCGGGCGGGCGTTGGCGAAGGCTTCGGCCAGTTCAAGGAGGCCGGCGACGCCGGTGGCGTTGTCCACGGCGCCGTTGTAGATGTTGTCGCCGGATGCGTCGGAGTGGGTGCCCAGATGGTCCCAGTGCGCCATGTACACGACCGCCTCGTCGGCCGCGCTGCTTCCCGGCAGCAAGCCGAGCACGTTGCGCGAGGTTTTCTCGACAGTGCGGCTGCGCAGGTCGAGCGAAGCCTGGGCATTGAGCGGGACCGGCTTGAAGCCGGGCCGGCTGGCGGCCGCGCGCAGGGTGGTCAGATCCAGGCCGGCGGCCTTGAACAGGGCGTCGGCCGCGGCCTGGGTGATCCAGCCTTGCACCGGCAGACGCGGTGACGCATCGTCCCCGGGGCGCAGGTCGTACTGCGGGCCGGACCAGGAATTCTTTACCACGTCCCAACCGTAGGCCGCACCGCGATCGTCGTGGATGATCAGCGCGGCGGCCGCGCCGCGGCGGGCGGCTTCCTCGAACTTCCAGGTCCAGCGCCCGTACAGGGTCATCCGCTTGCCATCGAACAGGGTCGGGTCATTGACGTGGAAACCGGGATCGTTGACCAGCATCACCACGGTCTTGCCGCGCACGTCCAGATCCGCGTAGTCGTTCCAGCCGCGCTCGGGCGCATCGACGCCGTAGCCGACGAACACCAGCGGGCTGTCCTTGAGACTGACCTGCGCCTTGCCGCTGCGGGTCCAGGCGATCATGTCGCGGCCGTAGGCCAGATCCTGGCGAACGTCTCCGATGGCCAGATGCAGGGCGGTGTCGGGGTTGGCGGTGGTTTCCAGCATCGGCACGGTCTGGAACCAGCTGCCGCCGTTGCCGGGCTGCAGTCCGATCCGGGCGAACTGCGAACGGATGTAATCGACGGTCTTTTCCTCGCCGGCGCTGCCCGGTCCGCGGCCGCCGAAAGCATCCGACGCCAGAATCTGCACCTGCGCCGCGACATCGTCGGCGGTGATGGCGGGCGAGAACGCATGATCGCCCGCCACGGCCGTGACGGCGCGCGTGTCTCGCGTTCCGTCGGCGCCGATCAAGGCGCCTTCGCCGCGGCGGGTGCAGCCGCACAGCGCAAGCGCGATCATCGACAGCAGCAAGACATGGCGCACGCTTCGGCTCCCGTGGGTGATGGATCGATTCTAGAGCAATGCGGCGGGCCGCCGTGGCGCGAGGTTTTGCGCCACGGGTTATGCCGCCAGTCAGCCACGGGCCGACGCCGGACGGGCGCATCGCTACAATTTCAAGGGCGCCACCTCCCGGGTGGTTTCAGACCATGCCTGCAGGAGTTCCCGTGCCCCAACCCCCGTCGATCCGTCCCGAACCCGTGGTGCTGTTGATTCTGGACGGCTGGGGGCACCGTGAGGAAACCGCGGACAACGCGCTGGCGCTGGCAAAGCTGCCGCACTGGCGCGGCCTGCTGGCGACCTGTCCGCACACCTTGATCCACACCGAAGGCCGGCACGTCGGCCTGCCCGATGGTCAGATGGGCAACTCCGAAGTGGGGCACATGAACCTCGGCGCCGGACGGATCGTGTACCAGGACTTGACCCGGATCGATGCGGCGATCGAGGACGGCAGTTTCTTCGGCAACCCGGAGCTGACTGCCGCCTGTGAAGCGGTCAAGCAAACCGGCGCCACCTTGCACGTGATCGGCCTGCTCTCGCCCGGCGGCGTGCACAGCCACGAGCGCCACATCTTCGCGATGCTGGAGCTGGCGGCGCGTTTTGAAGTGGCGAAGGTGGCGGTGCATGCCCTGCTGGACGGCCGCGACACCCCGCCGCGCTCGGCCGAAGCCAGCCTGCGCGCGCTGCAGGCGTTGTGCGAACGGCTGGGCAATGCCCGCATCGCCAGCGTCGGCGGACGTTATTTCGCGATGGACCGCGACCACCGCTGGGCGCGCGTGCGGCGCGGCTGGGATGCCATTGTCGAGGCGCAGGCCGAATGTTATTCGCACGATGCACTCGCCGCGCTGCAAGCCGCCTACGCACGCGGCGAGAATGACGAGTTCGTCGCCCCGACCGTGCTCGACGGCAGCCAGCCGATCCGCGACGGCGATGCGGTGGTGTTCATGAACTTCCGCGCCGACCGCGCGCGCCAGCTCAGCGCTGCGTTCGTTGCGCCGGGGTTCGACGGATTCGATGCCCGCCGACCGGCGCTGTCGCGGTTCGTCTGCCTGACCGAATACGACGCCAAGCTGCCGGCGCCGGTGGCGTTCGCGCCGGATGACCTGCGTCACACCTTCGGTGAACTGCTGGCCGAACAAGGCATGACCCAGCTGCGGATCGCCGAGACCGAGAAATACGCCCACGTCACTTTCTTCTTCAGCGGCGGGCGGGAGACGCCGTTCGCGGGCGAGCAGCGCATCCTCGTCCCCAGCCCCAAGGTCGCTACCTACGACCTGCAGCCGGAGATGAGCTGCGCCGAGGTCACCACCCGGCTGGTCGATGCCATCGTCACGCAACGCTACGACGCCATCATCTGCAACCTCGCCAACCCCGACATGGTGGGGCACAGCGGCATCCTGGAGGCCGCCATCCGCGCCGCGGAAGCGGTGGATGCGGCGATCGGCCGGATCGTGGCCGCGGTGCGGCAGGCCGGCGGTGCGCTGGTCATCACCGCCGACCACGGCAACCTCGAGATGATGCGCGACCCCGTCACCGGCCAGCCGCATACCGCGCACACGGTCGGGCCGGTGCCGCTGGTGTATCTGGGCGATCGCCAGGTGACGCTGCGCGGAGGCGGCGCGCTGCGCGACGTGGCGCCGACCCTGCTGGACCTGCTCGGACTGTCCCAGCCGGCGGAGATGACCGGCGCCAGCCTGCTGCTGCCGGGCTGATGCGCCGGCGGAGCGCCAGCCTGGCCTTGGCCCTGACGCTGGCCGCAGCTGCGGGCGGGCCGGGGGCCTTGGCGCAGCAGGGCCAGCAGGCGCAGGACGCGCAGCAGCGCCTGCAGGGCGTGCGCAGCGAACTGCGGGCGGTGGCCGCCGAGCGCCGGCGCCTGGAGGGCCAGCGCGGCACGGCCAGCCGCCAGCTGCGCGCCGCCGATGAGACGGTGGGCGCGACCCAGAAAGCGCTGGAGCGCACCCGCAATGATCTGGCCCAGTCCGACCGGCGTCTGCTGGAGCTGCAAGCCGAGCGCGCCCGTCACAGCGGCGATCTGGAATCACGGCGTGCGGAATTGCTGCGGCTGCTGCGTGCCGCGCAGGCGGGCGCCGATGCGGCACCGCTGAAGGCGCTGCTGGCGCGGGATCGGGTGCAGGGTGCGGAGCGCGCGCTGATCCTGCAAGGCTACCTGCAGCGCGCGCAGGTGGCGCGGATCCGCGTGCTGGCCGAGGACATCGCCCGCTTGCAGACGCTGGAGGCGCAGATTGCCGGACAGCGCACGGCACTGGAGCAGGCGCGCCAGGCTCAGGCGACGCAGATGGCGCAAGCGCAGGCCGCGCGCAAGGGGCGTGCGGATCTGCTGGCGGGCATCGATCGCCAATACCGCGACCGCGCCAGCCGCGAACGCGCGCTCGGCCAGGACGCCAAGGCACTGCAGACCCTGCTGGCGCAGCTGCGTGCGGCGGCGGCCAAGGCGGCGCGTGAGCAGGCACGGGCGCGTGAGCGTGAGCGTGAGCAAGCGCGCCTGCGTGCCGACACCGGTGCCGCGGCCACGCACACGCCGCCGCGCGTGCAGGTCGCCACTGCCCCGGCGCCGCGGGTCGGCGGCCTGAGCTGGCCGGTGTCCGGCAACCTGCTGGCCGGCTTCGGGGGCCGGATGCCGGACGGTCGCCGCAGCGATGGCGTGCTGATTGCGGCGGCGGCGGGCACCCGGGTCCAGGCCGTGGCCGACGGCACCGTGGTGTACGCCGATTGGATGACCGGCTACGGGATGATCCTGATCATCGATCACGGCAACGGCTACATGAGCCTCTACGCGCACAACGACGGCCTGCTGCGCGAAGCGGGCGACGTGGTGCGCAAGGGAGATGCCGTGGCCACGGTCGGATCGTCCGGCGGGCAGGCGATGCCGGCGCTCTATTTCGAACTGCGGCAGGCCGGCAAGCCGGTGAACCCATCGGTCTGGCTGACCAGACAGTGAGCCGGTCGCCGCCAGCGGGCCGGGCGCGGCGCGGGAGGCATGCGCGCGTACCGGTTCCCGTGCCACCATGGGGCCGCGGTTTGCCCTGACCCACCGCCGCCCGCGCGGCCATCGGAGATTCGAATGCGGAACGGATTGCTCTGCTGTTTGCTGGCGCTGGCGCTGGGCCAGGGCGTCGCGTTTGCCCAGCAAGCGCCGCAGGTCAAGGAGACGCCTGCAGCGCCGGCGGCCACGGAAACACCCGCCGCCGAGGAGCCTGCCGCAGATGCGCCTGCCATTGAGGCGCCTGCCGTCGAGGCGCCTGACGAGGCGGGCGCTGCCGCGTCGGCCGCTGCCGAGGATCCGGATGCGGTCGAAACCGCCAATGCCAAGGTGCCGCTGGGCGAAATCCGCCGCTTCGTCACCGTCTACAACGCGATCCGGCAGGCCTACGTCGATCCGGTCGATGACCATGCCCTGATGAGCGCGGCGGTCCGCGGGCTGCTGCTCGACCTTGACCCGCACAGCGCCTACCTGGAAAGGAGCGATGCCGAGCAGTTCAACGAGCAAACCCGCGGCAGCTACGACGGCGTCGGGCTGGAATTGCAGCAGCTTCCGGACGGCAGTTTGCGGATCGTGGCACCGATCGATGACAGTCCCGCCGATCGCGCCGGGCTGCGCAGCGGTGACCGCATCATCGCCATCGACGGCAAACTGCTGCGCGCCGGCCAGAACGACAGCTCGCAGCCGCTGCGCGGCGTGGCCGGCAGCAAGGTGACGGTCAAGGTCGTGCGTGCCGGCAAACCCGCGCCCTTCGACGTCAGCCTGACCCGCGCCACCATCCGCACCGCCAGCGTGCGCGGGCGGATGCTCGCGCCCGGCTATGGCTACATCCGGGTGTCCAGCTTCCAGGCGTCGACCGCGGACGAATTCGTCAAGCGTCTCGAAGCCCTGCAGAAGGACGGGCCGCTGCGCGGGCTGGTGCTGGATTTGCGCAGCAATCCCGGCGGCCTGCTGGTCGGGGCCGTGCAGATTGCCGATGAGCTGCTCGACCGCGGCACCATCGTCACCACCCGTGGCCGCGAGTCGATCGGCAACAGCCGCTTCGACGCCACCCCGGGCGATCGCCTGCACGGGGCGCCGGTCGTGGTGCTGGTCGATGCCGGTTCGGCCAGCGCATCGGAAGTGCTGGCCGGCGCCCTGCACGACAACCAGCGGGCGCGCGTGGTCGGCAGCCGCACCTTCGGCAAGGGTTCGGTCCAGACCGTGCTGCCGCTGGACAACGGCGATTCGGTCAAGCTCACCACGGCACGCTACTTCACCCCAAGCGGGCACTCGATCCAGGCGCTGGGCATCGTGCCGGATGTCGAACTCCACCCCGACGGCGGCCCGCGCCGCCCGGCGCCGGTCAGCGAGGCGGTCCTGCCGGGCCACCTGGCCTCGGAAGCGGGCGCGCTGGAAGGCGACAATGCCGGCGAAGTCCTGCCAGGCGAGGCACCGATCGCCGCGGCGCTGGCGGAGCTGAAGCGGATGGTCGCGCAGCCCGCACCGCACGCGGCCGCGCCAGCGCCGGCACCAGCGAAACCGGCACCAGCGAAACCGGCCGACAAGGCCGCATCACCGTCGCCGCCGGTGCCAGCCAAGCCCTGAGTCCGGCTGCTGCGGCCGGCCGCGCCGATTCACGCTGGAGAATGTCAGTATTCCGACGGCCGGCTCAGAATCCGCGGCTGTGGCGCAGGCGGCGGGCGATCGCGGCGCGGGCCAGCAACGCGAAGGCAACGCCGAACACGAAGCCGCCGATGTGCGCCGGCCACGCCACCGCACCCAGCGCCGGGCCGCTGTAGGCGAACAGCACCTGCAGCAGCGCCCACAGCCCGATCAGCAGGAACGCCGGCACGCGCACGAACTGCAGGTACAGGCCCAGCGGCAGCACCACGCCCAGGCGGGCGCCGGGGAACAGCGCGAGGTAGGCGCCGATGACCGCCGACACCGCGCCGCTGGCGCCGATCACCACCCGGTCGGGCGTGCCGATGGCGAGCACGGCGGCCAGGTTCGAGGTGGCGCCACCGAGCAGGAACAGCAGCAGGAAGCGCCAACCGCCCATGCTGCGCTCGGCCGGCAGCCCGAAGATCAGCAGGAACACGAGGTTGCCGAGCAGGTGGATCCAGTCGGCGTGCAGGAACAGTCCGGAAAACAGCCGCAGCACGCTGCCGTCGGCGAACGCCGCGCGCCAGGCGTCGAGACTGTCCAGCCCGCCGGTCAGCACGCCCCAATCCAGGGTGGTGGCGATGCGTCCGGCCGGGGCGCGCAGCGCCGCGATCACGTAGGCCAGCCACAGGGCGGCAAAGATCAGCGGGGTGGCCCAGAGGAAGCGCGGTCGCTGGCGCGGGGGGATGCCGACGAACATGATTCAGGTTCAGAAGGTGAGAAGCGGTTGTTATAAGACGGTTAAAAATGCGCTATAGTGGACATACGGCATGGTACGTCCGGTTGGTGATTGTCGACCGGGGTCAAAGATACAGAAGATCCAGCAGCATGCCGCGCGGTCACACCCAATCACAACCAACGCAGCCCAGCTACACCGGAGAGTTTCCTCATGAGCAACAATCGCAATCTTCGTGCTTCCGCGCTTGCGCTGGCCGTCCTTGGCACGCTGTTCGTCGGCCAGGCCGCCGCCTCGGGTTTCCAGTTGCGCGAGCAGAGCGTCAAGAATCTTGGTCGTGCCGGTGCCGGCAGCGGGGTCGCGCAGCGGGATGCCGCCGTGGTTTCGCTCAACCCGGCGGCCATGGTCAACATCAGCCAGCGCACCTTCCAGGTTGACGGTACCGTCATTGATCTGACCGCGGGCTTCACCGGCGGCGGCACCGCGCTGGGCGCGCCCGGCGTGCTCCCGAACGCCACCCTGACCGGCGGCAACGGCGGCGACCCGGGCGATCCGACCCTGGTGCCGAACATGTCGGCGGTGTTCCCGATCGCTTCCATCGATGGCCTGTACCTGGGCGCCAGCGTCGGCGCGCCGTTCGGCCTGAAGACCGACTACGCGCCGGGCTGGGTTGGCCGCTATCGCGCGCTGACGTCGGAAGTGAAAACCGTTGATCTGACCCTGTCCGCCGCTTACAAGGTCAACGATATGTTCTCGATCGGCGTTGGCCTGATTTACGAACGCGCCGAAGCCACCTTGAGCAAGTCGATCGACTTCGGAACGGCCATCTGCGCGCAGGCCGCTGCCGGTCTGCCGGCGCCCAACACCGGCAACGTGATGCTGACCTGCTTCAACCCGGGCTGGGCGCTGTATCCGCTGTACCACCCGCAGTCCGCCGACGGCAGCCTGACGGTCAAGGGCAGCGACACCGATTTCGGCTTCCTGGTCGGTTTGCAGATCACCCCGAATGAGCAGTTCGCACTCGGCCTGAGCTACCGCTCGCGGATCCACCAGAAGCTGCAGGGCACCCTCGACTTCAACGGCGTGCCGGCGATCCTCGGCGCCGATCCGCGCTTCGTGGACGGCCCCGGCGGCGCCAAGCTGGTGACCCCCGAGCTGATCACCCTGAGCGCCCGCTACGCCTTCACCGACAACTTCCGGATGATGCTGGACATCCAGCACACCGGCTGGAATTCGCTGCAGGACGTCACCATCGTGCGCAACAGCGGCACCGTGGTGGGCAGTGAGGACTTCTCCTGGAGCGGCAGCACCTTCGTTTCGCTCGGCGGTGAGTACGACTTCAGCGACACGTTCACCCTGCGCTTCGGCGTGGGCAGCGATGAAACCCCGACCAACGACGTGACGCGCACCCCGCGTCTGCCCGACAACGACCGCATGGTGTACGCGCTGGGCGCCTCCTGGCACGTGTCCGAGAACCTGTCGTTGGATGCGGCCTACCAGCGGATCGAGATCAAGACCCCGAAGATCGCGCTGCCGGTGGACCTGCCGCACAGCAACACCTCGACGCTGTATGGCAGCTTCGGCGGCCACGCCAACCTGTTCGGCCTGTCGATGCAGTACCGCTTCTGATCCTTCGGGATCGGTGGCAGAAAAGCCCCGCGCAAGCGGGGCTTTTTCGTTGCCGGACAAGAGGCGCTCCGGCGGCGCACCATGCGCAGAGTCAGGGCAACGCTGATCAAGTCAGCATTGCCCTAGGCCGAACTTCTCGCTATCGAGCGCGGCGACCGACTTCAGCCTCCAGGCGATGGAGGCTCCGTCAGCGCGGCCCGCTGCCTCAATGCCTGCAGCCGGATGCGCCCATGCACGAGCGCGTCCAGCAACGTCGCATCCTCGCGCGCCTTCAGTGCGTACAGCGCTGATCCCACCGCCTGCGCGGTCTTGCGCAGCAGTTCACGTTCGTCCGGGGAATAGCCCTCGGCCCGTTCGCCAAGGACGATGGCGCCGTGCAGACGGCCGGCCACGTGCATCGGTGCGGCCAGCCCGCCGTTGCCGAGCGCGCCGGAGCTGGCGTGCAGATCGCGCACGCCGGTGTCGGCGCGCAGGGCGACGAACAGGGGATCGTCCGGGTCCACCTGCTCCGGCCAATCCGGCGCGCCGGTCTGGCCGGACTTGCGGTAGTCGTCCTCGCGCCGATAGATGGCCGCACGGGCTGGCCGCAGATGGCGCGCGATCTCGTCGAGCGTGCGTTGCAGCAGGTGCTCGGGCCGTTCGATGTAGGTACTTTCGTGGGCAAGCCGGTGCAGCGCCTGTTCGGCGGCGAACTGGCGGCGAAAGAACAGGCGCTCGATCACCCGCTCGATGCGTTTGTGCAACTGGTTCAGCGCCAGACCCAGCGCCAGCGGGATGCCCAGTTGCAGCAGCGCGCCCTGCCGCTCGCCGACGGCGAACGCCGACAGCGCGTTTTCGACCAGCACGAACACGCCCACCACCACCGCGCCCATCGTGCTGTAGATGAAGGTGCGGCTGACGACGTAGGAGACTTCTACCAATCGGTTGCGCAGGGCGGCGTAGGCGATCAGCAGGGCGGGGATGGTGAGCAGTGCGACCAGCAGGAGCAGGCCGGGCTTGGCCCCGGATTCGAGGTCGACAAAAATCGCGAATACGGACAGGCCGGCCAAGAGCGCCAGCGCCAGCAGAAACCAGCGGATCCGCAGCCGCTGCACGGCATCGGCATGGCGGTAGCCGATCAGCAGCAGCAGCGCGGGCAGCGCCCCGGTGATGCCCTGGGCGATTCGGCCGATGGCATCGACGGGGAAATCGAAGTGGCGGCCGGCGAGGACGACGACCGCGAATTCGGTCGCACGTACCAGCATCGGCACGGCGATCGCCCCGGCCATGCCGAAGGTGAGCCAGCGCAGGAGCCTGCGGGGAATGTTGCCGGCGAGACTGCGTGCGGCAGCGAAGAAAAAATATTCCCTCAACGGCATGAGCACGAGGCGGGCGAACAGGATGTCGAGCGCTCCCCAGGTGGTCGGGATATTCCAGACCGGCTGACTGGCCGCCAAGGCCATGCAGGCACCTGCGAGGTTCCATGCCACTGCATCGCGGCCACGCCAGAGCAGCAGCAATCCGAGCGCGAGGTAGATCAGGTTCAGGGCTCGTCCAGCCCGGAATTCCGTTGTCTCATTCCACGATCTGGGGATTGTGGTGAGGCGCACGGATGCCTGCGTCGCGCCGCGATGTCGTTGGAATGTGATCGCATGACCGGCCGGCAGCACGCCTATCGCCAGACGTTGGCGCAAGGGCAGCTCCGAGTCGTACAGGACATCGCCGGGTTGCAGGCCGGTCGGCAACGGGACGTCATCCAGAGGCAGGACGACACAGCGACCGGCTGGTCCCGGAGCGTTGTCGCAACGGAGCGGAAAGCGTCCGATATTTCCCGCGGTCAGGATATAGGCCAGCTGCAGGCCAAGCACCAGCACCGTGACGGCGATGCGCAGCAAACGCCAGCGATCCATGATCCGCTCCCCGAACCGAGTGCCTCGGGTGCAGGTTAACGGATCGGAGCGAGGGAAATGCGTGTGCCACAATGCGCGTATTCCCTTCTCCCCGCGCAGCGGGGAGGCTTGCTTTCTTTTCCTTCTCCCCGCGCGGCGGGGAGAAGATGGCCGCAGAGCCTGCCCCCGCGAAGGCGGGGGCCGGATGAGGGGCGCTCTTCAATTGCGGGCCGCTTTCAATCCCCCAGCGTCAGCAGGCTGGCATTGCCACCAGAGGCGGTGGTGTTGATGGTGACGGTTTTTTCGGTGACGAAGCGCAGCAGGTAGTGCGGGCCGCCGGCCTTGGGGCCGGTGCCGGACAGGCCCTGGCCGCCGAACGGCTGCACCCCGACTACCGCGCCGATCTGGTTGCGGTTGACGTAGATGTTGCCGACCCGGGCGCGGGCGACGATGCGTTCGATGGTGGCGTCGATTCGCGAATGGATGCCCAGGGTGAGGCCGTAGCCGGTGGCGTTGATCGCATCGACCACCGCGTCGAGTTCGTCCGCCTTCCAGCGGATCACGTGCAGGGCCGGGCCGAAGTTTTCCCGGGTCAACTGGGAGATCGACTGCAGCTCCCAGGCGCTGGGGGCGATGAAGGTGCCGTGCGCGGTGTCCGGACCCAGCGGTGCGCGCGCGATCAGGCGTGCGCTCTGGTCCATGGCCTCGCCGTGTTCGGCAAGCTGGCACTGGGCGTCGCTGTCGATCACCGGGCCGACGTCGGTCGACAGCAGACCCGGATCGCCGACCTTCAATTCGGCCATCGCGCCGGCCAGCATGGTCATCACCTTGTCGGCGATGTCGTCTTGCACCAGCAGCACCCGCGCCGCCGAGCAGCGCTGCCCGGCCGAGGTGAAGGCCGAGCCGACCACGTCCTTGATGACCTGCTCGGGCAGCGAGGAGCTGTCGGCGATCATCGCGTTCTGGCCGCCGGTTTCGGCAATCAAGACGCCGATGGGAGCCTGCTCGCGCGCCGCCAGCGCGCGGTTGATCGCGCGGGCGGTGTCGGTGGAGCCGGTGAAGCACACGCCGGCCACGCGCGGGTCGGAGGTCAGCGCGGCGCCGATGGTGGCACCGTCGCCGGGCGCGAACTGCAGCACGTCGGCGGGGATGCCGGCTTCGTGCAGCAGCTTGATGGCGGCGTGGCCGATCAGGTTGGTCTGCTCGGCCGGCTTGGCGATCACCGCGTTGCCGGCGGCCAGCGCCGCCGTTATCTGGCCGAGGAAAATGGCCAGCGGGAAGTTCCAGGGGCTGATGCAGACGAACACGCCGCGCCCGGAGAGCTGCAGGTGGTTGCTTTCGCCGGTCGGGCCGGGCAGCGCCAACGGTGCGAACTGTTCGCGCGCCTGCAGCGCGTAGTAGCGCAGGAAATCGACCGCTTCGCGCACTTCGGCGACGCCGTCGGCCAGGGTCTTGCCGGCTTCCTTGGTGCACATCGCCATGAACGCCGGCATGCGCGCTTCCAGCAGGCCGGCGGCGTGTTCCAGGATCGCGGCGCGCGACGCCGCCGGGGTGGCGTCCCAGCCCGGCTGCGCGGCGGCGGCATTGGCCAGGGCGCGCTCCAGGGTGATGGCGTCGGTGGCCTGCCAGCGGCCCACCACCTCGCGGCGGTCGGCCGGGTTGGTGACGTCGGCAATCGCTCCGCTCGGGCTGGCGCCCGGCACCAGCGGGCCGGCGGTCCAGCTGCCGGCGCCGGCGCTGTTGATGCTGCTGGCCAGCGCGCGCAGCGCGTCGTCGTTGGCGAGATTGATGCCCATGGAATTGCCTCGGTTCTGGTTCTGGCTGCGGTACAGGTCGACCGGCAGCGGAATGCGGGGGTGGGGAATGGAGGCCAGCCCGGACACGAATTCGGCCGGGTCGCGCACAAGTTCCTCGACCGGGATGGTTTCGTCGGTGATCCGGTTGACGAAGCTGGAGTTGGCGCCGTTTTCGAGCAGGCGCCGGACCAGATAGGGCAGCAGGTCTTCGTGGCTGCCGACCGGGGCGTACATCCGGCACGGCACGTCGAGGCGGTCGGCCGGAACGACCTCGGCGTAGAGGTCATCGCCCATGCCGTGCAGCTTCTGGAATTCGAAATCGCGGCGATCGGCCATCCGTCGTGCCATCTGGTAGACGTTGGCGATGGTGTGGGCGTTGTGGGTGGCGAACATCGGATACAGCGCGCTGCCGGCGTCGAGCATCCGGCGCGCGTTGGCCAGATAGCTCACGTCGGTGTTCTGCTTGCGGGTGAACAGCGGATACTCGCCCAGTCCTTCCACCTGGGCGCGCTTGATCTCGGCGTCCCAGTACGCGCCCTTGACCAGCCGCACCGGGATCCGATGGCCGCTGCGGCGGGCCAGGTCGGCCAGATAGTCGATCACCCGCGGCGCGCGCTTCTGGTAGGCCTGCACGGCCAGGCCGTAGCCGTTCCAGCCGTCCAGCGAGGGGTCGATGAGGGTGGCTTCGATCAGATCCAGCGACAGTTCGAGGCGGTCGGTTTCCTCGGCGTCGATGGTGAAGCCGATGTTGAACGCCTTGGCCTGCTGCGCCAGTTCGAGGATGCGCGGCGCCAGCTCGGCCATCACCCGCGCGCGCTTGGCGTGCTCGTAGCGCGGATGCAGGGCCGAAAGCTTGATCGAAATGCTCGGCGCGGAAAAGACGTCGGCGAACGGGCCGGTGCCGCCGATCGCCGCGATCGCGCTGCGGTAGGCACTCTGGTAGCGGGCCGCGTCGGCGGCGGTCAGCGCCGCTTCGCCCAGCATGTCGAAGGAATAGCGGTAGTTGGCGCTGTCGCCCTTGCGGCTGCGCGCCAGCGCCTCGCCGATGGTGCGGCCGAGCACGAACTGGTGGCCCATGATCTTCATGGCCTGGCGAACCGCCAGCCGGATCATCGGCTCGCCGGCGCGCCCGATCAGACGCTGGAAGGCGCCGTAGGCGTCGCGTTTGGTGTCATCGGCCAGATCGACCAGCTTGCCTGTCAGCATCAGCCCCCAGGTGGAGGCGTTGACCAGCATGGAATCGGACTGGCCGAGGTGGCGCTTCCAGTTGGCATCGCCGAGCTTGTCGCGGATCAGCGCGTCGGCGGTGTCCTGGTCGGGGATGCGCAGCAGCGCTTCGGCCACGCACATCAACAGCACGCCTTCCTCGCTGCCCAGGTCGTACTGGCGCATGAAGGCCTCGACCACGCCCTGCTCGCGTACCCGGGCGCGCACCCGCTGGACCAGATCCGCGGCGGTTTCCTGCGCCAGCGCGTGATCGGCGGCCGGCAGTTCGGCGGCGGCCAGCAGTTCGCGCACGTGCCGTGCCTCGTCCACGGACCAGCCGTCGGTGATGGCCAGGCGCGCGGGTGCGGGCGGCGGCGGAAGCTCCGGACTCAGGATCGCCGAAACGGGAAGGGGCGCGGAATCGCTGCTCATGCGCGCGGAAGGATGCAGGTAGGACCGCATAGTGTAAGCGAGTGCACGTTTTTGCATCCGGTTGTTGCCGTTGGCGGGCTTCGCCAGTAATCTTGATTCAGGTCAAGTCAGGCATCGGCGTTTTGTGCCTGAGGCGAAAGGACAGGTTTCCGGGGATCCGCGGGCGCGGCGGGCGCTTCTGCATTCGTGCGTCTCGCGGGGTGGACTGCATACAGGGCTCTGACGTGATGACATCCGGTCGTTTGAAATTGCTTGCGGCGGCGCTGGCCGCCTCTCCATGGGTCCTGCACGCCCAGCCGGCATCGACCGGTCCGGCCGATCCGCACCCCTGGCAGCTCAACCTCGTCCGCGGCGTCACGCCCACGGCGCATGCCGCCTATGACGCGCACATGATCGTGCTGTGGGTCTGCGTGGTGATCGGCGCGCTGGTGTTCGGCGCGATGGCGGTGGCGATCTTCCGCTTCCGCAAGTCCAGGGGCGCGGTGCCGGATACCGGCTTCATCCACAACACCAAGCTGGAGATCGTCTGGACGGCAATCCCGATCCTGACCCTGATCGGCCTGGCGTTCCCGGCCACCAGCGGCTTGCTGCGCATGTACGACACCCGCGATTCGGAGATGGCGGTCAAGGTGACCGGCTACCAGTGGATGTGGAAGTACGAATACGCCGGCGAAGGGGTGTCCTTCACCAGTCGCCTCGACCGCAACAGCGACGCCCTGCGCCAGAGTGGCCGGGTCATCACCGCGGCGGACGATCCGCATTACCTGCTGAACGTGGACAACGTGCTGGTGCTGCCGGTCGATACCAAGGTGCGTTTCCTGCTGACCGCCGATGACGTGATCCACTCCTGGTGGGTGCCGGCGCTGGGCTTCAAGCAGGACGCCGTGCCCGGTTTCGTCAATGAAGCCTGGGCGCGGATCGAAACTCCCGGGGTGTACCGCGGCCAATGCGCCGAGCTGTGCGGCAAGGACCACGGCTTCATGCCGATCGTGGTCAAGGCGGTGAGCAAGGAAGAGTTTGCCGCGTGGCTGGCCGCGCAGAAGGGGAAGAATGCACCGCCTGCGCCGCCGCCGGCCGCCGCTCCGGAAGCAGCCCCGGCGGAAGCGCCTGCGCTGCCGGCCACGGCCTCGGTTGACGCCACCGCAGCCCCGGCAACGGCCGGCTGATCCACGCCCCGCATTCGAAGAAGGCAAGCACAATGTCCGCAACCCATCCAGACGCCATCGGCCAAGCCCACGAGCACGGCCATGCGGCCCATCACCAGGGCTTCATCGATCGCTGGCTGTTCTCCACCAACCACAAGGACATCGGCACCTTGTACCTGGTGTTCAGCTTCACGATGGCGATCGTGGGCGCGCTGCTGTCGGTGGGGCTGCGCGCCGAACTGGCGGAGCCCGGCTTGCAATACATGAAGCCGGAATTCTTCAACCAGCTCACCGCGATGCATGCGCTGGTGATGATCTTCGGCGCGATCATGCCGTCGTTCGTCGGCCTCGCCAACTGGATGGTGCCGCTGCAGATCGGCGCGCCGGACATGGCGCTGCCGCGCATGAACAACTGGTCGTTCTGGATCATGCCGTTCGCCTTTGCGCTGCTGCTGTTGACCTTCTTCCTGCCGGGCGGCGCGCCGGCCGGCGGCTGGACCATGTACCCGCCGCTGTCCCTGCAGGGTGGTTACAACCTCGCCTTCGCGATCTTCGCGATCCACATGATGGGCGTCAGCTCGGTGATGGGCGCGATCAACATCATCGCCACCATCCTCAACATGCGCGCGCCGCAGATGGACCTGCTGAAGATGCCGATCTTCTGCTGGACCTGGCTGATCACCGCGTTCCTGCTGCTGGCGGTGATGCCGGTGCTGGCCGGCGCGGTCACCATGCTGCTGACCGACCGCTTCTTCGACACCAGCTTCTTCAATGCCGCCGGCGGCGGCGACCCGGTGATGTACCAGCACATCTTCTGGTTCTTCGGCCACCCCGAGGTCTACATCATGATCCTGCCGGCGTTCGGGATCGTGTCCGAGATCATCCCGACCTTCTCGCGCAAGCCGCTGTTCGGCTACAACGCGATGGTGTACGCGACGGTGGCGATCGCGTTCCTGTCCTTCATCGTCTGGGCGCACCACATGTTCGTGGCCGGCATGCCGCTGGGCGGCGAGGTCTACTTCATGTTCGCCACCATGCTGATCTCGATCCCGACCGGGGTGAAGATCTTCAACTGGGTGACGACCATGTGGCGCGGCTCGATGACCTTCGAGGCGCCGATGCTGTGGGCGATCGCGTTCGTCGTCCTGTTCGCGATCGGCGGCTTCTCCGGGCTGATGGTGGCGGTGGTTCCGGCCGACTACCAGTACCACGACACCTATTTCGTGGTCGCCCACTTCCACTACGTGCTGGTGACCGGCTCGCTGTTCACCATCATCGGCGCGATCTACTACTGGTGGCCGAAGTGGTCGGGTCGCATGTACAACGAGACCCTGGCCAAGATCCATTTCTGGTGGACTTTCGTGTTCGTCAACATGGTGTTCTTCCCGCAGCACTTCCTCGGCCTGGCCGGCATGCCGCGCCGGATTCCGGACTACAACGTGGTGTTCGCCGACTGGAACCTGGTGAGCTCGATCGGCGCGTTCTGCATGTTCCCGACGCCGTTCTTCATGGCCTTCATCCTGTGGCGTTCGCTCAAGACCGGCGCCAAGGCCGAGGCCCGCGCCTGGGAAGGCGCGCGCGGCCTGGAGTGGACGGTGCCGTCGCCGGCGCCGCACCACACCTTCGAGACGCCGCCGGAGATCCACCCGGGCGATCTGGCCCACGGCGATCCGGCGCACTGAGCCCGAGGTGATCGTGGACAACCGCCAGGCCGGGCAGGATCCAAACGCCGAAGCCGCACGCAAGCGCGCTCGGCGCATGGCATGGCTGCTGGCGCTGGTGGCGGTTGGTCTGTATGCGCTGGTCTTCCTGCGCGGAGCACCCGGACAATGAACGCATCGCCGCTGGGTTCACTGGGGGTGTGGAAGATGCTCGGCATCGCGCTGGGCGCCTTTGCCTTTGCGTTTTCGATGGTGCCGCTGTACCGGATCACCTGCGAAAAGGTCTTCGGCATCCGGCTGGAAAAGGGCCCGAACGTGGCCGCCGTGTCCGCGACGACCGCCGATGCGCGCTGGGTGACGGTGCAGTTCGATGGCAGCGTCAATTCCAAGCTGCCCTGGACGTTCGCGCCCAGGCAGCAACAGATGCGGGTGCAGGTCGGCCGCCAGTACGAAGCCGTGTATGCCGCCCGCAACGACTCCGACCGCGCCATCGTCGGCAATGCGGTGCCCTCGGTCGCGCCGTCGCGCGCCTCACGCTATTTCAACAAGACCGAGTGTTTCTGCTTCACCGCGCAAACGCTGGTTCCGGGGGAATCCCGCGACATGCCGGTGCGCTTCATCGTCGATCCGGCGTTGCCGCACGGCATCAAGACGGTGACGCTGTCCTACACCTTCTACAAGAACGATACCCAGACCGCCGCGCTCGCCGCGGGGGGCGGGTCGGTCGGGGCGGCGCGCGCCGCTCCCTGATTTCAATCACGCTTCGGGATCATCAACATGGCCAACGCCCACGCCGAACTCGCCAGCCACGACCAGGACGTCTACTTCGTCCCCAGCAAAAGCCGCTGGCCGATGGTGGCCTCGATTTCCCTGTTCGTCACCATGTTCGGGTTTGCCAACTGGTTGAACGAAGTGAGCTGGGGCCGCGCGGTGTTCTTCCTCGGCATCGCGCTGCTGGTCGTGACGGCGTTCGGATGGTTCGGCGAGGTGATCCGCGAATCGGTGGGCGGGCGCTACAACAAGCAGGTGGACGTCTCGTTCCGGATGGGAATGGTCTGGTTCATTTTCTCCGAAGTGATGTTTTTCGCCGCCTTCTTCAGCGCCCTGTTCTACGCGCGCCAGTTCGTGATCCCGTGGCTCGAAGGCCAGGGCCATGGGGTGGAAACCCACGCCATGCTGTGGCCGTCCTTCACCGGTGGCTGGCCGAGCAACGGGCCGAACGCGCTGGGCGGCGCCTACCAGACCGTTCCGGCCTGGGGCGTGCCGCTGCTCAATACCCTGATCCTGCTGTCCTCGGGCGTGACCATCACCATCGCCCACCATGCCCTCAAGGCCGGCAAGCGCGGCCTGCTGCTGTTCTTCCTCGCGGCCACCGTGCTGCTGGGCTGGCTGTTCCTGTTTTTCCAGGTCGAGGAGTATTCGCATGCCTACGGCGCGCTCAACCTGACCTTGGGCTCGGGGATCTACGGTTCGACCTTCTTCATGCTGACCGGCTTCCATGGCGCCCACGTCACCCTGGGCACGATCATGCTGGCGGTGATCTGGTTCCGCTGCGCCAAGGGCCATTTCAGCGCCGACAACCACTTCGGTTTCGAAGCCGTGGCCTGGTACTGGCACTTCGTGGACGTGGTGTGGCTTGGCCTGTTCGTGTTCGTTTACGTGCTGTAAGCTGGCCTGCAGCGATCCAGACAACCAAGGCCGGCGATGCCGGCCTTTGTTCTGGCGGGGCCGCCTGGCCTGATCAGCCTGCCGGCGTCTGGCCGACGCCGTGGGGCGTGATCCAGCCAAGATGGATCCCCAGCAGCAGGAGCAGGACCAGCAGGATGGACAGGCCGATGCGCCAGGTCAGCGCGTTGACGGTGCGTTTGCTGCTGCCCTTGTCGACGAGCATGTAGTACAGCCCGGCGCCGAGGTGCCAGACGATGAGGAGCAGGAATCCACCGATGAGCAGGGCCTTGAACGAGCCGCCCATGTCGCCTCCGATGCCGGATCGGGCCGGCGCAATGGCGGCATTATCGCAGCCTCGCGGGGCATCACGATGAGTGGGCGCGGTGTGCGACTGCTGCTGTGGTGGCTGCTGGCGCTGCTGGTGGCCGGCGGCTTCGCCCAGGCCGGGCGCTGGCAGCTGGCGCGGATGCACGAAAAGCAGGCGGTCCTCGATGACGCCGCGCGTGCGCTGACCCGCGCCGTTCCGCAACCGCTGCTGCTGGCCTCCGATCCCAAGCGCGCCCGCGCCTACGACTGGGCGCAGGGCCAGGGACGCATCCTCAACCTCACCCTGTGGCTGGACGGTCAGCAGCGCGAAGGGGTGGTGGGCGTGCGCATGTACTGCGTCCTGTTGCCGGATTTCGGCGCGCAGGCGCTGCTGGTGGATGCCGGCTGGCGGCCGCTGGGCGGTGATCGGGTGCTGCCGGAGTTCGGCTGCCCGTCCCGCGGCGAACAGACCGTGCGCGGCCTGCTGGCACCGCCGCCCTCGGAAGGCCTGCAACACGGGGCGCCGCTGGCCGCCGCCGGGGACCGGCGCTGGCTGGCCGCGCGCATGGACATGGCCGCGATTGCCTCGACGCTCAGGCTGCCGATGGCGCTGGCGCCGCGCGTGCTGCGCCTGGATTCGCGGCGGCAGGAAGGCGACGATGGCGTGATGGCGGCGCCGAACGAACGCGATCTGGCGATCCTGCCCAATACGATGCCGCCGGAGCGCCACCTCGGCTACGCGGTGCAATGGTTCGGGCTGGCGTTGACGGTGCTGGTGGTGGCCCTGCTGCTGACGATCAGGCAGTTGCGGAAATGACCGAAGCGACGACGGCCAGCGCCATCCGGCGGCGCAATCGCGGCACGCTGCTGCTGATCCTGGTGCTGTCGCTGGGTGCGCTGCTGGTGGCCGGCCTGCTGCGTTTCTCCGGTTGGCGCCCTTCCGGGCAGATCAACAAGGGCCAGTTGTTGCAGCCCTACGGCGACCTGCGGGATTTCACGCCCACGCGCGCCGATGGCCGCGCCTACCGCTGGCACGACAGCCCGCGCACCTGGCGCATGGTCGTCGCCCCGCGCGACTGCGCCAGTACCCGGCGCGCCGAATGTGCAAGATTGCTGGCCAACCTCGACAAGGTCTGGCGCCTGATGGGCCGCAATGCCGACCGGGTGCACGTCCTGTGGATCGGCGCGCCGCCAAGCGACGTTGCCTCCCTGCGAGAAGTGCATCTGCTGCGCTCGGATCCGCGGCTGTCGGCGGAGCTGGCGGGCTACGACGACGCCCGCGGCGATCCGGTCTGGCTGGTGGACCCGAATGGTTTCGTGGTCCTGCGCTACGCGCCCGGGGCCGATCCGGGCGATCTGCGCACCGATCTTGCCAAGCTGCTGAGAATCAATTGAGCCCATGGTCCAGACGTCCCGGACACAGCTGTACCGCCACTTCCACCGCATCGCCTGGCTGGCGACGGCGCTGGCCGCGGCGTTGATCGTGTTCGGCGCCTTCGTGCGTCTGTCCAACGCCGGCCTGAGCTGCCCCGACTGGCCGACCTGCTACGGCAAGGCCACCTGGCCCACGGCGGCCGCGCAGGTGGTCGACCACGCCGCCACCGCGATTCGCCCGGTCGATCCCACCCGCGCCTGGCGCGAGCAGGTCCACCGCATGCTTGCCGGTGCGCTGGGCGTGCTGGTGCTGACGCTGGCGCTGCTGGCCGCGCGCGGCCGCCGCCGCGGCGTGGCTCAGATTGCGCTGGCCGCGGGGCTGGTGGCGCTGGCGATTCCGCAGTACATGCGCGGCGCGCACGCGCCGGCGGCCCTGCTGGCGGTGGTGGGGGAATTGCTGCTGCTGGTCGGCGTGCTGCGCTGGTCGAACGTGGATCTGGCGCGGGCCAGCGCACTGACCCTGATGGTGATCGTGTTCCAGGCCCTGCTCGGCATGTGGACCGTCACCTGGCTGCTCAAACCCATCGTGGTGATGGGGCATCTGCTCGGTGGCCTGACCACCTTCGCCCTGCTGGCGTGGATCGCCTGGCGGGCCACCGACTCACCGATCCTCAGCGCCGACGCGCGCCGCCTGCGCCTGCTGCTGGGCATCGGTCTGGCGCTGCTGGCGGTGCAGATCGCGCTGGGCGGCTGGACCAGCGCCAACTACGCGGCGCTGGCCTGCGGCACCGATTTCCCGCGCTGCGCCGGCCACTGGTGGCCGCAGCACGATTTCCGCGAGGGCTTCGTGCTCTGGCGCGGCATCGGCGTCGATTACGAAGGCGGCGTCCTCGACAACCCGGCCCGGGTGGCCATCCAGATGGCGCATCGGCTGGCGGCCGTCGTGGTGTTCGTCTACCTGCTGGGGATGGCGGCCAAACTGCTGCGGATCCCCGGCCTGCGCGGCTGGGGGGTGGCGCTGGCGCTGCTGGTCTGTCTTCAGGTCGGGCTGGGCATCAGCAACGTGCTGCTGGCGCTGCCGCTGCCGATCGCCATCCTGCACAATGCCGGCGCGGTGGCGCTGCTGTTCGTGCTGGTTGCGCTGCTGGCGCGCCTGCGGCCGCCGGAGGGCTGGGAATGAGCGGTTCGATCGCGGCGCAGTACTGGCGGCTGACCAAGCCGCGGATCGTGGCCCTGATCGTGTTCACTGCGGTCATCGGCATGCTGCTGGCGATCCAGCCCGGCCAGGATTGGCCGTGGCTGCGGATCGTCGCCGGAACGATCGGGATCTGGCTGTCCGCGTCCAGCGCGGCGGCGGTCAACCATCTGCTCGACCAGCGCATCGACAAGGTCATGGCACGCACCGCCGACCGCCCGCTGCCGACCGGCGCGCTGCGGCCGGCGCAGGTGCTCACGTTCGCCATCGTGCTCGGCGTCGCCTCGATGGCGGTGCTGCTGCTGTGGGTCAACCCGATCAGCGCGCTGCTGTCGTTCGCCGGCCTGATTGGCTACGCGATCATCTATACCGGCTTCCTCAAGCGCGCCACCCCGCAGAACATCGTGATCGGCGGCCTGGCCGGCGCGGTGCCGCCGCTGCTGGGCTGGGCGGCGGTGACCGGCATGGGCAACGAGACCGACTGGGGCTATGCGCTGCTGCTGGTGCTGATCGTGTTCGTGTGGACGCCGCCGCATTTCTGGGCACTGGCCATCTTCCGCCGCGAGGACTATTCGCGCGCGCTGGTGCCGATGCTGCCGGTCACCCACGGCGTGGTCTACACGCGCTGGCAGATCCTGCTCTATACCATCCTGCTGGTGATCGCCTCGGTGCTGCCGTGGGTGGTGCACATGAGTGGGCTGTTCTACCTCGGCGGCGCGCTGGTGCTGGGCGCGGTGTTCCTGTGGTACGCGTGGAAGCTGCTGGATCCGCCGGACGAGTTTTTCGCGATGCGCACGTTCAAGTATTCGATCTGGTATCTGATGGCGCTGTTCGCGTTCCTGCTGATCGACCACTGGCTGCTGCCGCTGTTCGCGCCGCCGCCGGGGCTGGAGTTCGTGCCGCAGTCGTGAGCGAGCAAGTGGATCTGTTTGCCACGCCATCGGCGGGAGCGCGCACGCGCTTGGCAACGCAGGCCTGGGTCCTGCATGGCTACGTGCTGCCGCATGTCGATGCGCTGCTGGCCGGGATCGACACGGTCACCACACGCGCGCCGTTCCGTCATCTGCAAACCCCCGGCGGGCATGTGATGCAGGTGGCGATGAGCAACTGCGGAACCTACGGCTGGTGCAGCGACCGCCGTGGCTATCGCTACGACCGCAACGATCCGGACTCGGGCCAGCCGTGGCCGGCGCTGCCGGACGCGTTACTGCAACTGGCGCGTGATGCCGCCGCCGAGGCCGGCTTCGCGGACCATGTGCCCGACGCCTGCCTGATCAATCGCTATGCACCCGGCACGCGCTTGAGCCTGCATCAGGATCGTGACGAGGACGATCGCATCGCGCCGATCGTCTCGGTCTCGCTGGGCCTGCCGGCGGTGTTCCTGTTTGGTGGCCTTGCCCGTGGCGACAAGGCGCTGCGGGTGCCGCTGCGGCACGGTGACGTGGTGGTCTGGGGCGGCGTCGACCGCATGCGCTTTCACGGCGTGCTGCCGATCCGGCCGGGCCGCCATCCGCTGCTCGGCGAGCAGCGCCTCAACCTGACCTTCCGCAAGGTGCGCTAGTTGCGTCCGAACGACTCCAGCCCGCCAGCGTCGCCGGGTTTCAGAGCTTGACCAGCTCCACCCGGCGGTTCTTCGCCCGCGCGGCGTCGTTGCTGTTGGGCACGACGGGCTTGGTCTCGCCGGCGCCGCTGGGCGCCAGGCGCGACTCGGCGATGCCGTAGTCCTCGACCAGCGCGGCCACCACCGCGTCCGCCCGGCGCTGCGACAGCCGCAGGTTGGAGGCGTCGTCGCCGACGTCATCGGTATGCCCGACCACGCCCAGACGCAGGTTCGGCAGTTGCTTGAGCAAGTTGGCGATCTGCTCCAGGGTCGGCTTGGACTCGGGCTTGACCTGCGATTTGTTGGTATCGAAATAGATGCCGTACAGGGCGATGTGGCCGGCGGTCTCCAGCGCCCGCTTCATCTCGTCCGAAGTGACGGTCACCATCTTGTTGTCCATCGGCTTGGGCGACACCGCAACCACCAGCACGCCGGTGCGATCCTTGAGTGCGGAGCAATAGGTCTTGTCGCCGATCTGGTAGACGTAAACGGCAAGCGTGCGGGTACCACCGTTGCCGTCGGGCAACTGGGCCAGCAGATAGCGCTGCTCCTGTGGATCGGTGCCGCTGGCGCACTTGCCGTTGCTGAAATTGGCGTCCTTGACCCGGTTGCCGGGATAAATCTGTTCAAGCAGGCCCTGGGTGCCGCCGCCGTGATCGTTGCCTTCGAACTCGCCACCACATTCGTGGTTGGTGCAGCCGTACAGCAGGCGACCGCCGGCGGATTTGATTTCGCTGATGTAGTTGCGCATCACCTCCAGCGTCGAGCGGTCTTCCGGGGCGACGTAGAGCAGGCGCGTGTATTCGCCTTCGGCCTTGACCGTGCGGGCGGCGCGCCGAGGGCGATTGTTGTTGCTGTCGCGCTCTTCCGGATCCGCGCTGGGCAGCAGTTTCGAGGCCGGAAAACTGATGGCGTCGAAGCGGCGGTGCTCGTAGCTGACGATGAAGCTGCCCTCGTAGCGCTTGAGCCAGGCCGGGTCGCTGGCGCCGGCAATGTCCTTGGTCGGAACGGTGGCGTCGGCGAAGGCGGTGACGGAAGCCAGGGCGAGCAGGGCGCCGGCCAGGAGGGACAGGATGCGCACGGGGAAACCTTGAGTGGTTGGAGTCAAGCAGAGAATACGGAAAATTCGAACGGGAAAGGACAGGGCCGGCGCCGACACCGATCAATGCTGAATGCGCGCCCGCAGCAGTTCCAGCAGCTCCTGGGTTTCTGCCGTGTCCAGCCCCTCGCCGCGCTGGCGCTGCTGCAGTTCCTCGATGCGCTGCTGCGAGACCTGGCGGTCAAGCTGGGCGATGGCGTCGAGGAATTCGGCCCGCAGGTTGGCCGGTTCACCCGGAAGGTCGAGCACGGCCAGCTGTTGCAGCGCGGGCAACGCGTCGCGCCCTTCGAAATGTTCGAGCAGGGAGCCAGTGCTGATGTCCGGGCGCTCGCCGATCAGCAGCACCAGCTCGGAGAGCAGCTCGATGCCGGGCTGGCGCAGGCTGGCGAAGCGGTACGGCGGCGCCAGCTCCAGGGCCAGCGCCGGACGTTGCAGCAGGTGGGTGATCGCGGTACGGACCAGGCTGGGCTTGTGCGTCGGCCCTGCGGCGACGCGGCTGCTGCGCGCCGGAGCCGCCGTTGGCGCCGCGCCGGCGCGCGCGCTGATGCCGGTCAGCTCGCCCAACCGCTGCCGCATCAAATCGCCGAACGCGCCATCCGGGATCAGCGCCAGCAGCGGCTTGCAGCGTTCGGCCAGTCGCGCCTTGCCGTCGAGGCTGGCGAGGTTGACGTCGCTTGACAGCTGGTTGAAGAAGAATTCGGACAACGGCGTGGCCGCGCGCAGACGCGCGTCGAAACCATCCACGCCCTCCTTGCGGATCAGGCTGTCCGGGTCCTCAGCGTCGGGCAAAAACAGGAACAGCGCCTGGCGGCCGTCCTTCATGCGCGGCAGCACCGATTCGAGCGCTTTCCAGGCCGCGGCGCGACCGGCGCGGTCGCCGTCGAAGCAGAAGTACACGTCGGCGGCGCTGCGGAACAGCAGTTCGGCGTGCTCGGACGTGGTCGCGGTGCCCAGCGTGGCCACCGCCTGCGAAACCCCGAATTGCGCCAGCGCCACCACGTCCATGTATCCTTCGACCACGATCAGGCGTTCCAGCTTCTGGTTGGCCTGCCGCGCCTGCCACAGGCCGTACAGCTCGCGGCCCTTGTGGAACAGCGGGGTTTCCGGAGAGTTGAGGTACTTCGGCGAATCGTCGGGGTTGATCACCCGGCCGCCGAAGGCGATCACGCGGCCGCGACGGTCGTGGATCGGGAACATCAGGCGGTCGCGGAACTTGTCGTAGACGTGGCCGCGGTCGTTCTTCGAGAACATCCCGCCGCGTTCCAACAGGTGCAGCCGCTGCGGGTCGGTGCCGAGCGCGTCGCGCAACGCCGAGAAACCGCCGGGCGCATAGCCGATGTCGTAACGATCGACGATCTCGGTGGCGATGCCGCGTGCCTCGATGTAGGCGCGCGCCTTGGCGTTGGCCTCGCGCTGGCGCCGGAAGAAACCGGCGGCCGCGTCCATCGCGGCATACAGGTCGCGGGTCTCGGGATTGGCATTGCGCTGCGCGGTATCGCGCGGCACTTCCACGCCCACCCGCCGAGCCAGTTCCTCGACCGCATCGAGGAATTCCAGCCGGTCGTACTGCATCAGGAAGCTGATCGCCGACCCGTGCGCGCCGCAGCCGAAGCAGTGGTAGAACTGCTTTGTCGGCGAGACCGTGAAGCTGGCGCTGCGTTCGTCGTGGAACGGGCAGCGGGCGGCGTATTCGCGGCCCTGCTTCTTCAGGGGCACGCGGGTGGCGATCACTTCAACGATATCGGAGCGCGCCAGCAGGTCGTCGATGAAGGCGTCGGGAATGCGGGCCATAGGGCTAGTGTAGTCGCGGGCTGCTGGCGCAGGCGGGTTTCAGCCGAGCCGCTTGATCACCATTGATCAGAGTTCGTCGCGCGCCGCCAGCGCGTGCAGGGCGGTGCCGTCCAGCCGCTGCAACGTCCATTTGTCCATGCCGACTGCGCCGAGGCTGCGGTAGAACGCGATCGACGGGGTGTTCCAGTCCAGCACGCTCCATTCGAAGCGGGCGCAGTCGCGCTGCACCGCGATCCGCGCCAGCGCGGCCATCAGCTGCTTGCCCAGGCCCGCGCCGCGGAAGGCGGGGCGCACGAAGATGTCTTCCAGATACAAGCCGCGCTTGCCGGTGAAGGTGCTGAAATTGTGGAAGAACAGGGCGAAACCGGCGGCGGCGCCATCCACTTCGCCGATCAGGACTTCGGCAGCGGGCTGGGGGCCGAACAGCTGAGCGCGCAGGCCGGCGTCGGTGGCCACCGCGGCTTCGGCCATGCGCTCGTATTCGGCCAGTTCGGCGATCAGCTGCCGGATCAGCGGCACGTCGTCGGGCGTGGCGGGGCGGATGCTGACGAGGGCGTCGTTCATGCTGCGGGCTCGGAAAATTGCATTGGGCGTGGCCGCCGCTGGGCGCGATGGCGGCGCTGCGCCAGGAATCAGGACGCGAGCGCCTGCTTCACCAGCTTGCTGACCAGGCCCATGTCGGCCTTGCCGGCAAGCTGGGGCTTGAGCACGCCCATCAGCTTGCCCATGTCGGCGGCGGAGGCGGCGCCGGTGGCTGCGATGGCTTTGTCGATCTCCGCGAGGATGGCGGCCTCGTCGAGCTGGGCAGGCATGTAGGCTTCGATCACGCCCTTTTCGTAGCGCTCCTGTGCGGCCAGATCCTCGCGCGCGGCGGCCTCGTACTGGGTGATCGAATCCTTGCGCTGCTTGAGCATCTTCTCCATCACGCCCAGCACCAGCGGATCGGTCATCTCCACGCGCTCGTCGACTTCCTTCTGCTTGATCGCGGCGTTGATCAGGCGGATCACCGCGAGGCGGTCTTTTTGGCCGGCCTTCATCGCGGTCTTCATGTCATCGATGAGCTGTTGCTTGAGGGTCATGGTGATCTCCTTGGGTTCAGGGCCGGGCGCAGAAACGCAAAAAGCCGGCCACGCGCGTGCGTGCCGGCTTCTGCCGTCAACCGGCCGGATCAGTACAGGCGCTGGCGCTTGGTGACGTCGCGACCGGCGCGACGGGCCTGACGCTTCACCGCGGCCGCCGCCTTGCGCTTGCGCTCCTGGGTCGGCTTCTCGTAGAACTCGCGCTTGCGGGTTTCGGCGAGCACGCCGGCCTTTTCGCAGGTGCGCTTGAAGCGACGCAGGGCAAACTCGAACGGCTCGTTTTCGCGGACTTTGACGCTGGGCATTCGGAACTCTCGTGGTCGAAAGGCCTGCCTTTTGCGGCAGGAAGCTGCACATGGTAGCAGTGCCTCGGGTTTGAGCGCAAGATGGGCGGATGAAAGTCCTGGGTATCGAAACCTCCTGCGATGAGACCGGAGTGGCGGTCTACGACACCGCCTTGGGCGGTGCGGCCGGCCTGCGCGCGCACGCCGTCTACAGCCAGATCGCGCTGCACGCGGAATACGGCGGGGTGGTGCCGGAGCTGGCCAGCCGTGACCACGTGCGCAAGCTGCTGCCGCTGATCCGGCAGACCCTGGGCGAGGCGGGGCTGGGCGTGGCCGACATCGACGGCGTGGCCTACACGGCCGGCCCCGGCCTGGTCGGCGCGCTGCTGGTGGGCGCGGCGGTCGGCCGCTCGCTGGCGTGGGCGCTGGAGGTGCCGGCGCTGGCCGTCCACCACATGGAGGGCCACCTGCTGGCGCCGCTGCTGGAGGACGCTGCGCCGGAACCGCCGTTCGTGGCGCTGCTGGTCTCCGGCGGCCACACCCAGCTGATCGGTGTGGAGGCGATCGGCCGCTACCGGCTGCTGGGCGAAACCCTGGACGATGCCGCCGGCGAGGCTTTCGACAAGACCGCCAAGATGATGGGCCTGCCCTATCCGGGCGGGCCGCAGCTGGCCAGACTGGCCGAACAGGGCGCGCCGGGGCGCTTCAAGTTCGCCCGCCCGATGACCGACCGGCCGGGGCTGGATTTTTCCTTCAGCGGCTTGAAGACCCAGGTGCTGCTGGCGTGGCGCGACAGCGACCAATCCGAGCAGACCCGCGTCGACATCGCCCGCGGCTTCGAGGATGCAGTGGTCGATACCCTGGCGATCAAGTGCCAGCGCGCGCTGGATGCAGCCGGTTGCGACGTGCTGATCGTGGCCGGTGGGGTCGGTGCGAACAAGCGGCTGCGGGCGCGCTTGACACAGATGTGCGAACAACGCGGCGGCCGCGCCTGCTTCCCGCGCCCCGCGCTGTGCACCGACAACGGCGCGATGATCGCCTTCGCCGGCGCGCTGCGGTTGGCCGCCGGCCAGCGCGACGGTGCCGCGATCCGGGCGACCCCGCGCTGGGACATGGCGTTGTTGCCGGGATTGGGGATTCGTGATTCGTGATTGGTGATTGGTGATTGGTAAAAGCTTCAAGAGCAGGTAGCCTTCACGAATCACGAATCACGAATCACGAATCACGTGGACACCCTCTTCATCGAAGGCCTGCGCATCCCCGCCCTGATCGGGGTGCACGCGCGTGAGCGTCTCGCCCCGCAAACGCTGGTGCTGGACGTGCGGATCCGCTTCGAGACCCGCGTCGCCGCGCTCAGTGATTCCCTGATCGACGCCCTGGATTACGAAGCGGTGGCGCAGCGGCTGGCCGATTTCGTCACCCAGACCGAATACGTGCTGGTGGAGACGCTGGCCGAGGCCTGCGCCGAGCTGATCCTCAACGAATTCGGCGCCCACGGTGTGCACCTGAAAGTGAGCAAGCCCGAAGCGCTGCCGAACGCGACAGCGGTGGGCGTGGAAATCGAGCGCGGGAGTTTCGGGGAATGAGCGTGGTGCTGGTCACCGGCGCGTCGCGCGGGATCGGCCGGGCGATCGTCGCGCGTTTCGTCCGCGAAGGGCAGCAGGTGATCGCCTGCGCGCGCGGGCAGGCGGGCCTGGATGCGCTCAAGGCAGACCTGCCGGCGGTCGAGTGCTTCGCCTGCGACATGCGCGATGATGCAGCGGTGGATGCGCTGGCGCAGGCGGTGCTGGAGCGCCACGGCGGCGTCGAGCTGCTGGTCAACAACGCCGGTGCGTTCCAGCCGGGGGCGCTTGCCGAGGAGGATGATGGCGTGCTGCAGGAGATGCTGCAGGCCAACCTGTTCGGCGCCTATCGGCTGACCCGCCGGCTGCTGCCGGCGATGCTGGCGAAGCAAAGCGGGATGGTGCTCAACGTGTGCAGCACCGCCTCGATCGCGGCCTATTCCAACGGCGGCTCCTACAGCATCGCCAAGCACGCGCTGCTGGGCTTCACCCGCAATCTGCGCGAGGAAATGAAGCCGCACGGGGTGCGCGTGGTGGCGCTGATCCCCGGCGCGACCCATACCGATTCCTGGGCCGGGGTGGCGCTGCCGCCCGAGCGCTTCATGCCCGCCGAGGACGTGGCGGAAATGGCGTGGACGGCGTGGTCGCTGTCGCCGCGCACGGTGGTCGAGGAGATCGTCATGCGCCCGCAGCTGGGTGATATCGGTGCGGCGGATTTCGCATGAGCGAGAATGTCACCATTCGCCTTGCCAAGCAGAACATGAAGTTCTCTGCTGGCCATTTCACGATTTTCTCGGCCAGCGAACGCGAGCGCCTGCACGGGCACAATTTCTTCGTCGAAGTGGACCTCCACGCACGCATGCAGTTCAATGGCCTCTGCTTCGATTACGGCATCTACAAGGATCGGGTGGTCGCGCTGTGCCGTGAGTTGAACGAGTGGATGATCCTGCCGACGCGATCGCCGCACCTGCGGATCGAAGAGGACGGCGATCACGTGATCGCGGTGTTTGCCGGCCAGCGCATTCCGTTCCTGCGCGAGGACGTGAAACTGCTGCCGATCGAGAATGCGACCCTGGAAGAGTTCGCCGGCTGGTTCCTTGCGCGGCTGGGCGAAGATCGCGCTGCGCTGCGCGCGCATGCGATCGAGGAAATCGAGGTACGGGTAGCCTCCGCGCCCGGGCAGAGCGCGGGGCGCCGCGCGCGGTTCGACTAATGATGCCAGGAATTCCGGAGCCGGAGGCCGACGCACAGGCGCACAGTGCGCGCCTGCGCCAGCTGATCCAGGAGCAGATCATCGCCGCCGGCGGCGCGATCCCGTTCTGGAAGTTCATGGAGCTGGCGCTGTACGCGCCGGGCCTGGGCTACTACAGCGCCGGCGCGCACAAGTTCGGGGCGGGCGGGGACTTCGTCACCGCGCCGGAGCTCTCGCCGTTGTTTTCGGCAACCGTGACCGATGCGCTGGCACCGGTGCTCAAGCAGTTGGGCATCGATGCGGTGTTTTTCGAACTGGGCGGCGGCAGCGGCGCGTTTGCGCACGCTTGTCTGGAAGCGCTGCGCGATCTTGATGCGCTGCCGGCGCGCTACGCGATCCTCGAACCAAGCGCCGACCTGCGCACACGCCAGCGCGCGCGTCTGGAAGCCGCGCTGGATGCGGATCTGTTCGCACGGGTGGAATGGTTGGACGGGCCGATCCAGGAACCGTGGCAAGGCGTGGTGTTTGCCAACGAGGTGATCGACGCCCTGCCGGCTTCGCGTTTCGTCATTCGCCAGGGGCAAGTGCTGGAAGAGGGTGTGGCGCTGGATGGCGAGGGTCGCTTCGTGCGCAGCGAACAGCCGGCGGACGCGATGCTGGCCGCGGAGGTGCGTCGGATCGAAGGACAGCTGGACGCGCCGTTCGCCGACGGCTACCGCAGCGAAGTGCTGGTCCAGCTTCCGTATTGGGTGCAGGCGGTGGTCGGCGGGTTGCAGCGCGGCGCGCTGTTGTTCATCGACTACGGCCACCCGCGTTCGGAATACTATCTGCCCGAACGCGATGACGGCACCTTGCGCGCGTACAGGCAGCACCGGATGACGGCGGACGTGTTTGCCTGGCCGGGCTTGCAGGACATCACCGCTTCGGTGGATTTCACCGCGCTGGCCGAGGCCGGCGTCGGCGCCGGGTTTGAATTCGCCGGCTACTGCACGCAGGCCAGCTTCCTGCTTGGCAACGGTCTGGCCCAACGCTTGGCGCCCGCCGAGGCGGGTGCCGCGAATGACGCGGCGCGGCATGCCCTGCGCCAGCAGGTCAAGCGACTGACCCTGCCCAGCGAGATGGGCGAGCGCTTCCAGTGCCTGGGCTTCCAGCGCGGCGTGGAGTTCGAGCCCGCATTTGCCTTGGGCGACTTGAGCCATCGGCTGTGAACGCGCCAAAGCCCCGGTTCGGACGTTCGCTCAAGCCGTTCCGGCGGCCCTGGCTATGGACCGGGCTGTGGATGCTGGCCATTGCCGTGGTGGTGTTCGGCTCGCTGCTGCCGGTGCAGGATCTGCCCGAGGTCGGGGTCAGCGACAAGTTCGAACACTTCCTGGCGTACGCGGTGCTGTCGGCGGGCGCGGTGCAATTGTTCCAGCGGCGGCTGTCCTGGGGGTTCGTGTGCGTGGTGCTGGTGTTTCTCGGGATCGGCTTGGAATACCTGCAAGGCGCGATGGGAATGGGCCGCGCCGCCGACCGGATGGATGCACTGGCCAATACCGTGGGGGTGTTGATCGGGCTGGCGACGGCGTTCACGCCGCTGCGCGACCTGTTGCTAAGGTTCGATCGCCGGCTGTGACCTTGCCTGTGCGATGGCGGCGATCCGCGCCTTGCGCAATGCCGCGCCGAAGTCCGGGCCCTTGAGGCCGCTGGCCGCGATCGCATCGCCGCGCACCGATTGCGCTGCCGCGAACAGCCGCCGCAGCGTGGCGGCCTGGGGGTAGGGCGTTTCGGCATGCCCGGTGCGGCCGCGCGCGTCGGCCTCGCAGACGGTGGCGAGCTGATCGATTCGCATGGGTTTGCGGAAGCCGTCGCAGCGGGCGATCAGGTCGTGGATCGTGGCCGGCTTCAGCTCGGCGATGCGGTGCACCAGCAGGTGCTCGCGGCTGCACAATGCCGCCAGCTCGCGGTGCTCGCTCGGCGCCTTCAGGCGCTCGCTCATGGCGTTGGCGACGGCGACGCCGCGCTGTTCGTGCATGACGTGGCGCGGCAGTTCGGCCGCCGGCGTGAGCGCCTTGCCGAGGTCATGACAGAGCGCGCCGTAGCCGATCAGCTCGTCACCCGGCGTCAGCCGTGCAGCCATGTCGCAGACCATCTCGACGTGGGTGCCGGTATCGATCTCCGGGTGGTAATCGGCGCGCTGCGGGACCCCGTACAGGGCATCGACTTCCGGCAGCACCACGCGCAGGGCGTCGGCAGCACGCAGGCATTGCAGGAAGGCGGAGGGCGCTGCGCTGCGCAATGCCTTGCCCAATTCCTGCCAGACCCGCTCAGGTACCAGCGCGTCGAGCTCGCCGCTGGCCGCCATCTGCCGCATCAGCGCGATTGTTTCCGGTGCCACGGTGAAGCCCAGCGGCGCCAAGCGAGCCATGAAGCGCGCCGCCCGCAGCACCCGCAGCGGGTCTTCGACGAACGCATCGCCGACATGCCGCAGCACCCGCGCCTCGATGTCGCCCGCACCGCCGAACGGATCGACCAGCGTGCCGTCTTCGGCCCGCGCGATCGCGTTGATGGTGAAATCGCGCCGACGCAGGTCTTCTTCCAGCGTCACCGAAGGGTTGGCGTGGACGGCAAAGCCGGTGTAGCCGCGCCCGGATTTGCGTTCGGTGCGCGCCAGCGCGTATTCCTCGCCGGTCTGCGGATGCAGGAACACCGGGAAATCGCGGCCGACCTGCTTGAAGCCGGCGTCCAACATCTGTTGGGCGGTTGCGCCTACCACCACGAAATCGCGGTCGCCGGGGGGCAGGCCCAGCAGCGCGTCGCGGACCGCGCCGCCGACGAGGTAGGTTTGCACGGGCGCGGGCAGCATCGCGGCGACGGTGCCGTTCAGCGCCGCGCAGGCGGCGGGGCTGCGGCAGGCGTGGCCTCCGGGCAGGCAAAGCCCTTGCGCGGTCCGTTGATGATCCCGAGCATGCGGTCGCTGACGCGGCGGGCGTTGCCGTCCAGCCGCCAGTCGTAAATGGTGCTGAAACCAAGCACCCGGGCGACGTATTCGCGGGTCTCTTTATAGCCGATGGTCTCGATCCAGAAATCCGGTTCCAGGTTCGGCCGCTGCGTGAGCCAGCGGTTGGCGGCGCCGGGGCCGGCGTTGTAGCCGGCGATCACCAGATAAGGCTTGCCGTTGAAGCGGTCCATCAGCTGGCGCAGGTAGGCGGTGCCGAGGGTGATGCTGGTGTCGGCGTCGTACAGGGCTTCGGCGCTGGGCAAGGCCACGCCGAGCCGGCGCGCCAGGGTGGCGCCGGTGGACGGCAGCACCTGCATCAGGCCGCGGGCATCGGCGGGTGAGCGCGCGCGCGGATCGAAGATGGATTCGGCGCGGATTTCGGCGGCGATCCAGGAAGGATCGAGCGCGTTGCGCGCCGCCTCGCGCCGGATCGTGGCGCCGTGGTGCAGCGGAAAGCGCAAGGAATACAGCCGCCGCTCGTCCGGGTGGCGCTTGCCGGCCACGTTGATCAGCCCGAACACGCCGCGGTCGAACCAGCCGTTGTCCTGCGCCACCTCGACCGCCAGCCAGCGCTGCGGGTCGCTGAACCGCGCCACCGCGGCGTTCCATTCCTTCACCGCCCAGGCCTTGCGGCCCAGCTGATGGAGCTGGAGCGCCCGCACCAGGCCCGGATCGCGGGCGATGGTCAGCTTGGTTGCCTGCGGCGCAGGCGATTGCAGCGGGCACAGGGCATAGGGTTGGTCCAGCCGGTCGGCGGCAAGGAAGCCGTAGTAGTCGCTGCTGCGTGCGGCCTGCGCGTAGAGGGCTTTCGCTCCTGCCGCATCTCCCGTCAGGGCGCTGGTGCGGGCAGCGAAATACAGCCAGCGGGAATCGTTGCGCTGGGCATCGGGCATGCGTTTGATTGCGGCCAGTGCGCCGGCCCAGTCGCTGCGCGCGATCGCCTCGCGCACGCGCCATTCGTGCAGGGTGGCGTCATAGCCGACGGCGGGCACGGCGGCCAGCCGGCGGGCGGCATCCGGGGTGAAGGAGGCCGCCGACTGCAGCGCGATCTGGGCCAGCACCCGGCCGCGATCGGCATCGGTGAATTGCAGCGTTGAAGCGATCGACGGGAGCAGGGCTTCGGCCGCGCCCGGATTCTTGCGGGCGAATTTTTCCAGCGCCGCCGCGGCCACCAGACGGCTGCGCGCGGTCTTGGGCCAGCCGCCGACTTGGCCGTTGGGCGCATCGACATACGCCGCCCAGGCGTTGGCCTGCGCGGCATCCGCCGCAGGCAGGTCGCGGGCGATCGCGCGCATGACGCCGGTCTGCACCACGTCGGCGGCCAGATCGAAGCGTTCCCAGCGCAGCGCATCGGTCAGGCCACCCTGTGCGGCCAGCAGGGCGAACGGCGCGTCACACTGCGCGGGCAGTGATTTGCCGCTGCTGCGCCACAGCGCCTGCGCCTCCTGCGTCCATTGCGGATCGGTGCGGTTGACGGCCATCAGCGCCTGCAGGCGCAGGCAGCGCAGCGTGATGTCGTCGATCGCAGGGTCCCACTGCGCGAGGAAGGCCTGCCAGGCATTGCGCTTGGCCAGCGCGGCGAGCCATTCGCTGCGGAAGGCCGCGGCGACCGGTTCCCCCGGATGGGCGGCAAGGAAGGCGCTGCCGCGTTCGACCGGCAAGGTATCGAGGCGCCGCCGCAGCGCGGCGTATTCCAGCCAGCCTGCCAGCGGTTGGCTGCGGAAACCGGCCAGCGCCAGATCGCCCAGTCCGCTGCGGTCAGCGGCGTCGAAGGCGGCTTTCAGCGCCGGATCGGGTGGCGGGATCAGGATCGGCGCGCGGGCAGCCAGTGTGCCGACCTGATTCGGGGCTGCAGCCGCCGGCAGCGACGGCGCGCTGCTGACGCCAAACAGGAAAGCGAGCAATATCGACGCGGTTTTGTGCATGACCGGACTATAACCGAGCAGAAATGAACGCATTCCCCGGCCACACCCGATGACCGCATTGGCCCTGTACCTGCTGCTGGGCGCCTGCGTGGGCGTGATGGCCGGCCTGCTGGGCATTGGCGGCGGGCTGCTGCTGGTGGCCGCGCTGGCGTGGCTGTTTCCGCACATGGGCGTGCCCGAAGCCGCGGCGATGCACGCGGCGCTGGCCAGTTCGCTGGCCAGCATCGTCCTGACCGCGGCGTCTTCAGCGCGGGCGCACCACCGCCGCGGCAGCGTGCTGTGGCCCACCGTGGCGTGGATGGTGCCTGGCATCCTGATCGGCGGCTGGCTGGGCAGCCGGCTGGCGATTGGCCTGGACGGTCGGGTGCTGCGCTGGTGCGTGGCGGTCTATTGCCTGATCGTCGCGGTGCAGATGCTGTTGCCGAAGGCGGGCGGGCGCGCTGAACGCGCGGAGGCGCCGCGCGGGCCCGGCTACGCGCTGGCGGGTGGGGTGATCGGCGGGTTGTCCGCCATCGTCGGCATCGGCGGCGGCAGCCTGACCGTGCCACTGCTGGTCTGGCGCGGAGTGACGCCGGTGCGCGCCGTAGGCACCTCGTCGGCCTGCGGCGTCTTCATCGGCCTGGGCAGCGCGCTCGGCTACGCGCTGCAGGCGCCGGCGGGTGCCCTGGCGCTGCCGTGGTCGGTGGGCTTCGTCTATCTGCCGGCGGCGCTGGGCGTGGCCGGCACCTCGGTATTGTTCGCGCCGCTGGGCGCGCGAATCGCGCATGCGATCGACGGCGTGATGCTGCGGCGGGTGTTCGCGCTGTTCCTGCTGGGCGTGGGCGTGGCGTTTGCGTACAGTGCGCTGGATTGAGGTTGCGTTCGACGCTCAGCGCAGCGCGGCCTCGGGAACGTCCAGATCGACCGAAAGCGCCAGGTGGTCCGACTGCGCCGCCGGGACCGCGCGCATCTCGGCGATCGACAGCGCCGGCGTCACCAGCAGGTGGTCGATCGCGCGCAGCGGGCGCCAGGAAGGGAAGGTCGGAATGCGTTGCGAAGGCGGCTGCAGGTGCGTTTTGCGGAACAGCGCATGCATCTCCCGGCAATCGGGATCGCAGTTGAAGTCGCCCATCAGGACCGCGTTCGGGCTGTCCGCGAGCAGCTCGGCGATGAAGTCGAGCTGGTACTGGCGCGATTGGTTGCCCAGTGACAGATGGGCGATGGCAACCGCCAGCGCGTTGCTGTCGCTGCCGAAATTGGCCAGCAGCACGCCGCGCCCGCTGATCCGCCCCGGCAGCGGGTGTTCTTCGATCGACTTGGGTTCGATCCGGCTGAGCAGGCCGTTCGCGGTCGAGGCCAGCTTGCCGATCGTGCGGTTGGGCTGATGGCTCCACCAGGAAAAACCCGCGCGCTCGGCGAGGTAGTGGGTCTGGTTGGTGAAGCCCGAGCGCAGGCTGCCGGGGTCGGTCTCCTGCAGGCCGACGATGTCGTGCTGGCCGGCGAGCTCGGCGATGGCGTCAAGCGCACTGCGCTTGTTGCCACCGGGCAGGACGTGCGACCAGCTGTGGGTGATGTAGTCCTTGTAGCCGCGCGTGCTGTTGCCGGCCTGGATGTTGGCGCTCAGCAGGCGCAGCCGGCGTTTGTCCACGATCAGCGTAGCCGGGAATCAGCCGCCGTTGGTCCCGGCCGCGGCGGCCGCCGGCGCTTCGGTGGCAGGGGCCGCAGCGGCAGGCGCAGCGGCAGGGGCTGATTCGGCGGTCGGTGCCGGCGCGCCCGTTTCGTGCAGCTTGCGGCGTTCCATCTGGACCAGCTGGTTGATGATCCGGAACATGTCGTCGACCGTCCGGCCCTTGACCCGGTACTTGCCGTTGATGACGAAGGCCGGCGTGCCCATCTGGTCGCCGTTGGCGAACGCGGCGGTCATGTACTGGCGGGCTCGGTTGACCTTGGTGGCGATCGCGAAGCTCTGCATGCTGCTGAGGAACTGCTTCGGGTCGGCGCCGTAGTTGGCGTAGAACGCGGCGATGTCTTCGGGCGAATCCATGCCGCGCTCGCCCTTGAGGCTGCGGTCGATGTGGATGGCGCGGAACATCTCCTCGTGGGTCTGCGGCACGATGCCCAGCGCATCGGCGGCGTAGAACGCCTTGGCGTAGTTCTCCCACGGTCCGCCGAATGGCGCCGGGATGGAGACGAAGTGCACGTCGGGCGGCAGCTTGTCGCGCATCGCGGCCACCGTCGGTTCGACCGCGGCGCAGAACGGGCAGACATAGCCGAAGAATTCGGCCAGTTCGACCTTGCCCGGCGGCGTGTCATAGGGCTGGCCGTTGGGGATCACCACATAGTCGGTGCCCTCGACCGGCGGCGGCAGGCGTGCGGCCTCCTCTTCGGCTTTCTTGATCGCCGCAGCGGCGGCAGCGGCGCGCTGCGGGTCTTCCGCACTGGCCGCGGCGACGGTTGCGCCGGCGCCGGCCGTCGCTGCGGAGCCGCTGCCGGTCACCGGCGCCGGCGTTTCGCGGTTGCAGGCTGCCAGCGGCAGCAGGGCGAGCAGGAGCAGGACGTGGCGCAGGCGGATCATGGCAGCTTCCTCGGGCGGGATCAGGGGCGCTTGGCCGCCGGTGCGGCGGCGGGGCGGGCCGGTGCGGCGGCGCGGCGCGGCGCCAGCGCGTTCACTACTTTGCGGGCATTGGCCAGCAGGCTTTCGTAGCTGTTGCCGCGGATCATGTAGCGGCCGGCAACGATGATCGAGGGGGTGCCTTCGACGCCACTGCGCTGCGCGAACTCGTAGGCGGCGCGCAGCTTGGGCACCAGCGCGGCGTCATTGGTCAGCGCGGCGTTGAACGCAGCCGCATTCACGCCGCGAACGCGGCCGGCGTACTGACCGATCTGGGCGGTGCCGGCGTTCTGCGGCAGTTCGCCGGATTCGTGGATCGCGGTGAAGAAACTGCGGTGCAGCAGCGGGATGGTTTTGGTCGCTTCTTCGGCGAAGTAGGCCCGCGCCCAGGCGTCGTCCCGGCCGAACACGCCGGGGACGTACACCACGCGCGCGTGCGGCGGCAGCGTCTTGGCCCAAGCCTCGATCATCGGCGCGAAGTGCGCGCAGTGCGGGCAGGTGTAGGCAAACACCTCGGCCACTTCCACCATGCCCGGTGGCAATTGCCGGTAAGGCTGGCCACCTTCGATGCGGGTGTATTCGACGCCTTCGGTCAGGCCGGCAAGCTTCGCCTGGGCCTGTGCCGCGAACGGTGCGCTGGTCAGGAACAGGGCAATGAACAACAGTAGCGCACGCATCGAATCCGTCTCCGGGTTCAAGTCAGGGAAGTCAGCCTGCGCGATTGCCGGCGAACGGCGGATGAATGCGCGGCAATCACTGCGCCGTGCGTGCGTGCAGGCCTTGCACGTAGCTGGCCAGCGAATGGATCTCTTCGTCGGTCAGGGTTTTGGCGACGCTGGCCATCAGCGCGAAATGCGCCGGATTGGCATAGTTCGTCGTGCCGGTGCGGTACTCCTCGAGCCGGCGCGTCACATAAGCCGCGTCCTGGCCGTGCAGCGACGGATAGGCCGGGCCTGGATTGCCGGCGCCGGTCGCGCCGTGGCAGGCCATGCAGGCCGGCAGGCCGCGCGCCGCGTCACCGCCGCGGAACAGGCGTTCACCCACTTCGTAGAACTTCATCCCCTTGTTCGGGCCGCTGGCGATGACGCTGTCATCGGCGATGCCGGCGCCGGATTTCTGGCCGGCGTACCAGGCACCGACGTTGCGCATGTCCTGTGCACTGAGGATGCCGGCAAAGGGGGCCATCACCGCCGCCAGGCCGCTGGTGCGCTGGCCGCTTTTGAACAGATGGAGCTGGTCGGCGATGTAGCGTTCGGGCATGCCGGCCAGGCGCGGGGCATTCTGCTGCATCGCGTTGCCGTCGAGGCCGTGGCAGGCGGCGCAGATGGCGGCCTTGGCCTGGCCGGCCTTGGCATCGCCCCAGTGCGCCGGCGCTTCGGTCAGCGGTGCGGCTTGGACCGGCGCCGCGTCGGGCGCGGGGATGGCCGTGCTCTGGGCATAGGCGACCGCCGCGAGGGCGAGACAGGCAAGGCCGGCAAAGGCATGGGCAAGACGCATGCGTAACCCCGAAGCGTAAGGGCGGCCGGTGGCCGCGTGACGCGGAAATTATGGTCGGCAGGGCATCTGCGGTCAAACCGGTGCGGTCAGGGTGCCGGCTCGTGCGATGCTATGCCAATGGCTACCCCGAACCCGTTTACCGGCGCGCGCTATCTGCTGGCGGCGCACACCACGCAGCAGCTGCCGCCCGACGGGGGCTTCGAAGTGGCATTTGCGGGCCGCTCCAACGCCGGGAAATCCTCGGCGCTCAACGCCCTGTGCCAGCAAAATGCGCTGGCGCGGGTCTCCAAGACCCCGGGCCGGACCCAGCAACTGGTGTATTTCGGCGTTCCGCCCAAGGACGCGCGCTATCTGGTGGATCTGCCAGGCTATGGCTACGCCAAGGTGCCGCAGGACTTGCAGGCGCACTGGCAGGCGTTCCTTGGCGATTATTTCCGCGACCGGTTCGCGCTGCGCGGGCTGGTGGTGGTAATGGACGTGCGCCATCCGCTCAAGGACTATGACCGGATGATGCTGGCCCACGCCCGCGACCGCGGCCTGCCGGCCCACGTACTGCTGACCAAGGCCGACAAACTCAGCCGCGGCGCCGCCGGCAACACCAAGCAGGCGGTGCGGATGGAGCTGTGGCGGGTGTACGGGGAGGGGGTGAGCCTGCAGCTGTTTTCGGCGCAATCCAGACTGGGCGTGGACGAGCTGCGCGCGGTGGTGGCGAGCTGGCTGGAACTGTAGCGATTTTACACCCACGGTTGGAACGCTGCGGTCGTGCCAGCGTGTCGTCGCATTGACATTGTTCCCGGTATCCTGAACCGTTCATTTCAGGAATCCTCGATGTCCGGCCCCAGCCACGCCAGCGACACGCCGATCACCGACCGACAGCAATTGGCCGGGGTGATGGCCAAAGGCGAAAAGCCGCGCGACGCGTGGCGGATCGGTACCGAGCACGAAAAGTTCGGATTTCGGCTGGACGACCTGCGACCACCGAGCTTCGACGGTGAGCGTGGCATCGAAGCCCTGCTGACCGGCCTGATCCGCTTCGGCTGGCAGCCGCAGCAGGAAGCGGGGCGCACGATTGCGCTGAGCCGCGACAGTGCGTCGGTGAGCCTGGAGCCGGCCGGCCAGCTCGAGCTCTCGGGCGCGCCGCTGGCCACGATCCACGACACCTGCCGCGAGGTCGGCACTCACCTGCGCGAAGTGCGCGAAGTGGCCGACGAATTGCAGCTGGGCTTCCTAGGCATGGGTTTCCAGCCGAAGTGGCGTCGCGACGAGATGCCTTGGATGCCCAAGGGCCGCTACCAGATCATGCGCGAGTACATGCCCAAGGTCGGCGCGCTGGGCCTGGACATGATGGCGCGCACCTGCACCGTGCAGGTCAACCTTGACTATGCCAGCGAAGCGGACATGGTCGAGAAGTTCCGCGTCTCGCTGGCATTGCAGCCGATTGCCACCGCCCTGTTCGCCGACTCGCCGTTCACCGAAGGCCAGCCCAACGGCTACCTCAGCTACCGCTCGCACATCTGGACCGATACCGATCCCGACCGCACCGGCATGCTCGACTTCGTGTTCGAGGACGGCTTCGGCTACGAGCGCTATGTCGATTACCTGCTCGACGTGCCGATGTATTTCAGCTATCGCGAGGGTCGCTACATCGACGCCAGCGGCAAGTCGTTCCGCGATTTCCTTGCCGGCAGGCTCGACGTGCTGCCGGGCGCGCTGCCGACCCTGCGCGACTGGAACGACCACATGACCACGGCCTTTCCCGAGGTGCGGCTGAAGAGCTTTCTCGAGATGCGCGGCGCCGACGGCGGGCCGTGGAACCGGCTGTGCGCGCTGCCGGCATTCTGGGTCGGGCTGCTGTACGACCAGACTGCGCTGGATGCGGCCTGGGATCTGGTCAAGGATTTTTCGATGGAGGAGCGCCACGCGTTGCGCGATGGCGTGCCCAGGCACGCGCTGAAATTGCCATTCCGCGGCGGCAGTGTGCGCGAACTGGCGCGCGAGGCGTTGAAGATTTCCGCGCACGGTCTGGCGCGACGCGCCTGCTTGAACGCAAAAGGCGCGGATGAAACCCGCTTCCTCGATCCGCTGCTGGAAATCGTCGAATCCGGACAGACCCCGGCCGAACGCAAGCTCGAACTGTTCAACGGCGAGTGGTACGGCAGCGTGGATCCGGTGTTTTGCGAATTCGCATATTGATCGCCATTGGAGGCGCGCCATGATCGAGCTTGTCATCGAACAACGCCGTCGGGATCTGGGCAGTTTCGAAGTCGGCCGGGTGCTGCCGTTCGCCAGGCGCCGCATGGTCGGTCCGTACATATTCTTCGACCGCATGGGGCCGAAGGATCTGGCACCCGGCTTGCCGCGCGAGGCCGACGTGCGTCCGCATCCGCATATCGGCCTGTCCACGATCACCTACCTGTTCGCCGGCGAGATCATGCACCGCGACAGCCTCGGCTCGGAGCAGCCGATCCAGCCCGGCGAAGTCAACTGGATGACCGCCGGGAGCGGCATCACCCATTCCGAACGCTTCGAACGCCTGCGCCTCGAGGGCGGACTGATGGACGGCATCCAGGCCTGGGTGGCGCTGCCGACCGAGCGCGAGGAGATCGACCCCGGCTTCTGGCACTACGCCGCCGATGCCCTGCCCGAGATTGGCGAAAACGGCGCGCGCGGTCGCCTGATCGCAGGTCAGCTCGCTGGCGTGCAGTCGCCCGTTGCCGTCGATTCGCCGCAGTTCTACGTGCATTGGCAACTCAAGGCCGGCGCGCGCGTATCGCTGCCGGCCGAATACTCCGAGCGCGCGGTGTACGTGGTGCACGGCGAGGTCGAGATCGACGGCCAGCAGATCGCGCCCGGCAGCATGGCGGTGCTGACTGCGGGCAAGCCGGTCACCATCATGGCAACCAGCGACGCTGCGGTCATGGCGCTGGGCGGCGAGACGGTGGGGCCGCGTTACATCGACTGGAATTTCGTGTCCTCATCGAAAGAACGCATCGAGCAGGCGCGCGAGGACTGGCAGGCCGGCCGCATGAAACTGCCGGATCTGGACAATGGCGAGTTCATCCCGCTGCCGCCACGGATCGGCGAATTGCGGGAGCCCGAGCCGATGTCCTGAGATCGTCACCGGCCTCGCCCATCGCACACATCGCCATTTGCACAGTAGTATCAGGAGTCCGCTCATGAAATCCCGCGCCGCCGTCGCCTTTGCCGCAGGCCAGCCTTTGCAGATCGTCGAGATCGACGTGGCCCCACCGAAAGCCGGCGAAGTGCTGATCAAAATCACCCATACCGGCGTTTGCCATACCGATGCGTTCACGCTGTCCGGCGATGATCCGGAAGGCTTGTTCCCCTGCGTACTGGGTCACGAAGGCGCGGGCGTGGTGGTCGAAGTGGGCGAGGGCATCACGTCGGTGAAGCCGGGCGATCACGTGATTCCGCTGTATACGGCCGAATGCGGGCAGTGCCTGTTCTGCCAATCCGGCAAGACCAACCTGTGCACGGCGGTGCGCGCCACCCAGGGCAAGGGCGTGATGCCCGATGGCACCACCCGTTTCAGCTACAACAGCCAGCCGATTTACCACTACATGGGGTGTTCGACCTTTTCCGAATACACGGTGGTGGCCGAGGTCTCGCTGGCGAAGATCAATCCAGAGGCCAACCACGAGCAGGTGTGCCTGCTGGGCTGTGGCGTGACGACGGGCCTGGGTGCGGTAAAGAACACGGCCAAGGTGGCTGAAGGCGATACCGTCGCGGTATTCGGACTGGGCTGCCTGGGGCTGTCGGTAATCCACGGCGCCCATCAGGCAAGGGCGGGGCGGATCATCGCGATTGACCGCAACCCGGGCAAGTTCGAACTGGCGCGGCATTTCGGTGCCACCGATTGCGTGAATCCAGACGATTTCGACAAGCCGATCCAGCAGGTGGTCGTGGAGATGACCGGCTGGGGCGTGGATCACTCATTCGAGTGCATCGGCAACGTGGGCGTGATGCGCGCGGCATTGGAATGCGCGCACCGCGGCTGGGGCCAGAGCGTGATCATCGGCGTGGCTGGCGCCGGGCAGGAGATTTCCACCCGTCCGTTCCAGCTGGTGACGGGGCGCAAGTGGCTGGGCACGGCGTTCGGTGGCGTGAAAGGCCGCAGCCAGTTGCCGGGGATGGTGGAGGCTGCGATGCGCGAGGAAATCGAGCTGGCGCCCTTCGTCACCCATACGATGGAGCTGGACAAGATCAACGACGCGTTCGATTTGATGCACGACGGGCACTCGATCCGCAGCGTGGTGCATTTTTGAACACGCCTCGCCGCCGAGTTCTGGTGGCGGGTGCCACCGGGCTGGTGGGCGCCAGTCTGGTGGCCTGCCTGTGCGAGGATCCGGGCGTGGCGGAAGTGCATGCGCTGGCGCGGCGCGACTTGCCATGCGCACACCCGACGCTGCGGGTGCATCGGGTGGACTTTGCGGCGCTGCCAGCGCTGCCGCCCGTGGATGAGGTTTATCTGGCGCTGGGGACCACGATCGCGGTGGCCGGAAGCCAGGCCGCATTTCGCGCGGTCGATTTCGACGCCAATCTGGCGGTCGCGCGAGCAGCGCAGGCGGCCGGTGCGCGTCGCCTCGGGCTGGTCAGCGCGATGGGCGCCAATACGCGCTCACAGGTGTTCTACAACCGGGTCAAGGGTGAGCTGGAAGCGGCGCTGGCAGTGCTCGGGTTTGACGGGCTGGTGATCGCACGGCCATCGTTGCTGCGCGGCAACCGCACCGCGTTGGGTCAGCCGCTGCGCGCCGGCGAGCTGCGTTGGGCGAAAGTCGATGCCCTGCTGCGACCGCTGCTGCCGCGTGGTCTGCGCGCCATCGACGGCAGCGACGTGGCCGCTGCGCTGGCGGCGACCGTGCCAAACGCGCGCGGACGGGTGCTGCTCACGTCGGCGATGATGCAAGACGCTCAAAGCCGAGCCGCCCAGATTCGGGTGACCGCCTGATTCGGCATGCGTGGCCGACGCGCAATGCCGGAGTTCTGAGACGGCTGGGCAAGGAGGATGAGATGAATCGCGTTGAACACCGCGCCTGCTTCGGCGGCTGGCAGGACGTCTACCAACACGCATCAACGGCGCTGGACTGCACGATGCGGTTTGCCATCTACCTGCCGCCGCAGGCGCAGCACGGGCCGGTGCCGGTGCTGTACTGGCTGTCCGGGCTGACCTGCACCGAGCAGAACTTCATCCAGAAGGCCGGCGCCCAGCGCTATGCGGCCGAGCACGGCATCGCGCTGGTCTGCCCGGACACCAGCCCGCGTGGTGATGGCGTGGCCGATGCCGAAGGCTACGACCTCGGGCTAGGCGCGGGTTTCTACGTCAATGCGACGCAGGCACCGTGGGCGGCGCATTACCGGATGTACGACTACATCGTCGACGAACTGGCGGCATTGGTCGAAGCGCATTTCCCGGTGACGGGCGCGCGTGCGATCAGCGGGCATTCCATGGGTGGCCACGGCGCGCTGGTCGCCGCGCTGCGCAATCCCGGACGCTATCGCAGCGTGTCGGCGTTTGCGCCGATCGTGGCGCCTTCGCAGGTGCCTTGGGGGCAGAAGGCATTTGCCGCGTATCTGGGGGATGACGTCGCGACCTGGGCGCAGTACGACGCCTGCGCGTTGATAAAGACGGCAGCGGAAAAACTGCCGATTTTGATTGACCAGGGCGAGGCCGACGAATTCCTCGATCTCCAGCTGCGGCCGTGGCTGCTGCAGGAAGCGGCCGATGCAGTGGGCCACCCGCTGTACCTGCGCCTGCAACCCGGCTTCGATCACAGCTATTACTTCATCGCCAGTTTCATCGGTGAACACATCGCCCATCACGCGAAAGCGTTGCAGCGGTTGTAGGAGCGCGCCGCAGGGGCGCGATGCTTTTTCGGATCATGCAAGGGGATTCGCGCCCCTCGGCCTGCGACCTCGGTGCACTCCTACAGGCGCAGCGTGAAATCGGTATAGGCAAAGCGCCCATCGCGCAGCACGGTCTCGCCGCGTTCCAGTGCGATGGGCTGCGCAAACATCGGGCCCGCGGAAACGCAGGTGTGGAACTCGCCGTTTTCACCGCAAGGGTCGACCGCGTTCGGGAGTTCGTCCAGCAGGTCGGCATCGAAACGACGGCCGGAGAACTTGGCCTCGAGCCGGGTCGTGTCGACGCAGCACAGATCGGCGACCAGGCCACCGGCGAGCATCTCCCGCGCCAGCCGGGCCGTGTGGCTGCCGAACAACGGGGTGAGCAGAGACCAGCCGACGGCCTCCAGCTGCTGCTGGCGGTAATCGCGAATCTCGGTCAGGAACAAATCGCCGAACGCGGCGGTGCGCAACTCCGGCCAGCGTGCTTGCGCCTGCTGCAGCGTCCGGGCCATCGCCGTTTCGTAGCGGGCGTTGTCGCATTGTGCCGGGATCGACGCCTGCAGCAGCGGCAGTCCGGCAGCCCGCGCCTGTGCCTGCAGCACGTCCATCCGCACGCCTTGCATCGAAGAACGGCCGTACTCGCGGGTGATGGTGGAAAGCAGGGCGACAACCTCAACGTCGGCCCGCTGGCGCAGCGCGTGCAGCGCCCACGCGGCGTCCTTGCCGCCGCTCCAGGCCAGCAGGACCGGAGTCACGCTGGCAGGACCGCGCGCGGGCGGCGACTCACTCGAATTTCTTGTGTTCCGCCGCGAAGCCCACCGCCAGCGCGCCTTTGCCGACGTTCACGATGCCGGGCAGGCCCATGAAGGTCTCGTAGACGGTGACATCGTGCTCGCCGCAGACCTCGCGCAAGCGCGTGTAGCCGGGCATCGCGCGCATCTCGGCCAGGTCGCCGCCGTAGGACAACACCACCGCCGGGGTCAGCAGCCCCTCGCGGACGCGGTTGCCGACGAACCCGAACATTTTCTCGACCGCATGATCGAAGCCCTTCACCTTGCCGACCGGCCCGGTTTCGCCGCGGTTGGCGTGCAGGATCGGCTTGATGTCGAGCGTGGTGCCCATGAAGGCGCTGAACAGGCTCACGCTGCGATCGCCGCGGATGCGGGTGCGGTTGCGCAGGTAATAGAGGTCGCGCGGCACCATGTAGGCGTGCACGTTCTGGACCAGCGCTTCCAGGCTGTTGCGGATCTTCGGCGGTGCCTCGCCGGCGTCGCGCAGGCGCGCGGCTTCAACCACCACCACGCCGGGGCCGGGGAACACGTTCTGGCTGTCCACGACGCGCAGCGAAAACGGCGTGTTGTTGCCGGCCTGGGCGCGGATCGGCTTGTAGTCATTCAGGATCGAATAGCTGGCCTGCACGGCGTTGTCGTAGATGCCGCTGCGGCTGGCCGCGGTGGTGATGCAAAAAACGTAGTCGTAATCGAAGACCAGTTTGTTCAGGAACAGGTCGTGCACGTCCTGTACGCCGTAGGGCGTGCTGACGGCTTCGAACGCGCGCTCGCCGGTTTCGCCGGTGAGAAAACCCATCGTCGCCTCTTCGCTGCGCACATCCGCAAGCACCGCGTTGCCGATCTGGATCGTCACCGGCATGACGGTGATGTTTTCTTTTTCGATGAACTCGTTGGGCAAGTCCACCGCCGAGTCCATGATGATTCCGATACGCATGACCACCCCCTCAGGCACCATACTGCGCCGAACGTACTCCAATTGACGGGCATTTGCATCGACTTCTTGAACAACGAGTGAAGCATGTCCCAGTTTGGAAGCAGTCCGCCTGTCGAATATTGCGATGCAGCATGCACTGGGTGCGGAAGCCGCCGGGTTAGGATTGAGCTTGTCCAGTCGTGTGGATCCCCATCGCCGGTGGCGCCCGATGCTTGAACCTGACAGGAGCGGTGGAATGACGCCAGCCGACATGGTGGGCTTCTGGCGCGATGCAGGCGCCGGCAAGTGGTTCAATGGCGGGGTCGCGTTCGACGAAGCCTGCCGGACGCGCTTCGGTGAGCTTCACCACCTGGCCGCGCAGCGCGAGCTGGACGGCTGGATGCGCGACGCTGAGGGTGCGCTGGCGCTGTTGCTGCTGTTGGACCAGATTCCGCGCAACATCTTCCGCGGCAGTGCGCACGCCTTTGCGACCGACCCGCTGGCGCGCCTGCATGCGTCCAGCGCGATTGCCGCAGGGTTCGACGCGCAAGCCGACCCGGCGCTGCGGCTGTTCTTCTACCTGCCGTTCGAGCATTCCGAAGCGATGGTGGACCAGGACCGCGCGGTGGCGTTGTTCAAGTCGCTCGGGCCCGGGGCGTATCTGGATTACGCGGTCATCCACCGCGATGTCATCGCCAAGTTCGGCCGTTTCCCGCACCGCAACCGGGCGCTAGGGCGCGAAAGCACGCCCGAGGAGCAGGCGTGGCTGAACGCGGGCGGGGGATTCTGAGCCGCCGGGCGGCCGCGCTCAGTAGCGCGGTACCGTCGGGTCGAGCTCGGCCCAGGCGTTGGTGCCGCCGGCGACGTTGTAAACGTGGGTAAACCCGAGCGCGCGGAAGTGCTCGGCCGCCTGTTGGCTGCGCGCCCCGGCCTGGCAAATGAAGGCCAGCGGCTGGTCTTTCGGCAGGGCCTCGATGTCCTCGACGCCATCATCGAAATTGCGGCTGGCCACGGGGACCTCGGCCAGGGCACGCTCCTGCGCCGGGCGCACGTCGACCAGGGTCAGGGTGCCGGCAGCGACCCGGTCGCGCGTCTCGGCCGGGGTCAGCGTTCCCACCTTGGGCGGCGCGTTGGGGTTGTCGATCACCAGCCCCTTGCCGCGGGCATCGTCGGCCCAGTCGATCTGCATGCCGCGGGCGCGCTGGGCGCTGACCAGGTCGAACTGGGCGCGGATGCCTTCGGATTCAGTGGTGATCGCCGTGTCGTCGCGCTCGGCCAGCTGCAACCTGGCGTTGAAACCGCGATCGATCTCGATTTGCAGCGCATAGCCGGGGCCGGCGTTGTCCAGCGCCTGCTTCAGCATCTGCGCGGCGGCCGGGGTGATGGTGATCTGCGGCGGCGTGCGGTCCGGCGCCGGCAGGCCCAGCGCGGCGTGCAGTTCGCCGCTGCCGGCCATCTGGGAAATGATGTCGGCGCCGCCGACCAGCTCGCCGTGGACGTACAGCTGCGGGATGGTCGGCCAGTCGCCGAAGACCTTGATGCCTTCGCGGATGTCCGGGTCGGCCAGCACGTTGACGTGGGCATAGTCCGCACCGGTGGCGTCGAGGGCGGCCACCGCGCGCGCAGAAAACCCGCACTGCGGGGCGCTTGGCGTGCCCTTCAGGAACAGGACGACGGGGTTGGAGGACAGCACCGTTTCGATGCGAGCGCGCAGGGCCGAATCAAGGGACATGGGGATTTCCGGGAAGACGAACCGTGGATTTTACGATGTGCAAAATGACGAACGCTGACTCGGGCCTGGGTCAGGCCACCGCGCTGCATGCGTCAGTGCCCTGGGCACGTCGCGCCAGCACGCGATCGATGCGGGTGAACACCTCGCGCAGCATCGGCGCTTCCGGCAGCAGCGTGACACGGAAGTGCTCGCGGTAGGGCACGTTGAAGCTGGTACCGGGCACGATCAGCACGTCTTCCTGTTCCAGCATGTCCAGCGCGAATTCGTGGTCATCGAAGCCGCGGGCGGCATCGCCGACCACGCGCGGGAAGCCGTACAGCGCCCCGGCCGGTGCCACCAGCGACAGGTGCTCGCTGGCGGCGCAGCTCTCGATCAGGGCCTTGCGGGTTTCGAACAGGCGGCCACCGGGGCGGCACAACGGGGTGATGGTGTCGGTGCCGTGCAGGGCTTGCTCGATCGCGAATTGCCCCGGCACATTGGCGCACAGGCGCAGCGCGCCGAGCAGGTCGAGCGCGTGGTGGAAGTCTCCGCAGGCCAGCGGATCGCCGCTCAGCACCGCCCAGCCGACCCGCCAGCCGCAGGCGCGGTGCACCTTGGACAGCCCGCCGAAGCTCATGCACGGCAGGTCGCCGGCCAGCGGCGCGACCGGCTGGAACACCGCATCGTCGTACAGGATGCCGTCGTAGATTTCATCGACCAGCAACAGCAGACGGTAACGGCGGGCGATCTCGACGATCCGCTCCAGCAGCGCCTTCGGGTAGTTCGCGCCGGTCGGGTTGTTGGGATTGATCAGCACGATCGCGCGGGTGCGCGAGGACACCAGCGATTCGATCTGCTCGGGATCGGGCAGGAAGCCGTTGTCGCGGTCACATTTGTAATAGACCGGGCGACCGTCGTTGAGGATGGTGGCCGCCGACCACAGCGGGTAGTCGGGCGAGGGCACCAGCACTTCCTCGCCGGGGTTGAGCAGGGCGCGCAGGGAAATGTCGATCAGCTCGGACACGCCATTGCCGACGAACACGCGCTCCGGCGAGGCATTGGGCGTGCCGCGCTGCTTGTGGAAGGCGGCGATCGCCTCGCGCGCTTCCGGCAGGCCTTGCTGGTGGGTGTACGGATCGGTGCGGGCAATGCCGCCGGCGATCGCGTTCTGCAGATGCTCGGGCGCGCGGAAGCCGAACGCGCCGGGGTTGCCGATGTTCAGCTTGATCAACTTGCGCCCGTTGGCCTCCATCTCGCGCGCGCGCCGCGCCAATTCCCCCCGGATTTCGTAGCGAACTTCGGTCAAACGGGTGCGGGTGGCGATCTTGTGGCGGGGGTTGATGGCGGACATGGGGGAACGGCAGGAAAATCGGAGCGCATAGCCTAGCGGAAATGCTGCCGCAGGAAATGAAGGCCGCGGCGCCCGGATCAGGGGACGCTGTGCCCGCCGGGAATGCTGGATTCAGATCAAGCCAACCGCGCAGGAGCTTTGCCATAATCGATGGCGTCCATGGGCAGGAGTGTCATTGTGGGATGGGTGCTGTGGCGTTTGCTGTGCACGCTGGTGTTGGCGCTGGCGGTCAGTGCTGCCGGCGCGCGTGACCGGCTTGCAGCCCCGACCGCGCTGCGCCCCTTGGTCGTGCCGGCCACCGCAGCGCCTGTGTTCACCGTCTACGGCAGCCAGGACGGCCTCGAGGACGGTGCCTGGAATGCCGTGGCGCAAGACGCGCGCGGGCTGGTTTGGACGGGGTCGGACAACGGCCTGGCGTGGTTCGACGGCTACCGCTGGCATGCCGCTGCGCTGCCGGTCCCGAACAGTCCGATCATGGACTTGGCAACCGCCCCGGATGGCGCGCTGTGGGCATTGCTGGGGTTCTCCGGCTACGCCCGCTACGACGGACGGCGTTGGACGACGGGCGGCAAAGCGGACGAATTCGGGTCTTTCCAGGCTGTCGGCAGCGGTCCCGGCCGGCTTCTGGTGGCCACTGGCCAGACCGGCGTCTGGCAGCTTGAGGGCAACCGTTGGCGCAAGGATTTCGGCGATCCGGCGCAGGCGGGCATCCGGCCGTCGGGTTTTGCACAAACGCGCCGTCTGTTCGGGGAGCCACGACAATGGCTGGGGGATATCAACGGCGGGTTGTGGTATCGACGCGTCGAACCGGCGGGATTCGGGCCGTGGCAGCGTTTCCACCATCCGGTGATCGACCGGTTGATTCCGGGGCGGCTGTTTGCAAGCCGCAATGATGCGGGGCAGGAAGAGCTCTGGTTCATTCCCTACAACAACGGCCTGGTGCGGCTGCGCGATGACGGCATCCGGGTCTGGAAGCCCGGTGAAGCGGGCGTGCCCGCGACCTCGATGCACAAGATGGTCGAAACCCGCGGTGCAACCGGCCAGCGCGACCTGTGGATCGCCACGCGCGCGGGGCTGCTGCGGATCCATGGGCCGGAAGAGCGGATCGACCGCTACGACCGCCGCGACGGGCTGCCGTCGGACGTCATCAAGGATGTCATGGTCCAGACCCTGCCGGATGGCAGTCAGGCGCTGTGGCTGGCCACCGAACAGGGCATGGTGCGGGCAACCCTGGGGCGCGGCCCGTGGACCGTGGTGACGCGGATGGGCGAACAGGGCAACGGCGTTTTCGGTGTCATCGTCGAGCCCGATGGCCGCGGCGGGGAGCGGCTGTGGGTGGCTGCGCCGGTCGCCGGGCTGGCCCTGCTCGATGCGGGCAAATGGCGCCACTTCAATGCCGCCAACGGCGCATTGCCGCAGGGCACGGTGAGCGGCTTGTTTCGCTTGCCGGGTCCGGATGGGAGACCCCATCGGTTGGTCGCGTTCGTCGGGGCTTCGCTGTACGAAATCAATGATCGATTTGAGCTGGTTCCTTTCGATACGCCTTGGTCGATTGCGCCCAATGTGTATGCCTCCTCCATGCTGGCGCGCCGCATCGACGGAGCGATCGAGTGGTGGGTGGGGGTGCGCGGCGGCGGCATCTTCCGCTGGCGCGATGGACGCTGGACGGCGTATCGGACGCAGGGGGCGGAGGCAGCGTGGACCGTATACGATCTGAGCGAACAGATCGACGCCAGCGGCCGCTCCTGGCTGTGGGCGGGGACGCGGCAAGGGTTGGCCCGCTTCGATGGCCAAACCTGGACCCTGATCCGGGATGTTCCAGGCTTGCCCGGCGGTCCGCACATCGGCATGGCCCTGATCCGCGCGGGCCAGACGCAGCAGCTTTGGGTGGGCAGCAACCACAACGGCATTTCGCGCCTGGATGTGACCGATCCGATGCGCCCGCAGCTGCTGGATCCAAACGGGATTCCGCCGCCGCCCAACCGGATGGTGTACAGCATCGCGCCCGACAGCCGGGGACGGGTGTGGATCTGCACCAACCACGGCATCCAGCGGCTGACGCCCGATGGCCGCGGCGGGTATCAATCCCGGGTGTACCGACGCCGCGATGGCCTGGTCCACGAGGAGTGCAACATCGGCGCGCAGAAGGTCGATGTCCATGACCGCTACTGGGTGGGGACCATGGGCGGGCTGGGAATGTACGATCCGGCGCTGGAGGCGCGCCCGGCGTCCGCTCCGGGGCCGCTTCTGGTCACGGCGCTGGGGGTGGATGGCGTGACCCGGGCGCTTCCGGATCGGGCGTCGCTGCACCTGGCGCCCGGCGATCACCGGGTCGAGATCGACTACAGCCTGCTCAGCGGCCAGCGCGAGGACGAAACCCGGTACCGCAGCCGGCTGCAAGGCTACGAGACCGAAATGACGCCATGGTCGGAGGAGCGTCGGCGGGTGTTCACCAACCTGCCACCCGGCCGCTACGCCCTGCGCATCGAAGCCCGCGACTTCAACGGCAGCACCCGAACCCTGGTGATGCCGGCGATCACCATCGCGCCACTGTGGTGGCAGCGCGGATGGGTACAGGCCGTGCTGGCGCTGCTGGCGCTGCTGGCCGTCATCGCCTTGGTCATGGCCTACAACCGAAGACTGCGGTCGCGCCAACGGCAGCTGCGGCGGATCGTGGCCGATCGGACCCGGGAGCTGCGCGCCGCCAATGAGCGGCTGACCGCGATGTCCTATCTCGATCCATTGACCGGGGTGGCCAACCGGCGCCGCTTGACCGAAGTGCTGGAAGCGGAAATCGCCCGCGCCGCCGCGCAGAAACTGCCGCTGGGCCTGATCATGGTCGATATCGACCACTTCAAGAACTACAACGACCGGCATGGCCATCTCGCCGGGGACGTCGCGCTGCGGGCGGTGTCGCATGCGTTGAACGCCGTCGTGCGGCCCGGCGACCTGGTCGCACGGTTTGGTGGCGAAGAGTTCGTCTGCCTGCTGGTGGCGGCAGAGCTTGCGGAGGTGATGGAAGTGGCAGAGCGGATGCGTGCTTCGGTGGAAGCGCTGCCGCCGCGGGCAATCGGCAATGATGTGGAAACGCTGACGATGAGTGCAGGTGTGTTCAGCGTCGTGCCCGACAGCGATGATCGGGTCGATGGTCTGCTCGCAATCGTGGATGCGGCCCTGTATGAGGCCAAGGCCGGTGGACGCAACCGGGTCGCGCGTGCGGCCAACCCGATATGAGGGCAACGCTGATCAAGTCGGCGTTGCCTGATGTGTCGAGCAGCCGGCGCTGCGCTTTTGCATGACAATGGGCCCACACCCTGCCGGAAACCGATGCTGCATGCCCTTGAGCTCACCGCCCCCTGCCTTGGCTGCCATCGGCTGGCATTGGACGCCTGACGCGTTGCCGCCGGGCTGGGACGTGGTGCTGGCAGCGCATGCGCAGGCACGTCCGGCACGAATCGTGGCGCAGCACCGCAGCGGCTATCGCGTGTCGGAGAGCATCGACCAGGTGCACCCGGCCGAATCCCTGCCCGAGTGGCAGCACGCCGGCAGCTATCGCAAGGATGCACTCAGCCCCGAGGCGCGGCCGGCGGTGGGTGACTGGGTGCTGGTGGCAGGCGAGGCGCCGAACGCGCTGCGGATCGTGGCCCTGCTGCCGCGCTACTCTGCCATCAAGCGCGGCGCCGCCGGCGAGCACTATCGCCAGCAGGTGATCGCCGCCAACGTCGATACCGTGTTCGTGGTCTGCGGGCTGGATGCGGACTTCAATCCGCGCCGGATCGAACGCTACCTTCTTCTGGTGGCCGGCAGCGGCGTGCAGCCGGTCGTGGTGCTGACCAAGGCCGACAAGGACGGTGCCGATGCCGAGGCCGCACTGCTCGCGTTGCGTGCGCTGGACGTGCCCGTGCACGCGGTGAATGCCAAGGATCGCGCCAGCGTCGCCGTACTCGCGCCGTGGCTGGGCGCAGGCCGCAGCATCGTGCTGGTCGGCAGTTCCGGTGCCGGCAAATCGACCTTGACCAATACCTTGCTTGGGGTTGAAAGAATGAAGACCGGCGCGGTGCGCGAGCACGATGCGCGCGGCCGCCATACCACCACCCACCGCGCGCTGATTGCCTTGCCCGCGGGCGCCTGCCTCATCGATACGCCGGGCATGCGCGAGCTCAAACCCACCGGCGAGGAAGCCGTGGCGGCAAGCTTCGTCGACGTCGAGGCCTTGGCAGCGCAGTGTCGGTTCCGCGACTGCAAGCACGCGACGGAGCCTGGCTGCGCGGTGCGCGCGGCGGTCGAGCGGGGTGAATTGGAGGGCGAGCGCGTGGCCAATTTCCTGAAACTGTCCGATGAAGTGGATGGTGCGGCTGGCCGACTGGCGATGCGACTGGCGCAAAAAGCCGATGCGCGCGTGCAAACCAAGGCGCTGCACAAGCGGTTGGACGACAAACATGGCCGGCACTGACGCCATCAGCCACCACGCCGCGCTCGATGCGCGCATGGCACGCGCGGCCAAGGGCATCCGCCTGCTCAGCTACGCGAGCTGGCCGGCCAGTGAGCGTGACATGTTCCTCGCGGCTTACGCCCGCGGCCAGGCGCAACTGCCCGCCTACGACTATCCGAAGCGCGACTTCAGCGCGGCCCGACGCGAGTTCGATGCAATCATCGCCGCGGCGGATCCGGAACACCCGCTGGGCCAGTACCTTCTCGAATCGGCGCGCGACTGGGACCTGGCGGCGCAGCTGCTCGAATGCCTGGGTTCGCCGAAGGTTGCGGAATTGTCGCAGTCCCTGTTTGGCGGACCCGACCGGGTGCTTCCGGGCGGCGCGACCACGCGGGAAGCGGCCAACCACTTCATCAGCGTGGCCGATGAAATGGACCGCGAACTGCTGGCACCGTCTGAACAGGTGGAAATTTCCGCCACCGCCCTGGTGTTGCAATTGCAGGCCAGGCTGGACGATTTCTTCGATGGCCGCGTGATCACGGTCGAGCGGGATCCCGACTTGATTGCCAAGGCGGCTGCCGGCGCCACCCGCATCCGCGTGCGCACCGGCGCCGCGTTTTCCGATTACGACCTGCAGCAATTGCTGCAGCACGAAGCCTTCGTGCATTCGCTGACCGCACTCAACGGCCAGCAACAGACCGTGTTGCCGAGTTTGGCGCTGTCTTCGCCGCGCACCACCGCGACCCAGGAAGGGCTGGCGGTGTTCGCCGAGCAGATCACCGGCAGCATCGATATCGAGCGCATGAAGCGGGTCAGCCTGCGCATCGAGGCGGTGGCGATGGCGCAGGAAGGCGCCGATTTCATGGCGGTGTTCCGCTATTTCCTCGACGCCGGGCAAACCGAGGTCGAGAGCTTCACCTCGGCGCAGCGGGTCTTTCGCGGTGTCCCCACCAGCGGTGGCTACGCCTTCACCAAGGACACCGTGTACCTGCGTGGCCTGATCGGCGTCCACACCTTCTTCCGCTGGGCGCTCAAGAACGGGAAACTGCGCCTGTGCCGGATGCTGTTCGCCGGCAAGATGACGCTGGCCGACGTGCAGCGCTTCGCGCCGCTGTTCGGCGAGGGCGGGTTGGCCGAGCCGCGCTGGCTGCCGGAATGGGTGGCGCGCGCAAACGGCTTGGCCGGTGCACTGGCGTTTTCCCTGTTCGCCAACCGGATCCGGCTGGATCAGGTCATGGCGATGGATTCGGTGACGGATATCTGAACTTTCCGTGTCCGGGTTGTTTCGGATGCCCTCGACATCCCGGGCATGCGGTTTCGCGACAGCACCCGATGCCGCAGCAGCGGCTCTGCGGCATGCCGCGCCAACGCCGGCAACAAGGCCGGCCGTTGCGCCGGCTTCAGCCCCGCCACGGCCAAGTCGCTATCATCATTGGCCCGGACCAGAAATCGGACAGACCCCATGTCAGACAGCCGCGCGAGCGAAGACCTCAAGCAGGCCGCCCTCGATTACCACCGCCTCGAACCCAAAGGCAAGATCAAGATCGCCGTCACCAAGCCCATGGTGACCCAGCGCGACCTGGCGCTGGCCTATTCGCCGGGTGTGGCCTTCGCCTGCGAGGAAATCGCCGCCAATCCACGCTTGGTCAGCGAGTACACCGCGCGCGGCAACCTGGTGGCAGTCATCAGCAACGGCACCGCCGTGCTGGGCCTGGGTGACATCGGCCCGCTGGCGGGGAAGCCCGTCATGGAAGGCAAGGGCATCCTGTTCCAGAAGTTCGCCGGCATCGACGTGTTCGACATCGAGATCAACGAACGCGACCCAGACAAACTGGTCGACATCATCGCCAGCCTCGAACCAACCTTCGGCGGCATCAACCTCGAGGACATCAAGGCACCGGAGTGCTTCATCGTCGAGCGCAAGCTGCGTGAGCGAATGAACATCCCGGTGTTCCACGACGACCAGCACGGCACCGCGATCATCGTCGGCGCCGCCGTTCTCAACGCCCTGCACGTGGCCGGCAAGAAGATCGAGAACGTGCGGCTGGCCACCAGCGGCGCTGGCGCGGCCGGCATCGCCTGCCTCGACATGCTGGTGGCGCTGGGCATGCGGCCGGAAAACATCCTGGCCTTCGATCGCGAGGGCGTGATCCATGTCGGGCGCGACCATCTTGACCCCGACAAGGCGCGCTATGCGCGCAATACCGACCAGCGCACCCTGGCGCAGATCGTGGAGGGCGCCGATGTGTTCCTCGGCCTGTCGGCGGGTGGCATTCTCAAGCCGGAGATGGTGGCGACGATGGCGGAGAACCCGATCATCCTCGCGCTGGCCAATCCGTACCCGGAGATTCTTCCCGAAGACGCCCTTGCAGTGCGCCCGGATGCGATCATTGCCACCGGGCGCAGCGACTACCCGAACCAGGTCAACAACGCGGTCTGTTTTCCCTACATCTTCCGCGGCGCGCTCGACGTCGGTGCCACCGAGATCACCGAGGCGATGAAGCTGGCCTGCGTGCGCGCGATCGCCGAACTGGCGCGGCAGGAGGCGTCCGACCTCGGCAGCGCCTATGGCGGGGAAATTCCGCGCTTCGGCCGCGAGTACCTGATCCCGCGTCCGTTCGACCCGCGCCTGTTGACCAAGCTGGCACCGGCGGTGGCGAAGGCGGCGATGGACTCCGGCGTGGCCGAGCGTCCGCTGGCCGATCTCGATGCCTACACGGAAAAGCTGGGCCAGTTCATCTATCGCACCAGCCTGATGATGAAACCGGTCTACGATCGCGCCCGCGCCGACCTCAAACGGGTGGTTTATGCCGAGGGCGAAGAGTACGTGGTGCTGCGCGCGGTGCAGACCGTGATCGACGAGAAGCTGGCGTTCCCGATCCTGATCGGCCGTCCGGAGGTGATCGGAAGCCGCATCGAAAAGTTGGGCCTGCGGATGCGCGCCGGGGTGGATTTCGAGTTGACCAACATCGGTGATGACCCACGTTTCGACGAGTACTGGCGCCAGTACCACGCCCTGACCGAACGCCGCGGCGTGACCCCGGATGCAGCCAAGAACCTGATGCGTTCGCGCCCGACCCTGATCGCGGCGATGATGGTGGAGCGCGGCGAAGCCGATGCCCTGATCTGCGGATTGGTCGGCCGCTACCACAAGAAACTGGGCTACCTGCACAGCATTTTCGACTTCGAACCTGGCACCCAGGGCACCGCCGCGATGACCGGCGTACTCAACGACGCCGGTGCCTGGTTCTTCGTCGATACCCACGTACATCTCGAACCGTCAGCGGAGAAAATTGCCGAATCCACCCTGCAAGCCGCGATGCGGCTCAAGCTGTTCGGGATCGAACCGAAGGTGGCGCTGTTGTCGCATTCCAATTACGGCAGCCACCAGGATGCCAGTGCCACCAAGATGCACCGGGCTTGCGAAATCCTCCGCGAACGCGCGCCCGAACTCGAGGTCGATGGCGAGATGATGGCCGACACGGCCTGGGACGAAGCCCTGCGCCAGCGCATCTTCCCGAACACCACGCTCAAAGGCCGCGCCAACCTGCTGGTACTGCCCAACCTTGATGCCGCCAACATTGCCTACAACCTGATCCGGGTGATGACCGGCGGCGTGGCGATCGGCCCGATCCTGATGGGCCTGGATCAAGCCGCGCACATCCTGACGCCGGCCTCCAGTTCGCGCCGTGTCGTGAACATGACCGCAGTTGTGGCCGTGGACGCACAACTTCGCGCCGCCGGAGGCATGCGAGCGGCGACCACGCAGCTGCGGCGCAGTGTCAAACCGGGGGCATAGAACATCGGGGTTTTTACACTCCAGACATGCTGCATGCGGGACAGGCTAAGCACGCCCTGTTCAAACAGCTCCGGCAAGGCGGCAAATGCCGCCGCAATCGAACGTAAAAATAAATGGGAACTTGGCGGCAAGCCGATGATTGACAGCCGCCCTGCTGCGGTCGAGGAACGACAGGAGATTGGCCACTGGGGAGGCGATACGGTCATGGGCCCCAGCAGAGAACGCCCCCGCCTCCTGACCTTGGTGGAGCGCAGCACCGGCTATGTCTGCGCGGTTCGGCTCCCGGGTAATCCCCCCACCAATTAGCTGACGTCAGAAGTGGAATTTTCTCGTAGTCTTTCCCGAGGAGGTTCCATGAAGAAGTCCCGTTTCACCGACAGCCAGATCATTGCCGTACTCAAGCAGGCCGAGGTCGGCACACCCGTGCCGGAGCTGTGCCGCGAGCACGGCATCAGTTCGGCGACGTTCTACAAGTGGCGCAGCAAGTTCGGCGGCATGGACGCCTCGCTGATGGCGCGGCTCAAGGAACTCGAGGACGAGAACCGACGCCTGAAGAAGATGTACGCCGAGTCACAGATGACCGCGGATGTGCTTCGGGAGGCGATGTCAAAAAAATGGTGAGGCCATCTCAGCGCCGGGAGATGGCCCGATGGGCGGTGGAACACAAGGCCATGAACATCCGGCAGGCCTGCCATGCGTTCACCGTCAGCGAGACCTGCTACCGCTATGTGGCGCAGCGTCCGGACGAGGACGCGGTGATCGCCGACTGGTTGCTCCGACTGACCACGGCGTTCCGTGACTGGGGCTTCGGGTTGTGCTTCTTGCACCTGCGCAACGTCAAGGGCTTCGGCTGGAACCACAAACGCGTGTATCGCATCTACCGTGAGCTGGAGTTGAACCTGCGGATCAAGCCGAGGAAACGTCTGGTGCGGGAGACGCCGCAGCCGCTGGCGGTGCCGACCGCGATCAACCAGGTGTGGTCGATGCGTAAGCTCCACCCTATCGCGCACACCTGAGAAGTAGAACTTGGGTTCTACCCCGAAATCACGGACGGTTTGGAAAGAGCTGAAAACTTCTGATCTTGTCTGATGACTCTGCGTCGCATCCTTGGGTTATGGCGTCGCTCGATGTAGCCGAACACATCCAGCCCGGGCGGCAGCGAGCGTTGGATACTCTGGATCGGTATATGACGCCGCGCTTGAGCAGGCCGAAGAACCCCTCGCAGGCGGCGTTGTCGCCACAATGGCCCACGGCACTCATCGAGCACACGAGCTTGTTTGCCACCAGATAGTTCTGGTAGCCGCCGCTTCGGAACTGGCTGCCGCGGTCGGAGCGCAGGGATGACCGGATGGTTGTCCTGACGCTGCCAGACATTCGCAATCTGGATCACCATCTGTCGATCCTGCCGCGGTACTGACCAGCCCGACGCGCTGGTCGAACAAGTCCAAGACGATGCACGGGTACAGCTTGCCTTCGGCCGTCTTGATCTCGGTGATGTCGATGACCCATTTGGTCTCCGGCTCCAGCGCGGTGAAGTCCCGTTCCAGGTGGCTGCGACACCAAGGGCGTCAGCGCGCGGGTTCCCGCGCTGACCACGCCGTTTCGTCGCGGCCAGCCTTGCAGTCCGTCGGCAGCCATGATCCGAGCCACCCGGTTCAGGCTTGCCGTCTCGCCTTCATCGGCAAGATCTTCCTGCATCCGACCGGCACCCAAGGTGCCTCGGCTGTCCGTGTGCAACTCCCGAATGCGCCTGAGCAAGCGTGCGTTGTCATGCTGGCGGGCACTGGGCAAGCGCTTGCTCCAGTCGTAGTAGCCGCTGGCCGATACCTTCAGGCAGCGGCACATCAGTCGAATCGGAAACTCATCGCGGCAACGTTCGATCACCCGATACCTCGGGACGATCCCTTGGCAAAGAACGTCGCCGCTTCGCGCAAAAAATCCCGCTCCTTCTGCACCCGGGCCAGTTCGCGTTTGAGACGCGCCACTTCCTCGTCCCGGGGCGTCCCGGTGCCACCGAATGCGGTCTTGCCCTGCATCTGGGCTTCCCGCTTCCAACGGGTCAGCAGGTTATCCCGGATCCCCAGTTCCCGCGCCACCTGGGCACAGCTGACGCCTGGCCGGCTGGCTTGCTCAACCGCACCACGCTTGAACTCAGTGCTGAACTTCCTTCGCTTCGACATGAACACTCCTCAGGGCCTCGATCGGCCTTCTCGTAAGTGTCCGTGAAAACGGGGGTGAACCCCATACATTCTCCTAGTGCCGATGCTCAGATGGTCTTGCTGAAGATAGGCTTTGCGCGACTCAAATGTGATGTGGCCAAGAGAGTGCGCTCTTGAGAGCCGTCCATTACAAGCGGCAAGCTAGTACAAGATTGACCAGAGCATCTCTATCCGGGGCCGACCAAGGGAGAAGATGGTCTTACCTCCGCGAAGTAGTAATGCTCGAAGGTCGCCAGCAAGTCGCAGCCACAGTAACGGCAGTGACCTCGATCTCGCTCGAATACCTCGTGCCACCTCTCGTCACCGGCTCTCATTGCCTCACCTAGGGCTAACGCCTGAGTTAAGCCGCGCTGCGTAGCGGCGGCGAACGTGCCAGCGTAGCGTAAGCACGCGAGAGTTGCCACGAAGCGGCGTCGGCTTGAACGAATTGTGAAGTAGCACTACACTCTTAGACATCTTGTTGTCGGCGATGTTGTGCCTTGCGCATAGCAATTGCACGTTCTCAGCCGTGATTGATGACCCACCAAGTGAGAATGGAAGTACATGGTCGAAGTGCAGCTCATCGGTGGCACCACACTCTTGGCACCTCCCGCCATCACGCTTCCAGACTTTGACTTTAACCTCGGTAGGGATTAGCCGGCGATGTTCGGCGGTAGGCCTGGCGGCAGGTCAAAAGTTTTCGTCCGATTCGACGGCCACTAATTAAACCTAAATACGGCTCGGTGGGCGTCTCGCTCCACCCATGAGTCAACTAAGTGGAAGACACGTTATATGACCAGATGCCTTTCTTTAGTTTTTCGTAGACACGAACCCGTTCAGGCGGCCGCTGTCCGCGCTTGAACGCTTGCGCTGCAGCATGAAACTTTCCATTTTCCGTTGGCCGGCCAGAGGGCAGGAACTCCGGTTGATCTAGGAGCTTGGGATTTGGGGAGGCTACTCCGCGAGGATGGTCATGTCCTTCATAGATAAGAGTAGAGCCCTCGTCCTCGAGTCGGTCAGCATAAGGGGAGTTTGGCCTGACCGAGGCAAGGATCACGGAGTGATTGCCGCGTAATCCGAAATTCATGCCACGCTGAAGGCTTACGCCCTCGCGGCGGCACATTTCGTTGTGTGAGATTACGTCATTGCTCATTAGTAGTGCCTAACGCCTGAGTTAAGCCGACCCGCTGCACGGCGGCAATAGAGCACGAACATACCTGAAAAATTTGCCGCCGTGAAGCGGGTTCGGCTTGAACGAATTGTTAGAGGCCAAACTCGTGAATCGCAAACAAGCCCACAGCAAGCGTTGCGAACTGAAGCAAACAATACGCGCCAGCAGCAAATATTGCGAACGTGCGCATGAGTGGCGGTTTTGATGAGGAAGTCTTAATGAACGGCGACGCGGGCAGAAAGGATTGAATGAGCCGCACCAGCCACCAGAGGGCTAAACAAGAGCAACCCGACGGCAGTCGTTGATGCTCCATTGCCTTTTGCTGCGAGATAGATACCTGCAGACAGTGCGAAAGAAATTGCTACCGCACCTACAACTAGGAACGTAAATGCAGCGCCAAGCCCGATATGACCAGTGACTGCTCGTGAAATAGCCTGCATTGCCACGAAGTTTCCTTTGGCCTCACCTGAGTGTTTTGCGCCGCGAAGCGGCGTCGGCTTGAATATAGATATTTCCGGAGTTAATGCTTATCAAAACCGTAAAGGATGTCTCTAACGGAATCTCGATCCCGCGGATATTGTCACGCAACTTGACGTTGACTAGCCACTTTCCACGGGGATCTTGCGGCTCAGCTATGTACTTGAGTGACGCAGACGACAAATAGACGCTTTTTCGGATCTGTGGTCAGCTTGAGACAGCAAGGCATGTCGAGTTCGTTGATGCTTGATCCATCCGGTCGAATGACGACAGAAATCACATGTGACGTTTGCCATTCCATTCACGTCAAGCCGTGGGTTGGCGAGGAATGAAAGAATGAACACCTCACCTCCTGCCTCTACTTCCTTGGCGGTGGAGAAGTGCGGGGCTACTTCTGGTGGTGTATTCCATTTTTCTTGCCAGTCCTTGTCCGGCGTCACCAGCAACATGGCTGCGAACCCGTCCTTGGATTTTGATGAAGCCGAATCAGGAACTGGATTGCCCTCCCTGTCTCGCCACCCGTCGGCTAGGGCGCCGGAACTCATGATTAGGGTTGCTGTTGCCAACAGGATGTTGAGGAGTCTCATAAGTAGCTAACGCCTGAGTTAAGCCGACCCGCGTAGCGGCGGCAGATAAGAACGACCCAGCCTTAGCACGTTGCCGCCGCGAAGCTGGGTCGGCTTGAACGAGTTGTTAGGTTGCAACGCGAGAAACCACATGGATAAGCAACGAATCAAAGAAGAGGCCGACGCATTTTTTGAATGGCCAAGCGATGACAGGACATATGTCACGACGACAAGCATGCTGATCTTCGCAGGCGTGATTGCCGAAATGGCGGGTCGAGAGCTGCGCGGCGCATTGAAGGCAGACGAGGAACGGATGCGTATTGCCGCCGAGCGCGCTGGCGTTACGTTCCTTGGCTGCGACACGCCGGACGAACTGGCCGATGAAGTGCAAAGGCTCAAGCGCGAAATCAGGCTGACGCTGGAAGAAAACAGGCACCTGGCCGATGGGGATGTCTGCACTTTGAGCCGCCTGAAATCTGCCATTGCAACCTAACGCCTGAGTTAAGCCGAACTGCGTAGCGCAGGGAACGGCGTGGCAAGCTTTCTCTGCCACGCCGTTGCCGGAGCGAAGCAGTTTCGGCTTGAACGAATTGTTAGGCGCCGCCCTACCAGAAATCAAGTGAAGAGTCAAGCCTTGCATACTGGAATTGTGCGCCCCATGCTTGTTAGTAGTAATGATACTAATTGAATGTCTCCTGCAGCGTTGGCGCGCTATAGGAGCCTAGGCCGGGGGTTTGGTATGCATGGCAGCTGCATCCTTACCAACTGACATGGTGGTGCGTACGTGGTAGCTCACGTCCGAGCAATGTTGCATGCCTTGGGCGAGTACGCAACAACTGGCGAAACCGTGGACTGTCGTGGCATGGAGAATCAAGCATGAGCAAGGCAAAGGGTCCAGCGGACTATCGCAGTGCTGTGAATGGTCGTTTTGTGACTGAGCAGTATGCGAAAGCGCACCCGGCGAAAACGGAGAAGGAGCATAATCGTCCCCCTCCGACGAAGCCTGGGAAGAAATAGGGCGTAATACGGAAAGGCCCGCCTTGATCGGCGGGCTCTTTCTTTGGGTGCCTAACGCCTGAGTTAAGCCGACCTGCGTAGCTCCGGCAACGGCGTGGCAAGCTTAACCTGCCACGCTGTTGCCGGAGCGAAGCGGGTTCGGCTTGAACGAATTGTTAGGGCGCTACTCATAGTCTGTAGACCTATAGTTATCACAGAAAGCAGACTGCGCGTCATGACTAATCCCCAAGCTGCATTTGGTGCCAAAGTTCGTGAGCTTAGAGCGAAGCTAGGGCTCTCCCAAGAAGAGCTCGCTGATGCCTGTTCGCTACATAGGACTTACATTGGCTCCGTCGAACGCGGCGAGAGAAATATTAGCCTTCAAAATATCGTCTCGATTGCACGGGCTCTGAAGGCAACCCCCGCAGATTTGCTTATTGGACTTTGAACGCCATGGCCTCCCCGTACTCTAAGAGAAAAAAGGCCGATTGGAAGTCGGTGACCTCGGAGCTGATCGATCAACACCCACTGAAACGGAAAGAGATTTCTGGCTTTGTTCTCGAAGCTTGGGAGGCGCTCTTCAGCTCTTCTATAGGGAAGCATGGGCTAAAAATTGGAAAGCATATTTTTCCTAAGCCTCAAATTATCGGGGCGCTGCTTCATGAGCTAGTTCCCGCTGAGGTTGTTGCGACCCACCCAAAGAAATGGCGTAGAGAAGAGGAAAAGGACGATAAAGATATTGTTTGCATTAGTGACGATAAGTTTTCGATTGAGCTCAAGACATCGTCAAATGCAACCCAGATCTTTGGGAATCGCAGTTATGCCCAGAAGCCAACGGGAAAGAGCAAGAGTAAAGATGGCTATTATCTTGCTGTTAATTTTGAACAGTTTTTGCCAGGCGAGCGAGCGCCAAGGATTCTTTTAATCCGCTTTGGGTGGTTAGATCACACCGACTGGATTGGGCAGGCTGCTGCGACCGGGCAACAAGCCAGACTCGCTCCTGAAACCTACCAGCTAAAGTTCGAGACGCTTTTCACTGCGAAATAAAGTGCCTTGCGCTTTAGCCATTTCGATACGCTCAGAGACTTCGTCAAGACGTTCTGCCGCGTATTTGATGTAGCGCTTTTCCAGTTCAAAACCTATTACGTATCGACCTTCTCGGAGTGCCACCTCAGCAGTGCTTCCAGACCCCATAAAAGGGTCAAGGATCAGGCCAGACTTGTTTGAACTCGCCTTCACAATCCTTGTGATCATTTCGATAGGAAACTGTGCGGGATGAGGCGTACGCTCTTTGGAAGCTCGGTTTGCGCCAGACGTTACTTTTGGAATTCGCCAAACATCACTCGGATTCTTACCGTTTGGATTGCACTTTAGTTTGCCGTTCTTTTTTTGATTTGGATACTTAACGTCAGGATCTCGAACGTCGTCCAAGTTAAATACGTAGTCGTCTGGGTTTTTTACATACCAAAGCAGCTTGGGAAAAGTGTGTTCGGCAAGCAACTCCAGCGCCATAATTCCAGACTACTTCTTGGAGAAAGTAAAATGGGGTCTTATCCCATAAGAGGTATGGGATTGGAACCGCAAGGCCATGTTCCGGTACCGTCAAATAGCCGAGATTAGCTTCTTCAAATGCAGCATTAGCTTTTGAGATCTGTGGATCTGTGCAATCCATTTGCGCACCAAGAAATATAGTTTGAAAGATCAGCGATGAACTCGTATTCCTTCCCAATATTATAAGGTGGTGACGTTACAGTTAGATCTACCAAGTTTGTAGGCAAGTTGCTCATTGCCTCCAAGCAATCGGCATGATAGATCGCTACTCGATTTGCCAAGTACGCAGGTTGGCCGAGTGCAGATACTGCTTCTTCAAATGCGGATCTTGTCATAGCTACGTATAGTATTCATTCGAACCGGTGGTGTCAATCCGATTTTGCGTGACAATTCCTAGCGCCCTAACGCCTGAGTTAAGCCGCCCCGCTGCACGGCGGCAATAGAGCACGAACATACCTGAAAAAATTGCCGTCGTGAAGCGGGGTCGGCTTGAACGAATTGTTAGGCGCGGGCTGGCCGATTTTGCTGCTGCCGCAGCCAGATGAACCGAAGCCGCAGCCACAGTGCTTGGATGGCGCTGACCTGCTGCGTGACGTGCGGCGCGAGCCCGAACGTACGGCCTACGCGCTTAGCCGCCAAAGTGCTGAGTGAGCGAGCCTGAAACACGCAGTGCGAAGGTAGCGTGGTGAGCGTGCCTAGCCTGAGCGAGAGTGCTGACAACGCGTGCGCTGTGCTGGCCGCGCCCGATGAAACGGCGCTGGCTATGCGCGACTACACGGGCGAAACCACTGACTACGCAAAACACCCACTTTGTATTGCAAAATTTTTTTCACCAGCGGCGCCTAACGCCTGAGTTAAGCCGACCGGCGTAGCGGCGGCAGAAAAGAACGAACCAACCTTAGCACGTTGCCGCCGCGAAGCTGGGTCGGCTTGAACGAATTGTTAGCTGCCCGACTTTGAAATCCAGCCGCTGGCCATTGCCTTGCGGCTGAGGAGTACCAGCCAGACACCAACGATGAGCACAACGGATTGCAGGACGACCGCGAAGGTTCCCGCAGCCTCTGCGGTATTGGCCAGCACGAACATTGCGATGTCTTGACCGAGGATGCCAAGTAGGGACAGCAGAAGCAGGACAAACGCCCACCTGCGTTTAAGGATGAGACCGATGCAGCCCAGTGTGCCACCAAAGACTGCAATGGCCGTTGCAGCAATTGACCAAGCGGGACGAGACGCGTACAGCGCTTGTTGGGCCTCTGGAAGTTTGGCGATGTCCTCGGGCTTGAGTTGCAGGTCAGCAACGAAAGCAAGACAGCCCAGGATATTCCAGAGTAGGGCGACGATGGCAGCAACCCTGAACCACTTTGGTGCCTGAGTCATGCGAGTTCCCCGGGATGGCGAAACAGCAACAATGGGCAGCTAACGCCTGAGTTAAGCCGACCGGCGTAGCGGCGGCAAACAAGAACGACCCAACCTTAGCACATTGCCGCCGCGAAGCTGGGTCGGCTTGAACGAATTGTTAGGCGGCAGATTCTAGCTGCCAGCCAGGAAATACAAGTACAGCGGGATGGCAATGCAAGGCAACGCCAAGCGTCTTGGCTCGCTCAACGCCAAGATTGACGCGGCCATTCTCGATACTGGAGATGGTCGTCTGCGGAATGCCGCACAGGGCAGAAAGCTGGGTTTGGCTCAAGCCCTGCAGCTCACGGATGATGCGCACTGATTCACCTGGCGTTACATCGATGCGCTTTTTGGCGGGAATTAGGTTGCTCATATCAGCGTTTCCGATAATCGTGCGGGGTGACGCGTACAACTTGAACGATCATGACTTCAGCTTCTATGCAGTAGATGACTCGCCATTGCTCATTCAGCCGGGATGATCTGTATCCCTTCCAGTCGCCGGTGAGAGCCTCATCCCTGAAACCCTTGATGGCGTGGAGCCCTTGCGGGCCAGAGAGAGCGGCAATGTCTTTCCATTTTTCGTAGCGTTTCAGGATTTCAGCTGGAACACGGCCGGAAGAAAGCTCTTTATCCGCTTGGCGGTGTTCCAGAATTGTCCACATGCCGTATTGTATCTAGTACAAATATGGACTGTCAAGGGTCGAAATGCGGGCTCTGCCGCCTAACGCCTGAGTTAAGCCGCGCAGCGCAGTGGCCACAACGGCGTGGTAGCGTCAGCGTACCACGACGGGGTGGCCACGAAGCGGAGTCGGCTTGAACGAATTGTTAGGCACCGGTTGACTTTAGTGCAGATGCATACCAAAATCTGGTACAGCAGTGGGAGATTGATATGGCTAGGAACACGAGCGTTAGCTTGGGCGATCACTTCGAGCAGTTCATTGCTGGCCAGGTGGGCAGCGGGCGGTATGGGTCAGCGAGCGAGGTTGTTCGCGCCGGTCTGCGGTTGCTTGAGACCTCCGAGAGCAAGCTTGAGGTGCTGAGGGGCGCGCTAGTTGCAGGTGAGCGAAGTGGACGGGCCAAGTACAGTTACGAGTCGCTTGTAGCAGAGCTTGACTCGGAGGGGTTCTACCCCGAAATCACGGACGGTTTGGAAAGAGCTGAAAACTTCTGATCTTGTCTGATGACTCTGCGTCGCATCCTTGGGTTATGGCGTCGCTCGATGTATTCGAACACATCCGCCCGGGCGGCAGCGAGCGTTGGATACTTGGATCGGTATACACGCTCGCGCTTGAGCAGGCCGAAGAACCCCTCGCAGGCGGCGTTGTCGCCACAATGGCCCACGGCACTCATCGAGCACACGAGCTTGTTTGCCACCAGATAGTTCTGGTAGTCGCCGCTTCGGAACTGGCTGCCGCGGTCGGAGTGCAGGATGACCGGATGGTTGTCCTGACGCTGCCAGACCGCCATCTGCACGGCCCGGATCACCATCTGTCGATCCTGCCGGTGGTGCATCGACCAGCCCACGACGCGCTGGTCGAACAAGTCCAAGACGATGCACAAGTACAGCTTGCCTTCGGCCGTCTTGATCTCGGTGATGTCGATGACCCATTTGGTCTCCGGCTCCAGCGCGGTGAAGTCCCGTTCCAGGTGGTTGCGCACACCCAAGGGCGTCAGCGCGGGGTTCCCGCGCTGACCACGCCGCTTCGGTCGCGGCCAGCCTTGCAGTCCGTCGGCAGCCATGATCCGAGCCACCCGGTTCAGGCTTGCCGTCTCGCCTTCATCGGCAAGATCTTCCTGCATCCGACCGGCACCCAAGGTGCCTCGGCTGTCCGTGTGCAACTCCCGAATGCGCCTGAGCAAGCGTGCGTTGTCATGCTGGCGGGCACTGGGCAAGCGCTTGCTCCAGTCGTAGTAGCCGCTGGCCGATACCTGCAGGCAGCGGCACATCAGCCGAACCGGAAACTCCTCGCGGCAACGTTCGATCACCCGATACCTCGGGACGATCCCTTGGCAAAGAACGTCGCCGCTTCGCGCAAAAAATCGCGTTCCTTCTGTACTCGCGCCAACTCGCGCTTCAGACGGGCCAATTCCTCGTCCCGCGGCGTGCCGGCACCGCCAAACGCCGCCTTGCCCTGGCTCTGGGTTTCCCGCTTCCAGCGGGTCAGCAGGTTGTCCCGAATCCCCAGTTCCCGAGCCACCTGGGCACAACTGACGCCAGGCCGGCTGGCCTGCTCAACCGCGCCACGCTTGAACTCCTCACTGAACTTCCTTCGCATTGACATGAACACTCCTCATGGCCTCGATCGGCCTTCTTGTAAGTGTCCGTGAAAACGGGGGTGAACCCCTTACTCGGTTGCGCTGCTGCGATTCCGCGCCTTCTGACGCGCCCGCCGTGCGTCACCGAGGATTTCCACAGCCTCCTTGATGACGTACAGGCCGATCAGGGTGCCGATGATGAAGTCCGGATAGGGCGAGCCTAGCCATAGCACCAGCACGCCGGCGAGAATCACGCCTACGTTGGCCACCACGTCCGCGCGGGTGAATAGCCAGGTTGCTCGCAAATGCACCTCACCTGACTTCAGCGGCGCCAGCAAGCGCAGCACGTAGACGTTCACCGCAAGCGACAACAACGCGGTGCCAATCATCCAACCACTCAGCGGCTCGGCGCCATGCAGCACGCGACGCCCCACTTCGATCAATACCCCCACACCGAGCACCAGCAGCACGCTGCCGCTCAGCCAGGCCGCATTGGCCTTGAAACGAGCGGTCCGCCCAATGGCAATCAGCCCGATCGCATAGGCTGTGGCGTCGGAAAGCATGTCCAGCGCATCGGCCAGCAGGCCGGCGGACTGTGCGATCCAGCCGGCTACGCCACCAATAACTGCCATGGCCGCATTCAGTGCCAGGGCAACCCACAGTACCCGACGCTCCGCGGCATTCTTGGCTTCGTGATGGCAACTGCAATCACTCATGGTCAGGGTCACTGTTCTTCAGCGGTGTGTGTGCAGGGCGTGGATGGGAGTCAGGTGCAGCATGCGGATTAGAGCTGCAAGCAGGGAAATGGGCAGCCGCGAGAGAAGGTGCCGGTCCCTGAGTTGGCACCGGAGCAAGTGCAGCGTAAAGTCCGTAATAGCTACAGAGTCAAGCGGGATGCACATGAAGATCAGTGAAGCCGCCGCCGCCAGCGGTTGCCACCTGGAAACCATCCGTTACTACGAGCGTGTCGGGCTGATGCCGCCGCCGGCACGAACCGCGAGCGGCTACCGCGCCTACCGCCCGGCCGAGGTGGAACGGCTGCGCTTCATCAGCCGCGGGCGCGAACTGGGTTTCAGCCTGGAGGAGATCCGCAGCCTGTTGCGGTTGGAAGACGACTCCAAGATGTCGTGCGGCGATGTCGATGCGATCGCACGGACGCACTTGGCTGACATTCACCTGCGGACCGACGAACTCCAGCGCATGGCCATGGAACTGGAACGTGTGATCGCCCAGTGCGCCGGCGGCGAGCGCGAGTGCTGCACCATCCTCCATGCGCTGCGGGACACGGGAATCGTCTCAAAGCGCGACGTTGCCCGGTGCCGCGTATGACGCTGGACCGGTACCTCGAAGCCGCCACGCGCGAGAATACGCGACGGAGCTATGCCTCAGCGGTGCGGCATTTCGAGGTCGAGTGGGGTGGTCATTTGCCGGCGACCGCTGACAACGTCGCCCGTTACCTGGCCGAGTACGCCGGCCAACTGGCTACCAACACACTCAAGCAACGTCTGGCGGCGTTGGCGCAGTGGCATACCGAACAGGGCTTCGTCGATCCGACCAAGGCGCCCTTGGTGCGCAAGGTGCTCAAGGGCATTCAAACCCTCCACCCCTCGGTCGAAAAGCAGGCCGAACCGCTGCAGTTGACCCGACTGGCCCAGGTGGATGATTGGCTTGGTACCGAGATTGCAGTTGCGTGGGAACGCGATGATTGCGCAGATGCACTCCGCCTTCAGCGTGATCGCGCCCTGATCCTCCTCGGCTTCTGGCGGGGCTTCCGCGGCGACGAACTGATCCGCGTGCAGGTCGAACACCTGCGCCTGGTGCCCGGTGAAGGCATGACCTGTTTCCTGTCGCGCAGCAAGGGGGATCGCCAAGCCATGGGCAATACGTACAAGGTGCCGGCGTTGTCGCGCTTGTGTCCGGTGACTGCGACTGCTGAATGGATTGCCGCGGCCGACTTGATACAGGGGCCGGTGTTCCGCGGTGTCGATCGCTGGGGCCACGTCAGCGAGACGCCGCTGCATCCGAACAGTTTGATTCCGCTGCTGCGCCGCCTGTTCAAGGCCGCCGGCCTTCCCGATGCCGAGGACTACAGCAGCCATTCCCTGCGTCGCGGTTTCGCTGGATGGGCCAACGCCAACGGGTGGGATGTCAAGGCGCTGATGGAGTACGTCGGCTGGCGCGACGTGCACTCGGCCATGCGCTACCTCGATGGCGGCGACCCATTCGCCCGCCAGCGCATCGAGGCTGGCCTGCCAGCGCCGACACTTCCATCCCCATGACCGACTAAGGACCTGCATGGCGTCGATCGAGCGGACCGCGTACCCACAATTCAAGCGCAACCCGGTCGTCCGGGAACTGGTCACGGCCTACACGCCGACCGACGCCGAATTGGCTTTCATCACCGATAGCGCCCGGCAACCCGGCCATCGGTTGACCTTGGCCCTCCTGCTCAAATCCTTCCAGCGACTGGGCTACTTCCCGGCAATTGATGAAGTGCCCGCCGCGGTCGTCCGCCACCTTCGCAATGCCTTGCGGTACCGGGTCCAGGTCAAGCCCGCCGACATCGCGCCGAACAAGCGCTACCGCTATTTCCAGCGCATCCGGACCTATCTGCAGGTTCGCGCCTACGCCGATGGTGGCCTGGACGTGGCGGCACGCGCCATCCACCAAGCCGCGGCCGTCATGGACAATCCGGCCGATCTGATCAACGTGGCGATCGAGCAACTCGTGCGCGACCGCATCGAGCTCCCCGCGTTCTCTGCGCTGGATCGTTTGGCGCGCCGGATTCGGACCCTGGTCAACGGTCGTTACTTCGCCCTCATCGACGCCCGTCTGACGGTGGACGAGAAGCAACGGCTGGACGATCTTCTGGTCGTCACCGATGTTCGCACCAAGAGCCTACTGCAGGCCATCAAGCGCTTGCCCAAGCGCTCGTCGCTGCAGCACTTCCAGGAACTGATCGATCATATCGCCCAGTTAGGCGAGCTGGTAGGCGACGAGCAACATCTGGCGGAGGTGCCAGAACTCAAACGCAAGCACTTTGCTGCCGAGGCCCGGGCGCTGGACGCCGCCGAGCTGCGCGATTTCGGCCCGGCTAAGCGACACGCGCTACTACTGTGCCTGATCCACCGCGCCCGCGTGCAAACCCGCGATGACCTGGCGGAAATGTTCATCAAACGCATGGGCAACATCCACAACCGCGGTAAAGAGGAACTGGAGCGGCTGCATGCGCGCTACCGCGAGAAGACCGAGGCCATCGTGGCCACGATGTCGGATGTGATCCAGGTGCTCGATCGCCATCCTGGCGACACCGACGCGGGACGGGAAATCCGCCGCCTGGTCAACACGCGCGGGGGCGCCCAGACCCTACAGGCCGATTGCGAGGCCATCGCCGCCCACAGCGGTGACAACCATCTGCCGTTGCTGTGGCCTTTCTATAAGAGCCACCGCGCCACCATCCTGCGCATGGTGCGCAGGCTAGACCTGGAATCCACCACCGAAGACCGTTCGTTGATGGATGCTATCGAGCTGATCCTGTCGCAGGAGCGTGCCCGCGGCGATTGGCTCGATGAACCGGTCGATCTGGCGTTCACGACCCATCTCTGGCGAAAGACCATTACCCGCCGCACCGAACAGGGAGAGGAACGCATCCATCGCCGCCTGTTCGAGGTGTGCGTGTTCTCCTCGCTGGCCAACGAACTGAAATCCGGCGACGTGGCTGTACGCGGCTCGGAAACCTACGCCGACTACCGCCAGCAGTTGCTGCCTTGGGAGCAGTGCGAGCCGCTGCTGGACGACTACTGTCGCCAAGTAGGCTTGCCGGCCTCTGCGGTGGGATTCGTCAATGCGCTGCAGAGCAAGCTGATGCAGGTTGCAGACCTGACCGACCAGGGTTATCTGGAGAACGGCCAGGTGATCATCGACGACGACGGGTTGCCGGTGCTCAAACGCCACAAGGCCAAGGACATGAGCCGCGGTGCTCGCGCCTTGGAAACCGCGATCCTCGACCGCCTGCGCGAGCGCAGCGTCATCGAGATCCTGTGCGACGTGGCCCACTGGACCGGCTGGCCGCGGCATTTCGGACCGCTGTCCGGATCCGACACCAAGATCGACCAGCCGACCGAGCGCTACGTGCTGACGGCGTTCACCTATGGCTGCAACCTTGGCCCGGCCCAAGCCGCACGGCACCTGCGTGGCGCCGCTTCCGCGCACATGCTGTCGTTCGTCAATCGCCGGCACGTGGATGCGAACAAGCTGGCAGCGGCCTGTCGCGACATCATCAACAGCTATGCCGGCCTGCAACTCCCAAAACTCTGGGGTGACGGGAAGCGTGCCGCGGCCGACGGCACCAAGTACGACCTGTACGACCAGAATCTGCTCGCGTCATACCACATCCGTTATGGCGGCTACGGCGGCATTGCCTATCACCACGTATCTGATACCTACGTGGCGCTCTTCAGTCATTTCATCCCTTGCGGTGTGTGGGAAGCGGTGTACATCATCGACGGGCTGTTGAAGAACACCTCTGATATCCAACCTGACACCGTCCACGCCGATACTCAGGGCCAATCGTTGCCGGTGTTTGGGCTGTCGCATCTACTGGGCATCCAGCTGATGCCGCGTATCCGCAATTGGCGCGACTACCGGTTCTTCCGTCCGGAGGAGGACAGCCGCTACGAGCACATCGACGCGCTGTTCCGGGAAGACGTGGACTGGGATTTGATCGAGACCCACTGGAAGGATCTGATGCAAGTGGTGCTGTCGATCAAGTCCGGCAAGATCGCGGCGTCGACACTGCTGCGCAAGCTTGGCAACTACAGCCGCAAGAATCGGCTGTACCAGACCTTTCGGGCTCTGGGGGCCGCGGTACGCACGTTGTTCCTGCTGCAATACATTTCCGACCGCGAGCTGCGCGAGCAGATCACCGCCTCCACCAACAAGGTCGAGGCCTATAACGGATTCTCCAAGTATTTCTTCTTCGGCGGAGAGGGCGTGATCGCCGATAACGATCCGCTCGAGCAGGAGAAGGCAGTCAAGTACAACGACCTGGTCGCCAACGCCGTCATCTTCCATAACGTGGTCGAACAAACCCGCATCATCAAGACGCTTATACGGGCTGGCTGGAAGATCACCCAGGAGGACGTGGCTACGCTCAGCCCCTACGTGACCAGTCACGTGAAGCGCTTCGGCGATTACCTGATCGACGTGGACGCGCTTCCGGAACCGTACGAAATCGAGCTGGCCCTGGCGGCGTAGCGTGGGTCAACCGGTACTGCCACAGCAGGGACTATGTTGCTGGATGGGCGGGCACGGTACCGTGCCGTAGGAACAGAACACGCAGCAATCGCCTGTTTTCGGGCGCAGGAGCGTGTGGCAGGCCGAGCACTCGTAAAAGAATTGGCACGCCGTAGTGGGCATGGTTTCGGTCGCCTGGTGCCCGCATGTCGGGCACGTGAGCGTGCTTTGCAACTGCACCTCAGCCACCGTTCGCTTTCGCCTTTGCAGTGGCTGGAAAACCGGCGTCGGTGATGGCCTTCGCGATGGCGGCCGCGTTGGTGCGCTCGGCATCGAATGCCACCGTCACGGTGGCGGCTCGGGTGTCAATACGCTTCGCCGTCACGCCCGGCACTGTATCCAACGCCTTTTCGATCGTGATGCTGCACGCCGGGCAGGTCATGTTCTCCACCTGCAGGACGACCTGCTTAGGGGTAGCCGCCCAAGCCAAGCCCATCCATGCCGTGAATACCAAACTGAGAAGAATCTTGCGCATGTGGGACTCCTACAGGAACCAACCGATGTAGTAGGGAAAGAGCAGCAGCAGAGCGATCAGGCCGGTAGCGATCCATAGCCAGCGCCGGCGGCGTCGCAATCGCGAGGGATCGACGCAGGCGCCGTCGATGCGACAGCGCGAGGCCGGGCCATAGAGCATCCAGAACGCCCAGCCCAGGCACACCAACGTGGCCGCGCTGAACCACGGACGCCACGCGTCCAGGGCAGTGAGATTGGCGATCCAGGCACCGCTGATACCCAACAGGACCAGCACCAGGGGCACGACGCAACACACGGACGCGCCAATGGCCGCGACGGCGGCGCCCAAGAGGGCGGGCAGGGAGGACTGTGGGGGAGGTTGGACCATACCCGCATGGTAATCTCCGTACCTAAGTACGGAGTCAAGCTGATGGCCACCCACGTAATGACAATCAGCCGGCTGGCCGCGGCCGCTGGTGTGCATGTCGAAACGGTCCGTTACTACCAGCGGCGAGGCCTGCTGCCGGAGCCTGAGCGCCCAATGGGCAGCGTCCGCCGGTACGGGCCCAACGAAGTCGGCCGACTTCAGTTCATTCGCAGAGCACAGGCGATGGGATTCAGTCTCGACGAGATAGCGGGGCTGTTGGAGGTCAAAGGCCAACGCGCTTGCGAGCAGACTCGGCGGCTGACCGAACAGAAATTGGCCGAGGTACGGCGGCGTCTGGATGAGCTACGACAATTGGAAGTCGACCTTGAGCATTTGGTGGAGGAGTGTCGCCACGTGGTGACAGGCGCACCGTGCCCGACGCTCGATCTTCTGGCGCAACCGGCCGAGAAGAAAAATATCGGCTAAGTCATTACGACGAAAGAATTATTTGAGTTCTGTGGGGCATTTTTACGCGTATCTCGGCTGAACCCCAATGACAGGATATTGTTGCTGGGCATGTGGTACGTGCGGTCCTCCGGCCGCGGCGGGACCACGCCCCGCATTAGGTTCTCTGGGCGAATCTTCTCGTTAAACCAGCGTTGGTACTCGACGCTGCGAATCTCAAACTGCGGGTTGGTGTCGTGCGATATCACGTAGGCATGCGAAAGGATGCCGGCCCGGATCGCGAAGTCGATGTGTTCGTCGTTGCGCAACAGTTGCACGGCCTGCTCGAGGTTTTCAGCGTCGCGAAAGCCCGACGTCAAGGCGTTGGCCAGCCCAACGCATTCCTCCCAAGGGATGGGGGTCATCCCGCCTCGCTGCCGATGCATGTGACGCAGAAACGCCAAATGCGTATCGGTGTGGTGGTCGAACGTCAGCAACGCCGGGGGCGCGCCATGCAGAGGCCGGCATTGACGCCAGGCTTGCGGTGCCAAGTTGTGCTCTTTGAAGACAAATATCTGCTTTCCGTGGAGCTCGTAATCGCGAATCACGTATTGATCCTGAAGAATTCGACCGCCCCGTGCGGGGCAGGCGTGGCGCCAAAACGGCATAGGCTAAACGCTTCCTGCGGCTCAGCCCAAGGCGGTTGTTGGTGGTGAGGCCGGGCCGCTGCTTGAGACCGGTGCCGACGGCATCCCCCTGCGCAGGTCGTCGCCGCCACGGTCTGCGCTGCTCAGGTCCTTGGCTTTGTGCGGCAATGCCAGCTTCTACTAATACGCGGTGGAAAACGGCGAGCAGGTCGATCTCGCGCGTGTTCACGAAGCGACGTTATTTCAGGAGCCGCGCTGCAGGATTGTCCTCAGCAGCACCTGCCTGAAAGTACCCGATCACACTCGCCACCGAACGATGCTCGGTCATGGCCATCACCGCGGGCAGCGGCACGCCTTGCTTGCCGGCTTCAGTGACAAATCCCGAGCGCAGGCTGTGCGCCCCAAAATCTCCCGCTAGCCCGGCCAAAGCGGCCCGGCGCTTCACGATTGAGGCCACCGAACCAGGAAGCAGGGCAGGGCCGACTCGCCCCTTCCATACCCGACGAAAAATCGCCCCTTCCTGGATGGTGGCTGCCTCCAGCCACGCAGAGAGTGCCTCGGCGCTGCGTCCCAGAATCGGCTTGTCCGGGGTCGAATCCGCCTTGACCCCAGCCTGCTGGGTCTTCGAGAACTCCAGCCGATAGATGTATCCGTCCTCGCCAACCTTGCGCAGGTCCCGCATGTCGGCCACAGCGATCTCGCTGCGCCGGCGCCCGCCGCTGGCGAACCCGAAGCAGAGCAGGGCACGGTCGCGCAGGCCCTCCAGGCTGTCATCGCAAGTGGCCAGCATGGCCTCCAGTTCGACGCGGGTGATGGCGGTCTTCTTGGTCGGGCGCTCGCCGCGCTTGACCGCGGCGCGCCGAGCCCGGCTCAGCAGCGTGCGGACGCTGGGCAGCTCACAGGGATTGGCCAGGCGCTTGAGTTTGTGCGCGGTCGACAGCACGGCCACCCGCTGGACCACGGTCGAGAGCTTCAACGGTCCGAGCTTGGCCTTGAGCCCAGCCGCCACCAGTGCGTGATCCAGCGCCGGCGGTAGCTCGCTGACCAAGCCGGTCTTGTTCTTGCGCTGGATGTGGTCGACCAAGAACTGGATCACCACGGCCTCGCTCGCCGGTAACGCCAGCTCGACGCCGTAACGCGCCTGGTGCCAGCCGGCCCAGTAGCGCAGCGCCGTGCTGTAGCTGCGGGTGGTGTTGGCTGCGGCCGCTTCGGCGAGCAGTTCGCGCACCGCGTCGGCGGCCTGCTGCGCCAGCTGTTCGGGCAGCACCAAGTTGGCGGCCGTCGCCGGAAAGGCACGTGCTGTGCTATTTCGCTTCATACTATGTAATGTACGTTATGCAACTGGGCGTGTACTAGCGATAATCATCCCTTATCGTTGGTATGGAATCAACAGAGTAGGGCGGCTGCGTAGGAGACGTTTCATGGCTCGAGGAATTACCGAAAACGAAGTTCACACCGCCGCTGACTCGCTGGTCGCGGCCGGCGAGCGCCCGACCGTCGAACGAATCCGCGCACATCTCGGCACCGGGTCACCGAACACTGTGACGCGCTGGCTGGAGACATGGTGGCAGGGATTGGGCAAGCGACTGGACGCTCATCGCGCACGCATGGCTGTCCCCAATGCCCCTGACGCTGTCGTCCGTGCGGCCGGGCAGTGGTGGTCCCTTGCGCTGGAGGCGGCCAGGGCGAGTCTGGCGGAAGAGCTTTCGGTTGAGCACGCAGCCCTCCACGCCGATCGAGATGCCCTGCTGAAAGCTCGTGAGGCGTTGGATGCTGAAGCAGTAGTGCTGCGTAATGACACCGATACTGCATTGGCTGCCAAACAACTCGCTGAGGCGCAATCGGTAGAACTGGCGCGACTTGTGTCCCGCCTGGAGACCCAAATTGAAGAACTTGCCCTTCAGCGGGATTCCGCCAATGCACGAGAAGCTGAAACCGAGGCCTCCCGGCAGTCACTTGAACAACGGCTTCAGACGCTGCAGACATGTGCTGATGCCGAACGAGAGGGATTCCTGCAGCACATTCGCGCCGTCGAGGATCGGGCCAATACAGAAGTCGATCGCGCGCGCCAGGAAGCGAAGAACCTGCAGAACCAATTAAATGAAATGAGGCGTGTACACGCAGTGGCCGAAAAAGCCGCGCGCCAACTGCTTGATCAAGCCAGCGCTGAAGCAAAAGACACTCAGCGAGAACTGAGTCTACTGCGCACGCGTGCGGAAGCAGCAGAAAGTCGTCTTGGCCAGCTTCAGGATGTCTCTGCCGCCGTTGAAGCAGCAATCCGTCGGGTAAGAGCATCACCAAGAGAGAATTTGGGGCGAAACGCGGCCCCAAACAAGCCTAGGAAGCGATCTAAGCTTGCCAATAGCAAATAGGTTGTGACCGCCACTCAGCCTCGGCGCATTCAAGTACTCTCAAGTGTCGGACCGCAGGCGAAACCAGGGCGCCTTGTCGTAGCCATCACGATGTTACAGGGCATGTTGTTGTCCGTTCCAGCGGTCAGCCGGTCTACCGGCAAGTACTTTGATAGGGTCGTGCCTGCCATTCCTACGGCTGCGAAGCACCGCCTTATGGAAAATTTCGGGCTAGTTGTCGGTGGCTTTTCGTTTGCCCGGGAGTTTTCTTAGCGGAGGTACGAATCGCGGGCGATTGTTGGCCGGTAAATGGGCGTTTGTTGGCTGGGGATGGGGTGTTTCCTCGGAGGCGATCACATGTTTAACCGAATGACAGAACATCGATAAAATGACTTTGCTGCCGCATCCATTTAATTTCGCATAATGTCTATTATGTCAAATCTGTGGTATGGAAGCGGCGAGGTGGACGTCAAAACCCATGGCAAACCGCACGCACCTTGGCATCCAGCTGGCTGAGCTGGACATAGGTCCGGCGCAAGCCAAGACGGTCTAGAGCGCTGCGTCGCCCCTCCTTGGCGCTCTGGCAGGAGGCGCTCGAACTTGGTGCAACCGCGCTGCGCTGCGGCCTTCGGCGACCGCGCGACGTTGCGCCAATGCCATAGGGGCCGGGACGATAGCGGTAAAGTCGCGACTCCGGGGGCGCTCGATCTGCTGGTTCGGGCTGGTAGTCCAAGGTTCGATCCAGCCGGGTTCCGGCGGCACATGACGAACTCTGGTAGCTGACGCTGCCGTTCGGCCCGATGCAGCGGTACAGGGTTTCGGCACGGGCCCGCTGCGCGAGGCCTGGGCAAACAGCGAGCAGAACGGCGATGAGCGCCAAAAACAGCTTCGACATTCCCTTCCCCATGCGCATGGCCTTGACTGGATCCAGCCTGCGGGTTGAGCAGTCGAAGGACAATCAGGCAAAACCGCAGAAACAATGGGTAAAAGTCTGAAACCGCGTGGTTTTACAGGACTCAAAATGGAGGATCAACGCCCGCCTGCTCCGCCCTCGGCCAGATCCTCCAGAATCGGGCAGCTGGGACGATCATCGCCATGGCAGCGCTTGGCCAACGTCTCCAGGGTGGCTTGCATGGCCTGGAGCTCGCGGATCTTCTCGCCCAATTCGGCCGCATGGGCGCGGGCCAGGCGCTTGACCTCGCTACTGGCACGTTTCGGATCGTCCCAGAGGGTCAGCAAATCGCGGATCTGGTCCAGCGAGAAGCCAAGGGAGCGGGCGCGACGGATGAAGCGCAGACGATGCAGGTCGGCGGCGCTGTAAAGCCGGTAGTTGGCGTAGGTGCGAACCGCCTCCGGCATCAGTCCGATGCGCTCATAGTGACGAATCATCTTTGTTGAAATACCACTGAATTCAGAAGCTTGTCCGATGTTATGAAAGCCGTCTCTCAAGGCATCTGCCAGCTCGGGGCGCACTGCATTCCGATTCATGGGGCGGGTTCTCCAGGTTCGCTGCGCGCCCGCGGTGACCAGCGCCGCAGCAGCAGGGCGTTGGCGACCACGCTGACGCTGGAGGCGGCCATCGCCGCACCGGCGAGCATCGGATCAAGCAGGCCCGAGGCCGCCAGCGGGATACCGATCACGTTGTAGATGAAGGCCCAGAACAGGTTCTGATGGATCTTGCGCACGGTGCGACGCGAAATGTCGATGGCGTCGGCCACCAGCCGCGGATCCGGGCGCATCAAGGTGATGCCGGCGGCGTGCATGGCCACGTCGGTGCCACTGCCCATGGCGAAGCCGACGTTGGCCGCCGCCAGCGCGGGAGCATCGTTGAGGCCATCGCCCACCATGCCGACCGGGCTTTCGGCGGCCAAATCATGAATCACCGTCACCTTCCCTTCCGGCAACACCTCGGCGTGGACGTCAGCCGCCGGGATGCCGATCCGGTCAGCAACCGCACCGGCGGCGGCGCGGTTGTCTCCGGACAGCATCAAAGTCCGCAGGCCGAGGGCGTGCAGCTCGCGGATCGCCGCGCTCGTCTGCGGCCGCGGGGCATCGCCGAAAGCCAGCAGCCCCAGCACGCGCCAGCCTTGCGGGGTTTCCTCGGCCAACCAGGACTGGGTATGGCCCGCACGCGATGCGGCGGCGGCAGAGTCCTGCAGACCGGCAAGGTCCACGCCCAGCTCAGCCATCCAGCGGGCGTGGCCGAGCGCGAGCTGGCGCTGCCCTGCCCGTCCGCGCACCCCGCGCCCGGCGATGGCGGCGACGTCTTCGGCGGCGGCAAAGGCAATCCCGCGCGCTCGCGCAGCCTCAAGCACGGCGTGCGCCAGCGGGTGTTCGCTGCCCGCTTGCAGTGCCGCGGCCAGTTCCAACAGCCGGTTCTCGTTGCCGTCCAGCGCCTGGGCCTGCATCAGGACGGGCTTGCCGAGCGTCAGGGTACCGGTCTTGTCGAAGGCGATCGCGCGCAGGCGGCGGGTTTCCTCCAGCGCTTCCACGTCCTTGATCAGGATCCCGGCGCGCGCCGCCACGCCGGTGCCGGCCATCACCGCCGTCGGCGTGGCCAGCCCGAGTGCACAGGGGCAGGCGATGACCAGCACCGCCACCGCGTTGAGAATGCCCTGCGACCAGTGGCCGCTGCCCAAGCCCCATGCCAGCAGGGTCAGGAGGGCAATCGCGACCACCGCCGGCACGAACACCGCGCTGACCTTGTCGACGATGCGCTGGATCGGTGCCTTTTTCGCCTGCGCGTCCTCCACCAGCCGCACGATCCGCGCCAGCGCCGATTCGGCCCCCACCGCAGAGGTCCGCACCAGCAGCCTGCCCTCCCCGTTGACCGCGCCGCCGGTCACCCGCTCGCCGGGCGCTTTGGGCACCGGCAGGGGTTCGCCGGTCAGCAGGGATTCGTCGCTGTGGCTGCTGCCCTCCAGAACGATGCCATCCACCGGGATGCGCTCGCCCGGCCGGATCACCACCACATCGCCCAAGCTGACGGCGTTGATCGCAAGGTCGATCTCAACGCCGTCGCGCAACACCCGCGCCCGTTCCGGGCGCAGCGCCTGCAACGCGCGAATGGCATCGGTAGCCTGGCGTTTGGCCCGCGCTTCCAGCCATTTCCCGAACAGGATCAGGGTGATCAGCACAGCCGAGGATTCGAAATACAAGGGCAAGCCCAGGTGCGTGGCAGTGGCGGCGAACAGGTTGTAGACGCTCAGCCCGTAGCCGGCGCTGGTCCCCAGGGCAACCAGCAGATCCATGTTGCCGCTGCCGGCCTTGAGCGCGCCCCAGCCCGCCCGGTAGAAACGGGCGCCAAGCCAGAACTGGACCGGCGTGGCCAGCGCCCACTGCGCCCAGCCCGGCAGCTGCCAATGCACGCCAAACGGCATCAGCAACATCGGCAACAGCAGCGGCAAGGACAGCAATGCCGCCAACAGCAGGTGGCGGGTTTCGCGTGAAAATCCTGCCCGGCCAACTGCCGGCAACGGTTGCCCCTGCGCCTGCAGCGGCTTGATCCCGTATCCGGCGGCAGAAACAGCGGCTTCAAGTGCACTGCGCGGCGTTCCGCGCAAGCTGCGCACTCGGGCGGTTTCGGTCGCCAGATTGACGCTGACCGACAGCACGCCTTCCACCTTGCCAAGCGCCTTTTCGACCCGGCCGACACAGGAAGCGCAAGTCATGCCTTCGATGGCGAGATCGTGCTCATCGGTGGCAATGCCGTAGCCGGCGCGTTCCACCGCCTGTTGCAGCGCCGCGATCGGCACCTCCGTGGCCTCGACGCTGGCGGTTTCAGTGGCAAGATTCACGCTGGCCGACTGCACGCCTTCCACCCCGCGCAACGCCTTTTCGACGCGGGTGACACAGGACGCGCAGGTCATCCCGGTGATGCCGATGCGTACTGTTCCGGATGGGCTGTCCGTGCGCATGTTGTCGACCTCTTTGGCTGTCCGGGGCGAGCCTGACCCCTGACATCGTTGGAAGGTCAAACGGAAATTCGCGCTTGACGTTCCGATCGTGGCAAGCCTCAGGATACACCGCTCGTTCCCCTGTCCCGAGGCCGACCATGCGCCTGAAAGTCGAAAACATGAGCTGCCAGCACTGCGTGAATGCCGTCACCCGCGCCTTGCGCGCACTCGATGCCAAGGCCGTCGTCGAAGTGGACCTCGGCAAGGGCGAAGTCCGCGCCAGCGGCGACTTCAGCACCGAAGCGGCGATTGCGACACTGAATGCCGCGGACTACCCCGCCAAATTGATCGAAGGCTGAAGCTGAAACCTGGTGCCCAACCGGGTCCCGGGCCTCAACGCTTCTTGCGCACATACAGGACCAGCGCGTGGCCGACGATTTCGAAACCGTTGGCGTCGGCGATCTGTTCCTGCAAGGCCTCGATTTCCTCGCTGTGGAATTCGACCACCTTGCCGGTGTCGACATCGACCATGTGGTCGTGGTGCTCGCCGCGGTCCAGCTCGTAGACGGCGGTGCCACCCTCGAAATTGTGCTTGAGCACGAGGCCCGCTGATTCGAACTGGGTCAGCACCCGATAGATGGTGGCCAAGCCGATCTCCTCGCCACCGGCCAGCAGCTGGCGATAGATGTCTTCGGCGGTCATGTGCCGCGGCTTGGCGTGTTCGAGAAGTTCCAGAATGCTCAGACGCGGGTGCGTCACCTTCAGGCCGGCTTTGCGAAGATCCCGCGGCATCGACGTGTCCTCCGTGCGCAAGCCGCACGCTCCAATCCCAACGCGCGTAAAGCCACACCGCGGGATCGCCGGTGCTGCCTGGCGACTCCCTGCGAATTGGCTTACTGCGGCCGCGGGCAGTGTATCATCGGCGTTCCGTCACTGCCCCATCCTGCCGATGCGCAACGCCCTGCTCCCCGTCCTTCTCGCGAGCCTGCTGGTGAGCGGCTGCAGCTACCTGTACCGGCAGCCGGTGTTTCAGGGCAATTTGCTCGAACCCGCGGCGGTGGAACAATTGCAGGCCGGCATGGATCGCCAGCAGGTGCTGGCGCTTCTGGGCACTCCGGCAATTGCCGATCCGTTCCACCATGACCGCTGGGACTACACGGCAACCGAACGCGTGGGACGGCGTGACCAGACCCAGGTCAAGAACCTGACCCTGTGGTTCGACAACGATCGGCTGGTGCGCTGGGAAGGCGAGTATTTCCCGGAAAAGGACTCCCAGCTCTCGCGTGATGTGGTCCGTTACTACGGCCCGAACCTGGATCCGGATGCCGACAAGAAGAATCGGCAGCGGCGATAACCGCTTGAACCGGCTCAAGGCTCACGGGAACGCCGGCCTGCTGAAGCTCTCCAGCTAGCGTTGCCCCGCCCGCCGCCGACGTGCCGCCATCGGATCCAGCCGCAGCGCGCGCAGCAGCTCGATGCGGTCGCCATCGTGGAGCAGGCTGGCTTCGGTGGCCGGCAGGCTGAACACCGCCAGCGCGACGAATTCTCCGTGAAGACGCCAGCCGGCGGCCGCCAGCGCATCGCCCACGCAGGCCCCCGCACCCAGCACCACCTCGACCCGCTCGCAGCGGTGCGGCCAGGCGCGCACGAGTTCGATGCGCAGGGGATCGGGTTCGGGCGTATCCATCGTCATTTCTGAATCAAACGCGCGCCGCACTCCGGCGCGATCGGCGACAATGCGGGCATGGTCAACAAGAAAAAAGGCAAGGATACGCCTGGCGGCGGAACCATCGCGCTGAACAAGCGTGCGCGCCATGAATACCACTTCGAAGAACGCATCGAGGCCGGTCTTGCCCTGCAGGGCTGGGAATTGAAGGCGATTCGCGCCGGTCGGGCCAACATCGGCGACGCGTATGCCGTCGTGTTGCAAGGTGAGCTGTTCCTGATCGGCGCCCAGATCACGCCGCTGATCCAGGCCTCGAGCCACGTCGTCGCCCACGACCGACGCAGCCGCAAGCTGCTGCTGCATCGACACGAGATCGATCGGCTTGCCGGCCGCATCCAGCGCGACGGCTATACCCTGGTACCCACCGCGTTGTACTGGAAAGCCAACAAGGTCAAGGCCGAACTGGCGCTGGCCAAGGGCAAGCAGGCGCACGACAAGCGCGATGCCAGCAAGGAGCGCGACTGGAACCGCGAGAAACAGCGCGTACTGCGACGCCACAACCGCGACGCTTGAGTCACCCGCAGTTGTGCATCCGCTGCGCGGATGGATCGAACCCCTCCGGGGTTCTTATCCCCGCTGCCGATCACGAAAAAGCCCGCTTGCGCGGGCTTTGAAGTGGCGTCCCCACGGGGATGACGCGCCTGCGGCGCGCCCTTCGGGCCTTCGATGCCGTGCATCGAAGGTGTGCATCCGCTGCGCGGATGGATCGAACCCCTCCGGGGTTCTCATCCCCGCTGCCGATCACGAAAAAGCCCGCTTGCGCGGGCTTTGAAGTGGCGTCCCCACGGGGATTCGAACCCCGGTCGCAACCGTGAAAGGGTTGTGTCCTAGGCCTCTAGACGATGGGGACAGGCCGGAAAATCTGCAGCGAATTGGTGGAGCCAGCCGGGATCGAACCGGCGACCTCCTGCATGCCATGCAGGCGCTCTCCCAGCTGAGCTATGGCCCCACGGGCTGGAAAGACGCGCATTGTCCGGGCAAATCGTGCGTCGGTCAAGCCTTGCGTGCGCCGCCCGGCAAGCCCGTCACCGGAACTGTCCGCGCGACCCGACGCAGGGTCGCCACGCCGTGGCCTTGCTCGGCCAGGTATTGCAGCCATTTGCCGAGGAAGGTGTTCATCTGCAGTCGGTGGTCGAGGATGCGCTGCGGCGGCGCGTCGAGGCCGATCGCGTCCTGCCAGCGCCGGCCGGCGTAGCAGTGGGTGGCCTCGAGCTGGCGCGCATCGCGGTACAGCCGCAGGCTCGCCGAAGGATCCGGCAGGCCGGTGACCGGATCGGTCAGCCCGTAGCTCAGCCCCAGTTCCATCGTGTAGGGATGGCGCTCGTTGACCATGAAATACAGTGCAGGTCCCTCTCCCGCCTGTGAGCGATACAACCCGCGGGCAAGATCCAGCGGCGCGAACAGGCGCAGCAGGCGCGCGTGGTTTTCGGCATACAGGCCCATCAGCCAGCCGAGACGACTGAGCTTGGGGACCTGCCGACGTTGGACCAGGGCGCTGCACATGGTTTGATCCTACACGTCGATTTCACCGACGTGCAGGATTGACGCCGATGCGATCCACGCTTAGCGTGGGAAGTCCAGCGAAATGCGCAGGGTGCGCTTTCAGAACATCTCGCGGTTGATGCCAAGATGTTCCATCACCCGGCTGGCGATTTCCTCGATCGAGGCGTGGGTGGTGCTGAGCAATTCCACGCCTTCGCGCCGCAACAGAGCCTCGGCCTGCGCCACCTCGCGCCGGCAGGTATCGAGCTGGGCATAGCGCGAATCGGGGCGCCGCTCCTGGCGAATCTGGTGCAAACGTACCGGGTCGATGGTCAGGCCGAACAATTTCCTGCGGTAGCGCCGCAGCTTTTCCGGCAGGCGCTCGGCGTCGAGGTCCTCCGGCGTCAGCGGGTAGTTGGCGGCCTTCACCCCGTGCTGCAGCGCCAGATAGACGCAGGTAGGCGTCTTGCCCGCACGCGACACCGCCACCAGGATCAGGTCGGCTTCGGAATAATCCGGCTTCACCCCGTCGTCGTGGGTCAGGGCGTAGTTCATCGCGTTGATGCGGCGATGGTAGGTGTCGAAGTCCACCATGCCGTGGGCGCGGCCGATGTTCGCCGAGCGGGTCCGTCCCAGTTCCTGTTCCAGCGGTGCGATGAAGGGCGCGAACACATCCAGCATCAGCGCGCCGCTCTCTGCCAGCAGGTGGTTGAGTTCGGGATCGACGCAGGAATTGACCACCACCGGGCGCAGGCCGCTGCTGTTTCCGGCCGCCCGGATGCGCGATGCCGCGTCACGGGCCTTGTCGGCGGTGTCCACGAACGGCAGCCGGTCGGTGGAAAAGCGCAGGCCTTCGAACTGGGTCAGCAGGCTGTGGCCAATGGTCTCGGCGGTGATGCCGGTGCCATCGGACACGTAGAACACGGGGCGAACGCGGTCCATCGGGATTCCTTGCGCGGCGAACGGTTAAAATAGCCGAGTTTCGCGGCCCCACGCCGCCTGCCCCCATGGAGCTCGCCTTGACCAGCAATGTCCTCTGGCTGCACGACCTGCGTCTGTCCGATCTCGCCCAGGTGGGCGGCAAGAATTCCTCGCTGGGTGAAATGATCGGCGAGCTGTCCGGGCTCGGCGTGTCGGTGCCCGGCGGTTTTGCCACCACCGCCGATGCCTTCAAGGCCTTCATCGCCCACAACGACCTGCACGCGCGCATCTACGACAGGCTGGCCACGATCGACGTGGAAGACGTGCCGGCACTGACCAAGGTCGGCGCGGAGATCCGCGGCTGGGTGATCGACGCGCCCTTGCAGCCGCCGCTGGATGCCGACATCCGCGCCGCCTACGCAAAGCTGTGTGCCGACAGTGGTGCCGCCGACATCGCGGTGGCGGTGCGTTCCTCGGCCACCGCCGAAGACCTGCCCGATGCCAGCTTCGCCGGGCAGCAGGAAACCTTCCTCAACGTCACCGGCGCCGATGACGTGGTGCACAAGGTCAAGGAAGTGTTCGCCAGCCTCTACAACGACCGCGCGATCGCCTATCGCGTGCACCACGGCTTCAAGCACGAGGACGTGTTCCTGTCGGCCGGCGTGCAGCTGATGGTGCGCTCGGACGTCGGCAGCTCGGGTGTGCTGTTCACCCTCGACACCGAATCCGGCTTCCGCGACGTGGTCTTCGTCACCGCCAGTTTCGGCCTCGGCGAAATGGTGGTGCAAGGCGCGGTCAATCCGGACGAGTTCTACGTCTACAAGCCGACCCTGCAGCAGGGCAAGCCGGCGATCCTGCGCCGCTCGCTCGGCAGCAAGCAGCTGCGGATGGTCTATTCGGACGTTCCCGGCGAGCGCGTGCGCACCGAGGAAACCCCGGCGAACCTGCGCGCGAGTTTTTCGATCACCGATGCGGATGTCGAGGAATTGTCCAGGCAGGCGCTGGTGATCGAAGCCCACTACGGCCGGCCGATGGACATCGAATGGGGCAAGGACGGCCACACCGGCAAGCTCTACATCCTGCAGGCGCGTCCGGAGACCGTGAAGTCGCGCGCCCACGCCACCCAGATCGAACGCTATGCCCTGCAACGGCGTGGCGAGGTCCTCAGCGAAGGCCGTGCCATCGGCAGCAAGATCGGATCCGGCATCGCGCGGGTGGTGCGCTCGCTGGATGACATGGCGCGGGTGCAGCCCGGCGACGTGCTCATCGCCGACATGACCGATCCCGACTGGGAGCCGGTGATGAAGCGCAGCGCCGCCATTGTCACCAACCGCGGCGGCCGCACCTGCCACGCGGCGATCATCGCGCGCGAGCTCGGCGTGCCGGCGGTGGTCGGCACCGGCGACGCACTGGATCGCATCCAGGACGGCGATGCGGTCACCGTGAGCTGCGCCGAAGGCGATACCGGCTACATCTATGCCGGTGCCCTGCCCTTCGAGCGCACCACCACGGATCTGGGCAACATGCCGCCGGCGCCGCTGAAGATCATGATGAACGTGGCCAACCCCGAGCGCGCCTTCGACTTCGGCATGCTGCCCAACGCCGGCATTGGTCTGGCGCGACTGGAAATGATCATCGCCAGCCACATCGGCATCCATCCGAATGCGCTGCTGGAATACGACCGCCAGGACGCCGCGACCAAGGCGAAGATCGACGCCCGCATCGCCGGCTACGCCTCGCCGGTGGAGTTCTACATCGAGCGCCTGAAGGAAGGCATCGCCACGATTGCCGCATCGGTCTACCCGAAGCCGGTGATCGTGCGGCTGTCGGATTTCAAGTCCAACGAATACGCCAACCTGCTCGGCGGCGGCAAGTACGAGCCGCACGAAGAGAACCCGATGATCGGCTTCCGCGGCGCCTCGCGCTACGTCGATCCGAGCTTCAAGCCCGCCTTCGCGCTGGAGTGCGTGGCGGTCAAGCGCGTGCGCGAGGCCATGGGGCTGGACAACGTCTGGGTGATGATCCCGTTCGTGCGCACCCTGGACGAGGGCCGCAAGGTCGTCGAGGTGCTGCGCGAGAACGGTCTGGTGCAGGGCGAACATGATCTCAAGGTCATCATGATGTGCGAAATCCCCTCGAACGCGCTGCTGGCCGAGGAATTCCTCGACATCTTCGACGGCTTCTCGATCGGCTCCAACGACATGACCCAGCTCACCCTCGGCCTCGATCGCGACTCCGCGATCGTCGCCGGCCTGTTCGACGAGCGCGACCCGGCGGTGAAGAAGATGCTGGCGATGGCGATTCAGACCGCACGCGCCAAGGGCAAGTACATCGGCATCTGCGGGCAAGGCCCGTCCGACCACCCGGATCTCGCGCAGTGGCTGATGGAACAGGGCATCGAATCGGTCTCGCTCAATCCCGATACCGTGGTCGATACCTGGCTGGCGCTGGCCAAGGCCAAGCACTGAAACATCCAGGTTCCGTTCGCGGGGTATGCGTCGAACCGTGAGCGGAAGCGCTGAAGATCGAAGCAAGCTTCCTTGCCGGCAAGGTTCCACGCCGTGCGCGAAGTCGGCTAACATCGCGCCGTGATCCTCGCCCTGCGCCGCCGCCGTTCGCGCACCCGCATCGCCCTGCTGGCAGTGCTGCTGCTGCTGTGGTCGCAGACTGCGCTGGCATGGCACGCCGCCTGCCTTGCGCCGGTCGCACACGCTGCCGACACCGCCGCGTCGATGGCCATGGCGCCGATGGCCGACCATGGCTCCGCCTGTCATGAACAGGCCCCGCCCGCGCCGGAAATGCCGTTGTGCGCCTCGCACTGCGATCAGGGCGTGCCCAGCCCGGACACCGCCCGCATCCCGGCGCTGCCCGCGCTGCCTGCACTGGTGCCAGCCCCGATGCTGTCGCTGCGGGTGGATCCGGTCATCCAGATGCAGCGCCTGGACCTGCCGCCCCCCGTTCCCTGGCATCGGCCCACGCCGCACCCTGCAGCCCTGCTGCTGATTTGATCAACGATCCCTGCCGGTGGTGAGGATGCCTGCGCATCCTCACTGCCCGCTCGTGCCTGTGCGCGCCCGTCAGGCGGCGCGCCTTCCTGGCCTTGCAGAGATCGCCCATGACTCCGTTCTTCCGCTCGGACGCCAAGCGCTCCGACCGTTCCCGCACCCGCCGCAGCGGACTGCTGCTCGCGGCCCTGCTGCTGCTTCCACCGGTGCATGCCCAGCAGGCGCAGGAGCCCGTCCCCGGCGCCGACGTGGCCTCCATCCGCAGCTGGCTGCTCACGCACAATCCGGAGCTGCGCGCGCAGCAGGCGGAGGTTGAGGCGGCCCGTGCGCGGGTGCTGCCCGCGGGCAGCCTGCCCAACCCCACGGCGGCCGTCAGCCTGCAGGGGCTGGGCGCTTCCGGCCCCCGACTGACCAGCTTCCAGCTGCGCCAGCCGCTCCCGCTCTGGGGCAAGCGGCCGTTGGCGCGTGCGATCGCGGAGCAGCAGGCGCAGGCACAGGACGCCAGCCGCGATGCCACCGCGCTGGATCTGCTGGCGCAAGCCGAATCCGCCTATGTGCGCTACTGGCACGCGGCGCAGGCGCGGCAGCTGCTCGACGGCCAGATCGCGCTGCTGGAGAACGTCGAAGAGATCGCCGGGGTGCGCTACGCGCTGGGCATGGCGCCGCAGCAGGACGCGATCCGCGCGCAGGTGGCGCGCAGCGACGCGCTGGGGCGCCGGATCGCGCTCGAACAGGCCGGTGAGGAGGCCGCCGTCCAGTTGAACCTCACCATGGGACGCAGCCCGCTGGCAAGCCTGCAAAGTCCGCAGGGCCCACCGCAGCTGCCGGTGGCCAGCATCACCCTCGCGGCGGCGACGCAGCGACTCGATCGCGGCCAGCATCCGGCCCTGCGCGCCGCGCAGGCGCAGCTGGCGGCCGCGCAGGACAGCCTTGCGCCTGCGCCAGCGCGAGTACTGGCCCGATGTCAGCCTGGGCATTGGCGCGATGCAACGCGGCCATCGTTTCGATGGCATCGAGTTGATGCTGGAAGTCGAACTGCCGCTGCAGCGGCGCGCGCTGGCCGCCCGCGAACGCGAGGCGCAGGCGCTCGAAGACGCCCAGCAAGCGCGCGTCGAGGTGCAGCAAACCCGGCTGGCAGCGCAGCTCGGGCTGGCCTGGTCGCAGTGGCGCAGCGGCCAGCGCCAGCGCGAACTGCTGGAGTCCACCCGCATTCCGCAGGCCGAGGCGAACTTCCACTCCGCGCTGGCGAGTTATCGGTCGGCGAGGTGGACTTCAATGCCCTGCTCGACGCCCTGAGCCAATGGCAGGAGGCCAAGCTGGCCCGCCTCGATGCCCAACGTGACGAACTGCTGGCCGCCGCCGCCGTGCGCGCCATTGAAGGAGAGGCTCCATGAACCGTCAATACCTCATCTGGATGACTGTCGCCGTTCTCATCGCACTGGGCGCCGGTTTCGGCATCGGTCGCAGGTCGACGCCGGGCCACGCCACGGCGAATGCCCAGGTGACCTCCCGGGAAACGCGGCGCCCGCTGTACTACCGCAACCCGATGGGGCTGCCCGATACCTCGCCGGTGCCGAAAAAAGATGCGATGGGGATGGACTACCTCCCGGTCTACGCCGATGACGAGGCGGCGACGCCGGGCGTGGTCGCGCTGGCGCCGGAACGGATCCAGGCCCTGGGGGTGCGCACGGAGCCGGTGCGGCGCCAGCCGTTGGACGGGAGTCTGCGCGCCAGCGGCACGATCCAGGTCGATGAAACCCGGCAGTTTTCCATCGCGCCGCGCTTCGACGGCTGGGTGGAGCGCCTGCAGGCCAACCAGACCGGGATGGTGGTTCGGCGCGGGCAACCTCTGCTCCACGTCTACAGCCCGCAGCTGCTGGCCGCGCAGGAGGACTACCGCGTCGCCGCGGCGGCCTTGCGCAATCTGGAGGCCGCTGATCCGTCCAGCGCGCAGGCGATGCGACGCCTGCGCGATGCCGCCGTGCTGCGCTTGCGCCACTACGGCATCGATCCCGGGCAGCTGCAGCACCTCGCCCATTTGCCACCGGGCAATCTCGCGATCACCGCGCCCGCCGATGGCGTGATCCTCGACAAACCCATCGTCGAAGGCGCGCGCTTCCTCGCCGGCGACACCATCCTGCGCCTGGCCGACCTGTCCGTGGTCTGGGTGACGGTCAACGTGCCGGCTTCGCAAATCGACGCGGTGCGGCTGGGCCAGGACGCCGAGTTCACCACGCCGGCGCTGCCGGGCCGGCGTTTCAGCGGCCGGGTCGGCTTCCTCCAGCCCACGCTGGATACCACCACCCGCAGCCTGGGCGTGCGGGTGGTGCTGCAAAATCCGGACGGCCAACTGCGCCCGGGCCTGTTTGGGCAGGTGCTTCTGACCGGCGCGGACGGGATGGCCGTGCTGACGATCCCGCGTTCGGCGCTGATCGACAGCGGCACCCGCCAAACCGTGCTGGTGCAGGTGGCGGAAGGACGGTTTGCACCGCGCACCGTCGGCATCGGCCGGCGCAGCGAGGACCGGATCGAGGTCACATCCGGCCTGGCGGAAGGCGAGCGCGTGGTCGTCGAGGGCAATTTCCTGATCGATTCCGAAAGCAACCTGCGCGCGGCGCTGGCCAATTTGGCAGGCGCAGCGGGTGACGACGGGAAGGCCGCCACCGATCCGGCGGCGACGTCGACAGCCTCGCCCGCATTCCCTCCGACGCAGGCCGGGCACGCCGGACACGACAGCCACGCCATGCCACCGTCAGCGCGCGCACGTCCGCCCGTAGCGCAGCCCACGCCGATGCCGGACCGCGCCCATCCGCCCGCGGATCACGACATGTCGCAGATGGAGCACTGACATGCTCGCTCGCCTGATCGCATGGTCGATGCGCAACGCCTGGCTGGTGCTGGGGCTGGCCGTGGCGCTGGCAGCGGGCGGTCTGTACGCGCTGCGGCAGACCCCGCTCGACGCTCTGCCGGACCTGTCCGACGTGCAGGTCATCGTCCACGTCGACGCCCCCGGGCAGGCACCGCAGGTGGTTGAAGACCAGATCACCTACCCGTTGGCATCGGCCATGCTGGCCGTGCCCAAGGCCAAGGTGGTGCGCGGGTTTTCCAACTTCGGCGCGTCCTTCGTCTACGTGATCTTCGAAGACGGCACCGATCTGTACTGGGCGCGCTCGCGGGTGCTCGAGGCGCTGGCCGCGGCCGCGGATCAACTGCCGGCGGGCGTGACGCCCACCCTCGGGCCGGACGCCACCGGCGTGGGTTGGGTCTACCAGTACGTGCTGGAAAGCGATCGCCATTCCCTCGAACAATTGCGCACCCTGCAGGACTGGTCCTTGCGCTATCCGCTGACCGCTGCCCACGGCGTGGCCGAAGTCGCCAGCCTCGGCGGCTTCGTGCGCCAGTATTCGGTGACGGTGGATCCGGTGAAGCTGCGCGAATACGGCATCCCGCTTGCGCGCGTGAACGCGGTGATCGCGGCCGGCAACCGCGACGTCGGCGGGCGCACGCTGGAACTGTCGGAAACCGAATACATGCTGCGCGGCCGCGGCTACCTGCGCGGGATCGCGGATCTGGAAAACCTCGTGCTGAAAGCCGACGCGGGAACGCCGGTGCTGATCCGCGACGTGGCCCGGGTCGAACTGGTTCCGGATGAACGCCGTGGCATCGCCGAACTGGATGGCAAGGGCGAGGCGGTGGGCGGAATCGTGATCGCCCGCCAGGGCGAAAACGCGCGGGCGGTCATCGAAAGCGTCAAGACGAAACTGGCCGAACTCCGCGCCGCGCTGCCGGAAGGCGTGCAGATCCGCAGCGTGTACGACCGTTCGCAGCTGATCGAGCGCGCCATCGGCACCCTGCGTTCCACCCTGCTGGAAGAATGCCTGATCGTGGCGCTGGTGTGCATGCTGTTCCTGTTCCACGTGCGCAGCGCGCTGGTGGCCATCGTGATGCTGCCGCTGGGGGTGCTGGTGGCCTTCATCGCCATGCGCCTGCTCGGCATCAGCTCCAACATCATGAGTCTGGGCGGGATCGCGATTGCCATCGGCGCGATGGTGGACGCAGCGATCGTGATGATCGAAAACGCCCACAAGCACCTCGAACGCGACGGCGCCAGCGGCAAACCGCGCCTGCAGATCCTGATCGACGCCTGCCGCGAGGTCGGCCCGGCGCTGTTCTTCAGCCTGCTGATCATCACCGTGTCATTCCTGCCGGTATTCGCACTGGAGGCGCAGGAAGGCCGTCTGTTCAAGCCGCTGGCCTACACCAAGACCTTCGCCATGGCCGGCGCGGCGCTGCTGTCGGTCACCCTGGTACCGGCGCTGATGCTGCTGTTCGTGCGCGGCAGGATCGTGCCCGAAACTGAAAACCCGGTGAACCGGCTGCTGCTGCGGCTTTACCGGCCGATCATCCTGTGGGTCTTGCGGCATCGTTGGCCGACCCTGCTGGCGGCCGGCGCGCTGCTGCTGCTCTCGCTGTGGCCGGCGGCGCGCCTGGGCAGCGAATTCATGCCCACCTTGCACGAAGGCACCCTGCTCTACATGCCTACCACGCTGCCGGGCCTGTCGGTGACCCAGGCGCAGCGCCTGCTGCAACAGCAGGACCGCATCCTCCGGACATTCCCGGAAGTGGCGTCCGTGTTCGGCAAGGCCGGCCGCGCCGAGACCGCCACCGACCCGGCGCCGCTGGAAATGTTCGAAACCACCATCACCCTCAAACCCGAGGACCAGTGGCGGCCGGGAATGACGGTGGATGCGCTGGTTGCGGAGATGGACCGGGCGCTGCAATTCCCGGGCGTGGCCAATTCCTGGACGATGCCGATCAAGGCGCGCACCGACATGCTTTCCACCGGCATCCGGACGCCGATCGGGATCAAGGTGCTCGGCAACGACCTCGGCGAGATCGAACGGATGGCGCGCCAGGTCGAAGCCGCGGTGCGCCGGGTCCCCGGCACCACCAGCGCCTACGCCGAACGTCTGTCCGGCGGCTACTACATCGACGTGCAGCCGGACTTGGCGCAGCTGGCGCGCTACGGCGTGGGCGTGGGCGAGGTCCAGGACGTGATCGCCAGCGCACTGGGCGGTGCGCGCATCACCACGCTGTTGCAGGGCCGCGAGCGCTTCGGCGTGATCGTGCGCTATCCGCGCGAACTGCGTGACACGCCCGAACGGATCGCAAACCAGGTGCTGGTCGCCACCCCCGACGGCGCCCAGGTGCCGCTGGGCGAGCTGGCCACGCTCAAGGTCCACATGGGCCCGCCGTCGATCCGCAGTGAAAATGCCCAGCTGGCGGCCTATGTGTACGTGGACACGCGCAATGTCGGACCTCGGCGACTACGTGCAGCGGGCGCAGCGCGCCGTGGCAGGTTCGGTGCAACTGCCCGCGGGCGTGCACCTTGAATGGAGTGGCCAATACGAGAACATGCAACGGGCGCAGGCGCGGATGCAGGTCGTCGTCCCGGTGACCCTGGCCCTGATCTTCCTGCTGCTGTACCTGAATTTCCGCCGTGTCACCGAATCGCTGATCGTGATGCTGTCGGTGCCGTTCGCCCTGATCGGCGGCATCTGGCTGCTGTGGCTGCTGGACTACCAGCTGTCGGTCGCGGTGGCGGTTGGGTTCATCGCGCTGGCCGGTGTGGCCGCGGAAACCGGGGTGGTGATGCTGCTCTACCTCGACCAAGCGCTGCAGGAAATCCAGGCGCGACGCCAGAACGACGGCCTTCGGCCGAGCCATGACGACCTGCAACAGGCCATCATCACCGGCGCGGTGGAGCGGGTGCGCCCGAAAATGATGACCGTGGTGGCGATCATGGCCGGGCTGCTGCCGATCATGTGGAGCCACGGCACCGGCGCCGAGGTGATGCGCCGGATCGCCGCGCCGATGGTCGGGGGCATGGTGTCTTCCACCCTGCTCACCCTGGTGGTGATTCCGGTCATTTATGCCTGGGTGAAGGAGCGCCAGCTGTCCCGCCGGCAGTGATGCCCCCGCCGTGACGATTCGCTCAGCCGCACACCCGGTTGCGGCCCGCCGATTTCGCCCAGTACAGCAGGCGGTCGGCATGGCTGACCATTTTCTCGTGGTGCAAGATGCCGGTGCGATCGACGACGCCGGCGCTGACGGTCAGCCTCGCCCCGGGCGCATAGGCGCTGCAATCGATCGCCTCCACCGCCGTGCGCAGCTGCTCGCAGACGGCCAGTGCCTCTTTCAGCCTGAGGTTGGGCAGCAGGATGGCGAATTCCTCGCCACCCCAGCGCGCCACGGTGCCTTGCCCACCGACGCCCTCGCGCAGCGCCTGCGCGATCGCAATCAAGGCCTTGTCGCCGGCTTCGTGCGAGTGGCGGTCATTGATCTGCTTGAACAGGTCGACATCGAACAGGGCGAAACTCAATGGGCGATCTGCGGCCACCGCACCGGCGAACGTCGCCGCCAGGATCACGTCCATGCTGCGGCGGTTGCTGACGTGGGTCAGCCCGTCCTCCAGCGCCAGCCGTTCGAATTCCCTGGACTGTTCGCGCAGGCGCCCCAGCAGCGCGGTTTTTTCCTTGTCTGCGCGGCGCAGTTCCTCGGCGTTGTTGCGAAGCTCGCTGGTTCGTTCGCTTACCACGCGCTCCAGCATGATCGTGCGCTGGCGCAGGCTGTGGGTGCGCCAGCGGAACACGGCCAGCAGCAACAGCAGGACAATGGCAACGGCGGCCAGCACGAACCCCAGGCGCTGCCAGGGCAGCGGCGCGATGTCGATCTGCAGGCGGGTGACGTCCGGACTCCAGCCCTGGCCCAGCCCGGGCGCGGAAACGCCGACGTCGAACTGGTAGTGCCCCGGGCCGAGGTTGGTGAATTGCGCAATGCGGCTGCTGCCGCTCGATACCCAGCCAGACTCCACCCCGTGCAGACGATGCCGGTAGCGCAGGAAGCGCGGCACCAGGAAACTCACCGCGGCATAGCGGAATTCCAGCTTGCGTGTCCCGGCCGGCAGATGCAGCTGCCCGTCCTCGGCAATATCGACCACCCGATCATCGGCCAGTACCTGCTCCAGCACCACCTGCGGCAGGGTCGGTCGCGCCGAGTGCATGGCTTGCGGATTGACCATCGCCGCGCCCCCGGCGGTGGCCACCCAGACGTTGCCGGCGGCATCGAGCAGCGAAGACGGGCCCGAACCGCCGTTGCATTGGGCACTGGCCAAGCCATCGGCTTCGCCGAAATGATCCCCGGCCAGCTGGGCTTCGCGCCCGTCCAGCACCGCCTCGACGTTGTTGCGGGACAGCCGCAGCACGCCGCGATTCGAAGTCAGCCAGAACGCACCGCGACCGTCGTCCACCACGGCGAAGAACGTGTCGATCGGCAAACCCTGGGCCAGCCCGATGGATCGCATGACACCGTTCCGACGCCGCACCAGCCCCCGGTCCGTCGCGAGCCACAGCGTACCGTCGGGATCGTCCAGAAAATCGAACACGACCTTGCCGTCGTTGACCGATCTGATGTTGATCGCCTCGACGTCATCGCCACGAATGACGGCGGCGCCATCCGACGTGCCGACCCAAAGCGCGCCCTGCCGATCGAAGTGCAGCGCCACGACGAACTCGCGCGGCAGGCCATCGGCGCGCGTGAACAGCCGGTACTGCCCGTCCTTGCTGCGCACCAGCCCACGCGTGGTGCCAATCCAGACTGTCCCGTCGGCCTGTTCGGCGACTGCACGGACCTGGTTGCTTCCCGGCATCCCGCTGGCATTGTCCGCGTGAGCAACCACCTTGCCATCGCGCATGCGCAGCAGGCCGTTGTTGTAGGTCCCCACCAGCAGGCTGCCGTCGCGGGCGGGCTGCAGGCTGAGAATCGAGTCCCCGGGCAGGCCGTCGGCCTTGGTATAGCTGGCGACGATCCGGTCGCCGCGCCACAGGTTCAGTCCGCGCCCGGTGCCAATCCAGACGCCTCCGTGGTCGGCCTGCGCGAGGGTGCGCACATAGTCATCGCTCATTCCCTGATCGCGCCCCCAGCTCGTGAACGGGGTATCCGCAAGGTGGAGCAGGCCGGCGTTGGTTCCCGCCCACACGCTGCCCTCGCGATCAACGAGCAGCGATGCGACACGGTTGTTGGGGAGCTCGTCCTCGCTGGTGAAATGCTCGAGGCCGAGCGCCGACAGGCGATACAGGCCGTTGTTGATGGTTCCGATCCACACGTTCCCGGCCGCATCCTCGGCCAGGCTGGGAACGTTGTCCTCGGGCAACAGCGGCGAGATCAAGGCGAAGCGGGCACTGTTGCCGACGCGACGGTAGCCGCCATGCTCGGTTCCGACCAGCAGACCGCCGCTGCGGGTCCGTCGCAAATGCGTGACGGCGCCGTCCGGAAGTCCGGCCGCGGGCCCGAGGACGGTGCTGCCCTGATCGGTCATGTGAACCAGACCGCGCGCCGTGGCCACCCACACGCTGCCATCGGCGTCCTCGGCCAGACTGTAGGTGACGTCGCTCGGCAAGCCCCCGTTGGCCACGTTCAGGCGGGTCGCTTTCCCGTGGTCGATACGCGTGAGGCCGTGGCTTTCATGGGCCACCCACAGCCGACCGCGGCGATCGATGAGGGCGTCCATGGCGCTGTTTTCAGCCAAACCATCCTGCATTCCCAGGGTCTGCCAGCGGTTGCCGCGCTTGATGGTCACCCCGCCGCGCGCCGTGCCTGCCACCAATGCCCCGTCCGGGGCAACCCGCACCGAGCGGATGCCGTTGTCCTTGAGCGCGGGTGTATTGCCGCGGTCAAAAATCTGGAAGTCCAGCCCGTCATAGCGGACGATGCCTTCCCACGTCCCCAGCCACAGATAACCGTCCGGCGTCTGCGCCATCGCATTGACCTGGTTGTGCGGCAGGCCTTGGCGCGTGGTCCAGACTTCGCGGTAGAACGTCGACAGCGGCTTGGGGTCGCGCGCGGAAGCCGCCGTGGGGGGCTTGGCAGGCGCTGCCGGCGCGGCCACAACCGCTGACAGCGACGCGACGCCAAGCAGCAGCACCAGCAGCGCTGTTGTGGCGGAAACGAGAGCCCCCCTGCTCATGCGTTTCATTCCGTCCTCAGGCTGGCGGCATCCCCGCCAGCGTTCCCATGTGCATTCGATAATGGCGCAGTTCGTCGATGGAATCGCGCACGTCGCTCAGGGCCGTATGCGCGGCCGTCTTGCTGAAGCCCGCGTGGACCGCCGGCGCCCAGCGCCTGGCCAGCTCCTTGAGCGTGCTGACGTCGAGGTTGCGGTAGTGGAAGTGTGCTTCCAGCGCCGGCATCAGGCGGCTCATGAAGCGCCGATCCTGACAGATCGAATTGCCGCACATTGGCGAGGCATTCGCCGGCACCCACTGCTGCAGGAACGCCAGCGTGCGCGCTTCGGCTTCGGCCAGCGGCACCCCCTCTTCGAGCACCCGTCGCCACAACCCGGACTTGCCGTGCTGGGTGCGGTTCCAGTCATCCATTGCTTCCAGCGTGGCCAACGGTTGTGAAACCGCCAGCTCCGGCCCCTCGGCCAGCACGTTGAGCTGGGCATCGGTGATGACGGTGGCGATTTCCAGAATGTTGTCGTGCAATGGATCGAGCCCCGTCATCTCGAGGTCGATCCAGATCAGTCGATCCGTTGTGACGTCCGTGTTCATGTCCTGTTTCCAGCCATTGCAGCCATCTTAACCACAAGTCTGCCCGGTCGGGAAAGGCCCCTCGCCGTCCGCCCCGGCCGCCCCCGTTCCGACGCCGGCGCGCTTGCCGCGAAAATACTGCCGAAGCCGCTGGCCGCATTCGTCGGCAAGCACACCGGCGACGACCGCCACCCGATGATTGTGGCGCGGGTCAGCCAGCAGGTCGAACACGCTGCCCGCCGCCCCGGTCTTGGGGTCGAACGCCCCGAACACCACGCGGGCGATGCGCGCGTGCACGGCGGCCATCGCGCACATCGCGCAGGGCTCCAGCGTGACGTACAGCGTGCAGCCGACCAGCCGATGGTTGCCGACGGCCCGCCCCGCCCGCCGCATCGCCACGATCTCGGCGTGCGCACTCGGATCGCACTCGGCGATGTTGCGGTTCCAGCCCTCGCCGATCACCTGACCTTCGGCATCGACCACCACCGCGCCGACCGGAATCTCATCGTCCTCGTTGCACGCACGTTCTGCCAGTACCAAGGCATGCTGCATCCAGTGGGTGTCTTCTGGAACAGCCGTCGTTGGTTGGTATGCATTCCCAGTCGGTGATGAGCCAACCTCGGCAAGTGATGAGCCCGCATCCTCCGTTCGTGGCGAGCAGCGTTCTCCCGTTCGTATTGAGCCGCCTACTCCCGTTCGTGTTGAGCCGCCAACTCCCGCTCGTGGTGAGTCGCCTTCTCCCGTTCGTGGTGAGCCGTCTACTCCCGTTCGTGGCGAGCCGTCTACTCCCATTCGTGGCGAGCCGCCTACTCCCGTTCGTTGTGAGCCGCCTACTCCCGTTCGTGGTGAGCCTGTCGAACCATGAACGGGACCGCCTGCACACCGGCTTTTCGACAATTGCTGCAACTTTCCCCAGTCATTGGCCATCAGTGCCTCTTTCTTCGCCCTGCTCCAGCGCTTGATCTGCATCTCCGAAGCCAAGGCCTCCTCGCGAGTCGGGAAATCCTGCGCAAAGCTCAGGTGAACCGGGCGTTTGTCATGCGTATAACAACCGGGAATCGCACCAGCCTGGTGTTCGGCCATGCGTTTTTCAAGATTGTCGGTGTGACCCGTGTAATACGAGCCATCAGCGCAACGCAGAATATAGACGTGGAAAGCCATGGCACATGGTAGCCCGGGCCCGTTCATGGTTCGACAGGCTCACCACGAACGGGGAATATCGGCTCGCCGCGAACGGGGGATATCGGCTCACCACAAGCGTGGAATATCGGCTCGCCACGAACCGAGGTTGACTCAGCATTTACTGGTGATCGGACTCATCATGTACGGGATCGCGCCCGGCATCAGCCGTTCGTGGCAAGCCTGTCAAACCATGAACGGGACAATGGACTCACTTCGAACGGGTACCAAACCCCGTTCGTGGTGAGCCTGTCGAACCATGAACGGGCACGCTTGCGCCGTGCACTAGGACGCATGGTTCGCAAACAGGTCAACAACCCCGGCCCGGCTTGCGCCGGGCAATGAACGGCCTGCGGACGCATGGTCCGCAAACAGGCCGTTCATTCCCATTCGATCGTCGCCGGCGGCTTGCCGGAGATATCGTAAACTACACGAGAAACATCGCGTAATTCATTGATAATTCGATTTGAAACTGTTCCAAGAAAATCGTAAGGCAGGTGCGCCCAGCGGGCGGTCATGAAGTCGATGGTCTCCACCGCGCGCAGCGCGATCACCCATTCGTAGGTGCGCGCATCGCCCACCACGCCTACCGACTTGACCGGCAGAAAGACCGCGAACGCCTGCGCGGTCTGGTCGTACAGATCCGCCTTGCGCAGCTCATCGATGAAGATGGCATCGGCGCGCGCCAGCAAATCGGCGTATTCGGGCTTCACTTCACCGAGGATGCGCACGCCGAGGCCCGGGCCGGGGAACGGGTGGCGGTAGACCATCGCGCGCGGCAGACCCAGTTCAACCCCAAGCCGGCGCACTTCGTCCTTGAACAATTCGCGCAGCGGTTCGACCAGCCCCAGCTTCATGTTCTCCGGAAGGCCACCCACGTTGTGATGGCTCTTGATGACGTGGGCCTTGCCCGTCTTGCTGCCAGCCGATTCGATCACGTCCGGGTAGATGGTGCCCTGCGCCAGCCACTTGGCGTTTGCCAGCTTGGCGGATTCCTCGTCGAAGATCTCGATGAACAGATTGCCGATGATCTTGCGCTTGGCCTCCGGATCGGCGACACCCGCCAAGGCCTTGAAATAGCGTTCGGCAGCGTTGACCCGGACCACCTTGACGCCCATGTTCTGCGCCATGGTCTGCATTACCTGGTCACCTTCCTGCCAGCGCAGCAGACCGGTATCGACGAACACGCAGGTCAGCTGCGCGCCGATGGCGCGATGCAACAGCGCAGCGACCACCGAGGAATCGACCCCGCCGGACAGACCGAGGATCACCTCGTCGGAGCCCACCTGGGCACGCACACGGGCGATCTGGTCTTCGATGATGTGGGCCGCCGTCCACAAGGTTTGGCAGCCGCAGACATCGACCGCGAAACGGCGCAGCAACGCCTCGCCGACGGCGGTGTGGGTCACTTCCGGGTGGAACTGCACGCCGTAGATCTTCTTCGCGTCATTGGCGAAGGCGGCGATGCCGAGGCGGTCGGTGCGAGCGGTGACGGTGAAGCCATCGGGCGCACGCGCGACGTGGTCGCCGTGGCTCATCCAGACGTTGCACAACTCGGCCGTCGTCGCTACAGGCGCCAGCAATGCGTCATCGCCGACGATCTCCAACGCGGCATGGCCGAACTCACGCTGGTTGCCCGCTTCGGTCGCACCGCCCAGCTGTACCGCCAGAGTCTGCATGCCGTAGCAGATGCCGAGGATCGGCACGCCGACGTCGAACACCTGCGGCGGTGCGGCCGGGCAGCCTGCCTCGGTGGTGGATTCCGGACCACCGGACAAGATAATTCCCCTGGCGCCGAATGCGGCGATTTCGGCCGGGTCGTGATCCCAGGCCCAGATCTCGCAGTAGACCCCGATCTCACGGATGCGGCGGGCGATCAGCTGGGTGTACTGCGCGCCGAAATCGAGGATCAGGATCTTGTCGGAGTGGATGTTGGTCATGCTCTGCCGTTCATGGTTCGACAAGCTCACCACGAACGGCCTTGCGGCAGTGTCGTGCCCGACCGTTCGCCCTGAGCCTGTCGAAGGGTGAACGGTTCAACCCCATCACCCCGCCCGATAATTCGGCGGTTCCTTGGTGATCTGCACATCGTGGACGTGGCTTTCGCGCTGGCCGGCGCCGGTGATCTTGACGAACGCGGGCTGGCTGCGCATGTCCTCGATGGTGGCACAGCCGACATAGCCCATGGTGGCGCGCAGACCGCCCATCAGCTGGTGGACCACGCCGGACAGCGGACCGCGCACCGGCACCCGGCCTTCGATGCCTTCCGGCACCAGCTTGTCGGCATCGGCCGCATCCTGGAAATAGCGGTCCTTGCTGCCCTTCTCCATCGCGCCGAGGCTGCCCATGCCGCGATAGCTCTTGTAGCTGCGGCCCTGGAACAATTCGATCTCACCCGGCGATTCCTCGGTGCCGGCAAACAGACCGCCGATCATCACGCTGGACGCGCCGGCCACCAGCGCCTTGCCGATATCACCGGAATAGCGGATGCCGCCATCGGCGATCAGCGGAATGCGGTCCTTGAGTGCGCTAGCCACCATGTCGATGGCGGTGATCTGCGGCACGCCCACACCCGCCACCACGCGGGTGGTGCAGATCGAGCCGGGGCCGACGCCCACCTTGACCGCATCGGCGCCGGCATCCATCAGCGCCAGCGCGGCGTCGCCGGTGACGATGTTGCCGCCGACCACCTGCACCTGCGGATAGTGCCGCTTGACCCAGGCCACGCGCTCGATCACGCCCTGCGAGTGGCCGTGCGCGGTGTCCACCACGATCACGTCCACGCCTGCGTTCACCAGCGCCTCGACCCGGGCTTCGGTATCACCGCCCACGCCGACCGCCGCCCCCACCAGCAGCCGCTCGTGGGCGTCGTAGGCGGCGTTGGGGTTGTCGGACTTCTTCTGGATGTCCTTGACGGTGATCAGCCCGCGCAGCTCGAAGGCATCGTTGACCACCAGCACCTTCTCGATGCGGTGCTTGTGCAGCAGATTCATCACCTCGTCATCGCTGGCGTCTTCCCTGACCGTCACCAGCTTGTCGCGCTTGGTCATGACGTGGCGCACGGGATCGTCGAGTTTTTTCTCGAAACGCATGTCGCGGCCGGTGACAATCCCGACCAGATGCCCGGAATCATCGACCACCGGCACGCCGGAAATATTGCGGGCGCGGGTGAGCTTGAGCACCTCGCCGATGCTGGTCTCCGGGCCGACGGTCAGCGGTTCGCGGATCACCCCGGCCTCGAAATTCTTGACCCAGGCGACCTGCTGCGCCTGGACCTGCGCGGTCATGTTCTTGTGGATGATCGAGATGCCGCCCAGCTGGGCCAGGGTGACCGCAAGGCGTGCCTCGCTGACGGTATCCATCGCCGCCGAGGCGATCGGCAGGCGAATGCGCAGGTCACGGGTGAGCCGGGTTTCGAGGGAAACGTCCTTGGGCAGGACGCTGGAATGCGCGGGGACGAGGGAAACGTCGTCGTAGGTCAGTGCTTCAGCCTGGATGCGGAGCATCGGCAGTCCCATGGGTGTGGGGGGAAGCGCGTCATTGTACCGCGTTTCATTTTCGCGGGAGTGGCCTTTGTTGGAGCGGGCCCTGCCCGCGACCGGGCCTCGAAACATGCCCATCGCGCGCAGGGTGCGCTCCAACGCGCCTTCATCGCGCTGGGCGCGCACCTACTCGGGGTTTGCGCTGTCGGCCAGTTCGGCGGCTTCCAGAGTGTTTTGCATCAAGGTGGCCACGGTCATCGGCCCGACCCCGCCCGGCACCGGGGTGATCCAGCTTGCGCGCTGCGCTGCCTCGGCAAAGCCGACGTCGCCCACCAGCCGGCCGTCGTCCAGCCGGTTGATGCCGACATCGATCACCACTGCGCCTTCCTTCACCCAATCACCCGGAATCAAACCAGGACGGCCGGCGGCGACGACCAGGATGTCGGCTTCGCCCACGTGGCGGCGCAGTTCTTCCAGCGGCGTGAACTTGTGGCAGCTGGTGACCGTGCAGCCGGCGATCAAAAGCTCCAGCGCCATCGGCCGACCGACGTGGTTGGAAACACCGACGATGGTCGCGCTCTGTCCGCGCACCGGGCGATCGGTCCAGGCCAGCAGCGTGGTGATCCCGCGCGGCGTGCACGGGCGCAGCCCGAACTGGCGCAGCGCCAGGTGGCCGACGTTCTGCGGATGGAAACCGTCGACGTCCTTGTCCGGATCGATGCGCTCGATCAGGGCGCTGGCGTCGCCGATGCCTGGCAGCGGCAGCTGGACGAGGATGCCATGGACGGTTGGATCGGCATTGAGGCGATCGACCAACGCCAGCAGTTCGGCCTCGCTGGTGCCGGCGGGCAGATCGAAATCGAAAGCCTCGATCCCCACCTTTTCCGCCGCCCGCCGCTTGTTGCGCACGTACACCGCTGAAGCCGGGTCGCCGCCGACCAGCACCACGGCCAGGCCGGGGCGCGCCTTGCCAGCCTTGATGCGGGCGTCGATCCGCACCTTGAGGTTGTCCAGTAGCGCGTCGGCGATGCGCTTTCCATCGAGGATCCTGGCGGTCATCCGGCTCGCATCGGCTGTTGGCAAGCGGGCATTATCGCGCACCGATCGCTCCGATCGCGAACCCGCACCTCGGGGCGGTGACGGCGGCCGCGAAGCGGTGTAGGTTATCGACTGCAAGACCCCGCGCGGGACCGGGTCGAACCCGTGCAGGGCAACTTTCCGGTTGCCCGCTTCCTGTCTTCGGCCGGCAGCAGCAGACAGTCCGAGGTGCATATGGCGATCCAGGGGCTCTGTCCGAAGTGCGGCAAGCGGGTGCTGCACGTCAACGTGGAACACGTGGTCGGCGTCGTCGAGGGCAGCAGCAAGGCGCGCTGCCTCAGCTTTACCTGCATCCACTGCAACACGGTGCTGGGCGTGCAGATCGATCAGCGCGCGAAGCCGCGATCACGCAGCGCCCAAACGACGCCCCCGGCGGCCTGATCGGTCACTCCGAACCCTGTATCGGTTCGGAATCGGGCGTTGCCGGCGGCACGGGAGCGCCCGGCGCGGGACAGCGCGGGATGCCCGAACCCAGCACGCAGTTCTCGCAGCAGCCTGGCTGCGCCGGGCCTTGATTCTGCTGCGGCAACAGGCGCGGCGTCACCGGGCCGAGCCGCGCCAGTTCGTCCTGGGATTTGAGCTTGAGCACGACCGCCCAATCCTGGCGATTGAAGCTGCACGCCGCTTCCTGATCCGGCGAGCAGGCGACACTGTCCGATCCGCGCTGCGGCAAGCCCCAAAGCTGCCCGTTGGCATTGAGGTTGAGCATGCGCAGGGTGACGGCCTGCTGCACGTTGCCACCGACCGTGTAGGCGTGACCACTATCAGTACCGACCACGAAGTCGCAGTGCATCGGCAGCCCCGCCGCACCGCCGCGGTCGATCAGCGCGGTGAGGCCGTCGTATCCGTAAATGCGGCTGGACCGGACGTAGCACAGCAGATCGCCCGGAGCGAGCCTTGCGCTGCCCGGATCGGCATAGCCGTAAGGACTGCTGCCCGGATTGGCGCGGGCCGCGCGCACGTAGTCGAAATGACTCGCCGACGAGGTGAAGCCGGGGATGCCGGCGCGCTGCGCGACCCAGCTGATGAAGGCCGCCGACCAAGGTGTATCGATCACGAAGCCGCGGCAACTCGGGCCCGCGTAGGACGGATTGTCGGATGCATGGCGGCAGTCGGCCGCGCCGGGGCGCTGGGCCACCGAGCGCAGCAAGCCGCTGGACTGCCAATAAAACGCCACCCGCCGCCACGGCGAAGCGCTGTCGGCCAGCCCGCTGTTTTCCGCCTCGTACACGCTGGCGCTGGCCAGACGCCCCTGGAGGTCGACGAATGGTCGATTCCAGCGCAGGTTCTCAGCGCAGGCAAACGCGCCGATGCGGGTTGCCACCGATGGATCGGATTGGCGTTGCGCCAGCGCCGGACATGGGTCGCTGGCCCATGCCGAGCCGGCCAGCAACAGCAGGGACAGAACGAGCAGGTGGCGCAGCCAGGCACGATGAACCATCAGTGGCAACTCCGTTTGGACGATCAACGACCATTCCAGTCGGGCCCGGAGCGGGATCGACTGCCGACAAGTCGGCGCGAACGGCAGGAATCCGGCAACAGGACTCTTCAGATGGAAGCGCAATTGGCGGCGCAAACCGGACAGTCCGGATCGGGCGTGATGCGCAATTCGGAAAAGCGCATCGTGCGCGCGTCGAATTGCAGCAGCCGCCCGATCAAGGGTTCGCCCAGCCCGAGCACCTGCTTGATGGCCTCGGTGGCCTGCAACATTCCGATGATCCCCGGCAAGACGCCCAGCACGCCGGCTTCGGAGCAGCTGGGCACCGCATCCGGCGGCGGTGGCTGTGGATACAGGCAGCGGTAGCACGGCGACTGCCCGGGTCGGCGGCCGGCGTCGAACACCGACACCTGCCCTTCGAAGCGCTGCACCGCGCCGTAGACCAGCGGCTTGCGCAGGCGCACGCAGGCGTCGTTGAGCAGGTAGCGGGTCGCGAAGTTGTCGCTGCCGTCGAGCACCAGGTCGACGCCGTCGAGCAGGCGATCGACGGTGACGGCATCGACGCGTTCCGGGATCGCTTCGACGCACGTGCGCGGATTGAGCGCAGCGATGGCGATTGCCGCGGATGCGACCTTGGGCATGCCGATGCGCGCATCGGCGTGCAGGATCTGCCGCTGCAGGTTGCTGCGGTCCACCGTGTCGGCATCGGCCAGTCGCAGGTGGCCGATACCGGCGGCGGCCAGGTACAAGGCCGCGGGTGAACCCAGGCCACCGGCGCCGACAATCAGCACCCGGGCGTGCTGCAGCTTTCGCTGCCCTTCCAGGCCCACGTCGGGGAGACGGATCTGGCGGGAGTAGCGTTCGGCGAAATCGGCATCGCCGTCGGGAACAAGCATCGGCAGGCCCGCGGCACGCCACGCCTCGGTGCCGCCGTCGACCGAGACGGCATGGGCATAGCCAAGCTCGCGCAACGCCTGCGCGCATTGATGCGAGCGCACGCCGGCCTCGCACAGCAACATCACCGTCGCATCACGGTCCGGAAGATGGCGCGCCGGATCGCGCAGCAGCGCTTCGCGCGCCAATCCGAGCGCGCCTTCGGCCATCCCCGACGCGCGTTCGTCGTCGCTGCGCAAGTCGATCAACAGGTCGCCGGCCTGCTGGCGCCTGCGGGCTGCAATCGGGCTGATGCTCACAGCGGTCATGCGGACATTATGAGGCGTCGTCTTTCAGTCGCCGGCATCGGGACCGAAATCGGCACCCGGATCGCCACTCGAATCGGGCGTGCCGCCGGCGGCCGCCAGCGCTTCCGGGGTATTGAGATTGCCGAACCTCGCCGCGGCGAATTGCACCATCGGCAAGCGCATGGCGGCTTGCAGGTCGCGCACCGCGTAGTGACCGGAGCCGATCGCATTCGCGGCTGCTTCCCGCAGCGCCCGGGTGGCGTACAGGGCAAACAGCGGCTGCCGGCCCTCGGCATCCTGCGCGACCGCACCCCGCCCGCCTGCGGCCACCAATCCGTCAAGCACCACGTCGCTGCAATCCAGCGCGTCCACCGGCAGCGTGAACAGCCACGGCGTGGTGCAGCCCGCGGCCAGCGCCTCCAATCCGGCGATCGGGCCGATGCCCGGATGACGGTCGGGCAGCGCGGTCAGACCGCATTCGACATAGCGTTCAAAGCCGCGGTTGGCGCTGACCAGGATCGCACCGCAGCGGTTAGCAAAACGTGCGCACAAGCGCAGCACCTGCGGCTGGCCCTGGATGTGCAGCCAGGCCTTGTCCAACCCACCCAATCGGGTCGCGCGGCCACCGGCCAGCAGGCCCAACGTCAGCGCCTCGGGTACCAGGTTCATTCGCTGCGCTTGCGGTGCCGCACCAATCGCCGCCGCCGCTCGATCTGGCGTTCGGTCGGCGCGTTGTGGCGGCCGGCGAAGGGGTTGCTGTTTTCCTTGAGGACCAGACGCACCGGCGTGCCGACCAATTTGAAGCGCTTGCGGAAGAAGTTTTCCAGATAGCGCAGATACGACTGCGGCAGTGATTTCAGGCGGGTGCCGTGGATCACGAAGGTCGGCGGGCTGTCGCCGCCGGGATGGGCAAAGCGCAGCTTGGGCGCATGGCCCCGCACCATCGGCGGCGGATTGGCGGTGCTGGCCGCCTCGACCGCGCGGGTCACCTCGGAGGTCGAGAACTGGCGCGTGGTCGCATGGTGGGCGCGGTGGATCGCCTTGAACAATTCGCGCAACCCGGAACCATGCAAGGCGGAGATGTGCACGGTCTCGGCCCATTCCACGAACACCAGCTTGCGCGCCGCCATGGCATCGGCCTGGCGGCGTTCGTAGTCGCTGCGACCGTCCCATTTGTTGATCGCCACCACCAGCGCTCGGCCGGCGTCGAGGATGGCGCCGAGCACGGTCGCATCCTGGTCGGTGACGCCCTCGCTGGCGTCGAGCATCAGCACCGCGACCTGGCACTGCTCGATCGCCTGCAGGGTCTTGAGCGCGGAAAATTTCTCGACCGCTTCATCCACCCGGGCGCGACGACGCAGGCCGGCGGTATCGATCAGTCGATACAGGCGGCCGTCGCGTTCGAGATCGACCGAGATGGAATCGCGGGTGGTGCCCGGCACCTCCGAGGCGATCATCCTCTCTTCGCCGAGGATGCGGTTGACCAGCGTCGATTTGCCCACGTTCGGACGGCCGACGAAGGCAATCCGGATCCGTTTCGGGTCATCGTCCGGGGTTTCCACGGTCCCGGCCTCGGGCAGCCGGGCCAGCGCCTGCGCCAGCAGCCCGTCGAGCCCGGTGCGATGGGCGGAGGACACCGGCAACACGTTGTCGAAGCCGTAGCGGGCGAAATCGGCCAAGGCCGTCTGCACGTCGATGCCATCGGTCTTGTTGACGATCAGAAGGACCGGCTTGGACAGCGTGCGCAGCCATCTGGCGAGATCGTCATCCAGCCCGGAGCGGCCTTCGCGGCCATCGACCACGAACAGGATCAGGTCACACTCGACGGCGGCGGCGCGGGCCTGGCGCGCGGTTGCGCCGGAAAGGCCGGCGTCCTCGCCGGCGATGCCGCCGGTGTCCACGAGCACGAACGGACGGCCTTCCGCCAGCCGGCAGACGCCGTAGTTGCGGTCCCGCGTCACCCCCGGCTGGTCGTGCACCAGCGCGTCGCGCGAGCGGGTCAGCGCGTTGAACAAGGTCGACTTGCCGACGTTGGGCCGACCGACCAGGGCCACCAGCGGAAGCATGTGCTCAGCCTCCCCGGCCGCGTCTTGCGTCCGGCTGCAGCCGCGGCCGGTGCGCCCGGTTCATTGCAGCGAGAACGCCGCCAGCTTGCCGTCGCTGCTCTGGATCACGACGATCCCGTCGGCGACCACCGGCTTGCCGCTGATCGCGGTACCAAGCTTGCTGCGCGCGGCAAAGGCGCCGTCGCTCAACCGGAGCCAGTGGATCACGCCCTCGAAGTCGCCGACCACCGCGTAATCCCCCTGCACCGCGGGCGCCGTCACCCGGCGGTTGAGCAATCCGGTCTGCTGCCACAGGCTGCTGCCGGTGTTCTTGTCGAGGCCGTTCACGTAGCTCTTGGGGTCGGTGATGACGATCGCGGAGTTGCTCACGCCCAGCCCGCGGGCACCACCGTGCTCGCTGTCCCACATGATCTGGCCGCTGGGCCCGTTGATGGCGACGGTGTGGTTCTTGAAGCTGGTGGCAAACAGGGTGGTGCCGTCCAGCACCGGTTCGCCGTCGACGTCGGACATGCGCTCCAGTTCGGTGCGCCCATCGGGTTCGGCCACCGGCGTCGACCACAGCACGTTGCCGTCGCTGGCCCGCAGCGCGACCAGCTTGCCGCCGTCGGTCCCGAAGAACACCAGGCCCGGCCCCATGGTCAGGCTGCTGGTGCCGCGCACTGTCAGCGGCGGCAGCTCGCTCTCGTAAAACCAGCGGCGTTCGCCATTGGTTTCGTCGAACGCGGTGACGCGACCGTCGTTGGAGTGGACATAGACCATGCCGGCACCGATCACCGGCGCCGAAAGAACTTCATTTTGGACCTTGGCCTTCCACTTCTCCTGTCCGGTCGCCGCGTCGAGGGCGATCACGTCGCCCTGCAGGCCGCCGACCACCACCAGACCATCCCCCGCACCCGGTCCGCCGGTCAGCTTGAGGTCGGAAGCGTAGGCCCACAGCTCGCGGCCGCTGGACAGTTCGTAGGCGTGCACGCCGCCAACCACCGCCGCGGCATAGACCGTGCCGTTTTCGATCACCGGGTGCTGGCCCATGCCGAGGTATTTCTCGCCCGTGCCAACGTTGGCCGTCCACAATTGATTGACGGTCACGCTGGGGGTGATGGCTTCCAGTTTCACCGGCTCGTGGGCCTTGTCCCCGGAGCGTCCGCCGAACAGGTTCTTGACCGTGGTGCAGCCGGAGAGCGTGGCCACCGCGATGGCGGTGATGGCAAGGAGGCGGAGCGAGTGGCGTCGGGCCTGCATCATCAGCTGTTGTCCTCGGAGTGCGGCGGCGTACCGCCGGCTTCAATCAGTTTGAGGGTGAGCAGGCGGTGCTGCGGGTCACCCACGTCGACCAGGCCCAGCGCCCGGGTGTAGGCGTCCCGCGCCGCGGCGCGGTCGCCCTTGGCGTACTGGGCGTCGCCGCGGGCAGCAAGCATGGCCGGGTCGCGGTCATCCTTGAGCAGCGCCAGCGCTTCGTCGGGTTTGTTGGCGTCGATCAACAGGCGCGCCAGTCGCTCCTGCAGGACCGATACCAGGTTCGGATCCGGGGTTTTCACCCCGCGCAGCGCGGCGATCGCCTCATCCCGCTTGCCGGCATCGACCAGCGCCTTGGCGGCTTGCAGCGCCGCCAGCGTTCCCAGGGTGGGGTTGCCGCGATCGATCTCGGCGATCAGGGCCTTGCCGCCATCGGCCGGAATCCGGCCTTGCGCAAGCGCATCCATCCCCTGCGAGTAGCGGGCGCTGACCTCCCGCCGCTGCTGCATCTGCTGGCCCTGCCACCATTGCCAGCCATAAATCGCGCCCAACCCGAGCCCGATGCCGGCGATGATGCCGATGCCGTTGTTGCGGAGCCAGTTGCGAACGCGTTCGCTTTGTTCGTGCTCGTCGACGAGCAGATCATCAATTGCCATGCTGCCTCTCGCCCGCCGTCCAGGGCGGGTGGTTGGTCGGAATCATAATGCGTTGCCGAGCCGCTGGAGCCGTCAGTCCGTGGCCACCAGCGAGCCGTCGGAGGATACCGCAAAGCGGGCAACTCCCGCCTGTTGCGCGAACGCCACGGGCTGGCCGGCATTCACCAATTCCACGTTGGCGACATTGCCGATGGTCAGGGCACGCACCTGACCCGGCGGGAAATGGCGCTCAATGCCGCCCGGCAACAGCGCCTTCTCGAGGGCCTGCCCGTCGCTGCCGATCACCTCGACCCAGGACTCACCGCGCGTGCGCAGCACGATGCCCGAAGGCGCCGTGACTGCTGATGGCGCCTCGGCCTCGGCGGACGCCACCGGCGCCAGCGAGGCCACCAGCGTGCGCGGCGTGGCCGCGGCGTGGTCCGCATCGGCCCGCGAAGCGACCGGGGCATCCAGCGCCGCCACCCCTTCGCTGCCCGTGCTCAAGTGCTGGCGCGTCGCCACCCAGGCCGGAATCGCCAGTGACAGGGTCAGCACGATGTAGACCAGCCGGCGACCGAGCTGCTCGGCCCACCATTGCAATTTGGGCGTGTGGGTGCGGCTGACCAACCGGGTCGGCTCGACCGGGCCGACGTCGAGGGCGTCCATCATTGGCGCCGTGGTCAGCCCCAGCAGCCTTGAATAGCTGCGCACCTGGCCGCGGACGAACACCGGCGCCCCCAGCCGCGACCAGTCCTCGGCCTCCAGCGAACGCACCACCCGGGTCGTCATGCGCAGCTTGAGCGCCACGTCCTCGACGCTCATCCCGGCCGCTTCGCGCGCGGCGCGCAAGCGTTCACCGCAGCCGGCAAGGGCGGCATGATCCGGATTCGGGTACGGATGGGCGGTCATTGCGTCGCTGGAACAGGGTGGGCGCCGGGGGAAAGCGCCTGTAAACGGGAAAGATAGCGCGAAGCGGCCGCGTTGTCGCCCAGTTTTTGTTCGGTCGTCGCCGCAAGCCGCAATCCGGCCGGATCCGAGGGCGCCAGCGCCAGCCAGCGTTCCGAAAACGCCCGGGCGTCCAGATAGTTGCCCCGGTCGAATTCCAGCTGGGCCATGCCGGCCAGCGCCGGCAACGCCTTTGGTTCCATGCCCAGCGCCGCGCGCCAGTAGCGTTCGGCGCGATCGGTCTGTCCGGACCTCTGCGCACATTCACCCGCGTTCGACAGCGAAGCGACCGGCGTGGTGTAGGCCGGATTGCCCAGCGCGCGCTCGAACCACGCCAGCGACTTGGCGGGCTGGCCGTTTGCGCACAGCCATTTGCCATAGTTGTTGGCATACGCCGCGCCGTTGGGCGCGGCCACGGTCGCGGCCTCGTAATACTTGCCGGCCTTGGCCGCCTGGCCACGCACATCGGCAATCATCCCGAGCATGGTATTGGCATCGGCCGCGGCGCTCGGGATATGCAGCGCCTGTTGCAGGAGGCGCTCGGACTGGTCGTATTCGCCGCGCTGGAAATAGTCGGTTGCCGAGGCCATCAGCTGGTAGGCATCATCGGTCCGCTGCCCGCGGCGGCCGGAGACATCATAGGTCGGCGCCACCTGGGTGGTGCTGCGGATATGCGCGCTGGGACGGATGATCGTCAGCCGCTCCAGTTGGCTGCATCCCGCCAGCAGGGCCGCGCCCAGCAGGGCGGTCAGGATTGCCTCATACCGCGCCACGTGCCGCCTCCCTTGCCTGCTGTTGTTTGCGGATCCTGGCCGAGCGCGGCGTGCGATCCACCACCTGGCCCTTGAGCTGGCCGCAAGCCGCGTCGATGTCGTCGCCGCGAGTGCGCCGCACCGGCGCGATCCGGCCTGCCGCGTTGAGCAGGCGCTGGAAGTCGCGAATCGCCGCATCGCTCGGCCGCTGGAACTGGGTACCGGGGAACGGGTTGAACGGAATCAGGTTGATCTTGGCCGCGTCCTGCATCTGCACGCGGCGGTCGAAATCCTGCAGCAGCTTCACCAGCGCGCGCGCGTGCTCGGGCTGGTCGTTGACGCCCTGCATCAGGGTGTATTCGAAGGTGACCGATTCGCCCTTCTTGCGCTGCGCGTAGCGCACGCAGGCGTCGATCAGGGTCGCCAGCGGATACTTCTTGTTGATCGGCATCAGCTGGGTGCGCAGCTCGTCGAACGGCGCGTGCAGGGACACCGCCAGAGAGACATCGCTCTCCTGCGCCAGGCGGTCGATCTGCGGCACCATCCCGGCGGTCGAGAGCGTCACGCGCTTGTTGGCGAGGCCATAGCCGTAGTCGTCGCGCATGATGCTCATCGCGCGCACCACGTTGTCGAAATTGGCCAGCGGCTCGCCCATGCCCATCATCACCACATTGGTGAGCTTGCGCTGCTGGTGCGGCACGTTGCCGAGCGCACGCGCCGCCACCCACACCTGGCCGATGATCTCGGCGGTGGACAGGTTGCGATTGAAGCCCTGCGCGCCGGTGGAACAGAACGCGCAGTTGAGCGCGCAGCCCACCTGCGAGGACACGCACAGGGTGCCGCGACCCTTGTCGGGGATGTACACGGTCTCGATGGCGTTCTTCGCGTCCATGCCGAGCAGCCACTTGCGAGTGTCATCCAGCGAGGTTTTCTCGAAGATGACCTGTGGCGCATGGATCCGGGCGCGTTCTTCCAGCTTGCTGCGCAGCACCTTGCCGAGGTCGGTCATCTCCGCAAAGTCGGTGACGTAGCGGTGGTGGATCCACTTCATCACCTGGTGGGCGCGGAAGGGTTTTTCGCCCAGTTCTTCCTCGAAGAAGCGCTCCAGCCGGGCGCGGTCGAAGTCGAAGATGTTGGTGCGCGTATCGATGGACGGGAGGCGGGAGACGGGAGACACCGCATCCGTTGTCTGGATTTGCGTTTGACCGTTCACGTTTCCCGTCTCCCTCTTCCCGTCTCCCGGCGGTTCAGCGCGCGTAGACGTCGGTGGCCGGGAAGAAGTAGCCGATCTCGATCGCGGCGTTCTCCAGCGAATCCGAACCATGCACGGCGTTGGCGTCGATGCTGTCGGCGAAGTCGGCGCGAATGGTGCCCGGGGCGGCGTCCTTCGGATTGGTGGCGCCCATCAGCTCGCGGTTCTTCAGCACCGCGCCCTCGCCTTCCAGCACCTGGATCATCACCGGGCCGGAGCTCATGAAGTTGACCAGCGCCGGGAAGAACGGGCGCTCGCGGTGCACCGCGTAGAAGCCTTCCGCTTCCTGCTTGGACAGGTGCTTCATCCTGGCGGCCACGACCTTCAGGCCGGCCTTCTCGAAACGGGCGTAGATCTCGCCGATCACGTTCTTGGCAACGGCATCGGGCTTGACGATCGAAAGGGTGCGCTCCAGCGCCATCGAAATTCTCCGGTTGGTGGGCGTCCGTGCCGGAGCACCCGAGGATAACAGAAAAACCCGCGTCCTGACGCGGGTTTGGCAGACATGCCTGCGGGGAATTCTAACCGATCCTGCGGCGGTGCGCCCGCGGTGCGGCGGCGGTTTGCGACGCGCGTGGCCCGGCAACCCGGCGCAGGCCGGCTCAATCCGGCAGCGACTGCCGAATCGCCTCGGCCTGATCAAGACGCTCCAGCAGCAGGTCCACCAGCCTCGGTTCGAACTTGCGCCCACGCTGCTCCTGCAGCAATTCGATGATCCGGTCCTGCGTCCACGGCGCCTTGTAGCAGCGGCGGCTGCCGAGCGCATCGAACACGTCGGCCAGCGCGGTGATGCGCCCGCTGAGCGGGATGTCTTCGCCCGCCAGGCCCAGCGGATAGCCGCTGCCATCCCAGTTCTCGTGGTGGGTCTGGGCGATTTCCGCCGCGAGCTGGATCAACGGCAGGTGCGACTGCGCCAGCAGCTGGGCGCCGCGTTCGGCGTGCAGACGCATGATCACGGTTTCCTCGGCGGTGAGCGGTCCGGGCTTGTTCAAGATCACGTCCGGCACCGCGATCTTGCCGACGTCGTGCAGCGGCGCGGCGAACTCCAGGGCCTCGGCGGTCTTGGCGTCCAGGCCCAGGGCCGAGGCCAGCATGTGCGCCAACAGGCCGACCCGCTTGACGTGATTGGCGGTCTCGCGCGAGCGCGATTCGACCGCCCCGGCCAGCAGGCAGATCATCTCCAGCTGCGCATCCAGCAGGTCGCGGTGCAGGTGCAGGTTCTCGAAAGCGATGCCGACGTTGGTGCAAAACACCTTGACCAGATGCAGGTCGAGGTCGGACAGGTGCGGCGAACCGGCGACGATCAACAGGTTTTCCGAGTCGCGCGAATCGGAAAAATACAGGACATAGTGATCCGGTTCGAAGACGTGGTGCTTGCCGTCATAGGCGGCGTGGAAGCTGCGCAACATCGGCTCGGGCAGGCTGTCGTCGATCGCGCCGCTGACGTAGGCACGGAAGGCGCCGATGGCCGCGGTCACCTGGATCGGCATGTCCCTGGCCTGATCGGTTCTGGGGATGGCGCAGTACAAAGCCCCGTCCGGCAGGCCGGTCAGGGTCGCCAGCTGGGCCAGCACGGCCGAGGCGAATTCGTGGCTCTGGCGCCGCGAGTGGATCTCCACGGAGGCTTCGACGACCCGCTCCAGCCCGCGGCGGGCGGCCTCGATCGTGGCGATGTCGCGATAGCCGCGCAGGGCGACGAACACGGTGGTCTCGAGCTTGCTGGAAGTCAGCTCGGTCTTTTCCTTGTAATCATTGATGTCGTAGCCGCGGATCACCTCGCGCTCGGGCGCCTGGCCGGGGTGGCCGGTGCGCAGGATGATGCGCACCAGACGATTGCCGCGCACTTCGCGCACGTGCCGCACCAGATCCAGGCCGGCGTGGTCGCTCTCCATCACCACGTCCACGATCATCAGGGCGATGTCGTCATGGTCGTCGAGCACCTGCCTGGCCTCGCTCCCGGAAGCGGCTTCCAGGATTTCCAGGCCGCGGCCATCGAACGCCATGTCCTCCAGCACCATGCGGGTGATTTCGCGGACGCCAGGCTCGTCATCGACCACCAGGATTTTCCAGCACTCGCTCTTGCTCGTCATTTCGGAAACCCCCGGATTGTTCGTCTTCAGCTGGTTGCGATGGGTGCAGCGGATCCGGCGGCGCCGGGCTCATGGTTGAAAGGCAGGTGGATCGTGAACTCGGCACCCTGCCCGGGGGCGCTGGCGCAGGCGATGGTTCCGCCCAGCAGCTGGGTGACGAGGTTGTAGACCATGTGCAGGCCCAGGCCGGTGCCGCCGCGGCCACGGCGGGTGGTGAAGAACGGTTCGAAGACGTGCTGCCGGACCGAATCCGGCATCCCCCTGCCGTCGTCCCGGATCGACAGGTCGATGCCGTCCCCGGAACGCGTGCAGACGATCCGGATCAGCCCCGCCTGGCCATCCTCGAATGCGTGCAGCAAGGCGTTGAGGAGGATGTTCGACACGACCTGGTAGAGCGCGCCCGGCAGGGTCTCCAACGCCAGGTCCTCGGCACACGCCACTTCCACGCGGTGCGGCGTCACCTTCAGGCGCGGGTGCAGCGACAGCAGCACGTCGTCCAGAAATGCGCGGATCCCGACCGATCGCCGGACTTCATTGGACTGATCGACCGCGACCTGCTTGAAGCTGCGCACCAACTGCGCCGCCTTGCCGAGGTTGTTGAGAATCAGGTCCACGCAGCGGCGCCCCTTGCCGAGCGCCTTGACCCATTCCGGACGATCCGCCATCCGCGGATCGCGCTCCAGGCCCTTGAAGATGTCATCCAGATGCGAGGCGGAGGTGACGGCGATCCCGAGTGGTGTATTGATTTCATGGGCGACCCCGGCAACCAGCCGGCCCAGCGAAGCCATCTTCTCGTTCTCGATCAACTCCGTCTGGGCCCGGCGCAGCTCTTCGAGCTGGGCCTGCAATTGCGCATAGGCCGAGCGCAGCGATTCGGCCACCTGCCGGCGGTGCAGCGCGGTGGCAATGTTCTGGGCGACGAAGGCCAACAGCTCCTGATCACGCGGCCCGTACAGGATGTCTTCCGAATAGCTTTGCACTGCCAGGACGCCGGCCACCTGGCCCTCCATCACCAGCGGCACGCCCAGCCAGGCCACCGAGGGCGAACCCACCATCCGGATCTCGCCGGCCGCCACCAGGCGCTCGCGCACGGCCCGATCGAGCAGCAAGGGCTTGCCGGTGCGCTGCACGTACTCGGTCAGGCCGTGGCGCAGCGGCTGACGCCGGAAGATCTCCCGCGGGTCGTCGCGTTCGTCCACGGCATAGGGATAATCAAACGCGGCGCCGTCATCCACCAGCAGCGCGATGTAGAAATTGCGCGCGTACAGCAGCTCGCCAACCTGCGCATGCACGGCGGTGTAGAACTCTTCCATGCTGGTGGTGGCACCGGTGAGCTCGGCGATCCGGAACAGCGCGCGCTGCACCGCTTCGGAGCGTTCAAGCCTGCGCACGGCGCCCTCGAGATGGCGGGCTTCGAGCAGGTCGGAGACCCGCAGTTCGAACAGCGCCAGCATTTGCAGAAACGCGGCGTCCCGTTCCAGTTGCCCGATCCCGGATGCATCACCGCGGACCTGCAGCACCGCTTGTCCTCCCGCTTTCAGCGCCAGCGGCAGGGAACGGAGGATGCTGCCGGTTGCCGGGGCCGGCCCCGACGCCGGTCCGCCCGCGAGCAGGACCTGCCGGGCCTGCTCCAGCTCGGCCCAGTCACGGGCGCTGCCGGGCGCGCAGCGCAGGGCGGCGGTCGTTGCGGCGGTCGGGCGCAGGGACCACCACATGGCAAGTTGCACCGTCGGGATCTCCGCGCGCAGGCGCGACTCGAACACCTGCACAACCCGCCCGAAGCTGCCGGCCGCCAGCAGGCCCAAGGCGAATTCGGCCGGATCGGACGGCTTCGTGGCGTTCACTGTCGGCGCGCAATCGGTCATGTGCCGGCGTCCCGTTCATCCCCAAACGCAGCCTGCCGCGTGCCGCAGCAGGGCTCGAACCCACTTCTAACCCCGGCACGCCTCGATTTCAAGAACCGATTCCGCAATCCTGCCAGCGTCGCGGCAGCGCGTGCCACCCGCTGGCCGCAGCACCCGTTGCACTTGCTGCGCGTCGGCGCTAATCTCAAACAAGCGTTTGATTCATACACGGCCATGACCACGCGCAATTTTTCCACCAAGGATCGAATTCTCTACGCCGCCGAGGCGCTGTTCGCCCGTCACGGTTTCGCCGGCACCTCGCTGCGCCAGGTGACCAGCCGCGCCGACGTCAACATCGCCGCGGTCAACTACCACTTCGGCAGCAAGGAAAACCTGGTCAACGAGGTGTTCCGCCGACGCATGGACCAGATGAGCACCGAGCGTCTGGCGGCGCTGAACGCTGCCTGCAGGGACAGCCCGGGCCAGCTGGAGCCGGTGCTGGCCGCCTTCGTCGAACCGGCGCTGGCGATGGCCCAGGACCGCCACGGCGGCGCCGATTTCGTCCGCGTCATCGCCCGCGCCTACGCCGAGAGCAATGACGGCCTGCGCAAGTTCCTGTCGGACCGCTACGGCCACGTCCTGCGCGAATTCGTCAAGGCGATCGCCGCCTGCGTCCCCGGCCTGGGCAAGGAAGAGCTGTACTGGCGTCTGGACTTCCTTGCCGGTGCGCTCACATACGCCATGGCAGATTTCGGTTTGATCAAGCGCCCGACCGGCACCTCGGAATCCAGCCACCGGCAGCGCGCCGCCGCTGCCCTGATTCGCTTCGCCGCCGCCGGTTTCCATGCGAATAAAGATTGAATATCCAAGGAGATACTGAACATGTTTGAGAAATTGCACGTACGCCGCGCCGCGGTGCTCGGGGCCGGCGTGATGGGCGCGCAGATCGCCGCCCAGCTGACCAATGCCGGCATCGACACCGTGTTGTTCGATCTGGCAGCCAAGGACGGCAACCCGAACGCCATCGTGCTCAAGGCCATCGACCATCTGGGCAAGCTCAGCCCGGCGCCGCTGGCCAGCAAGGCGCTGGCGCAAGCGATCACGCCGGCCAATTACGACACCGGCCTAGACCAGCTCAAAGGCTGTGACCTGATCATCGAAGCGATTGCCGAACGGATGGACTGGAAGCAGGATCTGTACCGGAAGATCGCGCCATTCGTGCCCGCGCACGCGGTGCTGGCCAGCAATACATCAGGCTTGGGAATCAATACGTTGGCGTCTGTCCTTCCAGAAGAACTTCGACATCGCTTCTGCGGCCTGCACTTCTTCAACCCGCCGCGCTACATGCATCTGGCGGAACTCATTCCGGCCACCACCACCGAGCCCAAGGTGCTGGAGGGGCTGGAAACCTTCCTCACCACCCAGGTCGGCAAGGGCGTGGTGCACGCCAAGGACACCCCGAACTTCATCGGCAACCGCATCGGGGTGTTTTCCATCCTGTCGGTGATCCAGCACACCCACGCCTTCGGGCTGGGTTTTGACGAAGTCGATGCCCTGACCGGGCCGCTGCTGGGGCGGCCGAAGTCGGCCACCTACCGCACCTCCGACGTGGTCGGTCTGGACACCATGGCCCACGTCATCAAGACCATGGCCGACACCCTGGCCGACGACCCCTGGCACCGCTATTTCAAGTCACCGGCCTGGCTGGAGGCCCTGATCGCCAAGGGCGCGCTGGGCCAGAAGGTCGGCGCTGGCATCTTCCGCAAGGTCGGCAAGGACATCGTCGTTCTCGATCTCGAAAAGCAGGATTACCGCCCGGCCGACCGCGGCGCGGCGCCGGAAGTCGTCGAAATCCTCAAGCAGCGCGATCCGGCGGAGAAATTCCGCCAGCTGCGCGCGTCCAGCCATCCGCAGGCGCAGTTCCTGTGGGCCTGCTTCCGCGACCTGTTCCACTACAGCGCCTTCCATCTGGCCGCCATTGCCGACACCGCCCGCGACGTCGACCAGGCGATCCGCTGGGGCTACGGCTGGGCGCAGGGGCCGTTCGAGACCTGGCAGTCAGCCGGCTGGCCGCAGGTGGCGCAGTGGATTGACGAGGACATCAAGGCCGGCAAGGCGATGAGCGATGCCACCCTGCCCGCTTGGGTCAGCGACGGCCGCGCCGGCGTGTACGCGCCCGAAGGCAGCTACAGCCCGAGCAGGAACGCGCTGCAGCCGCGCTCCGCCCTGCCCGTCTATCGCCGCCAGCGCTTCCCCGACCCGATGCTGGGCGAACGCTTCCCGGCGGGCGAAACCGTATTCGAGAATGATGGTCTGCGCATGTGGCACGACGGCGACGAGGTGGCCGTGGTCAGCTTCAAGACCAAGCTGCACACCGTCAACGACGCGGTGATCGAGGGCATGCAGGAAGCGGTGGCACGCGCCGAGCGCGACTTTGCCGGCCTGGTGGTCTGGCAGCCGAAGGAACCCTTCTCCGCCGGCGCCGATCTGGCCGGCGCGATGGGCCTGCTGCAGGCCGGCAAGGTGGATGCATTCGAATCCATGGTCGCCAACTTCCAGGCCACCAGCCAGCGCATCAAGTACGCACTGGTGCCGGTGGTCGCGGCGGTGCGCGGGCTGGCGCTGGGCGGCGGCTGCGAGTTCCAGATGCACAGCGCCAAGACCGTCGCCCATCTGGAAAGCTACATCGGCCTGGTCGAAGCCGGCGTGGGCCTGCTGCCGGCCGGCGGCGGGCTGAAGGAATTCGCGGTCCGCGCCGCGGCGGCGGCCGGACCCGGCGGCGACGTGTTCGCCGAGCTGAAGAAAGTGTTCGAAACCGTGGCGATGGCCAAGGTTTCGACTTCGGCCAGCAACGCCAAGGAGCTGGGCCTGATGCGCGGCGGCGATGCGATTGCCTTCAACGCCTTCGAGCTGCTGCACATCGCCAAGGCGCAGGCGCGCGGGCTGGCCGAGGCCGGCTACCGCCCGCCGCTGCCGGCGCGCCGCATCCCGGTGGCCGGCGACGTCGGCATCGCCACCTTCAAGATGCTGCTGGTCAATATGCTGGAAGGCCGCTTCATCAGCCCCTACGACTACGAGATCGCCGAGCGCATCGCCACCGTGCTGTGCGGCGGCAAGGTGGATCGCGGCGCGCTGGTGGACGAGGACTGGCTGCTCAAGCTGGAGCGCCAGCACTTCGTCGAACTGGCCCAGCAGGAAAAGACCCAGGCCCGCATCGCGCACATGCTCAAGACCGGCAAGCCGTTGCGCAACTGAGGTTGCAGTGATTGGTGATACGTGATTGGTGATTGGAAAGAGCGCAAGAACAGCGCCGCCACTCACGCTCTTGCGAATCACCAATCACTTTCGCGTGATTCGTGATTCGAGATTCGTGATTGGAAAGAGCGCAGAAACCGACGCCCCCATTTACGCAGTTGCGAATCACCAATCACAAACCACGAATCACGTTCTAGGAGAACCCCATGACCAAGCAATTACAAGACGCCTACATCTGCGCCGTCACCCGCACCCCGGTCGGCAAGGCGCCGCGCGGTGTGTTCCACAACGCCCGCCCAGATGACATGCTGGCCTTCGTGCTCAGATCCGTGCTGGCGCAGGCGCCGGGCGTGGATGTGACGCGCATCGGCGATGTCATCGTCGGCTGCGCGATGCCGGAAGCCGAGCAAGGCATGAACGTGGCGCGCATCGGCCTGCTGCTGGCCGGGCTGCCCAACTCCGTGCCCGGCCAGACCATCAACCGCTTCTGCTCCTCGGGCCTGCAGGCAGTGGCGCTGGCGGCCAACGAGATTCGTCTGGGAAACTCCGACTTGATGCTGGCCGGCGGCACCGAATCGATGTCGATGGTGCCGATGATGGGCCACAAGGTGGCCATGGCACCGTCGGTGTTCGCCAACGACCACGTCAACATCGCCTACGGCATGGGCATCACCGCCGAAAACGTGGCGACCGAGTGGAAAATCTCGCGCGAGGCGCAAGACGCCTTTGCCCTGTCCTCGCACCAGAAGGCCATCAAGGCGCAGGACGCCGGCGAATTCCGCGATGAAATCACGCCTTACGAGGTCATCAGCCACCAGCCGGACCTGGCCGGCAACACCATCCGCCTGAAGCAGCTGCGGGTCGAAAACGACGAAGGCCCGCGCCGCGACACCTCGGCCGAAGTGCTGGCCAAGCTGCGCCCGGTGTTCCGCAACGGCCAGTTCGGCGGCACGGTCACTGCCGGCAATTCCTCGCAGATGAGCGATGGCGCCGGCGCGGTGCTGCTGGCCTCCGAGCAGGCGATCAAGGACTACGGCTTGACCCCGCTGGCGCGCTTCGTCAGTTTCTCGGTTGCCGGCGTGCGCCCGGAAGTGATGGGCATCGGCCCGATTGCCGCCATCCCCAAGGCGCTGGCGCAGGCCGGAATGAGCCAGGACCAGCTGGACTGGATCGAACTCAACGAGGCGTTTGCCGCGCAGTCGCTGGCGGTGATCCACGACTGCAAGCTGGACCCGGCCAAGGTCAACCCGCTGGGCGGCGCGATTGCGCTGGGCCACCCGCTGGGCGCGACCGGCGCCGTGCGCACCGCCACGATCGTCCATGGCATGCGCCGCCGCAAATGCAAATTCGGCATGGTGACCATGTGCATCGGCACCGGCATGGGCGCGGCGGGGATTTTCGAGGCGGTTTGACGCGCACTACCCCGTTGGAGCGCACCGCAGGGGCGCGATTTTCGGCACTACTGCCACGCCCTGATGGTGCGGCAGGAACAGATGGTACGGCTCAGTGGGGGCAGGTCACCGCATGGTCAGCAGAACAGGGCCAGGTTAAGTTATCAGATGGAGGAAGTAAACCTGCCCCTGTTTTTGTTCGCTCACCTGACTGGAGGTGGCGAAGTGGAGCTACGAAATATCACGATTGACCAACGCTTCGAACCAAGCAGCAAATGTCTATCCAAAGAAATTGGCCGCGAATTTTTATCGATGCCGTAATCATAACCTGCCATGAATATCCACTTGCCAATTAATCGATCACGCGCCCACAGTGCGTATTTTCCGGGCATTATTTCCGCCGGAGGGCCCAATTCATTAACAAGAATACCATGAGTCTTACCAACCATCTGATTTGGTCGTGGGAATGGCGGGTAACAAAGCCCACACAAAAGCAGAACGATCAAGCAGATTGTCGCACTTACGAA
>NZ_JAMLIW010000006.1:87500-208289 GCF_023953935.1 Thermomonas sp. | reverse complement strand
AAGCTGGAGCGGAGTTTTGAGCGGCGAACCCCAGCGGGCAACCCGCGACGCTTCGTAATCTGGCCCTGCGCACGACTGGAGCCTCAAGGCACATCCATCGCGTGCAGGGCGCACTCCCACAAGGTCCGCAGGCGCTAGGGATACAGCATCCGCTTCGACCACTCGCCATCTGCGCTGCATTCGTACAGCCAGCGCTCGTGCAAGCGGTACTGCGCGCCGAACCAGAACTCGACCGCGCGCGGCCGCACCCGGAACCCCGACCAGCGCGGCGGCCGAGGTACCTCGCGGCCTGCAAACTCGGCTTCGAATTGCGCGAGCTTCGCCTCAAAGGTCGCGTGAGACGCCAGCGTTTCCGACTGCTGCGACGCCCACGCCCCGATCTGGCTGCCGCGCGGCCGGCTGGCGAAATAGGCATCCGCCTCGGCGTCCGTGACGAACTCGACATCGCCCTCGATCCGCACCTGCACGCCATCGCGCACCCGCGGCCAGTGGAACAGCAGCGCCGCCTGCGGATGGGCCTGCAGCTCGCGCCCCTTGCGCCCATCAAGATGGGTATAGAACACGAACCCGCGCGCATCGTGCGCCTTAAGCAACACGATCCGCGCCGACGGCCGCCCATCCATGGCGACGGTGGCCACCGTCATCGCGGTGCGGTCCGGCTCGCCGGCAGCGAGTGCCTCGGCGAATAACGTATCGAAGGTGGACAGAATTTCAGGGGTGAGCGCGGTCATGCGCATATTGTCGCGCGCATGACCGCGTCACGCATCCCGCACGGATCAGCGCGACTTCACGAGCGACTGGGCATGCGCACGGATACGGGAGACAACCGTCGTTTTCAGCTCCGCCAAGGCTCTTTTACGCCACCAGCGCCACGCGAGGAAAATCGCGATCGCCAGTCCGAGCACAATCCCCACCATGAACGACGTGCCCGCGACAAACGCCATCGCGACACGTGCAAGCAGCACCAGCATGATCCACATCCAGAGCTGCGCCGTCGGCTTGCCCATGACAATCCAGTCAACCCGGCTGCCGGCCATCTCCCAGCGACCGGTATCGAGATTGACGGCCGCAACCGGATAGCCGCGATTCGACCATCGGTCACCTGCGTAAACGATGGCGACGTGGGCGCCATCGCGGACGGGAAAATCGAGGTCGATGAATTCCACCTCCAACTCGACGCCATCCTCCTTGCGGATGAAGAAGGTTTGGTGGTGCCTTGAGGTGGTGGATGTGGTTGTCGTCGTGCTCGGTGCGGACACATGCCCGCCGTAGGTCGGATGGATGTAGCCGCTGCCACCGCTGGTGCTCGACGTCGTCGTGGTGTGCAGGCTGGTCCGTTCGTGTGTCCCGACAATTTGCCCCCGTTTGTCGAAGATCGCCAGATCTGCAATATCCGAAATCTTGTTGCTCTTCTGCGGATCCGGCGCCTTTCGGGGCCGTGCGTCCAGAAAAATGAGCAGCCAGCCAATCCCGATCAGCACCAACGCGCCGCCGGGGACCCAGCGCCCCTCCATGCCATTCCGGGCACTCGCCCATCGCGCAGTGGATCGTTCGCCGGCACGTTCGGCATCCCTGTTCGCCTTCGCGACGTTGACCTGATGCCGTGACATGTACCGCCCGCTCCCCCCGCTTGCCTCGATGAACAACTCCTGCATCTCCGGCGGGAAATATTGCGTCGCGATTTGCGCCGCCGCCTGTTCGTTGTTCGTGAATGTGCCGTCACTCTCCTCCCTGGCCAACTTGTAGGCGAGACGTTTGCACGCATTCGCGATGCCGGTGAGCTGCAGGAGTCTCCTGAAAAATCCGCACTTCGGGTACATGTCGCGAGCGTGCAAGTCAATTGCGTTGTACGCGGCCTGATATGCGTCGTGAATCCGCTTCGCCTCCGCCGGCGCCCATTCGATACCAGGCACCGGCAGACCGGTCTCGGGGTTCGAATGGCCGCTCGCCCACGAGTTGTACAAGGCATTCGCCAACGTCTCCAGACGCCCTGCAACGCGCCCTTCGATCTCTTCCGGCTCTGCATCATCTGCACTCGCGACCACATCGGCACGCACCTTGTCCGGCGAAGGGAAGGCGGCCAACCACGCCGGTGAGTCCGTGTTCGGCTCGGACTGAGCCCATGCGTTGCCCGGGAACAGCAGCACGGTGGACAGCAGGAGGCACACGCCCACGAGCAAGCCGCTAATCTTCCAGACGCGCGGCGCTTCCACCTTGTTCCTCAGCACCCAGAACATGGGCAACCGTCGTTTCGCAAGTCCCGATACCATCCTGTTCCCCTTCATCACTGATGGATGTTGCTTGGGCGGGAGCCCAAGATGCCTGTTGGTGCACCCAGTACCTACCTCTTGGGCCGGAAGAACCGCATGCTGGCGGGAAGGTTCGGGCAGCGCTGATGTTTCTCGCTGCTGCCCATGCGCTGCCCCACGACGCCGACATAGGTGAACGCATCCGGTCCGGTGATCACGTATTCATTGACCGACGGCGTCCGCTCCCAGTTGCCATCTTCGTCGCGACTGCGATAGGTGATGCGGAAACGGTTGCCGGACACCATCTCCCAGCGCAGGGCTTCGGCACTGAATTCATGCCGTGGATCGGTGAAATCCGATTTCTCCCAGAAGCGCTTGCCGTCGAAGTACCACGGATCGACTACCGGCTTGGCACAGGTCGAGAACGTGCCTTCCACGTAGGCGTAATAGCCGACAGCCAGGGGGATGCTCGCGGGAATCGCTGCGGCAGCCGGCTTCCCCCGTGCGCCCGCAGCGGCCCTGGCCGGCCTCACTGCGCAACCTTCCGCGTCCACCAACTGTCGCCTGGCGTTGTACTGCTCCAGTACGTCGACATTGCGGCCATTCCAGCCCAAGACCACTTCGGTTGCCAATGGCCCGCAGCGGCCGGCGCCGACGCTGCCGGTTTCGTAACGCAGCACATCGACATTGCCACGGCGCTGCAGCCAGGCCGGGCTGAGGAATGGCCTGGCCACGGTGAACGAGACACCATCCTCTGCTTGCTGCGCGTCCGGGACGTAGCCGTCACCCGTCGACAGTACGAACTCGATGATGAGTTCCGGGCCATTGCGCCCCTCGTTATGGCCGGCGCAACCGCCATTGGGCGTGGCGAAGACATAGTCCGGCTTGCTGTCGCCGTTGAAGTCGGCAGCCAGATAACGCCCCGCACCGGCCGGCAGCGCATCACCGCTGATGCCATTGGCCGGCAATGGGGCGAACCGTGCGCCCACGTACCGTTCCTCGACCTCGGCACAATAGGAGCGGGCATGCGTCTGCCATGCCTTCAGCGCGGCCGTTGGCAGCGCGGCGGTCGACGATTGCGCACTGGCCTGCATCGCAGCCAGCATCAGAATCCCCACTCCTGTACTCGTTTTGGTCTTCATCGATTTACTCCTCGGCTCTTGCTGTGGGCGACGCTGCACATCACTGCTTGCGCTTGAATTCCAGCACGCCCATCGGCCCGCCCGTCAGGGTGTCGGCATCCTTGCGCGTCAACACGAGCGTGGTGCCGGGCTGATCCGGGTTGCGCAGCTTGATCCTGTCGCCATCCACCTCGTACTCCAGCTGCACCTCCATGCCGGCAGTCTCTTGCGTGGCTTTGCCGTTGCCGTGAAAGGTCAGGACCTGGTCTTCCGCCAAACCGCCCGTATAGGTACCGGTCATGCCATCGCCGCATGCACTCAGGAGCGTGACCAGCAAGGCGACAAGTGCAAGTTTCAGACGATTCATTGGGACTCTCCTTGGGTTTGGGTGATTGACTGGATCAGGTTGATGCGCGCGTGGACATGTGCTGCACGGGGTGCCATCGGGGTAGTGGCCGCCGTGCCGGATGAGGCATTCGAGACATCGTTGAAGGCAGCGGAAAAACCGCCGTAGCCGATGGGACACGGCATTCATTGCGATTTGCCGCCCTGGCCCATGGCCCGCATGCGCCGCGTCGCGTCTTCGTAGGTCTGGCCGCGGCTCGCACGCAGATAGCCGGCCATCTTTTCCGAGGACTCGACCATGCTGCGTGCACTCTGGAGCTGGCTGCGCGCCAGGTCGTCGTAATCGGCCTGGTACTGGGGACGGTAGAAATAGCGGGCCACCGGCCCACGCGCGGCGACTTCCAGGAACTTCTCGTGGCCCGCCACCACGGCGCGGTAATGTGCCAGCTGCTTCCCGGCGTCGCCGTTGGCGCCCGCACCGCCGAACTGCCTGGCAAAGTCGCCGACGTCCCAGTACGCGAAGGGCAGATCGGGATCGATGGCGCGCGCCTCGTCGCGCAATGCCTGCGCGGCATCGGGATCGGCTTCGTTGCGGGCGGCGATGACCAGCATCGCCGCATCGCGTTTCTGGCGACCGATCTCGACCATGTTCGCCAGCAGTTCGTCGCGCCCGAGGAACGCCTTGCCGACATTCCGGTACAGCTCGGCGGCGTCCAGCTTGTTGGGCGCATGCTCGCGATACAGCGCCTGCAGCTGTTCCCACGCGCCGGCATTGTCGCCCCGCTGCATGTTCAGCACCCAGGCGTTGTGGAACCGCTCCTCTGCGGTACTCGGATCCCTCACCAATTCGCTACCCGACAACGCCTCCCGGACCGCACCGGTGTCTTCGCGGATCACGGCGGTGTCGCGCTTCACGTCTTCGACCCCACGCTGGATCAGGCCCAGCTGGGTGCCGATCTTCTCGGTGGCGGTGGCGCCCTGCCCGGCCAGCGCCAGCATCGCGCAGACCAGGCAGGCGAACAGCCCGACCCGAAACACGTTGCAGATACGGCAGTCGTACGCGGCGTCCTGCTGTTCCGGCAGACCCGCCACCACCCGGTTCCGGCACGGCGCGAACAGCAGCACGGCCAGCAGCAGGCCCAGGACCACGGGTGCCCACACCCACGGCGCGGAGATGTCGCCCACGAAGCTGCCGACATCGCTCAACAGCCCGATGATGCCGCCCACGCCGGCGAGCAGCGGGCCGCTTTCGGGCCAGACCATCCGCCAGTACGAAACCCCGTTCTTCATCGTGTCCTCCTGCAATCACCCGGGAACCCGAAAAGCGCTTCATCGCCGCCGCAAGCATCCGCCCAGCGAATGCCCGATCCGGCTCGTGTACCGCACATCGACAGCCGCCCAGACAAGGGCAATGCTGATCGCACGGCCACACTGTGTCCTCACGGAACCTTCAAGAAACCTTCAAGCGCCCTGCAGATTTGCCACAAGTGCCGCTGTTTGCCAGTATTCAGGCATGACGTCGCCCCCCGCTCCACATCCGGGACACGCCCTCTATCGCTGGCGCTTCGGCGAGGTCGAGTTCGACGAGGCTCGCCGCGAGTTGCGCGTGGCCGGGCTGCCGATGGAGATGGAGCACAAACCACTGGAAGTGCTGTCGCTGCTGTTGCGGCATGCCGGCGAAGTGGTCACGAAGGACGAGCTGTTCGATACCGTCTGGGCCGGGCGGGTCACGGTGGACAACGTCCTCTCCACCGCCGTGGGCAAGCTGCGCAAGGCACTGGGCACGGGCGAGGAAGACCGCATCGCCACCGTGCCCCGTATCGGCTACCGCTTCGACGGGCCGGTAGAACGCATGGCAGTGGGGGCCGCACCTTCCAGCCCGCTGGCACTCGCTGCCGGCGAGCCGGTGCCGGGTCGGGCGCAGTTCGTGCTGGAACGACAACTGGGGCGCACGCTCGGCAGCGAGGTGTGGCTGGCTCGGCACCCGCGCAGCCGCGACACGCGCGTGTTCAAGTTCGCGCTGGACGGCGAACACCTGACGTCGATCAAGCGCGAAGCGACCCTGTTGCGAGTGCTGCGCGAAACTCTGGGCGAGCGCGAGGACATCGTCCGCCTTCTGGACTGGAACTTCGCCACATCGCCGTTCTTCCTGGAATGCGAATACGGCGGGCAGTCGCTGACGGAATGGGCGGCACAGGACGAACGGCTGGCCGCGCTGGACACCGCGCAGCGGCTCGCATTCTTCACGCCGATCGTTGAAACCGTCGCCGCCGCACATGCGGTGGGCATCCTGCACAAGGACTTGAAACCGGCCAATGTGCTGGTCGCCGCGCGCAGCGATGGCTGGCAGACGCGACTGACCGATTTCGGCAGCAGCCGTCTGTTGCAGCCCGAGCGGCTGGCCGAACTGGGCATCACCGCGCTGGGCATGACCCTGACCCAGGTGGGTGGCGACACCAGTTCCGGCACGCCGCTGTACCTGGCCCCGGAACTGCTGGCCGGGCAACCGGCCACCGTGCGCAGCGACGTCTACGCACTGGGCATGCTGCTCTATCAATGGCTGGCCGGCGACCTGCGCAAACCACTGACGCCGGGCTGGGAGCGCGACATCGACGACCCGCTGCTGCGCGAGGACATCGCCCACGCCACCGACGCCGACCCCACCCGCCGCATCGCCAGCGCCGCCGAACTGGCCGAGCGCCTGCGTCGCCTGCCGCAGCGCCGCGCCGAACTTGCGCAGCGCGAAGCGGACGAACGCGCCGCTTCCGCATTGCGCAGCGCGCTGGAACGCAGCCGCGCGCGGCATCCGTGGGCAATTGCGGCGTTCGCCGCGCTGCTGCTCGGGCTGGGTGGCAGCCTGTACTTCTGGTGGCATAGCGAGCAGCAACACCGCATCGCCGAACAGCAACGCGACATCGCCGAAAAGCAGGCAGCGCGGGCTCGCGCGGTCGTGGAATTCCTCAGCAACGATCTGATCGGCGCGGTCAGCCCCGGTGGCAGTGCGTTCGAACGCGACCCCACCATCAGGGACATGCTGGATGCGGCCTCGCGGGGCGTCGACGGCAAGTTTGGCAGCCAACCGGAGATCAGCGGCAGCATCCACGCGGCGTTGGGGCAGTCGTGGCGCACGTTGGGCCAAGGCGAGCGTGGCGTGGAGGAACTGCGCGCGGCCTTGCGCGATTTCACCTCCGCCTTCGGCGCGGACAATACGCTGACGCTGCGCACTGCCTACGCGCTGGTACGCACACTGGTCTACGCCAGCCGCAACACCGATTTCAGGGAAGCGGGCAGGCTGCTTGCCGAAACCGACGCCAGGGCCGGCGCACGCCTGCAGGGCAACGATGAACTGGCACTGGATGCGGCGTTCGCACGCGGCATCTTCCATCAGCAGCAACTGCAGATCCGGCAGGCATTACCGGCTTGGGTGCGCGCGGACACCCTGCAGCGCATGCTGTTCCCGACGGATACGCAGCGTGCCATCGTGATCCGCGAAAATCTGGCGGATGCCTTGCGTCGTTCCGGCAAAACCGACGAGGCGATAGCGCTGATGCGGGCGATTCTGGCCGATCCGCTGCTGGACGCGAAGCAGATCGGTGGCAACCGTGTCGCCACCGTGCAGATGAACTTGGCGCGCGCACTGCGCAACCAAGGCAAGTACGACGAAGCACTGCCGCTGGCACAGGCAGCCGCCACCACTGCGGAACGCATCTATGGCGCAGACAACTACCAGACGCTGACGCTGCGATCCACCATCGCCAGCATCCAGGACAGCGCCGGCAATTGCACCGCCGCCCTGCCGATCCAGCGCGACGTGGCCCGGCGCATGGCCGCACGCTACGGTAATGGCAAGCAGGCCGCGTTGATCGAAACCGGCAACCTGGGTCTGATGGAATACAACTGCGGCGACCGGCGTACCGCCATCACCTTGCTGCGTGACGTCGAACGCGACCTGCGCCGGCAATTCGGCGAAAGCAATGCTGCGGCACAGAGTTTTCGCCTGTCGCTGGCGGAAGCATTGATCGAACAGGGGCAGCGCGACGAAGCGCGGCACCTGCTGGACGGCCTCACCGAGCAGGCGATGGAAGCCACGGGCGGCGACAAGGCGGAACTGGCGCGCGTGCGCGGGCTGCTGACGAACGCCTGACGTCCGCCAGCACCATCGCGTCTGGCCTCACTCCACCACGAAGGTGATCCGCAGGTTGACCCGCCATTCCTGCACGTTGCCGGCGCCGTCGGTGACGACCTTGACGTCATTGACCCAGGCCCCCTGGATGTTTTTCACCGATTCCGAGCATTTCTTCAGCCCGGCGGCGACGGCTTGTTCGATTCCGGCCGGCGACGATGCAGTGAGTTCAATGACCTTGGCAACGGACATGTCAGGCTCCTCGGTGAGCGGACGCGGAATGCGACCGGAAACCGGAACCTCTCACGACGCGGGTTAAACGCGCGTCATTCGCTGCTAGCATGCGGCAATGCAGCAAGCATCCCACATCCTCCTGATCGGCCCGATGGGCAGCGGCAAGAGCACCCTTGGCCAGGCGCTGGCGGCGCGGCTGGGACTGGGCTTCATCGACGTGGACGCGCGCATCGTGGCGGCGACCGGCCTGTCGATCCCCGCCATTTTCGAGGCCGAGGGCGAAGCCGGTTTTCGCAGCCGCGAAACCGCCGCCCTGCTGGCCGCCTTGCAGGAACCACCTGCGGTCATCGCCACCGGTGGCGGCATCGTGCTCGCGGATGCCAATCGCGAGGCCATCCGTGCAGCGGGTTTCGTGATCTACCTGCACATCCACCCCGACGAGCAGCTGCGCCGGGTCGCCGGTGACCACAACCGTCCGCTGCTGGATCACGCCGATCCGGCGGGCCAGCTGGCGCGCCTGCAAGCCCGGCGTGAACCGCTGTACCGCGCGCTGGCCGATCTCACCGTGGACACCAGCGCGCAGACCTCCGAACAGCTCGCGGCCGCCCTGGCGCTGCGTCTGCCACAGCTGTGCGATTTGCCCGGCAAGCAAGCCCGACCATGAGCACCTCACCGCATACCGTCGATGTCGGCGGCAGCACGCCCTACCGCATCCACGTCGGTACCGACCTGCTTGACGACGGCGCCCTGCTGGCCTCGACGCTGCGCGGGCGGCATGCCCTGATCGTCAGCGATGCCCACGTCACGCCGTTGTATGCCGATCGCGTCGAAGCCGCGCTGCAAACCGCACGCCCAGAGTTGCGCATCGCCCGCCACGTCATCCCCGTCGGGGAAGCGTACAAGACGCTGGACAACTTCGGCGCCGTCATCGACGCCCTGGCCGCGCTCGGCGCCACCCGCGACGCCTGCGTGTTTGCGCTGGGCGGTGGCGTGGTCGGCGACCTGGCCGGCTTTGCCGCCGCCTGCTGGATGCGCGGGATCGATGTCGTGCAATTGCCGACCACGCTGCTGGCGATGGTGGATTCCTCGGTCGGTGGCAAGACCGCGGTGGATATCCCGCAGGGCAAGAACCTGGTCGGTGCCTTCCATCCGCCGCGCGCGGTGATCGCCGACACCACCAGCCTGCGCACGCTGCCGCCGCGCGAACTGCGTGCGGGCTTGGCGGAGGTCATCAAATACGGTGCGATCATCGATGCCGATTTCCTGCACTGGCTTGCTGCCCATTGCGATGCCCTGCTGGCCGGCGACGCCGCCGCGCTGGCCGAGGCCATCGCCCGCAGTTGCACGCACAAGGCCGCGATCACCGAGCGTGATCCGTTCGAACATGGCGAACGCGCCCTGCTCAATTTCGGTCACACCTTTGGCCATGCGATCGAGGCCGAACAGGGCTATGCCGATGGCCTCAACCACGGCGAGGCGGTGGCGGTGGGCATGCTGCTGGCAGCGCGGTTGTCGGCGGCGCTCGGCATGGCCTCGATCGGTGACGCCGAGTCGCTGCGAAGCCTGCTCGATGGTTTCGGCCTGCCGACGGAGATACCGCCCGGCCTCGATCCCGAAGCCCTGCTGGCACGGATGCGGCTGGACAAGAAAACGCAGGCCAGCGGGCTGCGTTTCATCCTGTGGGACGGCCCCGGCCAAGCCCGCGTGGTGGCCGACGTGGGTCCCGAGCACGTTTTGGCAGCACTGCGCGACTGAACGACCAGAGCGGTCGCTGCCACGGCACGATTTTCGGCCCGGAGTTTTCGACCCAGCGCAGCAATCGTCCGGCTACGGCGCCGCCTTGACGTGGTCGGACGTCATCGTCACCGGGGCGAATCGGTAGAACAGATTGGGCTCGCTGACCACGAACAGGCTGCGATCCGGCGCCATCGTCACGCCCTCGGGCCGCGGCATCGGCGTCTCCTCGCCGAGCACGCCACCAAAGTGCCGCACGCCGGCGACGCTGCCATCGCGACGCACTTCGGTCAGCCGCTGCCCGCGTTCGCTGAGCAGGAGCAAATGACCGCTGTGGGGATCCACTTCCACCGACGACAGGTCATCGCTGGGGCGCAGGTTGGCGAGCAGGCTGCTGCGGTCGCGGATGCGCAACGCCTGCATGCTGCCGGTCCGACGCAGCGCAGCCAGGCCGGCGATTTCGTAGAGCCGCACCGGCGAGTCTTCGCGCACCACGAACAGCACATCGGCATTGGGGTCGTAGGCCAGCCCCTCGAAACCCTTGTTCAGGGGATCGGACGGATGCAGGTCGAGATTCAGGATCACCGCGTCGGCATGGTCGATTTCGCCGTTCCCGCGACCCGCCGGCGCATGGAAAAACGCGAGCTGCGCCCGGCGCTCCTCGGCTACCGCAAACCAGCCTTCGCCCAGCGCCGCAATGCCTTCGGTGTCATGGAAATCGCGCAGCCGGTAAGTCGCCAACTGGTTGCCGTCGCGATCCAGGACCAGCAGGGTCGGCGGCTTGTTGAGCACCGCGACCAGATGGCCCGCTTCATCATCCCAAGCCAGTCCGGACAGATTCAGCACGCCGGGCAGCGGCAGCGCGTCGATCTCCGTCACATACGCCTGCAGCTGGCCAGGCGACGCATCCTCGGCCTTCGGATCCTGCCACCACGCCGTGAGGCGATGTTCGACGTGATAGTGGCGGATACCGATATACAACAGGCCAAGCGCCAAGGACAGGCCGACCAGCCAGTGCAGGACGCGTCGCCACCGGGGTGGTTTGCCGATCGTTCGGGTGCTGGCGACGGTCAAGGCGGGGGATCCGTGATTTCGCGGCGGCCCATGGTACGCCGATAGCGCGGCCGAATTCCGTGCGCTGCATCAAGCGACGCGCTTCGGTTCAGCCAGCAGCGCCTCGCGACTGCACGGCTCCTGTCTGTGTTGCGGCTACAATTTCCCCATGCGCCTGCTGCTGCAACAACGCCCCGACGGCCGCGAAGCCCCGCGCTTCGTCCAGCTCCAGCTCCAGCCCGACCTGCTGGGCGGCTGGGAGCTGCTGCGCGAAACTGGCCAGACCGGCGGCCGCAGCACGCTGCGACGCTCGATGTTCGCGGATCAGACCAGCGCGATGGTCGCGCTGGAAAAGGAGCGCGACGCACAGCTGAAGAAAGGTTTCCAACTGATGTTCGCGCAAGGCGCCGAGGCGCCGCGCTGAATGGAGTATTCCGTGCATTTGAAGAATGATCGCTTCCTGCGCGCGCTGCGCCGTGAACCCGTGGACTGCACGCCGGTGTGGCTGATGCGCCAGGCCGGCCGCTACCTGCCGGAATACCGCGCCACCCGCGCCCAGGCTGGCAGCTTCCTGGCGATGGCGATGACCCCGGAACTGGCCTGCGAGGTGACCTTGCAGCCGCTGCGCCGGTTCGATCTGGATGCGGCGATCCTGTTTTCCGACATCCTCACCGTGCCCAATGCGATGGGACTGGGGCTGTACTTCATCGATGGCGAAGGCCCGAAGTTCGAGCGCCCGGTGCGCAGCCCTGCCGACATCGACCGGCTGGCGGTGCCGGACATGGAGACCGAGCTGCGCTACGTGATGGACGCGGTGCGCCTGATCCGCCGCGAGCTGGATGGCAGCGTGCCGCTGATCGGTTTTTCCGGCAGCCCGTGGACGCTCGCCTGCTACATGGTCGAAGGCGGCGGCAGCAAGGAATGGGGCAGGGTCAAGGCGCTGGCGCTGAATGAGCCGGCAGCGATGCACAAGCTGCTGGGCGTCGTCACCGACGCGGTGATCGCCTACCTGTCCGCACAACGCGCCGCCGGCGCGCAGGCCTTGCAGGTGTTCGACACCTGGGGCGGCACCTTGTCACCTTCGATGTACCGTGAGTTTTCACTGCCGTATCTCACGCGTATCGCGCGCGCGATGGATTCGGGTGCCCCCGCCCGTGGTTCGACAGGCTCACCACGAACGGGGGGAGACTCACCACGAACGGACACCGGCGCACACACTCCGCTGATCCTGTTCGGCAAAGGCAATGCGCCGCATCTGGATGCGCTGTTCGACTCCGGCGCCGATGCCATCGGGGTGGACTGGACGGTGACGCTGGAAGACGCGGCGCGGCGCGCGAACGGCCGGGTGGCGCTGCAGGGCAATCTCGATCCGGCGATGCTGTACGGCAGCCCCGATGCAGTACGCGCGCAGGTGCGCATGGCGCTGGACAGCTACCGCGACGGCAACGGCGGTTCACGCGAGGGCCACGTGTTCAACCTCGGCCACGGCATGTCGCCGGACATGAACCCGGAGCACGTTGCGGTGCTGGTGGACGAGGTGCATCGCTACAGCGCGCGCTAGATCCCGCACCAACCGCGCACGTCAGGACGAATCCTCCGCGATCAGGGCAACGAAGCCAGCGCTGCGGCCAGCTGTTCGCCACTGACCGGCTTGCGCAGGAAAGCATCGAAGCCGGCAGCGTGCGCCTGCGCTTCCGCGTTCGGATCGGAACGTGCCGTCACCGCCAACAACGGCGCACGGAACCCTTGGGCGCGCAACATCCGTGCCAAGGCAAGACCGTCCATGCCGGGCAGGTCCAGATCCAGCAGGGCGGCGTCGAACTGCCCGGTGGCAATTTCGGCCAGGGCGCCCAGCCCGTGCGCCACATGCACGACCGCATGCCCTTGCGCCCGCAGCAGACCAGCGAGGGTTTCCGCCACGATCGGATCGTCTTCGACCAGGAGCAGCCGCAGCGGCGAATCGCTTCGCACCGCACCCGGCGCGACGGCATGGCTTGCCGCGGCCGGATCGCCCCCGCCGGGCAAGGGCAGATCGACGATGAAGCGGGTGCCCTTGCCCACCTCGCTTTCGACCGCGATCCGCCCGCCCATCGCCGCCGCCAGCTCCTGCGAGATCGCCAGCCCCAGCCCGCTGCCGCCATACCGCGCTGCGGTGCGTGCGCCTTCAGCCTGCTCGAAGCGGCGGAACAGCCGCTGGCGCTGCTCGTCACTCAAGCCCGGGCCGGTGTCGGAAACGGTGAAGCGCACGCCCTGCGGCTGCAAGCCCGAGGTTTCCACCGCGACGTGGCCGATGGCGGTGAATTTCACCGCATTGCCGATCAGGTTGAGCAGGATCTGCTGGATCCGGGTACGGTCGCCGTGGAGGATCGCCGGCGACTCCTTCCCGAGTTGCTCGACATAGACCAGGCCCTTGCGCTCGGCCACCGGCGCCATCAGCCCGGCGATGTCGTCCAGCAGCGGCCGCAGCGCGAAGTCCGCGTTGGTCAGCTGCAGCTTGCCCGCTTCGATCCGGGCCAGATCCAGCGCATCGTTGACCAGCCGCAGCAGGTGCTCGCCGGCGCGGCGGATGGCATCGACATGGCTGCGCTGGCTCGGGTCCAACCGGGTGGACTGCAGCAGTTCAGTCATGCCCAGCACCCCGGTCATCGGCGTACGCACCTCATGGCCCAGCGTCGCCAGGAACCGCGACTTCGCCTCCGAGGCCTGCTCGGCCAGCGCGCGCTTGTGTTCGGCCAGCTGCCAGGCATGCCGTCGCTTCAGACGTGCGCGATAGGCCAAAGCCGACGCGGCCAGCGCCAGCAGGCCCAGCAGCGCATACGCGGCGATCGCCCAGCCGCTGCGCCACCAGGGCGGCAGCACCACGAGGGACATTCGCTGCTCGGCGGCCACGTTGCCGGCGGCATCCTGCGCCCGCACGCGCACGACGTAGCGGCCCGGCGCCAGCGCGGTGAACACGCGCTCGCCGCTGTTCCCCAACGCCACCCAATCGTGGTCGAAACCGTCGAGCCGGGACCAGTAGCGGTTCGCCGACGGATCGTCAAAGGCCAGCAGGCGTGCGCGGATGCGCAGCTCACGGTCGCTGGCGGCCAGCCGCAAGTCGCTGCGCATGGGCAGATCCTGCCAGCCGCCGTTGCGGCGCACGGCCACGGCATCGAAGCGCAGTACCGGCCGCATCGGCGCGGCATCCGCCATCCGGGTATCGATCAGGCGCAGGCCGCCATCGGCGGTCGCGGCCACCAGCACGCCGTCATCGCGGAGCACCGCCGCGCGTTCCAGATATTCCTCGCTGCTGGTCTCGTCCTGGGCACCGGGATGGCGCAAGACGTTGCGCTGCGGATCCCAGCGATACAGGCCGCGCGAGCTGGTCAACCAGACCCGATGTGCGCCATCCACCAGCAGCGCCGCCGCAGCCACCGCCGGCATCCCGCGGCGGGCATCGACGCGCGTGGTCAACTGCCAGTCACCACCGTTGCGACGGTAGCCCTCCAATCCGGACAGTCGCTGCAACCACAGGCGATCCGGGCCATCGAAGGCCAGCGCATAGACGCGGGTCTTGCCCAGTGCCGACACCGGAACGAAACGCCTGGCCGCGGAATCGAATCGCAGGATGCCGGCGGCGCCTGCGATCCACGGCACACCCGACGGCGCCAGCACCATCGATTCGATGTCGGCCTCACCCAGGCCACTGGCCGCGCCCGCCGGCAGGTCGAGCAGCACATGGCCGGTGTCAGGATCGCGTTGCTGGACCCCGCCGACCGGGGCGGCCAGCCACAGCGTGCCATCACCGGCGTTCAGCAGCCAGGCGATCTGCCCCACCGGAACCGGATCGACGGCATCGTCCGAGGTCCACTCGTCGATCGCCCCATCGTGGCCGATCCGGATCAAGCCATTGCGGTGCGCCAACCACAGCCGGTGCCCGACATCCTCGGCGATGGCCACCGACTTGACGCTGCGCAGGCGCTCGAGCGCATCCTCGGGCAGCGACGCCACCTGGCCGCGCACGTCCATGTGCTCGACCCGACCGTCCATCCCACCCATCCAGATACCGCCATTGGCCGCCTTGGCCAGCGCACGGTACATCGCCCCTTGCAGGCCATCCTCGCTGCCGCGCAGTTCCGCGAGCTGGCGCCAGTCCGAACGCAGGTAGCCAAGGCCGCGACCGAGCACCGGCGTCCACAGCGCGGCACCGCGCTCGCGCAGCAGGGAGCTGATCGCGCGCGGAATGTCCGGGCCGCCCAGCGGCACCGGCACCGGCGGCTGCTCGGCCTGCTGATGCCACAAACCACGCTGACTGCCGATCCAGTGCTCTCCCTCCGGCAGGCTCAGGATCGAAAGCATGGCGTTGGGGCGTTCGAACATCGGCGACCACGCCGGGCGCGTCCAGCCGCCGCCGTGGCGCTGCCAGACTCCCTGCGCGCCGCCAACCCACAGACCATCCGTTTGCGTTGCCAGGGAATAGATCAGCTGCTTGCCGTCCTCTTCGGGCAGCGGGACGGCCACGAAGCGTTCGCCTTCGAGCCGCGCCAGCCCGGCCGTGGTGCCCGCCCACAGCACGCCTTGGCCATCGACCGCCAGCGCCAACACGACGTCGGCGGGCAGGCCGCCCTGCGCCTTGGTCCAGGTGCGCATCTGCCCACCGGGCAGCACCCGCGTGACGCCGCCGCCGAAGGTGCCGAGCCAGACCGCCTCGCCCTGCCTGGCCATGGCCCAGACATCGTCGCTGGCCAGCGCCGGTTGGTCGGCCATGCGGTAATGGATGAAACCGCGCCGGCTGGCATCCAGCACGCTGACCCCGGCCCCTTCCACCGCCACCCAGACCCGATCCGATGCATCCACCAGCAGGGCCTGCACGTTGTTGCCGGGCAGGCCTTCGGGATGCTCCGGATCATTGCGCCAGACCCGCATGCCGACGCCGTCGTAGCGCGCCAGCCCGTCGGCGGTGCCGATCCACAGATAGCCGTCGCGATCATGCGCGAGCGCCTTGATGTCGGTGGACGGCAGGCCTTGCGTTGGCCCGACGATGCGGAACCGCGGTCGCTGCGGCACGCCCGCCAGCGCGCTGGCGCACAGCAGCCACAGGCACAACGCCACCACGGCTTGACGCATCCCCTGCATCTTTGCGGCCGCCTCGAAATCCACTCGTTCTGGCCCATGCTGGCGATGCGCAGGTGCAGATGCAAGCGTGGCCTGCGGGCCAGAGTCAGGGCTGAGGCAAGTCCCGTGGAAGGTTCACGCCCAAGGGCATCCGATCCTGCCCGACCACATCGTGTGCAAGTGTTCTTCTCTCAGCCCCGGCCCGCCGCAAGAAATCCGCGCACCGCCTCCACGTTGAACGGCCAGTCCAGCTCCACATCGCGCACATCATCGCGCAGCACCGGCACGCGCCGGCCATAGCGCGCCTCCAGCTCCGGCACGTCGTCGAGGAACACCGACTCGAACTCCGGCGCGCGCGCTTTCGCCAGCTCGGCCAGCGCCAGGTCGCACAAATTGCAATCATCGCGTTGATACAGGATCAGGCCCATACGCTGGCGTCCGTGTCCGCTGCATTCCGCCGATAGAATAGCCGCTCCCCAGGAACCTCCCGCTGCCATGGCCGTTTCGACCTTCGACCTGTACAAGATCGGCATCGGTCCCAGCTCCTCGCATACGGTCGGTCCGATGCGCGCGGCGGCCCGTTTCGTCAGCAACTGGCTGATCGAACAAGGCGTGCTGGAGCGCACCGCGCGCATCCGCGCCGAAGTGTTCGGCTCGCTGGCCCTGACCGGGCGTGGCCACGGCACCGACAAGGCGGTGCTGATGGGTCTGGAAGGCCACTGGCCGAACCAGATCGACCCCGACATCATCCCCGCCGCACTCGCGCGCATCCGCGGCGAGAAGATGCTGCACCTGGGCGGCGGTCGCGCCATCGCGTTTGACGAGAAGCGCGACCTGATCATGAACAAGCGCCAGAAGCTGCCCTTCCATACCAATGGCATGCGCTTCATCGCCTACGACGACGCCGGCAACGAGCTCGCGACCCGCGACTATTACTCGGTCGGCGGTGGCTTCGTGGTCAACGCCGACGAGGCCGCGGAAGACCGCATCGTCGCCGACACCACGCCATTACCGTATCCGTTCAACAACGGCAACGAACTGCTTGCACAGTGTCAAAGCAGCGGCCTGAGCATCGCCCAGCTGATGCTGGAAAACGAAAAATGCTGGCGCAGCGAAGATGACATCCGCGCCGGCCTGCGCGAAATCTGGCAGGCGATGCAGGACTGCGTGGCGCGCGGCATCCGCGCCAGCGGCACCCTGCCCGGCGGCCTGCACGTGACACGCCGCGCGCCGGCGCTGCACGCCGAGTTGTCGGGTCGACCGGAGGCGGCGATGCGCGACCCGTTGACCGTGCTCGACTGGGTCAACCTGTATGCACTGGCGGTCAATGAAGAGAATGCCGCCGGTGGTCGTGTGGTGACGGCGCCCACCAATGGCGCGGCGGGCATCCTGCCGGCGGTCGGCCATTATTACGAGCGCTTCTGCGCCAGCGAGAAAGACGCCAAGGCACGCGAGGACGGCATTTTCACCTTCCTGCTCACCGCCGCCGCGGTCGGCATCCTGTACAAGGAAAACGCCTCGCTGTCGGGCGCCGAAGTGGGTTGTCAGGGCGAGGTCGGCGTGGCCTGTTCGATGGCCGCGGCCGGCCTGACCGCGGCGCTGGGCGGCAGCCCGGGGCAGATCGAAAACGCCGCCGAGATCGGCATGGAGCACAACCTCGGCCTGACCTGCGACCCGATCGGCGGGCTGGTGCAGATCCCCTGCATCGAGCGCAATGCGATGGGCTCGGTCAAGGCCATCAACGCCAGCCGCATGGCCCTGCGCGGCGACGGCAGCCACAAGGTTTCGCTGGACAAGGTGATCAAGACCATGCGCGACACCGGCCGCGACATGCAGGACAAGTACAAGGAAACCAGCCGCGGCGGGCTCGCGGTCAACGTGATCGAGTGCTGAGACCGGCCAGATCCTGTGGCCGTGTCTGCCGCGCAGACAATCACCGCCTTGACAATCACCACCTTGACTTGCCAAACCGGCGCTGAACCAGTCTAGACTGCCCCCATGCACGGGGCACTCACGGGGATCCTCCGCTTCGCGCTGCTCACCGGCCTTTACTACGTCGGGGCAGCGATCACCGTGCTGTACCTGCAAACCCCGGCGGACGTGGTGCTGTTCTGGCCGGCCGCCGGAATTGGCTTTGCCTACGTCCTGCGCTACGGGCTGCGCTACGCGCCCGCGGTACCGCTGGCCCAGTTGCTGCTGCACCTGACCGTCAACCCGGTGCCGGCGCTGTTCATCCCCTACTCGATCGGCGCCGACTACGTGGCGCTCATCATGGCCTGCCTGTACGTGCACAGTCGCAATGCGGAACTGCAGTTCCGCATCAAGGACGGACTGTTGCTGTTGCGCGGCGGCTTCGTGATCAGCCTGTTCAGCGCGGGCATCGGCACGCTGGGCATGCTGCACGCCGGCATGGTGTCCGCCGAAGCGGTGCCTCGCGCTTTCCTGCAGTGGTCGCTGAGCAATCTGCTCGGGGTGACGGCGATCACGCCGAATGCGCTGCTCCTGTTTGGTGCCGGCAACGGCAGAGACAGGCACCCCGCAGGCAAGATGATGACCGGGCGCCTGCGCGAGCGGGTGGCGTGGACTGCCGTTCTGGCGCTGGTGCTGGCCGGTGGCATCTGGATCATCGACCAGGGCAGCATGTACCCGCTGGCCGTCTCGGTGCTGCCTTTGGCCCTGCTGCTGTGGTCGGCGGCACGGTTTTCGGCGCAATTCACCGCGCTTGCCACCATGTGCGTGACGGTGCTGATGGCGCTCGCCCTTGGCCTCGGGCTGTGGGGCTTCCCGCGGCCGGAAACCTTGCATGACACGACCCTGATGATGGGGTCCCTGATCGTCAATTCGGTGATTCCGATCCTGATGGCCGTGGCGTTCCGGGAACGGGCGCTGGCGATGGAAGCACTGCGGATTCGCGCCACCCAGGACCCCCAGACCCACCTTCTCAACCGGTTTGCCTTCGAAGAGCGCGCGCGTGCGCGGCTGGCGCAGGATGAACCGCACCTGTGCCTGGTCTACATCGACCTGGACAACTTCAAGATGATCAACGAATCGGCCAGCCACGCGGCCGGCGACGAGATGCTGCGCCATGTCGCCGGTTTGGTGCGTGCCGAATTCAGGGAAGACGACCTGATCGCCCACACCGGCGGCGATGAATTCACCGTGCTCACCGCCGCCGATGCCGCCACCACCAGCGTGCGCTGCAACCGCCTGCTGGCTTCAATCGAAGCCGCGCGGGTGGCCTGGCAGGGCCAGAACCTGGGTACCAGTGCCAGTATCGGCATCACCACCAGCCAGCCGCCCCACGTTGCCTACGACGAGCTGCTCTCGCAGGCCGACACCGCCTGCCACGAGGCCAAGGAGCAAGGCGGCAATCGCCTGTTCCTGACCGAATCGAACGCGGAAAGCCTGGAACTGCGCACCCGGCAAATGCGCAGCGCGCTGATCGCACGCGAAGTGCTCGACGAAGGTCGCTTTGAACTGTGGTGCCAGCCGATCGTCAACCTGCGCTCCCCGCAACCGGCGCAATCGCATTTCGAACTGTTGATGCGCTGGCGCGATCGCGACGGCCAGGTGCGGCCACCGGCAGAACTCATCGCCGCCGCCGAGCGCTACCAGCTCGGCCCGCGGCTGGACCGCAGCATCCTCGGCAGCCTGCTGGCCTGGGCCGAAAAGCATCCGGATGCGGCCGCCGGAATCCAGCAATGCAATCTCAACCTCGGCGCCGCCACCCTGGCGGACGAGGATTTCGGCACCTACCTCGCGCACCGCCTGCGCCGCAGCCCGCTGCGCGCCGACCAGGTCTGCGTCGAGATCACCGAAACCAGCGTGGTGCGCGACATGACCCGCACCCGCCGCTTCATCGCCCAGATGCGCGACCTCGGCTGCCGGTTCGCACTCGACGATTTCGGCACCGGCTTCTGCTCCTTCAGCTACCTGCGCAACCTGAAGGTGGATTACCTCAAGGTCGACGGCAGCTTCGTGCGCGGCATCGACCAGCCCGGGCTGTCGGAGGCGGTGGTACGTTCGATCACCGAAATTGCCCACCTGCTCGACATGCGCGCGGTCGGCGAGCAGGTGGAAACCGAGCAGCAGCTCGACCTGCTGCGCAGCATCGGCGTGGACTATGCGCAGGGCTACTACTTCCAGCGCCCGCAGCCGATCGCCGAGTTCTTCGCCGTGACGGCCTGAGGCCGCCAGCCTGCTTCAGTCGCGCGCGCGCGCCGCCTGGATCGCCAGCGCATCATCCAGCAGCGCCGCCGCCGTCACCTCGGCGCCCGCGCCCGGCCCCTGCACGACCAGCGGCTGCTCGGCATAGCGGTCGGACCAGATCGCCACCCGGTTGTCGGCGCCGCCGCCACCCACCAGCGGGTGGTCGGCCGGCAACGCTTCCAGCCCCACCGTTGCCAGCCCGCCGGTTTGCAAACGCCCCACGAAGCGCAGCTTTTCGCCGTTCTTCCAGGCCGCCGCATAGCGCTCGCGCAGCGGCGCATCGAGCACCGGCAGAGCCGCATCCACGGCATCCCGCGGCAGGGCGAACAGCTCCGGCGGCAGCAGCGGATCCACCTGTACCGCCTCCGATTCCAGCAGGTAGCCGGAGGCGCGCGCGAGGATCAGCAGTTTGCGACGCACGTCCTCGCCGGACAGGTCTTCGCGCGGATCCGGCTCGGTATAGCCGGCCGCCTTGGCCTGGCGCACGAAACCGGAAAACGGGCGCAGGCCGTCATAGGCATTGAACAGCCAGGCCAGCGACCCGGACAACACCCCGGCAATCGCGTGGATGCGGTCACCCCCCGCCTGCAGGCGGCGGATGACGTGCAGCAGCGGCAGCCCGGCGCCGACCGTCGCGCTGTCGCCATAGTCGGCATCGCCGGCACGACGCGCGGCCTGGATCGCCTGCCAGCGCGCCAGCGAAGTTCCCTGCCCGAGCTTGCAGGCGGTCACCACGTGGATGCCGCGCGCCAGCCATTGGGCGTGGCATTCGGCCACCTGCTCGGAAGCGGTGGCGTCGATCACGATCCGGGTGCCGATCCCGGCCAACGCCACGTCGACCGCTTCCAGCGCGGCCTGCCGCGGCGGGTGCTGCAACAGCGCTTCACCCGACAGGCCGGCAATCCCGGAGGGGTCGGCAAAGGCGAAGCGCGAATTGGCGGCGTGCACCAACCGCAGCCGTTCACCCAGCGGCGTGCCCTGCCAGTGCGCCAGTCGCGCCCAGGCGGCGCTGCCCACCGTGCCGGTCCCGAGCAGGGCGACCCGCGCCGGCGCCAGACGACTGCGGTGCAAGGTCGCCACCTTCGCGCTCACGCCCGACACCGCAATTCGGCCTGCGCCACGGCCTGTGCACGCGCCAGCGCCGCGCGCAGATCATCGGCAAGATCATCACCGTGTTCGATACCCACCGACAGCCGCAGCAGGCCGTCCGGGATCCCCGCTTCGGCGCGGGCCTCGGCGCTCATGGCGGCATGGGTCATGCTCGCCGGATGCGCCACCAGGCTCTCCACGCCACCCAGCGATTCGGCCAGGGTGAAATAGCGCAGACCGTCGAGGAACGCGCACACGGCCGCCTCTCCGCCCTCCAGCTCCACGCTCAGCATGGCGCCGAAGCCGCGCTGCTGGCGCGCCGCCAGCGTGTGCCCGGGATGCGAGAGCAGTCCGGGATAATGCACCGCGCGCACGGCCGGATGCCCGGCCAGCAGGTCGGCGACCACTACCGCGTTTTCCTGATGCACGCGCAGCCGCGCCTCCAGCGTGCGCAGGCCGCGCAGGGTCAGGAAGCTGTCGAACGGAGATCCGGTCAAGCCGAGACAGTTCGCCCACCACGCCAGTTGCTCGTGCAAGCCGGCATCGCGTGCGATCACCGCGCCACCGACTACATCGCTGTGGCCATTGATGTACTTGGTGGTCGAATGCACCACGAGGTCCGCGCCGAAATCGGCGATCGGCCGCTGCAGGGCCGGCGACAGGAACGTGTTGTCGACCGCCACCAGCGCGCCGGCGGCGTGCGCGGAATCGATCACATGACGCAGGTCGGTGATCCGCAGCAGCGGATTGGAGGGCGTTTCCACCCAGACCAGCTTCGGCTGGCTGCGCAGGGCCTCGGCGAAGACCTGCGGGTCGGTCAGGTCGCAGGTGGTTTTCTCGAATGCGCCCTTGCCCGCCAGCGCATTGAACAACCGCCAGCTGCCGCCATAGCAATCGTGCGGCACCAGCACGCGATCGCCCGGCGACAGCAGCGCGTTGACCACCACCGCAATCGCCCCCATGCCGGTGGCCGTCACCACGCCGCCCGCGCCACCTTCCAGATCGGCCAGCGCCTCGCCCAGCAGGTCGCGGGTGGGGTTGCCGCTGCGGGTGTAGTCGTAGGCCCGCTTCTTGCCGAAACCTTCGAAGCTGAAGTTCGACGACAGCACCAGCGGCGGCGTGACGGCGCCGAACGCGCTGTCGCGGTCGATGCCGGCGCGCACCGCGCGGGTTTCGGCACGACAGCCGGGGGTGGAAGCTGGATCGTCACCTGCACTCATGCCACGACTCCGGAAAATTCGCGCGCGTGGGCGCCGGGCGTCAACTGTCCGCCGGGACCGAACAATTCGGTGGCCAGCAGCGCATCGACGCGGTCGATTTCCTTCAGGAACGCATCGTGCCCATAGGGCGAGCGCAGCACCCGCAGCCGCCCGCGCGTGCCCAGACCTTCGATCAACGCCACGGCATCGGCCATCGGCACCAGCCGATCACCTTCAACGGCGACCACCGTGGTCGGCACATTGACCTTGGCCGGATCCACTTGATGCAAGTCGATCGATTCCGACAGCCGCAGCCAGGCGGTTTCACCGACCCGCGCCACGAACTTCGCACCGGCCGCGTCCAGATAGTCCTCGGCCGCGACCCGCACCTGGCCATTGCAGATGACCGGCGGCGCATCGAAGCGCTCGGCGAACTCCTCGGGCGTGCGATAGCTGAGCATGGCGAACTGGCGCGCCAGCGACAGCCCCTGCGCGTCGGCGCACTGCAACCGCCCCAGCGCCACCGCCTTGCGCTGCAGCGCCCGCCAGGCCGCCGCATACGGATGCGCCTTGTGGGCGCCGCTGACGGCCACCAGCCGGCGCAGGCGCTGCGGATGCCGCACCGCCAGCTGCAGGCCCACCAGCGCGCCGTAGGAATAGCCCACCCAGCTCGCCAGCGACTCGATCCCGAGCGCGTCGAGCAGCAGCGCCACGGCATCGGCCTGGTCGGCGGTGTCGATCGGCGCATCGATGCTGCCGTCGGCGCCGACGTAATCGAAGGCCAGCACCCGCAGCCGCGACGGATCGAGCGTGCGTCCCGGATCCAGCAAGCCCTGCACCCAGCCCGACTCGGGGGCCAGCGGATTGGCCGCAACGTGGCGGCTGGCCGAAATGCCACCGGCCACGAACACCACCGGCGCGCCTTCCGGCCCGACCAGTTCGTAGTTCAAGCGCAAGCGCCGGGTCCCGGCGTGGCAGGTCGCGAGCACGGCATCGACGCCGCCGCGGCGGACCTGGGCATCGGAAATCCGCACCGGACGCATCGCGCCCGCAGCCCGGGGAAGGGGTTGGCTGGAAGCGACGATGCGTTCGGCAAGGTTCACGGCGATGCTCCGGTGCGGGTGGTTCCAGCAAGACCGAAAGGCAGCGCGCCACCGAAGCATTGGAGCAGCCGCATGTGCTGCGACCGCACCCATCTTTCGGCGAGCCCGTGGCCCCCGCAGGAATTGGCACCTTGCGGCTCGCACGCGAGCCACCGGTTGCCCCGGCTTCAAAGGGCCTGCCCCTCCGCCGGTCTTGATGGATTCGGCCAGTGTGCGCGCGGTTTTCCTGATTGTCAATCGCTTTATGCGAATGAAGCGATGGCATATTCGGCCGCCGCGACCGGCTGCGGCATACTGGCGCGATGTGGCCTCGTTTCCTTGCTTCGATCTGCCTTGCCCTGTATGCCTGCCTGCCCGCGCTGGCCCGCGAGCGGCCGGCCGTGGACGTGCCCACCGTCACCGTCCAGCGCGACGCCGTCGCCCGCCTGCGGATCGTGGCCACCGACGGCAGTTATGAGGCCTGGGCCGACAACCTGCTGCCTGGTCCGATCGAGGTCCGCCTCGATGTTGAAGCCGGCACACGGCCGCAGGCGCAGCCCGCGCTGCCGGCGCGCGCCAGCGTGCCGGCAGGCGGCAGCGTCCTGCTCACCCGGCTGCGCCCTCCGCCGGCCCGCGAAGGCAGGATGCAGCTGCGTCTGAACGGCGTGCCCGGCAGCAGCAATGCCAAGCCGCGCGACATCACCTACCTGCTGCCGCTGCGGCTGGACGCGCCGCGCATCGACCAGGGCTTCGACGGCCGTTTCAGCCACGACAGCGACGAGAACCGCTACGCGCTCGACTTTGCCGCGCCAGTCGGCACCCCGGTGCTGGCCGCCCGCGCCGGCATCGTGCTGCAGGTCGAAACCGGCTATCGCGGCGGCAGCCTCGACTACGCCCGCGACGCGGCCCGCGCCAACTTCATCCGCATCCTGCACGACGACGGCACGATGGCGCTGTACGGCCACCTCGCCTCTGGTGGCGCGCAGGTCGTGCCGGGCCAGCGGGTCGAAGTCGGCCAGCGCATCGGCAGCTCCGGCAACACCGGCTACAGCAGCGCCCCGCACCTGCACTTCGTGGTCCAGGTCAATCGTGGCGGACAGCTGGTGTCGATCCCATTCCGGATGCAGGACGTGGCGATCCCGACGCGCCGCTGAGCCGGCTCACTCAAGCCTGCCGCCGGCACGCACCGTTTCGGCAAACGTGCGATTGCGTTTGCTGCGCTCGTGGTCGGGCCCCAGCTTGGCGTCCAGCAGCGGCTGGGCGGCAGCAAACGCCGCCAACGCGTCTTCGCGCTTGCCGGCACGGCCAAGCACGCGACCGAAATTGCTGCGATAGACGCCCATCAACGGGTGATCTTCCGCCCCCAGCAGTTTCGGCCCATCGGCCAGTACCGAGCGCATCAACGGGATGGCCTCGTCGTAATGCCCGCGCCTGGACAGCAGCAACGCCAGGTCATTGCGGACGATCAACAGCAGCGGATTGGTTTTGCCCTTCAGCGCCTCGAGCAACTCACGCAGCTGGGTCTCGGATTCATCCAGTCGCCCCAAATCCTCCAGCGCGTAGGCGCGGTCGTGCATGGCGTTCAAGGTCAATGACGCATTCGGACCCAAGCGCTCACGGGTGGCGGTCACCAGTTGGTCCAGCATCGGTTCGGCCTCTGCCTGCTTGCCGCGCTGGATCAGGATCACCACCAGATTGTTGAGCGTGGTCAGGGTCGAAGGGTGGGTCTCGCCCAGGCTCTTGCGTCGGGCCGCCAGCACTTCCCGGGTGATGGCTTCGGCCTGGTCGGGATGGCCCAGCTGCTGCTCAACCGCACCGAGCAGGTTGTAGCTGTACAAGGTCAGCGGATGCTCGGCCCCAAAACGCTTGCTGCGGCCCTGCCAGGCCTGCCGCGCAAGCGGCTCGGCAGCGGCGGCGTCGCCGCTGGTGAACAGCATCGAGGCGTGGTTGTGCAAGGCCGCCAAGGTATCCGGCGCGTCCACGCCCAGGCTCCGGCGGGCCATTTCATGGACAGAACCAGAGACCGCCAGCGCATCCTGGCTGCGGTGGGCGTTGCCAAGCAAGGTCACCAGCGCGGTCCCCACCTCGACCTGCAATTTTTCATTGCGCAGGTTCTTGGCGACGGCAAGGATGCGGCGCAGTTCCGCCTCACCCGCATCGACCTGACCGATGCCGCCTCGTGCCAGCGCCTCGTTGGCGGCCGCGCTCAGGGTCTCCACGGCATTGGCGCCATTGCGACGCACGGACAATGCATGCGCCTGCTTGAACCGCTGGTAGGCGCGCTCGGACTCGCCCAGGTGCAGCAAAGCGCCGCCGATCGTGGTGGCCAGAATCTGCCGGACCTCCGCCGGCAGCTTGGCGCCCTGATTCTCGAAGTCACGGTCCGTTGCTTGCAGCCATTCGCGCAGGCTGATGTCGGAGCCCTCGCCTTCGTCGGGATCGGCCGATTGCAGCATGGTGTTGAGGAACCCGTTCACCGCCTGCAATTCATTTGCCCGCGCCTGTGATTCGGCCAGGGCCGCGCGGGCGCGTTGCGCCGCCAGGGTGCTGATGACGGTCGCCGATACCAGCGAGATGAAGATCACCGCCACCGCCGCGCTCAGGGCGCGGTTGCGGCGGATGAAGCGGCCGCTGCGGTAGCTCCAGGTGGGCGCGCGCGCCTTGATCGGGCGCGAGGCCAGCACCGCTTCCAGATCGTCGGCGAAAGCCGCCGCCGTGTCGTAGCGCTGCGACGGCTCGGACGCCAGCGCCTTCATCACCACCAGACTGAGGTCGCCGCGCGCGGCGCGGTTGATGCGCCCGAGCGGGGTCGGCTCCTCGCGGCGCACGATCATCAGCGCTTCGATCAGCGAGGAAGTCGACAGCCCCGGATGCGGCAAGCGGCCCGCCAGCAGCTCGTAGCCGATCGCCCCCAGCGCATACACGTCACTGCGCGCATCGGCCTCGTTGGCATGGCCTTCCAGCTGTTCCGGCGCCATGTACGGCAGCGAGCCCATCACCTGGCCGGCGCGGGTCATGCCGGCCTCGGCCTCGTCCTGCAGGCGCGCAATGCCGAAATCGAGGATCTTCGGCTGGCCGTGCTCATCGACCAGAATGTTCGACGGCTTCAGGTCACGATGGACGATCCCGCGCCGATGCGCGTAGTCCACCGCCTGCGCCAGCTTGACCAGCAATCCGATTCGCGTCCGCAAGTCCGGTTGTTCGCGTTCCAGATAGCCGCGCAAATCGGGACCACGCACGTATTCCAGCGCAAACCATGGCGACGGCAGCCCGCCGACCGTGTCTTCGCCGGCGGCATAGAGCCGAACGATGCCGGGGTGCTCGAGCTGGCCGAGGATGGTGATCTCGCGGCGGAAGCGATCCAGCGCGGCAGAGGAAATCCCGCGCACCACCTTGATCGCCACCTCGCGCGCCGGATGGGTTTCGCGCGCCAAGTACACCCGCCCCATCGCGCCCTCGCCCAGCAACCCGGTGACGCGGTACGGGCCGATCGAACCCGGCAGTCCAGCGGCGCGCTGTGCTTCTTCATCCAACGCGTGGGTGGGGTCGTCGTGCATGGCTCCGGCCACAGTCAGCGGTTCCGGCCATCCTGCCCGCGCCGGTATAATTGTGCAATGTCAGACGTTGCCTCCGAAGCCGCGCGCCGCCGCACCTTCGCCATCATTTCCCACCCCGACGCCGGCAAGACCACGCTGACGGAGAAGCTCCTCCTGTTCGGGGGTGCCATCCAGATGGCCGGTTCGGTCAAAGGCCGCAAGGCTGCGCGCCACGCGACCTCCGACTGGATGGCGCTGGAGAAGGAACGCGGGATTTCGGTGACGAGCTCGGTGATGCAGTTCCCTTACGAGGGCCGCATCGTCAACCTGCTGGACACCCCGGGCCACGCCGACTTCGGCGAAGACACCTATCGCGTGCTGACCGCCGTGGACAGCGCGCTGATGGTGATCGACGTGGCAAAAGGCGTGGAAGAACGCACCATCAAGCTGATGGAAGTCTGCCGCCTGCGCGACACCCCGATCATGACCTTCGTCAACAAGCTCGACCGCGAGGGCAAGGATCCGATCGAGTTGCTGGATGAAATCGAGTCCGTGCTGGGCATCCAGTGCGCGCCCGTCACCTGGCCGATCGGCATGGGCAAGCGTCTGAAAGGCGTGGTGCATCTGATCACCGGTGAGGTGCATTTGTACGAGCCGGGCCGCAACTTCACCCGCCAGGATTCCACCATTTTTCCGTCGCTGGACGATCCGGGCGTGTTCGCCGCGATCGGCCAGGAGTTGCTGAACGAAGTGCGTGAACAGCTGGAACTGGTGCAGGGCGCCTCGCATCCGTTCGATCCGGCCGCCTATCGGGCCGGCAAGCAATCACCGGTCTTTTTTGGTTCCGGCGTCAACAACTTCGGCGTGCAACCGCTGCTGGATTTCTTCGTCCAGCACGCGCCCGCCCCCGGCACCCGCGCCACCACCACCCGCGCGGTTGCGGCGACCGAGCCGAAGCTGACCGGCTTCGTGTTCAAGATCCAGGCCAACATGGACCCGATGCACCGCGACCGCGTTGCCTTCATGCGTGTGTGCTCGGGCAAGTTCACGGCCGGCATGAAAGCCTTCCACGTGCGAAGCGGCAAGGACGTGAAGCTGGCCAATGCGCTGACCTTCATGGCCAGCGACCGCGAGATCGCCGAGAGCGCCTTTCCGGGCGACGTGATCGGCATCCACAACCACGGCACCATTTCCATCGGCGACACCTTCAGCGAAGGCGAGAAGCTCTCCTTCACCGGCATTCCCAATTTCGCGCCGGAGTTGTTCCGCCGCGCGCGCCTGCGCGACCCGCTCAAACTCAAGCAGCTGCAGAAGGGTCTGGCCCAGCTGTCGGAAGAAGGGGCCACCCAGTTCTTCAAGCCGCTGATGAGCAACGATTTGATTCTCGGTGCGGTGGGCGTGCTGCAATTCGACGTCGCCGCCTACCGGCTCAAGGACGAATACGGCGTCGAGGCCATCTTCGAACCGGCGCAAGTCGCGACCGCACGCTGGATCCGCTGCCCGGACGAGAAAACCCTCGACGCGTTCCGCGACAAGCACGCGCTGCACCTGGCCATCGACGCCGCCGGTGAGCTGGTGTATCTGGCGCCGAGCCGGGTCAACCTGCAGCTGGCGCAGGAGCGCGCGCCGAACGTGGAGTTTTTGGCCACCCGTGAGCACGCGCAGGCGGTTTGACTCCTCCCGGACTTTCGCGCTCGCACCGCTACGAGGCGATATACCGCTGCAAATGATCGATATCCTGCTGCTGCATCTCGATCACCGCCTTGACCAGGTCGCCGATCGACAGCACTCCGACCACGCGCTCCCCATCCAGCACCGGCAGATGGCGGATGCGGCTGTTGGTGACCAGCTCCATGCAATGTTCGGTGCTGTCGCTGGGGGTCACCGTGACGACCTGTGCGGTCATGATGTCACGCACCGGCGTGTCCTTCGATGAACGCCCCTGCAGGACGATTTTTCGGGCGTAATCGCGTTCGGAAATGATGCCGGCCAGGCGCGGCCCTTCCATCACCAGCAGCGCGCCAACCCGGCGTTCGGCCATCATCCGGATCGCATCGATCACCGGTGCATCCGGGGTGATCGAAAACACGTCCGCGGGCTTGCCTTCAAGCAGCTGTCGTACCGTGCGCATCGCAGTCCTCCTTGCCATCGTCCAGACCGGGGGCCAGAGCGGTGGCCCGGGTCGAGGATAGCGCGTTTGCCGGCTGCCAGGCATCCACCAGATACAGCGGCCGCTGCTTGGATTCCTCGTACATCCGACCCAGATATTCGCCGAGGGTTCCCAGCGCCATCAGCTGGACGCCGCCGAGGAACAGGATCACCGCCATCATCGTCGGCCAGCCGGCCACCGGATCGCCCCACAGCAGCGCCTTGACGATCACGACCAAGCCGTAGCCGAAAGCCAGCGCGGCGGTGGCAAATCCGAGGTAGGTCGACAGCCGCAGCGGCACCGTGGAAAACCCGGTGATGCCTTCCAAGGCAAAATTCCACAGCCGCCAGACGCTGAACTTGCTGCGTCCGCCCGAACGCGGACCGCGTTCGTAGGGAATGGCGGTGCGGTTGTAGCCGATCCAGCCAAACAGGCCTTTCATGAAGCGATGCCGCTCACGCAATCCGCGCAACGCCGCCAAGGCGCGCGGCGACAGCAGTCGGAAATCGCCGGCGTCACGCGGGATCGGCGTGCGCGAGAGCAGGCCGATCACCCGATAGAAGCCGTGCGCGCTGGCGCGCTTGAACACGCCCTCGCCCGCGCGCGCAAGGCGCATGCCGTAGACATCGTCGAAACCTTCCCGCCATTTCGCCACGAACTGCGGAAGCAGCTCCGGCGGATCCTGGCCATCGGCATCGAGAATGAGAGCGGCGCCGCGCTCGACCCGATCCAGCCCCGCGGTCAACGCCGCCTCCTTGCCGAAATTGCGCGACAGCCGCAGCAGCGCCACCCGCGCGTCCGCCTGCGCGAATTCCTGCAACAGCGCCCAGGTGCCATCACGGCTGCCGTCATCGACGAACAGCGCGCGCGCTTCCAGCCCTTCGGCCTGTGCCGCATCGAGCGCGGCGCGGATTCGCGGCCACAGGCACGGCAATGCCTCCGCCTCGTTGAAAGCGGTGATTACCAAAGTCAGGCAGCGGTCTTCGACAGCGATCTCGGCCATCGCGGGAGTATGCCAGCCCGCTTCCCGGTCCAGCGTCTCGATCCAGCGTCTCAGTCCAGCGCGCGCAGATAGCCGGTGCCGCCAATCATCCGCATCTGGCGCTGGATCGCCGCCGCCCGCCGCGTGACGTACGGTCCCGGCGCGGCGGCACTGTAGCGGCGCGGGCTGGGCAATACCGCCGCCAGCCGCGCCGCTTCGGCCGGGCCCAGCCGCGCCGCGTCCTTGCCGAAGAATCGCCTGGACGCGGCTTGCGCGCCGTACACCCCGTCGCCGAATTCGGCGACGTTTGCATAGATTTCCAGAATCCGCCGTTTCGGCCACAGCACCTCGATCAGCGCCGTGTACCAGACTTCCAGCCCCTTGCGCAGCCAGCGGGTCGCCCCCGTGCCCTGCCACAGGAACAGGTTCTTGGCGGTCTGCTGGCTGATCGTGCTGGCCCCGCGCAGGCGCTTGACCGGCGTGCCGCGCCGCTGCGCGCGTTCGGCCATCTTCTGGTTGTGCGCCTGGGCGCGCTCGATGGCAGCGAAATCAAATCCGTTGTGGGTCGCGAAGTTCTGGTCTTCGGCCGCCACCAGCGCCACCGGCAAATTGGGGGAAATCACATCCAGGTCACGCCAGTCGTTGCTGATGCGGAAACCGGGGTTCCCCGTCAGTGCTTCACCCAGCCAGCGCTCGATCATGAACGCCGACAGCGGCGGATCGATGAAACGCAGCGCCAGCACCTGCGCCACGCTGACCACCACGAACAGCAGCGGCAGCTTCCACCAGAACCCGCGCAAGCGACGTTTCCATTTGCCTTCCACCATGCCTAGCCGACCCATCATCGCCCCAACCCGTCGGGGATTATCCCCCGTCCGGAACATGCCCGTCTCCAGCCCCTCACCCCAACCCTCTCCCCGACGTCACGGGGAGAGGGAGACGAGTCACCGCGCTCTCCCTTCTCCTCCATCGCGAAACAGAAGGAAGACGGTGAGAAGAAGGAAGATCGAGCACCGCACCCCGTCTCTTCCTTCTCCCCATCCCGGATTGGGAGAAGGTGGCGCGCAGCGCCGGATGAGGGGCGCGTCTGGCGCAGCCCCGATGTCGGGCGCGTTTCGCGCAGCGTCGGACGCAGGCCAACGCGCTACTGCGGCAAACGCCAATTCCCGGGTATCTTCATCAGGCGCGGCCAGATCGCCGCAAGCCGGATTGACGCTCCATGAGTTCCAGCGACGACACCCTGCTGCGTTTTCTCCTGCCCAGCGCCGGCGTGCGCGGCGTTGCGGTACGCCTGGATGCCAGCTGGCAAACGCTGGTCGCGCGCAGCAGCCCTCCCGCAGCGACGGCCGAACTGCTCGGCCAGGCCTGCGCGGCGTCGGTTCTGCTGACCGCGCACGTCAAGATCAAAGGCCGGCTTTCGCTCCAGTTGCGCGGCGGCCCGATTGCCACCCTGTTTGCCGAATGCACCGCCGATGGCGCCATCCGTGGCATCGTCCGCCTGCGTGAAGGTGAAACCGTCCTTCCGCCCGACCTGCGCATGCTGGGCAAGGACGCGCTGCTGGCCATCACGATCGAAAACCCCGGTTTGACTGGACACGATGGGCGGCGCCAGGTCGGAATGGTGCGGCCCGCCGGTGCCCGTCTCGATGCGGCGCTGGAAGCCTATTTCCTGCAATCCGAACAGCTGCACACCCGGCTCCACCTGGCCTGCAATACCGAGGTGGCCGCCGGCCTGCTGCTGCAAAAGCTCCCCGGCTCCAGCGACGATGCCGACGGCTACCCACGCGCCAGCGCCCTGTTCGAAACCCTGCGCGATGACGAGCTGTTCACGCTCGCGCCCATGGAGATCGTCCACCGCTTGTTCCACGAGGAAGCCCCGCAACTGTTGGGTGAATCCGGGCTGCACTTCGGCTGTTCCTGCTCGCGTGAACGGGTGGCCGACGTGCTGATCGCGCTCGGCCGCGAGGAGGCCGATGCCGCAGTTGCCGCAGGCGGCGGCCAGGCCATCGTCGACTGCGAGTTCTGCGGCCAGACCTACAGCTTCGACGCCGACGCCATTGCCGCCCTGTTCGCGCGCCAGGCCGGCGCGCTGCCGGGGGCACCGGGGCTGCAGTGAACCTGCGGCCACGGTTCCTTGCGCTGTTGCGGCTGGTGGGCCCCAAGGGCTGAACCAGGGCCTGAACGGCGGACAACCCGACGCAACCGAAGCGTCGAGTGAACTTGTTAAAGAATCATAAATCGACTATGCTCCCGGCAAGCCCGACTGGAACTTTTCGGCCGCTGCCGGGGTCGATTCCACCAGCATGAAACTGCGCGTCCTGCCACTTGTCGCTGCCACCCTCGCACTGGCTTTCGCCAGCGGCGCGGCGCGTGCGCAAAGTGCCCCGGCAGGCCACGCCAACGCCCGCGCCGTTCCGGTCCTGAACAAGGACAGCGGCAAGCTCGAGGCCGTGCTCTATCTTGAACCCGCCAACGCCAGCGTCGCCACCGGCGCGCGCTGGCGCTTCGGCAGCACCACGCTGGAAGCCACCTACGGGCTGCAAAACGGCGGCTCGCTGGCCCTGCTGTGCGATCGCCAGAGCGGCGCCGTTCCGGCCATGGGCCAGCTCGCCAGCAATTGCGTGCTCGCTGCGCTCGAACCCGGCCGCCCCGGCGCCGCGCTCAGCCGGCGCACGACGGTGGGCGCGAACCTGACCCGTGGCGCTACCCGCGTCGGCGCCAGCTTCGGCAGCGGCCATGACATCGTGCCTTCCTGGGTTGCGCCCGGCCAGCTCGGCGGCGCCCGCTACAGCCAGAACGATTTCTCCCTGTTCGCCGAACACGCCATTAGCCGTGAAGGCTTCGTCAGCGTCGGCGGTACGATCGCCCGCGCCCGCCTGGTGCCGGCTTCCGCCGTCCCGCAGCTGGCCGACCAGTGGAACAGCCGCAGCATCAGCATCGGCGGCGGCTACGGCAACTTCAGCGCCAACATCGTCGGCCGGGTGGTCAACGTGCCCGGCCAGAGTGAAGTGTGGAAGGGCCTGGGCCTCGGCCTGACCTGGCGCACGCCCTGGAACGGCCAGCTCACCGTCGGCGCCGACAACGTCGTCACCCGCGGCAAGAACCCGTTCTCGGCCGGCGCCGAGACCGAAGAAGAAGGCGCCGTGCCCTACGTGCGCTACCAGCAGGATCTTTGATCCGCAACTGCTGCGCCACGCCAAGCCGCGGCGGTCAATCCGCGCTTCCGATCTCGATTCCCCCTGCCTGCAGCGCTTCCCGCAGCGGCTGCAAATGCCGCGCATAGGGAACCCACTTGGGCACCGCCCGCTTGCGCACGCCATCGCGAACCTGCACCGCACTTGCGGTGGCAACTGCGCGCGTGCTGCTGCGGGTGTCGGTCATCGCATCGATGAACTCGATCCCGCAAAACGCCGCCACCTCCCGCATGACCGCCGCCGGATCCTCGGTCAGCCGGGCATAGTCCACGTCGAGGATTCGCCCGGGAAATGCGCGCTGCCAATGCGCCATCAACCGACGGTACTGGATGAAGTAATCGGCGAGCTCGCGTTGGTCATAGGAATACGGATTGGCTTCCGAAAACAGCTCGCGCAGGTTGGAGAAGCACGTCTCCATCGGGTCGCGCACCATGTGCAGGATTTTCGCCTGCGGCAAGGCCTTGCAGATGAAACCGATGTTGAGGAAGTTGGACGGCAACTTGTCGGTGAAGAAGGGCTCTTCGCCAAGCCGCCAGGCCATGCCTTCCAGATAGCGGCGGCCCACCTCGGGGAAGTCGACCGCACCTGCACGCGCGACGATGGTGGTATCGATGACGCCCTTGCAGTGATGGTCGGTGCCATAACGCATGGCGCTGGTGAAGTCATACAGCTCGCCGACCGCACGCACCTCGGGGCTGGCGGCCAGCAACTGTTCCAGCAAAGTGGTGCCGGAACGATGCATTCCGACGATGAAAATGGGCGTTCGGTCAACCGGCGACGCCAACGGCTGTGGCGCAGCAAGCGGCATGGCCATGAGCCCGGCGAACAGGGCGCGGCTCTCGTCCGGCTTGTAATTGAGTGACCGTCGGCGCGCCGCACAGGCGGCTTCCAGTGCCTGCCATGCGGCCTCGTAGTCGCCAAGACCATCCAGCATTCGATGCAGCGCCATCTGCAACAGGACCCGCTCCAGCTCCGGCCGGTTGGGGCGCTGCAGCTGCGCACGAACCTGCTCGACATGACGGGTTGCTCCGTCGCTCCCTGGCAACTGCGCCAGCAGCCACCAGCCTTGCGCCAGCTCCGGCGCACGCTTGAGGCAGCGATCGATGTCCGCGCGCGCTTCTTCAAAACGGCCCAGATACAGCAAAACCTGACCGCGTGCGAGCAGCGTGGCCGGATATTCGGGATCACCGCGCTTCGCCTCGTCCAGCAGGCGGATCGCCTCACCCTGCAAATTGAGATAGCTGAATTGCGCGGCACAGGCCAACAGCAGTGGAATGGGCAACCTGGACAGCGGTCCCAATCCGGCGAAATATCGCTTGAATGCTTCAGCTTCGTTGAACGTGCGCAAGCGGGCGACCAATTCCTTGACCGTCTCCGCGTCGCGAGGCCGCAGCCGCGATGCTTGCACGGCATAGTCGCGCGCCGGCCGGTAGCGACCGGCCAATGATTCAACGTAGGACAACTGCACGAACGGCCTGGGGTCGTCGGGGCGGGCTTCGGCGAACCGGGTGAAACAGCCGATGGCCTGATCCCACTGCTGCGCGTTGGCATGCGCCTCCGCGCGTGCCCACAGCTGCTTGAGGTCGCTGTCCGTCAGCTTCGGCACACGCCCTCCGGGATCACGCGGCATCGGAGAGCAGCGGCGCAAGCCGTTCGCGCAGCGGGGCGAGTTGCGCCTCGTAGTGACGCCAGGCCCCGATGCCGCGGGTGTTGATGGGCTGCCGCACCTGTGAGGTGCTGGCTGTCAGCACCGGCATCTTGTTTTTGGTGATGTCGACCTGTTCGACCTGGAACGGCAGACCGCAGAACTCCATCACCTGACTGCCGATGCGTTCCGGATCCGAGACCAGATCCTCATAGCCGACTTCCATGTAGCGCCCTTGCAGTGTCCTTCGCCAATGGGCGGAAAGCTGGTCGAACCGCAGGTAGTAGTCGGCCAGCTCGTCCAGCGCGTAGCTGTAGCCAAACGCATTGTTCATGAACAAATTCTTGAGATTCGAGAAGCAGGCGTCGAGGGGGTTGCGGCGCATGCACAGAATCTTCGCCTGCGGCAACGCCCGCGCCATGAAACCGGAATAAATGAAATTCAGCGGGTTCTTGTCGACGTGGAAGCGCTTGTCTCCGCGCCGCGACGCCGTCCGGTGGAGATAGCCCTCTCCAACCTTGCGCCATTCCACGTCCTGGACCCGATCCAGGAACGCCGTCTGCAGGAAATCACCGATGAACTGATCGGTCTCCCAGCTGAGCATGTCCGAGAAATCGCTGAGTTCCCCGAGTGAGGCCAGCCCCGGGCTGGCGCCCACGATGCGTTCCAGCAAGGTGGTACCGGTGCGCGGCATGCCCACGATGAAGATCGGGACCGGCAGTTCAGCCGCAACTTCTGCCCCGGCGCTGGACGCAACCGGCGGCGTCATCGCGATCAGGCGCTCGAACCCATCCTGTTCTTGCTGCGACGAATAGCGCAGGTGCTTGCGCTTGATTGCCGCGCCTGCCGCAAGATGTTCCCACGCTTGCGCGCGGTCGCCCGCATCGTCGAATTCCTTGAACAGCGCATAGTGCAACTGCGGTTGGTACTGGGAGTCGTTCGCAAACGCCTTCTGGGCGCGCTGGAGTCGAGGCACCCGGGCGCGCGGTGGCGTGGATTTCTCGTGGTAGGCAAGCGCGTAGTGGGCATCGAAATTCCTGGGATTGAGCTGAAGGCAGCGCTCGTACTCCGCCGTTGCCTCCGCCATGCGCCCGGCATACTGCAGCGCGCGCGCGCGGGTGAAGCTCAAGGCATCGCTGGGCTGCACGCGCGGCAGCACGCGTTCATCGATCAGCCGGATCGCCTCCGGCACCCCGCCCACCAGGGTGAGATATTTGGCGAGGGTCGGCGCATTGCGCACGACTTCGGGGGCGGTCCAATCCGCCGAACCGATGAGGTCTTTGACCAGCTCACGTTCGTTGAACTGCATCAGCAGGGTCGTCACCGCCAACAAATCCGCCAGCCGCGCACCGCGGACTGCTTCCGCGCAGATCAGCGCATGCTGGCGCGCCAACCGATAGTGGCCCTGTGTCTGCGCAATCGCGCACAGCCGGATCCGGACATAGAGGCGCTTGGGGTCCTGCGCCAGCAAGTTGTCATAAACCGCTTGCGCCGCCGGCACGTCGCCCGCGTTTTCCAGTTGCCTCGCCTCACGCCACTTGCGATCAAACTCCGGGTCCATGTTGGCTCTCGTTGCAATTGTTGGATTGTAGCAATTCGTGCTTTTTGCCAAAAAAACGGCCGCCCGAAGGCGGCCGTTGAAGATGCAGCAAGTGCGCTCGATCAGAAGTCGTACTGCACCATCAGCTGGACATAACGCGGGGTCAGCGTCGACAGCGGCAGCATGTAGGTCGGCAGGGCGAGACCACCCGTCGGATCTTCCGCCGTTTCCGAGACCGAGGTGGTCTGCTGGCTGTTGAACAGGTTGAAGATGTCCACCTTGAACTGCAGGCCCTTCAGCCAGTCCGGCGTGTAGGAGACGTTCAGGTCGAACTGGTGGGTCCACGGCAGCCGGCCCATGGTGCCGCGCGGCACCGGGACCGAATTCTGCATGCGGGCGTCGCCAGTCGGGCTGCACTCCATGAACGACGACCCGTAGGCGTGCGGGCTGTAGTTGTAGTTGACGACGTTGCCGTTGGCGTCATAGGTAGGCGGCAGCGGGTTGTTGTCATGCACGCCGAAGCAGTTCAGCGGACGGCCCGACTGCACCACGGCGTTGAAACCGACCGACCACTCGTCGTTGAACTTGTAGTTGCCGAACAGCTTGAAGCTGTGGCGGCGGTCGTTCGGCAGGTAGCCGTAGGTGTTCACCGTCAGCTCGTAGTAGTCGAAGTCCTGGGTGGTGCTGGTGTCATCCTGACCGATATCCGACTTGACGCCACCTTCGGTGTTGCCGCGCGAGCTCGACCAGGTGTAGCTGCCCTGCAGGAACAGGTGGTCGGTGGTGTAGGTGAACGAGGTCTCCAGGGCCGAGTAGGTACGCTTGGCCTTCGGCGACAGCAGCGAGCCGGGCACGTGCACCGGCTTCAACTGGCCGTTGCCGAGGAAGTCGGTCATGAACACCGCGTCCTCACCCGGGTTGAACAGGCGGCAGTACGGGAAGCCGGAGTTCGGCAGGTTGGCCGCGTTGCCGTTGGCGTCATACCACCACGAACCGTTGAAGGTGAAGCCCGAATCCGGCGAGTTCAGCACCGCGCTGTAATCGCAGTTGTCGTCGATCGCCGCCTTCAGGTTGCGGTAGACGCCGCGCATGGTCATCGACAGGTTGTCGGTGAGCTGGCGCTGGAAGCCGAGGATGAACTCGTCCTGGTACATCGGCTTCAGGTTCTGCGAAGCGATGGTCGCGGCGGTCTTCGGGTTGCCGTCTTCCGAGTTGATGAAGATCATGCCGCCGGTCGGAACCGCGTTCAGCGGCGCGCCGGTCACCGGATCCACCACGAAGGTGGTGCCACCCAACGAATTCGGGTTGAGCGGGTCCGGACGGAAGTTCTGCTGGGTGAACAGCGAGGCCGAAGCGCCGCGGACGGCGACGGTCGGGGTCAGCGGCAGCGCGTAGCGGCCGGCGTTGCCGAACACCTTGAACGACGAGTCACCGTTCACGTCCCAGCTGAAGCCCAGGCGCGGGCCAAGCTGATTGTTGATCTTGACATAGGTCTGGCCGGCACCGTTGATGTTCTCGAAGGTGTCCCAGCGCAGGCCGATGTAGGCGATGAAGTTGTCGGTGATGCTCCAGCTGTCTTCGATGTAGAAGGCGTGCTGCTTGACCTTCACAGTTGCGCCCTGGGCCACGTAGCGCAGGCGTGCGCGATCCTGGATCACGCCACCCACGGAAGTGGTGGTGTAGCGCCACTGGTAGCCGCCTTCGTACTGCGAGCCGGCCACCGAGGTGTAGCTGTCGGCGTCATAGCCGAAGCGCAGCAGGTGGTTGCCCAGCGACCATTCGCCGTCGACGCGGAACTGGGTGCGCTTGTCACCGTTGTTCACGCCATCGATCATGCCGTTGAACACCGCGCAGCCCGTGTAGGCACCGGTGGCGGTCTGGCGCCAACCCGGACGAGCATCAGTGACGATCGAGCAGGCCGTGTGCGGGGCATTGCCCGGCACCGGCACGGTGAAATGCCCGTCGTAGGTCACCTTGGTGCCGTTCGGTGAAACCAGGTAGTTCATGCGCGAGTAGGTGCTGTGGCCCCCCAGCACGGACAGGGTGAAGTTGTCGGTCAGATAGCCGGTGTACTTCAGGATGTAGTTGTTGCCGCCGGACTCATCTTCCGAACGCCCCATGTAGGTCGTACGATCGAGTTGTCCCATGGTATTCCGATAGGTGGCGGTGTAACCACGGGACTTGTCGGAGAAGCCGGTGAATTCCAGCAGGTGGTTGTCGGAAATATTGAAGTCCAGCTTCAACAGCCACTGCGGCGAGCGCGAGCTGCTGTGCGAGTTGGTCGTGGAGAGCAGGCTGCCCCAGCTGTCGCTGCTCGAACGCGCGTAGGTGATCATCGCGTAGGCGAACAGGCGATCCTGGATCAGCGCGCCGCTGGCCCAGATATTGGTGCGCCAGGAATCGGCCTCGTCCCGGGTATTGACGTCGTACACGTTGCCGTAATCAAGCGGCGTCAGTGGGTTGGCGTAGTAGCGCGAACGACGCTCCGAACGCAGACCGTCCGGGATCCAGTAGACGTTGGCGCCGGCGTGGAACTCGTTGGTACCGCGCTTGGTGATCTGGTTGACCACGCCGCCCAGCGAACGCCCGAATTCCGCGCCGTAGCCGCCGGTCTTGATCTGCTGCTCGGCGATGGCTTCGAACGGAACCTGCGCGAAGTTGAGGTTCTTGAAGGTGTTGGTGATGTTGAAGCCGTTCAGGTAGTACTGGTTTTCCGCGACGGACGCGCCGCCGAAGGAGGCCAGGTTGCCGAACGCGCTGTCGCCGCGGACGGTGCCCGGGGCCAGCAGGGCAACGGCCGTGGTGTTGCGGGCCACCGGGATGCGCGCGATCTGCTGCGCGGTCAGGATGGTGGTGGACTCCACCGAGGAGACGTCGATCGGATTGATCGCGCCGGTGCCCTGGGCAACCACGGTCTCCAGCTGGGTGGCGTCGCCGCCGCCGGCTGCAACGAAATCAACGCTGGTCGCGCCGCCGACGGTGACACGGACGCTGCGCGTCGCCCCGCCGTTGCGCGCCACCTCGTAGTCGCCGGTCGGCAGCTGCGAGAAGCGGTAGATGCCGCTGGAATCGACCGTGATGGTACGGCTGAACCCGGTGGCCGGATTGGTGACGGTGATGGTGTCGCCGGCAGCAGCACGACCGGTGACCGCACCTGCCGCGTTGGTCTGCGCCTGCACACCGCCAATGAAGCACAGACCCAGGGCAACTGCGAGTGCGCTCTGCTTCAGGCCTTTGGCAAGGTAGTTGGAAGCCATTTGATGTAACCCCCTTAGGGACGAAGTGACTAGAAAGGTGAACCAGAAAGGTGTACCAGCACGCCCGACCTGAGACGGCCTGACCTGCCGACTATAGACCAGACAACATTTCTTTAACAAGCCCCTCAGGGCGTATTCACGAAAATCTTTGCGTATTCAGGTTCGGTGCAGCGGAATTGTGCGCTGCATCACTCTTCCAGGGCGCGGGCAATCTGCTGTTGTTCGGCCGCCAGCGCCGGTGGCACGCGCCCGCCGTAGCTGGCCAGATACTCCCCGATGCCGGCAAATTCTGCCTGCCAGCCTTCGCGGTCGAAGCCCAGCAGCTTGCTGCGGGCCTCCTCCGACAGGGTGATGCCGGCCAGATCCATCTCGGCCTCGACCGGCAGCAGGCCGATCGGGGTCTCGATGGCGCCCGCCTTGCCTTCCACCCGCGCCAGCATCCATTCCAGCACGCGCAGGTTGTCGCCGAAGCCCGGCCACAGGAACTTGCCATCGCTGCCCTTGCGGAACCAGTTGACGTGGAAGATTTTCGGCAGCTTCGCGCCCGGCTGGTCGAACGACAGCCAGTGGCCGAAGTAGTCGGCGAAGTTGTAGCCGCAGAACGGCTTCATCGCCATCGGATCGCGACGCAGCACGCCGACCGCGCCGGTCGCCGCCGCAGTGGTTTCCGAACCCATCGACGCGCCGACCAGGACACCATGCGTCCAGTCGCGTGCTTCGAATACCAACGGCACCAGCGACGCGCGCCGGCCACCGAAGACGATCGCGCTGATCGGCACCCCCTGCGGGTCTTCGGTCATCGGCGAATAGCTCGGGCACTGGCGCGCGCTGACGGTGAAGCGCGAGTTGGGATGCGCGGCCGGGCGCACGGCCGGATCAAACGGCTGGCCCTGCCAGTCGGTGACGGGCGTCTGGCCGTTGTCGATGCCTTCCCACCAGGGCTGGTTGTCGGCGGTGACGCCGACATTGGTGAAGATGGTGTTGGACTGGATCGTGGCCAGCGCGTTCGGGTTGGATTTCTTCGAGGTGCCCGGCGCAACGCCGAAGAAACCCGCCTCGGGATTGATCGCGTAGAGCTGGCCATCGGCGCCGGGACGCATCCAGCAGATGTCATCGCCCACCGTCCAGATCTTCCAGCCCGCCTGCCGGTAGCCTTCCGGCGGGATCAGCATGGCGAGGTTGGTCTTGCCGCAGGCCGAGGGGAACGCGGCGGCGATGTAGCGAGTGACGCCCTGCGGGTTTTCGACGCCGAGGATCAGCATGTGCTCGGCCAGCCAACCTTCGCTGCGCGCCTGGTACGAGGCGATGCGCAGGGCATGGCATTTCTTGCCAAGCAGGGCGTTGCCGCCATAGCCGGAGCCGTAGGACTTGATCGTCAGCTCCTCGGGGAAGTGCATGATGAAGCGGCGGTTCGGATCCAGTTCGCCGGTCGAGTGCAGGCCCTTGACGAAGGTGCTTGCCCGTTCGCCGCGCGCGGCACCCTCGGCGCCTTCGCGCTCGATCCGGGCCAGCGCCGGTGCGCCCATCCGGGTCATGATCCGCATGTTGGCGACGACGTAGGGCGAATCGGTGATCTCCACGCCGCACCGCGCCAGCGGGGAATCAATGGGGCCCATGCAATAGGGAACGACATACAGCGTGCGGCCGCGCATGCAGCCATCGAACAGCGCATCGATCTTCGCGTGGGCTTCGGTGGGGGCCATCCAGTGATTGTTGGGGCCGGCGTCCTCGCGTTCGGGGGTGCAGATGAAGGTCAGGTGTTCCACCCGCGCAACGTCCTGTGGGTTGGAACGATGCAGCCAGCAGTTCGGGTGAGTCTGCGGGTTGAGAGCAATCAGGGTGCCGTCGGCCTGCATCTGCGCGTTGAGCGCGGCGCTTTCCGCCTCGCTGCCATCGCACCAGTGGATGGCGTCAGGGCGGGTCAGCGCGGCGACGGCGTTCACCCAATCGGCAAGCGCCGCCAGCGAGGTGCCGGTGCCGCTGACCGTCGGCGGGGTCGGGGATGCTGCATCCATGAAACGTGCCTCTGCCCGGGTGGGCGTTGATTCGAAAAATTGGAGATGGCGCGACGGGGGACGTGCTTACGCCCGCGGGATCAGCGTCGCCATGATGTGATCGATGTAGCCGGCGAAGTCCTCGCTCTGCTCGCGCTGCCGGAACTTGGGCAGTTCCAGCTGCAGGAAGCCAACGTACACCGCATAGGCCATCCGCGCTCGCCGCAGCGCATCACGTTCAGCCAGGCCGGCGTGGCGGAACGAATCGAACAGGAAGCCGATCCGGCGCTGCAGGACATTGTCGAGCACGCTGCGGATCGCCGGGTGTTCGGCCGCCTTGAGCAATTCGGAATAGATGACGTGGGTCTTGGTGTGGAAGCGCACCATGTTGAACAGGGTGCGCAGGCGCTCGCCGGCGTCGCTGATCGAACCCAGCGCGCCGTAGGCGGCCTGTTCGTCGCGCTCCCAGCGCTCCAGCGCCGCCTGCAGCAAGGCGTCGCGTGACGGGAAGTGCCAGTAGAAGCTGCCCTTGGTGACGCCCAGTCGACGCGCCAACGGCTCGACCGCCACCGCCGCGACCCCGGCCTCGGCGATCTGCTCGAGCGCCTCGCGGGTCCAGTCGTCCACGCTCAGGCGCGGGCTGCGTGTTGCGGTATCGGTCATCGGGATTCCTGATTCCATACGGTGACACCACGAACGGTATGCTGAGCCATTGCTCGACTTTTGTACGTTAGAAGTTCGCATGCAGATCACATACCGAAAGGTATGGTATTGGCGGGCAAGGCGTGATGCAACGCCACCCGCGGCCCGCACTGATTCCGGAGCCCCGACATGAGCCCCATCCTGAGTATTTCCCTGCCGATCCTCGCCGTCCTGCTGGCCACGGCTTTTGCCGCTTACCACCGCCTGCGGTTGGCCGTCTGGGCGGCGCTGAGCGCGACCCTGCTGGTCGGCTGCTGGCTGCTGGGAGCCAGCCACGTCGCGGTGATCGTGATTGCCGCGCTGGTGGCATTGCTCGCCATCCCGCTGCTGATCCCGACCATTCGCAAGCCGCTGCTCACCGCCCCGGCGCTGAAGTTCCTGCGCAAGGCACTGCCGCCGCTGTCGCAAACCGAGCGGATCGCGCTGGAGACCGGCTCGGTCGGCTTCGAGGGCGATCTGTTCTCCGGCAAGCCGGACTGGCGCAAGCTGCTGGGCCATCCCAAGCCGCAGCTGTCGGCCGAAGAGCAGGCCTTCCTCGATGGCCCGGTGGAGACCCTGTGCCGGATGATCGACGACTGGGACATCACCCACGTCCGCGCCGATCTGTCGCCCGAGGTCTGGGACTTCATGAAGAAGCAGCGCTTCTTCGGCATGATCATTCCGAAGGAATACGGCGGACTCGGCTTCTCCGCGCTGGCCCATCACAAGGTGATCCAGAAGGTCGCCTCGATCAGTTCGGTCGCCAGTGCCACCGTCGGCGTGCCCAATTCGCTCGGCCCCGGCGAGCTGATCCATCGCTACGGCACGAAGGAACAGAAGGACTACTACCTGCCGCGCCTGGCCTGCGGGCCAGGACGTGCCCTGCTTCGGCCTGACCGGTCCGTTCGCCGGCTCCGACGCCACCTCGATCCCGGACTTCGGCATCGTCTGCAAGGGCCAGTGGAACGGCGCCAACGTGCTGGGCCTGAAGCTCACCTTCGACAAGCGCTACATCACCCTGGCGCCGGTGGCCAGCCTGATTGGCCTCGCCTTCCGCATGTACGACCCGGACGGCCTGCTCGGCGATACCCGCGACATCGGCATCACCCTGGCCCTGCTGCCGGCAGAGACGCCGGGGTGGAAGTCGGGTCGCCGCCACTTCCCGCTGAACTCGCCGTTCCAGAACGGCCCGATCCACGGCAAGGAAGTGTTCATCCCGCTGAGCCAGCTGATCGGCGGCCTCGACATGGCCGGCAAGGGCTGGAACATGCTCAACGAATGCCTCGCGGTGGGGCGTTCGATCACCCTGCCCTCCACCGCCAGCGGCGGTGCCAAGTCGGGCGCGGTGGTGACCGGCGCCTATGCGCGCATCCGCAAGCAGTTCGGGCTGTCGGTGGGCCGCTTCGAGGGCGTGGAAGAAGCGCTGGCGCGGATCGGCGGCAAGGCCTATGCGATCAGCGCGCTGTCGCAGGCCACGGCCGCGGCGGTGGATCGCGGCGACGTGCCGTCGGTGCCGTCGGCCATCGCCAAATACCACTGCACCACCGCGGCCCGCGAGATCAGCAAGGACGTGATGGACGTGATCGGCGGCAAGGGCATCATCCTCGGCCCGCACAACTTCGCCGGGCGCTCCTGGCAGGCCGCGCCGATCGCCATCACGGTCGAAGGCGCCAACATCATGACCCGCAGCCTGCTGATCTTCGGCCAGGGCTCGATCCTCTGCCATCCGTACATCCTCAAGGAAATGCGCGCGGCGCAGGACCCGGACGCCAAGGCCGGGCTGGACGCGCTGGACGCGGCGCTGTATCCGCACATCGGCGGCGCGATTTCCAACGCGGTGCGCTCGCTGTGGTTCGGCCTGACCGGCTCACGCCTGCAGTCGGTGGCCGGCGATGCCTACACGAAGAAGTTCTTCCGCAAGCTCAACCGCTACGCCGCCAACCTCGCCCTGCTGACCGACATTTCGCTGGGTGCGCTGGGTGGCCGACTGAAGTTCAAGGAATCGCTGTCGGGGCGGCTGGGCGACGTGCTCAGCCATCTGTACATGATGGGCGCGGTGCTCAAGCGCCATCACGACGAAGGCTGCCCGGAGGCCGACAAGCCGCTGCTGGCCTGGGCCTTCCACAACAGCGCGTATGAAATCGAGCTGGCGCTGTCGCAGGCGCTGCGCAACTTCCCGATCAAGCCGCTGGGCTGGCTGCTGTGGCCGCTGGTGTTCCCGTTCGGCCGCCGTGCGGTGGCGCCGGGCGATCGCTTGTGCCGGCGCGTGGCGAGCGCTGCTGATGAATCCGAACGAGGCGCGCGAGCGGCTGGCGCAGGGCGTGTTCCTGACCCCCGGTGCGCACAATCCGGGCGGCCGCATCAACAGCTATCTGGAAAAGGCCATCGCCGCCGAGCCGGTCGAGCGCAAATTCCTCAAGGCGCTCAAGACCAAGGACATCGAGGCGCTGGATTTCGCCGCCAGCTCGACGAGGGCGTGCGCGAGGGCTGGATCACCTGGAGGAACGCAAGCAGCTGGAAGAGCTGCGCGTCCTCACCCTGGACACGATCACCGTGGACGATTTCGACCCGCACGAGCTGCGTTCCGCCGGCTACTACGATCTGCATGCAAGGCGCGAACGCCGCGCGGTGGCCTGACCGATGCCGTCGGTGCTTGCGCTGTATCGGCGGCTGGCCGGCTGGCCGGCGGGGCGCTGGCTGTTCTCGCGGCTGGTGTGCCTGAAGGCGCCGTATTTTTCCAGCATCGCGCCGCGGATCGTCGTGCTGGAACCGGGACGCGGGATCGCCACCCTGCGCCATCGCCGCGCGGTCACCAATCACATCGGCACCGTGCACGCGATCGCGCTGTGCAACCTGGCTGAGTTCGTCGGTGGCCTGACCTGCGACGTCAGCATTCCGCCGACGATGCGCTGGATCCCCAAGGGCATGACGGTGGCCTATCTGAAGAAAGCGGCAGGCACGATGCGCGCCACCGCCACGCCGGCGTTTCCGCCGCGCGAATCGAAGGAAGGCTACGACTTGCCGTTCGAGGTGGTGGTGGAAAACCCGGCCGGCGAAGCGGTGTTCAAGGCCAGCATCTCGATGTGGGTGACGCCGAAGGCTTGAACTTCAAGCCCAGAAGACTGCCGCCAGCGCCGCCAGCGCCGGCACGCCCTGCACGAAGAAAATCCGCCGGTTGACGCTGTACGCGCCGTACAGCGCGGCGACGACCACGCAGCCGAGGAAGAACAACGCCAGATCGTGACGCGCGCTCACCGCGGCCCAGAGCAGGCCGGCGGCAAGGAAGCCGTTGTACAGGCCCTGATTCGCCGCGAGCACGCGGGTGATCTCGGCGTTTTCCGGCGTGTTGCGGAAGGTCTTCAGGCCCAGCGGGCGGGTCCACAGGAACATTTCCAGAAGCAGGAAATACAGGTGCAGCGCGGCGACCGCAGCCGTCAGTATCCGTGCGAGCAACAGCATGGCCACACCTCCCTGCGCCTGTACCGCAACCGTATCAAATCACCCGGGTTTCGCATCCGATTCCACTGCGCCCTGCCGCTGCGAACGGCCGGCGTTGCCGGGTGCGCCCGCTTCAGCCCGACGCGCCAGCGCCCAGCCGACCCAGCCCGAAGCCGCGGCCGCCAGCGCGCCCAGCCAGCCGAAGGTGGCCGTCACCGCGCCCAGTGCGCGCAAGCCGTTCATCGAGGTCGCCACCACCACGTCGCCGGCGCGCCAGACCGCGGTATCGACGGCGTTCTTGCCCTTGTAGCGCAGTTCGCGCGGCACCAGGGTGTACAGGCTCTCGCGCGCCGGCTGGACCAGGCCATAGGCGCCACTGCGGGTAACGATCAGCACCATCACCGCCAGCGACAGCCCACCCAGCCAGCCCACCGAAATGTCCCCGAGCACGCCCAGCAGCACCAGCACGATTACGCTGGCGGCCGCCCACACGGCGATCACCACGCCCGCGCCGTAGCGGCGCAGCAGCCAGCGGGTGAGCGTGAGCTGCATCCCCAGCTGCAGCAGGTTGGTCGTCAGATCCACCAGCGAAGCGGCAAAGGTGCGCGCCTGCGCCGCGGTCAACGTGGCCGCGTCGTTCCACGGCAGCATCCCGTACAGGCTCACCACCAGCTGATGGAACTGCGAGGGCTGCGTGACGTCCCGCGCGAACGCCGCGCCCAGACTGTCCACGTAGAGGGCATAGGCGATCGTTCCCAGCGCATCGCCCAGCACCATCAGCAGGGCCATGCCGCGGATGAACGGGTGCGCGAACACCTGCCGCAGGCCGTCGAACATGCTGCCGCCGACCGCCGCCTCGTGCGCGACGTCGCCGCGGTTGGCCCCGTGCCGGCGCGACCACCGCCCCAGCAGCAGCACGCAGCCCAGCGCCGCGCACAGCAGCAGCACCGACACCACCAGCAGCGGCGCCACGCCCAGCACACCCACCAGCGCCGAGGTGAGGACAGGGCCGGTGATCGCCCCGATCGCCCCGCCGGTGGCGATCAGCGGAAAGACGCGCCGCGCCTGCTGCTCGCTCCAGATGTCGGACATGAAGCTCCAGAACACCGACACCACGAACAGATTGAACACGCTGACCCAGACGAAGAACACGATGCCCAGCGCCCTTGGGCTGAGCAGGCCCTGGGCGGTGAACAGCGGCACGAAAGCGAGCAGGCAGGTGATGAAGAACAGGTACACCACCGGTACCACGATCCGCCGCGGCCAGCGCGAGGCCAGCCAGGCGAAGATCGGGGTGAGCGCGAGCGTGGCGACGAAGGTGGCGGCGAAAAACCACGGCAGCTGGGTGGAGCCGACCGCGGCGGAAAGTTGTTCGCGCACCGGGCGGATGACGTAATAGGCCGCCAGAACGCAGAAAAAGTACAGGAAAGACAGGGCCGCAGCCTGCCGCTCGCCGGGTTCGATGCGTTGTTGCGCGCCTGCCATTGCGCAAGCACGCTACCGGCGTGACCGTGATCGCGCAAGCCGTTGCAGCGCAGCCGAGCATTTGCTCTAACCGCACCGCATAGTTTCGGGAACAGACCTCAGCAGGCGCAGGCGACGGCATTGGCCACGGCATTCGACTACATCATCATCGGCGCCGGCTCGGCCGGCTGCGTGCTGGCCCACCGCCTCAGCGAAGACCCGAACGTCACGGTGCTGCTGCTGGAAGCCGGCGGCCGCGACTGGCATCCGTTCGTGCACATGCCCGCCGGGCTGGCCAAGATCGCCGGCCTGAAGTCGATCAACTGGGACTACGACACCACCCCGCAGCCGCAGCTGGACGGGCGCCGGCTGTGGTGCCCGCGCGGCAAGCTGCTGGGCGGTTCCAGCTCGATCAACGCGATGTGCTACATCCGCGGGGTGCCCGCCGACTACGACGAATGGGCCGCGCGCGGCGCCGACGGCTGGCACTGGGACAATGTGCTGCCCTATTTCCGCAAAAGCGAGGGCAACAGCCGCGGCGGCGACGCCTTCCACGGCGGCGGCGGCCCGCTCACGGTCTCCGATCTGCGCTACGTCAATCCGCTCAGCCGCGTTTTCATCGAAGCCTCGAAACAGGCGGGACTGATCGAAAACCCCGATTTCAACGGCGCCCACCAGCAGGGCGTGGGCCTGTACCAGGTGACCCAGCGCGACGGCGCGCGCTGTTCGACTGCGGTCGCCTACCTGAATCCGGTGAAATCGCGGCCGAACCTGACCGTGGCCACCGCCACCAGCGTCGACCACATCAGCTTCGCCGGTCGCCGCGCCAGCGGCGTGGCCTGCGTGCAACACGGCAGCCCGGTTGCTTATGCCGCCCGTCGCGAAGTGTTGCTGTGCGGCGGCTCGATCAATTCGCCGCAGCTGCTGATGCTGTCCGGGATCGGCCCGGCCGACGCGCTGCGCGGGCACGGAATCACCGTCCTTCACGACGCCCCGGGCGTCGGCGCCAATCTGCAAGACCACCTCGACGTCACCACCTTGCAGCACTGCACCCAACGCATCAGCTACGACCGCGTCAGTGAAGTCAGGACCGCATTCGAGTATTTCCTCGGCGGCCACCGCGGGCCGGGCACCAGCAATATCGCCGAAGGCGGCGCGTTCTGGCGCTCGCCGCTGGCCAGCGACGAGCGCGCCGACATCCAGCTGCACTTCATCCCGGCGATGATCGACGACCACGGCCGCAACCGCCTGCCCGGCGACGGCTACACCATGCACGCCTGCTTCCTGCGTCCGCGCAGCCGCGGCACGGTAACCCTGGCCAGCAACCGCGCCAGCGACAAGCCCCGGATCGACCCCAACTACCTGGGCGACCCGGACGGCTTCGACCTCAAGGTCATGCTCGAATGCGCCAAGCTGTCGCTGGAAATCTTCGCGCAGAAGGCCTTCGACCCCTACCGCGGCATACTGATCTTTCCGCCGCAGCTGCCGCGCAGCGAGGCCGAGCTGATCGCCTTCGTGCGCAGCCGCGCCGAAACGGTCTACCACCCGGTCGGCACCTGCAAGATGGGCAGCGACGCCGCGGCGGTGGTCGATCCGCAGCTGCGCGTGCGCGGCGTGGAGGGTCTGCGGGTGGTGGACGCCTCGGTGATGCCCAACCTGCCCGGCGGCAACACCAACGCGCCCACCATCATGATCGCCGAGCGCGCGGCGGATCTGATCCGCGCGGCAGCCACTTGATTCGTTCTGCCCGCAGCGTTTCCGCGCGCAGCGGTCGCGCCCCTGCGGTGCACTCCCACGATCCCGGTGCAGCCGCGCTCAGGAAGCCTGCTCCAGCATCGGCGGCAGCGGACAGTGCAGCACGCCGCAGATCGTGCGCAACAGCTCGGCCTCGGCCACGTTGATCCGGCCATCGCTGCCAATCGCTTCGGTGACGGCTTCGACCATGACCTGCTTGGCCAGCGGGTCGAGCGCGTCGAGCGGCTCCCAGACCGACTCCAACGCGGCCACCCCGTTGGCCGGCGGCGCGTAGGGCAGCACGTCGCGCGGCAGCACCCGCTGCATCCCGGCCAGATAGGCGCGCCGCGCCGCAGCCTCATCGGCATTGCCATATTGCGCGACCACCGCCAACAGGGTGGCAAACTCCTGCCGCACCCCGCCCGGCTTGCGACGGCCGAACTGGACGTAGCGTGCGGGATCCAGCGCTTCCCGCACCTGCACCGTCAGCAGCTTGCCCAGGCAATACTCGAACAGCGACACCCCGCCGTCGGCATTGGCCACCGCCTGCACCGCCGTGAGGAAGGCATCGAGCTGCGGGCGCGGGCGCAGCCGCAGGGCCGGGAACGCCAGCGCGGCCAGCGGCAGCCGCAGCATCGGGTGCAGGCTTTGCAAATGCTGGTCGCGCAGTTCCACCGCCTGTTCGACGATGGCTGCGCCCAGTCGCGGGCCCACCTCGGCCAGCTGGCGTTCCCGCACCGTCGCATCCGCATCGAGCAGCAGCGCCAGCAGCAGGGCGATCACGGCCTCACGGTCGCGGGCCAGCGCGCGCAGCACTTCGGGCAGCGCGGCGATGATCGCGCCGGCACGCAGGTAGTCGTCGGCATCCGGGGTGGCCACCTGCGCGGCCACTTCGGTTCCGGCAAGCCGTATCTGCGTCGCCGCGCCGGGCAGCGGCGGCGGGCGCGGGCCAGCGCGGCCGGCCGCCGTCGGCAACGGGGGTGGCATCACGCCCGCCCGCAGCGGCGGCAACTCGCCTTCGCCAACCAGACCAAGCTGCACGTCCTCGCTCAACCCGTCCGGCGGCGTCAGCACCCAGCGCGCCTTGAGGGCATCCAGCGCCCGGGCCGAGAAGCTCGGATCGAGCACACGGATCCGCTCCAGCAGCGGAGGATGGGTGGCGAACAGCCTGGAAAATCCGAGCCCGTCGCCGAACAGCATGTGGCTGACCTCCTCGGCCTTGCTGCGCTGGTCGAGCCGCGAGCCTTCCGCCACGCCGGCAATTTTCTTCAGCGCCCCGGCCAGGCCCGCGGTCTGGCGGGTGAACTGCACGGCCGTGGCATCGGCCAGCCGCTCGCGCGAGCGGCTGATGCCGGCCTTGATCATCCGCCCGAACAACAGGCCGATGTAGCCCACCAGCATCAGGGTCAACGTCACCAGCAAGACGAGCAGCGCGCCGGAACCGCGGAAGCGGCCGTATTCCAGTACCTTGCGGGCGATCAATCCCACCATCAGGATCCCGAACAGGACCCCGATCATGCGCAGATTCAGCCGCATGTCGCCGTTGAGGATGTGGCTGAACTCGTGGGCGATCACGCCCTGCAGTTCGTCGCGGTTGAGCCGGTCCAGCGCGCCGCGGGTGACGGCGACCGCGGCATCGGTGGGCGCGAACCCGGCCGCGAACGCATTGATGCCGGCTTCATCTTCCAGCACGTACAGCCGCGGCATCGGCAGCGACGAGGCGATGGCGATTTCCTCGACCACGTTGCGCAACCGCCGCAGCGATGGGTCCTGCGTGTTGGACGGCACCTCGGTCCCGCCCATCTGCTCGGCCACCACCCTGCCGCCGCCGCCCAGGCTGCTGATCCGCCAAGCCGAGCCGCCGCCGATCACCAGCAGCGTGATCACGGAGACCAGCAGCAACACGCCCGGGTGCGGCAGGAACAGGAACACGATCGCATCCACCGCTGCCACGATCGCCGCGACCGCCAGCGCGAACAGCAGGACCAGCCGTGCTGAACTCCTGCGCGCCCGGGCCTGTTGTTCGAAGAAGTTCATGGGCGTGCCGTGATTGGTGATTGGTGATTGGTGATTCGCGAAAAGCCTTGATTCGCGCCCCCATGCTCTTTCGAATCACCAATCACCAATCACGGCCCCTTCAGAACTCCACCTTCGGCGCGGCGCGGACCTGTTCCTGTTTCTCGGCGGGGATTTCCAGCAGGGCCGCCGGCTGGAAGCCGAATATCCCGGCAAAGACGCTGCTGGGGAACACTTCGCGCTTGTTGTTGTAGGCCATCGCGGAGTCGTTGTAGGCCTGGCGCGCGAAGGCGACCTTGTTCTCGGTGCTGGTCAGCTCCTCGGTGAGCTGCATCATGTTCTGGTTGGCCTTCAGGTCCGGATAGGCCTCGGCCACCATCATCAGCCGCCCCAGCACGCCGTTGAGCTGGCCCTGGGTTGCGGCCAACGCCGCCATCGCTTCCGGATCGCCCGGGTTGGCCTTGGCGGCGGCCAGCCCGCCCTGCGCGGCCGAGCGGGCGGAAATCACCGCCTCCAGCGTCTCGCGTTCGTGCGCCATGTACTTCCTGGCGATTTCGACCAGATTCGGGATCAGGTCGAAGCGGCGCTGCAGCTGCACGTCGATCTGGGCGAACGCGTTCTTGAACGCATTGCGCGCGACGACGAGGCCGTTGTAGATCCCGACGACCCAGAATCCCAGCCCGACGATGATGGCAAGAAAGATCAGGCCTGCAACCATGGCGAACCTCCCGGAATGTTCAACTCGCGAAAACAGGCGTTAGAATCAGCCGCAGGATCAATCGCCGGAACCCGGCATTGGAATCGCGGCGTAGATGCAGCATACCCGAGGGCGGGAACAATGAAAGCACGTACCCTCCGGCACGCTTGGCGCGCTGGCCTGATCGCCGGTCTGCTCCCCCTGGCGCTGGGCTCTTCCGCGCAGACCGCGCCAACCTGGAACGGGCGTCCGATCCAGATGGCGGCCGCGGTCCCCGCAGCTTCGGCGGCACCTGCGGTGCTGCCGCCCGTGCGCCTCGACGTTGCCGACTACGAGGCCATCGCCACCGCGATGACCAACGAGGGCAAGTTGCCGGGCATGGCCATGGCCATCGTGCAGGGCGGGCGCGTCGTCAGCGCGCGCGGCTATGGCGTCACCGACGTCAGCAATCCGCTCCCGATTGATGCGCACACCACGTTCCGCCTCGCCTCGCTGTCCAAGGCATTCGCGGCCACCGTCACCGGCCTGTTGGTGAACGACGGCGTGCTGCGCTGGGACAGTCATCTCACCGATTATGTCCCGGCATTCCAGTTGTCCGAGCCCGGCGCCGCCGAACAGCTCACCGTGGCCGACATCCTCAGCCACCGCACCGGGCTGAAGCGCAACACCTTCGACCGCGACATCGAGCGCGATGCCGATTACCACGTGCTGACCACCCAGTTGGCCACCGCGCCGATGCAATGCGCGCCAGGCTCCTGCTACGCCTACCAGAACGTGGCGTTCAGCCTGATCGGCGACATCGTGTTCGCGGCGACCGGGCAATTTTACAGCGAGGTCGTCACCCGCCGGATCTTCAAGCCGCTGGGCATGAACGATGCCAGCTACGGGCTGGAAGGCATCACCGCCAGCGCCCGCTGGGCCAGGCCACACGTCCGCAGCGGACGCGGCTGGACCTCGCTGATCCCCAAGCCAACCTACTACCGGCTGGCGCCGGCAGCGGGCGTCAACGCCAGCATCAGCGACATGGCGCAGTGGCTGATTGCCCAGGCCGGACACCGCCCCGACGTCCTGCCCGCGCCCCTGCTTGCCACCTTGCACGCGCCACTGGTGGACACGCCGGGAGAAACCCAGGTCGCGTCCTGGCGCCGCTCGCGTCTGACCGCAGCGAGCTACGCGCTGGGCTGGCGCGACTACAGCTATTCCGGGCACGACGTGATCTTCCACGGCGGCGCGGTGCAAGGCTACCGCGCGGTGATCGCCATGCTGCCCGAGCGCGATCTGGGCGTGGTGATCCTGTGGAACTCCGACAGCGCGCTGCCGAGCGCGCTGCTGCCGACGATCCTGGACGATGCCTTGGGCATCCAGGGCGGCGAATGGCTGGACGATCCATCCTATGGCCTTCCCGCCAGCACGATGTACGCGCGTCGCCGCGCCGACACGCCCGAAGGCAGTGACGCCTCGTCGTCCAAGGCTTCACCGCGCTGAAGTCCGGGATTCCCCAAGCCTGATCCAGGCGCAGGCAGCAAACGCGAGCGCCAAAAAGAAACCCCCCCCGCCTGGGCAACGGGAAGGGCCTTGCAGAGACTTGCTGTCGCCGGAACCGGACGTGCCGGAACCGGTCGAGTGACTCACATCGCCGGCGCGGGAATCGCCGGCATTGCCACCGGCTTGGCCTTCTTGGCGGCCGGCTTCTTCGCAGCCTTCTTGGCCGCCGGCTTCTTCGCAGCAGCCTTCTTGGCCGCCGGCTTCTTCGCAGCAGCCTTCTTGGCGGCCGGCTTCTTCGCAGCCTTCTTGGCAGCCGGCTTCTTGGCCGCCGGCTTCTTCGCAGCCTTCTTGGCAGCCGGCTTCTTCGCAGCAGCCTTCTTGGCAGCCGGCTTCTTCGCGGCCTTCTTGGCAGCCGGCTTCTTCGCGGCCTTCTTGGCGGCCGGCTTCTTCGCAGCGGCCTTCTTGGCAGCAGGTTTCTTTGCAGCAGCTTTCTTCGCCGCCGGCTTCTTGGCGGCGGGCTTCTTTGCAGCAGCTTTCTTAACGGCCATGGTATGGCTCCTCGTCAATGGGAAAATCGGTAACGCCCAGTTGCGAAAGACACCGCGGGTATCGGACCCACGATCGACCGCCGGCGCGCGACGCGCGCCGGAACGGATGCTGTGCCGGTGCGCATGCGCACACGGCGAATCTGCGGCTGCCGGCCAACTGCCAACCACACCGGCATGGCATCGCCCGACGCTGCCATGCGGGCGAGTGCGGCGAAGGATTCCGGAATCGGGCCATTGCGGAACTTCGAGTGACGATGCACCGGCGCCCACCTTGCAACGCTCAGGGTGGTGGCGCGGTGGATGCTGTTCGTCGTTGCGTCGTGTCTGGTCACGCTGTTCCGCAGTGATCGTCTGCTGGACGAAACCTAATCACGCTTTTTTCACGTGTCAACAATCTTGCGCAAAGTTTTTTTCGTTCGCGTCGGCACTCGCCGCGATCGAAGCCCGCATGCGCGTTCGCGATTGCCCATGCCGCGAACGAATGTGCAACCTGCCGACATCGATGCAATCGGCTGCACGCAAGCATTGGCGCGGTCTCCAGACATTCGACGACATTTGCATGCAGTGTGCGTCAACGCCATGCGGCACTGCCGACAACGCGCACGCCATGTCTTCGGGCCCACGCGCGCGCTGTCGTGATCGCGCGCGATTGCGTGCGGATTTTCGCGCTGCACAAGCCGGTTTGCGCGAACATTGCGCAGGATTTCATGCGCGTGCGATCGCGATCGCGCACTCCAACCCGTTCGCGCCTGCGCATTTGCGCCGTCGCAGAAACGAAAAACCCGCGGCGCTTCCGCCGCGGGTGGATTGCCCCGGATCGGGCGGACGCGACCTCAGTGCGCGTCGTCTTCGAGCTGTTCGGCGTAGCCGTCGGCATCCAGCAGATCGTTGAGCTGGTCGGCATCCTCGAGATCGACCACGAACATCCAGCCTTCCCCGTACGCATCCTCGTTGATGGTCTCGGGCTTGTCCGCCAGCGCGGCGTTGACCTCGACGACCTTGCCACTGACCGGGGCATACACGTCGGAAGCGGCTTTCACCGACTCGACCACCGCGCAGGCGTTGCCGGCTTCGATGCGGTCACCGACGTTGGGCAGTTCCACGTAGACCAGATCACCGAGCAGGCCCTGGGCGTGATCGGAGATGCCGATCGTGGCCTTGCCATTGCCTTCCACCCGCACCCATTCGTGGGATTTGTGGAACTTGAGGTCGCCTGGGATATCGCTCATCGGTATCGCTCCTGTCGAAGCTGCGTGGGGTGGGGGAAGTCTAGCGAAACTTCAGTCCGGGCTGAACTCTCTCTGCCACCGTCAGACGCCGGGCTGGATGCTGTTCTCGCGCACGAAGGGAAACTTGACCACGCGCACCGGGACCTCGCGGCCGCGGATGTCCACCCGCACCGCACCGATCGCGCCGGACGGCACGCGGGCAAAGGCGATGGCCTTGCCGATCGTCGGCGCGAAGGTGCCCGAGAGGATCTCGCCTGCACCGGCATCGGTCAGCACCGTCTGGCCATGGCGCAGCACGCCTTTTTCGTCCATCACCAGGCCAATCATCTGGCGCGGCACGCCGGCCGCTTTCTGCGCCTCCAGCGCGGCGCGACCGACGAAATCGCGGCCTTCGTCCAGCGCCACCGTCCACCCCAGCGCCGCCTCCCAGGGGGTGACGGTCTCATCCATGTCCTGCCCGTACAGGTTCATCCCGGCCTCCAGCCGCAGGGTGTCGCGCGCGCCCAGTCCGGCCGGCTTCACGCCCGCCTCCAGCAGTGCGTTCCAGAACCCGGTGATGTCGTCGTTGGGGATGATGATCTCGAAACCATCCTCGCCGGTGTAGCCGGTGCGGGCAATGAACAACTCGGCGCCGGTCGCAGTCCTGGCCTTGCGCGCGGAAAACCGCGCCAGCTTCATGACCGGCTCGCGCTCGTCTTCCGCCAACAGCCCGATCACGCGCTGGCGGGCGTTCGGCCCCTGCACGGCGACGATGCCCAGCTCCGGCCGCTCGCGCACGTGGACGTCGAAGGCGCGCGCCTGTGCGGTGAGCCAGGCCAGATCCTTGTCGCGGGTGGAGGCGTTGACCACCAGCCGGAACCAGGACTCGGTCATGAAATACACGATCAAGTCGTCGATCACGCCACCGTGCGGGTTGAGCATGCACGAGTACAGTGCCTTGCCCGGCTTTTGCAGCTTGTCGATGGAGTTGGCCAGCAGGTGGCGCAGGAAGGCGCGCACGCGCGGGCCGGCCAGGTCGACCACGGTCATGTGACTGACGTCGAACATGCCGGCGTCGCGGCGCACCTGGTGGTGTTCGTCGATCTGCGAGCCGTAGTGGATCGGCATGTCCCAGCCGCCGAAATCCACCATCTTGGCGCCCAGCGCACGGTGGATCGGATTGAGGACGGTCTGTTGGGTCATGGCGGGTCCGTTGGCGTGGGGGCCCGGTATTCTACGACGTCGCGCGCAAGCCCCGCTCGCAGCCTCCGGGCGCGGCGGAGGCGAGCCCTGTCTTGCGAGACCGGCGATCAGGCGCGCGCAGGGCGCGCACCCGCAGGGCTCAGACCGGCTCGACCTGCAGGGTCATGGCGTCGCCGCCGACGATCCGAACCTGGGCCCCGACGGGGAGCTCCGGTCCGGTGACATCCCAGTACGCATCGGCGATCTGGACCCGGCCTCGACCGTCGACGATGGCGCGCTCCAGCGTCACCACGCGCCCGACCAGCGCCGCCGTGCGCCGGTTCAGCGCCGGCTGGTCGCTTTGGCGCTCGCGTTTGCGGAACCAGCGTCGGTACACCTGGATCGACACGAAGCTGAGCACCACGAAGGCGGCGGCCTGTACCAGCAGCGGAATCCCCGGCACCAGCAGAACAGCCAGAAACACCGCCACCGCCGCCAACCCGAGCCAGAGCATGAACGCGCCGGGCGCCATCGCCTCGGCCGCGAACAGCAGCAGCGCCACCGCTGCCCAGGCAAACACGTCCCAGCGCATCGATCAGCCCCCTTGCTTGATCGCCGGCGGACGCGCGGCCTGCCGCTCCATCGCTTCCTTCGCCAATTCGGCAATCCCGCCGATCGAGCCGATGATGCCCGCCGATTCCATCGGCATCATCACGAACTTCTGGTTGGGCGCCTCGGCCAGGGACTTGAACGCCTCGATGTACTTTTGCGCGATGAAGTAATTGATCGCCTGCACGTTGCCGCCGGCAATCGCATTCGACACCATCTGGGTGGCCTTGGCTTCCGCCTCGGCCAGGCGTTCGCGGGCCTCGGCCTGGCGGAACGCGGCTTCCTTGTCGCCTTCGGCAGACAGGATCGCCGACTGCTTCTCACCCTCGGCGCGCAGGATCTGCGACTGCCGCAGGCCTTCGGCCTCGAGGATGTTGGCGCGTTTTTCGCGCTCGGCCTTCATCTGCCGCGCCATCGAATCGACCAGGTCGCGCGGCGGCTGGATGTCCTTCAGCTCGATGCGGTTGACCTTGATGCCCCAGGGATGGGTGGCCTCGTCGACCGCGTGCAGCACCTTGGTATTGATCTCGTCGCGCTTGGACAATGACTCGTCAAGGTCCATTGAACCGATCGCGGTACGGATATTGGTCATCACCAGGTTGAGGATGGCCACCTCCAGCTGGGCGACTTCATACGCGGCCTTGGCGGCATCGAGCACCTGGAAATAGACCACGCCATCGACCTTGACCACGGCATTGTCCTTGGTGATGACGTCCTGGCTGGGCACGTCCATCACCTGTTCCATCATGTTGATCTTGCGCCCCACGCCGTACATGATCGGCATCAGGAAGTGCAGGCCCGGGCCCATGGTGTGGGTGTACTTGCCGAAGCGTTCGACCGTCCACTCGTAGCCCTGCGGCACCATCCGCACGGTCTTGAACAGCAGGATCACGCCTGCCAGCAGCAGGATCAGTGCAAGAAAAACAGCCATCGATGCTCTCCGGTTGACGGGGCGAGTATAAGCCCGATTTTTCCCGGTAAACGTCGCCTGCGCGCAGGAACGGCCGGGGCCACGCAGCGCCCCGCCGGATCACGCTGCCGCAACCGCAGGCCGGCGACGCGGGCCGCGAGCCCTCCTGCTGCGCTACCACTCCATCTGCAACGAAACCGCGAGGCTGCGACCGGGCGCGGTATAGCGATCCAGCACCGCGCTGGTCGAACCGGCCAGCGGCACGTCACCGGCCGACCAGTAGCGGCGATCGGTGAGGTTGCGCAGGCCGGCGTTGAGCTTCACGTACGCGCCAAGCTTCCAGTGCGCGTAGAGATCGAACACACCATAGCCCGGTGACACGAAATAGGAGGTGCCGGCCGGCGGCGTCGGCATCCGCTCGCGACGGCCGGCGAAGCGTCCGGCCAGCTCCAGGCCCCAGTCGTCCGCGTCATACGCCAGCCCCAGCGTGGCGGTGAACGGATCGACCGATGCCATTGGCTCGTCCGCCGTGTGGTCCTCCCCGCGTGACCATGCCGCCGCACCGCGCAGCGACCAGCCCGTCAACACCGGCGACAACGCGCCCAGTTCCAGCCCCGCCTTCAGCTCGACCCCGTGGATGCGCGCATCGGCCACGTTCTGCGACTGGTAGACCATCAGACCCTGTTGATTGAAACCGACGAACACGAATGACTCGATGAAATCGCGGTAGCGGTTGTCGTAGGCGCTCAGGCTGGCGTAGGCGTGACTGCCGGAATAGCGCAGGCCCAGCTCGAAGCCATTGCTGGTTTCCGGCTTGAGGTCGGGATTGGAAATCGCGGTGTAGCCGAACATCGCATTGGTGAAGCCGATGTTGACGTCGGCATACGGCGGCGAGCGGAAACCGCGCGCGTAGCCGCCGAACAGCGACCAGTCCTCATTGAAGTGCCAGACCATGCCGAGTTTGGGCGACACGCTGGTCTTGCTCAGGCTACTGAGCACCACGCCGGGATTGTCGCCGGCAAAGATGGCATCCATGTGCGGGCTCAATTCATAGCGATCCACCCGCAGCGCCGGCACCAGCCGCAGCGCGCCGCCCAGCAGGCTGATCTCGTCCTGAAGGTAGGCCGCCGTGTTGGTGGTGGTGCTGAGCGGGAAATCGCGCACCGGGTAGTGATCCGGCGGCATGTTCGGGGTGCTGACGCCGGTCAGCGGAAAACCGCGCAGGCCGTCGCGGCGTTGCCCGGTCTCGGTGCGCGCGATATCCAGGCCCCAGGCCAGGTCGTGCTGGACGCTGCCGGCGTCCACGGTCTTGCGGAAGTTCAGCTGCAGGCCGCGCACGCGCTGGTCGAAATGGAACCAGCGCTCACGCACATCCTGCAAGGTTGGCGTCGGCAGGGTGCGTGCCTCGATCGTGTATTGGGTGGTGCTGCTGCGCTGGATGTAGGCCTGCCAGTCGATGCTGTCGGCAAAGCCGCCTTCCAGATCGATCCGGTGTTCCAGCGAAATCCGCGTGCGGCGCTGCTGGTCGATGGCACCGACATGGGTATTGATGGCGCCGGTCATCGGCTGCACGCCCATCGAGGTCAGCATGTCGGTGTCGGCGCTGTCGTCGTTGCCTTCCAGCGTCAGGGTGAAACGCTGGCTGGCGCTGGGCGCGTACACCAATTTGCCAAGCACGCTGCGACCGCTGCGATCCTGCGGGTTGGGTCGGGTGCGGGCAGCGCCGACGCCATCGGCCTCGCCCTGATTGCGGGTCTCGTGCCCCTGCCGATGGCTCACCGCCAGCAGGCCCGACCAGCGCTGGCCGCCGAAAGCCGCCGTCAGTCCGGTCGAGAATCCGTTCCATTCGCCATCAAAGCCCAGCTTGAAGCCGAAGTAGCTGGACCTGCCGGCTTGCAGGTAGTCCGCCGGATCCTTGGTGACGAACGAGACCGTGCCACCCAGCGCATCCGAGCCGTACATCGAGCTGGTCGGGCCACGCACGACTTCCACCCGCTTGAGTGTGTCGAGATCGACGAAATTGCGGTTGGCATTGGAGAAGCTGCCGATGGTGAACGCATCCGGCACCGCGATGCCGTCGGTCTGGATGCGCACGCGATTGCCGCCGAGCCCGCGGATGCGGATGTCGCCGATGCCGAAGCGGCCGAAGCTGCTGCCGACGCTGATGCCGGGTTCGTAGCGGAACAGGTCCTTCAGGTTGTCGACCAGCAGATCATCCATGCGCTTGCGGTCGATCTCGTCCACCGTGTTGGGGACATCGATCAGCGCGCGCTCGCTGCGGGTGGCGGTGACGACCACGCGCTCGAATACTTTGACATCGCCGTCAACTCCTGCCTCCGTTTCATCGGCGGCGGGCCCGGCCTGGGCATGGGCTTGGGAAGAGGCGGCGAGTACGGCGAGCAGGGCAAAGGCCAGCGGGTGCGAGCGCATGAGACATCCATCGAGGAAGGTTGTCTGCTGGCTCGCGTGTGGACGCTGGCTGGCGTGGGGACCGGCGCGCAGGCGCCGGCTGGGTCATTTGGTGAGGATCAATTTGCCGTTGCGGGTGTGACGCAGGCGGTAGATCTCATCGCCGTGGCGGATCAGCACTTCGCACTGGCCGCGCAGCAACTGGCCGCTTTCCAGACACCGAAGCGGTGGACCGGACGGGGTCGGAACTGACTTGGCCGGTGGATCGGACACCGGCGCAAACGGTTGGGCTGCGGTCATGCAAAGCTCGGGACGAGGCCATCGTCGATATGGTAATGATTCTCATTATCTAGTCAACTCAACGCCGCGTGCTTCAATACGCACTCTCTTCCTCCGGGGAGTAGCCCGCCACGGCGCGATGCCGGGGCCCGCGCGTCAACACACTTGGCCGGCAGGCCGTGGCGCGCAGCGTTCGATCGAATGTGGATTCGATGGAACGCGGGCAAGACCGAAGGCAGGCGACGCGCACCCGACCGGGCGCCGCGGCGTTTGCCTTCGCGTCCTTCGCGAATGCGCCCGGTCCGGAGCTTCGATGTTCAACCCCCTGCTCGTGTCCACCGGCACCGTGGCGCTGGCCGAGATCGGCGACAAGACCCAATTGCTGGCCCTGCTGCTGGCGGCGCGCTTCCGCAAACCCTGGCCAATCGTGGCCGGGATCCTGCTTGCCACCCTGCTCAATCACGCGCTGGCCGGCTGGGTCGGCACCCTGGTCGCACAGTGGCTGACGCCGCAGCTGCTGCGCTGGGTGGTCGCCGCCAGTTTTCTGGGCATCGCGCTGTGGACGCTGAAACCGGACCAGCTGGACAAGGACGAGGCGCTGCCGGCGCACGACGCCTTCATCGCCACCGTCATTGCTTTTTTCATCGCCGAGATCGGCGACAAGACCCAGGTGGCGACGATCCTGCTGGCGGCCAAGTATTCGCCGCTGTGGCAGGTGGTGGCCGGCACCACCGTCGGCATGCTGCTGGCGAACGTGCCGGTGGTGGTGCTTGGCAGTCGCTTCGCGCAGAAATTGCCCTTGAAGGCGGCCCGCATCATCGCCGCATGCGTGTTCCTGGCGCTGGGGGTGTGGACGCTCTTTGCCGGACTCCCGGACTGAGCAAGCCTGCCGTGGCTGCCAGATGCAGCGGATTTGAGTCAGGCCCCTCGGCAGCCTATGCTGCGGCGGGAAACAGGGGAGCGCATGGACGGCATCCGGTCCGATTTGCGGGAGTTCTGGCGACGCCTGCGGGCGCCACCGGACGCGCTGATGCTGGAAGTGGGCGCCGGCGGCGAGCTGCTGGTGGCCAAGCTGCGCGCCGTGCTCGCGTTTGTCCTGCTGCTGCTGCCGCTGGCCAGCATTGCCGCCGACGAGTACACGCCCACCGAGGGACTTGCCGGCATCATCGGGGTGATCCTGACCGTGCTGGCCGCGCAGCTGATCCTGATGCTGGCGCGCCAGAAACGCCGCTTCCGCTGGCTGCCCTGGCTGTCCACCAGCTACGACATCACCCTGACTTCGCTGGTGCTGGGAATGCTGGCGTTCGGCTCGTTTGCCGGCGCCTTGAACAGCATGGTGGTGTGGGCGTTCTACCTGATCGCGATCGGCATGACCGCGCTGCGCAACGACGGGCGCCTGACCTTGTACGCCGGTGCGCTGGCAATGTTCCAGTACGGTGCTCTGGCAGTGCTGCTGTTCTCGCTGGCCACCACGCCCGACCAGCTGGCCTCGGCCGACTACGGCACCGCACACGTGTCCAACGTGCTCCAGCGACTGCTGTTGATCGCCGTCACGACCGTCATGATGGCCGCCGTGGTGTACCGGATGCAGCGGCTGATTGAGCTGTCCGGCACCGACGGCCTGACCGGGCTGCCCAACCGCACCCTGCTGACCTATCGTTTCCCGGCGCTGGCCGACGCCGCCGGCGAGGCCGGGATGTCGCTGTCGGTGGCCTTGATCGATCTCGATTATTTCCGCAGGATCAATGACGAACTCGGGCACACCGCCGGCGACAGCGCGCTGCGTCACGTGGTGGATGTCCTGCGCTCCGGGCTGGAAGAAAAGGACTGGCTGGTGCGCCTGGGTGGCGAAGAATTCGCGCTGGTGTTGCGGCAGCCGGTGGGGCGCGCCTGGGAACGCTTGGAAGCCCTGCGCCGCAGCGTGGCCGCTTCCCCCTTCGTCCACGAGCCCGGGGAAGCGCCGATTCGGATGACCTTCAGCGGCGGGATCTCGAGCTGGCCGCAGGACGGCACCGAACTGGCCCAGCTGCTGCGGCGCGCCGACCTGCGCCTGCGCCAGGCCAAGATGACCGGGCGCAACCGCGTGGTGGCGCGGGAGAGTTGAGTTGTCGGCTTGGCGACAGTCGCGTTGGCGTGGCCACTGACGCTCAGTGGACCCGTCCCCAGCACGTCCAGTTTGTCGACAGTCGCGTTGGCGCAGCCGCTGGCGCGAAGTCAAGGAGGAGATGGCGGCCGCAAGGCCGACATCGGGGGATATGAGCGCCAGCGGCTGCGCCAACGCGACCCAAGGATTTCATGCCTGGTTCAACCCAAACCACGATGTCACCTTGCCGGGACGGTCAGCCCGGGGCAAACACCTCGACCCGAATCACGCTTGCAACGCATTCCGCTTGCCGCCGCCAGCGGCGATGACTAACCTGCGGCATTGGCCGCGCCGCCACGGCGCCGCATCGGAGTCCCAGTGAGCCTGAAACTGCGCCTGATCGTGATGAACTTCCTCCAGTTCTTCATCTGGGGGGCCTGGCTGATCACCATCGGCGCCTACTGGTTCCAGCACAAGCAGTGGTCGGGCACGAGCTTCGGCGCGATCTTCTCGACCATGGGCATCTCGGCCCTGTTCATGCCGGCGCTGATGGGGGTGGTGGCCGACAAGTGGATCAGCGCCCAGAAGTTGTACGGCGCCTTGCACATCGCCGGCGCGGCGATGCTGTTCTACGTGCCGCAGGTGAACGACCCGCACACCATGTTCTGGGTGATGCTGGTGACGATGATCTTCTACATGCCGACGATCTCGCTGGCGATCGCGGTGGCCTACAACGCGCTCAAGCGCGACGGTCTGGACGTGGTGCGCGATTTCCCGCCGATCCGGGTGTGGGGCACCGTGGGCTTCATCGCCGCGCTGTGGACCACCAGCCTGCTCAAGCTGGAAACCTCGCCGGGCCAGTTCTACATCGCCTCGGCCGCCTCCCTCGCATTGGGCCTGTACGCCTTCACCCTGCCGCCGTGTCCGCCCACGCTGGGCAAGGGCGAGGGCAGCCGCAGCCTGGTGGACGTGCTGGGCCTGTCCTCGTTCCGGCTGTTCAAGAATCGCAACATGGCGGTGTTCTTCGTGTTCGCCATGCTGCTGGGCGCGGCGCTGCAGCTGACCAACGCCTACGGCGACACCTTCCTGCACGATTTCGCCAACGTCGATGCGTTCAAGGACACGCTGACGGTGAAATACCCCGCCATCATCATGTCGATTTCGCAGATCAGCGAAACCCTGTTCATCCTCACCATCCCGTTCTTCCTCAAGCGCTTCGGCATCAAGATCGTGATGACGATCAGCATGCTGGCCTGGTTCCTGCGCTTTGGTCTGTTCGCCTACGGCGACCCCGGCCCGGGGCTGTGGATGATCGTGGCCAGCTGCATCGTCTACGGCATGGCCTTCGATTTCTTCAACATCTCCGGCTCGCTGTTCGTCGAACAACAGGCCGACCCGAAGATCCGCGCCAGCGCGCAGGGCCTGTTCATGCTGATGACCAACGGCGTCGGCGCGATCCTGGGCAGCGCGATCAGCGGCTGGATGATCGACCGCTTCTTCACTTCGCCCGAAGGCGTCAAGGACTGGCACGGCATCTGGACCAGCTTCGCGCTGTATTCACTGGCGATGGCGATCGCTTTCGTGCCCTTGTTCAAGCACCGCCACGTCGCCGGCACTCCGGTGCCCGCGCACGGTGCGCTCGATCTCGAAAACCCCTGAATCCGGGCCGGCGGCGGCGCCGACGGAGCGTTTTGCGTCGGTCGCATGCGCCAGCGCGTGACCGCCCAACGCTGTGCGGCTGTTATCTTGTGGGGATGCCTTCGCCCGCCCTTGACCAGCTTCGCCGCACCTTCGGCTACGCCGAATTTCGCGGCGAACAGGCCGCCATCGTCGAGCATGTGACGGCCGGCGGCGATGCGCTGGTCCTGATGCCGACCGGCGGCGGCAAGTCGCTGTGCTATCAATTGCCGGCGCTGCTGCGGCCGGGCACCGCGATCGTCGTCTCGCCGCTGATTGCGCTGATGCAGGACCAGGTCGAAGCGCTGCGCCAGCTCGGCGTGCGCGCAGCCTTCCTCAATTCCAGCCTGGATACAGCGAGCGCGGCGCAGGTTGAAACCGATCTCGCGGCCGGCGCGCTGGACCTGCTCTACGTCGCCCCGGAACGGCTGCTGACGCCGCGTTTCCTCGACCTGCTCGAACGCAGCCGGCTTGCCCTGTTCGCCATCGACGAAGCGCACTGCGTCTCGCAATGGGGCCACGATTTCCGCCCCGAATACCGCCAGCTCACCTTGCTGCACGAACGCTGGCCCGGCGTGCCGCGGATGGCGCTGACCGCCACCGCCGACGCACCGACCCGACGCGAAATCGTCGAACGACTGGCGCTGGAAGGTGCCCGCCAGTTCATCAGCTCATTCGACCGCCCCAATATCCGCTACACCGTCACGCCCAAGGACGACAGCCGCCGCCAGCTGCTGGACTTCCTCGATGGACACCATGACGAGGCCGGAATCGTCTATTGCCTGTCACGACGCAAGGTTGATGCCACCGCCGCCCTGCTCGCCGAACGCGGCGTGCTGGCTTTGCCCTATCACGCCGGGCTGGATGCGACCACGCGCGCACGGCACCAGCGCCGATTCCTGCACGAGGACGGCGTGGTGATGGTGGCGACGATTGCCTTTGGCATGGGTATCGACAAGCCCGACGTGCGCTTTGTCGCCCACCTCGATCTGCCCAAATCGCTGGAAGGCTACTATCAGGAAACCGGCCGCGCCGGCCGCGACGGCGAGCCCGCCGACGCCTGGCTGGCCTACGGACTGGGCGATGCCGTGCAGCTGCGGCGGATGATCGCCGAAGGCGAGGCCGGCGAAGAGCGCAAACGGCTGGAACACGCCAAGCTCGACGCTTTGATCGGCTATTGCGAATCCACCGCCTGCCGTCGTCAAACCCTGCTGGGGTATTTCGGCGAAGCCCATCCCGGCGCCTGCGGCGCGTGCGACAACTGCCTGCATCCGCCGCAGACCTGGGACGCCACCGAGGCAGCACGCAAGGCGCTGTCCTGCGTCTACCGCAGCGGGCAGCGTTTTGGCACGGCGCATTTGATCGACGTGCTGCGCGGCGCCGACACCGCCAAGGTGCGCCAGTTCGGCCATCAGTCCCTCAGCACGTACGGCATCGGCGCCGAGTTCGATGCCATCCGCTGGCGCAGCCTGTTCCGGCAACTGGTCGCCGCCGGATTGCTGGAGGCCGACCTCGACCGCTACGGCGCCCTGCGCCTGACCGCCGCTGCCACCCCGCTGCTGCGCGGCGAACAAACCCTGCACCTGCGCGCGGAACCACCCAAGCCCGCGCGCCGGCGCAAGCGTGATGCCGACAAGGCGCGCACAACATCCACCACCACCACCAACCTGCCCGCCGATGCCGAAGCCCGCTTCACCGCCCTGCGCCAGTGGCGCAGCGAAACCGCCAAAGCGCAGAACGTCCCCGCCTACGTGATCTTCCACGACGCCACCTTGCGCAGCATCGCGCTGGAATGCCCCAGCGACCTCGACGCCCTGGCAAGGATCGCCGGGATCGGCGCGGGCAAGCTGGAACGGTATGGACGGGAGGTGCTCGAAGTTCTGGCCGCAGGCACGTGAACGCTAGTTCGCCGTTGTCAGCCCACGGCAGCGCGCAGGAATTTCACCGTCCCCGGCGGGTGACACAGCGAAGACCGGTGCACCGCACCGGATTGAGCTGCAACTCAAGCGGCGGACTTCAACGCCTTGCGCAGTTCGCGCCGCAAGGTCGCCACCGTGACGGGCGCATTGTCGGCATCCAGCGCCGCGCGCAGGGCGGCGTTGATGGCGGTCTGGTAGCCGCGCCCCTCCGCCTCGGCGCGCGCCCGGAAGGCCTCGATCACGTCATCGTCGATCATGATGGTGATGCGGGTCTTGCCCGGCGAAGCGATGACCGCGCCGCGCTGCGCCCTGCTGAAATCATATTCATCGCGCATATCCATCCACCTCGCCCTTGCTGGCCTTTCTTGCGGAAATGATGCGGGCGAGTTCCCCGCGCGGCGTCCATACCACCACCAATACTCGCCCGGCGGCATCCATGCCCAAGGTCACGAACCGCGCCTCATCCTCGGCATCGGGATCTTCCATCGTCGCCGAGCGCTGGTCGCGCAATGCCTGCTCGGCATGTGCAAAGCTCACTCCATGCTTGCGCCAGTTGGCCGCAGCCTTGCCCGGGTCGAAGGCAACGCCCTGCGTGATGATATGCATATCGAATATGTAATTGCAAGCAATGCCCCAGCATCGCCCACAGCACCGCCGAAAACAGTCGGGGAATGCCGCATTCGCAACTACGGAAAAACCCCGCCGGGGCGGGGTTTTTGGAATCAGGAGTGGGCGCAGGTGCAATGACGACAGCGCACTGCTGCTGATTGCCGGCGCCTTCGCTGAGATCGGCCACGAGGGCGCAGGCAATCTGGAGTAGATGGAGATGCGCGCTGGCGGATCGCCAGCCAGCCAGGGATGGTGGGCCGTGAAGGGATCGAACCTTCGACCAATGGATTAAAAGTCCACTGCTCTACCGCTGAGCTAACGGCCCGAAGCATGCGCCCGGCGTTGCACCGGGGCGCGCAGTTTAACCGATGGCGCCGCCCACGTAGCGGGTCGGGTCGGGAATGCCGGCATCGGTGAAGCCCTGCGCGCGCAGGCGGCAGGCGTCGCAGTGGCCGCAGGCGCGGCCGTCGGCGTCGGCCTGGTAGCAGCTCACCGTCTGCGAGAAATCCACGCCCAGGCGCTGGCCGGCGCGGGCGATGTCGGCCTTGCTCATGTGCATCAGCGGGGCGTGCACGCGAAAGCGGCTGCCCTCGACGCCGGCCTTGGTGGCGAGATTGGCCAAGGCTTCGAAGCCGTCGATGAACTCGGGGCGACAGTCCGGGTAGCCGGAATAGTCCACCGCGTTGACCCCGCAGAACAGATCGGTGGCGCCCAGCACTTCGGCCCAGCCCAGCGCCAGCGCCAGCAGGATGGTGTTGCGCGCCGGGACGTAGGTGGAAGGGATGCCATCGCCGATGGCGTGGCCGTCGGCGTCGGTGGGCACCGCAATGTCATCGGTCAGGGCCGAGCCGCCGAAGCTGCGCAGGTCGACGTTCACGGTCTTGTGCTGGACGGCGCCCAGCATCCGCGCCACCCGCTCGGCGGCATCCAGCTCGGAAGTATGGCGCTGGCCGTAGCGCACGCTGAGCGCGTGCACGGCATGGCCCTGTTCGCGGGCGATGGCCAGCACCACGGCCGAATCCATGCCGCCCGACACCAGCACGACAGCGGGCTTTTCCGCCTTGTTCATCGCCAGCTCCGCTTGGGCGTCGTCACGTCAGACGCTGCCGATAACCTTGTCATCGGCCCGGCTCCTCGCCCCACAGCACTTTGTGCAGCTGCATCTGGAATCGCACCGGCAGGCGCTCGGCGAGGATCCATTCGGCCAAATCGCGCGGCTTCAGCTGGCCGAAGCTGGGGGAAAACAATACCTCACAGATATCGTGCAGGCGATGCTTGGCCACGATGCCCCAGGCCCAATCGAAATCCGCGCGCGAGCACAGCACGAACTTGACCTGGTCGCGCGCGGTCAGCGCGTCGAGGTTGCTCCACAGATTGCGTTCGACCTCGCCGGAGCCGGGCGTCTTGATGTCCATCACCCGCGACACCCGCGGATCAACGGCGGTAATGTCGAGCGCGCCCGAGGTTTCCAGCGACACCGCGTAGCCGGCATCGCACAGGCGCGCCAGCAGCGGAATGCATTCTTTCTGCGCCAGCGGCTCACCGCCGGTGACGCAGACATGGCGCACCCCGAATTCCGCCACCTTGGCAAGGACGGCCGTCTGCGTCCACCACTGGCCACCATGGAAGGCGTAGGTGGTATCGCAATACTGGCAGCGCAGCGGACAGCCAGTCAGGCGCACGAACACCGTCGGCCAGCCGACTTCGCGGGCTTCGCCCTGCAGGGACAGGAAGATTTCGGTGAGCTTGAGCCGGCCGTCAGGCGTTGCCGCCGACGCGGTGGCTGCCTCGGCGACTGCGTTCATGCGGCTATTTTAGAGCAACGCTGACTTGATTCACGTTGCCATGAACGTTCATGGATGCCCGCGTGCGCGGGCATGACAGCCGTGGCTGGGTGCCGCCTCGCGGGGATGACGGTCAAGGCGAATCGATCAGGCCATCCTCAATAACGATCGCCCGCCAGCTGCATCGCGCGCAGGCGGTCGTCGGCGATCCGGGCGACGTCGGTGCCGGGGTAGCGCCGCAGCACCGCGCGCAAGGTGGCATCGGCCGCATCGAACTGGCGAAGTCCGTACTGGGTCAGGCCGAGTTTGAGCAGGGCGCCGGGGGCCTTGTCGTGGCTGGGATAGCGGTCGAGCAAGGCCCGAAATTGGGCGCTGGCGAGCTGGTAGTTCTGGGTCACGTAATAGCTTTCGCCCAGCCAGTACAGCGCATTCGGCGCCAGCGCGCCGTCGGGATACGTGGCCAGGAAATCCCGCAGCCGGCGCGCGGCTTCGGCGTAGTCGCCGGTCTTGAGCGCATCGAACGCGTAGTCGTAGGCCCCCTGCTCGTCGCCGGCGGCGGGCGCGGCGCGCGGGGCCGGCACTGCGTCCGGCACCTCCGCCACCGGCGCCGAAGGTGGCGCTGCCCCGTCCTCCGTGGCCGCGCTGCTGCTGGTGCCGCCTTCCAGCCGGTCCAGCCGGCCACTCAGGTCAAGATACTGGGCACGCTGGCTCTGCTTGGCCTGCTCCAGCTGCTGCTGGAGCTCCTCGATCTGGCCGCGCAGGTTCTTCACCTCGGCCGTGAGCTGGGTCATCTGATTGACCAGTTCGGTCGGGTTCTGGTCGCCGGACGCGCGCGCCTCCAGCGCCGCCACCCGATCGGCGAGGCTGGCCGCCCGCTGGGCGAAGGCCAGCGGCGACGCCAGCAACGCCGCCGCCAGCAAGGTGACGGCCGCCGTCCTCATTTGTCGGTGTAGATCAGCTCAACCCGGCGGTTGCGCGACCAGCAGCCCTCGCCGGTTTCGGTGCACACCGGGCGCTCTTCACCATAGCTGACCACGGTCAGCTGGGTGCTGCTGCCGCCGTTGGCCTGCAGGGCGTTGGACACCGAATTGCCGCGGCGCTCACCCAGGCCCATGTTGTACTCGCGGCTGCCGCGCTCGTCGGCATTGCCTTCCAGGCGCAGGCGGGCGCTAGGACGGTCGCGCAGGTACTTGGCGTGGCAGGCGACGATGGCCTGGAACTCGGGCTTGACCAGATCGCGGTCAAGGTCGAAGTACACCACCCGGGTGCGCAGACAGGGATCGGTGTCGAGATCGGCCGGGGTGTAGGCACCTGCGACCGGGGTCTGATAGGTCTGCGACGGGGTTTCAACGGCGGTTTGCGCCGGCGGCGTCTCCTTGACCTTCTTGCTGCAGCCCACGGCCACGGCGGACGCGAGCACCGCAATCGTCAGGATGCGGACAGTGGAGTGGATGGAACGGCGCATGGCATGAACCCCCTCTGGACTATTGGATCAAACGTGAATTCCGAAGCACTTCGGCCATTGTGGCGCCAGCAATGCCAACGCTGTCTTCACCTCGCGCGATAGGGCGACCACGCCGGCTCGCGCACGTCGCTGCCGGAACGGGTTTCCAGCCGCTGGCGCACGCGGCCATCGGCCGACACCACATACAGGACGCCGTTGCGGCCCTCGCGCGCGGCGTAGACCAGCATCGCGCCGTTGGGGGCAAAGCTCGGCGATTCGTCCAGCGAGCCGGGCGAGAGCATGCTCCAGCGCGGGCTGCCGGTGCTGCGGTCCATCATGGCGATTCGATAAACATTCCCGCCGCCCTGCGCGGTGGCGATTTTCTTGCCGTCGAAGGACACGCTCGGGCTGGCATTGTAGCTGCCGTCGAAGCTGATCCGGCTGGCGCCGCCGCCGCTGGCCGAGACCTGATAGATCTGCGGTTGGCCGCCGCGATCGGAGGTGAAATAGAGGCTGGCACCGTCCGCGCTCCAGGTCGGTTCGGTGTCGATGCCCAGTTGATTGGTGATCTGGGTAAGGTGACGACTGCCCAGATCCATCACGTAGATGTCGGGATTGCCGCCCTTGGACAGGCTCATGGCCAGCTTGCTGCCGTCCGGCGAGAAGCTCGGCGCACCGTTGATGCCGCGGAAACTGGTGATTTTCTCGCGCGCCGCCGAGGCCACGTCCTGGATCCAGATCCCGGAGTTGCCGCCCTCGAAGCTGACGTAGGCCAGCCTGCGCCCGTCCGGGCTCCACGACGGCGACAGCAGCGGTTCATTCGAGGTGACGACGGTGCGCGGGTTGTAGCCGTCGGCATCGGCCACGATCAGGGCATAGCGGGTGTCACGCCCCAGCCCGGTGGCCGACACATAGGCGATCCGGGTCCAGAACGCGCCGCGCACGCCGAGGATCTTTTCATAGACCGCATCACTGATTTGATGGGCCACGTCGCGCATGGACGCCGGCGCGGCGGTCAGCGCGATCCCGAGCAGGCGCTGCTGACGGGCCACGTCGAACAATTCGTATTCGGTGCGATAACTGCCCAACGCGGGCACGCAGCGCCCGATCAGCAGATAGTCCTGGCGCAGCATTCGCCAGGTGGGATACGCCACTTCGCTGCCGGTGGTCGGGCGTTCGGGCAGGCCGTTCACGTCGAGGGTGCGGAACTGGCCGGAACGGTTGAGGTCGGCGCGCACCACCGCGCTGACGTCGGTCTGCCCGCAGTCACCGCCGAAGGGGATCACCGCGATCGGCAGCGCCGCGGCATTGCCGCCGACGATGTCGATCTCCAGGCCACTGCGTGATTGCGCCTGCGCGGCACCCAGCGGAAGCAGCAGCGCGGCGAGCAGGCCGCAGACGAAAGATTTCATGCGCACTCGTCGTTCCAGCTTAGTGAACAGGGTCGCCGATTTTCGGGCCACAGGATGAACGGCAACGGACCGGGCGGGATGGCCCTGCGGAATCGCTGCGGGATTCATTGGTCGGCGGCCTCGAAATTGAGTTCCAGATTGCGATTGAACACCGTTTCGAAGCCGGCGTAAGGCAGCGGCGCGGCCTTGAGTACGGCGGCCTCGACCGAGCGCCGCCCTTGGGCGTCATAGGGGCAGGATGGGTCGATTTCGACGCTGATCACGTCGCCGCCGGGCAGCTGGCGGATCGAAATCCGGCAGCGCTGGCCCAACGGCACGCTGTCCGGGCGCGTCCATTGGCGGACGATGGCGCGCTGCAGGGCGTCGCGGTAGCGCGCCAGCAGGCCCGGGTCGGTGCCACCCGCGCCGGGCGTCGGCTGACTGCGCGCGGGCGGGGTGTTGGACACCGCGCCGCGGGCGTCGGCCAGCTGCTGGGCGCGCTGTTCGGCCATGCTGGCCGCGCGCGCGGCCTGGGCGCGCTGGCGACGCAAATCCTCGATCTGGCGCTGGCGCTGGCGCTCCATCTCGGTTTCCCGCTGCGCATCCAGTTCGACCTGCGGCGGCTGGCGGCGGCGAGCTTCCTGCTCACGCCGCACCTCCGGCAGCGGCGGTTGCACCGCATCGCGCTGCACCCGCGCCTGTTCAAGCGGCGCAGGATCGGGGACCGGCGGGGGCAGTTGCCGGGGCGTTGGTGCTGGTGTCGCCTCCGGCAGCGGCTCGGGCAGCGGCTTGGGTTCCCGCACCGGCTTGGGCGTTTCCGGCGCGCGCCGCAATGCGCGCTGCATGGCCGGACTGAGGTCGGACGCGCTGATCAACTCGGCCTCGATCGGATCGCCCTGCGCGGCGTCTGGCAGCGCATTGCTTGACCAGCGCAAGCCGATGAACAGCAGGGCCAGAACCCCTGCGTGCAGCAGCAGTGATTGGGTGAGGGCCAACCCGGTATCGGCGCGGGTCTGCTTCATCGCCGTTCTGTCACTTCTTCGGTGGGCCCGAGGATTCGGGCGCGCCCATCAGCCCCGCTCGCGGCACGCCGGCGTCGCGCTGCAACATCGACAGCACCGCGAACACGGTCTGGTAGCTGACCTCGCGATCGCCGGCCACGTACACCGGCACGTTCGGATCGGCGGCGACGAAGGCTTTCACCTTGGCCACCAATTGCGCCGCATCCACTGCCTGCGGGCGGCTCACGCCCTCGTAGGTCAGGCTCAGCGCCCCGTCCTTGCCGACGCTCACCACCACCGGCTGCTTCTTCGCCTGTTCCAGCGCATGCGCATCGGCCTGCGGCAGGTTCACGTCCACGCCGACATTGAGCAGCGGCGCGGTCACCATGAAGATGATCAAGAGCACCAGCATCACGTCGATGTAAGGCACGACGTTGATGTCGGATTGCAGCCTGCGCTTGCGCGAACGGCGTCCGGTCACTCTGGCCATGGTCGCCTCAGCCGCCCGCGTTGGCCTGGCGTTGCAGGATCGAGGCGAATTCCTCGCTGAAGGCTTCGTATCTCACCGCCATGCGGTCGGCGCGGGTCGCGAAGCGGTTGTAGGCCCACACCGCCGGGATCGCGGCGAACAGGCCCATCGCGGTGGCCACCAACGCCTCCGAGATGCCCGGCGCGACCGAGGCAATGGTCGCGTCCTTGAGATTGGCCAAGCCCTGGAAGGCGATCATGATCCCCCAGACGGTGCCGAACAGGCCCACGTAGGGACTGATCGAACCGACGTTGGCGAGGAATTCGAGGTTGCGTTCCAGTCCGTCGAGCTCGCGCGAGGAGGTCGCCCGCATGCCGCGCTGGGCGCCTTCGACCTGCATCCGCGGGTCCACCCCGCGGCGCTGGCCGACCCGGTTGAATTCGCGCATGCCGGACTCGAAGATCGCTTCCAATCCTTCGATGTCGCGATGGCGAGCGGTGACGGTCGCGTAGAGCTTGGACAGCTCGGTGCCGGACCAGAACGCGCCTTCGAACTGATCGGCCTCGCGCTCGGCACGATCCAGCAGGCGCTTCTTGCGCAAGATAATCACCCACGACGCGATCGACGCCAGCAGCAGGAGCAGCAGCACGAACTGCACCGGCAGGCTGGCGTGCAGCACCAGCCCGAGGATGTCCAGGCCCTTGTCGGCATGCGCGCTGGCGGCGGATGCCGCGCCATCGGCCAAGATGACCGCATCGACCGGCGCGGCGTCCGGCAGCGCCTGGGGCACGGGTTGCAGCAGGTTCAACGCAAACATCAAGACGACTCCATCTGCGACCGCAGTCGCGCCAGCAAAGTGTCCGCAATCGGACAGGGACGAAAATCGGATGCGCGCACCGCCGCGATCCGGACCTTGGCTTCGACCAGCAGCGCGTCGCCGCGTTCGATCCGCTGCGCCAGGGTGAAACTGGCGCCCCGGCATTGCAGCAGGCGCACGCTGACTGAAAGCTGATCATCCAGCCGCGCCGGGGCGCGGAAGTCGAGTTCCATCCCACGCACCACGAACACCAGGTCTTCGGTCTCGCGCAGCGCCGTCTGCTCGACGCCCAGCCCGCGCAGCCACTCGCTGCGGGCGCGCTCCATGAAGGCCAGGTACTGGGCGTGGTAGACCACGCCGCCGGCGTCGGTGTCTTCCCAGTAGACACGGACGAGCAGGGAGACGGGAGACGGGATTCGGGAGTCGGAGATCAAGGGCGCTGGCCTTCAGAATCGTCGAACAACTCGCTCGTCTCTCGTCTCCCGTCTCCCGTCTCCCGTCTCGGCCGCAGGCCGAGATGACGATACGCCTTCGGCGTTGCCATCCGGCCGCGCGCGGTGCGCACCAGAAATCCTTGCTGGATCAGATAGGGCTCGATCACGTCTTCCAGCGTGCCGCGTTCTTCACTCAGCGCCGCGGCCAGCGATTCCACCCCGACCGGGCCGCCGTCGAAGGCATCGATGATGATGCCCAGCATGCGGCGATCAAGTTCATCGAAGCCTTCCGGATCCACCTTCAACATGTCCATCGCGGCACGCGCGACGCCGGCCTCGATCCGGCCCTCGCCCTTGACCTGCGCGAAATCACGCACGCGTCGCAGCAGCCGATTGGCAATCCGCGGGGTACCGCGCGAACGCCGCGCCAGTTCCCCCGCGCCCTCGCCATCGCAGGCGATGCCGAGGATCTGCGCCGAGCGCCGCACGATCCGGGTCAATTCTTCCGGCGAATAGAATTCCAGCCGCTGCACGATGCCGAAGCGGTCGCGCAGCGGCGCGGTCAGCAAGCCGGCGCGGGTGGTGGCGCCGATCAGGGTGAACGGCGGCAGGTCGAGCTTGATCGAACGCGCCGCCGGGCCTTCGCCGATCATGATGTCGATCTGGAAATCCTCCATCGCCGGATACAGGATTTCCTCGACCAGCGGCGACAGCCGGTGGATCTCGTCGATGAACAGCACATCGCGCGGCTGCAGGTTGGTGAGCAGCGCCGCGAGGTCACCGGCCTTTTCGATCACCGGCCCGGAGGTGACGCGCAGGCTCACGCCCAGCTCGTTGGCGATGACGTGCGAGAGCGTGGTCTTGCCCAGCCCGGGCGGGCCGAAGATCAACACATGGTCAAGCGCCTCGCCACGGCCCTTGGCGGCCTCGATGTAGATCTGCATCTGCTCGCGCACCGGCGTCTGGCCGAGGTACTCGTCCAGGGTGCGCGGGCGGATGCTGGCCTCGACGGCATCGTCGTCGCGGGTGGCATCGGGAGCAATGAGGCGGGGGTCGGCCATTTCGGGATTATCCCCCGACGCGGTGCTTTTTTCCTTTTTCCAAGCATGGCCCCCAAAGGATTACCCTGCGGACATGGAGCCGATCCCGAATGACGCCACCCCGAGCGCCGTCAGCGTGCCGGGGCTTGCCGCCTTCGGACTGGTGCTTTTTGCCGGGGCCTGGTGGTCGATTCACCTGGCAGCCGGTCCGTCGGGCTTCTCGATGCTCTGGTTGCCCAGCGGCATGCTGTTTGGCGTACTTCTGACATCACCACCTCGGCAATGGCGCGGGTTGCTGGCGGTGGCCCTGCTGGCCTTCGTGGCGGCCAATTTGCGACGCAACGGGTTGAGCGTGTTGACCTTGGTGCTCGGCCTTTGCAACCTGCTCGACGCATGGCTGGCCGCGCGCATCACGGCGCCACGGGTGAAGGATGCCGGACAACTGGCCACGATCGGCCGGACCTTGCGGGTTGCCGGCGTCGCCACGCTGTTTGCCTGCACCCTGTCCGCGCTGGCTGCCGCCACCGCGCGCCGCCTGCTCTCCCCGCATGCGCCCGCATTCGCGGACCTGTTCGAGACCTGGCTGGCGTCGCATGCGATCGGGATGGTGATCTTCGGCGCATTGGCGGTGATCACGCGGATCGAGGGTCGGCGCATGTTGGGGCCACCGGCGCGGCGCCTCGAGTTGGCGGGAACCCTGCTGCTGATCACCGCCTGCGCCTGGCTCGTCTTCGGTCAGGACAGCCTGTCGGTTTCATTTGCTCTCATTCCGCTGTTGCTGTTTTGCGTGCTGCGTCATCGATTCAGCGGGTTCGTGCCGGCAGTCGCGGTCATCGCACTGGTCGCGACCATGCAGACCGCGGCCGGACAAGGGCCCTTCAATCTTGGAACAGCCCTTGCCGACGGCTCTGCGCGCGTGCGGCTGCTGCAGTTGTACCTTCTCAGCTGCTGTTTTTCGGCATTCCCGGTTGCGTCGGTGTTGACCGAGCACCGCATTCTCGCCCACCGGGTCAGGCGCAGCGAACAGCTGTACCGCATGTTGACCGACCACTCGCGCGACCTGATCATCCGCATTCGCGCGGATCGCAGTTTCGACTACATCTCGCCTTCCGTCGTTGGTCTGCTCGGCTGGACAGCCGACGAATTCGAACGCATGCGCTGGGATCTGGTCCACCCGGAGGACGTGACGGCATTGCGTCAATCCATGGCCGCATTACTGGAAAATGGCGGCACGGAAAGCTTGCTGTATCGCTGCCGGCATCGACAGGGAAATTATCTCTGGCTGGCTGCAAATGTGCATGGGGTGCAGGACGCAGGCGGCGAGCGCCATCTGATCTACTCCGGTCGCGATGTCACGTTGCGCGTCGAGGCCGAGCAGGCACTGAAGTTGCAGGCCAGACGGGATCCGCTGACCGGACTGGCCAATCGCCTGTTGTTCGACGAACGCATGGCGCTGGCGCTGGCCCGCGCCAAACGCAACAAGACCCGGGTCGGGCTGCTGTATTGCGACATCGATCATTTCAAGGCAATCAATGACACCCATGGCCACGCCATCGGCGATCTCGCACTGCGCGTTTTTGCACAACGGCTTGGAGAATGCATCCGCGCGGTCGATCTGGCGGCGCGGCTGGGCGGCGACGAGTTCGTGGTACTGGTCGAAGACCTCACGACGCCTGCCCCCTTGCGGCGCATCGCGGACGGCCTGCTGGCGGCGATGCAAGAGCCGGTTGAATCGGGCAGCGGACAATTGCAGATCACGACCAGCATCGGCCTCGGCATGACCGCCGCGGCAGGTTCGGATGCTGCAGAACTGATGCAGTTGGCCGATCGTGCGCTTTATGACGCCAAGCACGCCGGTCGCAACAGCTGGCGGCTTGCGGTGGCCGCCGGGCCCCAGGATTCACAGTCCGGCGCCTGAAACCGTCGGAATACTCACCCCTCCAGAAATCGACAACCGACGCCCGCGTGCCGGGGACTCAGATCTCCACCTGCGCGCCCAGTTCCACCAGCCGGTTGCCGGGGATGCGCAGGAAGTTGGTGGCCGGCGCCGCATTGCGGTGCATGAAGGCGAACAATTTGTCGCGCCACGAGGCCATGCCCTTGCGCCGGCCCGGCACCACCATTTCACGACTGGTGAAGTAGGTGGTATCCATGGGGTCGAAGGTGAGTTCGCAGTGGTCGCAGCTGCGCATCAGGGCCAGCGGCACGTCGGGCGGCTCCATGAATCCATACCGGATGATCACGCGATAGAAATCCTTGCCGGCGATCGGCTCGATCTGCAGCCGTTCTTCCTGCCTGACGTAAGGCACTTCAAGCGTCTTGACGGTCAGGAACACATTGCACTCATGCAGCACCTTGTTGTGCTTGAGATTGTGCAGCAGCGCGTGCGGTACCACGCCAGGGTCGGAGGTCAGGAACACCGCCGTGCCCGGCACCCGCACCGGCGGCGCCAGCATCAGGCCGGGCAGGAAAGTGGCGGGCTGGATGCCGTCCTTGCGGATTTCCTCGGTCAGCAGCGCGCGCCCGCGCCGCCAGGTCTGCATCATCGTGAACAGCACGATGCCCAGGGCAAGCGGGAACCAGGCGCCCTGCATCAGCTTGCTGCCGTTGGCGACCACGAAGGCCAGATCCAGGGCAAGGAAGCACAGGCACAGCAGCAGGATCCAATGGCTCTTGCGCGGCCACAGCGTGCGCGCCACCAGCGCCAGCAGCAGGGTATCGATCAGCATCGTGCCCGACACCGAAATGCCGTAGGCCACCGCCAGATTGGTTGAACTGCGGAAGGCCAGCACCAGCACGCACACCAGCACCGCCAAGCCCCAGTTGATGCCCGGGATGTAAATCTGGCCAATGGTGTCGCTGGAAGTGTGCTTGATGCGCATGCGCGGGATGTAGCCCAGCTGCATGGCCTGACGCGACACCGAATACGCGCCGCTGATCACCGACTGGCTGGCGATCACCGCCGCCAGCGTGGCCAGCAGGATCATCGGGTACAGCGCCCACTGCGGAACCGCCTCGAAGAACGGATTTTCGATCGCGGTGGGATTGCGCAGCACCAGCGCACCCTGACCAAGGTAATTCAGGGCCAGGCTGGGCAAGGCAAAGAAGTACCAGGCGCGGCGGATCGGCCGGGCACCGAAATGGCCCATGTCTGCATACAGCGCTTCACCGCCGGTGACGGCCAGCACCACGGCGCCGAAAATGAAGATGCCGTGGCTGCCGTGGCGAATGAAAAAGTGCACCGCCCACCACGGATTGAGCGCCTTGAGCACTTCCGGTGCCGCGATGATGTTCCAGATCCCGATCGCCGCCAGCGCCAGGAACCAGACCGACATCACCGGGCCGAAGACACGCCCCACGCGCTCGGTGCCGTAGCGCTGCGCCGAGAACAGGGCCAACAGCACCAGCAGCGCGATCGGAACCACGAAGTGATCGAGCCCCGGTGCCGCCACCTGCAGGCCCTCGACCGCGCCCAGCACGGTGATCGCCGGGGTGATGACGCCATCGCCGAAAAACAGCGACGCGCCAAAGATGCCCAACAAGCCCACGATGTAGATGGAGCGTTTGCTGTCGCGCAAGGTGCGCTGCGCCAGCGCCATCAGCGCCATGATGCCGCCTTCACCCTCGTTGTCGGCGCGCATGATGATGGTGACGTATTTCAGCGTCACCACGATGTTCAGCGCCCAGAACGCCAGCGACAGCACCCCCAGCACGGTGTCATGGTCGTTGCTCAGACCATAGTGCGGGGAGAACGCCTCCTTGAGCGTGTACAGCGGGCTGGTGCCGATGTCGCCGAACACCACCCCGATCGCGCCGACCACCAGCGCCAGGCCGGCGCCGCGGGAGGCCGAAGCGATTGCTCCGGCAGGCTGGGGGGATGACGGCGGCGGCGCAGACTGTGTCATGTGATTTCCAGAAGCCGCCAGAATCAGCGCAGCGCTGCCTGCAGTGCCTTGCGGATGATGGCCGGAGCTTCATCGCCTTCGGCGGCGACCTTCTTCGCCATCCGTTCGGCTTCAGCCGGCTTGTAGCCCAGCGTCTGCAAGGCGGTGATGGCCTCGGAGATGGCGTCGCCTCGCAAACTTGCGCCACCACCCTGCCCGCTTGCGAAATCGGCGGCACGGTCGCGCAATTCCAGCAGCATCCGCTCGGCGGTCTTCTTGCCGATGCCGGGGATGCGGGTCAGCGCGGCGCTGTCGCCGGCGTGCAACAGCCGCGCGAATTCGTCGACCGAGACGCCGGACAGCACCGCCAGCGCGATCTTCGCGCCCACGCCACTGACCTTCTGCACATCCCGGAACAGCCGGCGCTCGGCCTCGCGCAGGAAGCCGTACAGCGCCACGCTGTCTTCCTTCTGCGCGTAGTGGGTAAACAGGAACACCTCGCGCCCCAGTTCCGGCAGGTCGTAAAAAGTGCTCATCGGCACTTCCAGCTCGTAGCCGACGCCATGCACGTCCACCACCAGCCACGGCGGCGCCTTGTGGATCAGGATGCCTTTGAGCCGGCCGATCATGGGATTGCCCTGCGGGCACGTGATTGGTGATTCGTGATTCGTGATTGGAAAGAGCAAAGCCGTAGGCATTGCTCTTCGCCCTTGCCAATCACCAATCCCCAATCACCAATCACCAAAATCATCCCCGCCCCCTGCCCTTGCGGCCCCAGGCGGCGCGGGTGGCCACGCCGAGGCGATCGGCGCTGGCGCGCACGTGGGCGTGGGTGATCGCCACCGCCAGCGCGTCGGCGGCGTCGGCCTGCAACTTTCCCTGCAAGCCGAGCATGACGCCGACCATGTGCTGCACCTGTTGCTTGTCTGCGCCGCCGCTGCCCACGATACCCAACTTGATTTCCTTGGCGGCGTATTCGCTGACCGGCAGGTCGCGCGCCACGCAGGCGGCGATCGCCGCGCCGCGCGCCTGGCCGAGCTTGAGCGCGCTCATCGCGTTGTTCGAGAGGAACACCTGCTCGATCGCCACTTCGTCCGGCCGATACCGTGCGATCAGTTCCCACAGATCATCCAGCAGCTTGCGCAGCCGCAGCGGAAACGATTCGGCTGCCAGCAGGATGATCGGCTGATGGTGGACGTGGCTGAGTTTGCCATCTGCGGACACGTCGATGATCCCGACTCCGGTGCGCTGGGAGCCGGGATCGATGCCGAGCACCCGGGTGAAGCCGGGTGCGGCGCAATCGCTGTTGGAAATGTCCGCAGGCATGGCGCTCGCCGAAGCGACGGCGTCAATGTTCAGCCGAGGCCGTTGGCGTTGGAATAGACGTTCTGCACGTCATCCAACTCGTTCAGCCAGTGCAGGAGCTTTTGCACCTGCTCGGCGGTCTCGCCTTCGACCGCGGTGTCGTTGTCGGCGCGCATCGTCACCTCCGCGAACCCAGGCGCCAGCCCCGCGGCTTCCATCGCCGCCTTGACCCCGGCGAATGCCTCGGGCGCGGTCAACACGTCAATGGCGCCATCTTCCGGGTAGGCCACGATGTCATCGGCCCCGGCCTCGATCGCCGCCTCGGTGATCTGCTCCTCATCCGCGCCGGTGCCGTAGCTGAGCACGCCGACCTTGTGGAACATGAACGCCACCGAACCTTCGGTGCCGAGGTTGCCGCCGAATTTGCCGAAGGCATGGCGGACGTCGGCCACCGTGCGCACGCGGTTGTCGGTCAGGCAATCGACGATCACCGCGACGCCGCCCGGTGCATAGCCTTCGTAGCGGATTTCCTCGTAGGTGACGCCTTCCAGCTCGCCGGACGCCTTCTTGATCGCACGTTCGATCACGTCCTTGCTCATGTTGACGTCAAGGCCCTTGTCGATCGCTGCGCGCAGCCGCGGATTGCCGTGCGGGTCGCTGCCGCTGGCGCGCACCGCGACCGAGATCTCGCGGATGATCTTGGTGAAGATCTTGCCACGCTGCGCGTCCTGCGCATTCTTGCGGGCTTCGATGGAAGGTCCACGCCCCATGGTGGATTCCCCTGATTCAAGGCAAGCCGGTAATTATACGACTTTGCCCCGTCCGCGTTCCAAACGCATGCATCCGGACGCCCGCGCCGTCCGGACCCCGGATCGATCCGGCGCGGCACGGGTCGCCAACGGGCCTCAGCCCGGCTGCCAGCGCAGGCTCAGCAGGAACTCGCGGCCGGGCTGGTTGTACCAGGCGCTGGTTTCGTAGCGTTTGTCGAAGGCGTTGTTCAGGTTGCCCTGCAAGGTCCAACCGGGAGCGAAGCGCCAGACCACCCGAGCGTCGAGCGTTCCGTAGCCGCCGACCCGCAGGGTGTTGGCGACATCGTCCCAGCGCGCGCCTTCGCCCACGGCCGACACGCCCACGCTCCAATCGCCCAGCGCACGATCAAGGTCAAGCCGCGCGCTGTGGTTCGGCCGGCGCGCAAGACGCAGGCCGTGCGCGAATCCTGCGCTGCTGTTGCGGGCGTTGAGCCAACCGACCTGGCCGCGCACGGTCCACGGGCCAAGCAGCACTTCGCCGGTCAACTCCAGCCCGCGGATGCGCGCGGAGTCGACGTTGTTGGGCTTGAACAAGGTGGAGTCCCAGGCAATCAGCCCACGCACGCGGGTGTCGTAGGCGTTGGCCTGCGCGCGCCAGCCCGCGCCACTGCGCGTCAGCGAAAGTTCGCTGCTGCGCGAGCGCTCGGGCAGCAGCAGCGGGTTGGAAAAGCCGGGGTAATAGAGTTCATTGAAGCTGGGCGCCTTGAAGGCGGTCCCGTAGCTGGCGGTGAAGCGCCAGCCTGCTGCGAAATCGATTCCCCAGGCGATGCTGCCGGTGGTGGCGCCACCGAACTGGCTGTCGCGATCGTGGCGCAGCGAGGCCTGAAAATCCTGGATACCGAAATCGCCTTGGTATTGCAGATAGCCGGCGCGGTTGTGACGGCGGGCGGCAAACGGCGACCACGGGTCGCTCACGCTGGCGGTATCGCGCAGCCAGTCGAGGCCGGCGGTCAGCACCTGCCCCTTGGCCACGGTGAAATCGCCCTGCAGGTTGGCGCTGCTGCGGTGGGTGAGGAAGCGGTTCTGGAAGGCATTGCCGAGGTAGTTGCGCGAGTCGTCGGTGCTGCGACCCACGCCCAGTGCAATCTGCACCGAAGCCGCGGGCGTGAAGCGCAGATGCCCGCCGATCACCTGTTGGCGGAGGTCGGCGTTGTCGCTGAAGTCGCCGTCGTAGTCGTTGTGACCGGTTGCCCGGAAAGCGCGGGCGTCGAACCGCCATTGGTCATTCGGCGCGAAATCCGCGTTCAAGGTGACGCTGTTGTTGCGGTAGCCGTCGCGGTCGAGGTGGGTGCCGGGGACGATGAAACAGCCAGCGCCGGCCCAGGTCAGCGGATCGTAGGTGCCGCGGCAGGCATTGATGCCATCGGTGGACTGGTGGGCCAGCTCGACGCCGATGCCGCCGCGCACACCGCGCAGGCTCACGCCAGCCGAGGCCTCGCGGCGACCATGGCTGCCGACGGCAAGGCGCAAATGGCCATGGGTGCCAGGCCGGGTGTCGCGACGGGTGAAGATCTGGACCACGCCGCCGATCGCGTCGGCGCCGTACAGCGAGGAACGCGGCCCGCGCACGATTTCGATGCGTTCGATCTGGTCGAGCGGGATGTCCTGCAAGGCGGCAAATCCCGAGGTGGTCGAGCCGATCCGCACGCCGTCGATCAGGTACAGCGTGTGATCCGACTCGGTGCCGCGCAGCGACAGGGTGCTGAGTTTGCCCGCGCCGCCCTGGTTGACGAGAGTGATGCCGGCGCGGCCGCGCAGCAGCTCCGGCAGCGACTGCGCGCCGCTGGCGTCGATCTGCTCGCGGTCGATGACCTCGACGGCAGCCAGCGCGGCATCAACCGTGACGGGGGTGCGGGTGGCGGTGACGATGATGCCGTCAAGCCGCTTGGCATCGCCGTCCTGAGCGTTGGCGAGGCTGCACGCGGCCAAGGCCGCTGCAAGGGTGGTCAGGCGAAACAAAAGCTTGCCGTGGTGCATGGGAGGTCTCCGGCGCGCACGCCCGCGCGCCCTTGCGGGGAAGGACGATTGCGAAGCGGAGGCAGGCAACGGATCGGCGCAGGCAGGCAAAACGTCGGCACGCGCGGACTCGCGCGATGCCCGCCGCATCGCAACCAGACGTGCTTCGGGCCGGTCTCCGGGCTTGCGGGCGGAACGCATGACGCCGCGTTCCCGCTCGACGCCTTCCCGTGCAATGCACAGTGGCCGTTGTCGAGCTTGTCTCGCTTACCGTTGCGGGGGCAGCGCCGGAATGGATGCACGCAAATGCGTCGTCACCGGCTTCCCGTTTCAATCCCGCGGCGGGCTATCGCCACGGGATCACCTGAAGCACTGCCATTGTAGCGGGTTTGCGGCGCCGCGTGGTTCAGTCGTCGGACGCCGCGTCTCGTTCGTCGTCGAACAACGCGGGCCCGGGCAACGCGCCTTCATCGTGATGGGTGACGTGCACCGGCGCGGCGACCGGGCGACCGCGCGGCGGTGGAAGCGCTGCCAGGCCCGCTTCGACGACGCCGGCCAGCTCGCTGCGACGCGCTTCCGAAACATCCTGCCAGTGGCAGTCGAGCAGCGCGCCTTCCAGCGCATAGAGCAGGTTCAAGCTGGGCTTGAAGCCGGCGCGACGCACCTTCACGAAGGCCTCGGCGGCACCAATCGCCAGCAGATCCTCGCGACTGCGCAGGCCCACCTGGCGCAGCCAGGCCGCCGACTTCGGGCCGATGTTGCGCAGCTTGACGTTCATTGCAGCGCCTCCAGCCACGCCGCGGCGATGGCTTCCAGGCCGCGTTGGTCGTCGGCATCGAAGCGCGCCAGCTGCGGGCTGTCGAGATCGAACACGCCGATCAGCGTTTCCCCCGCGTACAAGGGCACGACCAGCTCGGAGCGACTGGCCGAATCACAGGCGACGTGACCGGGGAAGGCGTTCACATCCTCGACCCGCTGGGTCTGCCGCGTGCGCGCGGCCGCGCCGCACACGCCCTTGTCGAGCGGAATCCGCACGCAGGCCGGCAGCCCCTGGAACGGCCCGACCACCAGTTCGGTGCCATCGAAGAAATAGAAACCGACCCAATTCAGATCCGGCAGCGCGTGGTAGACCAGCGCCGACAGGTTGGCGGCATTGGCGATGCGGTCGCGCTCGCCGTGCAACAGCGCGCGCGCCTGCTGCGCGAGTTGCGCGTATCGTTCCGGTTTGCTTCCGGTCAGCGGGCTGGAAGTGAAGCTCATGTCGGCAGTGTAGCAATGCGCGGGCCGGCGCCTGGCTTTCAGCGCGAAAGGAGCGGCTGTGATCGCGGTTTACGTCACCGGCACCGATACCGGCATCGGCAAGACGCTTGCCAGTTGTGTGCTGCTGCATGCGTTGCGCGGGCAGGGCCGGCGCGCGGTGGGAATGAAGCCGGTGGCCAGTGGTTGCAAGTGGCTCGACGGTGAATGGAAGAACGACGATGCGCTGGCGCTGTCCCGTGCCGCTGCGGTCAACGTGGCCTATGCCGACATCAATCCCTTTGCGCTGGAACACCCGCTGGCGCCGGAGCTGGCTGCGCGTGATGCCGGCACTGAAGTCACGCTGCCGCCGATCCTTGATGCGCATGCGCGCCTCGCGGCACAGGCCGATGCGATCGTGGTCGAGGGTGTGGGCGGCTGGGCGGCGCCGCTGTCGGCGTCGCTGATGCAGGCCGATCTGGTGCGTGCGTTGCAGCTCCCGGTCGTGCTGGTGGTGGGCCTGCGCTTGGGCTGCCTGAACCATGCGCTGCTGAGTGCGCGCACGATCGCCGCCGACGGCTGCAGGCTCATTGGCTGGATCGCGAATGCCATCGACCCGGGCATGGATGCGGTCGAGGACAACCTCGCGATGTTGCGCGCCCGCTTGCCGGCACCGTGCTGGGGTGTGTTGTCGCATGCGGCGGCCGCGGATCCGGCGGCGATGGCGGCGCAGCTTCGGGTTCCAGCGCTGCCGTAGGGAGCACGCCTTGCGTACGACCGCCGTTGCGCGAATGGTTGAAGAAATCGTCGCGGGCAGCAAACAACGACAGTACGAACAGCGCCCCTCATCCGCCCGTCGGGCACCTTCTCCCCGCGCAGCGGGGAGAAGGAAAGGCAGGCGGCTCGATCAGCCGTGTTGCGGCTCCGACGGCGGCATCGATTCAACAGCGGCCGCTATTTCGCGGTCGTGCGCGTGATCGCGGGCCAGGTACATGTAGAACGCAGGCAGCACGAACAGCGTGAACAGCGTGCCGATGGTCATGCCGGAGGCGATCACCACGCCCATCGAGAAGCGTGAGGCCGCGCCCGGGCCTTTGGCCAGCAGCAGCGGGATCATCGCGAACACCAGGGCGCAGGTGGTCATCAGCACCGGCCGCAGGCGGATGCCGGCGGCAGTCTCGATGGCTTCCAGCTTGCTCATGCCCTCGTTGGCCTGCAGCTTGTTGGCAAACTCCACGATCAGGATGCCGTGCTTGGAGATCACGCCCACCAGCGTGACGAGACCCACCTGGGTGTAGATGTTGATGCTCATGCCAGGGAAGGCTTCGATCCCCATCGCCATCAGGATTTGCGACACCAGCGCCAGCACGTTCAGCGCCAGCAGCGCGCCGCAGATCGCCATCGGCACCGTCAGCAGCATGATCAGCGCATCGCGGAAGCTCTCGAACTGCGCCGACAGCACCAGGAAGATCACCACCAGCGCCAGCGCCAGCGTCAGCAGCATTGCCGAGCCCTCCTGCTTGAACTGCCGCGACTCGCCGGCGTAGTCCACGCTGTAGCCTTGGGGCAGGATCTCCGCCGCCGCCTGATCGAGAATGGCCAGCGCCTCGCCCTTGGTGACGCCGGGACGCGGGGCGAAGGTGATCGATACCGCGTTGAGCTGCTGGAAGCGCTTGAGCGACTGCGGCTGCGCGCTCTCCCTGAGCGTGATGATGGTGGACAGCGGAATCAGCTTGCCGTCGCGGGTGCGGGTGTAGTAGTTCTCGAGGTCGTGCGCGTTGAGGCGGTCGCTGCGCTGCACCTGCGGAATCACGCGGTAGGCGCGGTTCTGCATCGAGAACAGGTTGGTGTAGCCCCCCGCCAGCATCGCTGCCATGTCGGACGCCAGCGTGCGCATGTCGATGCCGAGGGTGGCCGCCTTGTCGCGATCGACGTTGACCTCGATGCGCGGCTTGTCGAGCTTCAGATCCTTGTCGAGGAAGATGAAGCGCTTGCTCTCCATCGCCCGCTGCAGGATGCGGTCGGACAGCTCCGAGAGTTGTTCGAGGCTGCCGACGCCGCCGATCACGAATTCACCTCCGGAAGCGCCGCCGCCGGCCTGCGGCAGCGAGGGTGGCACCATCGCGAACATCTTCAGCCCGGCAATCCGGTCGAAGCGCGGCTGCAGCTGCTGCTGCAGGACCTGATTGGTCGAACGCGAGCGCTCGGTCCAGGGCTTGAGCGAGAAGCCCGCCATCGCGCTCGGGCTGGCACCGCCGCCACCGCCGCCGAATCCGCCGTTGAACAGGAAGAAGTTGTCGACCTCCGGCACTTCCTTGACCAGCCGCGCCATTTCGCTGGTGTAGCGTTCGACGTAATCCAGGGTAGCCACCGGATCGGCGCTGGCCACGCCGAAGATGAAGCCTTCGTCCTCGATCGGCGCCGGCTCCTTGGGCGCGGTGGCATACAGAAGCACGCAGCTGGTCAGCACGATCAGGCCGAACGCGGCGATCACCGCACGGGTCTTGAGGGCACCGTGCAGCAGCCGCTTGTAGCCGTCGTGCAGTTTTTCGAAGCGCGCGTCCAGCCAGGCTTCGAACCTGCCGCCCTTGCCCTCGACGTGCGGGCGCAGGATCCTCGAACTCATCATCGGCGTGAGGGTCAGCGCGATGATGCCCGACAGCAGCACCGAACCGGCGAGGCTGAAGGCGAATTCGGTGAACAGCACCCCGGTCAGCCCGCCCTGGAAACCGATCGGCAGGTACACCGCGATCAGGGTGGTGGTCATCGCCACCACCGGCCAGGCCAGCTCGCGCGCGCCCTTGATCGCGGCGTCGAACGCGGACATTCCTTCCTCGATGTGGCGGTGGATGTTCTCGACCATGATGATCGCGTCATCCACCACGATGCCGATGGCGAGCACCATCGACAGCAGGGTCAGCAGGTTGATGGAAAACCCCATCAGCAGCATCAGGAACAGCCCGCCAATCAGCGACAGCGGGATGGTGATGGCCGGAATCAGCACGCTGCGCAGCGACCCGAGGAACAGGTAGATCACCGCGATCACGATCAGCAGCGCTTCCACCAGGGTGCGGATCACCTCGTTGATCGCATCGTTGATCGCCTGGGTGCTGTCGTAGGGAATCACCGCGTTCAGCCCCTGCGGCAGCTGCGGCAGCACTTCCCCGTTCCAGACCTTGTGCACGTTCCGGATCACGTCCAGCGAGTTGGCGTCCGGGGCGACGTAGATCGCCATGAAGGTGGCCGAATCACTGCCGTTGACGCTGACCGAGGAGCCATAGCTTTCCGACCCCAGCACCACGTCGGCGATGTCGCTCAGCCGGATGATCGCGCCATCCTGCTGGCGTACCACCATGTTGCGGAAATCCTCGACGCTGCGCAGGTCGGTGCGCGCGGTCATGTCGATGGCCACCATCTGGCCCTTGGTCGAGCCGACCGCAGCCAGCACGTTGTTGGATTGCAGGGCCTGACTGACGTCGCTGGCGGTCACCTTCAGCGCCGCCATCTTCTCCGGCTTCAACCAGATGCGCATGGCAAAGCTGCCGGCGCCGTGGACCTCGGCGCGCTGGACGCCGTTGATCGCCACCAGCTTCGGCTGGATCACGCGGGTCAGGTAATCGGTGATCTGGGTGTTGTCGAGGGTGTTGCTGGAAAACGCGATGTACATCGCGGCGATGCTTTCACCCTGCTGCAGGTCGATCACCGGGTCTTCGGACTGCGGCGGCAGCTGGCCGCGCATCTTGTTGACCTTCGCCGAAATCTGGGTCAGCGCTTCGTTGGGGTCCTTGTCCAGCCGGATGTAGGCGGTGATCGTGCTCATGCCCGCCGAGCTGTTCGAGGTCATGTAGTCGATGCCTTCGGCGCCGGCGATCGCGGTTTCCAGCGGCGTGGTGATGAAGCCCTGGATCAGGTCGGCGTCGGCACCGAAGTAGGTGGTGCTCACGGTGACGACCGCGTTGCGCATTTCCGGATACTTGCGCACGTTCAACTCGCTGAAGGCGCGCAGCCCGAACAGCAGGATGAACAGGCTGACGACCATCGCCAGCACCGGCTTGCGGATGAAGATGTCGGTGAATTTCATTGCCGGTCCTGGTAGATGCCCACGCGGCGGGGCGGGCCCGAGTCCTGGCCGGCCTGCGCCGGCTCCGGTGCTGCGCTCAACGGTTTTCCACCGTCGGCCGCGCGTCGGCGGCAGGCTGGACGGTGTTGTCGACGATCACCTCGGTGCCGTTGCGCAGCTTGAGCAGTCCGGAGGTGACGACCCGCTCGCCCTGCTTGAGTCCGTCGAGCACTTCGATCAGATCGCCGCGGGTGGCGCCGGTCTTGATGAAGCGCTGGGTGACGACCAGCTTTTCGCCGGTCAGCGGCTTGCCCTTGGCGTCGGTTTCACCCGGCTGGCGTGCGGTCCGGGTGATCACGAACACGGCGTTACCATACGGATTGAAGCTGACCGCGGTCTGCGGGATCACCACCGCATCGCGCTCGCCGCCCACGTCGAAACCGACCCGGGCGAAGCTGCCGGGACGCAGGGCGCCTTCAGGATTGGCCAAGGTGGCCTGGGCGGTGAAGTTGCGGGTGGCGGGGTCCACCTGCGGGTCCACCGCCGTGATCGTGCCGGCAAACGTCTGCCCGGACAGCGCATCGACCGTCACCTGGATCGCGGTACCTTCCGGCAGCTTGCCGGCCATCTGCTCGGGCAGGCTGAAGTTGACGAAGATCGGATCGAGCTGCTGCAGGCTGACCACCGGGGTCCCGGGCGCGATGAACTGGCCGAGGTTGACCCGGCGGATGCCCAGCACGCCGGAGAACGGCGCGCGCACGGTCTTCTGCGCGATCAGCGCACGCTGCGCCTCGACCTGGGCGCGCGCGGTGGCGGCGGCGGTCGCCCGGGTCTGCACGTCATCCAGCGCCACCAGCTTGTCGCGGCCCAGCTCCTGCCAGCGCTGCGCCTGCACCTGCGCCAGCCGCGCCGAACTTTCCAGCGCCCTGAGCACGGCCTCCTCGTTGGCCGTGTTCAAACGCACCAGCACCGCGCCCGCACGCACCGGCTGGCCGGCGTCGAATTCAATGGAACGCACCACCCCGCCGGATTCGGCGGTGACGTCAATGCCGTTGACGGCAGCCAGCGTACCGACCGCTTCATCGGCGTTGCTCCAGCGTTCCTGCCGGGCAGCGGCGGCGGATATGGTGACGGCCGGCTGTGCCATGTTGTCGAAGAACGCGTTGGTCTTGCTGGCGAACAGCGCCTTGGCAAGGAACACGCCGCCGAACACGACGACCACGCCCACCAGCATCAGGATCCAGCGCAAGCTGGCGTTGGGCTTGGAAGCGGGTGCGGATGCAGGCATCGGGCGTGGCCTTGTGGGTGACGATTGCGGAACCCGCAATTCTAGCACTTTTATTGAACGCACCAGTGCAGCATATCGTTGCACAGTTACACCGATGCCACCGCGCGGACAAACGAAAGCCCGGCAGCTTGCGCTGCCGGGCTTTCAGGTGTCACGGTTGCCAGCGGACCTCGCGGCCCGCCACCGGGATTACTTGCCCGACTTGGAGGCAGCCTTGGCGGCCTTGGCGACTTCCGCCTTGACCTGCGAGCTGGCCTGCTCGAACTGGGCCTTGGCCAGCGCACCGATGGCTTCGGAGGTCTTCACGGTGTCCGCGAAAGCTTCCTGGGTGGCGCCGAAGCTGCGCTCGGCGTTGGTGCGGGCCACCTGGATGCCCTTCGGCCAGACCGTCTTGAGGCCTTCGGCGTCACGCACGCCGATCAGCTCGTTGGCGAACGCGAAGCTGGCGTTGATGTTGTTCTCGATGGCCGCAAGGTGCAGGCCGAACACCTTTTCGGCGTTCTCGAGGGCAAGGCGGTTGGCATTGGCGGCGACGTCCGCGAACTGGGCGGCCGACTTGTTGAAGGATTCGTTGTAGTCGTACATGGCTGGCTCCCTTGGGTGGCTGATGAGCGGCGTTCTTGCCGTTTGTGCAGTGCAGCATATGACCATCTTTGTTGCATTGCAACATCCCGCCGACAAACGGTCGCCTCCCGTTCAGCTTTCCCCGCTTCCACCCGCCAGAGCCCTCAGCCGCGCCGTCCGGAATGCCGCCGCGGTGGCGCCTCGCCCCCTTCCGGAACCGGCACCGCCACGGCCCCGGCCACCGCCCGGGCCAGCGGCGCCAGATGGGCCAGGGCGCGGGTATAGACCCCGCGCTTGAATGCAACGACGTGGGCCTGCGGGTACCAGAAGTCGACCCAGCGCCAGGCATCGAATTCGGGCGAATCGGTCTGGTCCAGGCGGAAGTCCACCTCATCGCCACGGAACCGCAGCAGGAACCAGACCTGTTTCTGGCCGATGCACACCAGCCGTTCATGCCGACGCACCGCGTGTGGCGGCAGCCGGTAGCGCAGCCAACCCGGAGTGGCGCCGAGCACCTCGACCTGGGCCGCATCCAGCCCGGTCTCCTCGTTCAATTCCCGATACATGGCCTCAAGCGGGGTTTCATCGGTATTGATTCCACCCTGCGGGAACTGCCAACCATCCCGGCGCACGCGGCGTGCCCAGAACACCCGTCCATCCTCGTGCATCAGCACGATGCCCACGTTGGGCCGAAAACCGTCCGGATCGATCACGATGCGGACTCCGAAAATCCACTGCCCCCGACTCTGCCAGCCGCGGCGGCAAGTGGCAAGCCACCGTTGCCGGGCACCGTTGCGGGCAATTTGACGATTGCCGCCAAACGCAACACAATGGAGGGCTCGACGATGGCTATGTAGCTCAGACGGTTAGAGCGCGAGACTCATAATCCCGAGGTCGGTGGTTCGATTCCACCCATAGCCACCATTGCAGCCTTCCCCTACTGTCCCTGACAGTCCCATAACCCCGCGATTCTGCGGGGTTTTTTGTGCCGTCCCCTCGCAGTCCCCCACTGTCCCATGCGTGCGCGCGTTTCGTTGGGGCACGGTCCGGGCTTCCGTGGAGATCCACGCCATCCGCGATACTGCATCGTTTTGCCCGGGTCCCGGTTTGCCGCGTTTGCCGATCAACCGGACGAATCCAGCAACGGAAAGGTAATTCCCGATTCGTCCGGTTCGGGGTGGTCGATCATCAGGTCGATGATGACGGGCATCAGCGCGCCGAGGATGGTCACGGCATCGTGGACCTGTTGACGATTGGCATCGCCATTCCAGGTGGCGCCGCCGTGCATGAGCTGGTTGCGCAGGACGTAGAGGCGATCGGCGACGACCGACAACACGACCTCGGTCTTGCGCGCCATCAGCGCCCGCATGGCCAGTTTGCGCGCGTTGGCAAACTGCAGTTCCCAGGCATTGCTGGCGTCGTGGTCGCGCAGCGCACGCCAGAACGGTTCGAATACGAAGCGGTTTTCCAGCAGGGTCCGCACCGGGCCGGTGAATTGGTCGAACAGAATTTGCTGGAGCCGGTTCCCGCCGTCGAAAACGACAAGCCGTTCGATGAACTGGCGGGCTTGGTCACGTTCGCTCTGCTCGAAGCCGAACTCGCGGGCGTAGGCGGCGTTCAGGGCAATCCACAGGAACAGGAAACGGGCATCGTCGTCGCGGGTTTCGCGCTCGGCGCGCTGCAGCCAGCTGATCGCGCGGTGGATGCGGATGCGCCAGTTCTCGGGCTGGTCAGCGCGCACCTTGCGGTGGCGCTGCTTGAGTGCGGCGGCGGTGGGGGGCGTCGCCACGGCCCGGCCTTCAGCCAGCGATACGCCCGGCGAAATCGACCAGACGCCTGGACTGGGCGCGGATCGACGCCTTGAGCTCCGCGCTGATCGGCTCGCCCTTGGCGGTAGCACTGGCGCCGTAGGGATTGCCGCCGGAAGCGTAAATCGACGGGTCGGTATACCCCGGCGGCACCAGGATCGCGCCCCAGTGCATGAAGGTGGCGTACAGGCCCAGCAACGTGGTCTCCTGGCCGCCGTGCATGTTCTGGGCGCTGGTCATGGCGCTGACCGCCTTGTTTGACAGCGCACCGGCGGCCCAGATCGGCCCCAGCGTGTCGATGAAGGCGCGCATCTGGCTGGCCACGGTGCCAAACCGCGTCGGCGCACTGAACAGATAGGCGTTGGCCCATTCCATGTCGTCGTAGCTGGCGTGCTCGACGTGGGCGGTGCGCTCGGCGTGGGCGGCCCAGGCAGCCTGCCCGGAGACGATCTCGGCGGGCGCGGTCTCCTTCACCTTGCGCAGGCGGACTTCGGCGCCGGCAGCATGCGCGGCATCGGCGGCCACTTCGGCCATGGCGTGGTTGGTGCCGTAGGTGCTGTAGTAGATGATCGCGAGGCGGACGTTGCTCATTGCGGCTCCTTGCTGGGTCACGGTCGGTCTGTTCACGGCATGTGCGGCTGCATTGATAGCCGCTGCAGGGTGAAGCCGGCGCGAAACCTGCCCCTGCGAACTCAGGAACCGGACAGAAGGGCCGTGCAATTGCGCCCGCGGTCCTTGGCCTGATAGAGCGCACGGTCGGCGCGTGCGAACATCGTCTGGAAATCGGCATCGGTTGATTCCAGCGTTGATGCGCCAAAGCTTGCGCTGATCTGCAGCGAGGGGTACTCCTCGATCGGGTGGCAAGCCTCCGTCATGGCGCGAATGCGTTCGGCAATCTCGCCGGCTGCCTCCAGATTGGTGTCTGGCAGCAGGATGCAGAATTCCTCGCCGCCGGTGCGCGCGAGAATGTCCATTTCGCGCAGAATACCGCGGCAGCAGCCGACGAAATCCTGCAGCACGACATCACCGATCGGGTGGCCATAGCGGTCGTTGATTTGCTTGAAATGGTCGATGTCGATGGCGATCATGCTCAGCGGCGCGCCGTATCGACGACTGCGGGTAAACTCGATTCCGGCCAATTCAAAGAAATGCCGCCGGTTGGCACAGCCGGTGAGGCTGTCGGTCCTGGCCTGCTGCTGCAACTCTTCCTGGAGCTCATGCAAGGCGGTGATGTCCGTCACCAGCCCAATCAGCGCAGTGTGGCCTTCGGTATCGGTCCCGGGGACCACCACGCTCCAGTAATGCCGCGTTCGCCCCTGGGCATCAACCAGCGACTGTTCGCCGGCATAACGCTGGCCGCTGGCGAGGATCTGCTGGTCGATCGCCCAGAACGCATCGGCAACATCCTTGGGCATCAGCTCGCTGTCGAGCCGGCCGAGGATGTTTTCCAGCGGCAGTCCGAACACGCTGGCAAACTGTCGGTTGGCGTAAACGAAGCGACGGTCGGCGCTTTTCATGTAGACCAGGGCATCGAGATTTTCGAGCACCGTGTCCAGCAGATTCTTTTGCCGAATCAGCTGATCTTCCAGACGCCTCTTCTCGGTGATGTCGTGGGAGATGCCGATCATGCCCACGATGGCCCCGCCGGCATCGCGCAGCGGCTTCTTGGTCGACCAGTAGTAGCGCGTTTCACCGGTGGCGTGGATGAGGTTGGCTTCCACGCGTTCGATCGTCTCGCCCTGTTCAAGCACGCGGCGGTCGGTCTCGCGCAGGGTATCGTCTTCGCCGATGGCCACGAAGTCGGTGAACGACTTGCCGATGACCTCTTCCAGACGCAACCCGGGCCGCAGCAGCTCCAGCACCAGCTTGTTGGCGAAGGTGAAGTTGCCGCGGATATCGGTGGCGTAGACGAACGCGCCGACCTCATCGAGGAGCGTGCGGTAGGCCGTGTCGCCCATCGCCTGCGGTGGATCGGAAGCCGAAGTGGTCATGTCCATTGTCCAGGTTGTCGCACTGCCGCACGTCTGCTTGGGAGGAGGACCCATGGCGCCGGGCGATGCCCGCAGCGACCGGGGGGGCGGGCCGTTGCCGTGTTGCCCGCGAGTGTGCGCCCGATCCCGGCGGCAGAAAAGCGGTTGCGCAGCTTGCCTCAAGCGCGGGGGCGCTGGCGGTGCAAACCCCGATTTCCGTTGCCGGATTTCAGGTTTTGCGAAGGGCGTCTCAGTTTCCCGCACAGTTTCCGGGCGCAGTTTCCGGGGCACGCGCAGCTGCCCGGGGGCGCTTGCTCCGCTTGCAAAACGGACGCCCCGGGCCGACGGCTCCCGTGGTTCCAAGGCCCCTGGCGGCGAAAACTCAGCCCAATCGGCTGCGCTGGGCGCTCAGGGCGTCAAGCTTGGCACTCCAGTCCGCCCGCCTTGCCTGTTCTTGCGCCACCACCGCCGCCGGCACGCCAGCACCGAACTTGGCCAGCTTGGCCTCGCTCTTGTCTTTCTCGGCGGCGATTTTGGCAATCTCCTTGTCCAGACGCGCGCGCTCGGCAGCCAGATCCACCAGACCCTCCAGCGGCACGAACAGTTGCAAGGCGCCGACCACGGCGGGCGCGGCGGCCGGCGGTTCGCCGCTGATGGCCTCGATGCGCTCCAGCTTGCACAGGAAGCGCAGCTGGGCGTCGAAGCGGGCAGTGCGGGTGGCGTCCTCGGCACTACCGCCGCGCAGCAGCAAGGTGATGTGCTTGGCCGGCGAAACCCCCAATTCACTGCGGATACGGCGCACGGCGCCGATCATGGCCTTGAGCCATTCGATGTCGGCCTCGGCCTGGCCGAAGCCTGACACATCGATCTCGCCGGCTTGCGGATAGGGCTGCAACATCAGGCTGCCGGACTTGCCCAAGCGCGGCGCTACTTCCTGCCACAGCTGCTCAGTGACAAACGGGATCAGCGGGTGCAGCAGGCGCAGCAGCGCCTCCAGTACATGCAGCAGGGTATGGCGGGTGCTGTTGGCGGCTTCCAGATCATCGCCTTGCAGCGCCGGTTTGGCCAGTTCCACGAACCAATCGCAAAATTGGTTCCAGGTGAACTCGTACAGGCACTGCGCGAGCAGATCGAAGCGGTAGCTGGCGAAGTGTTCGGCGGCCTCCCGCGTGGTGCGATCGAGCTGGGACAGGATCCACTTTTCGGCGTCGGTGACGGGGTGGTTGCAAGTACCCGGTTGTGGTGAGTTGGAAGAAACCGTTCGTGGTGAGCTTGTCGAACCATGATCGGTTTCGTCGGACCCCGTCCGTGGTTCGACCGGCTCACCACGAACGGGGTATGGGTCTCCCGCGTTCATCAACGCAAACCGCGTGGCATTCCACAGCTTGTTGCAGAAATTCTTGTAGCCCTCGGCGCGGGCGAGGTCGAACTTGATGTCGCGGCCGGGGCCGGCCAGCGCGGCCATGGTGAAACGCAGGGCGTCGGCACCGTGGGCGTTGATGCCGTTCGGGTAATCCTTGCGGGTGGCTTTTTCGATCTTCTCAGCCATCTTCGGCTGCATCAGGCCGTGCACGCGCTTGGCGACCAGATCATCAATGCTGATGCCGTCGATGATGTCGATCGGGTCGAGCACATTGCCCTTCGATTTCGACATCTTCTGCCCGTCCTTGTCGCGCACCAGGCCGGTGATATAGACGTCGCGGAACGGCACTTGCCCAGTGAAGTGGTCGGTCATCATCACCATCCGGGCGACCCAGAAGAAGATGATGTCAAAGCCCGTCACCAGCACGCTGGACGGCAGGTACTGGTCGAAGCCGCGCTGCGCCATCGCCTCGGCATCCGGCCAACCTTGGGTGGAAAACGGGAACATGGCCGAGGAGAACCAGGTTTCCAGTACGTCGGGATCCTGGGTCAGTGCGGCATCGCCCAGTGCATATTTGGCGCGCACTTCGGCCTCATCGCGGCCCACATACACCTTGCCGGCAGCATCAAACCACGCCGGGATGCGGTGGCCCCACCACAGCTGGCGGCTGATGCACCAGTCCTGCAGGTTCTCCATCCAGTGGCGGTAGGTGTTGACCCAGTTCGGCGGCACGAACTTCACCGAACCCGGCTTTTCATCAGTACCGACGACCAGTTCCAAGCCGCGCTGGCCCAGCGTGTCCATCTTCACGAACCACTGGTCGGTGAGGAAAGGCTCGATCACCTGGCCGCTGCGGTCGCCGCGCGGCACCTGCAATTTGTGCGGTTTGATCTCGACGAGCAGGCCCTGTGCCTCCAGATCGGCGACGATCGCCTTGCGGGCGTCGAAGCGGTCGAGGCCGCGGTACGCCGCCGGGATGAAGTCTTCATCGAGCACCTTGGCGGTATCGGTGAAGATATTGATCGTCGCAAGGCCATGCCGCTGGCCGACCGCGTAATCGTTGAAATCGTGCGCCGGTGTCACCTTGACCACGCCGGTGCCGAAGCCGCGATCGACGTAGTCATCGGTGATCACCGCGATCCGGCGGCCGGTCAGTGGCAACGCGACAAACTTGCCGTGCAATGCGGCATAGCGCGGATCGTCCGGGTGCACCATCGCCGCGGTATCGCCGAGCATGGTCTCCGGACGGGTGGTGGCCACGATCAGGTAATCGCGGGTTTCGCGCAGGGTCTCGACACCGTCGGCGTCAACCTCGACGTGCTCATAGGACGCGCCATCGGCCAGCGGGTAGCGGATTTCCCACAGGTGGCCATTTTCCTCTTCGCTGACCACTTCCAGATCGGAGATCGCGGTCTTCAGCACCGGATCCCAGTTGACCAGGCGCTTGCCGCGATAGATCAGGCCCTCTTCATGCAGGCGCACGAAAGCTTCGGTGATCGCCTGCGAGGGCATCGGGTCCATGGTGAACACGCTGCGCGACCAGTCGCCGCTGGCGCCGAGCCGGCGCATCTGGCGCTCGATGGTGTCGCCGCTGTGCTGCTTCCACTGCCAGACCTTTTCGATGAAGGCCTCGCGACCCAGCGAGTCGCGGGTCTCGCCCTTGCCTTCGAGCGCGAGGTTGCGGCTGACCACCATCTCGGTCGCAATCCCGGCGTGGTCGGTGCCCATCTGCCACAGGGTGCGGTAGCCGCGCATGCGGTGGTAGCGCACCAACGCGTCCATCAGTGTGTGCTGGAAGGCGTGGCCCATGTGCAAGGTGCCGGTCACGTTCGGCGGCGGCAGCAGGATGCTGTAGGCCGGGCCGTCGCCGGTCGGTGCGAACGCGCCGCTGCTTTCCCACTGCGCGTACAGGCGGGATTCGAAGGAAGACGGATTGAAGCCGGAGTCGAGGGTGGGCATGGGCATTCGTGATTGGTGATTCGTGATTGTGGAGCAGTGATTGGTGATACGTGATTGGTGATTCGCAAGAGCTTGTGATTGGCGCGAAACGGATTTCTTTTTCAAATCACCAATCACCAATCACCAATCACACCCCTCACATATCGTATTTCTTCACTTCAAATCCGAGCGACTGGTAATGCTTCCAGCGCTCGCGCAGCGGGTCGCGCGCGGATTCGTCGGCGGGCACGACTTCCAGCACGCGGTCGAACTGGCCGGACGGTGCGGTATCGCGCAGGTTGATCAGCAGCGGGCGCAGCGGGACGTCGGTGTCGGGCGTGGCGATCAGGATCGGCGCCTCGTCTTCATCCTCATCCATGCCGGCGATCTGGTGCGGCAGGTAGGCGTCCGGGTCGAACGACCACAGCAGGTCGTCAAGCTCCTCGGCCTGGGCCTGGTCGCGCGCGAGAATCAGCGTCGACAGGTTGGCGGCGAATGCCCGCTTCGCCAATTCGCAGGCAAGCAGCAGCGGCTGCTCGCGAAAGCGCGGTTTGTCGATCAGGTAGAAATGGGCTTTGGGCATTGTTGCTGTCTCCGGTCGTGGTTCGACAGGCTCACCACGAACGGTGCAGAGTGATGTTCATGGTTCGACAGGCTCACCACGAACGGAGTTTGACTCACCACGAACGGGGTTTGGCTCATCACGAACGATTAAACTCACCGCGAATGGGACTGGCTTATCCGACGCGATCCAGCAGCCACTGGCTGAGCATGCCGACCGGGCGACCGGTGGCCATGCCCATCTTGCCGTCGTCGCTGGCGCTGCCGGCGATGTCCAGATGCACCCAGCGCTGGCCGTCGGTGAAGCGCGACAGGAAGCAGCCGGCGGTGATCGCGCCGGCCCAGCGGCCGCCGATGTTGTAGACGTCGGCGAAGGCCGAATCCAGCATCGGCTGGTACTCGTCCCACAAGGGCAACTGCCAGCCGCGATCGAACACGGTCTCGCCGGCATCGATCAACTCGCGGGCCAGATCGTGGCTGCTCTTGGTCATTACCCCGGTGGCGTACTTGCCCAATGCGACCATGCAGGCGCCGGTGAGGGTGGCCACATTGACCAGCGCCGCCGGTTCGAAGCGTTGCGCATAGGTCAAGGCGTCGCAAAGGATCAAACGGCCTTCGGCGTCGGTATTGCCGACCTCAATGGTCTTGCCGGACATCGATGTGATGACATCGGAGGGGCGATAGGCGTCGCCGTCGATGGCGTTTTCCACCGCCGCGGCGATGCAGACCAGGTTGACCGGCAGTTGCATGCCGACCGCGGCGACGAAGGTACCCAGCACGCTGGCCGCGCCGCACATGTCGTACTTCATTTCCTCGATGCCGCCCTGGGTCTTCAGGTTGACGCCGCCGGTGTCGAAGGTGATGCCCTTGCCGACCAGCACATAGGGCTTGGCGTCGCCACCGTTGCTGTACTTCAGCACGACAAGACGCGGCCGCTGCGCGCTGCCACGGGCGACCGCCAGCAGCGAGCCCATGCCGAGGGCTTCCATCGCGGCATCGTCCAGCACCTCGCAGGCCACGCCGGTCTTGCCGGCCGCAAACGCCTGCGCCTGTTCGGCAATGTAGGCCGGGTTGCAAAGGTTGGGCGGCAGGTTGCCGAGCTCGCGGGTGAACTGCACGCCGGCGGCAATCGCAACGCCTTGCTCCAGTGCCTTGGCGTCGCCGCCGCTGATCTCCAGCCGGGCCAGGCCTTTTTCTTCCCGCTTGGCGTTCTTGGCGCCCAATGTGGCGGTATAGCGGTAGCTGGCGTGGTCGGCGGCGATCACCGCCTGACGGATGTTCCAGGCCGCATCGCGGTCCTTCACCGGCACTTCGCTCAGGGTGAACAGTGCATGCGCCACCGGGCCGGTCTTGAGTGCGCGCGCGGCGTCGCCGATCGCCTTCAGGTACTGCGGTGCGCCGAACTTGCCGGCCTCCCCGAGCCCGATCACCAGCACGCGCGGCGCGGTCACCCCGGTCAGATCATGCAGCAGCGCGGTCTTGCCGGTTTTCCCGGAGACGTCGCCGCGCGTGATGAGGGCCGCGATCCGTCCGCCGCTGGCAGCATCCAGCGCCTTGCCCGCCGGGCTGAGGCTGCCGTCGGCAAAGGCGCCAACGATCGCGCAGTCCACGCGGGCGCTGGCGCAAGGGGTCTGGTTCAGGCTGAATTCGAGGCTCATCGTGGGTTCTGTCCAGGTTGGGATTGGAGGCGCACGCGCAGGCCATCGGCAGCTGCCGGCGGCCCGGTACGCGTACAATGCGCAGTCGCGGCCTGGCGTGGCGCGTGGCGCGGCAAACCTCCGATTCTAAGGCAACCCGGCCCGATGCCGAAGCTGGACCGCTACCTCAGCAGTGAATTCATGCGTGCCGTACTGGCAACGCTGCTGGTGCTCGTCATCGTCAGCCTCGGCGGTGTGTTCGCCGACCTGATCGGCGAAATGGCGCTGGGCAAGGTGCCGCCACCACTGCTGCTCTCGCAGCTCGGGCTGCGCCTGCTCGGCTATCTGCCGGTGATCCTGCCGCTGGCCCTGCTGCTGGGTCTGCTGCTGGCGACCGGGCGCCTGTACCGCGATTCGGAAATGCCGGTGCTGGCGGCGGTGGGCGTCGGTCCGGGCCGGCTGCTGCGTCCACTGTTGCTGGTGGCGCTGCCGGTGGTCTTGCTGATCGCCTCCTGCTCGCTGTGGATCGGCCCTTGGGCCAATCGGATGGCCAAGGCGATGGTGATCGAGGCCAACCGCAACCTGCTGGTGGCCGGGCTGGAGCCGGGCCGTTTCACGCCGATGGCCAATGGCGGCGTGGCCTATGCCGGCGAGATGTCGTCCGATGGCACCAAGCTGGGCCGGGTGTTCATCTACCGTGAGCGTGGCGACCGGATGGACGTGGCGACCGCCCGCACCGGCGAGCTGTACCGGGACCACGGCGTGCGCGTGCTGGCCCTGATGGACGGCTTCCGGGTGGAAGGCCCCGCCAGCGGCGATCAACTCGACTACCGGCTGATGCGCTACCAGCGCAACGAGATCCAGCTTCCCGAAGCCGACCCGCCCAGTCGTCTCGACGAGCCGCCGTTCCGCACGACCACCGAGCTGCTGCGGATGCCCGGCACGGCGGCGGGCGCCGAGCTGCACTGGCGGGTGGCACCGGCGCTGCTGGCGCTCGCGTTCGCGCTGATGGCCATCCCGCTGGCGCGCACCTCGCCGCGACAATCCCGCCACGGGGCGATGCTGCTGGCGTTCGCCGCCTACCTCACCGGCATCTTCCTGACCATGCTGGGCGTGCAGTGGCTGGCCGAGGGCCGGCTGCCGCTGGCCTTCGGCCTGTGGTGGCTGCTGGTGCCGCTGCTGGCGGTCGGGGTCTGGCTGTTTGTCCGCGACGGCCAGCCGCTGCTGCCGAGGCGCCGGCGATGAAACACTGGCCGCGCCTCCACGACCGCTACATCGCCCGCGCCATCGTGACCAGCGTGCTGCTGGCCTGGGGCGTGCTGATGGGCCTGGAAGTGGTGCTGTCCTTCGCCGATGACCTGAGCAACATCGGCAAAGGTTCCTACACGATCAACCACGCCATCGCCGTGGCCGGGCTCAACCTGCCCAGTCGTGCCTACGATCTGTTTCCAACCGCGGCGGTGATCGGCGCCCTGCTGGGCTTGGGCGAATTGGCCGCCACGTCGGAACTGACCGCCCTGCGTGCGCTGGGCCTGTCACGCCGCCGAATCGGGCTGTCCGTGCTGCTGGTGCTGGTCGGCTTCACCGCGCTGATGGTGGTCAACGGCGAAACTCTCTCTCCCTGGGGCAGCGACCGCGCGCAGGCGATCCGCTCGATCCGCCACAGCGACATGGTGGTCTCACGCTACGACGGCCTGTGGGCGCGCGAGGGCGGGATGTTCCTGAGCGCACGCGGCGGCGAGCAGAAGCAGCGCGGCGATGACCGCTGGCTGGAGCTGCACGGCGTGCGGATGTTCGAATTCGCCGACGACGGACGGCTGCGCTCGATCGCCAATGCGCGCATCGCCGAGCACCACGGCGACCACTGGACCTTGCACGACGTCGAGCGCATCCGCTTCGACGCCAAGGCGGTACAGCGCAGCCAGGCCGCAACCGAGCGCTGGGACTCGCGCCTGAGCGAATCCGTGCTGGCCGCCAGCGTCACCAAGCCCGGCAACATGGGCAGTGCGCAGCTGCGCACCAGCATCGACTATCGCCAACGCAACGGGCTGGACGCCGCCAACTACGAACGGGTCTATTGGGGACGCTGGTTCTACCCGTTGAACGTGCTCACGCTGTGCCTGGCCGCCGCACCCTTCGCGTTCGGCTCCCTGCGCAGCGGCGGCTACGGCAAGCGGGTCTTCATCGGCATCGTGTTCGCGCTCGGCTTCTGGCTGCTGCAGCAGGTGGCCACCAAGCTCGCCGGCATCTACCACTTCGATTTCCGGATTGCCTACGCGGTGCCGCCGCTGCTGATGCTGGCGGTGTCGTGGATGGTGTTCCGACGGCGCAGCGGTTAGCGGTCATCCGCCCCCGTTGCCAGAAGGCAGCGGTAGGCTGTTTCCGGCACGCCCGGTTTTCGGCAAGCGGACCAGGCGCGTCGCGCTGGCGCGGTCGTGCCAGGTCAGTCGGTCACGGTCGAACCACGCCCACCAGAACCCGAGTCCGCCGATGGCCAGCGACAGGCAACCCATGCCAAAGCGTCGCCACAGTCGGCTGAATTCCGGCGCGCCGCCGTCATCGGCCACCACCCGCAATCGCCACGGACGCATGCCGATGGTCTGACCACCGCGCTTCCAGCTCAGCGTTGCGTACAGCCCGGCGATGGCCAGGAAAACGACGAACTCCATTGCCCCCAGCCAGCCGCCGCGCACTGCGTCGCCGTGGGCGAAGGTGAACACCGCCGCGGCCACGAACCACAACGCCAGCAGCGGGAAGAAATCGTACAGCAGCGCCAGCAGGCGCCAGCCCAGCAAAGTGGAGGGACGATCGGACATGGCGACAGGATACAGAGCCCCTCTTTCAATGCCGCGCGATCAATGTCCCCGCAGGCTCGGGGAAGGCTGCTCTATGCTTGCCCCATGCCCACGACCGCCGATCGCCGTCACCTGTTTTCCGACCTGCCGGCGCTGGAGGCGGCGGACGCCGGTGCGATCGAGCGCTGTCTGGACGCACTCTGGGCCGAACGCGGTCTGGCCAAAGCGACGCTGGCGGCCTACGGCACCGATCTGGAACTGCTGGCGCGCTGGCTGCGGCAGGCACGCGGGCATGCGCTGATCGCGGCCGGGCGCGAGGATCTTTTCGACTATCTTGCTCTGCGCGCACGCGCCGGCTACAGCCCGCGCAGCGGCGCACGGCTGCTGGCCAGCCTGCACGCATTTTACGGGCACGCGGTGCGCGAAGGCCTGCGCCCCGACGACCCGGCGTCGCTGCTGCAAGCACCGAAGCTGCCGCGATTGCTGCCCAAGGCGCTGTCGGAGGCGCAGGTGTCCGCGCTGCTGGAAGCCCCCGATGGCACCGACCCGCTCGGCCAGCGCGATCGCACCATGCTGGAACTGATGTACGCGGCCGGACTGCGGGTGAGTGAATTGGTGGGCCTGCCTGCCACCGCGCTCAACCTGCGCCAGGGGGCACTGCGCGTCACCGGCAAGGGTGGGAAGGAACGGCTGGTACCGCTGGGCGACGAGTCGCGGCACTGGCTGGAGCGCTACCTGCGCACGTCGCGGCCGGCCCTGCTGGGAAACAGCCCGGAAGTCGCCGCCCTGTTCGTGGCCCCCGGCGGCGGCGCGCTCAGCCGGCAGGCGTTCTGGGCACTGGTCAAACGCCATGCGGCGACGGCCGGGATTGATCCAGCGCGGATCAGCCCGCATGGGCTGCGGCACAGCTTCGCCACCCACCTGCTCAACCACGGCGCCGACCTGCGATCGCTGCAAATGCTGCTCGGCCACGAATCACTGTCGACCACCCAGATCTACACCCTGGTGGCCCGCGACCGTCTGCGCCACCTACACGCCCTCCACCATCCGCGTGCCTGAATGGACCACCACGTTGCGCGATGTCGGTCACACGAGCCAGCGTGGAACGTGGGAAAATGCGGAACCGCTGGTGCAGCCACAAGCCCAACCGGCAGAGCCCGTGGAGTTTCGATGAAGCAGTTTGCCCTCTCCTTTCTGATCCTGCTCAGCGCCAGCCTGTCGGCCTGCGCGCAGCCGGCCGCCGCACCCACTGCCGGCACCGCGCCCGTCGCCGAAACTGCAGCCACGCCGGGCGAGCCCGCCTACGCCGCCGGCACCCCCGAGGCCCGCGCCCGGGAAGCACTGCGACGGCTGGATCCGCGCATCACCGTCGAACGGATCGGCCCCGCGCCGCTGCCGGGTTTCCGCGAGGTGGTCGCCGCCGGTCAGGTGGTCTACGTCAGCGATGACGGCAAGTACATGTTCTCCGGCGGCCTGCTGGATTTGGCCAATCGCTCGAACCTGAGCGAAGCGGCGATGGCCGGGGTGCGCAAGTCCATCCTCGCCACCCTGCCGCAGTCCGACCGGATCGTGTTCGCACCCAACGGCCCGGCCCGCTACACCGTGGTGGTGCTGACCGACATCGAGTGCGGGTTCTGCCGCAAGTTCCATCAGGACATCGCCAAGTACACCGCGCTGGGGATCCGGGTGGAATACCTTGCCTTCCCGCGCGCCGGCCTGGGCAGCGACGACTACCGCAAGATGGTGGCGGTCTGGTGTGCCCCGAACCGCCAGCAAGCGCTGACCGACGCCAAGAACGACCGCCCGGTACCGATGACCGCCTGCCCGCGCACGCCGGTGGACATGCAGTACCGCGCCGGCCAGCGGATGGGCCTGGAAGGCACGCCGATGATGCTGACCGCCGACGGCAAGCTGCTGGGTGGCTACGCCTCGCCGGAAGACCTGCTGCGGCGGCTGAAAGCCGCCCAAGGTGAAGTCGCGGCTGGATGAGCACTTCCGCCGCCGACATGGACGCACTGCACACGCGGGCGGATGCGGCGGCGCAGTCGGCCTACGCGCCCTATTCGCGGCTGCACGTGGGCGCGGCGCTGCGTTCGGCCAGCGGCAGGATCTACACCGGATGCAACGTCGAAAACGCCTCGTTTTCGATCGGTGGCTGCGCCGAACGCGCAGCGATCGCGGCAGCGGTGCAGGCCGAAGGCCAGGCGTTTCGGCTGGACGCGATCGCGGTGGCGGCCTTCCGCGATGACGGGCTGGCGCTGCCGATCACGCCCTGCGGCGCCTGCCGGCAGGCGCTGGTGGAATTTGGCGCCGACGCGCAGGTCGGCTTTCGGCAGCCCGACGGGACTTGGCTGACGGTCAGCGCCGACGCGCTGCTGCCCTACCGCTTCTGCTTTCCCGATCGCTGAGCCGGGCGTCGCGGCCACTCACGCCTGATCCAGCCAGCGCCAGGCGTCCACCGCCTCCGGCGCCACTTCGCCCAGCGCGAATGCCGATTGCACCTGCGCCACCGCACGCTCGGCCTCATCGCGACTGCGCGCATGCACCTGCGCCAGCGGCTCCCCGGCGGCCACCCGCTCGCCGCGCTCGCGAATTCCGGACAGGCCCACGGCATGGTCGATCCCGGCTTCCGGCCGCCGCCGGCCGCCGCCCAGATCGATCACGGCTTCGCCCAAGCCGCGCACGTCGATGGCCTGTACGAAGCCCACGTCCAGCGCCGGCACCGGCAGTTGCACCGGCGCCTGCGGCAGGTGCCGCTGCGGATGCTCCAGCAGATCGCTTGGCCCACCCAGCGCTGCCACCATCCGCGCGAAGCGCTCGGCCGCCGCGCCGCTGGCCAGCGCGCGTTCCAGCCGCACGTGCGCGTCTGCATCATCGACCGCCAGCCCGCCCAGGCACAGCAGGCGCGCCGATTGCGTCAACACCAGCGCACGCAGGCGCGGGCAGGCCGGCGCGCCGGTGAGCAGATCGAGGATGGCGCGCACTTCCAGCGCATTGCCGGCCTCGCGCCCCAGCACCTGGCCCATGTCCGACAGCAGCGGCGCCAGCGTCAAGCCGCTGCCGCGAGCCACTTCCCGCATGCGCACGGCCAGCGCAACCGCGTCATCCTCGCGCGGCGTCTGCGCACCGTTGCCGACCTTGACATCCAGCACCAGCGCCTGCGCGCCGCCGGCAAGTTTCTTCGACAAAATCGAGGCGACGATCAGCGGTTCGACGTCGACCGTGGCGGTCACGTCACGAATCGCATACAGCCGCCGGTCAGCCGGCACCAGATCATCGGTCTGGCCAATGATCGCGCAGCCCACCTCACGCACCACCGCGCGCAAACGCTCGGGATAGGGATAGGGATCGTAGCCGGGCAGGCTTTCCAGCTTGTCCAGGGTGCCGCCGGTATGACCCAACCCGCGCCCGGACAGCATCGGCACGAAGCCGCCGCAGGCCGCGACCAGCGGCGCCAGCGCCAGGCTCACGCAATCGCCGACCCCGCCGGTGGAATGCTTGTCCAGCGCCGGGCCGGGCAGATCGTCCCAGCGCAGGCAGCGTCCGGTATCACGCAGTGCCAGGGTGAAGTCGCTGCACTCTTGCGGCGCCATCCCGCGCAGCGCCACCGCCATCGCGAACGCGCCCACCTGGCCTTCGCTCCACTCGCCGCCGCCGATGCCCTGCGCAATCGCGTAGAGCTGATCCGCCGACAAGCGTCGTCCCTCACGCTTGGCGCGGATCAGGGCGGTGGCGGGCAGGTGTGTCATCGGGTCACTCCACCGTCACCGATTTGGCGAGGTTGCGGGGTTTGTCGACGTCGGTGCCCTTGACCAGCGCGACGTGGTAGGCCAGCAGTTGCACCGGGATGGCCTGCACGATCGGTGACAGCTCGCCAACGTGGCGCGGGGTGCGGATCACGTGGACGGCATCGGAGGCACCGAAGCTGCTGTCCGCATCGGTGAACACGAACATCTGGCCACCGCGCGCGCGCACTTCCTGGATGTTCGACTTCACCTTTTCCAGCAAGGCATCGTCGGGGGCGATCACCACCACCGGCATGTTCTTGTCGACCAGTGCCAGCGGGCCGTGCTTGAGCTCGCCGGCCGGATAGCCCTCGGCGTGGATGTAGGAAATCTCCTTCAGCTTGAGCGCGCCTTCCAGTGCGATCGGGTAGTGCACTCCGCGGCCGAGGAACAGCGCGTGCTCGCGCGCGGCGAAACGTGCCGCCCAGGCCGCGATCTGCGGCTCCAGGTTGAGCGCGTGTTGCACGCTGCCCGGCAGGTGGCGCAGCTCATCCAGCAGTGCCGCCTCGCGTGCGCCATCGATGCGCCCGCGCAGCTTGCCCAACGCACCGGCCAGCGCGAACAGCGCCACCAGTTGCGTGGTGAAGGCCTTGGTCGAAGCCACCCCGATCTCGGCGCCGGCGCGGGTCAGCAACAGCAGGCGGCTGGCGCGCGGAAGCGCACTTTCGGGCACGTTGCAGATCGACAGCGTCTTGTCGGCACCGGAGGCTTTCGCATGCTTGAGCGCCTCCATGGTGTCGAGGGTTTCGCCCGACTGCGAGATGGTGACGACAAGTTGGCGCGGACCGGCGACCACGCTGCGGTAACGGTATTCGCTGGCGATATCCACCGCGCAGGGAATCCCGGTGAGCGCCTCGATCCAGTAGCGCGCGACCAGCCCCGCGTAGTAGCTGGTGCCGCAGGCGAGGATCTGCACCGAATCGACCTCGGCGAAGAGCGCCGCCGCATCTGCGCCGAACAGCGCCGGATCGAAGCCACCGGCCGCCACGATCCCTTCCAGCGTGTCGGAAATCGCGCGCGGCTGTTCGTGGATCTCTTTTTGCATGAAGTGGCTGTAAGGGCCCAGCTCCAGCGAAGCCAGCGAGACATCGGACACATGCACTTGCCGCTCGACCGGTACATCGCCGGTATCGAACACCCGCACCCCGGCGCGCGTGAGTTCGGCGGTGTCGCCCTCGTCGAGGAAGATCACCCGGCGGGTGGCGGAAACGATCGCCGACACGTCCGATGCCACGAAATTCTCGCCCTCGCCCAGCCCGACCAGCAGCGGGCAACCCATGCGCGCCGCCACCATCACCTCGGGATCGCGGCGGTCGATCACCGCCAGCGCGTAGGCACCGTGCAGTTCTTTCACTGCCGCCTGCAGCGCCGCCAGCAGGCTCTTGCCCTGGGCGCGATGGTGATGGATCAGATGGGCGACCACCTCGGTATCGGTCTGCGATTCGAACACGTAGCCCAGCGCCTGCAGGCGTGCGCGCTGGTCCTCGTGATTCTCGATGATGCCGTTATGCACCAGCGCCAGCTCGCCGTGGCTGACGTGCGGATGCGCGTTGCACTCGGTGACACCGCCGTGGGTGGCCCAGCGGGTGTGGCCGATGCCCAGCGTGGCGTGCACGCCTTCGGCTTGCGCCGCGGCCTCCATCTCGGCGACCCGTCCGGTGCGCCGTACGCGGCGGATCTTCCCGTCCTCGATGACGGCGATCCCGGCTGAATCGTAGCCACGGTATTCCAGTCGCTTCAGGCCATCGACCAGCAAGGGAACGACATCACGGCTGGCAATGGCACCGACGATTCCGCACATGCGGCAGGGCTCCTGAGGGAAGTGCGCAGTTTAAGGCAACGTCGGAATAACGCGCCCCACACCCGCCGGCAGAAGGCGCCCTCACCTCACCCCAACCCCTCTCCCGGCGGGAGAGGGGCTACACGCGGGCGGTGCTGTTGAGAGCGCTGCCCACTGTCCGGCCGGTCAGCGACAGCGTCCGGACGGACACAATGTCGCGCGATATAACTTCGTAAAATCAATTGGTTGCAGTTGGCACGCTTGTTGCGTCTCTTTTAGGCATGGAAACGTCAAGCTCCCCTTCGCCGAACACCGACCGCCGCCGCATCCGCGACACCGCTGGGCAGGATCAGGTCATCGCCACCCCGCCCGCCCGCAATCGCCGCAGGCGGATGGCCGTCGCCGCCGGTGGTCTTGTCGCGCTGGCGCTGGTCGGCTGGGTGGGCTACGGCTGGCTGGGTGGCGCGCATTCGTTCGATGGTTCGCGCATCCGTATCGCCGAAGTCACCCGTGGCGATCTGGTGCGCGACATAAATGCCGATGGCCGGGTCATCGCCTCCAACAGCCCCACCCTGTATGCCATTGCCGCCGGCACCGTGCGCCTGTCCATCGTGGCCGGCGACAAGGTGACCAAGGGCCAGGAACTCGCGGTGATCGACAGCCCGGAACTGCGCAGCACGCTGGTGCAGGAGGAATCCACTCTCGCCAGCCTTGAGGCCGAGGCCAGCCGCGCACTGCTGGATGCGCAGATCACCCGCGCCAATGCACAACGTGCACTGGAGCAGGCCGAAATCGACCGCACCGCGGCGATGCGCGATCTGGAACGCTACCAACGTGCCTATGCCGGTGGCGCGGTGTCGCAGAACGATCTGTCGCGGGCGCAGGACATGCTGAAGAAGGCCGATATCGGCCTGGCCGCGGCGCAGCGCGATGCCCAGTTGCAGGGCGCAGGGGCCGGACTCGATTCACGCAACAAGCAACTGCAGGCACAGCGCCAACGTGCCGTGGTGGATGAGGCACGTCGCCAGGTCGACGCCCTCACCCTGCGTGCGCCGTTCGATGGTCAGGTCGGCCAGGTGCAGGTGCCGCAGGGCACCAGCGTCACCGCCAACGGCCCGGTGCTGAGCGTGGTCGACCTGAGCCGGTTCGAGGTCGAGATCAAGGTGCCTGAAAGCTTCGCGCGCGACCTCGGCATCGGCATGCCGGCGCAGATCGGCACTGACGACCGCAATTATGCGGGCGAGATCGCCGCGGTTTCACCCGAGGTGGTCAGCGGTGAAGTGACCGCGCGGGTGCGCTTTGCCAACGGCCAACAGCCGCCGGGGCTGCGCCAGAACCAGCGCCTGAGCGTGCGCATCGTGATGGACACCCGCAACAACGTGCTGATGGTGGAACGCGGCCCCTTCGTGGAACAGGACGGCGGCCACGTCGCCTACGTTGTCGACGGCAGCAGCGCGAGTCGTCGTCCGATCCGGCTCGGCGCAGCGAGCCTGGCCGCGGTGGAAATTCTCTCTGGACTGAAGGCCGGTGACCGCATCGTGGTCTCCGGAACCGATCAGTTCGACAACGCGGACCGCGTCCGCATCTCCGGCAACTGAAGGAACACACGCCATGAACATGACTTTCTCGCACTCGCCCCGCTTCCTCTGGACCCCGCAGCAACTGGCGGACGCCGTGCCGCTGCGCCTCTCCCAACTGCTCGACTTCAATGCCCTGCGCGCCGCCACGCCCGCGGCCGCCAACACGCTGCACCGCAGCCGTCGCGACTGCCAGGGCTACTTGCCCAGCGCCTCCAGTACGGATTCGTTCCGCGTCCGCTGATCCCTCCACGACCAAGGAACTCGCCCCAATGCTCCACATGCGCCAACGTCACCAAGGTCTATCGCACCGAACTGGTGGAAACCCACGCCCTGCGCTCGCTCGATCTGCACGTGGCCGATGGCGAGTTCGTCGCCGTCACCGGCCCCTCGGGTTCCGGCAAGACCACCTTCCTCAACATCGCCGGCCTGCTGGAAGAATTCACCGGCGGCGATTACAGCCTCGATGGCGTCAACGTCAAAGGCCTCTCCGACAACGCCCGCAGCAAGCTGCGCAACGAAAAGATCGGCTTCATCTTCCAGAGGCTTCAACCTGATCCCGGATCTCAACCTGTTCGACAACTGCGATGTGCCGCTGCGCTATCGCGGCATGCCCGCCAGCGAACGCAAGCTGCGGATCGAGGATGCGCTGGGCCTGGTGGGCCTGGGCTCGCGGATGAAGCACTACCCGGCAGAACTGTCCGGCGGCCAGCAGCAGCGCGCCGCGATCGCCCGCGCGCTGGCCGGCAGCCCGCGCCTGCTGCTGGCCGACGAACCCACCGGCAACCTCGATTCGCAAATGGCGCGCAGCGTGCTGGAACTGCTGGAAGACATCAACGAGCAGGGCACCACGATCGTGATGGTGACCCACGATCCCGAGCTGGCCGCGCGCGCGCAGCGCAACGTGCACATCGTCGATGGCATGGCGACCGATCTCGGCGTGGCGCCTGTGCTGGCCCGCGCCGCACAGGAAACCACTTCAGCCTCGGCATGAAACGCCGTCATCCCCGCGAAAGCGGGGATGACGAACAACATCCACGGAGCAACCCATGTTCGGCTACTACCTCCACCTCGCCCTGCGCAGTTTCAAGCGCAACAAGGCACTCACCGCGCTGATGGTGCTGGCCATCGCGCTGGGCATCGGCGCCTGCATGACCACGCTGACGGTGTTCCATGTGCTGTCCGGCGATCCGATCCCGGGTCGCAGCGGCAATCTGTATTACGTCCAGCTGGATCCGCAGTCGATGCGCGGCTATCAACCGGGCGAAGAGCCCTCGGCCCAGCTGACCCGATTCGACGCCGAGGAATTGCTGCGTGAACACCGCGGCGACCAGCAAGCGCTGATGACCAGCGGCAGTGTTTCGGTGACGCCTGAGCGCGCCGGGCTGGTGCCATTCCTGAGCGACTCGCGCTACGCCAGCGCCGACTTCTTCCCGATGTTCGACGTGCCTTTCCTGTACGGCAATGGCTGGTCTGCCAAGGAGGACGCTGCACACGCACGGGTGACGGTGATCTCGAAGTCGCTCAACCAGCGCCTGTTCAACGGCGCCAACAGCGTGGGCAAGACACTGCGACTGGACCAAAGCGACTTCACCATCGTCGGCGTCCTCGACGACTGGAAGCCGACCCCGGCGTTCTATGACATGAACCAGGACACCTTCGGCGACCGCGAGGACGTCTTCCTGCCGTTTTCCACCTCGCGCGATCTGCAGATGACACGCGGCGGTAGCCTGGATTGCTGGAATGACCCCCACGACGACCCCACCGGCCTCAACGCGCCCTGCGTGTGGATCCAGTACTGGGTCCAGCTCGATACGCCAGCGAAGGCCCAAGCCTATCGCGATTATTTGACCAACTATTCCGAACAGCAACGCAAGGCTGGGCGCTACGAACGGCCCACCAACATTCGCCTGCGCAAGGTCATGGAATGGCTGACGTTCAACAAGGTGGTGCCCAGCGATGTCGTGCTGCAGCTTTGGCTCGGCTTCGGCTTCCTGTTGGTGTGCCTGGTCAATACCGTCGGCCTGCTGCTGGCCAAGTTCTTGCGCCGCAGCGGCGAAATTGGCGTTCGTCGCGCATTGGGGGCATCACGGATGGACATCTTCAAGCAATGTCTGGTCGAGGCCGGGATGATCGGCTTGGCGGGTGGCATTGTCGGTCTGGGCCTGTCGCTGCTGGGCCTGTGGGCGGTGCGCATGCAGCCGGCCAGCTACGCCAAGCTCGCCCATCTGGATCTTGGCATGTTGCTGACGACGTTCGTGTTGGCGGTGGCCGCCAGTTTGCTCGCCGGACTATTGCCCGCATGGAGCGCCATGCAAGTGACGCCTGCGATCCAACTCAAGTCGCAATGAATATTCGTTTTCCTTCTCCCTATGGGAGAAGGTGACCCGCAGGGCCGGATGATGGTTCGTCGTAGTCCATCAAGCTGCACTTCCCCCGTCCATCCCGAACCCCCACCCCAACCCCTCTCCCGGAGGGAGAGGGGCTAAACCACCGGAGTCCCTCCATGGAAATCCGCCCCATCCTCTCCACCCTGATGCGCCACAAGACCGCTGCCGCGCTGATCGTGCTGGAGATTGCGCTGACCTGCGCGATCATCAGCAATGCGCTGTTCATGATTGGTGATCGACTCGTGCAGATCCGCGAGAACAGCGGCATCTCCGAAAAGGAATTGGTGCGCGTGCAGATCACCGCGATCGGTAACGACGCTGATGCCGTCGCCCGCACGCGTACCGACCTGGCCGTACTGCGTGCAATCCCGGGCGTCAAGGACGCCACCATCGTCAACCAGGTGCCGTTCGTGAACACGTCCTGGAACAGTGGCGTGAACATAACGCCGAAGCAGGAACAACCCACCCTCCATGCCACGCTGTACATGGCGGAAGAACACTTCCTCGACACCTTCGGCGCCAAGCTCGTCGCCGGTCGAAACTTCAATGCCGACGAGTACCTCGACTACGACGTGGTGCAAAAATCTGGCGAAGCCTCTGCCGTCCCCTCCGTGATCATCACCCGGAAAATGGCGGAGAAACTCTTCCCCGGCGTATCGCCTGCGAACGTGATCGGCAAGCCCATCTACACCGACGGCATGGCACCTACCCGCATCGTCGGCGTACTGGACCATTTTGTCCGTCCCGGCAGGCAGGGCGGGCCGTCCGCCCGTGAATACACGATGGTGTTGCCGATCCGCACGCATTACAACGTGGGCGGCAACTACGTCATCCGTACCGAGCCTGGCCGTCGCGCCGAGGTGCTGAGAGCAGCGGTGACGGCACTGCGAGCACAAGGCAACGATCGCATCATCCTCGACGAGAACAGCAAGAGTTTCGAAGAGCTGCGCAACGCGTTCTACCAAGCCCCGCGTTCGATGGCATGGCTGCTGGGCGCGGTCTGCGTGGGCTTGCTGCTCATCACCGCGCTCGGCATCGTCGGCCTCGCCAGTTTCTGGGTGCAGCAGCGCACCAAGCAGATTGGTATTCGGCGTGCGCTGGGTGCCACCAAGGGCCAGATCCTGCGCTACTTCCAGACCGAAAATTTCCTGTTGGCCGGCATCGGCATCGCACTCGGCATGCTGCTGGCCTTTGCGCTCAACCAGCTGCTGATGAGCAAATACGAGCTGCCCCGCCTGCCGCTGTTCTACCTGCCGATCGGTGCGCTCACGCTCTGGCTGCTGGGGCAGGTCGCGGTGTTCGGGCCCGCCCGTCGCGCAGCCTCGGTGCCACCGGCCATCGCCACCCGTTCGGCCTGAGCAACCGCCTACAATCGCCGACATGCCCACGATCCTCGTCATCGACGACAACCCTGCGGTCGGCACGGCACTAGAAGTGCTGTTCTCGCTGCATGACATCCGCTGCCTGCGCGCGGAGTCACCGGATCAGGGTCTTGCGGTGCTGGCGCAAGCCCCGGTTGACTTGGTCGTGCAGGACATGAACTTCGTCGCCGACACCACCTCCGGCGACGAAGGCGTGGCGCTGTTCCATCAGATCCGCGAGCGGCATCCGGATTTGCCCGTCATCTTGCTGACCGCATGGACGCACCTGGAAGCGGCGGTAGAACTGATCAAGGCCGGCGCCGCCGACTATCTGGCCAAACCGTGGGATGACCGCAAGCTGATGGCCACGGTCAACAACCTGCTGGAACTGGGTGAGGCGAGGCGCGAGCTGGCGCAGGCCAAGCGCAGCGAGCGCCAGCGCCACAGCACGCTGGAACGCGAATTCGACCTGCGCGGAACACTCTTTGCCGATCCAGCCAGCGAAGCCGTGCTGGCACTGGCCTGCCAGGTGGCGCGTGCCGACATCCCGGTGCTGATCACCGGGCCCAATGGCGCCGGCAAGGAACGTTACGCGGAAATCCTGCACTTCAACAGCGCCGTGAAAGCCGGCCCGTTCGTGGCGCTCAACTGCGGCGCGCTGCCCAGCGAGCTGATCGAAGCCGAGCTGTTCGGTGCCGAAGCCGGTGCCTATACCGGCGCCAACAAGCCGCGCGAGGGCAAGTTCGAAGCCGCCGATGGCGGCACTTTGTTCCTCGACGAAATCGGCACCCTGCCCTTGGCGGGGCAGGTGAAGCTGCTGCGGGTGCTGGAAACCGGCCGCTTCGAGCGCCTCGGCGGCAACCGCGAACGCAGCGTCAAGGTGCGCGTGGTCAGTGCCACCAATGCCGACCTGCCGGCGCTGATCGCCGAGGGCAGGTTCCGCGAAGATCTCTATTACCGCCTCAACGGGATCGAGCTGCGCATCCCGCCGCTGGCGGCGCGTCCGCGCGACATCCTGCCCTTGGCCCGCCATTTCCTGCCTGCCGGCAAACGCTTGGGCGAGGATGCCGAGCGCGTCCTTCAGCGGCATCCATGGCCCGGCAATGTGCGCGAACTGCGCAACGTGATGCAACGCGCCGCGCTGCTGGCGCGTGGCGATCTCGTGAGCGCGGGTGATCTTGCCCTTCCTGCCGTGTCCGTGAACACGGCAACGCCCGCAGTGGACGAGCCGGACCGGGCCAGCATCGAAGCCGCGCTGGCCCGCAGCGGCGGCGTGTTGGCGCAAGCCGCTGCGGAACTCGGCCTGTCACGGCAGGCGCTGTACCGCCGGCTCGACCGACTCGGCATCGCCCGCGACTGATGCGTGCCATGCGCCCGCGCTCGCTGACCGTCCGGCTTGCCCTGATCGCGCTGGTCGCGGCTGCCAGTAGCGCGCTGCTGTCCCTCCTCCTTGTCCGCTGGCTGCAGCCGTGGGCGGCATGCCTGTTTGCCGTTGTCGCCGTGGCCGCGCCCACCGCGTGGTGGATTCGCAGCACCTTGCAGCCCGCCCGCGCTCTGTTCCGTGCCTTGTCCGGCACCGTATCCAGCTATCGCGATGGCGATTTCAACTTCGGCATCCGCTGGGACCATCGCGATGACCTCGGCGACCTAGTGGCCGCGCACAACGCGCTCGGTGACGCCTTGCGCGAACAGCGGCTGGCCTTGGTGCAGCGCGAGTTACTGCTCGACACCATGGTGCAGAACACCCCGGTGGCGATGCTGCTGGTCGATCCGGCACGCCGCATCGTGCTCGCCAACATCGCCGCACGCCACCTGCTGGGCGAAGGCCGCCGCCTCGAAGGCCATGCCCTCGGTGATTTGCTGGCGAGCACCGATCCAGCCGTTCGCGACGCCTTCGGGCGAGGCGGCGACGGCATGTTCACGGTGGGCAATGACGATGCCGAGGAGATTTTCCATCTCGCCCGCCGCAGTTTCCGGCTCAATGGCCGCAACCACGAGCTGTTGTTGCTGCGACGCCTGACCACGGAGCTGCGCCGGCAGGAAGTGCAGACGTGGAAGAAGGTCATCCGCGTCATCAGCCACGAACTCAACAACTCACTGGCGCCGATCGCATCGCTCGCGCATTCCAGCGCCGAACTGCTGCGCCGTGGCCAGCACGATCGACTGCCGGAGGCGCTTGCTACGATCGAGGAACGCGCGCGTCACTTGGAAGGCTTCATCCGCGACTACGCACGCTTCGCCAAGCTGCCCACGCCTCGACTCGCAACGGTGCCGTGGCAACGCTTCATCGAACAACTGCGCAGTCAGGTGGCGTTCAACGTCGAACTGCACCCTGCCGACGGCAGCGTGCGCTGCGATGCCGCGCAACTGGAGCAGGCGCTGATCAACCTGCTCAAAAATGCACACGAATCCGGCTGTACGCCGGAGCAAGTGCGACTGTCGATTCGGCGCATCGCAGAAGGCTGGCGTATCGAGGTCCTCGATCGCGGCAGCGGCATGAACGCCGCGGTGCTGGCCAATGCCCTGCTGCCGTTCTATTCCACCAAGCGCCACGGCACCGGGCTCGGGCTGGCGCTGGCGCGGGAAATCGTCGAAGCCCACGGCGGCCGCATCGCCCTGCTCAACCGCGAAGGCGGTGGGCTGTGCGTGTCGATGGTGCTGCCCGACCGATGATTCCGTTTTCACTGCCATTGCCGGAGTGCCGCCGATGAACAAGCGCCTTGCCATTGGGTTTCTGTTGCTGTTTGCCATTTATCAGGCGTCGGAAGGACTCCAGACCGTCTTTGCGCCCACAAGCCCACTGGGGCCTGCGCTGATGCTCCTGACCTTGGTGCTTGCCTGGCCGGTCGGCCGCTGGATCGATGGCAGCGGGTTTCGCGCTTATGGGCTGGTCGCCACGCGCTGGCTGCCGCTCCTGGCCAGCGCCCTCCTGCTTGCCGTCATCGCCAAACTGGCAGCCGAAGCCATTGCGCTCGGCCTGGGCGTCGAGCAATTCGTGCCGGCGGTTCCCCTTTCGCTCACCGTCATCGCCATCGGTCTGGTCACCACCTTCATTCCATCCATCGCCGAGGACATCCTCACCCGCGGTTTCCTGCTGCGATTCACGCCACGCCCCTTGGGATTCTGGATGTATGTCATCGCCTCTGCGGCGCTGTACACCGCCAACCATCTCTGGCGGCTCGACTGGGGAATCAGCGAGCAAATCCGCCTGTTCTGCCTGGGACTGGCCTACGCCGCCGCCGCATGGCGCATGCAATCACTGTGGGTTGCGGTCGGGCTGCACTGGGGCTGGAATCTGAGCAATTCGCTGCTGTCGCAGGCCTGGCAGACGACCATGGCAGATCCCGTCGAGGGACGCTGGATCTCGGCTGCCGTTCACCTCGTCCTGTTCGCATTCATTGCCCTTTACCCGGCAGCCGCAAGCGAAAAGCCGGGAGAAAAGCCGAACGCCACATCATCCTTCCGCTGACACCAGCAGTGCCTTGCGCTGTGCGGTGTAGTTCCACCACGGCTGCGCCTCGCCGCCCTGCATGAAATCGGTTATCGACAGGAACACGTCGATCACGCAGGGGTCATGCTGCTGGCTCGTAAGCAGGCACAGTTCGGCGTACATGTCCCAGGCGTTGCGATCGAGCAATTGCTGCGGATGCTCGATGCCGAGCAGGCGCAAGTCCGCGGCACACGCCGGCCCGATATTGGGCAAGTCGGTCAGCGTGCGCACCACCTCGCGCCGGACCTTGGCGGGATTCATGGTGTTTTCTTGATCGGGCGTTTCCAACCATCCAGCGTCATCTGGCGCGCACGAGCCAGGGTCAGCTTGCCTTCTGGGGCATCCTTGCTCAGGGTCGAGCCGGCGCCGATGGTCGCGCCTGCGCCAATCGTGACCGGTGCCACCAGCGCGCTGTTGGAACCGATGAAGGCGCCATCTTCTATCGTCGTGGTGAACTTGTTCACCCCGTCGTAGTTGCAGGTGATGGTGCCGGCGCCGATGTTCACGCCCGCGCCGACCTGCGCATCACCAAGATAGCTCAGATGATTGGCCTTGCTGCCCGGGCCGAGCACGGCTTTCTTGGTCTCGACGAAATTGCCGATGTGCACGCCGTCGGCCAGTACCGTGCCCGGACGCAGCCGCGCAAACGGACCGATCTGCGCGGCGCCATCGACGTTCGCGCCTTCGATGTCGCAATGGGCACGCACTTCGGTGCCGGCACCAATGACCGAATCCTTGATCCGGCAGAACGGGCCGATGCGCGCGCCATCACCCAGGGTCACTTCACCTTCGAACACCACATCGACATCGATCTCGACATCGCGTCCCACGCTGACGCTGCCGCGCACGTCGATCCGCGCGGGATCGGCGAGGCGCGCACCGGCAGCGCACAACAGCTTTGCCTGGCGCGACTGATACGCGCGCTCCAGCTGGGCCAGCTGCCATGGGTCATTCGCGCCTTCGGCTTCGATCGGATCGTCGATCAGCACGACTTCGGCTGAGGCGAATTCGTGCGCGGCGGCGGCGAACACGTCGGTCAGGTAGAGCTCGCCTTGCGCATTGTCGGCGCGGACGCCCGACAGCCAACGACGCAGGGATACGGCATCGGCCACGATCATGCCGGTGTTCACCAGCCGGATCCGGCGCTGGTCTTCATCGGCATCTCGCTGTTCGACGATCGCCGCCACGTGGCCCTCGGAATTGCGCACGATCCGGCCGTAGCCAGTCGGATCGTCCAGCTCCGCCGCAAGAACGGCCAAGCTGCGAGTGGCGTCGAGCAGCTTGCGCAGGGTCTCGGGCGTCACCAGCGGCACGTCGCCGTACAGCACCAGCACGCGAGCACCGTCAGGAACACCGGGCATCGCCTGCATGACGGCATGGCCCGTGCCGAGTTGCTGCACCTGATGCGCCCACTTCAAACCGAAATGATCGGCAAACGCGGCGCGAACCGCATCACCGCCATGCCCGTACACCAGGTGGATGCCGGCCGGTGCCAGCGCCCGCGCTGCGTCCAGCACGTGGGCGAGCATCGGCTGGCCGGCAATGCGTTGCAGCACCTTGGGCAGCGCCGAGCGCATGCGCTTGCCTTCGCCGGCGGCCAGGATGATGACGTGGAGCGGTGCTGCCATGGGATGTCCTCGTGATTCGCTGCAATTCTACCGTCGCCGGGCGTGCGCTTCGGCGACAATGCGCTCGATGACCCTGAAACGACATCTCGGCAGGTACGCCCTCAGTGGCCTGCTGCAATGGGCGCTGGAATACGCGGTAGTGCTGGCGCTCAGCCAATGGCTGCTGCCGATCGCAGCCGCCAACGTGATCGGCCGTGTCTGCGGCGCGCTGTTTGGCTTCTGGCTCAACGGGCGTTGGACATTTGCCGGCCACAGCCACGGGCTGAGCCGGCGCGCCGGCCTGCGATTCGTTCTGGTTTGGGCCGCCATGACCGCCCTGAACACCACCTGGGTCGGCCTCATCGCCCACCACACCGACCTGCGCACGGCGCAGCTGCTCAAGCCCGTCGGCGACATCATCACCGCCGGGCTGGGCTTTCTGCTGTCGCGCCACTGGGTCTATCGGCGCTGAGGGTCCGGCCAAAGAAAAACCCCCGACCAGTGACCTGATCGGGGGTTTTGGATAAGGCCCTGGCGATGACCTACTCTTGCATGCGGATGCACACTACCATCGGCGCGGCTGCGTTTCACTTCCGAGTTCGGGATGGGATCGGGTGGGACCACAGCGCTGTTGTCACCAGGGAGAGGGTGGAGGGTCGCTGACGGCATTGCTGGAATGCCAAGCGCACACGCTCTCGTGGGGTTGCGGGCTCTTCCTGGGAAGTCGGCACAGGGATGTGCCGGCTCTTGCGAAGGACTCGCGGATAAGTGGGAAGTAGCGAACATTGATCGACGAGGCCCAACGTGCGTCGAGGCCAAGGGCTTTGGTCGTGCCAAAGCAATTTGAGGTGATATGGTCAAGCCACACGGATCATTAGTACAGGTAAGCTCAACGCATTGCTGCGCTTACACACCCTGCCTATCAACCACCTGGTCTTGATGGTTCCTTCAGGGGGCTTGTGCCCCGGGAGATCTCATCTTGAGGCGCGCTTCCCGCTTAGATGCTTTCAGCGGTTATCGCTTCCGAACATAGCTACCCGGCAGTGCCACTGGCGTGACAACCGGAACACCAGAGGTTCGTCCACTCCGGTCCTCTCGTACTAGGAGCAGCCCCTCTCAAATCTCCAACGCCCATGACAGATAGGGACCGAACTGTCTCACGACGTTCTGAACCCAGCTCGCGTACCACTTTAAATGGCGAACAGCCATACCCTTGGGACCGACTACAGCCCCAGGATGTGATGAGCCGACATCGAGGTGCCAAACACCGCCGTCGATATGAACTCTTGGGCGGTATCAGCCTGTTATCCCCGGAGTACCTTTTATCCGTTGAGCGATGGCCCTTCCATACAGAACCACCGGATCACTAAGTCCTACTTTCGTACCTGCTTGAGCCGTCGCTCTTGCAGTCAAGCACGCTTATGCCTTTGCACACAGTGCGCGATGTCCGACCGCGCTGAGCGTACCTTCGAGCTCCTCCGTTACTCTTTGGGAGGAGACCGCCCCAGTCAAACTACCCACCATACACGGTCCCCGACCCGGATTACGGGCCCAGGTTAGAACGTCAAGCACATCAGGGTGGTATTTCAAGGTTGGCTCCATGCCAGCTAGCGCCGACACTTCACAGCCTCCCACCTATCCTACACAGACGAACTCAACGTTCAGTGTAAAGCTATAGTAAAGGTTCACGGGGTCTTTCCGTCTTGCCACGGGAACGCTGCATCTTCACAGCGATTTCAATTTCACTGAGTCTCGGGTGGAGACAGCGCCGCCATCGTTACGCCATTCGTGCAGGTCGGAACTTACCCGACAAGGAATTTCGCTACCTTAGGACCGTTATAGTTACGGCCGCCGTTTACTGGGGCTTCGATCAAGAGCTTCGCCTTGCGGCTGACCCCATCAATTAACCTTCCAGCACCGGGCAGGCGTCAGACCCTATACGTCCACTTTCGTGTTTGCAGAGTCCTGTGTTTTTGATAAACAGTCGCAGCGGCCTGGTTACTTCGGCCTCGCTCAGCTATGAACCATGCGAGGCGCACCTTCTCCCGAAGTTACGGTGCTATTTTGCCTAGTTCCTTCACCCGAGTTCTCTCAAGCGCCTGAGAATTCTCATCCTACCCACCTGTGTCGGTTTGCGGTACGGTCTGCATACACTGAAGCTTAGGAGCTTTTCCTGGAAGCGTGATATCGGCAGCTCTGTCCAATTGGACTCGTCCTTGGTCTCAACGTTGCACTCCCGGATTTGCCTAAGAGCACCGCCTCAACCCTCTCACCGGGACAACCAACGCCCGGCCTGCCTAACCTTCTCCGTCCCTCCATCGCATGTATGCGAGGTGCTGGAATATTAACCAGCTTCCCATCGACTACGCATTTCTGCCTCGCCTTAGGGGCCGACTCACCCTGCGTCGATTAACGTTGCGCAAGGAAACCTTGGGCTTTCGGCGTGCGGGCTTTTCACCCGCATTGTC
>NZ_JAMLIW010000006.1:0-82500 GCF_023953935.1 Thermomonas sp. | reverse complement strand
GTGAGTGGCTTGCGGGTGACATTCTTGCCGGTGGGATCGCCGATCATGCCGGTGAAATCGCCGATCAGGAAGATGACCTGATGGCCCAGATCCTGGAACTGGCGCATCTTGTTGAGCAGCACCGTGTGGCCAAGGTGCAGGTCGGGCGCGGTCGGGTCGAAGCCGGCCTTGATCCGCAGCGGGCGGCCGCCGTCTTTCATCGACGCGGCCAGGCGCGCCTCGAGCTCTTCGCGCTTGAGGATTTCGTCGCTGCCGCGGGCGAGCAGTTCCATCGAATGCTGCAAATCCACCACGAACGCCTCTCTCCCGCGGCCGAACACCGCATTCAGGTTTTTGCCGGCAACGTTAATATCACGTTAAAGCGGCCATCAAAAAAACATCCGCCGATTCAACGGGTTGACGCACCTTTCTGACGCGACTATGTTAGCCCGCTGTGGCGCCCACGAACGCGCCGGAGATGATCATATGACGGATCACACGGCGGATTCGAACCACAATGCGGTCCGGCGCAAGAATCTGGAGCGCGCGCGGGTCAACGCGGACCGCTCGATTTCGTCGCTGATCCCGCACGATTTCCGCGGCCGCTGGACGCGCCGCCACTGGGCGCAGGTCAGCGTGCTGACCACCATGGGCGCCCTGCTGGTCGCCATCGTCCCGGGGTTCTCCCAACTGCTGGGCACGCCCGGCAACGTGACGGCGCAGCGCATGACGATGGCGCTGACCCTGCCCAAGCCCGACAAGGCCGCGACCAACCAGGACCGCTGGCAATCGGTGACGCTCAAGCCCGGCCAGACCCTGAGCGGCGTGTTCGAGGAACTGGGCATTCCCTACAGCCAGCTCGAGCGCGTGATGCAGCACCCGCGCATCCAGCCGACCCTGCGTCGACTGCGCCCCGGCACCCAACTCAGCTTCAACCTGCCCGAGGACGGCAGCGTGCGGGCGATGCGGCTTGAAGCCGGCCCCGGCGTGGGTGATACCCCGATCGAACTTGAGTTCAGCGCGGATGCGGTGCGCGAACGGGCGGTGCCGGTGGAAGTGACGACCCGTACCGTGGTGTTGACCGGTGAAGTCGGCAATTCGCTGTTTGCCTCGGCCCGCGCGCTGGGCTTGGGCAATGCCCAGCTCAACCAGCTCACCGACGAGATGTTCAAATACGACATCGACTTCGATTCCGATCTGGACGAACACGACCGCTTCAGCGTCGTCGTCGACCAGACCTGGAAGAACGGCCAGCTGGTCAGCACCGGCCCGGTGCAGGCGGCGGCGTTCACTGTCGATGGCAAGATCAAGAGCGCGTTCCGCTTCCTGCGCGACGGCAAGCCCGAATACTTCACCCCGGACGGCCGCTCGCTCAAGCGCCCGTTCATCCGCATGCCGATTCCGTATGCGCGCATCAGCTCGGGGTTCGGGATGCGCCGCCATCCGATTCTGGGGCGGATGCGCGGCCACATGGGGATTGACTACGCGGCGGCCTCCGGCACCCCGATCATGGCGGCGGGCAATGCGCGGGTGGCCTTCGTCGGCCGCAAGGGCGGCTACGGCAACGCGGTGATCCTCGACCACGGCGGCGGCAAGACCACGCTGTACGGCCATATGTCGCGTTTCGCCAACATCCACGTCGGCCAGAGCGTCGCCCAGGGCGCGGTGATCGGCTACGTCGGCAGCACCGGCCTTGCCACCGGCCCACACCTGCATTACGAATTCCGGGTCAACGGCGTGCACATGAATCCGCAGAAGATGACCCTGCCACCGCCGGCACCGCTCAGCGGCGCGGCCCTGGTGGCGTTCCACGCCGACACCCGGCATGCGCTCGACAAGATCCGCGAGATGGAAGACGTGGTGTTCCAGCTCGACGACGGCAGCCGCATTGCCGATGCCGCGCCCACTGCGCAACCGGGTGCGGTCGCCTCGGCGCAAGCGCCCGCGAGGAAGCCGGCCCACGCTCCCGCGCGCCGTCGCGGCTGATTGACGCGCGCAGGCAGTGCGATACTGCGGCGCATGACGGCTGCCGCTGACCATCGCCTGTACCTCGGCCTGATCTCCGGCACCAGCGCCGACGGCATCGATGCCGCGCTGGTGCGATTCGATGGCGATCACGCACACGCACAACCGACATTGGTGTTCGGCCGTACCTATGCGTGGGAACCGGCACTGCGCGAGCAGCTGGTGGCGCTCGGCCAGCAGGCGCAGGCGGTGACGCTGGATGCCATCGGCGCGCTCGACGTGCGCATCGGCCAGGCCTTCGCGGCAGCGGCGCAGGCGGCGCTCCGCGAGAGCGGCCTGGCGGCGACCGCCGTCACGGCGATCGGTTCACACGGGCAGACCTTGCGCCATCACCCGCACGGCGCTGCGCCGTTCACGCTGCAACTGGGCGATCCCAATTGCATCGCCGAACGCTGCGGCGTGCCGGTGGTGGCCGATTTCCGTCGCCGCGACGTCGCCGCCGGTGGCCACGGCGCGCCGCTGGTGCCGGCCTTCCACGCCGCCGTGCTGCACGACGCCGGTGAGGATCGCGCCATCCTCAATCTGGGCGGGATCGCCAATGTCACCTTGCTGCCCGCGCAGGGCGCGGTGCGCGGCTTCGATACCGGCCCGGCGAACGGGCTGATGGATGCGTGGTGCGCCCGCCACACCGGCGCAGCGTTCGATGCCGGCGGCGCGTTTGCGGCGCAGGGCCGCGTGGATACCACGTTGCTGGATCGGCTGCTGGATGAGCCGTGGTTTGCCCTGCCGCCACCGAAATCGACCGGCCGCGACCAGTTCCATCTGGATTGGGTGGAATCGCGTTTGGCCGGCCAGGAAGCCGCCGCCGACGTGCAGGCCACGCTGCTGGCGCTGACCGCGTGCAGCGTGCGCGACGCGCTGCGCGCGCATCAGCCGGCTACCCGGCGCGTCATCGTCTGCGGCGGCGGCGTGCACAATCCGCGGCTGCTGGCGGCGTTGGCCGAAGCCCTGCCGGGCGCGGTCGTCGAGACCAGCGCCGTCCACGGACTGGATCCGGATTTCATCGAAGCGATGGCCTTCGCATGGCTGGCCCGCGAATATCTGGCTGGCCGGCCCGGCAACCTGACGGCGGTGACCGGCGCGGCCGGGCCGCGCGTGCTGGGTGCGCTTTATCCGGCTTGAGCCGCCGGATCGAAGACCCGCGCGCGCAGCTTCGGCGTCAGCCAGACGTACAGCAATGCCGCCGGTACCAGCGCCAGCACGGTGATGATGAAATACATGCCGTAGCCGGTCGCCATCACTATCCCGCCGGCGAAGAAACCGAGGACCTTGCCTGGCAGGTTCACCAGCGAACTGAGCAGCGCGTACTGGGTGGCGGTGTGCTTGGGGTTGACCAGCGCCGACAGGAACGCCACGGTCGGTGGACCGAGCATGCCGAGGGTGAAATTCTCCGCCGAGATCACCGCCGTGAGCACCCACAGGTCGCCCTTGTGCACCATCAGCAGCAGGTAGAGCAGATTGCAGCTGCCGCAGACCAGCATCATGATCCCGAGCGATTTCCACGCGCCCAGCTTGGTCACCATTGCACCGCCGCAGAACACCCCCACGATCCCGACCCACACGCCCCACAGCTTGGTGATCGAACCGATCTGGGTCTTGGTGAAGCCCTGATCGATGTAGAACGGGCTCATGATGCCGCCCACGGTGGCCTGCTCGGGCACCTTGAACAGCAGGATGTAGGCCAGCACCGTCAACGCCAGCGCCCAACCGAAGCGGCGGAAGAAATCCGCGAACGGATCCGCCACCGCGCTCACCATTGCCTCGCGCCAGCGCGGATGCTGCGGCTTGATTGCGACCTGCGGCTCGCTCGCGACCAGATTGGCGGCCAGCGGAATCAGCATCGCCGCCGCCATGATCAGGTAGACCAGGCTCCAGGCGATGTGGTCGGCCATGATCGCGGCGAAGGCACCGGCCACGATCAGGCCGATCCGGTAGCCCAGTGAATAGGTCGCCACCAGCGCACCCTGCGCATCCACCGGCGCGATCTCGATGCGGTAGGCATCCACCGCGATGTCCTGAGTGGCGCCGAAGAACGCCACGCCCAAGGTTGCCGCAATGAACAGGCCCAGCTGCGCCGGGGTGATCGCGGCCATCAGCAGCAGGCTGGCGATGACGCCGAGCTGGGCCGCCAGCAGCCAGCCGCGCCGGCGTCCCAGTCGCTGGAAACCCGGCAACCGCCAGTGATCCAGCAGCGGTGCCCAGACGAACTTGAAGGCGTACAGCATGCCGGCGCTGGCGATCATCGTGATGTCTTTCAGGACGATGCCGTTGTCCTTCAGCCAGAACGCCAGGGTGCCGGCCACCAGCAGGAACGGCAGGCCGGAGGAGAAGCCGAAGAAGAACATCGTGCCGGCGGCAGGCTGGCTGAAAGACTGCCAGACGGAGGGCTTTTTCGGCTTGGCGTCGGCGTTCAAATGTCGTACTCCACCCGCAGCGGGGCGTGGTCGGAAAATTTCGGCTCCGGGAAGATGTCGGCGCTGCGGATGCCGGCGGCGATGCCGGGCGTGCAGAGTTGATAGTCGATCCGCCAACCGACGTTGTTGGCGCGGGCGCCGCCGCGCTGCGACCACCACGAATACTCCACCGCATCGGGCTTGGCGACCCGGAAGGCGTCCTTCCAGCCCCGCGCAGGTGGCGTGATCAGTCCGTCGTGGCAGTCGTCTGCAATCAAGCCACTGAGCCAGGCGCGCTCGTGCGGCAGGCAGCCGGAGTTCTTCTGGTTGCCGGTCCAGTTCTTGATGTCGTTCCTGGCGCGGACGATGTTCCAGTCACCGCACAGGACGTATTCGCGGCCGCTGCGAAGCCAGCCGTCCATGATCGGTTCGAGCCAGGCCATCACCGCTTCCTTGAAGCCCTGGCGCTCCTCGCCGGAGCTGCCGGACGGGATGTAGAAACTCACCACGCTGAGATTGCCGAAGCGCGCCTCGATGTAGCGACCTTCGTCGTCGAATGGCGCCCAACCCAGCGCGGTGCGTACTTCGTCGGGCGCGCGCCGACTGTAGATCGCCACGCCGCTGTAGCCTTTCTTCTGCGCATCCTTGAACAGTGCCTGATAGCCCGCAGGGCGGAACGCCGCACCGGTGAGCTGGTGCTCCTGCGCCTTGGTTTCCTGCACGCACAGCACGTCCACGTCCTGCTGGCGGAACCAGTCGAAAAAACCCTTGCTGGCGGCCGAGCGCAGGCCGTTGGCGTTGAAGCTGAGGATGTGCATGGGTAACGGGATTGTGGAGACGGGAGACGGGATTCGGTAGAGCCAAAGCGGGTTCTTCCGGTGACCCTGCAAGGATAAGCGCAACTCGAAGCCGCATGCGCTAACCTTTTGCGGGTTCGAACGTCGATCTTGTCCATGCTCGCCGAATACCAGACCCGTTTCCTGCAACTTGCACTGCGCGTCGAGGCGCTGCGCTTTGGCGAGTTCACCTTGAAGTCGGGGCGGGTGAGTCCGTACTTCTTCAACGCCGGGCGCTTCGATTCCGGCGCGGCGCTGCGTACGCTGGCCGCATGCTATGCCGACGCGATCGCGGCAGCAACGCTGGACTTCGACCTGCTGTTCGGCCCGGCCTACAAGGGCATTCCGCTGGCCACCGCGCTGGGCTGCGAGTTCGCCCACCGCGGACGCGATCTGCCGCTGGCGTTCAACCGCAAGGAGGCAAAGGCGCACGGTGAAGGTGGCTGCTTGATCGGCGCGTCACTGGCCGGCAAACGCGCGTTGATCGTGGATGACGTGATCACCGCCGGCACCGCGATCCGCGAGTCGCTGGCGATCATTGCCGAAGCCGGCGGCACCCCGGCCGGGATCGTGATCGCCCTCGACCGCCAGGAGCGGGTGCGCGAGGACGCCACCGAATCGGCGGCACAGGCGGTCACGCGTGAACACGGCATCCCGGTGCTCGCGGTGGCCGGGCTTTCCGACCTGCTTGCGTTTGCCGGTGAAAGCCGCGAACTTGAGGCCCACCATGCCGCCCTGCTCGCTTACCGCGCGCGCTACGGCGTGGCCTGATAGGCTTGCCGGAAGGGGGAGACCGCCCATGTCGAACACCGCCCACACGACCGCAATTGCCCTGACCCTGGCACTGGCCGGAATCGGCGGGGCCATGGCGCAGTCCAGCACGCCCCCGCCGAAGAAGATCTACTGTTGGGATGAAGGTGGCCGCCGGGTCTGTGGCGACGCCCTGCCGGCCTCGGCGGCCAACAGCGCGCGCACCGAATTCAACGCCCGCACCGGCCTGGAAACCGGTTCGGTCGGGCGCGCCCTGACCGCCGACGAGCGCGCCGCCGCCGCCGCCGCCGCCCGCAATGCGCAGATCCAGGCCGACGCCGAAGCGGCGGCGCGCAGGCGCGATCTGGCGATGGTCGAGTCGTATCGCACCGAGGATGACTTGCGCAAGGCCTACGGCGAGCGCACCAGCCTGCTGGATGAGACGATCAAATCCAGCGTGCTCGGCCTGTCGAATCTGCGGCTGAGCCTGATTTCCCTGCTCAACCAGGCCAGCGACAAGGAACTGGCCAGCGCACCCGTGCCGGTGTCCCTGACCAATTCGATCCGCGACCAGCACGCCGAACTGCTGCGCCAACAGCAGATTCTGCAATCGCAGCGGGCCGACCGCGCCGCCCTGGAAGCCGAAATGCAGGACAGCCTGCGCCGTTATCGCGAAACCCGACAGGAAAGCGCCGCTGGCGCGGATGCGGCGCCGGCCACGCCGGCTCCGGCGGCTCCGGCAACGCGCTGAGCCGCACGCTGGGGCAGTGCTGACTCGGTCTGCGTTGCCCTGGCCGCGCCGTTGACCGCAGCGATGCTTGCCGGCCCGCGGATTTCCGGGCAGTGCCTCAGCAGAACGGCAGCTGCAGATTCGGCTCCAGCGCCAGCATGTTGGCCGAGAACAGGCGCTGGATGCGTGCCAGTGCATCGTTGTTGTCGGCATCGAAACGCATGACCAGCACCGGCGTGGTGTTGGAGGCCCGCACCAGCCCCCAGCCATCGGGCCAGTCCACCCGCACGCCATCCAGGGAGGTCAGCCGGCCACCCTCGAAGGTGGCCGACAGCCGCAGCCGATCGACGAATTCGTGCGGGTCGGTTTCTCCCGGCAGTTCGACCTTGATCTCCGGCGTCGAAACGCCATCCGGCAGCGCGGCGAACACGTCCTCGGCCGGCTGGCCCTGCCCGTCCAGGATTTCGAGCAATCGCGCGGCCGCATAGATGCCATCGTCGAAACCAAACCAGCGCTCGGCGAAAAAGAAATGACCGCTCATCTCGCCGGCAAGCGCGGCGTCGGTTTCGCGCATCTTGGCCTTGATCAGCGAGTGCCCGGTCTTCCACATCATCGGGCTGCCGCCGTGGCGCAGGATCTGGGTGGACAGGCGCGACGTGCACTTGACGTCGTAGACGATCACCGCGCCCGGGTTGCGTTCCAGCACGTCGGCCGCGAACAGCATCAGCAAGCGATCCGGATAAATGATGTTCCCGGCCTTGGTGACCACGCCCAGCCGGTCGCCGTCGCCATCGAAGGCAATGCCGATGTCGGCATCGAGTTTCTGCACCATCTGGATCAGCGCCTCGAGGTTGCGCGGCTCGCTGGGGTCTGGATGGTGGTTGGGGAACTCGCCGTCGATGTCGCAGAACAGCGGCGTGACGTCGGCACCGACCGCCGCCAGCACCTGCGGCCCGATCTCGCCGGCCACGCCGTTGCCGGCATCGACCACCACTTTCAGGCGCTGGCCAATCTGGACGTCGCCGGAAATCCGCTGCACGTAGTCCTGCCCGATGTCGCGCTCGTCGAGCGTGCCCTGGGCCTCCGCTTCCAGCAGTCGATCCTCGGCAATCCGCGCGTGCAGGTCCTTGATCGCGGGGCCGGACAGGGTTTCGCCCCCGACCACGATCTTGAACCCGTTGTAATCGGGCGGATTGTGGCTGCCCGTGACCGCCACGCCGCAGCCGGTACGCAGGTGGAAGGTACCGAAATACACGACCGGGGTCGGGACCATGCCGATGTCGATCACATTGCGTCCGGCCTTGCGCAGACCGGCGATCAGGCCCTGCACCAGATCCGGCCCGGACAGCCGGCCGTCGCGGCCAACCACGATCGTATCCAGCCCCTGCTCGGCCATGCTCGAACCGACCGCCTGGCCAATCAATTCCGCCACGCCCGCATCCAGCGAATGCCCGATCACGCCGCGGATGTCGTAGGCGCGGAAAATCCGGTGGTCGATGACCACGGGCACCTTCTCCTTGACCGGCTTGGGTTCTTCCTTGACCCGCTCGTGCAGGGTGCGCTCTTCGGCGGGCTTCGCCGGCTGCAATTCGGCCAGGGTTGGCCCGGCCTCGACCTCGGCCTGGCCACCCATCGCCAGCAGGCGCGGACGCAGGACCAGCCACAGCACGGCGGCGATGCCTGCAAGTACCAGCCCGAGCACGACCCCGGCCAGCGCACCCAGGCCAAACGGCACCCGGGTTTCATCCGGTGTCGCCGCCACCAGCCGCAGATCGCTGTCGGGAATCTTGACCGACAGTGCCTCGGCTGAATTGCTCAGCGCGGTGTCCCCGCCCTCGATCACGCTCTGGCCGCCCTGGCGCAGCGCAATGTAGACCCCGCCGGGCAGCTTCGTGGTTTCGATGATGTTGCTCAGCGCATCCAACGGGATTTCTGCGTAGGCCACCCGCACGCCCGCCGCCTGCACCGGCGCGGCCAGCGCCAATCGCCGTGCCGTGCCGGCCTGGACCACCCGGACACTGGTCTTGCCGCTGGACAGCGCCGCTTCCGCGGCTGCCAGCGGTCCGAACCCGCTGCGCGGCAGCCCCGCGTATGAAGCATCCAGGTCCGCCGGCCAGACTTCGGCACGCATCACCTCGGGCCAGCCCTTGCGCAGCGCCGTCGCCGCCTGCGGCCCGCCAGCGGTCAGGGCCGCCTTGAACTCCGCCGACGCCAATCGCGCATCCAGCTTGCGCCGCTGTTCGTCGAGCTTGCGGCGGATCGCCAGCGCCGCGTCGTCGCGCGCTGACTCGAGCGAATGCAGGCGGCTGTCGTCGCGCAGCCGCAGCCCGCCCGCGATCAGGCACCACAGGGCCAGCGCGCCCAGCAGCGCCACCAGCCATGGCAGCGCGCGCGCGGCCTGCAGCGGGTCGAACTCCAGCTTGGGCTTCTCGCTGCCCGCGTGTTCGCCCTTCTCGCCTTTTCCACCCAAGCCAAACACCGCCATGGACACCCCCCGTCAGCGCACCCCAGTATGGCCGAAGCCGCCCTGTCCGCGCGCGGTTTCCTCGAACGCCTCCACCACCCGCAGGTCAGCCCGGACCACCGGCAGCAGCACCAGCTGCGCGATCCGATCCCCGGGTTGGATGGTGAACGCCTCCGCTCCGCGATTCCAGAGGCTGACCATCAGCGGGCCCTGATAATCGGCATCGATCAGCCCGGTGCCGTTGCCCAGCACGATGCCGTGCTTGTGGCCCAGCCCCGAACGCGGCAGCAATACCGCGCACAGGCCGGGATCGCCGATGTGGATGGCGAGCCCCGACGGGACCAGCGCAGTCGCGCCGGGCGCCAGCTCCAGCGGCGCCTCCAGCGCCGCGCGCACATCCATCCCGGCGCTGTGCTCGGTGGCATGCGCGGGCAGCGGCCATTCGCTGCCGATACGCGCATCGAGCACCCGGACTTGCAGCAGGTGCCGAGTCACGGCTTGCCACCGTGCAGGTGGGCGTCGATCAAGTCCAGCAGCTGGGCCGCTAGCACAGGCTTCGGCGCCGGCCCCAGCGGGCGCTCGCCGTTGGCATCGATCACCAGCAGCGCGTTGTCGTCGCTTTCGAAACCGCAGCCCGGCAGACCCACCTGGTTGGCGCAGATCAGATCCAGCCCTTTGCGCTCGAGCTTGCTGCGCGCGTAGGCGGCGACATCGTTGGTCTCCGCCGCAAACCCGATCACCCGCGCCGGTCGCTGCGGGTGCGCGGCCACCTCGGCCAGGATGTCACGGGTCTTGACCAGTTCCAGCACCAGCACGTCCTGCCCGGGCTGTTTCTTGAGCTTGCGGTGCAGCGGTGCGCGCGGGGTGAAATCCGCCACCGCCGCCGCGCCGATGTAGATGTCGCACGGCAGCGCGTCCAGCACCGCCCGGTGCATCTGCGCCGCGCTGCGCACATCCACCCGGCGCACGTCCTCCGGCGTCGGCAAATGCACGGGGCCGGCCACCAGCACCACCTCGGCGCCGCGCTGCGCGGCCACCGCGGCAATGGCAAAGCCCATCTTGCCGCTGCTTCTGTTGCCGAGGAAGCGCGCCGGATCGATATCCTCGAAGGTCGGCCCCGCGCTGACCACGATCCGCATGCCGTCAAAAGGCCCGCTCATGCGCACGCCTCCAGCGCGGCCACGATCGCCGCAGGTTCGGCCATGCGCCCCGGCCCGGATTCGCCTTCGGCCAGCGGGCCATCGTCCGGCCCGATCAGGCGCACGCCGCGCGCCAGCAGCAGGGCGACATTGGCCTGGGTGGCCGGGTGCCGCCACATCCGATGGTTCATCGCCGGAGCCACCGCAATCGGCGCCTCGGTGGCCAGACACAGAGTGGAAACCAGATCATCGGCCAGCCCATGCGCCAACTTCGCCAGCAGGTTGGCCGTTGCCGGGGCCACCACCACCTGCTGCGCCCACGCTGCCAGTTCGAGGTGGCCCATGCCGGCTTCGGCCTGCGCGTCCCACAGACTGGTGCGCACCGACCGGTGCGACAGCGCCTGGAAGGTCTGCGCGCCGACGAAGCGCTGCGCGTTGTCGGTCATCGCCACCTGCACCGCGGCACCGGCCGTGCGCAGCCGACGCACCAATTCGGCCGATTTGTACGCGGCGATCCCGCCGCCTACGCACAGCAGCACGCGGTAGTCGTCGTTGGGAAAACGCGGAACCTGCATCGGGCCATTCCCTGACCTCTTTCCAGCGCATCAGCTTACCCGATGCCGGGGCAAACGCCGCTGTCCGTTTCGACGTGGCTTGTTCACGATTGGCATATGCATATCCGTGACTGGCCCGAATCCGAACGCCCCCGCGAAAAACTGCTGGCCCGCGGGCCCGGCAGCCTGTCCGACGCCGAGCTGCTGGCGCTGTTCCTGGGCTCCGGCACCCGCGGACAGGATGCGGTGACTGCCGCACGCACGCTGATCGCCAACGCCGGTGGACTGCGGCCTTTGCTGGATCTGGACGCCAAGGCCATGACCCGGCACCGCGGGCTCGGCCCGGCCCGCGCCTGCCTGCTGACCGCTGCGCTGGAACTGGGGCGGCGCCATCTGGCCGCCCAGCTTGAACGCGGCGCGGCGCTCGGCGACCCGCATGCGGCCGGGCGCTATTTCGCCCAGCGCCTGCGCGGGCTGGGGCACGAGGTGTTTGCGGTGCTGTACCTGGACACCCGCCACCGTGCGCTGGGCTTCGAGGAGCTGTTCCGCGGCGGCATCGATGGCGCCGAGGTCCATCCGCGCATCATCGTCCAGCGCGCACTGGCCTTTGGGGCCGCCTCGGCGATCATCGGCCACAACCACCCCAGCGGGAACCCCGAGCCCAGCGCCGCTGACCGCGCCGTGACGATGCGCATCAAGCAGGCGCTGGCGCTGGTCGATATCCGCCTGCTCGATCACTTCGTGATCGGCGACGGCCCACCCACCTCGATGGCGGAGCTGGGGATGGTGTAGCGGCGGCAAGTTGGCAAGCGGTCTGTCGGCAAGCCCATGCCCGTCCTCGCGTACAATGGCAGGTCGTATCAACGTCGCAACCTTCCCCACCGTGAAAGCCCAGCTCCGCGCCCTGATCGCCGATCTGATCGAACAGGGCCTGACCGCCCTGCGCGCCGCGGGCGCCCTGCCTGCCGATTGCCCGACGCCGGACTTCGTGATCGAACGCCCGAAGGAACGCGCGCACGGCGACTTTTCCAGCAACGTCGCCATGCTGCTTGCCAAACCGGCCCGGACCAATCCGCGCGCGCTGGCGCAGCAGCTGGTTGCCGCGCTGCCAGCCTCCGAAGCCATCGACCGCGTCGAAATCGCCGGCCCCGGCTTCATCAACTTCCACCTCACCCCGGCCGCCTGGCAGCAGCAGGTGCGCGAGGTGCTGGATGCCGGCGCCGCCTTCGGCCGCAACGCCAGCGGCGGCGGCAAGACCGTCGGCGTCGAATACGTGTCCGCCAATCCCACCGGCCCACTGCACGTCGGCCACGGCCGCGCCGGCGCAATCGGCGACTGCATCGCGCGGGTGCTGGCCGCCAACGGCTGGAACGTGCAGCGCGAGTACTACTACAACGACGCCGGCGTGCAGATCGAGAACCTCGCGCGTTCGACGCAGGCGCGCGCCAAGGGCTTCAAGCCGGGCGACGCCGACTGGCCGGCGGAGGCCTACAACGGCGACTACATCATGGACGTGGCCACCGCCTACCTGCGCGGGGATTCGGTCGAAGTCGAAGGTCACGTCGTCACCGGCAAACCCGACCCCGACGACCTCGACGCCATCCGCAAGTTCGCCGTCGCCTGCCTGCGCCGCGAGCAGAATGACGACCTGAGCGCGTTCGGCGTCCGCTTCGACCGTTATTTTCTTGAATCCTCCCTGTATGCCGACGGCAAGGTGGAAGAAACCGTCAATGCGCTCATCGCCAAGGGCCATACCTACGAGGACGGCGGCGCGCTGTGGCTGCGCACGACCGATTTCGGTGACGACAAGGATCGGGTGATGCGCAAGTCCGACGGCAGCTACACCTATTTCGTGCCGGACGTGGCCTATCACCTGAGCAAATGGCAGCGCGGCTACCAGCGCGCCGTCACCGAGCTGGGCGCCGACCACCACGGCTCGCTGGCGCGGGTGAAAGCCGGCCTCCAGGCGCTCGACTGCGGCATCCCCGCCGGTTATCCCGATTACGTGCTGCACCAGATGGTGACGGTGATGCGTGGCGGCGAAGAGGTGAAGCTGTCCAAGCGCGCCGGCAGCTACCTGACCCTGCGCGATCTGATCGACGAAGCCGGGCGCGATGCCACCCGCTGGTTCCTGATCGCGCGCAAGCCGGATTCTCAGCTCACCTTCGACATCGATCTGGCACGTTCGCAGAGCAACGATAACCCCGTGTTCTACGTGCAGTACGCGCACGCTCGTGTGTGCAGCCTGCTGCGCCAGTGTGGCGAGAAGGGATTCGTTTTCGATGCCGAAAACGGCGCGGCGCAGCTGCACCTGCTGGACGACGCCCCCGCGCAGGAGCTGATGCGCGAACTGTCGCGCTATCCGGAAGTGGTGGAAGCCGCGGGCAGCACGCTGGAGCCGCATCTGCTCGCCCAATATCTGCGTGAACTCGCCAACGCCTTCCACACCTGGTATCACGCCAGCCCGGTGCTGGTGGATCAAGCCACGCTGCGCGACGCGCGCCTGACCCTGGCGTTGGCGGTACGACAGGTGCTGGCCAACGGCCTGGACCTGCTGGGCGTGGGCGCACCGGAGAGCATGTGATGGCAGCACGTCGCGGTAAATCGCAGGCACGACGCAATTCTTCGGGCCGCCTGCCCGGCTGGGCCTGGCTGGTGATCGGGGTGGCGCTGACGCTGGCGGCCGTGCTGCTGGTGCCGCGCCTGCTCAAGCCCGGCGCCGGCGATGGCTTCCTGCGGGTGGGCCCCACACCCAACCCGGACGCCCAGCCGATGGCAGCGCAGGGCGACACCATCGCGCCCGACGTCGCCACCGAGACGCCCAGGCCGACCAACGCCGAACCGCCCAAGCCGCGCTACGACTTCTACACCCTGCTCCCCGGCGAGGGCGTGCAGATGACCGATGCCGAACTGGCCGCCAGCGCCAAGGCCGAGGCCGAGGCGCGCGCAAGACAGGCCCAACTCGACGCCACGGCTGCGGCTGAACCGGACGGCACCCTGCCCGCGCCGATTGGCGAGCCGACCAGCGCCACCGCGCCGACGGCCACGGCCGCCCCCAACGAGACCGCCCCCGGGGCCGCCCGCTACCTCCTGCAAGCCGGCGCCTTCGGCGCTTCCGGCGACGCCGAGGCGGTCAAGGCCAAGATCGCACTGCTGGGCCTGAGCGCACGGGTGGAATCGGCGCAGGTGGGCGACAAGACCGTCTATCGCGTGCGGATGGGGCCCTACGGCACCGCTTCGGAACTGGCCGACGCCAAGGCCAAGCTGGCCGGCGGCGGGCTGCCGGCGATGGCAATCAAGGCGAAGTGAGCGCGGCGACGGAACCGCATGCGCTGCGCATGATGGTTGTCACTGTTGCGGCGATGGGCGCGGGGCCAACCTGCGCCTGAACTTTCCGTCTGGACGCGTGCCATGTTCCTGACCATCGGTTATTACAGCCTGATCGTCCTCTGGGTTGGCAGCGAAATCTGGCTCAGCCTGCGCCGCCGCGCCAACGCCGACAGCAATCGCCAGGACCAGGGCAGCCTGAAGCGGCTGTGGTGGGTCATCTTCGTCAGTATCTTCGCCGGCGTTTTTTTCTCCTACCTGCACCTGCTGCCATTTCCGGAATCAACGCGCCACCCGGCGTTCTTTGCCGGCATGGGCTTGATTGCGCTGGGGCTGCTGCTGCGCTGGTGGTCGATCCGCGTGCTGGGGCGCTTTTTCACCGTCGATGTCGCCACCGGCGGCGACCAGCACATCGTTCGCACCGGCCCTTACCACTGGCTGCGGCACCCGTCCTACACCGGCGCGCTGACCAGCTTTTTCGGCCTGGGCCTGTGCCAAGGGGACTTCGTGTCGATGGGACTGATCTTCTTTCCCGTTCTCGCCGTCTTCCTGCACCGCATCCGCATCGAAGAGCGCGCGCTGGCGCAGGCATTCCCCGAGACCTGGCCGGACCACGCCCGCCACACCGCCCGCCTGCTGCCCGGCCTGTGGTAGCGCCGTCGTAGAATGCGGGGATGACGACATCTCCCCGCACCGCCCTCATCACCGGCGCCACCGCCGGCTTCGGCCGCGCCGCAGCGCGCAAATTCATCGACAACGGCTGGCAGGTCATCGCCGCCGGTCGCCGCGCCGAGCGGCTGGACGCCCTGCGCGCCGAACTCGGTGACGCCCTGCACACCGCCTGTTTCGACATCCGCGACGAAGCCGCGATGCGCGCCGCGCTGGCCGCGCTGCCGGAACGCTTCCGCGGCATCGACCTGCTGGTCAACAACGCCGGTCTGGCGCAGGGGACGAAGCCGGCGCAGGACGCGCTGCTGTCGGACTGGAAAACCATGATCGACACCAACGTGACGGCGCTGGTGACGCTGACCCACGCCCTGCTGCCGACGCTGATCGCACGCAAAGGCGCGCTCATCAACATCAGCTCCACCGCGGCGATCTACCCCTACACCGGCGGCAACGTCTACGCCGGCAGCAAGGCCTTCGTCAGCCAGTTCTCGCTGAACCTGCGCGCCGACCTGCACGGTACCGGCGTGCGGGTGACGGCGATCGAGCCGGGCATGGCCGAAACCGAGTTCACCGTGGTCCGCACCCACGGCGACCAGACCGCCTCCGACAAGCTCTACGCCGGCGCCCACCCGATGACCGCCGAGGACATCGCCGACACGATCTTCTGGGTGGCCACCCTGCCGCCGCACCTGACCATCAACCGCATCGAACTGATGCCGACCTCGCAGTCGTTCGCGGGGTTTCAGGTGCATCGCGACGGCTGATTCTGGCTATTTTGGGAATTTTACCTATTCAGCCTGTTTTCCCCAAAAAGGGTATATTGGCCTCATCTTCTGCTGGAGATCGGCCATGAACGCTGCCACCACCCCGAAACCCGCGAGCGCCCTGCCCCAGACCCCCGCCTCCGACGTGAAAAAGCTGGGCTGGCGCGGGGTGATGAAGCTGGTGGCCAAGAACGGCAAGGTGCTGGTGACCAACCACAAGCAGCCCGAAGCGGTGATCCTGCCGGTGGAGGAATACAACCGCATCCTGCAGCTGCTGATCGATGCGGGGGAAAAAGATCGCGCCGTGGTAGAGCAGTTGCGTCGCAAATACGACGAACGCCTGCAATGGCTGGATGAGCCGGGCGCAGGCGACATGCTCGACAGCCTGTTCAACAAGCCCCTGGATCTTGGCGGGAAAATCTTCACCGGCGACGAGTTCTGAGCCATGGTCAAGCCCAAGCTGTTCGTGCTGGCCGGCGTCAACGGTGCGGGCAAAAGCTCGGTGGGCGGCGATCTGCTGCGTCGTGCGGGCAAGACATGGTTCAACCCCGACGACTACGCACGCGACCTGCTTGCCGCCTCCGGCTGCTCACCCACCGAAGCCAACGCCGAAGCATGGCAGGAAGGCATGCGTCGCCTGGAAATCGCCCTCGCCGGGAGGCACAGCCACGCCTTCGAGACCACGCTGGGCGGGAACTCCGTCCCGGCGAAGCTGCGCGAAGCCGCCACCACCCATGACGTGTTGATGTGGTTCTGCGGCCTGGACACGCCGGAACATCACATTGTCCGCGTGCGGCAGCGTGTCACCCGTGGCGGCCACGACATCCCCGAAGCCAAGGTGCGCGAACGCTACACCGCCTCGCGGCGCAACCTGATCGCGCTACTGCCCTTCCTCGCGCAATTGCAGGTGTACGACAACAGCATCGACGCCGTCCTCGGCCAGCCGATGCCCAACCCGCGCCTGCTGCTGCAAATGGAGCGCGGACACATCGCCTGGCCGCGCGACGTGCAGGGCTTGCGGGACATGCCCGACTGGGCCAAGCCGATCATGGAAACCGCGTTGTCGATGTGATCCCGGACTTGGGCGCCTTACACCGCAAACGAGGCAGCAACATCAAGCCGGCGCAGCATCCAGATAGGTGTACGCGGTCAACCCGCGTTCCAGAGCTTCGCTCAGGCGCTCGCTTTCGGCACCGCCAAGATCGGCGGAGGTCACCAGCGCGCGGTAGCGGCGGCGCAGGTCGTCGAGCTTGTAGCCGACGTAATCCAGCATCACGTCGGTGGTGTCGCCACGGCGTTGCTGGCTGATGGCGTAGCCGGCGCCGCTGGCCTTCACTTCGATGGCGTCGGTATCGCCGAACAGGTTGTGGATGTCGCCGAGGATCTCCTGGTAGGCGCCGACGAGGAAGAAGCCGATCCGGTAGCGCTCGCCCTTGCGCAATTCGTGCAATGGCAGCGAGCTGTCCAGATCCTCGTTTTCGACGTAGGTGTCGATCTTGCCGTCGGAGTCGCAGGTCATGTCGGCAATGATGCCGCGCCGGGTGGGCGCTTCGTCCAGACGCTCGATCGGGACGATCGGGAAGATCTGGTCGATCGCCCACACGTCCGGCATCGACTCGAAGACGCTGAAGTTGGCGAAGTACTTGTCCACCAGGCGCTCGTTGAGTTCATCCAGCAGGTCGCGGTGGCTCTTTTCGTCATAGGTCAGGCGCGCTTTCACCGCGTGCGCGATGGCGTAGAAGAGATCGTCGATGCGCGCGCGCTGGGTCAGATCCAGTTGCCCGAGTGCATACAGGCTCACGCCTTCCTGATGCGCCTGGGTGGCCTCGTGGAACACCTCCACCGCCGGCCGCTGCGCCATCTCGGCGTGCAGTTCGCGCAGTTGCCGCACCGGCTGCGATTCATCGGCGTGCACGTCAGGCACGCGGCCTTCCGGGGCGCGTTCGACTTCACTGACATTGGTGACCAGCACCGCGTGGTGGGCGGTCATCGCGCGCCCGCATTCGGTGAGGATGCGCGGCGGCGCCAGGCCTTCGCGCGCGCAGGCTTCGGCCAGCGGCTGCACGATGCTGGAGGCGTAATGGTGGATGCCGTAATTGACCGAATTGTAGGAACGGCTGCGAGTGCCTTCGTAATCAATTCCGAGCCCACCGCCGACATCGACGTGGCTGATCTTCGCGCCCAGTTTGCTCAGCTCGACGAAATAGCGGGTGGCCTCGCGCATGCCGGCGGCGATATCGCGCACGTTGGAAATCTGGCTGCCCATGTGGAAGTGCAGCAGCTGCAGGCAATCGCCCATGCCGGAATCGCGCAGCTCCTTCCACAGGGTCAGCAGCTGGCGCGGATCGAGGCCGAACTTGGCCTTGTCGCCGCCACTGTTCTGCCATTTGCCTGCGCCCAGCGACGTCAGCCGCATGCGCACGCCCAGGCCCGGCTGCACGCCGAGTTTTTCCGCTTCTTCCAGCGCCAGCCTCAGCTCGGACGGTTTCTCGATGACGATGTAAGTCTCCAGGCCCAGCTTGCGCCCGATCAGCGCCAGCCGGATGTATTCGCGGTCCTTGTAGCCGTTGCAGACAATCGTGCCGCCGGGACGCGACAGCGCCAGCACCGCCATCAGCTCGGGCTTGCTGCCCGCTTCCAGACCAAAGCCATCACCGTGATGGCTGGCCAGGGTCCCTGCGACGCCGGCGTGCTGGTTGACCTTGATCGGATAGATGGCGGTATAGCCACCGGCGTAATCCCAATCTTTCCGGGCCTGTGCGAATGCGGCCTGCAGCTTGCCGAGGCGGTCGCCGAGGATTTCCGGGAAGCGCACCAGCAGCGGCAGCTTGGCGCCCTGCGCCATCGCCGCATCAACGATCTCCGGGAGCGCGAAATCCGGCCCGCCCGCGCCGCACGGGCGCACGCGCATGCGCCCACCCGTGCCGATATCGAAATATCCATCCGCCCAGTGCGGGATGGAATACGTCTTGCGGGCGAGGTCCAGCGTCCACTGACTCATTGCAAGGCCACCGGTAGAACAGGAAGGACGCGCATTGTAGGCCGCACGCGCCCGCCTTGCCTGCCGGCGTCGCTAGCGCGCCGCCACCGCGTCCGCCATCTGCGCCACGGCCTGCTCCAGCAGCGGGCGCGGCAGGGCGAAATTGAAGCGGACATGGCCCTGTCCGCCGTCACCGCACTCACCGCCGTCGGTCAACGCCACCTTGGCCTGTTGCCGGAAAAACGCCTGCGGCGTGGGTGTCAGTGCCAACGCGCGGCAATCCAGCCACGCCAGATAGGTGCCCTGAGCGGGAATATGGGCGATCTGAGGCAGTTGCCGTGCCAAACGCTGCGCCAGCACATCGCGATTGCCTTGCAGGTATGTCAACACCTGCGCTCGCCACGGCTCGCCCTGCGCCCAGGCCGCAGTGTGCGCAATCACGCCAAAAGTCGAAGTGGCGTCGTTGACGTGATGGCCGATCTTCCGCCACAGCGCACGATCTTGATCGCGACTCAGGATCAATTGCGCGCACTTCAGCCCGGCCAAGTTCCACATTTTCGAGGCCGACACCGCCGTGATGGCCTGCTGCGCAGCGGCTTCGTTGATGGCGGCATAGGGCACGTGCTGCTGGCCGGAAAATACCAGCGGAGCGTGGATTTCATCCGCAAACACCCGGGCGCGATGGCGGCCCGCAATCGCGCTGATGCGCTCCAATTCGTCACGGCGATACACCTTGCCGATGGGGTTGTGCGGATTGCACAACAACAGCATCCCGGCCCCGCCGGCAAAGGCGGCCTCCAGCCCCGCCTCGTCCATCTGCCAGCCGTCCGGCGTGCGCAGCATCGGCAGCTGGATCACCGGGTTGCCCACCCAATTCAGGATGGGGATGAACGGCATGTAGCAGGGCACCGGCACCACCACCGGCGTGCCGATCGGCAGAAAATGCCGCAGCACCACTTCCAGGGCACTCAAGACATCGGGCATCACCTTGACGTCAGCGGGCGCCACCGTCCACGCATGGTGGGTCTGCTGCCATTGCGCGCAGGCTTCGCCCAGGTCCTGCAACAGCCTGGGGGTGAGATAGCCGGTCAGTCCATCGTGCATCGCCTGCGCAAGCGCCTGCTGGATCGGCGGCGCGATGCCGAAATCCATTTCCGCGATGAAGGCGCCGATGCAGCCGGGGAAAGCCGTCCATTTGCGGCTGCCGGCTGCTTGCAGCTCGGCGGCGGTGATCGCGTCAAACTCGGTCGTCTCCAATGTCACTGACTCCTTTGCAAGTTCGGGAAAGCGGCTGCGCCAGCGCCGTTCGGACACGGTCCAGTCCAAGAATAACCGGGGCACCGGTCCGGGTCCCGGTCAACCCCTGACCAATCCTCGATACAATCCGCGCCTGTATCGCAGAGGACAATTCCGCCATGAGCGAGGCCATCTGGCTGCATGAGAACTTCGAGCACACCGGCTCGTCAATCGGCTTTCGCGTGACCCGCAAGCTGGACGAGGTGCAGTCGCCGTTTCAGAAGATCGAGATCTTCGAATCGACCGACTGGGGCAACCTGATGCTGATCGACGGCGCGATGATGCTCACCACCCGCGACAATTTCTTCTACCACGAGATGATGGCGCACCCGGCGCTGTTCACCCACGCCGACCCCAGGCGCGTGGTGATCATCGGCGGCGGCGATTGCGGCACCCTGCGCGAAGTGCTGCGGCATCCGGGCGTGGAGCAGGCCATCCAGTGCGACATCGACGAACAGGTGACGCGGATGGCGGAGAAACACTTCCCCGAACTCTGCGAATCCAATCACGATCCGCGCGCCGAACTGCTGTTCGACGACGGGATTGCCTGGATGGCCCACTGCGCGCCGAACAGCGTGGACATCGTGATCGTTGATTCCACCGATCCGGTCGGCCCGGCCGAAGGCCTGTTCAACCAGGCGTTTTACGAGAGCTGCCACCGCGCGCTGAAGGCCGACGGCATCCTCGTGCAGCAAAGTGAATCGCCGCTGGCGCTGCTCGACCTGATCAAGGCGATGCGTGCGGAGATGGGCAAGGCCGGCTTCCACAGTTTCCAGACCCTGCCGTTCCCGCAGCCCTGCTACCCCACCGGCTGGTGGAGCTGCACCCTCGCGCAGAAAGCCGCGACCGCCGATTTCGGCTTTCGCGAAGACGCCGCACGCGCCAAACGCTTCGACACGCGCTATTACTCCGCTGACGTGCACAAGGCAGCGCAGGCGCTGCCGCCGTTCGTCGCCCGGGCGTTGGCGGGCTGAACAGGCGCGCTACCCTGCTGAAAGCAATGCTGGACGGTTCGGACTGTCTGAAGTTGGAACTTGCGCACGGAAGCCGAGTCGGGTTGCCGTTATGGTCCACGGTTGGCTGGTTCCGGGATGCCCATGAAGCGACGCCTTGCCCTGTTGCGCTGCCTGTTGTCGCTGTTGCTGGCGTCCATCGCCTTGGCAACGGGCGCGCAGCAGGTGGCACCCGCAACCGGCGCAGATCGCGCTGCCCGCTTCGATGCCGTGTTCGAACGGGTCGTGGGCCCGTCGTCGATGGATTCCAGCTTCGTCGATTACGACGCCAACCTCGAACGCCTGCGGGTCCTGCTGCCCCCCGGTGACAAGGCGCGCGATGTCCAGTTCCGCTCGGTCTACTGCAGCAGCGAGCGCTGGAAGGATTCAGCCAAAGGACTGGCCTACGCCACGGACGCGCTGGCGCGTGCGCAAGCGGCCGGGGACATCGCCTCGCAGGGCCGCGCGATCTTCTGCCGGGTCGATTTCCTTTCTGTCCTGAAAGGCGGAAAACAGGCGCTGGAGGAAGCCGGGCGCATGGTGGCGCTGCTGCAAAATTCGGAAGAACGCCAGTTGTTCGCCGAAGCGCTGTCCCTGCGGGGGTCGCTGTTGTCGGACATGGGCGAGCAGGCCAAGGCCCTGCTGGATTTCCAGCGCGCCCGCGCCAGCTACCGCGAAGCCGGGATCGAACATGAAATCGACGCACTGATGATGCTGACGGCGGTGGCTTACCGCCGCATGGGCGACTGGGCCCAGGCCGAGCGCTACTTCACCCACGCCATCAACCGCATGGAAGAACAGCGCGACTGGGAGCGGGTGGTCACCTACAACATCCAGCTGGGCTATCTCTACGACGAGGCCGGCGACCCGAACAAGGCCGAGGCGCCATTGCGCGAAGCCCTCGCGGTCGCCCGCAGCCACCAGGATGACGCGAGCATCGCCAGCGTGCAGATCGCGATGGCCACCGTCCTGATCGACCAGAAGCAGTTCGACGCCGCATTCGACCTGCTTGCCCAAGCCCAGTCCTTTGCACAAACACGCGAAGACCACTGGAACGCGGACGTACTGGCGCTGCTGTCCGGACAGGCGCTGGCCGGCACGGGCGAACATCAAGCGGCGCTTGCCCATTACCGCGTGGCGCAGCCCCTGATCGAGCGTGACGGCAACGAGCGCTATCTGGCCACGCTGTTCCGCGCCCGATCCGCCAGCGAGGAAGCGCTGGGAGAGACCACCGCGGCGCTGGCCGACTACAAGCGCTACAGCGACTTGCAGTCAAGCTTGCAGGGCAAGATGCGGTTCCAGCAAAACCGCCTGCTGGAATACGAATACGAAATCCGGCGCCGCGATTTCGAGAATCGGCGCCTGCGCGCCGAAGCGGCTTCACGCCTGCAGCAGGTCAAGGCCCTGCAAAGCATCCGCCACTGGCAGCGGCTGGCGCTCCTGCTCGGCGCACTGCTGGTGGCCCTGCTGGTCTGGCTGGCACTGCGGCAATGGCGCAAATCCGGGACATTGCGCGCCTTGGCGATGACCGACTCCCTGACCGGCATCGCCAGCCGGCGCGCGATCGAAGCCGGGCTGGACCACGAATTGGGCCTGGCCGCGGCCAGCGGGCAACCGCTGTCGATTCTGATGCTCGATCTGGATCACTTCAAGACAATCAACGACCACCACGGGCATGCCGCCGGTGATCGCGTCCTGCACGCGGCCACCGCAATCTGGAAACAGCAGCTGCGAGAGTACGACCGGCTGGGTCGCATCGGCGGCGAGGAATTCCTGATTCTCTGTCCGGACACCAGTCGCGAACAGGCACAGGTCGCTGCCACCCGCTTGCTGGACGCCACGCGCGCGCACGCGCTGGCCGACATCGACCCGGCTCTGACCCTCACCGTGAGCATCGGCATCGCCCAATTCGAACCGGGCGACACCCGCGAGGCTCTGCTGGCCCGCGCCGATGCGGCGCTGTATCGCGCCAAGGATCGCGGCCGGAATCGCGTGGAATCCTGAACCGCCATGCTGCCGGCAATCCCTCCGGCGTTCACGGCGCGCGCGTAGAATCGCGCAGTTTTCTTTCTGAAGCCTCCCGCATGCCGACGTTCTGGGCCCGGTTCTACCTGCGCCAAAGCCTGCTGCTTGCAGCCAGCGCTTTGGCCCTGCTGTTCCTGTTCAGGGACAATCGGCTCGACCTGCTGCTGGCGGACCCGTTTTTCGATTTCGGCAGCATGCTGTGGCCCCAACGCAACGCATGGTGGGCCAAGACCCTGATCCACAGCGGCTTCAAGAACGTCCTGATCCTCGCCGCCCTGGCCTGCCTGTGGATCGCCTGGCGCCACCGCAAAGCCAACGATGCGCGCCGCTGGCGGCTGGTCGCCGCCGCCATCTTCGTTATCCCCACCGTGGTGCAGATCGGCAAACGCCTGTCCCCGATGCACTGCCCGTGGGACGTCGATCGCTATGGCGGGTACGCCCCTTATTTCGATGTGTCGGCGCTGTTTTCGACGCAGGTGAGCCAGGCCGGGCACTGTTTCCCCGCCGGCTTCGTTTCAGTCAGCAGCTGGCTGTTGGCCTTTGCCTTGCTGCGTTACCCGGAGGATCGCCGCTTCAGCCGGCGCGCGGGGCTCGGCGCCGTCGCGCTGTGCCTGGGCTTCGGCCTGGTTCAGCAGATGCGCGGCGCGCACTTCTTCTCGCACGTGCTGTGGACGCTGTGGCTGAGCTGGGCGCTGGTCGTGGTTCTGCATGCGCTGCTCGGGGTCTGGCGCGAACCTGCCGACTGAACCCGGGTCACGCCGGCGCGGCCTTACAGCGCATCGGCATCCAGCTCGCCGGTGCGAATCCGCACCACCCGTTCCAGATCCCAGACGAACAGCTTGCCATCGCCGATCTTGCCGGTGCCGGCAGCCTTAACGATGGCCTCCGTCACGGCCTCGACCTGGTCGTCGGTGACGGCAATTTCCAGCTTGATCTTGGGCAGGAAGTCGACCACGTATTCGGCGCCCCGGTACAGCTCGGTGTGACCCTTCTGGCGCCCGAAGCCCTTCACTTCGGTCGCGGTGATCCCCGCCACGCCGGCCTCCGCCAGCGCTTCGCGCACGTCATCGAGTTTGAAGGGCTTGATCACCGCCATCACCATCTTCATCGCATTGCCTCCCGTGGTTGCGGGCAGGATACCGCGGGCCGGCAATTCCCTGACGCCCGTGCCGGGAATTGTCCGACCTTTGCGCGCGCAGTCCCCCGAGTGCCGGCGGCGTGCGCAACGCGCAATCTGGCCCGGCCACCGGAGGACCGCCATGAACGCACTGCAAATCCAGGATCTCAACCAGCTCGACGAACTTGCGCGCCGCCTTGCCAACCTCGTTCCACCGCATCCGCGGGACGAGCGCGACGAGCTGCGCGAGAACTTCAAGATCGTCCTGCGCGACACCCTCGGCGCACTGGGTCTGGTCAGCCGCACCGAATTCGAACTCCAGCGCGCCCAGCTCACCCTCACCCGGGACCGACTGGCGGTGCTGGAAGCGCAGTGGGGGCGTTGGCACCGCGGCGTGGCCCGCACACCCGGTCGTCCTTGAGGTGTCGTGATGAACCTTGCCGTCGTGCACAGCCGCGCCCGGATCGGTGTCGATGCGCCAGCCGTCCGGGTCGAGGTGCATCTCGGCGGTGGGCTGCCGGCGATGTCGATCGTCGGCCTGCCGGAGGCCGCGGTGCGCGAGGCCAAGGATCGCGTTCGCGCCGCCATCCAGTGCGCCCAATTCGAATTTCCCGCCCGCCGGATCACCGTCAACCTGGCGCCCGCCGACCTGCCCAAGGACGGAGCCCGATTCGATCTGGCGATCGCGCTGGGCATCCTTGCCGCCAGCGGCCAGATTCCGGTCGAGGCCCTGGCCGGCTGGGAATTTCTCGGCGAACTGGCGCTCACCGGCGCGCTGCGCGGTTGCGACGGCACGCTGGCAGCCGCACTGGCGGTCGCTGCCAGTGGCCACCGGCTGATCGTCGCCCCCGACAACGGCGCCGAAGCCGCACTCGCCAGCGGCGTCGAAGTGCGCACCGCGCGCACCCTGCTGGAAGTCTGCGCCGCGCTTGAAGGACGCGTCGGGCTGCCGCAGGCCGCGCCGCAGGACTGCCAGCGGGCGCCGCTGCCCGACCTTGCCGACGTGCGCGGACAAACGCAGGCGCGACGGGCGCTGGAAATCGCCGCCGCCGGCGCCCACCACCTGTTGCTCATCGGTCCGCCCGGCAGCGGCAAAACCCTGCTGGCATCGCGGCTGGCCGGCATCCTGCCCGAGCCCTCCGAAGCCGAAGCGCTGGAAGTGGCCAGCATTGCCAGCGCCAGCGGCCACGGGCTGGATTTGGCGCAGTGGCTCCAGCGCCCGTTCCGCGCCCCCCACCACACCGCCAGCGCGGTGGCGTTGGTCGGTGGCGGTGCCGATCCACGCCCCGGCGAAATCTCGCTGGCCCACCACGGCGTGCTGTTTCTCGATGAGCTTCCGGAGTGGAGCCGGCACGCGCTGGAGGTGCTGCGCGAACCGCTGGAATCGGGCAGCGTCGGCATCTCGCGCGCCGCGCGCCATTGCAGCTTTCCGGCCCGTTTCCAATTGGTCGCCGCGATGAACCCCTGCCCCTGCGGCTGGGCCGGGGATCCGTCCGGCCGCTGCCTGTGCAGCAGCGACATGATCCGCCGCTACCGCGCCCGCATTTCCGGACCGCTGATGGAGCGCATCGATCTGCATGTGGAAGTGCCGCGACTGGCGCCTACCCTGCTGCGCACGGATGCGCCGGCGGGCGAATCCAGCGCCGACGTTCAGGCCCGGGTGGTGGCCGCACGCGCGCATCAACGCGCGCGCGGCCCGCTGCCAAACGCGCGCCTGGGCCAGAGCCAGACCAATGCGTTCTGCCGGCTGGCGCCACGTGACAGCAGCCTGCTGGAGCATGCGGTGGAATCCCTGCAACTGTCGGCTCGCTCCCTGCACCGCATCCTGCGGGTGGCGCGCACGATCGCCGATCTGGCCGACAGCGCGACCATCGAAACCCCGCACCTGACCGAAGCCATCGGCTATCGCACGCTGGAGCGACAAGGTGAACGCGCCGCTGCCTGAACCGCTCGCGGCAGATGCCGGCGCGCTAACGAACGCATCCGCGTGCCGTCGGCGGCACCGGCACGCCGCACGCCAGCGCCGCAAGCTCCGGGCCGGCGCTTGGCCGGCCCGTCAACGCCCGCTCTGGGCCGAATCAGGCCGCCGCGCGCTTGCCGTGGAACTGTTCCTCTTCGGTGCTGCCCCTGAGCGCCACCGTGGAGCTTTGTCCGCCCTGAACGGTCTGGGTGACGGCATCGAAATAACCGGTGCCGACCTCGCGCTGGTGCTTGACCGCGGTGAAGCCGCGTTCGGCGGCGGCGAATTCCTTTTCCTGCAATTCGACGAAGGCGCTCATCTGCCGCCGCGCGTAGCCGTGGGCCAGCTCGAACATGCCGTAGTTGAGGGCGTGGAAGCCGGCCAGGGTGATGAACTGGAACTTGTAGCCCATCGCGCCCAGCTCACGCTGGAACTTGGCGATGGTGGCGTCGTCCAGATTCTTCTTCCAGTTGAAGCTCGGCGAGCAGTTGTAGGCCAGCAGCTTGCCGGGGAATTTGCGATGGATCGCCTCGGCGAACTTGCGCGCGAACTCCAGATCCGGCTTGCCGGTTTCGCACCACACCAGATCCGCGTAGGGCGCATACGCCAGGCCGCGGCTGATGGCCTGGCCCAGGCCATTGCGGGTCTTGTGGAAGCCTTCGACGGTGCGCTCACCGGTGCAAAACGGCTTGTCGTTGTCGTCCACGTCCGAAGTCAGCAGGTCGGCGGCTTCGGCGTCGGTGCGCGCCACGATCAGGGTCGGCACGCCGCACACGTCAGCGGCCAGCCGCGCCGCGGTCAGTTTTTCCACCGCCTCGCGGGTCGGTACCAGCACCTTGCCGCCCATGTGGCCACACTTCTTGACGCTGGCCAGCTGGTCCTCGAAGTGGACGCCGGCCGCACCCGCCTCGATCATCCCCTTCATCAGCTCGAAGGCGTTGAGCACGCCACCGAAACCCGCTTCGGCGTCGGCCACGATCGGCTGCAGGTAGTCGATGCCGTGGTCGCCTTCGGCGTGGCTGATCTGGTCGGCGCGCAGCAGCGCGTTGTTGATGCGCTTGACCACCAGCGGCACCGAATTGGCCGGATACAGCGACTGGTCCGGATACATCTCGCCGGCGACGTTGGCGTCGGCGGCGACCTGCCAGCCGGACAGGTAGATCGCCTTCAGCCCGGCCTTGACCTGCTGCATGGCCTGGTTGCCGGTCAGCGCGCCCAGCGCGTTGACGAAATCTTCCTGATGCAGCGACTTCCACAACTTCTCGGCACCCAGCCGCGCCAGCGAGTGCTCGATGTGGACGGTGCCACGCAGGCGGGCCACGTCGGCGGCGGAATAGGTGCGGGTGATGCCGGCCCAGCGCGGATTGTTGGCCCAGTCAAGGTTGATCTGTTCGGCAGTGGGGAGAGGGTTCTTCATGGATGGCCTCGTTGGATGGTGGGGTCGGTGCAGGACAGCGTGGATCGGTGCGGTTTCAGTCGATGCGCTCGTACGCGGGAAGGGTGAGGAAATCAGCCAGCGCGTCGGCGTGGGTCAGGCGATCAAGGAGACCGATGGCCTCGCCGACGTGGTCGGCGCCGGGCATTCCGGGAATCCGGGCCAAACGGCTGGGCAAACCGATCAGGATGCGATCGAGCAGGACGAAATCGATCGGGCTGCCATCCTCCAGCGCCAGCGGCTCGCCGCCGCCGTCCGCGTAGTGCAGCCATTGCCACAGCTGGGCGCGGGCAATCTCGGCGGTCGCCGCATCCTCCATCAGATGGTGGATCGGCACGCAGCCATTGCCGTCCAGCCATGCGGCCAGATAGCGCACGCAGACCTCGACATTGTTCTCGAAGCCGGCGCGGGTGATGGTGCCAACCACTGGTTCGATCAGATCGTCGCGATCCACTTCCACGTCATCGCGCAAGACGTGCTTCTGGTTCGGGCTGCGCATGCGCGCATCGAACACCTCGCGCGCCAGCGGAATCAGCGCCGGGTGCGCCACCCAGGTGCCGTCGTGGCCCGCAGTCACCTCGCGCAGCTTGTCGGCGCGCACTTTCTCCAGCGCGGCCTCGTTGGCCGCCGGATCGCCGCTGATCGGGATTTGCGCGGCCATCCCGCCCATCGCGTGGGCGCCACGGCGGTGGCAGGTCTTGATCAACAGTTCGGAATAGGCGCGCAGGAACGGTCGGGTCATGCCGACCTGGCCGCGTTCCGGGAACACGTGGTCGCGGTGGCGGCGGAAGGTCTTGATGCAGGAAAAAATGTAGTCCCAGCGCCCACAGTTGAGGCCGACGATGCGGGCTTTCAGCGCGTGCAGGATCTCGTCCATCTCGAACGCGGCCGGCAGGGTTTCGATCAGCACCGTCACCTTGACCTGGCCGTGCGGCAGGCCGAGTTCGCTCTCGATGCAGGCCAGCGCCTGCTCCCACAGTGCGGCTTCTTCCATCGACTGCAGCTTGGGCAGGTACAGGTAGGGGCCGCGGTCCCTGCCGCCCAGCAACGCCGCGTTGTGCAGCAGGAACAAGGCGGCGTCGAACAGCGCGGCCGAGATCCGCTGACCATCGACCAACACGTGTTTTTCATCCAGATGCCAGCCACGCGGCCGCACCAGCAGCACCGCCTGCTCGGCTTCCGGCTTGAGCGTGTAGTGCTTGCCGTTGTCGGCGGTGAAGGCGAGCGTGCCGCGCACCGCCGCGCGCAAGGCCCACTGGCCGCCGATCAGGTTGGCCCAGGTCGGGCTGGTGCTGTCCTCGAAATCGGCCATGAAGCAGTTGGCGCCGGAATTGAGCGCGTTGATCACCATCTTCGGATCGACCGGCCCGGTGATCTCGACCCGGCGGTCGCGCAGCGCGGCCGGGGTGGCCGCCACCGTCCATTCACCGGCGCGGATCGTGGCGGTATCCGGCCGGAAATCCGGCAGGGCGCCAGCGTCAAAGGCCGCCTGCCGGGTCTGGCGTGCGGCCAACCGCGCCTGCCGTTCGGGCTCGAAGCGGCGGTGCAGCTTGGACAGCAATGCCAGCGCCTCCGGGGTCAGGATCGCGCCCTGGCCGGGCAGCGTCCGGGTGATCTCGACGCCCGATTCGAGGCGATCTTGCAGAACTGCCGACATCGGTGGCTCCGTCAGGTGAGGGGGTTTCACCATCCGCAACCGTTTGGTATTTGACAAACCAGATTTGTCAATGTAAATCATAAATTTCTTAAATATCCAAGCAATATCAATGGCCAACAGCCCCACTTCTGCGCTGCGATTCGCCTACAAAGGTTCGCGCCTGAAGCCACTGCGGGCGTTTTGCCAGATCGCCCGGCTCGGTTCGATTTCCCGTGCCGCCGAGGCGCTTTTCCTCAGCCAACCCGCCGTTTCGCTGCAATTGCAGGCGTTGGAACGCGAATTGGGCGTGCGCCTGCTGGAGCGCAGCGGACGCCGGCTGACCCTGTCACGGGAAGGTGAGCTGCTCTACGACATGGCGCGTCCGCTGGTGGAAGGGCTGGACAATCTGGCCGCCAACTTCCGTGAGCGCGTGCGCGGGCTGGACGCCGGCGAACTGCACGTCGCCGCCGGCAGTTCCACCATCCTGTACCTGCTGCCGCAGTTCGTGGAAGCCTTCCGCAAGGCCCACCCCGACGTGCGTCTGGCCCTGCACAACGTGACGGGTGCCAGCGGCCTGGACTTGCTGCGCGGCGATGGCGTGGACCTGGCCGTGGGCTCGATGCTCGACGTCCCGGCCGACCTGAGCTACACCCCGGTGTATCGCTTCGAACCCATGCTGATTACGCCACTGGATCACCCGCTGGCGCGCAAGCGCGACCTGCGCCTCGACGACCTGTCGCCCTACGGTTTGATCCTGCCGCCCAAGCGCCTGACCACCTACCGGCTGGTGGACCTGGTGTTCCAGCAGAACCGCGTCCCTTATACCGTCGCGCTGGAAGTCGGCGGCTGGGAGGTGATCAAGCAATACGTGGCGATGGGATTGGGCATCAGCATTGTGACGGCGATCTGCCTGACCGAAGCCGACCACCAGCGGCTGGCCACGCGCTCGCTGTCCAACTGGTTCCCGGCGCGCAGCTACGGCATCGTCATGCGCAAGGGCAAATACCTGAGCAAGCAGGCCCGCGCCTTCGTCGATCTGATCAACCCGCAGGCGCTGGCGCCGCGCCAGTACGACGAGACCGGGCATTCGGAGCGCTGATCCCGTCCGCGCGCAGGTCGACCGTCACTCCGCTTCGCCCTGCCCCCGCGCGCCCGCCCGCCCCGGGCAGCCCCAGTGCAGGATCGGCGTACCGGGCGGCAGCACGCGGCGGAACAGGGCCACGCGCGCCGGCTTCGGATTGACCACCACTGGATGTTGTGCGGTCTGCAGCAGCGGCAGGTCGGCGCTGGAATCGCTGTAGGCCACCGCAACCGGCTGGGTGAAGCCGGCATCGCGCAGCATCGCCAGCTTCATCGCGTGGTGACAATGGCGGGCGACGACAAGACCGCCGCAACCGGGACCCAATTCGGTGCCGAGCACCGGCAAATCGGCGTCACCGGCCACCCGTTCCAAGATTGCCCGCGCCAGCCGCGGCGGCGCGCCGGTGGCCACCACCACGCGATCGCCCTTGTGCCGGTGCTCGGCGAACACCGCCAGCGCGATCGGCAAGGCGCTGGCGCGCAGTTTGGTTTCATGCAGCGCAACGTAGCGGTCGATCAACGCGTCCAGCGACAGCCGTTCACCCACGCTGCCTGCCCAGACAAACGCGGAAATCCCGCGCTTGCGGGTGGGCAGGAAGGCCAGCATCGGGCCCGCCACCGGCGCCACCAGCAGCGCCAGCAACCCACGCCACCAGGCCCGCCCGATCAACCAGCGGTAGAAACCAGTGCCGGCGTCGCCGTCGCACAGGGTGTGGTCGAAATCGAACACCACCAGCGGCGCAGCGGCGGCCGGCGCGGGGAAGTGCTCGCTCACGCGAACAAGTCCTGCAAGGCTCCGCCCGGATCAGGCTGGCGCATGAAGGTTTCACCAACGAGGAATGCGTGCACGCCGGCGGCACGCATCCGCGCAACATCGTCATGATTGCGGATACCGCTTTCGGTCACCAGCACGCGATCGGCCGGCACCGCGTCCTTGAGCGCAAGCGTGGTTTCGAGCGACACCTCGAAGCTGCGCAGGTTGCGGTTGTTGATGCCGAGCAGACGCGCTGGCACCGGCAGCGCGCGTTCGAGTTCGTCGAGATCATGGACTTCGATCAGCGCGTCCATGCCCAGCTCGGCGGCGAGGAAGGCGTATTCGGCCAATTGCACGTCATCCAGCGCGGCGGCGATCAGCAGCACGCAATCGGCCCCCAGCGCGCGCGCCTCGTGGAGCTGCCAGGCATCGACAATGAAATCCTTGCGCAGCACCGGCAGCGCGCAGGCCGCACGCGCCTGCTGCAGGAAGGCGTCGCTGCCCTGGAAAAATTCGACGTCGGTCAGCACCGACAGGCAGGCCGCGCCATGTTCGGCATAGCTGCGCGCAATTGCGGTGGGGTCGAAGTCGGCGCGGATCACGCCCTGGCTGGGGCTGGCCTTCTTGATTTCGGCGATCACGGCCGCCTGGCCGGACGCGATCTTCTCGGCGATCGCATCGGCAAACCCGCGCGTCGGCGCCGCGTCGGCGGCACGCGCGCGCAGCTCGGCCAGAGGCACGCGGCCCTGACGTTCGGCCACCTCCTCGCGTTTGCGCGCAAGAATGCGCTGGAGCACGTCGTGCATCGTCATCTACCGCTCTCGTCAACCCGTCATTGTATGGGGCTGACGGCTTGGCTGCGCATCGTGGACGCAGGCCTCACGCCGGCGACAAATTCGCCGAAGCCAGCTTCAGCCATTTGCTGCCGACGGCCTCGAAGTTGACCTGGATATTGATGTAGCGGCCATCGCCGACGAAATCGGTGACGGTGCCGCGGCCGTAGCTGGGGTGCAAAACGTCCTGACCGATCCGCAGCGCGGGTGCATCCAGCGCGGCGTGGCCGGGGTTGCGCTGGAAGCCGGGGCTGGGCGTGAACGCTGCCGAAGCCGCTGCCCGCGGGCGCACGTCGCGCAGCAGGCTTTTCGGGATTTCGCGCAGGAAGCGCGATGGGATGCCGTACAGGTCGCTGCCGTGGATGCGCCGGCATTCGGCGTGCGCAAGCACCAGTTGCTGGCGGGCGCGGGTGATGCCGACGTAGGCCAGCCGGCGTTCTTCGGCCATCCGCCCCGGCTCTTCGGCGCTGCGTGAATTCGGGAACAGGCCCTCTTCCAGCCCGACCAGGAACACCAGCGGAAACTCCAGGCCCTTGGCGCTGTGCAGGGTCATCAGCTGGACGCCGTCTTCGCCGGCCTGGGCCTGGCCTTCACCGGCTTCCAGCGCAGCATAGGCGAGGAAGGCGATCAACTCCGGCATCGCCGCCGCATCTTCCTCATCGCCGCGCACGAAGCGGCTGGCCACCGAGACCAGTTCGTCGAGGTTGTCGACGCGTGAATCGACCTGGCCGCGCGATTCCTTGTCGTAGTGTTCGCGCAGGCCCGAGCGGGCCAGCGCGTGGTCGATCTTTTCGGCCAGCGGCATGGCGGCGGATTCTTCGCCCAGCGTCTCGATCAGGACGGTGAAGCCGGCCAGCGCATTGCGCGCGCGTGCGCTGAGCGCGCCGCCTTCGACCAGCCGTCGCGCCGAGCGCCACAGCGATTCGGCGTGGCCGCGCGCGCCGCGTCGCACTTCGTCGAGAGTGCGCTCACCAATCCCGCGCGTGGGCGTGTTGACTGCGCGCTCGAAGGCGGCGTCATCATCGCGATTGGCGATCAGGCGCAGGTAGGCCAGCGCGTCCTTGACCTCGGCGCGCTCGAAGAAGCGCACGCCGCCGTAGACGCGATAGGGGATTTGTCGCGCCACCAGCACTTCTTCGAACGCGCGCGACTGCGCATTGCTGCGGTACAGGATTGCGGCGTCACCAAAGCGGCCGCCTTCGCGTACCCACTGGGCGATGCGATCAATGACGTATTCGGCTTCATCGACCTCGCTGTAGGCGTGGAACAGGTCGATCGGTTCACCCGCGCCAGCGTCGGTCCACAATTTCTTGCCCAAGCGGTCTTCGTTGTGCGCGATCACCGCGTTGGCGGCATCCAGAATCGTGCTGGTCGAACGGTAGTTCTGTTCCAGCCGGATCGTGCGCACGCCGGCGCCGGTCTGGCCGCCGAAGTCGCGCAGGAAACGCTGCACGTTCTCGACCTTGGCACCGCGCCAGCCGTAGATGGCCTGATCGTCGTCGCCGACCACGAAGACCTGCCCACTCTCGCCGGCCAGCAGCCGCACGAAGCCGTACTGGATGGCGTTGGTGTCCTGGAATTCATCGACCAGCAGGTGGGTGAAACGGTGGCGGTAATGCGCCAGCAGCGCGGGGTTGTCACGCAGCAGTTCGTGCGCGCGCAGCAGCAGTTCCGCGAAATCGACCAGACCGGCGCGCTCGCAGCGTTCCTGGTAGGCGGCATAGGCGCGCAGCAGCACCTCGTTCCAGACATCGCCTTCGGGTTGGATGTGCTGCGGACGCCGGCCTTCGTCTTTTTGCGCATTGATCCACCAGGCGATCTGGCGCGGCGGATACAGGCCGTCATCGAGATCGAGCTGTTTGGCCACGCGCTTGACCAGCCGCAGCTGGTCGTCGGAATCGAGGATCTGGAAGCCTTCCGGCAGCTTCGCCTCCTGCCAGTGCAGCCGCAGCAGGCGGTGGGCGAGGCCGTGGAAGGTGCCGATCCACGCGCCGCGCGGCGCTTCGCCCAGCTGGGCGGCGATGCGTGCGCGCATCTCGCCGGCGGCCTTGTTGGTGAAGGTGACGGCGAAAATGGCGTGCATCGGCACCCCATCGACTTCATGCAGCCAGGCGATGCGGTGGGTGAGGACGCGGGTCTTGCCGCTGCCGGCGCCGGCCAGCACCAGAATGTGGCCGGGCGCGGCGCAAACGGCCTCGCGCTGGGCCGGGTTCAGCCCGTCGAGGAGGTGGGTGACATCCATGCGTCCAGTGTACCGGGCGCCGGCCTGCGGACCGGCGCTACAGCAGTTCGACGGTGCCCGCGCGCCCGTCCACGCGCACGCGCTGGCCGTTTTCCAGCAGTTGCAGCACCTGGCGCACGCCCATCACCGCCGGCAGGCCCAGCTCGCGCGCGGTGACGGCGCCGTGCGACAGCGGCCCGCCGCTTTCGGTGATGACGCCGCGCGCCTGGTAGAACAGCGGCGTCCACGCCGGGTTGGTGGTGCGTGCGACGAGGATGGCGTCCTTGGGGAAGTGCGGGAAATCCTCCGGGCTGCGCACCAAGAACACCTCGCCCTCGACGCGGCCGGGGCTGCCGCCCAGGCCCTTGAGTACGCGCACACCGTCGGCCGGCGCGGCTTCGGCTTCGCCATACACCCAGTCCGGGGTGCGCGCGCAGGCCGCCTGGTAGCCGGATTTGTGCTGCGCGGCGGCCGGCGTGATCGGTGCCAGATCGCCGGTCGTCAGCGCCCGGTCGAGTACGTCCAGCGGCACGAAATAGACATCCATCGGATCGGCCAGCACGCCGCGCTGCACCAGCTGCGCGCCGATGGCCTTGAGCCCACGCCGGAATGGCAGGTGCAGGCGGGTGGTCTGGTAGTGCTCCAGATCGTCCAGCGCGGTGTAGACGCGCGCCAGGCGGATGACCTCGCGCACCAGATAGCGCAGGTCGGCGGGCGCGTGCTCGATCACCGCGTGCTCCATCGCCATCTGCGCCGCGCGCGGTCCGTGTTCACCGTTGCCGCGCTGGGCGTCGTCCTGCTGGACCAGGATACGCAGCTGGTCGAGGACCACGGTCGGGGCTTCCAGCCAGGTCGGGTGGTAGGCGTCGAAATCGAGCTCGCGGTGGCCGTGGCGGGCGAGGAATTCGGTGAACTCGGCGGCAAAGTCCGGGTGCTGAGGCAGCCGGGCCAGCAGCGCGGCGCTGTCGTCTTCGACAAATGCTGCTGTCAGCGCGGCGTCGCGGCGCACGCTGCGCGACAGCGTCCACAGCTCGGCGTTGACCTGTCCGGTCTTGGTGTCGGCCATCGCCATCAGGCGGTCGAACACGTGCCGCGCCTCGTCTTCCGGCAGCGCAAGCCGCAGCATCGCCAGCAAGGTGGCGTACAGCGTGGCCTGGGTGAGCGAGATCGCGATATTGGGCAGGAAATAGCGTGCGCCCAGCGCGTTGATGCGCTGGACATAATCCCACAGCTGCGCCAGCGATCGCCCTTCCAGCGGCTCTTGCATCAGCGCGCCGATGCCCAGCAGGTAGGTGTCCAGATCGCGCATCCAGCGCACCGGCAGCTCCTGCACCCAGCCGAAGCGTTCGGCGATCTCCGGCAGTGCGGCGCGGATGGAATCGACGTCGCGCAGCATCCGCACCGGGGTGCGGCCGCGGTAGAGGTCCACCGCGTTCTGGTTGCCGTAGATGGAGTAGTCGCGCATCGCGAACCACTTTTCACCGAACGGCGGCAGGCCCATCAGCTGGAAACTGTAGTTGAGCGAAGCGTGGAAGCCGGCTTCGCACAGATCCCAGGTCAGCGGGGTGACGGGATTTGGAAAGCGTTCGGCGGATTCGTCGCGGGTCCAGCGCGCAGGAATGCGGGTGACTGCGCGCGATTGCAGCAGGAACAGCTGGCCGCCCTGCCAGGCCCATTCGATGTCCTGCGGGAAGCCGAAGTGGGTTTCCGCCGCCAGCGCCAGTTGCGCGACCGCCTGGCGTTGTGCGGGATCCAGCGCAGCGCGGGCGGCGTTTTCCGCATCCAGTTCCACTTCGCGGGTGCCACCGGTAGCGCTGTCCACCAGCGCCACCGGTTTGTCCACCACCACGCTTTCCACTTCGGAAAAATCATCGCGGCGAATACGGTACTCGTCCACCGGCGCCTCGCCGCCGACCACGCTTTCGCCGAGGCCGAACGCGGCGTTGATCAACACCTGATCGAGCGCGCCGCGCACCGGGTCGATCGAGAACGCCACCCCGGCCGCTTCATCGGCGCCGACGCGCACCATTTTTTGCACCACCACCGCCATCGCGGCAGACAGGTGATCAAGCCCGAGCCGCTCGCGGTAGGGCAGCACGTGGGCGTTCCACAGCGAGGCGTAGCAACGGCGGATCGCGTCGAGCACGGCATCGACCCCGCGCACGCCCAGCAGGGTGTCGTGCTGGCCGGCGAAGGCGGCACCGGGCAAGTCTTCCAACGTGCCGGAAGAGCGCACTGCGACCGGACCGTCCAGCAATCCGAGCGCGGCCATGTGCGTGTGCAATGCATCCCCCAATGCGTCCGGCAATGGCTGCGCGAGAATCAGCGCCTGGATCCTTGTGCTGCGGGTGGCGTGATCGAGCGCAGCATCCGTCAGCACAGCGCGGATCGGTCCGCGCAAGGGTTCGACGAAGGCCCGGTAGACCGCGCTGCCGACGATCAGTCCCGGCGGCACCGGCAGATGCGCCGCGGCCTGCGCAAGGTTCGCGCCCTTGCCGCCGCTGACGGCCAGGTCGGTTGCTTCCGGATCGTTGAATGCAAACAGTTCGATCACGCGTCAATTTCCTTTCGATAACGTCGGACGAAGGCCAGCACCAGCGCAGCCAGCAGCACGCCGGCCAGCACATCGATGCCGTAGTGGTAGCGCAGATAGACGGTGGCGAGCACCAGGGCCGCGACCACCGGCGTCAGCAGCAGGGCGATGCGCCGATGGTCGCCCAGCGCGAAAAAGCCCAGCACGTACACGCCGATCCCGCTGTGCAGGCTGGGGAACACGTCCATGCCGGTGATGCCTGCCGCGACCACCTTGGTCAGCATCGCGGTCATCGCGCCGCCTTGGACGGGGTAGGAGAACAGTTCGGGGAACGCCGCATACGGCCCGCTGGCCGGCACCAGCAGATAGCCGCTGAAGCCGACCAGGTACATTGTCGTGAGGCCGAGAAAGAACGCGCGCGCCTCGCCCTCGCGGCGCCGTCTGGCAAACCCGATCACTGGCAGCAGGACGATGAAATAGAACAGGAAATAGCCGGTACTGAGCAGCTCCGACAGCTCTGGTCGCTGCCATGACAGCAGATGTTCGGTCAGGCTCGCCCCGCCCCAGAGCGTGCGATCCAGTGCCAGCAAGGTCGCGTCGGCGCGGTGGGCGATGAAGACGGTGGCAATCCCCTTGAACAACGGGAAGATCAGCCAGCACGCGACGAACTGCAGCAGACCGCGATAGCTGGCCCACACACTGCCCGTTGGCGATCCGGTCGCCAACAGCAAGGCCAACCACGCACCGCCGCCAAGAAACGTGGCGGTACGCAGGGTCGGATCACCCATCCGCGCGGCACCGATCCCGCCCAGCACCAGGATCAGCAGCAGTTGCGCGCAGAACGCCCAGCCGATCCAGCGTTCGATCTTCATCATCGTCACGCACGTTCTCCATGCACGAACTGCGGCCAGCGCCACCAGCCCAGCGCCGCCAGCAGCGCCAGCGCGGCCAAGGGCAGCGGAAACCGCCATGCCAGCAGCGCCAGGCAGGGCAGCCACGCCAGCGCCATCAGCGCGCCGCCCACCATCCGGAACAGGGTGACGGTGTTGCGCGCATCGGCTTTGCGGCCCGCCAGCCAGCCGACCAGCAGGATTGGCGCCAGCAACAGGCAAAACCCGGCCACCGCCAGAGCGTCCCACGGCCAGCGGCGCGTGCGCGGGGTTTGGGCGAGTTCGGCCGGTGGCGCGTTCTGGGCAGCGATCAAGGCCTGCGCGTACGACGCGCCGTTGGCCATCTGCCGCCGTGCTTCAGCTTCGACCCGCTCGAACGTTTGCGCGTCCGGACAGTTGACCGACACCGCGTCCAGCGCCGCGGTGATCAGCGCGTGCAGGCGCAGTTCAAACGCGCGCTCGGGCTCGTCGGGCAGGCGCGGCGGCAGCGCCACTGGCGCGCCGACCAGCACTTCGGCGCGCGAACGCAGGGCATCGGGCCGCGCGTAGTGCAGGCCCAGCGGTACCAGCTCGAACGGCGTGCCCTCGTCCAGCAGCAGGCGCGCCATCCGCGCCGCGCCGCGTTGATAGGGCAAGGGCCGATGGCCCCATTCACTGCTGCCCTCGGGAAACACCATCAGATCGCCGCCGCCGCGCAGCTGGGCACAGCCGGCGGCGATCGGATCGGAAAACGCGCCGCGGCGGACGCGAAACCGCGCGCGGTCCTTGTCGCGCACGACCACAATCCCGCCGAACATCCAGCGCAGCACCGGATGTTTCCGCAATTGCACCGAGATCAGGCCGGTGGCCGCGGGGAACGCGCGCAGCACGAGATAACCGTCGATCGCGCCGTTGCGGTGGCTGGTGACGATCAGCCGCGCCGCCGCCGTTCGCGCCGGCTGGCTGCGCGCACCGGTGATGCGCACGCGCCCGAAATAGAAACCGCGCAGCAGCGCCGCCAGCGCGCGCACGCGCCAGGGCAGCGGCTGGCCCAAGGGTGGCGGGTTCGGGGGAGGAGTGTCGGTTTGCGGCACCGGCGCAGTGTCCGGATCGCGGCGGGATTGCGCAAGCCGGCGGCGTCAGTCCGGGTTAAGGCAACGCTGATCAAGACAGCATCGCCTTGAAGTTGTGCGCCGGCAGAGCGTGCCGGCAGCGCCGCAAACACGCATCATTCAAGCAGGATTGGCTACAGTGCCAAGCCTGCCTGACGAATGCGGATTCCGCCATGATCGATTTTCATTATTGGCCCACGCCCAACGGCCAGAAGGTGGCCTTGTTCCTCGAAGAAACCGGGCTGCCTTATCAGGTCCGTCCGGTCCACATCGGCAAGGGCGAGCAGTTCGCGCCCGAGTACCTGAAGATTTCCCCGAACAACAAGATGCCCGCCATCGTGGACGCCAATCCGGCCGACGGCGGCGCGCCGATTTCGGTGTTCGAATCCGGCGCGATCCTGCGCTATCTGTCCGACAAGACCGGCCGGTTCACCGGCGTGGATGCCGGCGCCGATCCGCGCACCGAGCTGCGGCAGGCGATCGAGGTTGATGAGTGGCTGTTCTGGCAGATGGCCGGCCTCGGCCCGATGACCGGCCAGTACGGCCACTTCCACGTCTATGCGCCCGAGGTGATTCCGTATGCCCGCGAGCGCTACCGCAAGGAGGTCGAACGCTTGCTCGGGGTGCTCGATCGGCGTTTGCAAGGGCGGGCCTGGATCGCCGGCGGCGGCTACAGCATCGCCGACATGGCCTGCTATCCGTGGGTGGGCGCCTACGCCAAGGCGCCGATCGACCTGACGCCGTTCTCCAACGTCCGCCGCTGGCAGGCGGAGATCGCCGCGCGTCCGGCCACCGAGCGCGCCGCCGCGTTGGCGCAGCGGGTCAATCCGGATGCCGGCAAGCCGATGAGCGAAGAAGAGAAAAAGGTCTTGTTCGGGCAGGGGCGCGCCTGAGCCGACGGCCCGATTCGGCGCGCGTGGCAGCAACGCGATGCTGTCACTCGCCGCAGTGGAACGGGATGTCCAGTGAAGCGCGGCTGCCGCCGCCGCCGCGCAGGCTGGCCTTGACGGTGAGCGGGATGCAGCCGGTGTCGGAAAGCCAGACCGGGACGTGAAAGCGGCCTTGGGCGCTGAAAATGCCCAGCGCCGAGGTGCGCTTCAAAACCACCTTGCCCGACCGGGTTTCCGTGACAACGATGTCCAGCACGCCCGGCGGATAATCGCCCGGCTCCCCGCGCAGGATGACATCGACCAGGGTGGATTCGGACGGCTCGCTGGCGTCGCCTTCACCGATGATCACGTTCCACAGCGCCGCATCCGGGGCGATCGGGGCCGACAGGCTGCCGCTGTGGCTGTAGAACAGCCGTGCTTCCACCCGTTCGATGTTCGGGCCGTCCGCGGCCAGCGCCGCGCCTGGCATCGACAACAGCACGGTGATGAACGCCGCCCCGGTGATTCCGCGAACTCTCATGTTGCCGTCCTTTCTGTATTGGCTCGTGCCGCAGTCACGCCTACCACAGCCCGCGATCCAGCTCTGCCAGCCGCGCCTGATACAGGCCGGTAAGGCAACGTTCCAACGCCGCACCCTGCTGCGCGCCGCAGCGGGTGTTGCGGTTGGAGATGAAGGCGCGCTGGTCCTTCCGAACCCGGGCATCGTTGTCCGGATCGCCCGAGGTGGATCGCAGTCGGTATGCGCGCGCCATCCGCGTATCCAGCTGGGCCAGCCCGGTGTTGGCGCAAATCGCATGCTCGATCGGGGTGCCTGCTTTGCCACAGTCGAACGACGGCACCGGCGTGCGCAAATTCGTGCGCAAGATGTCCTTCAGCGCGGAAAGCGGAAACTCCACTTCCTGCGGACCGGAGGAATACGGGCCCACGGCGTAGGGGTCGAACAGGATCTTCAGCTTGTCAGGCAGCAGCACGAAGGTCTGGAAATTGCCCCACTCGGGGCCGGCACCGCCTTGGATCATTTCCGGCATGGAAAGCTCATCGGGCAGCAGCGCGCGATTGAGCTTGGCGATGGTCAGCGCGCTCAGCCGCTGCAGACCCTTGCGGCCGTCGATGACCTGCTCGATGTCGATCTGCGCGCCTTCCGGCAACAGGAAGTTGAAGGCCACGGAATTGTGGTTGGGGTGGGCACCACCGGCGTAGCTGTAGATCCCGAACACCACCGAAAAAAGCTTGCCGTCGTTGCGGGGAATCTCGTAATCGATGTCGAGCGACCAGGGCGAACCCGAGCCGACGTCATCCGCGCTGACATTGCGGTAGTCGTCGGCCTGCTGTTTGGCCCATTGGCCCAGCTGCGCGTCGATGGCGGCATTGCCGGTGCGCGGCCAGGCCACCGAAATCTCGACCTGCGCATTCTTCGATTCGAGCTTCCGTTCCTGCACCGGCAGGCCGGCAGCGAACAGGTTGCCGGCAAACAGCAGCGCAGCGAAGAACACGACCCATTTCATGGCAACTTTCCTTTCGACGCCCATCTCCTCAGAAAACGCCAAAGGGGACGGATTCCGGACGACTACGCCGCGCCGGAATCGGATCGCGGCACTTGAACCGGGGACGCAACGCGCCGCCGCCAGGACGGTGACACCAAGCTGCCCCGGCGCACCGCAATCGCCAGCAAGGCAATCGAAGGCAGCAGGCACACGGCAACCGCCACCACCGACGTCTCGGCGCCGAAGCTGCCGCCCGTGAGCCAATCCGGCCCTGACAGGCTGGCATCGAGCCAGCCGCCCTCGGCCGTGCTGCCTGACACGGGGATACCGTAGACCGTGCCCTCGACGATGTTCCAGCCCGCGTGCAGACCAATGCACGCCCACAGCGAACGGGTGACGTGATAGAGCAATGCCAACAGGATGCCAGCCTCGATCATGATCGCAATCGCGCTCCACGGATCCGCGTAGGGGTTGCCCAGGTGCAGGGCACCGAATATCGCCGCCGACACCAACAGCGCCGACCACGTGCCCAATCCCTCTTCGACCATTCGGTACAGCACCCCGCGCAAGACGATCTCCTCGGCCACCGCGGCGCCGAAACCCACGATCACAACGCCATGCAACCAATCAACCTGCGCACGGGTTCCGTCAACGTGGTAGCTGTCAGCCAACCACAACACCAGCACGACCACGCTGAACAGCGCCAGGCCCGCCGCCAGCCCACCCAGGCCGTAGCTTGGCAGGTCACGCCAAGCCAGTTCCCCCGCACGACGCCGTTCGAGTCGGAACACGATCGCCAGATAGGCCAACAATGCCGGCAGCAGCTGGGCCGTCAACAGCGCCGCCGGCGGTGCCATCGGGCCCTCGACCCTCCAGCCCCACACGGAAAACGCGGATTGCACAGCCAATCCGATCCCGGCCACCAGCAGCAAGAACCACAGGATCCGCGCACCCGGCGAATACAGCAGCCAGCGCTGCCAGCGCGGTTTGTCCAACGGCGTGGAAAACGCGATTCGCTCAGCGGGCACGACGACTCCTCCGGCTCAGAACTGCATCTTCAGCTCGAACTCCTTCGGCGGGGTGGCGCCCAGCAGGTTGCGCACGAAGTAATCCCAGCGCCGGCGCATGACGTAGTAGCTGTCCATGCCGTAGCCGTGGCGGGCGTGCGGCAGCAGCAGCAGGTCGAAGTCCTTGTTGGCCTTGACCAGCGCATCGACCACCAGCAGGGTGGACTGCGGCGGCACGTTGTCGTCCATCATGCCGTGGATCAGCAGCAGCTTGCCTTGCAGGTGGCTGGCCAGCGGCGCGTTATCCTGGCCGGTGTAGTTGCTGGTGCCGTCGGGTTTGCGCTCCAGCAGGCCCTGGAAGCGCTCACCCCAGTCGTCCTCGTAGGACAGGTTCTCGTGGTTGCCGGATTCGGCGATCCCGACCTTGTACACGTCCGGATAGCGGAACATCGCGGCGGCGGTGGCATTGCCTCCGCCGGAATGGCCCCAGATGCCGGCGCGGCTGGTGTCGATCCACGGATAGCGTTCACCCAACTGCTTCAGCGCGGCGACCTGATCGGGCAGGGTGTTGTCGGCCATGTTGCCGTAGGACACGTCCTGGAAGGTCTTGCTGCGCATCGGCGTGCCCATGCCGTCGAGTGCAATGACGACAAAGCCGAGTTCGGCCAGCGCCTGGTTATCACCCTGCGCCGGCAGGAAGCTGCGGCTGCGCACCGAGCCGACCTGCGGGCCCGGATAGATGTAGGTGATGATCGGGTACTTCTTCGCCGGATCGAAGTTCGACGGCTTGAACATCTGCCCGTACAGGTCGGTCTTGCCGTCGCGCGCCTTGACCGTGAACGCCTCCGGCGGCACCCAGCCGGCGGCACGCAGGCGAGTGAGGTCGGTGCGTGCCAGCTCGGCCACCTGCTTGCCGTCGGCATCGCGTACCACGGCCACTGGCGCGGTCGCAATGGTCGAGTAGGTGTCGAGGAAATACTTGCCGTCGGCGGAGGCGGTAATGGAATGATTGGCGTCTTCCGGCGTCAGCAGTTGCACGTCACCGCCATCGAGACCGATGCGGTAGTAATGGACGAAGTAGGGATCACGACCGGCCTCGCGGCCGACGCCGGTGAACCACAGGCTGCGGGCCTTGGCATCGAGGCGGACGATCTTGGCGACGTTCCAGTTGCCGCTGGTGAGCTGGCGCTTGAGCTTGCCGGTGGTCAGGTCATACAGGTAGAGATGGCCCCAATTCGATTGCTGGCTGAACCAGAGGAATTCGTTGCTCTCCGGCAGGTAGCGCCAGTTCACCGAATCCAGCGCCGGTGCGCTCTGGTACTGGGTGGCCACGGTTTCCTTGAACACATCGCGCACGGCGCCGGTCTGCGCGTCGGCCACCCGCAGGGTCGCCGATTTGTGGCCGCGGTCGGTGCTGACGAAGGCCAGGGTCTTGCCGTCCTGCGCCCACTGCACGTCTTCCCAGCCGTTGCCGCAGACGAGGTCATCGGCGCAGGTGGAACGGTGCTGGTCAGGCGGCATCTGCAAGCGGATGAGCCTGGGCGTGGCCGCCGACAGGTCGATGATCACCCGCTCGATCAGCGTGATGTCCTTGTCACCGGCGAACGGATAGCGCCACTGCTCGACCTTCGGCGCGCCGACATTGGTGCCGACCAGGGTCATCAGGCTGGTCTTGCGCTGGTCCTGGCGGAACGTGGCAATCTTCTTGCCATCCGGCGACCACACCAGCACCGCATCGCCGGTGTGCTTCCAGCCGGCGTTGTCGGTGGCATAGCCGTAGTCGGGCTTGCCGTCGAAGGTGAGCTGGGTTTCCTTGCCGCTGGCGACATCACGCAGCCACAGGTTCCAGTCGCGCACGAAGGCTTCGCGGGCTCCATCCGGTGACGCAACGCCCGGCTCGTCGCCGCTGACCGCCGGTTTGGGAACCGCGGTACAGCCGGACGTGTCGCAGCGGAACCCGCCGCCTGCCATGCTGGTCAGCAGGAGGCTGCCGTCGGCATTGCGCTGGATCGCCAGCGGCGGCAGGCGATCCTTGTTGACCGGACGGCCCTTGCCGCCGGCGGCGAGGTTCATCGCATCGGCCAGGGCCTGCGGATCGAACGCCGGCGCGCTTTTGCCGGTGGCCGGGTCAAAACGCAGCACCCGGGTCTTGCCGTCGGCCTGCTCGCGGTAGACCAGGCTGCCGTCGTCCAGCCAGGATGGCTGGCTGATGGCATGGTCGATCAAGGGCATGGTGCGGTCGGCCAACATGCTGGCCGCGCGCTGGTAGTCCGCCGTCGTCACCGTCTGGCCCATCGCCGCGCCTGCTCCCGTCATCAGCATGGCCCCCAACAGCCAACCCGTGCCCGTGATCCGTGCCATCGTCTGCTCGCCCGATCCCAAGCGCCCACCGGCGCACCAGACCCGATCCTAGCGCGCACGGCGCCGGCGTGCCCGTGCCGATGGTCGGGGCCGGGCGATTCATCGGCGCTGGCCCGGGTTCGTCGCAAAATCCTTGCATCCGGCCCCCTGTGACCGCATATCCTTGGCCAGACGTTGTCACAAACTGGAGTGGACGCGCGATGGGATTGATCAGCTTGCTCTGGGGCATCGTTGCCCTCGTCTGGATGGTGCTGGCCCTGATCCCGCTGGTGGGCTGGGCCAACTGGCTGTTGATTCCGTTTGCAGCGGTCGGCGCGATCCTCGCCGCGGTCGCCCTCGCCGTCACCCGTCCAACCCACAATGCCCGCGCCAAGACCGGCTTGATCCTGAACGGCATCGCGATAGTCGTCGGCGCGATCCGGCTGGCCCTCGGCGGCGGCCTGCTGTGAGCTTCACGTGGCGCCCGTAGAATGACGCCATGAGCCAGTTTCCGATCCGCCCGCGGCGCATGCGCCATGACGACTTCTCGCGCCGATTGATGCGCGAGACGGTGTTCACCGCCAATGACCTGATCTATCCGGTTTTCGTGCATGAAGCGCGGGGCCGAGCCCCGGTTGCCTCGATGCCCGGCGTCGAGCGCCTGTCGATCGACGAACTGCTGCGGGTGGGTGAACAGGCGCTGGAATTGGGCGTGCCGGTGCTCGACCTGTTCGGCGTGCCCGATCCCGACGCCAAGACCGCCGACGGCCGCGTGGCCTGGGATGAAAACGGCATCATTCCGCGCGCGATCCGGGCGCTGAAATCGCGTTTCCCTGAACTGGGCGTGATGAGCGACCAGGCGTTGGACCCGTACACCACCCACGGTCAGGATGGGCTGATCGACGAGTCCGGCTACATTCTCAACGACGAGACCATCGAGGCCTTGATCAAGCAGTCGCTGGTGCATGCCGCTGCCGGGGGCGACGTGCTCTCGCCCTCGGACATGATGGATGGCCGCATCGGCGCGATTCGCGCGGCGCTGGAGGCCAACGGCTACATCCACACGCGGATCCTGGCCTACAGCGCCAAGTACGCCAGCAGCTTCTACGGCCCGTTCCGCAGCGCGGTGGGCAGCGCCGGCAGCCTCGGCAAGGGCAACAAATACACCTACCAGATGGACCCGGCCAACAGCGATGAAGCGCTGCACGAAGTCGCGCTGGATCTGGCCGAAGGCGCCGACATGGTGATGGTCAAACCCGGCCTGCCGTATCTGGACGTGCTGTACCGCGTCAAGCAGCAGTTCAAGCGCCCGACCTATGCGTATCAGGTCAGCGGCGAGTACGCGATGATCAAGGCCGCCGCCGGCAATGGCTGGCTGGACGAAAAGATGGTGGCACTGGAGGCACTGACCGCGTTCAAGCGCGCGGGTGCCGATGGCGTTCTCACATATTTCGCGCTGGACGCGGCGCGCTGGCTGCGCGAAGCTGGCTGAGGGTCAAGGCAAAGACGAGGATTCGCCATGAGCAAGCGCTACGCAGTCTTCGGTTCTCCCATTGCCCACTCGCAATCGCCGTTCATCCACGCGGCATTCGCGAAGCAAGCCCGCATCGCGCTCGACTACACCGCCATCGAAGCCGGGCCGGAGGATTTCGCCGGCAAGCTTGCCGCCAGCGGCGTCGATGGGGCCAACGTCACCCTGCCGCTCAAGGAAGTGGCTTTTGCCCTGTGCGGTGATCGGGTCAGCACCCGCGCGCAACGTGCCCGTGCGGTCAACACCCTGGTCCGCGACGCCGACGGCTGGCGCGGCGACAACACCGACGGCATCGGCCTGGTCCGCGACCTCACCGAACGCCACGGCATCGACCTGCGCCAACGGCGAGTGCTGATGCTGGGCGCTGGCGGTGCCGCGCGCGGAGTCACGCCGGCGCTGCTCGACGCCGGCATCCGCGAACTGATGATCGTCAATCGCACCCGCGAACGCGCCGATGCGCTGGCCGATGCCTTGGGCGAACCCGCCCGCGTGCATGCCCGTGGCTGGGATGCGTTGCCGAAGCTAGGCAGCTATGACCTGCTGATCAATGCCACCTCCGCCGCTCACAGCGGCGCCTTGCTGAGCTTGCCGATGGCGCTGGTCGAATCCCGCAGCGCCGCCGTGGACGTGAGCTATGGCGAGGCCGCGGTTCCGTTCCTGGCCTGGGCCCGTGCCGCCGGCTGCGTGAAGACGGTGGATGGCCTCGGCATGCTGGTCGAACAGGCCGCGGAAAGCTTCCTGCTCTGGCACGGCGTCCGCCCGGACACCGATGCGGTGTACGCGCAGCTTTCGGCGCGATCGATCGCGCTGTTCACCGCCGACTGAGCGCTGCAACGGCGTCGTACTCCCGCCTACAACAACCCCTCGCGCTTGATCGCCAGATAGCGTTCCACCAGCGCACCGGGCAGTTCGGCGCAGGTGACATCCAGAACCGCCACATGGTGGGCGCGCAGGGCGTCGTGGGCGACGGCGCGTTGTTGCAGGTAGCGCGCAGCCGAGGTGGCACGCAGGGCGCCGCGCAAGTCATGCGCATCGTCATCCAGCGCTTGATCGAGCACCTGCTCGCGCAGGCTGGCAATGACCACGTGATGGCGCTGGCGCAGCAGGCGCACGGCGGCCAGCAGGTCTTCGCTATCCTCGTCGCGCAGGTTGGTGACCAGCATCACCAGGCTGCGGCGGCGCTGGCGCAAGGTGAGCTCGGTGGCGGCAGCAAGATAGTCGGTGGCCACCGGCTGCGGTTGCAGGTCGTAGGTTTGTCGCAGCAGCACGTCGATCGCACCGGCGCCACGCTGCGGCGGCACCCAGCGACGCGGGCCGCCGTGGGCCAGCAGGCCGACCGCATCGCCCTGCCGCAGCGCCAGCCACGACACCACCAGCGCCGCATCCAGGGTCTGGTCGAAGTGTGAAAGGTTGCCGTCGCGGGCGAGCATGCGTTGGCCGGTATCGACCAGCAGCACCAATTGCTGGTTGCGCTCGTCCTGGTATTCACGCGAGATCAGCCGGCGCATCCGCGCGGTGGCCTTCCAGTCGATCTGGCGCAGGCTGTCGCCGATGCGGTAATCGCGCATCTGGTGGAAATCGGTGCCCTCGCCACGACGCCGGCGCACGTGCGCACCGACCGCGCGCGAGGCCTGCTCGTCGCCCAGCAGGGCGAGCTTGGCCAGCGGCGCGAAGTTCGGGAACACCCGCACGCGCTGTTCCGGTGCCACGGTGGCGCGCCGCCACCACAGCCGCCAGGGCGCGTGCAGACGCAGGTGGACGCCGATGAAGTCGGCATTGCCGCGCTCGACCGGACGCAGCCGGTAGGCAAAGCGGCTGTCGCTGCCAGGCGCCAGATCCAGTCGCCGTGGCAGGCCCGTGGCTTCCCAACCCACTGGATGCAGGTCGAACACATCCACCCGCTGCCGGCGCCCGCCGGCTTCCAGGACCAGTTCCACCGCACGGTCGATGCCGACCGCCAGCGCCTCGGGAAGATCGCGCCGCACCGAAGGCAACGCCTGTCGCCGCAGACGCAGCGCATCGACCAGCGCCAACAGCGCCAGCAACCCACCGGCCAGCGGCCACGCCAGCGTCGGAACGAGCGCGAAACTCACCAGCAGGCCGAGCAGCGCCCAGCCCGCCAGCAGCCAGATCAGGGCCGGTGCCGGTCTCACTGGCGCGGGGCGTCCACCTTGGCCAGCAGCGCGCGCAGCACCTCGTCCACCGACTGGCCTTCGATGTGCAGTTCGGGCGCGAGCTGGATGCGATGGCGCAGGCAGGGCAAGGCGATCTCGCGGACATCGTCGGGGGTGACGAAATCGCGCTCGGCCAGCACCGCCTGCGCGCGCGCCGCCCGCACCAGCGCAATGCTGCCGCGCGGCCCGGCACCGAGGGCGATGCCCGGCCATTTGCGGGTGGCGGCGGCAATCCGCACCGCATAGTCGAGCACCGCCGGATCGACCCGCACCAGCGCGGTGCCGATCTGCAGGGCGCGCACGTCTTCATGGCCGAGCACGCGCTGCACCTGCGAAAGATCGAACTCGGCGGCGGTGCGGCCTTCACTGACCGCGGCAACCATCCGTTTCTCGTCCTCGATGCCGGGATAGCCGATCAGGATCTTGAACAGGAAGCGATCAAGCTGCGCCTCCGGCAACGGATAAGTGCCTTCCAGCTCCAGCGGGTTCTGCGTCGCCAGACACAGGAAGGGCGAGGGCAGCGGGAAGCTCTCGCCTTCGATCGTCACCTGCTGTTCCTGCATCGCCTCCAGCAGCGCCGACTGGGTCTTGGCCGGGGCGCGGTTGATTTCATCGGCCAGCAGCAGATGGGTGAACACCGGGCCCTTGCGCACTTCGAAACGTTCGGTTTTCGGGTCGTACACCGCGTGCCCGCAGATGTCGCTGGGCATCAGGTCGGGGGTGAACTGGACGCGTGCGTGCTGGCAATCCAGCGCCTGCGCCAACGCCCGCACCAGCAAGGTCTTGCCGAGGCCGGGCACGCCTTCGAGCAATACATGGCCACCGGCGAGCAGGGCGATCAGGACCTGGTCGAGCACCTCGGGCTGGCCGATGAAGGCCTTGCCGACGGCATCGCGGATGGCGGCGGCACGCGCGCCCAGCGCGGCACCGACCGGCGGCGGAACGGGAGGCAGGGCAGGCGAATTCATAAGCGTTTCCTCAGGTCGATCAGGCGGGCGATGCGTTGGCGGAAATCGTGCGCATCGCGGGGTGGGCGGGTATCCAGCAGGCTGCGGACGTCACTGGCCGGCAGGCCGGTGCGCTTGGCGATCAGGCTGGCCTGTGGCTCGCCCTCCAGCGCGGCGGCCAGCGGATCGCGGCGACGCAGCCGCGCCTGCACGGCGGTCAGCAACGCCCGATGCAAGGCCGCGAGTTGGCCGTAACGCAGCAGGTGCTCGCCGCTGGCTTCAAGGTGCTCCAGCAGCGAGCGGCGCGGCGGTTGCGGTGCCGGCAGCAGCGGGCCGAACCGCTGGGCGCGCATCCACAGCCACAGCAGCAGGCACAGGAACGCCGGCAGCAGCGCGCGCCAGCCGTGCTCCAGCAACCAGCGCCACAGCGGCGGCAGGTCCACCGAATAGACCAGATGGAAGCGGCCGGAACCCCAGTTCGGCGTCAGCAGCTGGCGCGCGAATTCCGGGTTGCCGGCATCAGCGAGCTGGTCATTGGTCAACAAGCCCATGTCCGAAAGCAGGTCCACGCTGCCCTCGCCAAGGCGGAAGCGGGCGAACAAATAATGGCCTTGCGGGTGCTGCAGCCCGGCCGCGACGTCGGCGTCATCCTCCAGGGTGAAGCTTGGAGCACCGCAAAACAGCGACTGCTCCCGCTGGCCCGCCGTGGTACGCAGCAGGCACGACGACCGGGTGACCACAGGCTGGATCGGCAGGAATCCGGACAGCGGCTCCGCCCCGGTGCCCTGGCCGCTTTCGCTGAACTCCGGCAGCCCCACGACCAGATGGCCGCCGCCGCGCACGAAGCGCTCCAACCCCTCCAGGTCGGTCTGGCCCAGGCTGCGCGGATCGCCCAACATCACCACGGTGTCATGCGCGCCAAGCGGCACCGCATCAAGCTGCAGGCGCTGGCGCGACAGCACCTGTTGGCCGGCCCCGCGCAACGACAGCTTGAGTGCATACAGCGGATTGAAGCTGGCCTCGCCGATGGGCGGCAGCTCCACGCTGCGCTCCACCTTCTTGTAGGTGAGCAGGAACCAGGCCGCCACCAGCCCCAGGAACAGCAGGCCCAGCAGCCAGGGCAGGACGGAAGACCCGCGCTTCATGGCGCCCACCCGAAGCGTTGCCCCAGCAATGCCAGCAGGGATTCGAAGTCATCCCCCCCCGGCAGCCGCTCGGCATAGGCGGCGTATTGCCAGACGTTGACCATGCGCGCGAACGCGGCACGATCCTGCGCATCACCCAGCGCGCGCGCCGCGCGCAGGCACTGGGCCTCGGTGGCGCCGGGCACCAGCAGCACGCCGGTCCGTTCGACCATCGAAGCGACGCTGGCGCGATACAGCAATGCCAGCGCCGCGCGCGACTGGCCGCCGGCCCACAGCCGACGGGCATGGCCGATGACGTCGGCGGGCAGCGGCAGGGCCTCGGTCTGACCGTCCTGGACTATCGGTGTGGATGGCGCCTTGGGGGCAGGCGCGAAGCCGCGCAGCCACGGCAGCCAAGTGCGGCGGCTCAGGAAAAGGAGGATCAGCAGGATACCCAGCAAGATCCACAAGCTGTACTTGGCGATGCTGGCGAACACCGCCGCGAGCTTGCGCAGCCACGGCGAATCGTCTCGGCGCACGGCCTCTTCGGGATTGCGGCGCACCCATTCACTGAGGGTCTGCTTCGGGTGCAGGCGCGGATCGTCTTCGGTGCGGGCCACGGCTTCAGGGAAACGCGGGTCGTTTTCAACCTGTCCGAAGATCTCCAACAGGCCGGGCATCGGCGCCGTGGTTTGGTCCGAGTCCCGAGCTTCGCCCCCCTCGGCGTAATCGAAGCTGTCCGCCGCTGACGCCGTGCACTGGCCCCGGGGTTCTTCCCCCGCCTGCTCTGCCTGCGCTGCTTGCGCCGCCGCAGCCGCAACCCCCGGCGGCAGCGGGCAGGCACGCGACTGACCCGGCACGGCCAGCGCCAGCGCCGCCAACAGCACCGCCGCGCCGGCGCCACCCAGCCGCGTGCGCAGGCGGCGGAAGGCAATTTCCACGTCCCAGGCCTCGATCCGGGTGCGGCGATCGAGGTACAGACCAAAGCCGGCGCCGACGTAGAAGGGTTCAATCACGGAGGTGACCGACCATGCCAGCAGGTTGCCCAGCAGTTGCACCCAGCGCGGTGGCTCCCGGCTGATCAGGTCCCAGGCCGCGCGCATGGATTCGGACATCAGCTCGACCGGCACGAACAGCAGCGCCAGCGCGTAGGTCGCGAAGACCAGCACGAGCTCGAAATTCGCGCACACCAGGGTCAACAGCGCCGCCGTGCCGTGCACGCCACCGCCGACCACCCGCCGCCGCTGCGCGGCGCGTGGCCCGCCTTCCAGCAGGTCAATGGGCAGGTACAGCGAACGTACCGGGCTGAGCCGACGCCAGCCGAGGTAGCCAGCCATTGATCGCAAACCCCAGCCCCGCATTGCCGCCCGCGTCTCCCGCGCGCTCGGCGCCGGGCCGAACACGGCGCGTGAAATCACGTACAGCGGGATGCGGTCGAACACCGGCTTGAGCCACCACATCACCACCGCCGCCAGCCACACCTTGTCCAGCCCCCACGCGACGGCGTTGACCAGGACGAACACGGGCAGGGTCAGCACCAGCCACGGCCCCCAGATGGCCCGGGCGTGGCGGCGCACCAGCGCCGTGCCCAGTTCCACCGCCTCCCAGGCCGTGCGCGGGCGCAGCTCGACGCTGAGGTCATCGAGCCGCATCGCGATCCCTCCCGCCCAGCGCCAGCCAGGCCAGCACCAGCGCCCACAGCACGGCGGCAACGCCGTATTTGACCGCCGCCGGGATCGTCCCGATCGACGACCAGAACGCCTCGATGAAGGCGGCAATCACCAGCATCAGGAACACGCCCAGGCACAGCGCCGCGCCGCGCTTGCCGTCTTCGATCAGGGCGTTGACCCGGGTACGGCGACCCGGCGCCAGCAGAGCCAGGCTCAGGCGCAGCCCGGCGCCGCCGGAAATCACGATCGCCGTCAGTTCGAAGGACGCATGACCGGCCGCGAAGCGCCAGAACGGATCGCCAAGGCCGACGTTCTGCAGGTGTCCGGCCACCATCCCGATCATCACCCCGTTGAAGGCGATGGTCAGCACCGGGCCGATCCCGGCCAGCAGGCCACTGGCGTAGGTGCGCAAGCCAATGCTGATGTTGTTGAAGATGTAATAGCCGAACATCTGCAGGTCATCGCCCGAGCTGCGGCCCAGCTTTTGCGCGGCTTTCGAATACATCTCTTCCCACTGCGCGACCTGCTGCGGCGGCATCAGGGTGTGGATGAGCTCGGGCTTGAACTGCAGAGCGACGAAGCTGGCGAGCAGCGGCAGCAGGAACAGCAGCGTCGAAGCCCACATCACCCCCGACTCGGCGCGCACCAGACGCGGAAAATCGGCGATGAAGAATTCGATGGCGCGCTGCCAGCGCGGCGGCGGCGGTCGGTACAGCACGTCGTGGCCGCGTTGCACCAGTTCCTGCAACCGTTCGAGCAGATGCGGGCTGTAGCCGCGCCTGCGCGCCAGGCCCAGCTGGCGCGCCAGCCGGCGGTAGACGACCGGCACGTCGATGTCGGCCATTCCGCGCCAGTGGATGTCCGCACGCGCCTTGCGCGGGCGTGCGGCGCGGGCCTGCAGCCAACGCTCGAACTCGACCCATTCCTGCTGGTGCCGGGCGATGAACTGTTCCTGCCGCATCCGCGCTCAGCCCTGCCCCGACAGCCAACGGGCGATGCCGCCCAGCCGCGCCACCCCGGCTTCCCGCTGCGCGCCGGTGATCGGGCTGGCCAGATCGGCCAGCTCCATCTGCCGCTGTGGCGTCAGCCGTGGGGCCCGCTCGGCGAACGCCAGCACCGCCATCTGCTCCTCCGGCCGCAGCGGCGACAGCGGGGCGCTGGCGTCGCCCGCAGAGGTGACCGGCAGCGGCTGCAGCGGGCGCACGTGCACCACAAGAGTCCCGGCCACCAGATCGCCCAACCGCCGTCCCCACGGATCGCAGAAACCCGAAATCAGCCCACAGGCATAGCCGAAGGGCAGCATGTCCACCGTGCGCATCAGGTTGCGCACGATCGAGGCCAGCCATCCCACCGGCGCGCCGTCGCCGGCGACCACCCGCAATTCAAGCGCGCGCTTGCCCGGCGTCTGCCCGTTGAACAGACCTTCGCACAGGATCGGGTAGCCCCAGAACACCACGAACAGCGTCAGCAGGTAGAGCCCGGCGCCGGTGCTGCCAAACATCGCGAACACCATGCCGAACAGCATCATCAGCGCCATCCGGATCGCAAAATCAATCGCCCAGGCCAGCGCGCGCGGCACCGGGCCGGCGGCCGGCAGACGCAGGGTGATGCCCTCGGGGGTGTCGACGGTGCGAACGGTATCCAGCATGCGCAGGCACTTTAACCGCTGGGCGCGGCGACGCGAAGCGGTTGCCTCTTCCAACGGCAAGTGCGCCAGGAAGAGGCGGCATGATTCCAATGTCGATCCGTCAATGCACGAGCGTCTCGGCCTGGCACCCGCGTCCAGCCCGGGTTGCCGGGCTGGACGGGATCAAGCCATCAGGGCTTCGGCGGCACCGGCTTGCCGTCGGCATCGAGCACCGTCACCTCGCCGATGTTCAGCGCCCGCACCGGGGCTTCGATCTGCTTGAGATCGCCCACGATCACCCAGGTCAGGGCGTTCGGGCTGAACACGCGGGCGGCGGCGTTGACCTGCCCCGGGGTCATCGCCTCGATCTCGGCCTTGCGCCGGAACACGTAGTCGTCCGGACGCCCGAACAGGACGTTGCTGGTGATCGTGCCCAGCACCGAGCGCGCGGTTTCATAGGCGCCCGGCAGGCTGAGGGTCAGCACCCGCTCCATGCCCTCGACCTCTTCGGCGCTGGCCGGACGCGTGCCGTTGGCATAATCGGTGATCTCGCGGCGCATTTCCGCCACCGCCTCGCCGGTCTTGTCGATCTGCACCGGCGCCCGCGCCATCCACAGACGCGGCCCGATCGAACCGCCAGCCCCGCTGCCGGCGCCGTAGGACCAGTGCTTCGCCTCACGCAGGTTCATGTTGAGGCGGGCGGTGAAATCGCCGCCGATCACCATGTTGGCCATGTCGTATTCGGTCGATTTCGGATCGGAGCTGGGCGGCAGCAGTTCGGCGGCCGTGATGTTGGCTTGCACGGCGCCCGGCTGGTCGATCAGGAACACCCGCGGCCGCGGCTGTGCGGCCACCGCCGGGATGGCATTGGCGGCGGCGGCGTCACCCGCCGGCTTCCAGTCGCCGAAGTGACGCTCCAGCACCGGCAGGATTTCGGCCAGCGTGGTGTCGCCCACCACCACCAGGGTCGCGTCCTGCGGGCGCAGCGCGCGGTCGTGCCAGCCTTGCAGGTCGGCGCGGCTCAGCCCGCCGATCGACGCCTCGGTGCCGCTGCCGGTGCGCGGCGCGGCGTAGGGATGGCCGGCGCCGAAGACCAGCTGCGGCATCACCCGCGCGGTCAGCGCATTCGGGTTCACCTTTTCCTGCCGGATCCCGGCGATCCACTGGCCGCGAACGCGGTCGATGTCGGCCTGCTCGAAGCGCGGCCGGCGCAGCATGTCGGCGTACAGCGCCACCGAGGCGTCGAGGTTCTGCTTGAGCGCCGACAGGTAGCCACTGCTGCCGTCCAGCCCGGCGCTGGCGCCGAGGTTGGCGCCCAGCGCTTCGGCGCGGTCGGCGAAGGCCAGCGAATCGCGTTCACCGGCGCCCTCGTCGAGCAGACCCATGGTGAAGCTGGCCAGCCCCGGACGGTTGGCCGGGTCGGCCGCCTGGCCGGCGCGGAACTCGTAGCTCATCTGCACCACCGGAATGTCGTGGCGCTCGGCCAGGATGACCTTCGTGCCGTTGCTCAGGGTGGCGCGCTGCTGGTTCGGGAAGATCAGGTCCGGGAACCGGGTCGGCATCGGCGGGCCGGCCTTGCGGTCCACGTCGCTGGTCACGGTGGTGTAGCGCGGATCCGGCTTGGGGATGACGAACGGGGTCGGCGCCACCGCCGGCTCTTCGGCGATGGGCACGCGCGGGCCCGGATTCACGACCAGGGTGTGGCTGCCCTTGCCCGCCCCCAGCCAGCTGTTGCCGGCGGCGCGCACCGAATCGGTGCTGGCCTCGGCCAGGGTCTTGAGGACATCGCGGTAGCAATCGGGCTTGCCGGTGTAGACCGTACATTCGGCCAGCACGTCGGCCTTGCCGCCGAAGCCGCCGATGCGCTCGACCCCGCGCACCCAGTCGGCCTCGATGCCGGTGCGGGCGCGATTGAGCTCTTCCGCACTCGGGCCGTCGCGCAGCAGGCGCTGCAGTTCCTCGTCGATGATGGCCTCGACCCGGGCCACGTCGCCACCCTGCTTGACCGCCGCGGTGATGATGAAGTTGCTGCCCAGCTGCGAGGCCGAGACCATCGCGCGCACGCTGTCGACCAGCTGGTCATCGTGCACCAGCCGCTTGGACAGGCGCGAGGACTTGCCGCCGGCGAGGACGCGGGCGAACAGGTCGAGGCGGTCGATGTCGGGCTGGCCGTACTGGGCCACGTTCCAGATCCGGTAGATGCGTGACTGCGGCACCGTGTCGGTCATGGCCGAGCGGGTGTTGCTGGTGTGCGCGGCCACGTTGATTGCCGGCTGGGCCATGCTCGGGCCGGCCGGGATGTCGCCGAAATACTTCGTCACCTTCTCGCGGGCGGTGGCCAGGTCGATGTCACCGGCCAGCACCAGCACCGCGTTGTTCGGCCCGTACCAGGTCTTGAACCAGGTCTTGACGTCGTCCAGCGAGGCGGCGTTGAGGTCGTTCATGGAGCCAATGGTGCTGTGGTGGTACGGGTGCCCGGCCGGGTACATGATCCGGCCCAGTTCGTCCCAGACCTGGCCATAGGGCTGGTTCTCGCCCTGGCGCTTTTCGTTCTGGACCACGCCGCGCTGCTCGTCCAGGGTGGGCTGGTCGATCGCGCCGAGCAGATGGCCCATGCGGTCGGATTCCATCCACAGGGCCATGTCGAGGGCGGTGGTCGGGACGTTTTCGAAATAGTTGGTGCGGTCGGAATTGGTGGTGCCGTTCTGGTCGGTGGCGCCGACCGCCTTGAACGGGGTGAAGAACTCACCCGGCGCGTTTTCACTGCCGTTGAACATCAGGTGTTCGAACAGGTGGGCAAAGCCGGTGCGGCCGGCCGGCTCGTCCTTGCTGCCGACGTGGTACCAGACGTTGACGGCGACAATCGGCGCCTTGCGGTCGGTGTGCACGATCACCCGCAGACCGTTGGGCAGGGTGAAACTCTCGTAGGGAATGTTCACGGCCGGGGCAGTGGCGGCCAGCGCGGGCGGGGTGTAGCTGCCAACGCCAAGGGCACCGACAAGGGCGAGTGCGAGGGCGGCGGGACGGAAGACGTTCACGAAGAGCTCCTGATCAACGGCGTGGAACCTTTCATGATAGACGTCACATATCGTCGATACACTAGGCCAGAAGCCACACCCCGGAGGTCCCATGGCGCGCACCGCCGTCGTCACCGGCGCCAACCGCGGCGTCGGTCTAGAATTCACGCGCCAGCTGCTGGCCCGCGGCGACCGCGTTCTGGCCGGTTGCCGCCAGCCCGGCAAGGCCACCGAGCTCAACGCGCTCACCGGGCACCATCCCGGCCGCCTGCGCGTCCTGCCGCTGGACCTGGCCAATCCGGATTCCCGCGCCGGGTTCGTCGCCGAGCTGCCGCTGGCGCTGGGCGAGGACGCCCGCATCGACCTGCTGATCAACAACGCCGGCGTGCTGCATTCGGGCGAACGCTTCGGCCAGCTCCGGCAAGCCACGCTGGAAGACAGCCTCGCGGTCAACGCCATCGGGCCGCTGCTGCTGACACAGGCGCTGGCGCCGTGGTTTGCCGACGCCAACGCTGTCGAAGGGGGCGGGTTGCCGATCAACCAAGCGAGTATCGGGGAGCGACTTGATCGGCAACCCGCCCCCTTCGACACGAGCCACCACCCCGTCATCGCCAACCTCAGCTCGCAGCTCGGCTCGATTGCCGGCGTCACCCGCTTCGGCGCACCCAGCTATGCGATCAGCAAGGCCGCGCAGAACATGGCCACGGCGCAGCTGGCCAAGGCGCTGGCGCCGCGCGGGGTCGTGGTCCTGGCCTTCCACCCGGGCTGGGTGCAGACGGCGATGGGCGGGCCGAAGGCCACCGACGCGCCGCAGGCCGTGGTGGCCGGGATGCTGAGCGTGATCGATGCCGCCACCCCGGAGCAATCCGGCGGCTTCTTCGACTGGCGCGGCGAGCGCCTGCCGTGGTGATGCGCGCCTGATGTTCCACGTCATCCTGCACCGCCCGGAAATCCCGCCCAATACCGGCAACGTGATCCGCCTGTGTGCCAATACCGGCGCGATGCTGCACCTGGTACGGCCGCTCGGCTTCGATCTCGACGACAAGCATCTGCGCCGGGCCGGGCTGGATTACCACGAATACGCCACGCTGCGGGTGCACGACGACCTTGATGCCGTGCTGGCGGCCATCGCCCAGGCGAGCAACGCGCCGCCACGGCTGTTTGCGCTGTCCACGCGCGGCCAACTGCCCTACGACGCGCCCGCCTACCGGGATGGCGATGCCTTTCTGTTCGGCAGTGAAACCTGCGGCCTGCCGCCCGAGGTGTGGGCGCTGATTCCCGATGAACAGCGATTGCGCCTGCCGATGCGGCCAAACAACCGCAGCCTCAACCTGTCCAACGCGGTGGCGGTGATGGTATTCGAGGCGTGGCGACAGACCGGGTTTGACGGCGGCAGTTGAGCCACCGCGCGCGTCATTCCAGCAGATTGACGTTGCGGGTGATTTTCCCGGTCTTGAGGTCGATCTGCAGCAGCTGCGAGGCGTTGGCCAGCAACAGCGATTTCCCTTGCAGCACGAACTGCTCGGTGTCGAAATCATTGGCCCAGTCGCCGCGCGTCTGCGGCAGCGGCGTGCTCCAGCGGGTGGCCAGCGTTGCCGCATCCATCTGCGTCAGCAGCTTGTGCTGGCCGCTGGTCTTGTCGGTGCGCGAGAGCACCAGCAGGCCTCCGTCGAACAGCGTCGCCGGGCGCTCGTGCATGCTGTCCCCGGCGCCGAGGAACAGATACCGGGGCTTCAGGAAATCCACTTGCGAGCGTTGTGTCGGGTCGTTCTCGCGCGCGATGTAGCGCCGCCCGTCGCCGGCCTCGCGCAGCCCCTCGGGCAATTCCCCGTCCAACTGCCAGGAGATTCCCCGGAACGACTCGAACTCGCCGCTGGCGACCTGCGCGGCGCCGGCCTCCGGGTTCAACCGGTAGGTGCGCCCGTCCTTGCCCTGGAACAGCACGGCGTCCGGCTGCGCCGGATCGCGACGGAAGTCGGTGAAGCTCGCCCCATCGAGCGCCATCCCGGGGTTGCGCTCCAGCAGCGCCGCACCGGTGAAGGTGAGCGTTCGGGAAGCCAGTGAAAACACCATCGGTGCCAGCGATTCGCCTTGATGGCCCTGGCAGGCGATCACCACATAGGCATCGTTGGCCGTGCCCAGCTGCGGAAAGGTGCAGTCGGAGCTGTCGATTTCAAGAGGTTTGTCCAGCAGCCTGCGGCCGCTGGCGGTGTCCACGACCTGGAGATAGTTCGTCAACGAGCCGTGGCTGACGGAGCTGCCACCTTTGCGCTGGTAGGACCAGATGAAGGTGCTCTGATAGAGGTAGGCGTAGTGGTTGCCGCTCGGGCTGAACATGCCCTGGAACACTTTCGGTTCCTGCCGGCCCATCTGCGAGCAGGCGGCCAGCAGCAGTGCGGCGGCGCTGCTCACCAGCGAACGGAACCAGGTGTTGCGCGTGTCGGTCATCCATCGGTCTCCAGCCTGCGTTCCCCCATCATGCACGCCCAATCCGGCAAAAAGCGGACAGCGCGTGTACGCCGTCCTGCCTGAACACTTACTGGACGGTTCAGTTTGGTATTCAGGCCGCGTTGCCGCGCCGGCCACGACAGTGTGCGCACGTTCCGCCGACGCGCGGAGCGGCAACCCCACCACACGGAGGTACTCCCCCATGAAGCGTCTCGCCTTTGCCATCGCCCTCAGCTGCGCCGCCGCCGTGCCGTTCACGGCCGCCGCCGCCGACGGCATCTCCTACAACCACGTCCAGGGCGGCTACGTCGCCACCAACAGCAACGGCCCCGACGCCGACGGCTGGGGCCTGGGTGCCTCGGTTGCGGTGCATCCCAATGTGCATCTGTTTGCCAACTACGCGCGCCAGGACATCAAGCACACCGCCTTCGATTTCGACCAATGGCGCGTGGGTGGCGGCTACAATACCCAGATCGGCACCAACACCGATTTCGTCGCCAACGCTGCCTACGAGCGGGTCAGCGCCGGCGGCGGCGTGAATGCGGACGGCTACAGCATCGAAGGTGGTGTGCGCAGCGCGCTGGCACCGCGATTCGAAGGCTACGCCATGGTCGGCTACCTCGACGGCAACCACCTCAAGGGCGAGCCCTACGGCCGCCTCGGTGCCACCGCCAAGTTCAGCCCGAACTGGGGCGTGAACGCCGACGTGCGCATCATCAACGGCGGCACCACCGAATGGTCGGTCGGCCCGCGTTACACCTGGTAAGCCCCACCCAAGCAACAAAAAACGCCCGGCACTCCCGGGCGTTTTTTCCGAATCACCAATCACCAATCACCAATCACGAATCACCAAAAAGCGCCTGCGGATACTCGGCCTTGCGCTCGCGCGCCATCAGCCGGCGCAGCCCTTCGGCGGGCGTGATTTCGCCGTGCAGAACGTCGCGGACGTTTTCGGAAATCGGCAGTTCAATCCCGTGGGCGCCGGCCAGCCGCATCACTTCGTCGGCGGTTTGCAACGATTCCACCACCTGCCCGATTTCACGCACCGCTTCGTCGATCGACTGCCCGCGCCCCAGCGCCAGCCCGAGCCGGCGGTTGCGCGACAGGTCGCCGGTGCAGGTCAGCACCAGATCGCCCAGCCCGGCCAGGCCCATCAGGGTTTCCGGACGACCGCCAAGGGCGAGGTTCAGCCGCAGCATTTCGTTCAGGCCGCGGGTAATCAGGCCGGCGCGGGCGTTCAGTCCCAAGCCCATGCCGTCGGCGACGCCGGTGGCCACCGCCAGCACGTTTTTCATCGCGCCACCCAGTTCGGCACCGCGCATGTCATTGCCGGTGTAGGCGCGGAAGGCCGGGCCGTGCAGGGCATCGGCCACCTTCTTCGAAAACTCCGCGTCATCGGAATGCACGGTCAGCGCCGTCGGCAGACCTTGCGCGACCTCCTTGGCGAACGACGGCCCCGTCACTACCGCCAGCGGTACCTCGGATCCCAGCGTCTCGGCGGCGACCTCGTGCAGGAAGCGCCCGCTGCCGGGTTCGAAACCCTTGGTGGCCCACGCCACCCCCGCATGCGCCGGCCGCAGCGGCGCCAGCGCGCGCAGGGTCTGCGCAAACGCATGCGAAGGCACCACCACCAGCACCCAATCGGTGCCGATCAGCGCGGCGGCCAGGTCGGTGGTTGCGCGCAGCCCGTCCGGCAGCTGGATCCCCGGCAGATAGCGGGTGTTGCCGGCACCGGCGTTGATCGCCTCGGCGATCGCCGGATCGCGACCCCACAGCCGTGTGGGATGCCCATGGCGGGCGGCCAGCGCCGCCAGCGCGGTGCCCCAGGAGCCCGCGCCAAGCACCGCGAGCGCCGCTGTGTCGGTCTCACCCATGCTGCAAGCCTAACCCGCGGCCCGCGCGAATGACACGGGTGCGCTTGGGCGGCGCGCGCGCGCCCGTGTCATGAGGCCCGGAAGACGCGCGGATCGCCGCACGGCGACGCGGTCAGGCGTTGCCGGCGGTCGGGGCGTTGGCCAGGGCTGCCTCGCCCTGACCCTGCGCGGCACGCTGGCGCAGCGATTCGGCGTACAGCGCTTCGAAATTGAGCGGCTGCATCGGGAACGGCGGGAACCCGCCGGTGGTGACGAGCTGGCCGATCGCGGCGGCGGCATACGGATACAGCAGGTTCGGGCACTGAATCCCGAGCATCGCGTCCAGGGTCTGGTCATCGAAGCCGCTCAGGCCGAACACGCCGGCCTGCACCACTTCGGCGAGGTAGGCGTTGTGCTCGTTGATGTTGCAGGTCAGGGTGATGCCCAGGCTGACCTCGAAGGCGTTTTCAGCCAGGCGCTGCACCTTCTGGTTGAGCTTCATCTGCAGGTCCGGCTGGCCCTGTTCGTTGAACACCTGCGGGGTGTTGGGCGCTTCGAACGAAGCGTCCTTCAGGTACATCTTCTCGACCGTGAAGGTCGCCTGCGGCTGGTCGGCGGCCGGAGCAGCGCCGTTCAGGATTTCATCGGACATGGGGTGACTCCAGGGATCGGCGGCGCGGCCGCGCGGGCAAGAGGGGGATTATCGCATCGCGCGCGGCACTCTGCCCGGCGATCATTTCAACGTGGGGACAGCGCGGCGGATCACAAGCCCCCGCCGCCGACGCGGCGCATCCGGGAGCGCCCGCTTCAGCGCCCCTTGACCAAGGGCAGATCGGCGCCGCGCCAGGCCTGCACGCCGCCATCGAGCACGCTGACCTGGGTGAAACCGGCCTTGCGCATGCGGCTGGCCGCACCCTGCGCGGTCTGCCCAGACTGGCACACCAGCACCACCGGCAGCGCCTTGGCCGGAGCCAGCTGCTTGTTTTCCGGGTCGAACTGGCTGAGCTGGACGTTCTTGGCGCCGGCGATATGGCCTTTCTCGAAATCGCCCGGCGAACGCAAATCCACGACCAAGGCGTTTTCACGATTCATCATGGCCACCAGCACCGCCGGGCCGATCCGGCGGATGCCGCCCAGCCGCAGGGCGATTTCCACGCCGATCAGGGCCAGGGTAATGGCGATCAGGGCGATCGACAGCTGGGGGTGGCGGCCGGCAAAAGCGGCAATTTCGGCATAGCTCACGTGGTTCGGCCCGAATTCGGCGGGGGCGGCAATTGTAGCCGCAGCGCCCGCACCATGCCGGGCCGGGCGCGCCTCAGTCGCTGGGCCACAAGTCGGGCAGACCGCTCATCTGCCACCACATCTTGCGCTCTTCGTCGTAATGCCATTGCTCGCGGTAGCGCACGGTGCGCTCGGTCAGGTTGTATTTGTTGACCACGCCGATCTCGATCTCGCGCACCACGTCGCCGTTCTCCAGCACGCGGGTTCCAAGCTCGCGGTAGCTCGAGATCTGGACCTGCTTGTAGCGGGAAAAATCGATGTCGGTCAGCGGGTGGTCTTCCCGGACCTTGGGATCGATCAGGTTCCAGGCCCCTTCGAAATTGCCCCAGCGGATCGCCGCTGAATAATCGATCTGGTTGCGGTCCAGCGCGCCAGCCTTGCCGCCGGCTTGCGGGCAACCGGCGAGCAGGACGAGGCAGCACAGCAGCAGACAGCGAAACAGCAAACGGGCCATCGGTGTTCTCCGCGGGTGGCGTTTCCGCATCCTACCTGCTTGTTCAAGGCAATGCTGATCAAGCCAGCATTGCCTGCCGACCAAGGAAGGCCGGCCACGGATCATTCACGCAAATGATTGATCCGAGTGCTCTCGGGGCGCGCGGCAACCCTCGTGCCGGGTCAGGGTTTGCCAATCGCCACGTAGCGCCCGGAAAAGGTCGCCGCCACCCCGCCGTCGGCCAGCAGCGTGCGCGCGCGCAGGCGGGCGCCGGCCCGACCCTGGCGCGCCAGCGTGTCGGCCAGCGCCGTGCGCTCGGCAGCGGTGTCGAAGCTCGCCTCGACCACGATGTCCTCGAACACCGGTTTCAGATATCGGATCTGGCTGTCGGCCACGTACACCTCGGCGACCTGATCGACCTGTTCCAGCTCCAGCGTCATCAGGCCCCAGGCGGCGATGGTCATCAGCGACACGGTGCTGCCGCCAAACGCGCAGCCCTTGTCGTTGACGTTGGCATCGAGCGGGGCGCGCAGGCGCAGCAGGCCGTCGCGCCATTCCAGGATCTGCGGCCGCAGCGCGGCCACCGGCGGCATGCCGAGGAAGTGGCCGGTTAGCGCCGCCAGTGCAGCGATGGGTGTGGTGTTTGCGTCCATGCCGACAGCCTGCCGCAAGCCGGCGGTTGTGCCAAGCTTTCGACATGCCCGCCCGCTCTCGCCCGCTGCCGCTGTCCGGCTGGACCGTCCTGTCGCTGCGCCCGCGCGGCCAGCACGACAGCCTGCGCGCCGCCGCCGCGCGCGCCGGGGCGCGGACGCTGGCGCTGTCGGTGCTGGCGATCGTGCCGGTTGCGGAGATCGAGGCGCAGCGCGCCCTGGCGGCCGATCTGGTCGTCTTCACCAGCCCCAACGCGGTGCGGATGGCAGCAGCCCTGCATCCTTTGCGGGCGCGACGCGGGCAGCGCTGGCTGGCGGTGGGTGCCGGCACCCGGCGCGCGTTGCGCCGTGCAGGCATCGCCGCCGACGCGCCGCGGCGCATGGACAGCGAAGGCCTGCTGGACCTGCCGGCGCTGGCGGACTTGCACGGCAAGACGCTGGGGCTGATCACCGGCCAAGGCGGGCGCGGCCTGCTGGAACCGGCGCTGCGCGCGCGCGGCGCGCAGGTGGTGCGGGCGGACGTCTATGCGCGCGTCACCGTGGCGCTGACACCCGCCCGACTGGCCGCGCTGGAGCTGGCACTGCGGCGGCCGCAGCGGGTGCTGCTGGCGCTGACCAGCGCCGAAGCGCTGGCGGAGCTGCGGGCGCAAACCGCGTTGCCCGGCCTGCGCAAGGTGCGCGTGATCGTCGCCAGCGGGCGGCTGGCGCAGCTGGCGAAAGCCGCCGGTTTCGATCGCGTGGTGATCGCGGCCAGCGCACGCCCGGCGGCAATCCTGGGCGCGGCCGTGGCTGCTTGCGGATGAGGCGCAGGTTCGCAGCGCCGACGCCTGCCCCGGCTTCGTCACCCGGCCGCTGCGCCCACCACGCCGGAGCGCGTAAAGTGCTCGGCATTTTGCGAATCGGCTGACGCAATGACCTTCGTGCTTCTGGCGGCCCTGTGCAGCGTGCTGGTGTCGGTGCTGCTCAAGCTGGCGCCGCGGCTGCGTTTCGACATCGGCCAGGCGGTGGCGTGGAACTATGTGGCGGCGCTGGGGCTGGCGCTGCTGCTCGGGCCGGCGCCGGCGGCGCTGCGCGACCCCGCCACGCCGTGGCTGGCATTGGCCACGCTGGGCGTGCTGCTGCCGACGATTTTCCTGGCGCTGGGCGCCTCGGTGCGCCACGCCGGGATCGTGCGCACCGACGCTGCCCAGCGGCTGTCGCTGCTGGTACCGCTGCTGGCCGCGTTCACCCTGTTCGGGGAAACCCCGGCGCCGCTCAAACTCGCCGGCTGCGCGCTGGGCCTGGTCGCACTGGCCTGCATGGTCCAGCGTCCCGGGCGCGCGCCGACCCCGGGTGCGGGCTGGCGCTATCCGCTGCTGGTGTTTGCCGGGTTCGGCGTGATCGACGTGCTGTTCAAGCGGGTGGCGGCCGCGGGCATTCCGCTCGGCACCGCGCTGACCGCCACTTTCGCGCTGGCGCTGGTGGTGGCCTTTGTCATTCAGTTCGCCCGCCGCGCGCGCTTCACCCCACGCAGCGCGCTGGCCGGACTGCTGCTGGGCCTGCTCAACTTCGGCAACATCCTGTTCTACCTGCGCGCGCACCGCGCCTTGTCGCAGCAACCCTCACTGGTGTTCGCCAGCATGAATCTGGGCGTGGTGGTGCTGGGTGCGCTGATCGGAATCGTGGTGTTCCGGGAGACGCTCGGCCGCACCGCGACGATCGGCCTGCTGCTGGCGCTGGCGGCCATCGCCTTGTTGACCCGCGGCTGATCTGGGTTGTTGATTCAGATCAGGCCGACGCCGGACACGTCGGCACGACCCGCCTACACTGGCCACATGCAAACGATTCCCGATTTCGATCAGGTCCGCGCCTATCTTGCCGACCTGCAAGACCGCATCTGCGCCGCGATCGAGTCCGCCGACGGCGGCGCACGTTTCCATGAAGATCGCTGGACCCGCGCTGAAGGCGGCGGTGGCCGTACCCGCGTGCTGCGCGAGGGCGGCGTGTTCGAACAGGCCGGGATCGGTTTTTCCGACGTGATCGGCAGCGCGCTGCCGCCCTCGGCCACGGCCGCACGCCCGGAATTGGCGGGCGCGAGCTGGCGCGCAGTCGGGGTGTCGCTGGTATTCCATCCGCGCAATCCGTATTTGCCGACCACCCACGCCAACGTGCGCCATTTTTGCGCGCAGCGCGACGGCCAGACCGTGGCCTGGTGGTTTGGCGGCGGCTTCGACCTGACGCCGTTCTATCCGTTCGACGACGATATCACCCACTGGCACCGGGTTGCCCGCGCGCTGTGCGAGCCGTTCGGCGGCCAGGCCCGTTACGCCGCCCACAAGGCCTGGTGCGATCGCTATTTCTTCCTCAAGCACCGCGATGAGACCCGCGGCGTCGGCGGGCTGTTCTTCGACGACTTGCACGATGACGCCGACGCTGACTTCGGCTACCTGCGCGCGGTCGGCGACGGCTTCCTCGATGCATACCTGCCGATCGTCGAACGCCGGAAGGACACCCCGTTCGGCGAGCGCGAGCGCCAGTTCCAGCTGTACCGGCGCGGCCGCTACGTCGAATTCAACCTGGTCTACGACCGCGGCACCCTGTTCGGCCTGCAATCCGGTGGCCGCAGCGAATCGATCCTGATGAGCCTGCCGCCGCTGGCGCGCTGGGAATACGGCTACGTGCCGGAACCCGGCAACGCGGAGGCGCGGCTGGCCGACTACCTCAAGCCGCGCGATTGGCTGGGATAAGCCCGCTCAATAGCTGAACTGCACCCGCACGCCGGCGGTGAGCGGGGAATTCGTGACGCCGGCGCGCCGGCTCCGGAAGTGCAGCAGGTTGGCGATCACCCGCAGGCGCGGGTGCGGATAGCAGGTGGCCGCCAGACCCCAGGTTTGCACTTGCCCGCCCTGCACCGGGCCATCGTCGAGGTCGATGAAGCCTGCGCGCAGCGCCAGTTCCCAGCCGACGTGGCCCGCCGGGGCCGGGCCGGCGGCAATGCCGCGCTGGTAGCGGCGGCCGTCGCCGGTGGGCGACCAGGTCAGCTGCACACTGCCGGCGCTGGCATGCACAGTGCCCAGGTCGCGACGCACGATCACCTGCGCCAGTTCCACCTGCGCCGACCACGCGCCGCGCAGCCACAGGGCTTCGGCCGCGAAGCGATCGACCCGGTCCACGCCTGCGAGGCTTCCGGTTGCCGCAGTCTTCAGGTCGGAAAAGACGGTCCCGGCATTGAGGCTGTAGCCGGCGCGCGCGCTGCGGGGGAATTCGCTGGCCACGCTGAAGCCGAGGTGGGCGCTGGTCTGCGCCTCCGAACGCAGCCGCCAGGTGCCGCGCAGGCTGGCGCCCGGCGATGCATTGCTGCCATCCAGGCGCTGCCCGAACAACGCCGCCGCGAAGGTGCCGCGCGGGCCCCAGCGGGCATATTCGACGCCGATCCGGCGGCTGATCACCAAGGCCCCGAGCGGCGATGGCTCCAGGAAGGCACTTTGCTTGTCGGTGAGCGCATCTTCCAGCGAGAACGGCTGCTTGAACTGGCCGATGCGAATTGCCTCGCCATTGGAAGGCGACAGTTCCAGAAATGCATCGGCCGGCGTGCGTCCGGAAAAATCGTGCTCGACCACCAGCTGCCAGCGCTGGTCATCGCCCTTGACGCGAAACCCCAACCGCGCGCGCCGGAAACCATCCACCGACTGCGCCGAGCCATTGCCGGAATCCACCCGCGCCCATTCGTACTGGAGATTGGCGGTCGGCACGATCTTCGCCGGCGCGGCACCGGCAAGCGCGGGCCACGCGGCGGCGGCAATCAGGACGATGCAAGGGGCTGAACGCAGCATGCGGCGGGGCTCGGGGCGACACTCGACGCAGTGTGCCGAAACCGTATGACGGGCCAATGACAATCCCGCCCCGACGCTCACAGCACCAGCCGGCCGTGGCGGTCAGCCGTGTCGATCACGGCTTCCATGCCGGAATTGAATTCGAGGAAATCGGCCTCGATGCCATCGCTGAAAATCACCCCGAAGCCGGCCATCTGCGAGACCATCCGCAGCGGCTGGCCGGGCGTGATGGTGCCGAACACCAGCTCGGTGCCGGTGGTGCGGCTGGGAAAGGGCTCGCGCACGGTGAAGTGCAGGTAGTCCGCTTCCCACGGGAAACCCCGGGCGCGCAAGCCGTCAAGCGCCGGTTCCAGCGGGCCGTGGACGATCCCGGCCGCGCCGGTGATCAAGCTGCGGAACCAGCCGGTGGAGCCCAGCCCGGTGGACACGATCACGCCGCTGGACGACTGGGTTTCGCGCAATTCGCCCAGCTGGATTTCATAGCGCGCGGACACATGGCTGCGCGGGCCGATGAACAGGTCATTGACCGCATGCAGCTCCTGCCCGTCGCTCAGACGCACCCGCGCCATCGTCACTTGGCGGATCCGGCGTTTTTCGGCCAGCACTTCGGGCAGCAGCGCGTTCAGGTCACCGGGCTTGAACGGCAGCAACACCCCATCCCAGCGCGCCGGATCGGGGTTCACGCCAAGCACCGGCTGTCCGGACAGGTATTTGAGGGTGTTGGCCACCAGCCCGTCCTGGCCCAGCACCGCGACCAGCGCATCGGGGGCGAACAGATAGTTGGGCAAGAAGCGACGATCAAGCCGGTGCACCCGGCCAAATCGTCCCAGCGCGGCTTCGGTCAGCCGCAGCGCCGACTGGTAGTTGCGGTGCTCGGTTTCATAATCGCCAAAATCGGCGCCGAGGTGCTCGACGTAAAACCGCGCCTGCTCGACCGTGTTGAAGCGCGCGACCAGATCCTCCAGACGCGACTGGCGCACCACCAGCACGATGCGCTGGTTCAGCGCGTCCAAGGTTTACTCCTTGCCGGTGAGCTGGCGCAGCAGGTCGGGGCTGATGTTGAGCTCGCCGATGCGCTGCGCGTTTTCCGCCAGCCCCTGGAAAGCCTGGGCAATCAGCGCGCCCGGATCGGCCTGGCCGACGTTGAGTGCCTGCAAGACCTTGGGGTCGATCTTCCCGACCACCTCCATCAACGCGGCCATCGCGTAGGCGCGGCTTTCGGATTCGGTTTTCGCGTTTTCCGCACGCAGCCGGGTGAGCGCCTTGTTGCGGTCTTCCAGATCGATCTTGCCGGCCATGTCCTGCTGCTGGATCTGCTGGCGTTTTTCCAGCGCTGCGCGCTCGGCTTCGAGCTGGGCGTCGCGGATCTGGCGCTTCTTGGTTTCCACCGCGATCTCGGTATTGAGCTCGTTTTCCTTGATCGCGCGCTCCTGCTCGATCGCCGCATTGCGGCGGCGGTAGGTGGCGTCATCGGCCTGCTTGAGAATCTGCTCGCGCACGGTGGCTTCCAGCGCCCGCGCGGTTTCCGGATTCGGCCGCACCGCCAGCACCGAAAGATTCACCAGCTCGAGCCCGAGCGCAGGCAGGCCGTCGGCGCCGCGCAGGCCCTCGCGCACCGCCTGCACCAGCCCTTCCGAAGCCCCCAGCAACTGCTCCAGAGTCTGCCCGGCCAGCACCGCGCGCAGCTGCACCTGCACGGCATTGACCACCCGCTGCGGCAGCCGGGTCGGGTCTTCCGAGACATGGGCGCCGTTGCCACCGAGGGTGAAGTTCATCAAGCCGGTGAGCCGCTTGGGATCGACGACGCGGTAGGTCGCCTGGCCCTGGAAGGTGATTTCCTGGAAGTCGGCGCTGACCTCGTTGAACATGAAGGGCACGTCCACGCTCTCCAGCGGCACCGATACCAGCGAGGTGCTGGGCGCGAAGTAGAAGAACGCCAACCCGGTGCCTTCGCGCACCAGTTGTCCGTTGCGGTACTGGATCAGGTAGGTGCTGGGGGTTGCCTTGGCATAGCGCAGGCCGAACATGGCGTTCTCCACGAAATCACGATAGGTGTCAGCGTGCGCGCAGCATGGCGGGCCCGGCTCAATCCCGCATCAGCGTGGACTTGCCGAACAGGCTTTCCACCAGGTCCACGGCCAGCTTCGCGGTCATGTTGCGGCGGTCGAGGGCCGGATTGATTTCGACCAGATCCAGCGAGGCCAGCCGACCGCAGTCGGCGATCATCTCCATGATCAGCTGCGCCTCGCGGTAATCGATGCCGCCGGGAACGCGGGTGCCGGTGCCGGGCGCGATTGGCGGATCGAGCATGTCGACATCGAAGCTGACGTGCAGGTGGGTGTTGGCATCGACGCCGTCCAGCGCCTCGTTCATCGCGCGGCGGATGCCGACCTCGTCGATGTAGCGCATGTCGTAGATGTCCAGGCCCTGCGCCTGCACCAGCTGCTTCTCGCTCGGATCGACCGAACGGATCCCGATCTGGCGGATCTGCTCCGGCGCCAACTGCGGCGCCGGGCCGCCCAGCGCCGTCAGCGCCTCCGGGCCGAGCCCGCACAGGCAGGCCACCGGCATGCCGTGGATGTTGCCGCTGGGGGTGATCGCGCGGGTGTTGAAGTCGGCGTGGGCGTCCAGCCACAGCACCCGCAACGCCTTGCCGGTTTCGCGGCAGTGCGCGGCCACCGCGGAAATCGAACCGATGGCGAGGCAATGATCACCACCAAGCAGGATCGGCATGCGGCCGGCGCGCAGCTCGCGGGTGCTGATGTCGAACACGGCCCGGTTCCAGGCCACGACTTCCGGCAGATGCCGGTAGCCATCGACGGGCGGCGTCTGCGGGTTGGCCGGGCCGACCGCATCGCCCACGTCGCGCACGTCCACCCCGCGCCCGGCGATCGCCTCGATCAAGCCGGCCACGCGCAGCGCTTCCGGCCCCATCGAGGCGCCGCGCAGGGACGCGCCGATGTCGGTGGGTGCGCCGAACACGGAAACGGGCGGATAGCTGCGGGTCATGCGGACTCCGGTCGTGATGAAAATGCGCACAGGCACGGATTGGTGCCGCTTGTCCGAATCGAACGGACGACCTGCTGTTTACAAGGCAGCTGCTCTACCAACTGAGCTAAAGCGGCGTGACAACCGGATTCTAGCAGGGGCGGAAGGCAGGCCCGCGGTGACCTTACCGCAGCATCCGGCAGTCCAGCGCCTGTGCCGGCGCGATCTGCGCCACCCGCGCCTGGCCCATCCCGGCCGGCAGGCGTGCATCCAGCCAGATCCGCGGTTTGCCGCTGCCGCGGGCTTCGATCATCGCCTCGACGCCCTTGCCGCGCAGCTCCTCAACGCGCCGGCGCGCGCCGGCTTCGCTGCTGAAACGCCCCAGCGCGATCCGGTTGGCGTGACTGCCTTCGTTCATCACGAACACGTCATCCACGCCCTGGGTCTTGAGCTTGCCGGCCAGTTCGACCGCCTCGGCGCGGCTGGCCTGCGCCGGCAGATACACGTCCCAGCCGCTGGAGGCGCCGGAACGGTCCTCGAAGGGGGTGGCCTCGATGCCGAGGGCGGCCAGCGCATCGCGGGCGCCGGAGCGCGCGGCGGGACCGGCAAACGGACCAAAGCGCAGGCACAGGCCGGTGGCTTCCGGTTGCGCAACGGGCCCGCGGGCTTGCGCCGCGGAGGCCTGGGCCTCACTGAGCAACTTCAGCTGTGGCGCATCCGGCGGCGCCTGGACCGCCGCTCGCGCCCGTGGCCCGGCCACCCACCACGCCGCGGCGCTCAGGTTCAGCATGAAGAAAATGACCAGGGCGGCGCGCAGCAACATCGGAACAGTTTAGCGAAGCCGGGAGCCTTGCCGCAGATTGCGCTCAGCCCAGCCGCAGCGCCTGCCAGCGCGCCAAACCCGCCAGCACCGCATCGGGCACCCAGCGGTGTTCAGGCAGCCGCGCGCGCAGGGCCTGCGCGCCGCCGCCGTGCAGGCACAGCGCCGGCGCGACGCCAAGCCGCGCTTGTGCGTTGTGCAGGCTCTGTTCAACCAGCGCCAGCGCCGCGCCCTCGCAGCCCGACGCCAGCGCATGGTCGGTGTCGTCGGCAAATTCCGCATACTGTCCACCCGCCGCGGGCAGATGCGGTGCACGCGCGTGCAGACTGGCGCGCATCAGCGCCGGCGCCGGCGCAATGCGGCCGCCCAGGTGACGCCCGGTTGCATCAACCAGATCGAGCGTCAGCGCGGTGCCGACGCCGACCACCAGCAGCGGCGCGCCGTGGCACAAGCCGAGCATCGCCAGAAACCGATCGACGCCCAGATGCTCCGGCACCGGATAGGCGATCCGCAGCGGCCCCAGCGCCGGTTCGGTGCGCACCCGGTGCAGCCGCTGGAAGCGTGACGCCAGCGCCTGCAACAGCGCGGCGGTGGGCTCCGATGGCGCCACGCTGGCCACGCAGGCGACCGCACCGGAGGGCAGCGCGGCGAGCCAGTCGTCGCGATCGCAGGCGATCGCCGCAACCTCGCCCACGCCGCTGTCGGCACCCAGCCGTGCCCACTTCAGCCGGGTGTTGCCCAGGTCGAACAGCCATATGCTCATGCGCGCACGCTCACATCCCCCGCGTGGACCCGGCGTTCGCAACCGGACCCAGCGCGCACCCGCAGCGCGCCATCCACGGCGATGCCCAGCGCCCGCGCGTTCCAGCGCTGCGCGTCCTCGCACACCACGACCTCACGGCCGGCCAGCGCGTCCCATTGCGCATAGCGCTCCAGGAACGGTTCCAGCCCGGCACTTTCGAAGACATCCAGGGCCGGCAGCAGGTGGGCCAGCAATTCCGCGACCAGTCGATTGCGGGCGGGCGGGTTCGGCGCAAGGCCGGCCAGGTCGATCCATGGCTGATCGATGGCCGCGGCGACGCGGGTCGGCATCCTCACGTTCACCCCTATGCCAAGCACGGCCCGGCTCAGGCCGGCCGCCTCGCCGCCGCCCTCCACCAGCAGCCCGCCGAGTTTGTGCAACGTCCCGCCGCGCGCCACCACCAGGTCATTCGGCCACTTCAGCCGCACCGCGCCGAAGCCCTGCGCGTGCAGCGCCTCGCAGGCGGCCACCCCGGCGGCCAGGCTCAGCCCGGCCAGCCGCGCCAGCCCGCCGCGAAAGCCGCGCGCCAGCGACAGGTAGACGTGGGCAGCCAGCGGCGAGGCCCAAAGCCGCCCGCGCCGCCCGCGCCCGCCGGTCTGGCGCTCGGCCAGCAGCACCGCGCAGCCGCGCGCCGGCGTGGGCCGGCGCAGCAACTCGCTGTTGCTCGAATCGATCGACCAGAGCAGATCCAGCGCCGCCACCTGCGTGCGCAGCGGCACCGGCAACGCGGCGCGAATCGCGTCGGCATCCAGCAGGTCGAGCGGCTGGGTCAGGGCATAGCCGTCGCGGACGTGCGCCTGGATGGGAATCCCCGCGTCGCGCAGCGCGGCGATCCGTTTCCACACCGCCGCGCGCGTGACACCGAGTTCGCCTGCCAGCGCCACGCCCGTCACCGGCCCCTGCGCCAGCCGCAGCAGCAGCGCACGTTCCTCACCGCCGGGTCGCATGCCGCGCGTCACGCGCGCCCCCGCCAGCGGTGCAGCAGCCGCGCCCGTTCGAACCGCAGCTCATTTCCGCGCCACAGCCGGCGCAGGTTCTCGCGATGGGTGAAGGCGATGAACAATGCGATGGCGACGGCAAAGCCCGACGCCGGCGCACCCGCGTCCAGCAGCCACGCCCACAGCGGCAGGCTGGCCGCCGCCAGCACCGTCGCCAGCCCGACATAACCGCTCGCGATCAGGACCAGCAGCCACAGCCCGACCAGCAGCGCCACCGCCAGCGGCCACAGCACCAGCAGCGCACCGACGCCGGCGGCCGCGCCCTTGCCGCCGCGAAAGCCGTGCCAGACCGGCCAGACGTGGCCGGCCATCACCGCCAGCAGGCTCCACCACGCCCACGCCGGTGCCAGTTGCAGCGCCAGCCACGCCGCCAGCGCGCCCTTGCCCAGGTCAATGGCCACCACGCCCAGCGCGAAGCGCGCGCCTTGGGTGCGAAAGGCATTGGTGCCGCCGGCATTGCCGCTGCCCTGCGTGCGCACATCCACCCCACGCAGGCGCCCGAGCAGCAGGCTGCCCGAGAGCGAGCCGAGCAGATAGGCGGCCAGCAGCACGAGCGCGGCAACCAGTGCAGGTGGCAGCGAGGCAGGCATCGGTCGTTGCGATCCTGAGAAAGCGGCATGAGGGGAATGGCAGCGATGATACCGGTGCCGAACCGGCGCCGGGCCACACCCCGCAGGCCACTGCGCGCTCGATCCGCAGGTGCGCCATCTAGGACGGACGAGCCTCCCGCCGCACCACGCCGCCTCAGCCCGACGCCGGTTGCAGCCCCGCCAGCAAGGTGCCGGGGCCGGCGTGGGCGCCGATCGCCGGGCCGATTTCGACCAGATGGTCACCCGCCACCGTCAGGCGCTGGCGCAGCGCCGCCAGCATCCGCGCCCCGTCCTCGGCGGCATCCGCATGCCCGACGATGACCCGCCAGCGCTGCCCCGCCGGCACATGCCGCGCCACGTAGCGCGCAAACGCCTCCGGCGCGCGCTGGCGCGCCAGCAGCCCGCCGGCCACCTTCAGCACGCCCTGTTCGGTGACCGCCGCCACTGGGGTCAGGCCGGTCCAGCGCACCAGGGGCGCCGCCCAGCGCGGAATCCGGCCACCGCGCACCGCGTGTTCGATGTTGCGCGCCATTGCGAAGGTGCGGGTCAGCGGGCGCAGCCGCAGCAATTCGGCCTCGATCGCTGCCGGGTCGGCGCCGGCGGCGGCCAGTTCCCCGGCACGCCAGGCCAGCAGCGCCTGCCCGGCGCTGACATTGCGGGTATCGAAGCAGCGCAGCTTCGCCTCGTGATCACGCGCGGCCGTTTCCGCCGACTGCAGGGTCCCCGAAAGCGGCCGCGACAGACCGACGTACAGCGCGGCGGACTGGCAGGCCAGCACCTGGTCGAACACGCGCCGGAAATCGCCCGGCGGCGGTTGGCTGGTCTTGGGCAGCGCAGCCGATGCGCGCATCCGGCGATAGAACTCGCCGACGCCCAGGCCGAGGCGATCGAGGTAATCGCGTCCGTCCAGGCTCACCCGCACCGGCACCATGTGGATGCCGAAACGTTCCGCCAAGTCTTCGGGAAGGTCGGAAGCGCTGTCGGTGATGATGGCGACCAGTCCGGGCGACTGCGCGCTGCGCTGCTGGCGCAGCATGTCGTCGGCCTTCATCGCCTCGACCCGACCGAAACCGGCGCCAATGTCGAAAATCCGCTGCGGCTGGCCGCTGTGTCCGTGCACGCGGACCCGGCGCGCATTGCCGGCGATCACCAGCGAATCCACCCCCTGCGCCTCCAGCGCGGCGCGCAGCGCGACGCGATCGATCGCCTCGCCCACCAGCAGGCATTCGGTGCAGTAGCGGCGCTGCGGATCGATCGTCTCGTGCGAATGCGCAACCGGACCGGCGTCCTGCGCCGGCAGCGGCAACCCGCCGTGCGCGCGCAGCGTCGCCAGGCCACCGTCGGCGTAGGCGGCGATGCCTTCGAGCCAGACCACGAATCCACGCGCGCCCGCATCCACCACGCCGGCCCGTTGCAGCACCGCCATCTGTCTGGGGGTGGCCGCCAGCGCGGCATGGGCGCGTTCGAGCGCATCCGCAAACAGCCGCCGCGGCGAACGTTGTTGCAGTCGGGCGCCGTCCTCCAACGCCGCGCTGAAAGCCTCGATCACGCTCAGGATCGTGCCTTCGACCGGCTTGGCCAAGGCGGCCCGCGCGGCCTCGGCGCCACGCCGGACCGCACTGGACAGGCCTTCCACATCCAGCACCTGGCGCTGGCGCAGGCGTTCGGCGCTGCCCACCAGGAACTGCGCCATGATCGCGCCGGAGTTGCCGCGGGCGCCGTCGATGGCATCTTCGCCCACCCGTTCCAGCAACTCGCCCACCTGCCGGCTGCGCCGGCTGAGCGCGCCGTGCAGAACCGCGCCGAAAGTGGCTGCGAGATTGTTGCCGGTATCGCCGTCGGGCACCGGAAACACGTTGATGCGGTTGAGCTCGTCGCAGGCGGCGATGACCCGGCGCGCGCCCACGATCAGCGCCCGCCGCAGCGCGGCAGCGGTGATGACGGGTGGCGGCTCCAGGCTGACGGCGTGCATTCGTTCAGTCTGCAATGAACCCTGCCGAACCGCCTGCTGCGACGCAGCAACACCACGTCCGGTTTATCGCTATAGTGCGTGTTGGGTTCGTGCCGGTCGCACGGCCCGCCCCCCACGCCGGTGATCGCCATGCGCCCGTCCAAGACGCTTTGCCTGCTCGCCTGTCTCGTCCTGCTCGGCTGTGCTGGCCAGGCGGCCGCGCGCGAGCCGCAGCGCGCGGCTCCGGAAGCCGTTGACCCTCCCGATGCGGCCAGCTCGCAGGGTGAGCGCAGCTTCGACGGCGACATCGACGCCGCCGTGGCCGGCGCCCACGCGGCCCAGCGCGCGACCAAGCCGGCCGCGCGCACGGCGACGCCCGCACCGACGCGCTCCAGCGGCGACGCCCGCACCTTGCCCTCGCGTTTCCACAGCTTCCTGCCCGGCATGTTCCGCTGACGCGTGATCTGGCCGTTCTCGCGGCGCCCGTCGGCGTCTCCAGCCCTCGATCCCATCCGCTTCCGGCAGGCCGCCGTCGGCCTGCCCTGGCTGCGCGGTCTGGACGCGGCGCGGCTGCAGCGCCTGGCTGCGCTTGCGGCGCAATTCCTCGACGAAAAAACGATCACCCCGGTGCACGACCTGCGCCTGAGCGACGTCCAGCGCCTGCGGCTGGCCCTGCTGTGCTGCCTGCCGCTGCTGGAATACGGCGCGGACGGCCTGCGCGGCTGGAGCGAGTTGATCGTCTATCCCGGCGCCTTCCGCGTCCGTCACCAGCGGCTTGACGCCCACGGCGTGCTGCATGATGACGTGGCGGATCTGGCGGGCGAAGCCTGGGAGCGCGGCCCGGTGATCCTGTCCTGGGCCGACGTGCGCGACAACATCGCCGAACCGTTCGAGGGGTACTGCGTGGCGGTGCATGAGATCGCGCACAAGCTCGACGCGCTCGACGGCGGCCTGGACGGCACCCCGCCGCTGCCACCGGCGTGGCGCAAGACGTGGGCGGCCGATTTCCAGCAGGCCTTCGATGCGCTGTGCGCGGACGTGGACGCCAACCGCGACCCCTCCATCGACCCGTATGCCGGCGAATCAGCGGAAGAATTCTTCGCGGTCTGCAGCGAATACCACTTCTCCGCGCCCTGGCTGCTGCGGGCCGCCTACCCGCAGGTCGCCGGGCATCTGGAAAGGTTCTACGGCGCGTCCCCCGCGGCCAGCGCGCACGGCCTGCCGCCAACCGGCGGCTGATTCACCGACACCGGCTCAGGCGCCACCCGGCAGCAGGGCCTCGAAGCGCGCACCTCCGCGCTCTTCGGAGCGCCCCACCCGCAGCTCGCCGCGGTAGGCGCGCAGGATGTCCTGCACGATGGACAGGCCAATGCCGTGGCCCTGCACGCGCTCGTCGCCGCGCACGCCGCGCTGGAGCACGCGGGCGATTTTTTCTTCGGCGATTCCCGGGCCATCGTCTTCCACCACGATCCGCAGGCCGGGCCGGCGGCCCGCACTCGGCGCGACTTCGGTGACGGTAAGCAGCACCCGCGCGCGCGCCCACTTGAACGCATTCTCCAGCAGGTTGCCCAGCAGCTCCTGGAGATCGCCCAGCTCGCCGTGGAAACGCGCTTCGGGCGCGATCTCGAATTCGCACAGCACCCCGCGCGCGGCATAGACCTTTTCCAGGCCCACCACGATCTGTTCGGCGTAAGGCTCGATCTCGATCGGCGCCGCATACAGCGCGTGTCCGGTACGGGCGGCGCGCGCGAGCTGGTAGGACACGAGGTCATTCATCCGCCGCACCTGGGTATCCACTTCCTGCCGCAGCTCGGCTTCATCGCCTCCCGCATCCAGCCGCGCGCGCAGCACCGCCAGCGGCGTCTTCAGACTGTGGGCCAGGTCGGCCATGGTATTGCGCTGGCGCTCGAGGTTCTCACGCTCGCTCTGGATGAAGGCGTTGATGCTCTCGGTCAACGGCTCCAGTTCGCGCGGGTGGGCTTCGCTCATGCCTGCGGCCGAACCCGCCTGCACGCGCTTGAGCTCGTCGATCACGTCGCGCAGCGGGCGCAGGCTCCAGCCCAGAACCACCGTCTGCAACAACAGCAACACGGCACCGGCGCCGCCGAGGTAGCCCCACAGCGCGGCGCGGAAAGTTGCGACCTGATCGGTCAGGGCCGAGGCGTCTTCAAGCACGTAGACGGTATAGGGAATTTCCTGGCCGCTGCCACTGCTGATCCAGGCCAGCCCGTAGCCGTAGCGATACACCATGCCCTGTTCGCCGTTGATCCGGGTCATCGGCAGCGGGCCGTCGAACTGGCGGGTGCCGGGTTCGAGCAGCGGCCCCGGCGGCAAGCGCGGGCCCTGCGCCGAATCCGATTCCCAGCGGCTGGCGCGCAGCACGATTTGCGCGTACAGGCCGCTGCCGGGACGCAGGAAGCGCGGGTCGGGCGCGACCCAGGGAGGAATCACGCTGCCATCGCGCGCGAAGTCACTGCCGGCATAGGCCAACGCATAGCTGTGCAGGCGCTCGCGCATCCCGTTTTCGGCGGTGTTCTGGAAGGCGTGATCGAGGGCGAAGCCGGCCAGCGCGAGAAAAGCGATCAGCCCGAGACTGGCGGCCCACAGCTGGCGCGAACGCAGCGAGCGCGGCTGGGCGATCCGCAGCCGACGCCGGCGCGGCGGCGGTCTGGACTCAGGTTCGGGTGGGGAAGACATCATGCCCGGCAGCGACCCCGACCGCAGCCCGACCGCAGGTCATTCGCCGCTGCGGGCGATCGCGAACCGGTAGCCGCGCCCACGCACGGTTTCGATCGGCTTGAGCGCGCCGTCGGGATCGAGCTTCTTGCGCAGCCGGCCGATGAAGACTTCCAGCACGTTGGAATCGCGATCGAAATCCTGCTGGTAGATGTGCTCGGTGAGGTCGGCCTTCGAGACCAGTTCGCCAGCGTGCATCATCAGGTATTCGAGCACCTTGTACTCGTAGCTGGTCAAATCGACGTTGGCACCGTTCACGCTGACGGTCTGCGCCGCCAGGTCCAGCAGCACCGGGCCGCATTCGAGGCTCGGCTTGCTCCAGCCGGCCGCGCGCCGCACCAGCGCGTTCAGGCGCGCCAGCAGTTCCTCGACGTGGAACGGCTTGACCAGATAGTCGTCGGCGCCCTGGCGCAGACCCTCGACCTTGTCCTGCCAGCTCGAGCGCGCGGTCAGGATCAATACCGGGAATTTCTTGCCTTCGCCGCGCAGTGCCTTGATCAGCTCGATGCCCGACATCCTGGGCAAACCCAGATCGATGATGCCAACGTCGAACGGCACCTCGCGACCCATGTACAGGCCTTCCTCGCCGTCTTGCGCCGCATCCACCGCGAAGCCCTCGCGCTTGAGGCGCGCGGCCAGGGTTTCGCGCAACGGCGCTTCGTCTTCCACCAGAAGGATACGCATGCCAGCTCCCCGAATGGCGCGCCACCGCGGCGGCGCGCTCGATCAATCAATCGTCGTTGTCGTCACCGCGCTGCGAACCGGTCGGCCGGCGACCCCCGCTGCGCGAATCCTGCATGTATTCCCGCACTCGCCCACGGTCATCAACCACCTTGACCCGGTGCATGTCGCGACCGTCGTACTGCACGCGCTCGACCGAGAGCACCTCGCCGCGGGTGTCGCGCTCGATCCGGCGCACCGCATCGGAAGCGCTGTCGCGGCGTTGCTGGCGGCGCAGGAATTCCTCATTCCCGGCCAGCGGCGGTGGCTGCATCCAGGGGGGCGGCTGGCCACGATCACCGTTGCGCGCCTGCGGGTACGGCGGCGCCTGCTGCGCGAACGCCGCCGGCGCCGCGCCCAGCAGGGCGAGGGCGATCAAGCTCGACAGGGCGCGTGGACGGCAGGACATGAAATCGCGTGTACCCAGAATCTTGTGCGGGCCCATTCTTGGCGCCGCGGAGTGAATCCGCCCTGAAGTCTACCCCACGACCTGACCCGCCATTCAGGTCCGCCGGCGGGCTTTGCGTGACTCCGGTCTCAGAAAATCTCGCCAATGCAGCAGCGCAGAGAACCGCCGGCGGCCTCGATCGCATCCAGTGCCACGCCCTCGACCCGGAAGCCGGCAGCGGCCAGCACGCCGCGATGCGCGGGTGTCAGCGCCGCGGCCGCGTTCGCGCTCATCCACACCCTGTCCGCCGACAGCGCGATGCAATTGCCGACGAAGGCGGCATGTTCGGCCTCGTTGCATACCACCGCATGCGGCGCGTAGAACTCGGCAATGGCCTGCGCGACCGCCGGATCAGCGAAGCCGTTCGGACACACCACCGTCGCGCGACCGGCCAGCACCGCCAGCACCACATTGGTGTGGTATTCCCCCGGCGCCAGATCGAACAACAGCGTCGCGCGCAGGCCAAACGCTTCGTGCATCAGGCGCGCACCTTCCTCGTCGCAACGCTCGGACAGGCCGCAATAGCCCAGCCCGCGGGCGTGGTCGATCACCAACGCGCCGGTGAGTTCGCAGGCGTGCGGCTGCGCGTCCAGAGCAACTTCGGCATAGCCCAGCACGTCACGGAAAAACCCGCGAATGTCGGCGCGCCCGGCTTCACGCTGGCGTACCTCATGCCGCATCCGGCCAACCACGTAGCGCCCCGGCGCAGTACCGAACACATTGTTGGGAAACACCGCGTCCGGCGTGTCCGGGTTGCCGGCAAAGCAGACCGTCGGCAGCACCGCCGAGAGCGCCCGCTGCAAATCCCGGTGCTGCGCCGACGCACGCGCCGCATCGAACGCGGTCGCCTCCGCCATGTAGGCATTGTCCTGCGCCGACTGCTCGGCCAGTCGAAACCCATCCGGCGCCACCAGGAACGCGGCGCGTGCGGTGGCCGCGCCGAAATCGGTGTCGAGGGTGCGGGCGTGGGCGGTGAAGGCGGTGAAGTCGCGGGTGATCATGGCGTGATGGATTCTCGTTCGGTCAGTGCCAGGGCGCGTTCGACCAGTGCCCAATCGGCACCGGGCTGGTGCGCGCCTTCGCTCAGGATCTGGCGAAAGGCGCGCCCGCCGGGCTGACCGGAAAACAGCCCGAGCAGGTGGCGGGTGATGTGTTTCAACAAGACCCCACGCGCAAGCTGCTCCTCGACATAGGGACGATACGCGCGCAACAGCTCGGCGCGAGATCGCAACTCCGTTCGTGGCGAGCTCATTTCCGTTCGTGGTGAGCCTTCCCCCGTTCGTGGTGAGCTCTCCCCCGTTCGTGGTGAGCTTGTCGAACCATGAACGCGCGCCTGCGCCCACCCTTCGACAGGCTCAGAGTGAACGGTTTGATGCGTTCGTGGTGCGCTCATTTCCGTTCGTGGTGATCCCTCCCCCGTTCGTGGTGAGCTTGTCGAACCATGAACGGCATTACCAAACCAACGCACATCCAGCTCGTGCAGCAGATACGGCGTGTGATAGGCGGCGCGCCCCAGCATCGCGCCATCCACATGCGCAAGGTGCGCCGTGGCTTCCGCCGCATCGGCAATGCCGCCGTTGACGATGACCTGCAACGTCGGTCGTTCCTGTTTGAGTCGATAGGCCCAGTCGTAGCGCAGCGGCGGCACTTCGCGATTTTCCTTGGGCGACAGGCCCTTGAGCCAGGCATTGCGCGCATGCACCACGAACAGCCGGCAGCCGGCCTCGGCAATGGTGTCGATGAAACGCAGGAAGTGCTCCCACTCGTGGTCGTCATCGACGCCGAGGCGACACTTCACCGTGATCGGCACCTCCGGCACCGCCGCGATCATCGCCGCCACCGATTCGGCCACCAGCGCGGGCTCGCGCATCAGGCAGGCGCCGAAACGCCCGACCTGCACGCGGTCTGAGGGACAGCCACAGTTGAGGTTGATTTCATCGAACCCATGCTCGGCACCGATCCGCGCCGCCTGCGCCAGCAGCGCCGGTTCGCTGCCGCCCAGCTGCAGGGCCACCGGATGCTCGACCGGATCCAGCGCCAGCAGCCGTGCCCGGTCGCCGTGGATCACCGCATTGGCATGCACCATCTCCGAATACAGCCGCGCATGCGGTGCCAGCAGGCGATGGAACGCCCGGCAATGCGCATCCGTCCAATCCATCATCGGGGCGACGGAAAGACGCAGGGAGGCGTCATAGCGCGATTTTTCGCGCTGAGCCAATGACTTACCCGTGTTTTCGCGTTCCTTAGTTGCGCTCATGATCGGCTAATTTCGCGAGTTTTCGGGCTCGAAGTGCAACACGTGGTGCAACATGGAGGCCGTTGTTACACTCCGGACATGGGCTCAATTCTCTCCCGCCGCCGGAAGAACGGATCACTAGGTTACACGGCCATCGTCCGACTCAAGCGCGATGGAAAGACCGTCGTTTCGGAGTCGGCCACCTTCGACCGGCGGCAGTTGGCCAACGAGTGGATGCGTCGACGAGAAGCCGAGCTGGATCAGCAGCGCGCCCGTGGCGAACCAGTGGGCAAGGGCTCGACCTTGGCCGAACTGCTGGACTGGTACGGCAAGACCATAAAGGAACTGACGCCCTGGGGTCGCACCAAGGAAGCCGACCTCAAGCGCCTGACCGGCTACGAGATCGCGAAGAAGAATGTGTTGCGCCTGACCACCGCCGACTACATCGGCCACGTCGAAGCGCGTCGCAGGGACGGAGCTGGTCCGGCCACCGCCAACAGCGATCTGATATGGCTGCGCTAAGTACTGCGGTCGGCCCGTGCCTCCCTGTCCCTGCCCATCGATCTGCAACTGCTGGAGGACGCCTCCCACGAGTTGCGGCAACGCCGCGTAGTTGCCAAGTCGAAGCGGCGCCAGCTCAAGCAGCTGCAGGCCCAGCTCGACCAGGCGAAGATGCAATACGCCTCGCTCACCGGCTCGCGCGGGCTCGGCGAGATCTTGCCCGAGGACTACACCAGTTCGGTTCCCCGCAACTGGCAGGAAACGCTTGCGGCCATGGAGGGCGGCGGTTCGGTCGGCAGCCTGGCCCAGTCGATCGCCGAGCAGGCCTCGCAGCTCGACGACGAGCATTTCAACGATGTCCTGGACGACGTCACCGCCTCGATGCAAGCGAACTTGGACAACGACGCTAGCGCCCAGGCGCTGAACGCGCAGGTCTACGACAACTCCGGCAATCGCTTCGAGCGCCTGCAGAACCTCATGGGGCAGATCGATTCCGCACAGGACATGAAGGCGATCAGCGACCTGCAGGCCCGCCTGCAGGTCGAGACCGGGATGTTGATGAACGAGCTGATCAAGCTGCAGTCGATGAACGCCATGATCGCCAAGCGCGACAGCCTCCAGGAGAGCGAAGCGATCCAGTCCAGCTTCCGCCTCCGCGCCGGCAGCTACTGAGGGAGGCCAAGCATGAAGATCCATGTTTGCCTGGCCATTTCCGTCGCCATTCTGGCGGCGGCGTGCACCCGCACCGACAGCGGCGAAACGGAGATCTCGGCAACGGTGCAGGTTGCACCCGCGTTCGACCCAGGTTCGATGACAGAGCCGCCCCCACTGGCAGAAGTGACCGGCAACGATGCGATCAGCCGGGCCAAGGCCGAGGAAGTGTATTTCCGCTGCGCGAAGGTCCCGCGGCCCGAGCGCAAGACCAACCCTTGGTGCCAGCTGCGCGACC
>NZ_JAMLIW010000005.1 GCF_023953935.1 Thermomonas sp. | reverse complement strand
TGAGGTTGCGAAAGAACATTGAATGATCCAGAGGAAAAAGAGGGTGATGCGGATGTCTGAGGCTTGACGCGACCATCGGCGACAGGGATGTCGCCGATGAGCCTCCATGGATGGATTCACGGCGTGTCGCGGCAAGACTCAGGCCTCCGCAGCGCCGCCGGGGATATCAGCAGGCATCCACATCGCCTGTGGTCGAGGAAGAAAGCCACGCATGCGCGTCCGGTAGATCGCCGTCGCCGCGTTTGCCCAGCGCGTGAAAATCGAACAGCTTGGGATCGCTCAACTGCGAAGGCCGGATATCACCCAGCGCCCGCGCCATGGTTTCGACGCGCCCCGGCGTGTCCTTTTCCCATTGCGCCAGCATCTTTTCACTTGCTTGCGCTGCAGGTTGTCCTGCGAGCCGCACAGGTTGCAGGGGATGATCGGGAAGGTCTTGGCCTCTGCGTACAGCTCGATGTCGGCCTCGCGCACATAGGCCAGCGGACGGATCACGACGTGCTTGCCGTCGTCGCTGAGCAGCTTGGGCGGCATGCCGGACAGCTTGGCGTGGAAAAACAGGTTCAGGAAAAACGTGTTGACCAGGTCGTCGCGGTGGTGGCCGAGCGCAATCTTGGTGAAGCCGTGCTCCTCGGCATAGGTGTACAGCGCGCCGCGGCGCAGCCGCGAGCACAGCGAGCACATGGTCTTGCCTTCCGGGATCACCCGGGTGACCACCGAATAGGTGTCCTGCTCGATGATGTGGAAGTCCACGCCGATCGATTTCAGGTACTCGGGCAGCACATGCTCGGGGAAGCCCGGCTGCTTCTGGTCGAGATTGACGGCGGTGATCGAGAACCGCGCCGGGGCCTTCTTCTGCAATTGCAGCAGCACGTCCAGCAGGGTGTAGCTGTCCTTGCCGCCGGACAGGCAGACCATCACCTTGTCGCCCTCTTCGATCATGCCGAAATCGGCAATCGCGCGGCCCACCTGGTGGCGCAGGCGCTTGGCCAGCTTGTCGGCCTCGCGCTTGGCGCGGGGGGCGGACTCCGAAGCGGGCTGGGGTGTGGAATCGAGGATCGGCAGGATGTTCATTTCCTGCCATTTTACCCGCGCCCGGCGCATGCCCGGGAACCACAGTCGCGCTATGCTCTGGCCATGGGCCGAATGCTCGAATCCGGTGAATTGGCCAAACTGGCGCGGCTGGTGATGGAGCTGCGCGAGGAGCACCGCGACCTCGACGAGGCGATCGCCCGCCTGCAATCCGACCTGCAGTCCGATGAGCTGCTGCTCAAGCGGATGAAGAAGCGCAAGCTGCGGCTGAAGGACCAGATCGCCTGGATCGACAACCTGCTGATCCCGGACGAACCGGCTTGAGGCGGCGACGGGTGAGTTGACCGCGGCACGTCGCATTCCGGCCTTTCCCCGATGTGATGTCCTCTCGCCTCCTTGTTTCCCGCTAGACCTCGGGAAGCCGGCCTTCGCCGGTGTCAGCGAGAGCGTGAGATGAACAAGGGGTCGATGTGGAAAGCCAGCCTCGGTGCCCTGTGGCTGGCCGTGGCGGGCTTGGCATGGGTGCCGACGGCGCTGGCGCAGACCAGTTCGGGCGCGATCCCGGACGGGCGCGGGCGGATGGTGGCGTTGGCGGCGGGTGGCAACCACAGTTGCGCGATTCGTCAGGATGGTTCCGTGGCGTGTTGGGGTAGCAACGTCGCCGGCGAAAGCACGCCGCCGGCAAAAGGCACTTTCACGGCGGTAACGGTGGGTGCATACCACAGCTGTGGCCTGCATTCGGATGGTGTCGCCGTGTGCTGGGGTGACAACGGTTTCGGCCAATTGAAGGTGCCTTCAAACACTCGATTCGTGGCGCTTGCCTCCGGCAACATGCACGTCTGCGGCCTGAGTGCCAGCGGCACGGTTGCTTGTTGGGGGCGCGATATCGCCGGCGAAACCCGCCCGCCCAAGCAAGCGTTCGTGGCATTGACCGCAGGCGCCGAGCATACCTGTGGCTTGCGTGCCGATGGCGTTGCGCAGTGCTGGGGGTCCAACGCCAATGGCGGCGCCACGGTGCCCGCCTATGAGCGATTCACTCAAATGACTGCCGGGTCTTTTCATACCTGCGGCGTGCGCGCCGATGGCAGCGCCATATGCTGGGGCAATGGGCTTGCGGGCAGTGTGCCCACGGGGCAAACACTGACGGCACTGGCGGCAGGGGATGAGCACACCTGCGGTTTGAACGTGGGCGGCACCGTGGCTTGCGGCGGCGGCAACAACAATGGCCAATCCCGCCCGCCCTCATCAAGGACGAAACGCTATATCGCGGTGACGGCCGGCTACCAGCACACCTGCGCATTGACCGTGGATGGTCGCGCGATCTGCTGGGGCGACGATACCTACGGCCAACTCAAAGTGCCGAGCGGCCCGTTCGGGATGGGCACCGTGGCGGCGGGCTACGCCCATGCGTGTGATCTGGATGCCGATGGCAGCCTGGTTTGCTCGGGCAGCAACAGCAGCGGCGAAGCCACGCCACCTGCGGGCAGCTTTGCCGACGTGGGTGCGGGTGGTAGCTTCAGCTGCGCCCGCAGTGCCACCGGCACGCTCGCGTGCTGGGGCTTCAATGACAGCGGTCGCGCCAGCCCGCCCAGTGGCCAGTACGCCGACATGCGCGTTGGCAGCTTGGGTGGCTGTGCCCTGACGGGTGCCGGTGGGTATGGTTGCTGGGGCTTGAACAACTATGGCCAGAACATGCCAACGCTGCTGCCAATTTGGGTCGGCGTGCATTACCGCCAACTCAGCCGAGGTTCTTTCCACGGCTGCGGCATCGTCAGTGATGGCAGTGCGCGCTGCTGGGGCTACGCTGGCACCAGTGCAACCACGGTGCCGGGTGGCAGTTGGCTGGCAATCGGCGAAGGCGACCAATTCAGCTGCGGCCTGCGCTCGAACGGCACCTTGGCGTGTTGGGGCGGTGCGATGGCGGCCACGCCGGTGCCCGCCGGTGACTTCAAGGCACTGTCGGTCGGTGAGGAACATGCTTGCGCGATCCGCGACAGCGGCGAGCTGGCCTGCTGGGGCAGCAACGCCCACGGGCAGGCAACGCCGCCGGCCGGACGCTTCATCCACGTCAGCGCGTCCTACACGCAAACCTGCGCCGTGCGCGACGATGGCAGCCGCACTTGCTGGGGCGGGTCGCCCTGAGTCCACGCGAGTCCCTGTGCAAGACCGGGAACGGGGCTACGGCCCCGTTCCTGCTTGACAGGCCAGACGGCCCTGTTGATGGACGGAACCGTCGAAGCGCTCAACTACTCCGCCGCATCCCCGGCATCGTCCAGTGCCGGACGTTCCCCGGTGGTGCGCCCCGTCTCCGGGCTGATCTTCTCGATGGTGTGGCGCAGTTCGCGGCCCAGCACCACGCGGGCGTCCTTGGCCCAGGCTTTCAGGCGATCGTCGAACATCAGTTTGCTGGTCTCGGGGTTGGGCCAGACCAGTTTCAGTTCGCGCAGTTTCTGGATGAAACTGCGGAACAGGCTCTTGTCGAAAAATTCCGGCGCGGTGTTGGCGTACAGCAGGGACAGGCGCTGCGCCGCAAGCTGGCACAGGCTTTCCAGTTCACCGGCGCCAAGCGTGCCGGGACCATTCTTCACCAGTACGGCGATGGCGATGTAATAGCGCTCGAACGCCTGCTGCAGGGAATGTCCGATCGCGCGCAGGCGGAACACTTCGTCGGTCTGGCCGGCGTAGCGTTGCAGGATGCCGCCTTCATCTTCGCTGACCTGCTGCAGCAGGCCTTCGCGGACGAACACCTCGATGGTACGGTCGATGCGTTCGGCAAACTCATCCTCGTCCCAGGGCAGGAACAGCTCGGCCTGCAGGAAGGGGTAGAGCATGCGACCGATCTGCTGCAGCTGGCGGCGGCCCATCCGGCGGTTGTTCTGGAAGCACACCGCGATCCACGCCGAGGCGGTGAACAGGTGCAGCACGTTGTTGCGGAAATAACTCAGCAGCACCGCGTTGTCGTCGTCCACCGCCAGCACGTCGCCGAGCGGATGGCGAACGCGCTGGATCAGGCCGATCTCCTCGCCATGGGCGATGATCTGCGCTGGGGTGTGCGGTGTCACCGTCACCCAGTCGGAATACGGCACCTCGGCCAGCAGGGTCTTGGCCAGGTTGATCTGGTTGTGCAGGTCGGCCTCGCCCATCGCGTGCTTGGGCGTGGACAGCAGCGCCAGCGCCAGCAGGTTGATCGGGTTGACGTCGGCGGCGCGGTTGACGTTCTCCTGGATTCGCTGTGCCAGTGCATCAATCGTGCTGGCGAACCAGCTCGGCTTGGCGTCATCGGGAATCGGCTGGCCATCCCATTCGGCGGCGTGCTCGGCCAGCACGTCCTTGAGGTGGATGCGCTCGCCGAAGTTCACCACCACCTGCCCGTAATTGCTGCGCAGCACCTTGGGGATGCCCAGCAGTACGCGCCAGATCGATTCCTTTTCCTTCGGCTTGCCGGTCAGCTCGTCGAGGTAGCTGCGGCCTTCCATCAGTTTTTCGTAGCCGATGTAGACCGGCTGGAACAGCACCGGCCGGCTCGGCTGGCGCAGGTAGGCGCGCACCGTCATCGCCAGCGAACCGCCCTTGGGTTGCAGCAGGCGGCCGGTGCGCGAGCGCCCGCCTTCGATGAAATATTCGATCGAATAGCCGCCGGCGACCAGCTGCGCCATGTATTCGCGGAACACCGCCGAATACAGCGCATTGCCCTTGAAGCTGCGGCGGGCGAAGAACGCGCCGCCCTTGCGCAGCAGGGTGCCCAGCACCGGCAGGTTGAGGTTGATGCCGGCGAAGATATGCGGCGCCACGATGCCGTGGCTGTAGAGCAGGTAGCTCAGCAGCAGGTAGTCCATGTGGCTACGGTGGCTGGGCACGTAGATGACCTCGTGCCCCGGCGCTTCCTGCTTGAACTGGTCCAGGTGATGCACCAGCACGCCGCGGTAGATCCGGTTCCAGACCGAGGTCAGGAAGAAGCTGGCCGAGCGCACCACCGTGTTCGAATAGTCGGCGGCGATTTCCCAGAAATAGGCGTTGGCCTTCTTCCACGCGCCGTCGCGCTTGCCGCCCTCGCGCTTGGCCTGGTCATCGATCGCCTCCTTGACCAGCGGCGCGGACAGCACCTGATCGGCCAGCATGCGCCGGGTCGACAGGTCCGGGCCGATGACCACTTCGCGCACGCGCCGGAAATGGGTGCGCAGCACGCGCGAGAGTTTGCGCACGGTGCGCTCGGGGTCGAGGCCTTCGGCCACGATCCCGTGCAGTGAGACCGGCGCAGCAAACTGCACGAGGGTGTCGCGGCCGTTGAGCAGCAGCGCCAGCATCCGCCGGAAGCGCCCGACCAGCGCCCAGTTTTCCGAGAACAGCACGGAAAACCAGCCGCTGCTGCGCTTGGGCGCCTGGCCGACGAAGATCGACACCGGCACCAGCTGCACGTCCAGCTCGGGGTTGTCGCGGTGGGCCTGCAGCAGCCGCGCCAGCGAGCCGGAATGGGTCTTGTGTTCAGCCCCGGGCAGCAGGCCCAGCGCATTGGCGTGACGCCGCGAAAGGGCGACGTAGGCGCGCTTGCGGCCGAGTGGATCGCCGGCGATCGGCAGCAGCGGCTCCGGCAGCCCGGATTCGCGGCAGGCGCGCTGCAGGATCAGGGCGTTGGACAGGCCGTAGTCTTCCAGAACGTAGCAGACCGGCCGGGCAAGATCGTCCTTGGGGGGCTGTCCGTTGCCGATGTCGAGCTTGAGCCACGGATCCAGCAGCGCGCCGAGCAGGCGCGACCACAGTGGCACCCGCGTCTTGGGCGGCGGAGCGGGCGGCGACGAGTCTCCCGGCTCGGCGCCGGGGGTGCCGGCGTTCGCGCCTGGGCCTTCGGGCGGAGGAATGGACTCGGCCTTGTGCGTCTCGACAAGAAACTCCGGCAGCGGCAGCGTGGCCGGCACGCCATCCGCCGAACCGGCTTCGGTGGTCGGCGGCGTGGGCGAGGAGTCGGCCTGCGGGTCGAACAGACCCGCCTGCTGTGGGGAATGGGGATCAGGCATCGTCGTGCATTATGGACGAGCGCCCCGCGCCTCGCGCCGGGGGCGAGGGCTCAGAAGGACGTGGATTCCGTGACTTGCATCACGGTTTTCCGGGATTGGCCGCCGCGTTTGTCGGCGTGCCGGGGCCGCCCAGCGAGCGCCGCGCGCGCGCCACATAATCGGCCAGATACCAGTGACCATCGATCCGAACCACGGGCACGATGGCATCGATGGACGCGGTGCCCAGCCGGTATTGCAGGCGCAGCCGCGCGCTGTCGCCGGTCTGCTGCTGCAGGCTCGCATTCACGCTGCGCAGGCTGGCGTCGAAATCCAGACCGTATTGCAGGCGCAGCTGGGCCATCAGGGTGGAGTAGAACCGCGACAGACGGCTGAGGCTGGTGGTCATGCCGAGCCGGGCAAGATCCGCGTGCGCGCGTCGCCCGTCGATTCCGGTGTGGGTCGCGGCCGCGGCCAGCGCCGCAAACAGGTGCTGTGCGTGCTTGGGGTCGGACAGTGGCGCCGCCAGCGCCCAGTCGCCCAGCGCCGTCATCGCCTGATCGACGTGCTCGCGTTCCTCGGGGGTGTAGTCGGGGTCGGTCTCGATGTAGCTGCTGCCGAACACGACCAGGGTACGCACCGCCTGGTCGATATCGCCGTCGGCGCCGGCGATGTGGCGCTGGAAGCTGGCCGTGAGCGACCGCGCCGCATCGGGCTCCTGCAAGGCCGCCAGCATGCGCGGAATGTCCCCATCCAGTGGCAGTTCCTCCAGTGGCCACCGGCTGCGGCCGTCGCGCCAGGCGGCTTCCACCTGCGCGTGCAGCGCCGGCGGCAGCGCTACCCGCGCAAAGCCGGCGCCATCGCGCGCCAGCAGGCGATCGCGCAAAACGTAAATCGCGTCGACCGGGCGCTCGGCGGCGCGTGCGCGCAATTCCGCGGCGTCCTTGCCGGCATCGGTGCCGGGCCGGCAGCCAGCCAGCCACGGCAGGGCCAGCGCGAAGGCCAGCAACAGCGCGTGGCGGGTGGCGCGGCGGAGGCGGTTCCGTCGGGTCATGGCGGGAGTGTCGCGGCTGGATGGGCGTGGGTGCAAGTCAAGGCCATGCAAGCCGGGAGCGGCAGGCGGCGCACGCAGGGTGTCTGCGCGCTGCCGCGAAGTGGCTCAGAGATCGCACTTGCCCTGCTCCATCGCCTGTAGCCGCTGCGGGTAAGTGGAGGCCAGCAGGCTGCGCCAGGCCTGCCAACCGGCGCGGGCGGCAGCGATCCGCTCGGGGGTGACCGACTTGTCGACATGGACATAGTGCAGGCCGAGGTAGTCGATCCCGGCGGTGCGCAGCGCCGCACGCATGTTGTCGATGTTCTGCTGGCCGTCATCGACCAGCAGCACGCGGTCGTAATGGATGCGCAGTTTGCGGAACAGGTCCAGCAGCACCTTGCCCTTGTCCTGCCCGGTGGTCATGAACAGGCCCTGGTCGTAGACCACGCGCATGGGGCGGGCATCGGGTGCCTTGCGGAAGTCCCAACTGCGGCCTTCCATGCTGCCACCGAGCATCGCCGGCAAGCTGTAGCCGGCACTGGCGAGGGTGCGCAGGGTGCCGCCACGGTAGAACGCGCTGCGTGAGGTCAGCAGCAGCTTGTCGGCGTGGATGGCATTGATCAGCGCGGGCCCGTCGGCCTGGGTTGGCAGTTGGGTGCCGGCTTCGTAATTGAGTGCGATCAACGAAAAAATGCAGGGCACCTTGTCCGGGTCGTTGGCAGGCAGCTTGTGTTGCCATTCGTACCAGGTGTCGCTGCCATAGAAGCCAGCCGAGGTCAGCAGGGTGTCGTCGATGTCCAGCACCAGCAGGGTGCGCTCACGGCTTTCGGCCAGCGCCGGTGCGACCGCTGCGAGGTCGGTGATGTCGCGCACCTCGGAGGATGCGCCATCCGGACGCAATGCCGGGGTCGAACAGGCCGTGATCAGGGTGACGAGGACGACGGCAAGCAGGCGGCGCATGGTTCGACTCCGGGGTTTGCTGACGGAAGTGTAGCGAGTTGGCACAGGCGGTCAGTTACTTCGCCAGCAGCGCGCGGATATCCTCGATCGCCATGCGCCGGCGCTCTTGCTTGTTCTCGGCGTCGGCCACCGGGTCGGCGCCGTCGCGTTGTAGTTCGGCGGCGGGCAGTTCATCGAGGAAGCGGCTGGGCTTGAGCCGCAGTTTGTCGCCCCAGCGCTGCGCTTCCTTGGCATGCGACAGCCACAGGCGTTCCTTGGCGCGGGTGATGCCGACGTAGAACAGGCGGCGTTCCTCGTCGATGCGGCCTTCCTCGAGGCTGGCTTCGTGCGGCAGGTTGCCATCCTCGACGCCGACGATGAAGACGAAGCGGAATTCCAAGCCCTTGGCCGCGTGCAAGGACATCAAGCGCACCTGGTTGCCGGCGTCGCCCTTGTCGGCATGCGCCAGCAGCGTCAGTGCGGCGGCCAGCTCGCCGGGGCCGGAGGTCTTCGGGCCGTCGAACCAGTCGGCCAGTTCGTCGAGGTTGCGGCGGCGCACCTGGAATTGCGCTTCGTTCTTGCACTGCGCTTTCAACGCGGCGAGCAGGCCGGAGGCTTCATTGAGCTTGCGCACCAGCTCCGCCGGCGGCAGGGCGTGCGCGGCCTTGCGCAGGGCGTGGACGATTCCGACGAAACCCTGCAGCGCATTCGCGGCGCGGGCTTGCAACTGCTTGCACAGGCTGATGGACTCGGCGGCGCGGGCCAGCGAGAGGTGTGCATGTGCCGCCATCTCGCCGAGCTTGGCCAGCGTGGTCGCACCGACACCGCGATTGGGCGCCTGCACCGCGCGCAGGAAGGCGGCGTCATCGTCGGGGTTCGCGAGCAAGCGTAGCCACGCCAGCGCGTCCTTGACTTCGCCACGATCGAGGAAGGCGGTGCCGCCGCTCAGGTGATAGGGGATGCGCAGCAGTTGCAGCGCTTTTTCCAGCGCACGGCTCTGGTGATTGCCGCGGAACAGGATGCAGAACTCGCTCCACGGCGCTTCGTGCTTGCGGGTGATGAACTGCACTTCGGCGGCGACCTTGTCGGCCTCGTGGGCGGCGTCGCGGCACTCCCAGACGCGGATGCGTTCGCCGTCGGCGGCAGCGCTCCACAGCGTCTTCGGATGCTCGTGCGGGTTGTGCGCGATCAGCGCATTGGCGGCGCGCAGCACGCGGTTGCTGCAACGATAATTCTGTTCCAGCTTGATGATTTTCAGCGCCGGGAAGTCACTGCCGAGCGTCAGCAGGTTCTCCGGGTTGGCGCCGCGCCAGGCGTAGATGCTCTGGTCGTCATCGCCCACGCAGGTGAACTGCCCGGCCGCGCCGGTCAGCGCCTTGAGCAGGCGGTACTGGGCGTCGTTGCTGTCCTGGCACTCGTCCACCAGCAGATAGCCGATACGTTCGCGCCAGGCCGCGCGCGCCTCGGCATCGGTTTCCAGCAAGTGCAGCGGCAGCCGGATCAGGTCATCGAAATCCACCGCGTTGAACGCGGCCAACCGTTGTTGATACCGCGCGTAGAGTGCGGCTGCCTCGCGTTCACGCGGGCTGCGGGCGGCATCAAGCGCCTGTTCGGGCGAGAGCGCCGCATTCTTGGCGCGACTGATCAATTGCTTCATCGCCTCGATTGCATCCGGCTTGCTGCCGGCCGGCAGCAGGTCCTTGATCTGGGCGCTGGAATCGTCGGCGTCGAAAATCGAGAACCCGCGCCGCAGGCCGAGCTTGGCGTGATCGATCTGGAGGATCTTCAGGCCCAGCGCATGGAAGGTGCAGACCGTGAGCTCCTGCGCGGCCTCGCCCTTGATCCGCCGGGCCACGCGCTCGCGCATCTCGCGTGCGGACTTGTTGGTGAAGGTGATGGCGGCGATGCGCTTGGCCGGATAGCGCCCGGACTGCACCAGATGCGCGATCTTCTCGACGATGACGCGGGTCTTGCCACTGCCGGCGCCGGCCAGCACCAGCAGCGGGCCTTCGGTGTGCAGCACGGCGGCGCGCTGGGGGGGGTTGAGCATGTGTTGGTGATTCGTGATTGGTGATTGGTGATTCGAAAGGGCAGACCTCCGCGCAATTGTAAGATTGCGCTCTTGCGAATCACCAATCACCAATCACCAATCACGAATCCCCCCCAATGGCCAAACTCTATTTCTACTTCTCGGCGATGAACGCGGGCAAGACCACGACCTTGCTGCAATCGGCCTACAACTACCGCGAGCGCGGGATGCGGGTGGCGATCCTGACCCCGCGCCTGGACGACCGTGCCGGGGCCGGGAACGTGGCGTCACGCATCGGGTTGCAGGCTGCAGGTATCGCGTTCGAGCGCGACGCCGATTTGCAGGCGCTGATCGCGGCCGACATTGCCGCCCACGGCGTCCTGCACTGCGTCCTGGTGGACGAGGCGCAGTTCCTCACCAAGCCGCAGGTCTGGCAGCTCTCCGAGGTGGTCGATGTGCTGAAGATCCCGGCGCTGTGCTACGGGCTGCGCACCGATTTTCGCGGCGAGTTGTTCGAGGGCAGCCAGTATCTGCTGGCGTGGGCGGATGAACTGTCGGAGATCAAGACGATCTGCCACAGCGGCAAGAAGGCAACCATGAACCTGCGGGTGGATGCGAATGGGCGCGCCGTGCAGGATGGTCCGCAGGTGGAGATCGGCGGCAACGAGCGCTACATCTCGGTGTCGCGGGCCGAGTTCAAGAAGGTGATGCGTGGCGAGGGCACCATCGAGCCGTTGCAGGTGCCGCTGCCGCTGTGAGCGCGTGACGCGCGCCGCTCACAGTTCGCGGATGTCGCCCAAGCGTGCGCGGATCCGTTCATACGCCTGTTCGCTCTCGGCTGCGAGATCTTTCAGCCACCCCAGCTTGATCAGCGTCGCGTCGCGCCAGTTGAAGTACCAACGCATCAGGAATTCACGCTGCTGCCAGCGGCTGGCCAGGTACAGGGGGATATGCCGGCCGTCGCGGGTGACGACCGCGATCGAATACCAGCAGCGGGTATCGCGATAGCGCTGCATGAAATCCGTCAGGTCGAAGCCGGCGAACAGCTCCATCAGCAACGAGCGCCGCTCCTCGACCCGATACTGGACGCCCGACAGCGCGTCGAACGGCAGCGAGCCGCGCTCGGAGCCGATCGTGTAGCCGAGTTTCTGCTGCGTGGAATACAGGTTGAAGCGCCCGACGCCGGAGACGAAGCCGAGTGCTTCCGCATCGTCACGCACGATGACGAATTTGCCTTCCCTCCACCTCTGGAACAGCACCAGGAAGGCGACATCGAGCCCCATTCCAACCAACAGGACGAACACGATGATGATCAGCAAGGTCATGACGATACGTCCTGGCGCCGGGGTGGTGACGGAACGGGGCGGGCCTCAGCGCGGCGGCGCCTTGCAGGCGTCGCGGATCCGCCGGACCTGGCGCGGCACCGCGCCGCCTTCGGGCAGGGCCAGCTGCATCTGCGACAGCACCGTGTCCAGCTGCGCGCGCGCGACGTCGCCGTCGCTGCGGCACTGTGCTTCGGCCGCGTAGGCAGCGGCCAACCACGCCACCTTGTGCTGCTCGATGTCGCCCGCGCTGCGCTGGCCCTGGGCGATGAGCTGCGCGATCGCGGCGCCGTCGCCGTCCTGCGCACGCAGGCGCGCCAACGCGATTTCCGCGCGGCGGGTGTGGGAATGCCCCTTGCGGTAGTCCAGTTCGGTGACCCGCACGGCCTGTTCCAGCGCCGCCCGCGCCGCGTCGCGCTGGCCAAGCGCGGCGAGGATTTCCCCGCGCAGCCGCTCACCGTCGCCGACCAGGCCGTTGTCCACGCCGAACTGCCGTGCCCGCAGCTGGATGGATTCGAGCACCGCGTCCAGCGCCTCGCGCTCGCGGCCGGCGTCGTGCAGGATCATCGCGAGATTGAATTGGCCGTTGGCGATCAGACCCGGGTTGCCGGATTTGCGCCAGGCCGCGACCGCCTGCCGTTCGAAGCGCAACGCGCGCTCGATGTCACCACGCTCCCAGGCCACGATCGCAAGGCTGTTGTAGGCGCGCGCCATGTCGGGGTGATTGGGATCGAGGCGCGCGCGCATCCAGGCGGTGGTGTCGAGGAAGATGGATTCGGCCTCGTTGAACCGGCCCAGGTCCACGTACAGCGCCGCGAGCTGGCGGCTGGTGTCGATGGTGGTGCGGTGGCTGCGGCCGTGCAGTTCCTGGGCCAGCGCCAGCGAGGCGCGGCAGTCGCGCAGGGCGGCATCGAGCGCGTCGGTGGCCCGTTCCAGCACGCACAGCGCGCGCCGCATGTCGATCGCCATCGGATGGTGGTCGCCGGCGCGCTGGCGGAGTTGGGCCAGTGCGACGTTGAGGCTGGCGATGGCGGCTTCGGACTTGCCGGCATCGGCTTGCAGCGTCGCGAGGTCCAGCCGGGTTTGGGCCACGCCGCCAACGTCATCTTCGTTGCGCCGCAGTTCGAGGGCGCGGGTATACAGGCGTTTGGCCGCGTCCGCTTCCCCCAGATCGCGCCGGCAGCGCCCCAGCTGGGAATAGAACGTGGCAACCACCAGCGCCAGCTGCAGCTCTTCGCGGCGGGCGGCGGTTTCCAGCGGCTGCATCTGGTTCGCGCAAAGTGCAGGCTCGCCCAGTTCCTGGTGCACGTTGCCGCGCAGGGTCGCCGCTTCCAGCCGCAGGCTCGCCGGCGCGTCCGGCAATACGGCCAACAGCTTCGCCTGCCGCTCCAGCAGGTCGCCGGCCTCGCGGTAGTCGCCCAGCCCGAGCCGCAGCCGCGCCACCACGCCATAGAGTTCGGCGCGCGCCTGCGGCTGCCGCGCGAGGCTGCGTTCGCCGCGCAGGATGCCCATGTCGAGCAGGCTGCGGACGTCAATCGGAGTGTTCGCCGAGCTGCCGGCATCCTCGAACAGCTCGGTGACGAAGTGCTGCATCGCCTGCGCACGGCTGGCCTCACGCAAGGCGCGCTGCGCCTGCCAGGTGACGAGGCCGAGTGCCGCCACCAGCACGAGGAGGATGGTGCTGGCGGTCGCCAGCCCCCAGCGGTGGCGGTAGATGTACTTGCGCAGGCGATAGCCGACGCTCTCGCCGCGGGCCTGCACCGGCTGGCCGCGCAGATGGCAACCGAGATCCTGCGCGAACGCCTCGACCGAGGAATAGCGCTGCGTGGGAACCTTCGACAACGCCTTGAGCACGATGTTGTCGAGGTCGCCCGAGAGCAGTTTGGACAGGCGCGCCGGCGAATAGGGGCGGGCCAGATCTGCGCTGGCGCGGACGGCGGCCTGCGACGGCCGCAGCGGTTCGCCTTCGATGATCGCCTCTTCCCACTCGGCATCGGTCTCGCGCTTGAGCCGGTACGGCTTGCAGCCGGTCAGCAGTTCGTACAGCACGACCCCGAGCGAATACACGTCGGTCATGGTCGTCACCGGCTCGCCGCGGATTTGCTCGGGCGCGGCGTAGTGCAGGGTGAAGGTGCGCACGCCGGTGCGGGTCTGTTCGACCGGGACCGGTTCGGCATCAAGCAGCTTGGCGATGCCGAAATCGAGCAGGCGCACGTGCCCGGCGGGGGTGACGAGGATGTTGGAGGGCTTGAGGTCGCGGTGGACGATCAGGTTGGCGTGGGCGTGGCTGACCGCGGTGCAGACATCGCGGAACAGCGCCAGCCGCGCCGGGATGTCGAGCTGGCGTGACTGGCAATAGCTGACCAGCGGCTCGCCTTCGACGTATTCCAGCGCGAGGAAAGGCTGGCCGTCCGGGCCGTTGCCGGCATCGAGCAGGCGCGCGATGTTGGGATGCTCGAAGCGGGCGAGGATCTCGCGCTCGCGGATGAAGCGCTGCATCAGGCGCGGATCGGCCAGCCCCGGGCGCAGCAGCTTGAGCGCCACCTTGCGTTCGTACATGCCGTCGGCGCGCTCGGCCAGCCACACCTGGCCCATGCCGCCTTCGCCGAGCAGGCGTTCCAGCTGATACGGCCCGATCCGCGTGCCCGGGATCGGCCCGTTGGGAAGATCCAGCGCCGGGGTATCGAGGAACGTGGGGTCGTCGGCATCGAGCTTGAGCAGGCGCTCAAGCTCATCGGCCAGCGAGGCGTCCTGTGCGCGCAAGGTGCGCAGGTGCTCCGCACGTGCGTCCGGTTCCAGCTCGAGCAAGGCATCGAGCAGCGGGGAAAGGCGCTGCCAGCGTTGGCTGTCCATGCCCCCCGGCCTGGCGGCACTCAGGCCGCCGGCGCCTCCCGCAACGAGGCGAGCAGGTACATCCGCGCCTTCTGCCAGTCGCGGCGGATGCTGCGTTCGGAGCGTTCCAGCAGGGCCGCGATTTCCAGCTCCGACAGGCCGGCGAAATAGCGCAGCTCCACCACCTTGGTCAGTCGTGGATCCACCGCGGTCAGCTGCTCCAGCGCGCGGTCGAGGCCGAGCATGTCCTCATCGAGGCTGAAACCGCCCTCGATGTCGTCCGGCAAATCCGTGACGCGGTGCAGGTCGCCGCCGCGCTTCTGCGCCAGCCGCTGGCGCGCGTAATCGACAATCACCGAGCGCATCGCCGACGCCGCGTAGGCGAAGAAATGCGAACGGTCGTCGAACTGGACCGAGCCCGGTTCGCGGCCGATCAGCTTCAGGTAGGCCTCGTGCACCAGCGCCGTGGCATCCAGCGTATGCCCCTGCTGCTGGCCGGCCAGCTGCCGGCGCGCCATCCCGTGCAACTCCTGGTACAGCGTGGCCAATACCCGGTCCATCGCGCTGCGGTCGCCATCGCGCGCGGCATCGAGCAAAACGGTGATGGCACCTGAAGCAGTCACTCTGGATGGGAATGGCCGGTGGACTGGGCACTATAGCGAATGCGTACCCACCCCGCCAAATCAATGGGGACGGCATCAATCAATGGGATCGCCATTGCGCGCCATTGTTCCCTGCTCCCGCTCCCGCCCCCACAGCGCGCCGGCATAAAGCCCGGCCATCAGCAGCAGGGCGGCACCCCAGGGGGCGGCATAGGTGGGGAGACTGGCGTTGAGGGGGAACAGCATGGCCATCAGGGCTTGCAGGGCTGGCCAGGCGCCGTGTCTTGCGGCGGCGTCGGCAAAGCGCCAGGCGCGCCAGGCCAAAGCAACGCCGGCCAGCCAGAGGAGCAATCCTGCTGCGCCGGTTTCCGCGAACACATCCAGCAGCAGCGGCAGGGCACGCGCGTCAGCCGCCGCGCCGGTTGCCGCTGCCGGCAGGCAGTCGCGCAGGGCCGGTTCCAGGCCGCCGACACCCGCGCCGTTCAGCGGATGCGCGAGCGCTACGCACAGCGCGCCGCGCCATTGCGCGGAGGTCGCGTCGAACGCGGCCTGCACGCGGGTAGCCTTGAGCCCGCCGCCTTCCGCCAAGGGGCGGGACGGCCCGGTGGAGGCCAGCGCCCAGGACAGACCCACGCCAGCACAGGCGACAGCGAGCACCGACAGGCCGTGACGCCAGCCGGGCCGGCGCCGCAGTTCCAGCAACAGGACGCAGGCGAAGGCGATCCAGGCCATTGGCGTGGATGTCGCCGCGATCGCCGCTGCCATGACCAGCGCGACCAGCAACCACGCCAGCATGCCGAAGCGCGCGCCCAGCGCCAGCGCAAATGGCGACAAGCTGGCCAGCGCCAGCCCCTGCCACGCGCCGCAGCCCGCAAATGCGGAGATCGGCGCCGGGCCCCAGGTCGTGCCCTGCGGACAAACGACAAACCCGCCGGAGTGTGGTGCCAGCCACGCATACAATCCGTGCAGCAGGCTGCTGCCGGTGGCCACGGCCACCAGCGCGTCCAACGCCCAAACCAGCGCCACCAGCGCCAGCCCGGTGAATACCCGACGCCGACCGCCGGCATCGGCCACGGCGGCGGCGGCCAGCCACAGGGCCGGCAGCAAACGCAGGTCCAGCAGCGCGCTGCGCCAGGCCGGCCAGCCGCTTTCGGCATCCAGCGCGGCGGCGATTTCCGGCAACCAGTAGGCGCAAAACAGCACGCTGGTCAGCGCCCAGGCCGGGCCGCTGAGCAGCCCCCCGCCGCCGCTGGAGCGGCGCAGCAGCAGCCAGCCGGCGGCGGCCAGCGCGCCCGCGCCCAGCAGCACGTTGGTCGCCATCGGCAGCGGCCACAGCGCTACCACCGCGACCACCCAGGCCGGTGCCCAACGCAGCGCCACGGCCGGTCGCGCGCTCATGCCGGCTCCAACAGCGATTGGTACAGCGCCAAGGTGGCCTCCTGCATCGCTTTCAAGGTCAGCAGCATCGTAGCGGCAGGCGCGGGCGGGTTGTCCAGCAGTTCCCGCGCGCGTTGCGCCAGTTCCGAGGCATTGAAAGGCGCCACCGCGCCCTGCGGCTGCAGTCGGCCCAGCAATTCCCCCACGCCGCCGTGCGCCCAGCCCAGCACCGGGCAGCCGACGCACAGCGCCTCGATCACCGTGCGTCCGAACGCCTCCGGCTTGCGCGACAGCTGCAGCACCAGATCCGCGGCGGCATAGGCGCTGGCCATCGCGGCGGTGGGCTCGGTCAGCGCCAGCGCCTGCCGCACGCCCAGCGCATCGGCCTGCGCCTCCAGTTCGGCCAGATAGCGCCCGCGTCCGGACTGCACCGCGCCAGGCAGCCACAGGCGCGCATCGCTTCCCTGCGCGCGCAGTCGTGCCAGCAGATCGATGGCGTCAGCATGCCCTTTCAGCCGGGTACCCCGCCCCGGCAGCAGCAGCAGCGGGCCCTCACCCGCCAGCGCCGGATGACGCTGCGCCCAAGCCGCGCGTGCGCCGCGATCCACGCCGGCACGCCGCGGGAAAGCCGCCGGATCGATGCCACGTGGAATCACCGCCAGCTTGCCGAGATCAAGCTGCGGGTAATGGCGCAGGACGTGGCGGCGCACGCTTTCGGACACGCAGATCACGCGCTCGCCGCGGGTCAGGATGGCGCTGTAGCGCGAAGGCGAATTCAGGCCGTGCACCGTGGTGATGAAATGCGGGCGCGCAAGCGGGGCCATCCCGCGCAGCGCCAGCCAGCCCACCCAGGCCGGCAGCCGCGAACGCGCGTGCACGATGTCGGCCTGCGCGAACACGGCGCGCAGCGTGCGCGCGTGGCGCAGGGTCAGCGGCGACTTGCGGCCGATGTCCAGCGTGATGTGCTCGGCGCCGGTGGCCAGCAGCTGGGGCAGAAGACGTCCGCCGGCGCTGACCACGACGGCGCGATGGCCGGCGGCCACCAGCGCGGCGGCGATTTCCAGGGTCGTGCGCTCCACTCCGCCGGAGTCCAGCGCGGGCAGCAGCTGCACCACGCGCAGCGGGCGCACGGGCGGCGTCATCTCGGCCTGGCCCCCCCGCCCGCGCAAGGGTCGCGATCCCGTCAGTCCACCAGCACGTACAGGGCGCTGCAATACGGGCAGCGCGCGCTGCCGCCGTTGGTCTCGATCGGCAGGTACACCCGCGGGTGCGAGTTCCACAGCGACATCGACGGCGTCGGGCAGCTCAGCGGCAAGTCGGCGCGGTGCACCTCGTAGCGCTTTTCGGCGTTCGGCGGCAGCGGGGTGGTGGAAGTCTGATCGGCCATGAAAACGGCAGTCCTGCGAAACCTTGGCAGTTTACTTCAAGGCCACGGTGGCCGCGAGCGAACGCCCGGTTGCCGCAGGTGGATCCAGCGCCGGTTCACGCCAGGGCGATGCGCCACAAGGACAGCATGCGAAGTCGCAGTGTGCCGCCGGTCGTGCTCAGGGCAGTTCGAACAGCAGTACGTCGGTCGTCGCGGCGACCCCGGCAAGGATGCAAGGCCCGCTTTCCTTGATGAACCCGAGCGCATCGCCCGCCCCCAGCGTGCGCGCATCCAGCCGTACCTCGCCTCGGGCCACGTGCAACCAATGCCGCTTCGTCGCATCCAGCGTCAGCGGCACCGCATCGCCCGGCTCCAGCCGCGTGGCCAGCAGCCGCGCCTGCTGGCGGATCGCCAGCGAACCGTCGGCACCGTCGGGGCTGGCCAGCAGCGCCCAGCGCGCGCGCCGCGCTTCGGGATCGAACTGTTTCTGGGCATAGGCCGGCGGCGCGTTCAGGCGATCGGTCTGGATCCAGATTTGCAGGAAATGCACCGGCTCGGTTTGCGAGGCGTTGTATTCGCTGTGCTGGATGCCGTGGCCGGCGCTCATCCACTGCACGTCGCCGGGGCGGATCACGCCTTCGTGGCCGGCGCTGTCCCTGTGTGCGAGCGCGCCGCCCAGCACCACGCTGAGGATTTCCATGTTGGCGTGCGAATGCGGCGCAAAGCCGCCACCGGGCGCCACGATGTCCTCATTGATGACCCGCAGCAGGCCAAAGCCCATCCACTGCGGATCGTGGTAATGGCCGAACGAGAACGTGTGGCGGCTGTGCAGCCAATCCAGCCGCACGCTGCCGCGCGCGGCGGCCGGGCGTTCGAGGATCATGGTCGGTTCACGGCTGCGGCGGCGTCGCGGCCGGTGCGGTCTGCTCGGCGGCTCCGGCAATCGAGCCTTCGGCGGTGATGGACAGGTTCACCTCGTCGCTGACATTGGGCGTGAACGCGTCCACGCCGTAATCGCTGCGCTTGATCTGCCCGGTCGCGGAAAAACCGATCGACTCCAGCCCGGTCATTGCGTGCTTGCCGGCGCCGTTGAGGGTGACGCTCAGGGTCACCGGATGGGTCTTGTCCTTGATGGTCAGATCGCCGACGACGGTGAACTGGTTCGGGCCCGTCGCCCGAACGCTGGTGCTCTTGAAGGTGGCATTCGGGTATTTGGCGGCATCGAAGAAATCGGCCTGTTTCAGATGCGCGTCCAGGGCCGGAACGAAGGTGTCGATGGAAGCGATTGGCAGGGTCACCTCGACGCTGGACCGGCTCACGTCCTCGGCGTTCCAGACCAGGGTGCCGGCGCTGATGCGGAAGTGCGCGCTGGGCTTGGAAAACCCGAAATGGGTCCACTGGGCGAGCACGCCGGTGTGGTCGGGGTCGAGTTGGTAGCTGCCGGCCATCGGCTTGATTTCGGCCACGGCGGGCGGCGCCGGCGCGGCCGCGGCTTCGACAGCGGCCGGCGTCGCGGAGGCTTCAGCCGCGGGCGCGGCCGGCTGGCTGCACGCGGCCAGCGTGAGGGCGAAGGCGAGGGCTGTGGTCAGCGGCAGTGGGCGAATCATCTTCATGTATGGCTCCTGCCGATCGGATCGGCGCGTACGATGGAACGTGGTTGGAAGTGCGAGCGCGGCGACCTCCCGCTGGCTGTCGCAAAACACGCGCACGGTGGCTTCATTCGATCCGGCAGGCTTCATCAAACCCCAGCCGCGGCGAACGCGCGTAGATGCTGGCCGGATCGCCAACGCCGAGGTTGATGAGGATGTTGGAACGGATCGAGGTGCCGGCGAAGAACGCGGCGTCGACCTTGGCGTTGTCGAAGCCCGACATCGGCCCGCAGTCCAGGCCCAGCGAACGCGCGGCCAGGATCAGGTAGGCGGTCTGCAGCGCGCTGCTGCGCATCGCCACCCAGGCCAGATTGTCCGGCTCGCGGTGCTCGAACCAGGCCTTGGCGTCGGTGTGCGGGAACAGCACCGGCAGCTTGTCGTAGAACTTCAGGTCATAGCCGGCAATGACCACGCAGGGCGCGGCCATGGTCTTCTTGTAGTTGCCCTCGGACAGCGCCGGGCCGAGCTTGGCCTTGGCCTCGGGTGATTTGACGAAGACGAAGCGCGCCGGCGTGGTGTTGGCCTCGGTGGGGCCGAACTTGAGCAAGTCGTAGAGCGTGCGCAAGGTGGCGTCGGAGACCTCGCCGCCAAACCAGTTGTAAGTGCGGGCGGTACGGAAAAGTTGGTCGAAAGCAGGTTCGGCAAGTGGCTCGCGCATGGCATCATCGCTGGATTGGGCGGGATTCGGCATAGTGTATCGTTCTAATAATGTCTGTAATAAAGCATTGCCGGAACTGATATGACCAGTGTTGCAACAATCGGTCGAGAACGCCTGACCGCCTGCCACGACGGTCGCGCCGGCAATGCGCGTCAGTCGCTGGCGCTGGCGCACGCCGTTTCGAAGCAGGTCGACGAATGCGTGCTGCAGCCGGGCCTGCTGGCGCGGATGTTCGCTCCGCATCGTTGGCCACACCCGAGCCAACCGTTTGGCCGCGCATTCGAGGCCCGGCTGGCGCAGCCACCGCACATCGCGATCGGCTGCGGGCGCCAGGCCGCGCTTGCCACCCGCCTGCTGCGCGCACGCGGCGTGCGGGTGGCGCAAATCCTCGACCCACGGCTGGACCCGCGCTTGTGGGACCTGTTGATCGTACCGGAACACGACGCCCTGCGCGGCGACAACGTGGTGACGCTGCGCGGCAGCCTGCATCCGGTTGATGACGAGTACCTGATGCGCGCGCTGTCGGCGTTCCCGGCCCTGGCGCTGCTGCCCGAACCGCACAGCGTGGTGCTGGTCGGCGGGCCGTCCCGGCACGCGCCCTTCGAACTGCCGGCCTTCGTCGCCCTGCTCAAGCAGGTGGCCGCCTGCGCGCGCGCCGAGGGCGGCAGCCTGAGCGTGATCGCCTCGCGGCGCACGCCGTCGGCCTGGCGACAGGCGGTATACGCCACCGAATCCGACCTGCCCGGCGTGCGCTGGCGCGACACCGGCGACGGTGCCAACCCATACGCCGGCCTGCTCGCCTACGCCGATCGACTGGTGTGCACGCCCGATTCGGTCAACATGCTCAGCGAAGCCGCGGCCACCTGGGCACCGCTGTACCTGTGGTCGCCCGCCACCATCGTCGGCCGGCCACGGCATTTCATCGACACCCTGTTGGCCTGTGGCCGTGCCCGGGCCTGGGACTGTTCGCCGCAGCCTTTCGACGTGCAGCCGCTGCGGGAAACCGCGCGGATCGCGCGCACGGTGCGGGAGCGGCTGTTTCTTCAGGGCAGCGCTGATTGAGTGATCCGTCATCCCGGTGAAAATCGGGGCGCTGGCCGGCGCAAATTGCCCGGTAGTCGCAAGGCAAGGACCAGGAAGGCAAAGATCTTCCGGCTTCAGCACAGGGCGCGGGTTGCGGCACGAATCGCCGCCCGTGCCACCGCAATCGCCGGTTCGGCTTGCGGCGCACTGCGCGAACGCCGGTCCAGCGTGCAGCGCAGGCCGGCGTCCAGCAACTGCGCGTGCGCGGCGCGCAGCGCCGCATGGGTGGCCGCATCAAGGCAACCCGCCTGCCGCGCCGCGTCCAGCAGCGGTCCGCTGGCGCGGGGCAGCAGCAGCTGCGGATGCGCGTGCCCTTTCCGCAGCACGAGGTATTGCAGCAGGAATTCCAGATCGACCAGGCCGCCCTCGCCCTGCTTGAGGTCGAAGCGCACGGCATCGCCGCGATCGAGTTCGGCGCGCATCCTGGCGCGCATCGCGGCCACGTCGGCGGCCAGCGCCGCCGGATCGCGTGGCCGCGCCAGCACCTCGGCGCGCACCGCCTCGAAGGCGTCCAGCAAACCGGCATCCCCGGCAATCCCGCGCGCCCGCACCAGCGCCTGATGCTCCCAGGTCCACGCCCGCTGGCGCTGGTAGTCGGTGAAGCTGGCCAGACTCGACACCAGCAGCCCCTTGGCCCCATCCGGACGCAGCCGCACATCAACGTCGAACAAGCGGCCGGCGCTGGTGCGCACGCTCAGCAGGGCCACGATCTTCTGGCCCAGCCGCGCATACCAACGCGGCGCGTCCAGCGGCCGCGCGCCATCAGACTGGGCCTCCAGCGGCGCATCGAACAGGAACACCAGGTCGAGGTCGGAGCCGAAACCCAATTCCAGTCCGCCCAGCGAACCGTAGCCCAACACCGCGAAGGAAGCGCCATTGATCCGGCCGTGCGCGGCGCGCAGCTCCGCTTCGGCCAGCGCCAGTACGCAGCCGACCACCGCTTCGGCCAGCCACGCCAGCCGCTGCGCGCAATCCTCGGCCGCCATCCGCGCATCCAGCAGGGCCAGCGCGAACCGGAAGCTCAGCGCCTGCCGCACTTCGTTGAGCGCATCCAGCGCGGTTTCGACGTCGTTGTCGCGCAGCGTCGCGCGGCACTGCGCGAGGATCGCGACACGGTCGGGCAGCTCGCCGCTCACGCGTACGTCCAGCAGCTCATCGAGCAGCAGCGGATAAGCCGCCAGTCGTTCGCCCAGCAGCGCACTGCGCGCCAGCGCGTCGGCCAGACGGGCCAGCGCCGCCGGCTGTTCATCAAGCAGCGCCAGGTAGCTGGTCCGGCGCAGCACGCCGTGCAGCAGCGGCAGCACCCGCCGCAGCACCGCATCCGGATCGGCGCAGCCGGCGGCGTGTTGCAGCAGGGTGGGGATGATGCGATCGAGCCGGGCGCGCGCGGCGTCGGACAGGTCGCGCACGCCTGGCGCACGGGCAAAATCATGCAGCAGCCCGTGCAGCTCGGCGGCGTGGTTGAAGCCCAGCGCTTCGAGCGCTGCCGCCGCGCCGCGTTCGGGCAGAGCCTGCCAGTACGCCATGAACTGCGAGGCATCGCCCCCGCCGCGCCGGCGCGGCGCCAGCAGCGCCGAGAATTCTTCCGCCACCCGCGCCCGCTGCGCCGACAGCTGCGCTTCCAACGGCGTCCACGCCGCCTCACCCAATCCGATCGCGATCCGCTCGCGCAGCCGCGAATCGTTCGGGATCGAATAGGTCTGCGCATCGGCCAGCATCTGCAGGCGGTTTTCCAGCCGGCGCAGGAAGCGATAGGCGTCGCGCAAGTCGGCACCGGTGCCCGTATCGACGTGCCCGGCCTGCACCAGCGCCGCCAGCGCGGTGAGCAGATGGCGATGCCGCAGCGCCGGCTCGCGGCCGCCGCGAATCAGCTGCAGGGCCTGGGCGAGGAATTCGATCTCGCGGATCCCGCCCGGCCCGCGCTTGATGTCGCCTGCCAGCTCCTTGCGCGCCACTTCGGCCACGATCAGCGCCTTCATCGCCCGCAGCCCATCGAGCGCGCCGTAGTCGAGATAGCGCCGATACACAAACGGCCGCAGGGTTTTCAGCAGGCGCTCGCCGGCATCGATATCCCCTGCCACCGGCCGCGCCTTCTGCCAGGCGTAGCGCTCCCAATCGCGGCCTTCGCGCTGGAAGTACTGTTCCATCGCCGCGAACGACAGCGCCACCCGGCCGGCGCTGCCGAACGGCCGCAGGCGCAGATCGACGCGATGGCAAAACCCGTCTGCGGTTACCTCGTCGAGCAACTTGGCCAATTGCTGGCCCAGCCGGGCGAAATAATCCTGCGCTGCCAGCGCGCGTGGCCCGTCGGATTCGCCCTCGCACTCGTAGGCATAGACCAGATCGATGTCGGAGCTGAAGTTCAGCTCGCGCCCACCCAGTTTGCCGAGGCCAAACACCACCAGCCGCACGGTTCGCCCATCGCCATCACGCACTTGCCCGTAGCGCCGCACAAACTCGGCTTCCAGCGCCGCCAGCGCCGCGTGCAGGCAGGCTTCGGCCAGCCGCGTGCTGCCGGCAAGAATCTCCTCCACGTCGGCACCATCGATCACGTCGCGCCAGACCAGGCGCGTGGATTCGGCCTGACGATGGCGCCGCAGCAGGCGCGGCCAGGTTTCGGGCAACTGCGGGTCCAACACCGGGGCGGCCGGCGCCGCCGTGGCGTCGCGACGCAGGGCGTCGAGCAGCGCCGGCTGCGCCACCAGCGTGTCGATGGCGAAATCGCTGGCGATGGCCAGCCTGGCGAGCCGCGTGGCATCGTCTGGCGCGATCACGCAGCCGGCCGCGCGCAGGCGCTGCAGCGCGCGCTGTGCGTGGGCGTCGAGGGCGTCATGACCAGCCGGATCCATGCGCCGATTGTGGCATCCCGGGCAGGTCGTTATCGTTGCCTGCATGAGCGAACTGCAAGACCTCGTGGCGCTGATCCGCGCGAACACGCCGCTGCTGGTCATCGAAACGCCGGACGAAACCCGGGTCATGGAACTGTTCCGGCAATCGCTGCTGCACGTATGGCGGGCGCTGTGGCGCTGGAGCGTGACCGAGGGCCTGCGCCGCGTGGACATGGACAGCGAGGACGAAAGCACGATCGCGCCGGACCTGAGCGCCACCTTGCAGGACATCCGCGCCGCCGGCCAGCGCGGCATCTACGTGTTGCTCGACGCCACGCCCTACCTCGGCTACGCCAGCTACCAGCGCGCGCTGCGCGATTTGATCGAGCGCCGCGACTGCCAGCCGCACGTGCTGGTGCTGGTCGGCGCCAAGGTCGAGTTGCCCGCCGCCTTGGAACCGTTCGCCGTGCGCTTCGCACTGCAGCTGCCGGACGCCAACGTGCTGCTGAAGATGGTGAAGGAGGAGGCCGGCGACTACGCGCGGCAAAACGGCGGGCGGCGGGTGGAAGTCGACCCCGACGCCGTGCGGCAAATCGTCCGCAACCTGCGCGGCATGAGCATGACCGATGCGCGCCGGATCGCCCGCCACCTGATCTGGCGCGACGGCGCACTCGGCCCGCATGACCTGCCGGAGCTGGATCGGCTGAAGTTCGAACTGCTCAACAAGAGCGGCCACCTGCACTACGAATACGACACCGCGCACTTCGCCGACGTTGGCGGCGCGCAGCGGCTCAAGCGCTGGATCGAGCAGCGCCGGCCGGTGTTCGTGCAGGACCCGCCGCCGCCCGGCCTGGAGCCGCCCAAGGGCATCCTGCTGCTGGGCGTGCAGGGCTGCGGAAAATCGCTGGTGGCCAAGGCCACCGCCGGCGGCTTCGGGGTGCCGCTGGTGCGGCTGGACTTCGGCACCTTGTACGACAAGTACCAGGGCGAAACCGAAAAGAACCTGCGTGCGGCGCTGGCTTCGGTCGAACAGCTCGCGCCCTGCGTGCTGTGGATCGACGAGATCGAAAAAGGCCTGGCCACCGATTCCGGCGAAACCGACGGCGGCCTGTCGCGGCGCGTGCTCGGCTACCTGCTGACCTGGATGGCCGAGCGCAAATCGCGCGTGTTTCTGGTGGCCACCGCCAACCAGGTCGAACAGCTGCCGGCCGAACTGCTGCGCAAGGGCCGCTTCGACGAAATCTTCTTCGTCGATCTGCCCGATACCGCCACCCGCGCGGAGATCTTCGCCCTGCATCTGGACCGCCGCAAACTGTCGCGCGAAGGCATCGATCTGGCGGCACTGGCGGCCGCCGCGGAAGGATTTTCCGGCGCCGAGATCGAGCAGGTCATCGTCAGCGCGCTGTACGCCGCGCATGCCGACGCCACCGGCCTGGACACGCCGGCGCTGCTGCAGGCGATCCGCGACACCCGTCCGCTGTCGGTGCTGATGGCCGAACAGGTCGCCGCCCTGCGCGCCTGGGCGCTGCCGCGCACGGTGCCGGCGAATTGAGGCAAGGCGCATCCATCGGTGCCGCGGAAAACCCGGGGCGGGGCGCTGCGACACGGCCCCGAATCGGACTCCCTCAGCCGCCGTCGCCGGCATCCAGCTGCGCCGCCACGAACGCCGCCAGCGCGGCGTTGACCTCTTCGGTGGTGACGCCTTCGCCCAAGCGAAAATCGCTTTGCGCATCACCGATCTCGCCGTGCCGGATCGCCGCCACCCGCACCCCGGCGTCGCGCGGCGAGTCGAAGCCGACGCTTTGCAGCAGCACCCGCTCGCCCAGTACCAGCTTGAAATAGAACTTGCCGTCGGCCTCGCGGTATTGCTTGATGGCGGGCAGCGCGGCGGCCTCTTTTTTCACCGCCGCCGCACTGGCACGCGCCGGCCCCTGCGACAGATCGCGCAAGCCCACGGCCTCGCGCAATCGGGCCAGCGTCGGCGTGGCGTGGGCCTCGCGCAGGCGCGCGGCGCCCTTGCGCAGGATCGCCTCGATCTCGGCGGGCCTGGCCATCAGCGCCTCGTATTTCTCGCGCAGCGGCGCCACCTCGCGGTCGATGCGTTCGAACAACACCTGCTTGGCCTCGCCCCAGCCGATGCCGTCGGCAAACGCCTGCGCGAAGGCGCGGGTTTCCTCCGGTGCGGCGAAGGCCTGGTAGATCTGGAACAGCGCCGACCCTTCGGTGTCCTTGGGCTGGCCGGGCGCGCGCGAGTCGGTGACGATCCCGGCGATCAGTTTCTTCAGCTCCGCGCGCGGCGCGAACAGCGGGATGGTGTTGTCGTAGCTCTTGCTCATCTTGCGGCCATCCAGCCCCGGCAAGGTGGCCACGTTCTCGTCGATCACCGCCTCGGGCAGGGTGAAGTGGTCGCCGTAGAGGTGGTTGAAGCGCTGCGCGAAGTCGCGCGCCATCTCGATGTGCTGGACCTGGTCACGCCCGACCGGCACCTTGTCGGCGTTGAAGATCAGGATGTCGGCCGCCATCAGCACCGGGTACATGAACAGGCCGGCGTTGATCCCGGCGTCATCGTCCTCGCCCTCGGCGCGGTTGCGGTCCACCGCCGCCTTGTAGGCGTGGGCGCGGTTGAGCAGGCCCTTGCCGGCCACGCAGGTCAACAGCCAGGTCAGCTCGGGGATCTCCGGAATGTCGCTTTGCCGATAGAACCAGATGCTGTCGGCGTCCAGCCCGCAGGCCAGCCAGGTGGCGGCGATCTCCAGCGTGCTGCGCTGCACCCGCGCCGGGTCGCCGCATTTCACCAGCGCGTGCAGGTCGGCCAGGAAGTAGAAATTCTCTTCGTCGCGCGCCCGCGCGCTGGCCAGCGCGGGGCGAATGGCGCCGACATAGTTGCCCAGGTGCGGCGTGCCCGAAGTGGTGATGCCGGTGAGGACGCGGGGGGTGTGGGTGGCCAAGGCGGGAAATTCCAAATCGCGGATGAACGGCATTTTAGCGGCACCCGCGCGCCAACCCCGTCCCGCACCGTGGCGCGTTGACCTGAATGCAGCGCGATTCCCGCGCCCTCGGAGCCCGCCATGATCCGCACCGCCCTGTCCGCCCTCGCTCTTGCTCTCGCCGCTGCGCTGGCCATGCCCGCCCACGCCGACACGCTGTGCCGCGGCGACGGTCACAGCCACGTCCGCCGCTCCATCTGCGCGCCGATCCCGCCACGCAGCGCCCAGCTGGTGCAAATCGACCTGGTTGACCGCGACAGCGGGCAGACCTTGCCCGAGTACCGCCACCGCGGCCAGGACTGGGTGCCCGGCACCCCGGGCCACCGCTATGCGGTGCGCCTGACCAATACCACCGGCGGGCGCGTGCTGGTGGTCCTGTCGGTGGATGGCGTCAATGCCGTCACCGGCCAGACCGCCGCGCCGTCGCAGGCCGGCTACGTGCTGGAACCATGGGAAACCGCGGAAATCGCCGGCTGGCGCAAGTCGCTGGACGACATCGCCCAGTTCGTGTTCACCGATCTGCAGGACAGCTACGCTGCCCGCACCGGCCGTCCGGACAACGTTGGCGTGGTCGGCGTCGCGGTGTTCCGCGAGCGCACGTATCGGCCGCCGTTGCGGCAGGCGCCCATTGCCGGGGCCGACGCCGCCCGCGCGCGGCCATTGCCGGCACCACCGGCCGCGGCGGCAAACGCCGATCGCGCCATGGCCGCCGAAGCGATGCCGCGCCAGCTTGGCACCGGCCACGGCGACCGCGAATGGTCACCGATCGGCCAGACCGAGTTCACCCGCGCCACGTCGCGGCCCGAGCAGGTCAGCCAGGTGCGCTACGACAGCACCCGCGCGCTGGTGGCGCTGGGCGTGATCCCGCGCCGCGACTGGCGCAGCGGCCCGCGCGGCCCGAACGCGTTTCCGAACGGCTTCGTGCCCGATCCGCCGCGCTGGTGAGCCCGGCCCGGGCGAGGCGCGCGCCGGCGGCCAGACTCAGCTGCCGGCCGCGCCTTCGATCTTCTCGCCGGCCCGCTTGATGTCCTTGCCGGCGCCGGCGATGGTGTTGCAGGCCGCCAGAAAGCCCATGCACATCAGCACGACCACCGCCAGTTTTGCCATTTGCTTCATGTTTCGTGTCCTCGTCCACAGGGTGCGCAACCCCTGTTCCGCCTTGGCGGCATGGTAAATCAATTCCGCGCTTCGCCGGTGCCCGCCGCCGGGCTGCGCCGCGCAATCACGGTGATATGGCCGTTGGTTTCCAGCAGGGCCAGCCCGACCTCCTCCAGCCGGGTGACGTTGCCCATCCGCAGCGCCTCCTGGAAGTCGCGCTCGCTCACCAGCTCCCGGCGCAGGACCTGGGCGAACACCTTGCCGTCGCGGGCCAGCACCACCGGCGCCCCCTCCACCAGCCGTTCGACCCGGCGGCTGCGTGACATCGCGAAGGCCACGGCGTAGTTCAGCACGATCAAGGTGGTGGCCATGATCACCGCGCCGGTGATCGAGTTGTCGCCGCCGTTGATGCCGTTTTGCACCGCATTGCCGATCAGGATCAACAGCACCAGATCCAGCGGCGTCATCTGCCCGATCGCACGCTTTCCCGAGGCGCGCACCAGCAGCATCACCAGCAGGTAGATGACCCCCGCGCGCAGGACGAAGATCCACCACGGCGCGGACAACTGCAACAGCGTCTCCATCGAAGCCTCCAAATCCGGGGTCAGCGTCGGATTTTGCCGCCGAACGCCCGCAACCCGTGCGATGGCCGAAAAATCCGAGGCCGGACGCGGCGGTGACGCCCGGTTTCGTGCATTAGTATTTATACTAACCAGCTCGTGCCGACGCACCCCTGCGCCGGCGCTCGCCGAGGAGCGCAGACCATGACCGCCCTTCCACACCTTGCCGCGGCTGACACGCAGGCGCTGGCGCTGGCGCCGCTGCGCCTGACGCCGGTGCCGCTGCTGCTGCCACTGGCGGCGGCGCGGGCGGCGCTGGGTTTTCCTTCGCCCGCCGAAGATTTCCAGGACGACGGCATCGACCTCAACGAACTGCTGGTGCGCAATCCGCCGGCCACCTTCCTCTATCGCGCCGAAGGCTGGTCGATGCTGCACGCGGGCATCTGCGATGGCGACATCCTCCTCGTCGATCGCAGCGTGACGCCGCAGGACGGCGACGTGGTGATTGCCACCTGGGACGGCAATGCGCCCACCTGCAAGGTCTTGCACGTCTGCCGCGACCATCTGGAACTGCACAGCCGCAACCCGCACGTCCCCCACATCGTGCTGCCACCAGGCACCGAAGCGGAGGTGTTCGCGGTGGTGGGCGTGGTGCGGCAGATGCGGCGCAGCCACGGCCGCGTCGGGCGCTGACGGGCGCTTGCCCACGCGCCGGATGCCGCCATGTTCGCCCTGATCGATGGCAACAATTTCTACGCCAGCTGCGAGCGCGTGTTCCAGCCGGAGCTGCGAGGACGGCCGCTGATCGTGTTGTCCAACAACGACGGCTGCGCGATTGCCCGCAGCGACGAGGCCAAGGCGCTGGGCGTCACGATGGGCCAGCCGCTGCACGAGATCCCGCCGCGGCTGCGGCGGCGGCTGGCGATCCGCTCGGCCAACTTCACCCTGTATGGCGACATGAGCGCACGGGTCGGCGCGATCTTGCAGGACGCGGTGGCGCGGGTGGAGCCCTACAGCATCGACGAATCCTTCCTCGACCTGTCGCCGCTGCGCGACCGGCTGGAATTCGCCCGCGCCCTGCGCGAACGCGTGCAGCGTTGGACCGGGATCCCCAATTGCGTCGGCATCGGCCCCACCAAGACGCTGGCAAAACTCGGCAACCACATCGCCAAAAGCGCCCTGCGCAAGCCCGGCAGCTATCCGGCGGCGCTTGGCGGCGTGGCCGACCTGTCGGCGTTGTCCAAAGGCACCTTGACCGAGCTGCTGGCCGCCACGCCGGTGCAGGAGCTGTGGGGCGTGGGTCGGCAGTGGACGGCGCGGCTGCATGGCATCGGCATCCGCACCGCGCTGGAGCTGCGCACTGCGCCGCGTGAACGCCTGCGGCAGCAGTTCGGCGTGGTGCTGGCGCGCACCCAGCGCGAGCTGGCGGGCGAGCCTTGCATCGCGCTGGAGGACGTGGAACCGGACCGCCGGCAGATTCTGGTCAGCCGCTCCTTCGGCCAGCGCGTGGACGACCCTGCGGCGGTCGGCGCGGCGCTGGCCACCTTCGCCCAACGCGCCTGCGAGAAACTGCGCCGACGCGGGCTGGTGGCGGCCGCCGTCGGCGTGTTCGCCCAGACCGACGGCTTCCAGCCCGGCCTGCCGCAGCACCACGCCAACCGCACCGCGCCGCTGGCACGCCCCAGCGCCGACATCCGCCTGATCCTGGCCCTGGTCAGCCAGCTGCAACGCGGGCTGCTGCGCAAAGGCTGCGCCTACAAGCGAGCCGGCGTGTGGCTGTTCGATCTGGCCCGTCCCGACGCCCTGCAGGGCGATCTGTTCACGCCGGCCACGCTGGGCGATCCGCGGCTGATGGCCACCGTGGATGCCATCAACCGTCGCTTCGGCCGCAACACCCTGGGCCTGGCCGCCACCGGCTGGCAGCCCCACCCCGACTGGGGCATGCGCCAGCAGCATCTTTCACCCTGCTACACCACCTGCGTCCGCGACCTGCCGCGGGTGGGGTGTTGAGGAGCGGGGCCGGCGCATCATTCGATCCCCGTTCGCCAGTCTGGATCAACAGGGTCACCATTTCTTTCCTGCATGCGCCCGCTCAGTCACCGCTGGCAAACCCCGCACCACACCGTCGCGCGCTGGCCGATGCTGGCTTGTTTCAGCATGCGGCCGCAGCGCGGGCAGGGCTGGCCGTCGCGGCCGTAAACCAGCAATTCCTGTTCGAAATAGCCGGGCGCGCCGTCCGGGTGGATGAAGTCGCGCAGGGTGGTGCCGCCGCGCTCGATGGCGCGGGTCAGTGTCGTCTTCACCGCCTCGGCCAGCGCGGCATAGCGCTCGCGCGAGACTTTGCCGGCCGGGCGCAGCGGCGAGATGCCGGCGGCGAACAGCGCTTCGGCGGCGTAGATGTTGCCGACGCCGACCACCACCGTCTGGTCCATCAGGAAGGTCTTGACCGGCACCTTGCGGTGTCGGCTTTGATCGAACAGGTAATCACCACTGAAGCCCTCCGACAGCGGTTCCGGGCCAAGCTTCGACAGCAGCGGATGGGTTTCGCCCGGCGCCTGCCACAGCACGCAGCCGAAGCGGCGCGGGTCGTTGAAACGCAGCAGTTGGCCATCGCCCAGCACGATATCGACATGATCGTGCGGGCGCGGCGGCGTGGCTTCCGGCAGCACCCGCAGGCTGCCGCTCATGCCCAGATGCAGCAGCGCGCTGCCGGCCTGCGTGTCCAGCAGCAGATACTTGGCGCGACGGCGCACCGCCGCGACGCGTTGGCCCGGCAGCAGGATCTCGATTTCGCGCGGGATTGGCCAGCGCAGGTCGGGACGACGCAGCAGCACCCGCGCCACCGTCCGGCCTTCGACATGCGGCACCAGGCCGCGGCGCGTGGTTTCGACTTCGGGCAATTCGGGCATGGGCACATTGTCGCGCAGCCGCCACCAGATGCACCGACACCGCTGCGCACCGTACCATTGCCCCAAGGGCGCCCCGCGCCTCGTGCCAACCCACCGAAGGATCATCCATGCGCCGCGCCCTGCTTGCCCTGCTGCTACTGCTCTGTACCGCCCTCGCACAGGCCGGTGAACCGGCAATTGGCGACACGGCGCCCGCTGCGCTGGGGAATGGACGGGACGGCAAGCCGGTGACGCTGGAGCAGTACCGCGGGAAAGTCGTGGTGGTGACGTTCTGGGCCTCGTGGTGCACTTACTGCCTGAAAGAATTGCCGGTGCTCAACACCCTGCAGGAACACGCCGGCGGACTGTTGCAGGTGATCGCCGTGAATGTGGAGGACAGTCCCGCGGACTATCGGCTGATGATGCGGCAAATGAAGAAGTACTCGCTCCTGCAAGCGCGCGATATCCACGGAGACATCGCGGAAACCTATGGTGTGACCGCCTATCCGAATCTTTGGATCATCGACCGCGAAGGGCGTATCGCGGCCCATCATCGCGGCTACGGCGAGAGCACCTTGGATCGGATCGTGGACGAGATCAACGCCATCCTGCGCAGGGCCGCTGCCGGCTCCTCGGCGGCGCCCGCGGCGGCGACACCGGCCACGGAAGCGGCGGGATGAAGTTGCTCGTCCTGGGTATCCTCGCAGTCACGCTGCCAGTAGCGGCGCAAGTGCAGCGCACCGGCGATTACCTTGCGCGCATGGACGCCGACAGCGATGGTCGCGTCTCGCTGGCCGAATACCAGATCTGGATGAGCTATGCCTTCGATGCCATGGACCGCAACCGCGACGGCGTGCTGACTCCCGATGAACAGCCGGGCGGCAAGGGCAAGGCCATTACCCGCGCCGAACACCAGCAGATCCTGGCCGAGCGCTTCCGCAAGCAGGACACCAACCGCGACGGTTTTCTGAGCGCACGCGAGCTGGCCGCGCCGCCACAGTAAGTGCAAGGAAAAAACGCCCGGGGAGCCCGGGCGTTTTGTGGTTCGTATATGCCTCTTACCAGATCTTCACCCGGTCCTCGGGCTTGAGGTAGAGCTTCTGGTTGGCGTTGACGTGGAAAGCGGCATACCAGGCATCGAGATTGCGCACGGTCAGGGCGCGCCACTGGCCGGGGGCGTGTTCGTTGCCGACCACCTGCGCGCGCAGGGCGGCTTCGCGGGTCTTGGTGCGCCAGGCCTGGGCGAAGGCGATGAAGAAACGCTCATCGCCGGACAGGCCGTTGATGCGCGGGGCGGGCTTGCCGTCCAGCGACTTGTGGTAGGCCGCCAGTGCCGCCTGCAGGCCGGAGACGTCGGCGATGTTTTCGCCCAAGGTCTGCTGGCCGTTGATGTGCAGGCCCGGCAGCACTTCGTAGGCGTCGTACTGCGCGGCGAGGCGGTCGGCGGCGGCCTTGAAGTGGGCGGCGTCTTCCGGGGTCCACCAGTTGTGCAGGCGGCCCTGGGCATCGAACTCCGAGCCGAGGTTGTCGAAGCCGTGGCTGATCTCGTGGCCGATGATGGCGCCGATCGCGCCATAGTTGGCGGCGGCGTCGGCATTGGGGTCGAAGAACGGTGCTTCCAGGATGGCCGCCGGGAAGTTCATCGCATTCTGCAGCGGCAGATTCACCGCGTTGACGGTCTGCGGGGTCATCCACCATTCGCCGGCATCCGGCGCCTTGCCGAGCTTGGCGCGCTGGTGGCGGAATTCGAATTCATCCGCGCGCAGCATGTTGCCGAGCGCATCGCCAGGCTTGATTTCGAGCGTCGCGTAGTCGCGCCACGCATCCGGGTAGCCCACGCCCACGCGCATGGTGGCCGCTTTCTCCTTCGCGGTCTTTTTCGTCTCCGGCGACATCCAGGTCAGGCCATCCACGCCGTCGCGGAAGGCGGCGAGGATGTTGCTGACCATGGCCTCGACCTGGGTCTTCGAGCTGGCCGGGAAATACTGCTTGACGTAGAGCTGGCCGATGGCGTCGCCGAGGTCGCGGTTGGTGGCTGCCAGCGCGCGCTTCCAGCGGTCGCGCTGGGCGGTGGTGCCGGCCAGCTGGGTGCCGTAAAAGGCGAAATTCAGGTCGGCGTAGGCCTTGGGCAACAATGAGGCGTAGTGGTTGATGGCGTGGAAGCGCAGGTAGTCCTTCCACACCGGCAGCGGCTGGCTGGCGACCAGCAGCGAGAGCTTGCGGATGGCATCGGGCTGCCAGGCGATCAGGGTCTTCTGCTCGGCCAGCCCGGCAGCGGTGAAATAGGCGTTCCAGTCGATGCCGGGCGCGTGCTGGGCAAACTCGGCCACCGGCCAGGGATTGTTGGCCTTGTGGATGTCCTGGGTTTCGACGATGGGTGCCTGCGCCTGCGCGATCTTCAGCTCCAGATCGTAGATCGCCTGCGCCTTGGCCTCCGCGTCGGGGGTGCCCGCCTGCTTGAGCAGGGCCGCGATATACGCTTTGTACGCCGCGCGGTTGGCCACCATGGTGGCGTCATCGGACAGGTAGTACTCGCGGTCGGGCATCCCCAGACCGCCTTGCAGCAGATAGCCGAAGTTCTGGCTGTGGTCGTCGAGACCGGCGGCAACGAACAGGCCCAGCAGGTTCTCGGTGTAGTAGTTGGTGGCGTTGATCGGATCGACGTCGGCGCGCAGGGTGCTGCCGAGATAGCGCGACAGGCTGGACAGGTCCTGGATGCCGTCGATCGCCGACAGGCTCGGCTGCAACGGCGCCAGGCCGTTGGCCTCGATCCCCGCTTCGTCCATGAAGGCGGCGTAGTAGTCGACGATCTTGCGCTCGTTGCTGCCGGCAGCAGGGTTCTCGCGCTGCAGGCCCTGCACCAGATCCGACAGGCGCTTTTCGGCGCGCTCGAACACGGTATAGAACACGCCGGTGCTGGCGCGGTCGGCCGGAATTTCGGTCTTTTCCTGCCACTTGCCGTTGGCGAAGGCATAGAAATCGTTGCCGGCCATGACGCTGCGGTCCATGCCGGCCAGATCGATGCCGATGGTCGGCGCCGCCGCGCGCGCGGTGCGTGGCGAAGACCCGGTGCCCGCGGGCTTGCAGGCGACGAGGGTGACGCCGACAACGGCAAGCAGCAGGGCCAATGCCAGTGGGGCGGGGCGGCGGGGTGCGATCTTCATGCGGGTGTCCTTGTCGAAGGCGGGTCGAACGGCAGCCGACAGCGTGCCGGAAATGGGCCGTGGCGACAGTGCGAAAAGTCAGGCCGCAGGCGTGACGCGGTCTTGATCACGGATATTAACCCCACTTTGCGGCGCGCTGCGGCAAACTGCAAAGCCCCGGCGATTGCGTCATGTGGAGGCATGCAATGGACAAGGACTTTTACCCCGTCACCCCGGAAGCGGCGGCCGCGGCCAATCTCGATCGTGCCGGCTACCAGCGCGACTACGCCGAGTCACTGCGCGATCCGACCGCATTCTGGACGCGGCAAGCCCAGCGTCTGGACTGGTACCGCTTTCCGACCCGGATCAAGGACGTGAGCTATGACCCGGCAAATTTCCATATCCGCTGGTTCGACGACGGCGAGCTCAATGCCAGCGTCAACTGCCTCGACCGCCATCTGGACAAACACGGTGACAAGGTCGCGCTGATCTTCGAGCCGGACGATCCCAACGCGCCGGCCGAAAAAATCACGTATCGACAATTGCATGCCCGCGTGTGCCGGCTGGCGAACGCGTTGCGCAACTTGGGCGTCGGCAAGGGCGACCGGGTCACGATCTATCTGCCGATGATCCCCGAGGCGGTGGTGGCATTGCTGGCCTGCGCCCGGATCGGCGCGATCCACATGGTGGTGTTCGGCGGCTTCGCGCCCAACTCGATTGCCGACCGCGTCGCCGACTGCAACAGCAAGCTCATCATCACCGCCGACGAGGGCCTGCGCGGCGGCAAGAAGGTGCCGCTGAAGGCCAACGTCGATGCGGCGCTCAAATTGCCCGACACGAATGCGGTGGAAACCGTGCTGGTGGTGCGTCATACCGGCGCGGCGGTCGACATGCAGATGCCGCGCGACCGCTGGTATGACGCCGTGGTCGATGGCCAGCCGGACAGCTGCGAACCGGCGCGCATGAACGCCGAAGACCCGCTGTTCATCCTCTACACCTCGGGCAGCACCGGCAAGCCCAAAGGCGTGCTGCACACCACCGGCGGCTATCTGCTGTGGTGCGCCTACACCCACGCGCTGAGCTTCGACCTCAAGCCCGACGACATCTACTGGTGCACCGCCGACATCGGCTGGGTGACCGGCCACAGCTACATCGTCTACGGCCCGCTGGCCAATGGCGCCACCGGCGTGCTGTTCGAAGGCGTGCCGAACTACCCCGATTTCTCGCGCTTCTGGCAGGTCGTCGACAAGCACCAGGTCAGCATCTTCTACACCGCGCCGACCGCGATCCGCGCGTTGATGCGCGAAGGCGACGGCCCGGTCACGGCGACCTCGCGCGCCTCGCTGCGGGTGCTGGGCAGCGTTGGCGAGCCGATCAATCCGGAAGCCTGGCGCTGGTATCACGATGTGGTTGGTGGCGGCCGCTGCCCGGTGATCGATACCTGGTGGCAGACCGAGACCGGCGGCACCCTGATCAGCCCCATTCCAGGCGCCACCGATCTCAAGCCCGGCTCGGCCACCCTGCCGCTGCCGGGCGTGCAGCCGGCGCTGGTGGATGCCAACGGCGCGCTGCTTGAGGGCGTGGCCGAAGGCAATCTGGTCATGCTCGATTCCTGGCCGGGCCAGATGCGCACGGTCTACGGCGATCACCAGCGCTTCATCGATACCTATTTCAAGGCCTATCCCGGCATGTATTTCAGCGGCGACGGCTGCCGCCGCGACGCCGACGGTTATTACTGGATCACCGGCCGCGTCGATGACGTGATCAATGTCTCCGGCCACCGCATCGGCACCGCCGAGGTGGAAAGCGCGCTGGTGCTCAATGACAAGGTGGCCGAAGCCGCGGTGGTCGGCTTCCCGCACGACCTCAAGGGTCAGGGCATCTACGCCTACGTCACCCTCAAGGCCGGGGTGGCGGAAAGCGAGGAGCTGCGCAAGGAATTGATCGCCTGGGTGCGCAAGGAAATCGGCCCCATTGCAACACCCGATTTCCTGCAATGGGCGCCCGGCCTGCCCAAGACCCGCAGCGGCAAGATCATGCGCCGGATCCTGCGCAAGATCGCCGAGAACGCACCCGAGCAGTTGGGGGACACCAGCACCCTGGCCGATCCGTCGGTGGTCGCATCGCTGGTGGCCAATCGGCGCGAGGCTTGATCGCGGAACATTGTTGACCGTGCGAGGTGGCGTCTTGCGCGCAGCGCGGGGGCGGTCTGCGTCCCGGCGGTACCCATGACGCGCGCTTTCCCGCACAATTCCAGCCTGCGAACTTTCGAAGCGGCCCTTTCCCCCGGATCGCGATGCTGGCCTACGTCTACAAAAGTCTGCGCAAGACCGACACCTACGTGTATCTGTCCGAGCGTGACGGTTTCACCCGCCTGCCCGAACCGCTGCGCAGCCAGCTGGGCGCGCTGCGGTTCGTGCTGGAAGTGGAGTTGGCGCCGGGCCGTACGCTGGCGCGCGAAAATCCCGACGTGGTGCGCGCCAACCTGGCCGGACGCGGCTTCCACATCCAGTTTCCGCCCACCGTGGACGATCCGATGACGGCCGATTGGGGCACCGATGCCTGAGCGCAGGTTCGCCATCGGCGCCGGCCTGCTGGCACTGGCCCTGTTTCTGGCCGCTGCCGGCTGGCTGGACGTGCGTGCGGCCGCGGTGCTGGTCTGGCTGGCGCAGATCCCCGCGGCGCTGGGCGTGGCCCTGCTGCGGCGCAGCCGCGGCCGCGCCGGCCTGTGGCGCGATGCCGGCCGGCTGGCGCTGCTGTGGGGCGGCGGCTTCCTGCTCGCTGGCGCGCTGCTGGCCTGGCCGCTGTGGCAGCTTGATGCATCACCCTCGCTGGGCGCTGCGCTGGCGCTTGGCGGGCTGGCGGGCGTCGTGCTGGTCCTGCTGTGGGCCGGGTGGCCACGCTGGCTGCTGCTGGAGCGCCGCGGCGGCAGCGCCGCCGAGCGCCATCGCGAAGAGCGGGTGCAGGAGCGTGCCGCCTGGAGCGGCCTGTTGCAGGTGGCCCTGCCCGCCTTCATGGCCTTGGCTGGCGGCCTGCTGCTGGCCTGGCCGGAACTGCTGACCGGCAGCGTGCGCGCCGGCGGCAGCGCCTTCTACGCCCTGCTGGTACCGATGCTGCACTTCGCCCTGCAGTCGGCGCCGGCCGCGCAGGCGCCGCTGGGGCTGCCGGCAACCGGCCTGCCGGTGGTCGATCTGGTACTGCCGGAGGCTGCTGCGGACACGGTGGAGGATGCCGCGCCGACGGCGGATGACGCCGTACCCACCCCGGACGTGGTCCCGGCGACCCCCCGCGGGGCGGCACCCGACGTCGCGGTTCTGACCGCCGAACTGTATGCCACCGCGCGCCGGGGTCGGGTCGATCGGGCCCTGGAGCTGCTCGACGCTGGCGCCGATCCCACGCTTGCAGTTGCGGCGGACGCCCGCGACCGCCGCAGCCTCGCAGTGCTGGCCGCGGTGCTGCCCGACCTGCGCCTGCTGCGCGCCCTGATCGCGCGTGGGGTGGACGTGAACGCGCTCGACGGCGGCCTCAATCCGCTGCTGGCGGCCACCCGCGACAGTTGGCACGGACGGGCCGAAGCGGTCATGACCCTGCTGGCCAACGGTGCCGACGTCCATGCCACCGACGCCGAGGGCAACACCCCGTTGCACCACGCCGCCCGCAGCTCGGACCCGGGCGTGGCCGCGCTGCTGCGCGATGCCGGGGCCGACATCAATGCGCTCAATGCCGACGGCGTCTCCCCGCTCGGCAGCGCCTGCGCCAGCGGCAACTGGCGGCTGGCCAAGTTCCTGCTCGAACGCGGCGCCAAGACCGAACCCGCCGACGGCCAGCCGGCGCTGCTGTCCGCGGCCGGCTGCGAGGACGACGACCCGGCCGGGGTGCAGCTGTTGTTGCGCAGCAAGGCCCGGGTCAACGCGGTGGACGGGCAGGGCCGGAGCGCGCTGCACGAAGCCGCTGCCGCCGGCCACGCGGCCATCTGCCGGGCCCTGCTGGATGCCGGCGCCGATCACGCGCGCGCCGATGCCGAAGGCCGCACGCCGTTGCTGGACGCCGCCCGCGCCGGTGCCCAAGGCGTCCTCGAGGTGCTGCTGGCTGCCGGCGCCGACCCGAATGTCGCGGACGCCACTGGCGCCGGCGCACTGCACCACGCCTGCCTGGCGGAGGTGACGACCACCGACCTGGTCCAGCGCCTGCTGGCTCTGGGCCTGGATCCGGCCCGCCCCGATGGCGAGGGCCGCAGTCCGCTGGCGCTGGCGCAGGCGGCCGGGCGCTGGCGGCTGGTCGCCCTCCTCGATCCCCACCATGCGCCCTCGGACACCCTGCCGGAGACCGAATCCGCCGCGCCCGAGCCCGAACCCGAGCTGCCGCCCCTGCCGCTGCTGCACTCGGCGCTGCTGGACGATGCGCCGGCGACCACGCTGGATCCGCTGCTGGCGCGGCTCGCGCCGGGGGACTTGAACCTGCTGCTGGCGGACCCCGCGCTGATCGCGGTGCCGCGCATCCTCGACTGGCTGCTGCGCCGCGGCGCCGATCCGGAGGCACGCGAAGCGCAAGCCCCGGTGGTGGCAGCACTGGCCCGCGGCGAAGCCGGCATCCCCGCGCTGGAACGCCTGTTCGCCCACCGCGGTTCGCCAGCCGGCGCTTCGGGCCTGGCCCGTTTCCTCGCCGCCTGCCGCACCGGAAAGGCCAGCCCGAGCGCCGAAGCCTGCGCCGTCGACCTGCTGGAACGCGGCGCTGACCCGTTCGGCACCAGCGCGAACAGCGAGCCGACCCTGCTGCTGGCCGTGCAGTTGGGCTGGCTGACGTTGGCGCGCCGGCTGCTGGCGCTGGGCGTGGCGCCCGACATTTGCGACGCGCGCGGGCACAGCCCCCTGCACGCGGCCGCCACCCGCGGCGATCTGGCGGCGGTGAAGCTGCTGATTGCCGCCGGCGCCGCGCCCGATCGCCGCGCCGGCGATGGCCAGACCCCGCTGGGCCTGGCCCTGTCCAGTGGCCGCAGCGATCTCGCCACGTGGCTGGATTGGCACGGCTGGCGCCTGCCGCACCGGCCGCTGGTCGCCACCGACCTGCCGGCGGCGGCGATTGCCGGCGATCAGGATGCGGTCGAACGCCTGCTTGACCTCGGCTTTCCGATCGACACGACCGACGCTCAAGGCTGCACCGCCCTGCTGCGCGCCGCCGGCGATGGCCACGCGGCGCTGGTCGAATTCCTGCTCGCCCGCGGCGCCAGCCCGCGGATCGCCGCAAGAACCGGCGCCACGCCGCTGTCAGCGGCGGTCAGCCGGCGTCACCTCACCATCGTCGAACGCTTGCTGCAGGCCGATTGCAACCTCGAACAACGGCTGCCCGGCGACGTGACGGTGCTGATGCTGGCGGCGGCCCTGGGCCTGCCCGAAGTGGTGGCGCGCCTGCTGCACGCCGGCGCCGACCTGCGCGCCAGCGACGCGCAAGGCCTGACCGCGCTGCACTGCGCGGCGCTGTACGGATTCACCGAGCGCGATCGCAGCCGCCTGCTGGCACTGCTGGACGGGCTGCTGCTGGCCGGTGCCGACGCCAACCGCGCCGCGCTGGATGGCGCCACGCCGCTGCTGCTGCTGCTGGGCGCGCGCGCCGAGCCGGGCACGCCCAGCAGCGAGGACGTGCTGCTGGCCGGGATGGAGCGCCTGTTCGACGAAGACGTCAGCCTCGACGTGCGCGATCCGCGCGGCTACGGCCCGCTGCATCTGGCCGGCTTGCACGGGCTGGTGCGGGTTGCACGGGCGCTGCTGCGCGCCGGCGCCGACCCGGACCAGCGCGACGCCCTCGATCGCACCCCGCGCGAGCTGGCGCTGCTGCGTGGCTATGTCGACGTGGCCGCGGAGCTGGCGCCCACCGTGCGCACCAGCAAGGCCGACGTGCCGCTGGCGCGGTTCCTGCGCGACTGACGGCCAGGGCGCCTCAGCCCTGGCCCTGCGGGTGGGCGGCGGCCGCGTCTTCCTCGAACAATCCGTCAAGCTCCTTGCGGGCATCGCGGGTCGCCTGCAACAAGGCGTCTTCATCGTCCTGCAGCAGGCGCTGCTGCTCCAGCAGCGCCTCGTCCCACGCCCGGAATCGCCGCATTCGGGTTTCCGCCTGGGCGCGGTCCATTCCCAGCGCCACCAGCACCTCGAGCCCCATTTCCAGGCTGCTGCCGTAGGTTTCACGCAGCGCCTCGGCGCCCATGTCCACCAGCTGCCAGGCGTGCTGGCGATTGCGCGCGCGCGCGAACACCCGCGCCTGCGGATAGTGCTTGCGCACCAGCCGCACCATCCGCAGGCTGGCCTCGACGCTGTTGATCGCGACCACGAAGATCCTGATTCGCTCCGCCCCCGCCGAGCGCAGCAGCGCCATCCGGGTGGGGTCACCGTAGTAGATCTGGTCGCTGCTCAAACTGCGCGACAGGTTCACCTGTTCGATGTCCGGATCGATGGCGATGAAGGGAATGCCCTGGGCGCGCAGCAGCCGCGCCACGATCTGGCCGAAGCGGCCGAACCCGGCCACCAGCACCTGCGGGTGGCGATCGGTCGGGATGGCGTCGAAGGGCTGCGCCTGCGCGCGCTCGACCGGCAGCAGTTTGCTGGCCAGCATCAGCAGCAGCGGCGTCAGCGCCATCGACAAACCGACGATCGCGGTCAGGCGGTTGCGGGTGATCGCATCGATCAGCTGAACCCGCGCCGCTTCGCCGAACACCACGAAAGCGAATTCGCCGCCCAGCGCCAGCACCCCGGCCAGCAGGAACGCGCTGCGCGGGCGCAGCTGCCCCGGCCGCAGGCCGAGGCCGAACAGCAGCACGGTCTTCACCGCCAGCAGCGCGGCCACCGCTGCCGCGATCAGCCACGGCTCCGACATCACCCGGCGCAGGTCGATTCCCATGCCCACGGCCATGAAGAACAATCCAAGGAGCAAGCCTTCGAACGGCTTGATCTGCGCTTCCAGCTCGTGTCGATATTCGGATTCGGCCAGCAGCACGCCGGCCAGGAAGGCGCCCAGACCGGCGCTCAGGCCGACCTTCTGCATCAGCCAGGCGCTGCCCAGCACCACCAGCAACGCCGCGCCGGTGAACACTTCCGGCAGATCGGTGCGGGCGATCACCCGGAACAGGCGTCGCAACAGGTAGCGCCCCCCGATCACCAGCGCGGCAATCGCGGCCACCGCCTGCACCACTTCGGCCCATCCCAACTCGGCGCTCTTGGCCTTGCCCAGCAGCGGGATGGCCGCCAGCAGCGGGATCGCGGCCAGGTCCTGGAACAGCAGGATCGCGAACGCCAGCCGCCCGTGTTCGCTCGCCAACTCCTTGCGCTCGGCCAGCAATTGCAGCCCGACGGCGGTCGACGACAGCGCCAGCCCCAGCCCCACCACCAGCGCCGCCTTCCAGCCCTGCCCGGCCAACAGCGCCAGCGCACCCAGCGCGGCGCCGCACAGCAGCACCTGCAGTCCGCCGACCATGAAGATCGGCCGGCGCATCAGGATCAGGCGCGACAGCGACAGCTCCAGCCCGATCACGAACAGCAGCATGACCACGCCGATCTCGCTGGCTGCGAGCACCCGGTCGGGATCGCGGACCACCGCCAGCGCATGCGGACCCAGCAGCACGCCGGTCACCAGGTAGGCCAGCACGGCACCGAAGCCGAAGCGCTTGAACAGCGGCACTGCCAGCACCGCGGCCAGCAGGAAGACCAAGACCAGTTCCAGGCCGCCGCTATCCATCGCTATCCGTCATCGCCATCGGACAGGCAGCTTACGGCACCGGCGCGGCAGGCGCTGTTGCCGGCGGCGGCGCCTCCGGCGAGCAGCGGCTGGCGCGGATCTTCGCCGCGATGTCCGCACGTTCGGCCTCGCGTGCCCGCTGGTCGGCCGGGGTGGCATAGCGCAGCTTGAACTCCGCTTCGTCCAGACGCCGGTACCAGGCCGCGCACAGCTGGTCCTCGGGGATCGCGGTGCAGCTGTCCTGGCGCATCTCGCAGGCCTGCCCCATGCCCATGGCCGCGCTGCCGTCGATCCCCACCACCTGCAGCGGCGCGCAGCGCGGGTCGGGGGTGGCGGTGTCGCCGTAGTAGGTGTGGCCGTCCCAGGTCGCGCACTGGAACAGCGGCGGCGGTGGCGGCAGTCGGGCCGCTTCCGGCGCCGGTTTGCGCGCCATGTTCGGCCCCGACACCAGCACGAATTCCCCGTAGGCCGGCGGCGCTGGCACCGGCTCGGGCTCCGGCGCGCGGCGCACCGGGACCGGCACGGTCGGCGCCGAGCCCACGCGGCGGATCTCCTGCTTCATCCCGGCCGCGCAGGGCGTGCCGTTTTGCACCGTGACGTTGCCTTGGGCGTCGGTGCATTTGTAGAAGATGGTTTCCTGCGCCGCCGCCGGTGCTGCCGCCTGCAGCAGAAGGCAGGCGATCACGAACGAGCCGGAGAGGGCGAGCGTGGTCATGCGCATCGCCCTATCTTGCGTTGTCCGGCGCGACAGGGGAACCCCGGACACGCTGCGCCTTCACGTCGCGGTCAATGCGATTGCGCGAAAGACCTCAGCGCAACACCCGCCCGCTGCGCGCATCGCGGATGCTGCTGGGCTGCGCGCGGCCCAGGGTTTCGCCATCGCAAACTGCATCCACGCCGGCGACGATCCGCGGATCGAGCTCGGCGCGCGTGCGCGGCGAAGGTGCGCTGGCGACGTTGGCGCTGGTCGAGACCAGAGCGCCACCGAATCCCTCGCACAGCGCCATCACCTGCGGGTGCGCGGTCACCCGCACCGCGATGCCGTCATGGTCGCCGGTGATCCAGTGCGGCGCCGTGCTCGATGCCGGCACGATCCAGGTATTCGCTCCCGGCCAACTGGCGCGTATTTCGTCCAGTTGCGCGGTAGCGAGCGGCGAGGTATCGATGAAAGCGGCAAGCTGCGATTCGCTGGCTGCAATCAGGATCAGGCCCTTGCCGACCTCACGCTGCTTGAGCGCCAGCAAACGCAGCACGGCACGCTCATTGCGCGGGTCACAGCCCAACCCCCACACGCCTTCGGTGGGGTAGGCGATGATGCCGCCACTGCGCAATGCGGCGAGCGCTTCGGCAAGTGCATTCATGCGAACAGCATAGCGAGTCCGCGTGTGCCTGGCACTTGGGTCGCACGCGCCAGTGCATCGCGCATTGCCAAAGCTCACGGTGCCTGGTCCTGCAGCAAGCGCTTCCGCAGGTGTCCGATCAGGAAGATGAAGTACCACATGACGGCGAACGTGGTGATGCCAAGCAGCGTCATGCTTGCCCCGAGCCACACGAATGACAGTACCCAGGAAAGGGCGCCGGACACGAAATACGCAAGCGGCGGCAAGAGCAATTTCTTCGCCGCCCAGAGGTAATGGGCGTCCCGTTTGCGCGCGACCTCGTTGCCGGCGGGATCCGATGTTGCCTGCCCGCCGGCCGGCTTGACCAGCCAGGCCAGAATGAGCAGGACGATCGGGATCGCCGTCATCTGGAAGATGGCAAACCCCACGGCTTCGTCATGACGCAAGCTCACGCACCACCTCGTTGTGCCGTCACGCCCGAGCCAATCCTGTCATGGCACGGTCGCCAGACCAAGCGGATGGCAAGACAGCGGGTCAACGAGTCAGCGGGTCAGAACGGCGCATCCGAACGCGGCGGCTTCTTCACTACGACCTTCTTGCCCGGCGTCACCTTGGCCGAGGTCAACAGCGGTTTGGCCGGTTCGATATCGCCAGAGAACGGCCGCGCGGCCTTTTTCGCGGCGGTTTTCCTGGTTGCGGCCTTTTTGGCCGCGGGCTGTTTCGCGGCGGTTTTCCTGGCCGGCTTTTCGGCTGCGGCCTTCTTCGCCGCCGTTTTCCGGAAAGTCGCTTTCTTCACCGCCTTCTTCGCCCCGAAGCCCTTGCGCGCCGGCTTGCCGGTGTCTTCCAGGAATTGCAGCGCTTCTTCCAGCGTCAGCGACGCCGGCTCGCGGTTCCTTGGAATCTTGCCATTGAGTTTGCCGTCGGACAGGTACGGCCCGAAGCGGCCGTTGAGCACCTGCACGTCCTGGCCCGGCCACTGCTTGATGATGCGGTTGCGGGCGATTTCTTCCTTTTCCTCGATGAGAAACAGCGCCCGCGCCAGGTCGATGGCGTAGGGGTCGTCTTCCTTTTTCAGCGAAGCGTAGGTGCTGCCGCGCTTGGCGAACGGCCCGAAGCGGCCAATGCCGACGCTCACGTCCTCGCCATTGGCGTCCACCCCCAGCTTGCGCGGCATCTCGAACAGCTTGAGCGCCTCGGCCAGGGTGAGGTTGTAGATGCTCTGCCCAGGCCGCAGCGAGGCGAAGCGCGGCTTGTCCTCGTCTTCGGCGGTGCCGATCTGCACCAGCGGGCCGAAGCGGCCGATCCGCGCACTGACCGGCTTGCCGCTGACCGGATCGCTGCCGAGCACCCGCACACTGCCGGCATCGGTCTTGTCGAGGCTGTCCTTCTTTTCGTCCACCAGCGCCTTGAACGGGCCCCAGAATTTTTCCAGCAGCGGAACCCAGTTCTCTTCGCCGCGGCTGACCGCATCCAGCTCGTCTTCGAGCCTGGCGGTGAAATCGTAATCGACGTACTTGGTGAAGTGGTTGGAGAGGAACTTGCTGACCGCGCGACCGATGTCGGTGGGCTTGAAGGCGCGCCCATCCAGCACCGCGTACTGCTTGCCCAGCAGGGTCTGGATGATGGCGGCGTAGGTGGACGGCCGGCCGATCCCGTATTCCTCCAGCGCCTTCACCAGCGCCGCTTCGGTGAACCGCGGCGGCGGCTGGGTGAAGTGCTGGTCGGCGTGGATGCGCTCCAGCGGCACCCGGTCGCCCAGCTGCATCAAGGGCAGCTTGCGGCCTTCGTCCTCGTCGTCCTTGCCCTTGCCGTCCTTGCCTTCCTCGTACACGGCCAGGAAACCCGCCACCACCACCGTGGTGCCGCTGGCGCGGAAGCCGTGCGCGCTGCCGGCGGCCAGATCCACCGTCACCGTGTTGAGCGTGGCCGGGATCATCTGGCAGGCCACCGCGCGCTTCCAGATCAGCTCGTAGAGCCGGCGCTCGTCATCGCTCAAAAAGCGTGCCACCTGTGCCGGCGTGCGCAGCGCGGAAGTCGGCCGGATCGCCTCGTGGGCTTCCTGCGCGTTCTTCGATTTGGTCTGGTAGAAGTTCGGTTTGTCCGGCAGCGAGGCGGTGCCGAAGTCGCGGGCGATCACGTCGCGCAGCTCGGCCAGCGCCTCCTGCGACAGGTGCACCGAGTCGGTACGCATGTAGCTGATCAGACCGACCGTGCCTTCCTCGCCGATGGCCACGCCTTCGTAGAGTTTCTGCGCCACCTGCATGGTGCGGCGGGTGGTGAATCCGAGCTTGCGCGAGGCTTCCTGCTGCAGGGTCGAGGTGGTGAACGGCGGCGCCGGCCGGCGCTTGCGCTCCTTGCTGGCGACGTCCGTCACATGCAGGGTGCCGGCGGCTGCCTGCTGGATGCGTTGGCGCGCCGCTTCGGCGGAATCGCCGTCGGTGAGGGTGAACTGCTCGAACTTCCGGCCGTCCAGTTTCACCAGCTTGGCGGTGAAGGCTTGCGCCGGATGCAGGCACTCGGCTTCGATCGTCCAGTATTCGCGCGCCACGAAGGCTTCGATCTCTTCCTCGCGCTCGACGATCATCCGCAGTGCCGGCGACTGCACGCGGCCCGCCGACAGCCCGGCCTTGATCTTGCGCCACAGCACCGGCGAGAGATTGAAGCCGACCAGGTAATCCAGCGCGCGCCGCGCCTGCTGCGCATCGACCAGGTCGGAGGCGATCCGGCGCGGCTGGGCCATGGCGGCCTGGATCGCGCGCGGGGTGATCTCGGTGAACACCACCCGATCCAGCGGCGTGTCCAGCAGGCCGCGCTCTTTCAGGATCTCGGCGATATGCCAGCTGATCGCCTCGCCCTCGCGGTCCGGGTCGGTGGCCAGATAGACGTGCTCGGCCACCCGCGCCGCCTTGGCGATGGCCTCGACGTGGCGCTCGTTCTTTTCGATGGTCTCGTAGCGCATGGCAAAGCCGCGCTCGGGATCGACCGCGCCTTCCTTCGGCACCAGGTCGCGGACGTGGCCGTAGCTGGCGAGGACGGTGAAGTCCTTGCCGAGGTATTTGTTGATCGTCTTGGCCTTGGCAGGCGATTCGACGATGAGCAGGTTCTTGGCCATGGCAGCGCGATTCCGGATGGTCGCGAAGTGGCGCGACCCGATGTTTTCAGAAGCCAACGCCCGGGGCGGGACCCCGGGCGCTATTTATAGTGGAATCACGGATGCCGTCCGGATGTCAAGAGCCACGCCTTTCCCGGACGACCGGCGCGACGGCTTCGGGACCGGAATCCGGCCTGCGTTCAGTGCATGCCGCTGGCGGCCATGACTGCAAGCGCGATGAACCCGATCGTCATCAGCAGGGTCAGCAGCGCAGCCGCCACCAGCACCACGACCGTCACCGTTCCCAGCTCGCGGCGCTGCAGGTCGGGGCGGTCGGTGTAGGCCCATTTGTCGACCACCACGGTGTCGCAGAGCATGTCGTGCAGGGCGCGCTTGCGCTCGGTGAAGCCGGCCATGAAAAACCCGATGAACAGCGTGATCGCGCTCACGAACAGCGCGAAATAGCGGCCCATGCCGCGCAGGAAGCTGATGCGCTCGCCGTTGCTGCGCACGACCTTGATGCCGATCGCCATCTTGCCCAGCGTGGCCATCGACGCCGAAGCGTGGAAGCCGGCGAAATACGCCACCCCGAGGATGAGGCCGATGAGGTTGGCCACCCCCTGGATGGCGAGCAGGCTGCTTCCGCTGTTGGCCATGTCGCCGCCGCTCAACAGCATGGCGCCCATCACGCCACCGATCAGGCCACCGAGCACGCCGCCAGCGATTCCGGTGATGACGGAATCGATGAAGTAGGCGGCGGCGCGTTTCCAGAAGCCCGCATAGACGATCTCGCCCCCCTGCACGACCACGTCATCGCGCAGCACCTCGGCGGTCGGCGGCGCGTAGGGCGAATGCGTTTCCTGCAGGCCGATTTCATTGGCAAATCCGCCCAGCGGCTGCCATTGCGGCAGGTCCGGATTCCAGATCAGGGTGTCGCGGGTGATGTCTCCGGCGCGGAACAGGCGCCGCAGTTCGGCCTCATCGACGGGGCCGTGCTGCTGGCGATCGCGGTCGGCGTAGTGCCACTGGGCCATGGGCTGGGCTTCACTGAACAGGACGGGGACGGCAAAGTATGCCCGATCCCCGCCGCAACGCACGCGGCCTCATCCGCCCCTGCAATTGAAGGGGAGCCACTTGTCCTTCACGTCCGAGGAACAGGTCCAACTGGCAGCGGCGGCGTCGTATTCCATCCACAGCCGCTTCCCGTCCAGGCCATTGCCGCGCAGTTCGACCTCCAGCCCGCAGCGCGCATTCTCGAAATGCCCGAAGCGGATCGCGGCGATATTCGGGTCGGCGTAGTCCGCAGCTGCCTTGAAGCCGTCGTCACCGTTCTCCGGGCAACGGTCGTGCTCCTCGCGGTAGGCCGGGACCTCAGTCCGGGCTGACATCGCCACGGTTGCCGCGCTCGTAATGGCGCTCCTGATCTGGAAGTCCTTGTACGCCGGAATGGCAATGGCGGCCAGCACGCCCGCCAGCAGCACGCCAATCACGCCCAGCACGATCGCCGCGATCACGCAGCCGGACCTCCCGGAGCGGCTGGGCGGGGCCGGCGCCGAGGGCTGCCTGCCCAGCACCGAGGCATGGACCGACGCCGGCGCGGGCTCCGGTGCGGTCTCCGGCGGCAATTCGGGCAGAGCCGGGATCGGTTCGGCCGCCGCCGCGGCAGGCGCAGCAGGCGTGTCCTGCAGCCCGAGTTCCTCGAAGAAACGTCGCAGCGGCAGCCAGTCGGCCTGCCCTTCGCGCCAGACCAGGGTGTCGGGCGCGAGCTGGCCCGATTGAAACAGCCCGATCAACTGCTGCGCGGACACCGGGCCGGTCTGTTCCGTGCCTCCTGCGGAGTAATACCAGTCGGCCATATTGCCTCCCGTTGTGCCCGCGCCGTTGCCTCAGTGCACCGGCTCGGGTTCGTCCAGATACATCTGGGTTTCCATCCAGGCGTAGGCGGCTTCGCTGCCGGGCTGGTTGAACAACACCATCAGTACCACCCACTTGAGATCGTCGAGGTCGACCTCGTCCTGGTCCAGCGCCAGCGCGCGGTCCAGCACCAGTTCGCGCTGCTCGGCGCCCAGCACCCCTTGCTGCTCAAGATACAACAGGAAGCCGCGGGCTTCGATGTCCAGCTTGTCCAGCTCGCTGGAATGAAACACGCGGATTGGGCCACTGGGGTTGGTGGGCTGCGCGGCCGGCCGCCGGCTTGCCAGCGCATCCAGCCAATCGAACGCATTGCGAATCTCCGCCGGGGAAAACCCGGCGTGTTGCAGCTCTCCGATCAGTGGATCGTTCCTGCCCGGTGCCGCCAGCGCGATGGGTGGGGTATCGCCGGCGGCGAAATAATGCTCGAACAGGTAGAGCAGGACATCGAGGATGCTTACCTTCACGCCGGTCCTCCTCGCCTGGATGGGTGTTGCGGGCAGTGTGCATGCGTGCCGGCGCGGTCACGCCGCGGGCAGACCGCGCCGGTATCTTCGGAAGCCCGGGAGACGGGGCGGTCAACTTCGGGCGCTCCGTGCCCGAGCCACTCTCCGACTGTAGCGGCCGTGTTCGGCAACGACGTGCCCCTCCAACTCCAGTGCCAGCAGCATGGACGAGGCCCGGGCCGCCGTCAATCCGGTGCGCAGCACCAGTTCATCCATACAGATTGGGTCATGCCCGATGGCTTGCCACAAGATGTTGTAATCAGGATGCGACAGCAGGCCGTCCAGCGCCGGCCCTGCGTCGGCGCCGGCCTGCAGCCGCCGGGACTGACTTCCGGCCAACATCGCCACCTGCGCGGCCAGGCTGTCGAGGATCTCTTCCGGGGTTTCCACCAGCGCCGCACCGTCGCGGATCAGGCGGTGGCAGCCGCGCGCCAGCGGGTTGTGGATCGAGCCGGGGATGGCGAACACCTCGCGCCCGGCATCGGCCGCCAGCCGGGCGGTGATCAGGGCACCGGAGCGCTGCGCCGCCTCGACCACCAGCGTCGCCAGGCTCAGGCCGGCAATGATCCGGTTGCGGCTGGGAAAGTGGGTACGCAGGGCCGGCGTTCCGGGGGCGTGCTCGGAGACCAGAACGCCGGCCTCGGCAACGGCCGCCATCAGTGCTCGGTTGCTGCGCGGGTAGGCGACGTCCGGACCGGTGCCCAGCACCGCCGTCGTGATTCCGCCAACCTCCAGCGCGGCGCCGTGCGCACAGGCGTCGACGCCGGCGGCCAGTCCGCTGGTGACCGCCAGCCCGGCCTCGGCCAGCACTGTGGCAAAGCGCGCGGCATTGGCGCGGCCGCCGGCAGTGGCGGCACGGCTGCCAACCACGGCGATGGCAGGCCGCCACAGCAGACTGGCGTCCCCGACCACGAACAGGGCCGCAGGGGGAGAGGCGATTTCGCGCAATTGCGGCGGATAGGCCGGATCGCTCCAGCCAATCAGCGCATGGCTGTCCGCCTCCAGCCAACGCAGGCTGGCGGCCAGCGTGCGTCGATCCGGGCGGGCAATGGCCGCGCAGGTGACAGCGTCCAGACCCTGTGCCGCCCACTGCGCGCTGCCGGCGACGAGCACGGCCACCGCATCACCGTGGGCGTCCAGCAGGCGGCGCAGGCTGGCGGCGGGGGCGCCGCTGAGCAACAGGCGCAGCAGGGGTTCGGATTCGGCGGGAATGGCCGGCAGGATGACCGATTGGGTGGTGTCGTGCATGCGGCCAGCATTCCACGCAAACGCCAGCGGCGCCCTCAGGCGCCGCTGCGAATCCCTATCGGATTTTCCCCCGAAAGCCCGGGCCAAGCCGGGCTTCGGGCACGGACCTACTCGGTGGCGTCCGGATTCTTCAGCTCGTAGCCGACGCGGGACGGCTTCACGCTGTTCATCACCAGCGCATAGCTGATGTTGTCGAAGGTCCGGAACACCATGGCGTGGCCGGCGAATTCGTCGGGCAGGCGCACATGGTTCCGGGCCGAGGTCATCCCGGAGTCGCGATCCGGATCGGCGCGGACCCGATCCACGGTCCGGTCGCCGCGGCGCCAGATCGAGAACACGGTGCCGTTGTCGATGCCCTCACGGGCGCCGCCGGAAATCGCGATCACGTCGTGGGTGCCGCCGGTGCGGTAGCCGTCCGCGACTGCCATCACGCTCAGGCGACCATAGGCGGCCTGCTGCTTGGGCGGATGCGGGAAGAACTGCAGGTCGTAGGTCTGGGCTTCGACCGGAATGATCCGATCGCCGACCCGCACGTCACGCCCTTCCGCATCCATCATCAAGGTCACCAGCTGATCCGGACCGGACGCACCGCGGGTGACGGTGGCGGTGGTCTGGGTCATCAGCTCGTAGCCCAGCAACTCGGTGCCGTGGTTGACGTAGACCGGGGTATCCCACAGCGAGCCGTCGCTCAGGCCGAACGCGATCTGGCCGCGCGAATCAAGGTCGCGGGCGTCGAACTGGTCAAGGTTCGAGCCGTTGTTGTTGATCATCCGGTAGCGCTTCTGCGCCCGCACCACCAGGTAGCGCTGGCCGGGCTGCGCGTTTTCGAGGCCGCGGATGTAGGCGACATGGCCTTCGATGCCGCGCATCCGGTTGTCTTCCAGACCCACCACGTAGGGCAGGCTGTCGATTTCCGGCACCACCCGCAGGTCCTTCAGGAACGGCTCGACCTCGGACAGCGGCACGGCGTTGACCGGCGCTTCGCTACGCGGGCCTTGCTGCACCGCCACCCGATCCAGATACGCGAGGCTGATCACGTCACCCGGATAGATCAGGTGCGGATTGCGAATCTGCGGATTGGCCTGCCAGATCTCCGGCCACAGCCAGGGCTTGCGCAGGAAGCGCCCGGCAATGTCCCAAAGCGTGTCGCCACGCTTGACGACGTAATGGTCAGGATGGTCGTCGCGCACCTGCGCCGTCGTGGCCAGTGTGGCCACGGCCAGCATCGCTGCCACCAGTACCGTGCGCAGTCCGCGCAGGCGTGGCGCATTGGCGCGCGCCAAGTTGGAAACCCGTTCAAACATGGTCGCTATCTCCCCGCTGCGTTTCGCAAAAGCCCCCCAAGCTGCGTCAATATAGCTCACATTCCGGCGCATCTGGCAAGCCTTCATGCAGGTTCGCCCCGCTACAATGGCCAAGACGGGCCGGAATTGGCCCGGATTTGCCCGTTTTCGTGGACCTCGCCCGCATGGCCCTGCTTCCGATTCTCGAATTCCCCGACCCCCGCCTGCGCACCCGCGCGGCCGAGGTTGACCCCGCCGAACTGGCCACCCCGGCCTTCCAGACCCTGTTCGACGACATGTTCGAAACCATGTACCAGGCGCCGGGGATCGGGCTGGCGGCCAGCCAGGTGGACGTGCACAAGCGCTTCATGGTGATCGACGTGAGCGAGGAACACGACGCGCCGCTGGTATTCGTGAATCCGAAGATCACCGCCCGGGATGGCGAGCAGGTCTATCAGGAAGGCTGCCTGTCGGTGCCGAACATCTTTGCCGACGTCACCCGCTCGGCCACCATCACCGTGGACGCGCTGGATCGCCACGGCCAGCCGTTCACGCTGGAGGCCGATGGCCTGCTGGCGGTGTGCATCCAGCACGAGATGGACCACTTGATCGGCAAGCTGTTCGTAGATTACCTCAGCCCGCTCAAGCGCGAAATGGTGCGCAAGAAGCTGCTCAAGGCACGTCGCAGCGCGGCCTGACGCACGCCCGCGCACACGAGTCCCCAATCCCGAATCCCGAATCCCGACCGGATGCGCATCGTTTTTGCCGGCACTCCCGAGTTCGCCGTCCCCAGCTTGCAGGCTGCGGCGCTGCGCGGCGAGGTGGTGGGCGTTTACACCCAGCCGGACCGTCCGGCCGGGCGCGGGCGCGGGCTGACGCCTTCGCCGGTGAAGCTGGAAGCAGTGCTGCGCGGCATCCCGGTGTACCAGCCGGAAAACTTCCGCCGCGCCGAAACCCGGGGCCGGTTGCGCGAACTCAAGCCCGACGTGATGGTGGTGGTGGCCTATGGCTTGATCCTTCCGCAGTCGGTGCTGGACATCCCCACGCACGGCTGCTGGAACGTGCATGCCTCGCTGCTGCCGCGCTGGCGCGGCGCGGCGCCGATCCAGCGCGCGATCGAAGCCGGCGATGCCCGCACCGGGATCAGCCTGATGCAGATGGAGAAAGGCCTGGATACCGGCCCGGTCCTGCTCTCGCAGGCCACCGGCATCGCCCCCGACGAAACCGCAGGCCAGTTGCACGATCACCTTGCCGGCGTGGGCGCACGCGTGCTGGCCGACGCGCTGGGCCTGCTGCGCGCGACGATCACCTTGCCGCCGCAACCACAGCCCGAGGCGGGCGTGACCTACGCCCACAAGATCGAGAAAGCCGAGGCCGTGCTCGACTGGACCCAGCCGGCGCGCCGCCTCGCCGACAAGGTGCGCGCGTTCCATCCATGGCCGATCGCGGAAACGCGGCTGGCCGGTGAGCGCGCGCGCATCCACGCCGCGACCGCGCTGGCCGAGCAGCACGCCAGCGCACCCGGCAGCGTGCTGCGCGCCGGCCGCGACGGCATCGACATCGCCTGTGGCGAAGGCGTGTTGCGACTGCGGGTGCTGCAACGCGACGGCGGCAAGCCGCTGGCAGCGCAGGATTACCTCAACGCGCGGCACGCCGACTTCCCCGCCATCGGCCCGCATGCCGCGGGCGCCAGCGGCTGAAACATGGGCCCCGGCGTTGCTGCGCGGGTGGCTGCGGCCCGCATCCTCGATGCCGTCCTGCAGCGCGGGCGCTCGCTGAAGGCGACGCTGGCGGCGACCCTGCCGGAACTGGCCGACGGTCGCGACCGCGCGCTGGTGGAAGCCATCGTGATGACCGCGCTGCGCCAACGCGTGCGCTACAACCACGCGCTGGACCACTGGCTCGACAAGCCCCTCGGTGCGCGGGATGGCCTGCTGCGCGCCCTGCTGCTGGCGGGCTTCGCGCAATTGGAACTGCACCTGCCGGCCCATGCCGCGGTGGCGGCCACGGTGGACGCGGCCCGTGATTTGAAGCGCACGCACCAGGCCGGCATGGTCAATGCCTTGCTGCGGCGTGCGCAACGCGAAGGCCTGCCGCAGGCCGAACCGCGTTTGGCATGGCCGGCATGGCTGGCGGAGCAAGTGGCCAGCGATTGGCCGCAGCAGGCCGACGCGATCTTCGCCGCCAGCGCGCAAACCGCGCCGCTGTGGCTGCGCGTGAACCGGCGCTGGATCACTCGCGAGGACTATCTCGGCTTGCTGCGCGAGGCCGGCATCGAAGCAATACCCGATCCTGCGTTGGCCGATGCGCTGAAACTGGACGCCACCCTGCCGGTACAGCAGCTGCCCGGCTTCGAGGCCGGGCTGGTGTCGGTGCAGGACGCCGCCGCCCAGGCCGTCGCCGATGCGTTTGTGCTCGCTCCCGGCGCGCGCCTGCTCGATGCCTGCGCCGCGCCCGGCGGCAAGGCCGCCCACCTGGCCGAACGCGATGCCAGCTTGCGGATCACTGCGTTGGACGTCGATGCGAGGCGGGTGCGCCGCATGCAGGACACCTTCGCGCGGCTGCGGCTGGACATTGACACCCGCTGCGCCGATGCCGCCACGCCCGACGCATGGTGGGACGGCCAAGCCTTCAACGCCATCCTGATCGACGCCCCATGCAGCGCCACCGGCATCGTGCGCCGCCAGCCCGACGTGCTGCTGCACCGGCGCGAGGCGGACATCGCCGCTCTGCGCGATAGCCAATCGAACTTGCTGGACGCGCTGTGGCCGCTGCTCGCCCCCGACGGCACCCTGGTCTACGCCACCTGCTCGATCCTGCGCGCGGAAAACGCGGCGCAGGTTGCGGCCTTCCTCGCCCGCACACCCGACGCGGCGCTGCAACCGCTGGACGCCCGCTTCGGCCACGACACCGGCTTCGGCCAGCAACGCCTGCCGGGTGAAGGCGGCGGCGACGGGTTTTTCTGCGCGCGGCTGCGGAAAGTCGATCCCGCTTCGGTCACACTTCCAGCATGACCCGCACCCGCCGCGACCTCTGGCTGTTCTGGCTGTTCGCCCTGCTGATCCTGGCCACCGGGCTGGGCCTGCGCGATCCCTGGCCGGCCGACGAACCGCGCTTCGCGCTGGTCGCGCGGCAAATGGTGGAAACCGGCAACTGGCTGTTCCCGCATCGCGGCATCGAGCTGTATTCGGACAAACCGCCGCTGTTCATGTGGATGCAGGCGGCGCTGCTGTGGCTGACCGGCAACCTGCGCATCGCCTTCCTGCTGCCCTCGCTGCTGGCGGCGCTGGGCACGCTGTGGTGCGTGGTGGATCTGGGCAAGCGGCTGTGGACACCGCGCGTCGGCGTGTATGCCGGCTGGGCGGTGCTGCTGACCATCCAGTTCACCTGGCACGCCAAGAAGGCCCAGATCGACCCGGTGGTGGTGTTCTGGATCACCCTGTCCTGCTATGGCCTGCTGCGCCACCTGTGGAAGGGACCGGACTGGCGGATGTGGGCGCTGGCCTGGGCGGCAGCGGGACTGGGCACGATCACCAAGGGCGTCGGCGTGATCGCCTTGCTGATGTTGATTCCTGCCGGAATTGCTGCGCTGCGCGGCTGGCCGCAGGTGCGCGTGCATGCGCGCGATCCGAAGTTCTGGCTCGGCCCGCTGGCCTTCATCGCGGCGTGCGGGGTCTGGCTGGTGCCGATGCTGGTGGCGGCCTTGGGGCACGGCGGGGCTGAATATCGCGCCTATGTCGATGACATCCTGCTGCGGCAGACCGTCACCCGCTACGCCAATTCCTGGATCCACGAACACCCGTGGTGGTACTTCATCGAGGTGGCCTTGACCAACTGGCTGCCGACCGTGCTGCTGCTGCCGTGGGCGATCCCCGCATGGCGGCGTCGGCTGCGGCGACGCGATCCGCGCTATCTGCTGCCGCTGGCCTGGGTGCTGCTGGTGTTCGTGTTCTTCAGCATCCCGGTCGGCAAGCGCGACATGTACATCCTGCCGGCGCTGCCGATGCTGGCACTGGCGCTGGCGCCGCTGCTGCCGGGCATCCTGCGCAAGCCGGGGGCGCAACGCCTGTTGCTGGCGTTCACCGCGGTGTTCTCGCTGGTGGCGCTGGCCGCCGGGATTGCAATGCTGACCGGCGACCCTGCGTTCGAACGCAAATTCATGGACGGTCGGGATGCGCACGTTGCCGACGGATTGGCGTGGATGTTTGTCTCCGCTGGCGGCTTCGGCCTCGGTGCCTGCCTGTGGTTCGGGCGTCGGCGCGCCCAGGTCGCGCTGGTGGCGATGCTGACGATGCTGTGGCTGCTGTATTCGCTGATCGGCGCGCCCTTGCTCAATGACGGCTCGTCCTCGCGCGGGCTGATGCGTGCGGTCGGTCAGGCGATCGGCCCGACCGCCGAACTCGGCATGGTCGGCTGGCGTGAGCAGCAGCTGTTGATGGCCGATCGCCCGGCCGCCAACTTCGGTTTCAAGCGCGACGCCGCGCTGCAATTCGCCGATGCCGTGCGCTGGCAACGGCAGCGGCCGCAGGCGCGCTGGTTGCTGGTGGAAGAGGCCGATGGCCTGCCTGCCTGCGTGGACAAGATCCGTGCCCGCGACATGGGGATTGCCAATGGCCGGCGCTTCTGGTTGATGGACGCCGCCGTGACGGCACGCTGCCCGTGAGCCGCGTCCGCGTTCTGCATTTCGTCACCGGCGGGTTCTCCGGCGGCGCCACCCAAGTCGCCTTGCAGTTGGTCAACGCAGCGCGTTCAAGTGAGGTGATCGAACCTCTGCTGGTGCTGCGGCGCAAACGCCACACGCCGAAGGCGCGTCTCGACGCGCTGCGCGGCGAGGGCGTTCCGCTGCGGCTGGTGCCGGGCTGGTCACACCTGGCGACGATCCCGGCGCTGGTGCGGATTTGCCGCAAGTTCCAGCCCGACGTGCTGGTCGCGCACGGCTTCTCCGAGCACCTGTGGGGCCGCTATGCCGGGCTGCTGGCGCAGGTGCCGCACCTGGTCCACGTCGAACACAACACCCGCGAGCGCTATACCAGCTGGCGATGGGCGCAGACGCGCTGGCTGGCCCGCCGCACCGATCGCATCGTCGGCTGCTCGGAAGGCGTGCGGCAGGCGCTGCTGGCAATGGGCATGCCGCCCGAGCGCACGCTCGCCATTCCCAATGGCATCAACCTCGCCCCGTTCGTCGATGCGGAGGCACACCCGTTCGCGGCGCGCACGCCCGGCATCGTGATGGTGGCGCGGTTCTCCAGGCAGAAGGACCACGCCAGCTTGCTGCGCGCGCTGGCCCTGCTGCGGCAGCGCGGCCTGCGCGTGCCGCTGCAATTGCCGGGCGGCGGCAAGGCCCTGCATCGCGCGCCGCTGGAAAAACTGGCCGCGCAGCTCGGCATCACCGAGCAGGTGCAGTTTCCCGGCATCGTGAATGACGTGCCGCAGCGGCTGCTGTCACACCAGATCTGCGTCCTCAGCACCCATTACGAAGGCATGCCGCTGGCGCTGCTGGAAGGCATGGCCGCAGGCTGCGCCGTCATCGGCAGCGCGGTGCCGGGGGTGCGCGAGGTCTTTGCCGATGGCGAGGAAGGCCTGCTGGTGCCCGAGTCCGATCCCGAGGCACTGGCCAACGCGCTGGAACGTCTGCTGCGCCATCCGCAGGACGCGGCGCGGATGGCGGCCAAGGGACGGCAGGCGGCATTTGAGCGCTATGGCCGCGCATTGATGAACCAGCGCTACGAGGCGTTGTTCCTGGAGCTGGGCGGCGGCACGAACGCTTGAGCCATCCCCAACGTCCGCGAGCACACCGAATGCTCCGCGGCTTCCGCGTCCATACGCGTCAAAAGGCTCGTGCGCTTTCGATTTTGACCGACATGCCCGTGCCGCATATCAGTACAGATCGATATACGGATTGACCCGATCACTGCAATCGGGCGGCTGCATCGAATAGCGCTTGTAGGTCCACTGGTACTGGACGAAATCGCGCCGCGCCACCGCCTCAACGCCGGAATTGAGCGCCGCCACCGCCGCCTGCGGGTCGGCAGCGGCCACGGCCTCCGGCGCGGCTTCGACATGCAGGGCGAATTTCGGCGCGCCGGCCCCGGGCAGGCGCTGGCACCAGCACAGCAGCACCCGCGCACCGCTGCGATGGGCCAGCCGGCCCAGCAGGGTCATGGTCAGCGCCGGCCTGCCGAAGAACGGCGCAAATTCCCCTTCGCCGGCCTTGGGCTGCTGGTCGGGCAGGATGCCGACCACGCCGCCGCGTTGCAGGCGCTTGAGCAGGATGCGCACGCCGGCCGCCTCGGCGCGCACCTGTTCGACCTCGCCACCGGCATTGGCGCGCACCCGGCGCAGAAAGGCTTCGCCGATGCGCGATTCCGGCGCCCGGTACAGGATCGCCAGCGCGGTCTTGCTGGCCAGCCACTGGTTCAGCAATTCCCAATTGCCCATGTGCGGCGCGGCCACGATCAGCCCGCGCGCGTCGCGCAGGGCGGCGTCGAACAAGTCTTCGCCGCGGACCTCGACAATGTCCGCCAGGTTGCGCGCCGCCGGCCGCGTCCACAGCCGCAGGGTCTCGAAGGTCTGGCGCAGGGTGGTGCGGAGGATCTCGGCCATCAGGGCTTCGCGTGCCGCCGGATCGAGCTCGGGCCGGATCAGCTCCAGATTGCGCCGCGTGACGCGCGCCTCGCGGGCGTCCCGCGCGATCCACAGCCGCGCCATGCCGTCGGCTGTGGCGCGCAGCAGCCACCACGGCAGGCGGGCCAGGCTCCAGGCCAGGGCGTACAACAAGGCGGCGGCGAATTCCGTCATCGGCCCATTGTAGGAGCGCACCGCAGGGGCGCGATTGCTTTTCGACATTCGGCAATCCGGCAGAGCCTTCGCACCCCTGCGGTGCGCCCCTACAATGACCGCATGCTTGCCCTGATCCAGCGCGTCAGCGAAGCCTCCGTCGCCGTCGATGGTCAAACCGTCGGCGCCATCGGTCCCGGCCTGCTGGCCCTGGTCGGAGTCCAGCCCGGCGATGCCGAGCCGCAGTTCCAGCGAATGGCCCAACGCCTGATCGGTTATCGCATTTTCGCCGACGATCACGGCAAGATGAATTGTTCTTTGGCGAATATCGGCGGAAAACTGCTCTTGATCAGCCAGTTCACCCTGGCCGCCGACACCCGCTCCGGGATGCGTCCGGGCTTCAGCACGGCGGCGGCGCCTGCCGACGCTGAACGCGGATTTGATCGCCTCGTCGCCATTTGTCGGGAAATCCACCCGCCGGGGGTGGAAATCGGGCGTTTCGGCGCCCATATGGTGGTCAGCCTGGTCAATGACGGGCCAGTGACCTTCCTGCTGCAGTCCTGAGTGTCCGCAAGGCGGCGTTCATGACGTGGTAGAATTGACGGTTCCCTGCCGCGTTGGCGCGGCCCAATCGATACGGTGGCACGACCCATGGCCAATGAGCGGCAGACGGCTCCCCAGTCCGACATCAAGCTCCTGATCAGCAAAGGCCTGGAGCAGGGCTACCTGACCTTCGCCGAAGTCAACGACCACTTGCCCGACGACATGGTCGAGGCCGAGCAGATCGAAGACATCATCAGCATGATCAACGGCATGGGCATCGAGGTGCACGAGGTTGCGCCCGATGAGGAAACCCTGCTGCTGGCAGGCCAGCAGGCCGGCGGTCGCGATGTCGATGAGACCGCCGCCGAGGAAGCCGCCTCCGCGCTGACCTCGATGGACAACGATGGCGGCCGGACCACCGACCCAGTGCGCATGTACATGCGCGAAATGGGCACGGTGAACCTGCTGACCCGCGAGGGCGAGATCGCCATTGCAAAACGCATCGAGGAAGGTCTGGCGCAGATGAATGCGGCGCTGGCCACGTTCCCGCCCACGATCGAGGCGATCCTGGCCGACTGGGCGCTGCACAAGGACGGCAAGAAGCGCCTGGCCGACATCGTCGTCGGCTTCAATGACGAACTGCTCGGCGAAGCCGACGAGGCGCAGGGCGCTGCCGAAGAGAGCGTAGCTGACGACGCCGAAGAGGCCGACGAAGACGACGAGGCCGAAGAGGCTGACGATTCGACCGACGAACCGGGACCGACCGGCCCGGATCCGGCCGAGGTCGCTGCCCGCATGGAGGCCATCGCCGCAGCGCATGCCCGGTTCGTGAAAGCGGTGGCCAAGGGCGGCCCCGAAGCCAAGGCGGCGCTGAAGGCGCGCGCCGACATGGCGGCGACGTTCGTCACCCTGAAGCTGCCACTGCCGCTGACCGACCTGCTGGTGAACAACCTGCGCGACGTGGTCGGCAAGGTGAAGGAGCACGAGCGCCGCATCCTCGACCTGTCCACCCGCGTGGCGAAGATGCCGCGCAAGGACTTCATCAAGGCGTGGGACGGCAACCAGACCAACCTCGGCTGGGTCGACGAGCTGCTCAAGCGCAAGCAGAAGTGGGGCAGCGCCCTGCGCGACGTCAAGGACCTGATCGTCGCCGAGCAGGAATCGATGATCGACATGGAGAAGGCCCTGCGCGTCACCTTGGCCGACCTCAAGGAGATCAACCGCGCGATGGCCTATGGCGAAGCCAAGGCGCGCAAGGCCAAGAAGGAAATGGTCGAGGCCAACCTGCGCCTGGTGATCTCCATCGCCAAGAAGTACACCAATCGCGGCCTGCAGTTCCTCGACCTGATCCAGGAAGGCAACATCGGCCTGATGAAGGCGGTCGACAAGTTCGAGCACCGCCGCGGCTTCAAGTTCTCGACCTATGCGACGTGGTGGATCCGCCAGGCCATCACCCGCTCGATCGCCGACCAGGCGCGCACCATCCGCATCCCGGTGCACATGATCGAAACGATCAACAAGCTCAACCGCATTTCCCGCCAGATGCTCCAGCAGTACGGCCGCGAGGCCACGCCGGAGGAGCTGGCCAAGGAAATGGAGATGCCCGAGGACAAGATCCGCAAGGTCATGAAGATCGCCAAGGAGCCCATCTCGATGGAAACTCCCATCGGCGACGATGAAGACTCGCACCTCGGCGACTTCATCGAGGACACCAACGTGATGTCCCCGATCGACGCCACCACCGACATCAACCTGATCGAGACCGTACGCAACGTACTGGCCGGGCTGACCCCGCGCGAAGCCAAGGTGCTGCGCATGCGCTTCGGCATCGACATGAACACCGACCACACCCTGGAAGAAGTCGGCAAGCAGTTCGACGTGACGCGCGAGCGCATCCGCCAGATCGAGGCCAAGGCCCTGCGCAAGCTGCGCCATCCCAGCCGCTCGGAAACCCTGCGCAGCTTCCTCGACATCGAATGAAGCGCGAGTGACAGCGCCCACCACAAGCCCCGCCGATGCGGGGCTTGTCGTTTGCGCCGCTACAATTGCAAGGCTGCGGGCCCATAGCTCAATGGTCAGAGCAGGGGACTCATAATCCCTTTGAACAGCCCGACAGGCGAAGGCGACAAGGCCTGAGAAGTGGGGCCGAAAATTAGAAAAAGGGCCTATAGCTCAATTGGTTAGAGCAGTGGACTCATAATCCATTGGTTCCAGGTTCAAGTCCTGGTGGGCCCACCATCCGCGCCTTCGGTACAATTTCGGTACAGTCCCGACTCCCACCGGGGGATTCGTACCGCATGGCGACCATCGTTCAAACGCCGTCCAAGACGTGGAAGGCGGTCATCCGCAAGCAGGGCTGGCCGACCACGGCCAAGACCTTCCGCACCAAGCGCGACGCCGAAGACTGGGCGCGCCGCACCGAGGACGAAATGGTGCGCGGCGTGTTCATCGACCGGGCCGCATCCGGGCGGATGACCTTCGGGCAGGCGCTGGATCGCTACCTGAAGGAAGTGACGCCGACCAAGCGGCCCACCACCCAGAAAGCGGAGAAGACCAAGGCCGTTCCGTTGCGGGCGTTCTTCGGCGCGTACTCGCTGGCCGCAATCAGCGTCGATCTGGTCGCCCGCTATCGGGACGAGCGATTAGCCAGTCCGTCGATGCGCAGGTCGAAGGCGACCGGCAAGACAGAGCTGCTCAGTCCCGCCACCGTTCGCCTGGAACTAGCCTTGCTGGGACACGTGTTCACGACCGCGATCCGCGAATGGCGAATCGGTCTGGTGCAGAACCCGGTGGCGAACGTCCGGAAGCCGGCGACAGGCGAAGGGCGCAATCGGCGGTTGAGTGCCGACGAAGAGCGGCGCTTGCGTGAAGCAGTCGAGAGCTACGCCAACCCGATGCTGGGCTGGATTTTCACCATCGCCTTGGAGACCGGGATGCGCTCCGCCGAGATTGCAGGCCTGCGCTTGCGGCAAGTCGATCTGGCGCGGCGCGTGGTGCGTCTGGACACGACCAAGAACGACAGCGCCCGCACCGTGCCTCTCACCAAGAAAGCGACGGGCGCGCTGACTGCGGCCGTTGCGAATCCGATCCGTCCCGATGGCTGCGACCTGGTGTTCTTCGGCGAACCTGGGCGCGACGGCAAGCGTCGCCCCTACGTGTTCGCGAAGGCCTGGAACGAGATCAAGACTGCACTCGGCATGTCCGACCTGCGGTTCCACGACCTGCGGCATGAAGCCGTCAGCCGCCTGGTCGAGGCCGGCTTCAGCGATCAGGAGGTGTCCGCGATCAGTGGCCACAAGTCCATGCAGATGTTGAAGCGGTACACGCACCTTCGTGCAGAAGACTTGGTTGATCGGTTGGACTCCATCGGGAAGCCGAAAGCAAAGAGCGGGAACAGCCAAGAAACTGCGTAAATTTCGCCAAAAAAGTATTTTTTGGCTGCGCATCAACCTCATCGACGCAAACATGTTGACGTTGTTGCTGTGCTGTGGTTAATCTGAAGACTCCGAAAGCAAATGTATGCCGGGCCAGCTTGTTCGTCGGCAGCAGCCTAAAAATCAAAGGCAGTTCTCGTATCTGTTCTTCAGCCGCGATGCCAAGCGGATTTCGATGAATTGATGCTTTCCTCGAGTACAGCCTAGGCGGCCTTAATTGGCCACAAGACCGCACCCAGCGGCATAGCGCTCTTGGCAGGGGCCTCTTACGCGAGTTGTTGCTAAGAGCGGCGTATTGCCGGCTGGCCGTCTGTTTGCCTATCCCGAAAGGGAGTTCTCAAAGCGCATCTCGCATAACGCATTCGGTTTGTCCGAGTGCCTCACGCTTGAGGTGCGCCTTGAACTTCCACCACCAGTACGCTGGAACACCAATTCGCGCTACCCGCCTACGCTCAACGTCAAGCAGGTAGCCGAAACACGTCCGAAGCGCCCGCACCATCAATAGCGTTAAGCCGAGGCGAGTACCCGATTCCTTCTTTCAAGATCGGAAGCAAGCGGGCCTTCCGCCTGATTGACGTGGCTTCGTACATTTCCACCAGCAGTTCGCCGCAGCGAATAGCCCCGCGACGAAGAAGTCGTCCAGGACGCCCCAAGAAGTCGAGCAGTTGGCCCGCAGGCATGCCGGGCAGATCATGGAGCCGACGCCATGAATCCGGCTCGCGAGCAATACAGCGCACAGCCGCTGACCACCGTTGAAATGCGTTCGCGAAAGACTGGCGGTGCCCGCCGCTCATTTCGCTGACGGAAATGGCCGAAATCCCGCGGCGCAGCCCGGATGGGCTTCGCGTAGTCCTAGGCACCGACTGCGAACTTTCCCGCTGCGCTCAATCCGCACAGGAAGCGGGGATTGGGCGGCGTGTGTTCTTCGACTTGGGTGCGGTGGCCAGGCTGATCGACGAAGCGACTCACGGCTAGGCGGGCGCAGCATGACCATCGAAACCGCCCCACGCCGTTATGCGCATGAAAGCATCTCTGTGCCTTTGCTACGGATAAGAGGCTTTCATTTCGCGCCCGCGGGATAGCCAGCAGGCTCCTCAGCAACACCCCAGGATTCCGCATGACGGCAGAAGACCTCGCCCGCGAATCTCCGGCAGGGCCGCTTTGCCGTGCTGACGGCCATGAAGGAACTTCGCAGTACGGCTATGCGAAGGTCATTCGCACACAGGATGAAAGGGGCGTTGGAGCACCGTCACTCGTATTTCAGGCTGGCCGGAGCCGGAGTGCAATGAATGCACTTCGGATTACCGAGTGCAGTCACCGAACGTCGGTTCACCGAAGTCTGCACGCCGGCGTTCGCGACTGTGACCTAAGAGCAGTAGGGTACCAATAAGGATTTCCAAGAAGAAAAACTAATACTACAGCTAGCAGCTCTGGCCTGGGGACGCCCGCCTCAACTCTCCGGCGCACAGCAGGTAGTAGTCGTTGAGCAGATGAAGGAGCTTCCTGCCGAACACATTGCGGGCAGGACGTGTTTGACGAGCTGGCCGGCGCACTTCGAGCGAATGCCATCAAGGGGCAATGGCCAGGCTGGCTGCACGGCGTATCGTCCAGAAGGCCCTGAAGGGCAACTCAAGCCGAATCATGCGCTTGCGGTGCAGGCGGAGCGCAGGAAGCGACTCTCTTGAAGCCCAGCAGCCGCCGAGAAACGACAAGCCGAAGCGCAAGCCCGCAAGAACCAGAACGCCGATCCGGCAGCACAGGCGCGACGCAAGGCGCACATCGCCGCCATCGAATCAATTCTCCGCCCGTAGCGGCTTTGGCCTGCTGGACGTGCCGACCTACCCGCCAAAGCGCACCTAGACCGCAAGGAGTACCGCCATGAAAGCAACGATCCTCTCCCTGTCCATCGCTGCGACTGTCGCGATCGACGCAGGCCTTTCCGCACCCAGCACCGCGAAGGCAAGCGGATTCCCGTCATCGACGCCGCGAACATGACGCAGAACCTGATGAACCACGTCGAGGACATTGCCAAGTTCGTCGAGCAGATCGAGCAATTGAAGGCACAGTTGACGCAGATGCAGCAGCAGTACGACGCGCTGACCGGCACGCGCAACCTCGGCGACATTCTCAACAACCCGGCGTTCCAGGACTACCTGCCGGCGGACTGGCAGAACGTCTACAAGTCGTTGCAGAACGGCGGCTATTCCGGCCTGACGGGCACGGCTGCCGCGATCCGGCGACGCCAACCGCTTGTTCGATGCGTGCGCAGCCAAGCAGGGGCCAGGACAAGACCCTGTGCGAGCGCGCAGCGTCGAAGGCTGCACAGGACAAGGCGTTCTCGCCGATGAGGCGTTCGACAGTGCGCGCAGTCGATGGGATCAGATCGAAGCCTTGATGCGGAAGGTCAACGAAACCCATGACCCCAAGGGCATCGCCGAATTGCAGGCGCGCATCACTGCCGAAACCGCGGCCATCCAGAACGAGCAGGTGAAGATGAACCTGTACGCGATGGCCGCAGAAGCCGAAGACCGGCTGATTCAGCAGCAGCGCCGCGAACGGAATGCGCGCACCTGGAATGCGACCGGTGGCGGAATCCATGCCGATCCGCTGACGTTCTGACAGCAAGGAGAAAAGCCATGACTTCGGCCCCCATGCAGCCCATGTTCCTGCTGATTGAACTTTTCGCTGTCATCCAGCTTGCCCGCTTCTGGTTGTCGCTTCGCCGAAAGGGGTACTTCGGAGTTTGCGTCAATGCCTACACCGTCGCCTTCCTCGTCGATCTGGCCGCGTTCCTGCTGTTTGCGGCACAGCTTCGCACTGGCGGTTGGTGGGCTTCTCGGAAAGCCACCCGGCACGCTTCCTTACTTTCAGGTTCGTCGCGTTTCGTTTGGGCCTCGGTGAACTGCCGAGGCCGCTCGAACACGACAGCGCTACCGCTGAACCATCGCGGCGCTGAAAGCCATTACCGCTCCCACGTCGAGGATCCGTGCATGAAAGCCAAAACGCTAACTCTTGGCCTCTTGGCCCTGTGCGGAATCTTGTCGGCCTGCCACCCCACGGAGCCAACGCGCTCCGTGGAGTGGTTCAAGGAAAACCGCCCTGCGTTGAAAGAAACGATCGCCAGGTGCAACGGCAATCCAGGCGAGCTGGCGGCTACGCCGAACTGCATCAATGCCAGCCGTGCCCAGAAGTGCAATCACCTGGAGCGCAAAAGGCGGCGGCGTGAGGGCTGAACCCATCGACCCGGGAAGAAGAGTAAGTCCATGTCAGCTCCCGACATCATGTTGTTCCAGTTCATTGGGGAAACCGTCGAAAACGCCATCAATGCGTTCGTTGGTCCAGCGGCAAGCAACGTTGCCGGCGCGATCGGCGCAACGGCGCTTACGGGTGCGACCCTGTACTTCGCCATCATGGGCGCGCTGATCATTGCGGGTTATGTGTCCAACCCGTTCTGGGACGTCATCAAGACCAGCATCAAGCTGGCCATCATCGCGGCCGTTTGCCTCAATGCCGGCAACTACATGAACTGGGTCGTATCCAGTATCGACGGCATCCAGGTCGGCATCGCTGGCGCGATCAACACGCTTGGAGGGCCTACGCCTGATTCCATCTACCAGACGCTCGACACGTCCTTGGCTAACGCATTCTCCCTGGTAGGAGAGTGCTTCAAGCACGCAGACGATGCAGGCGTGACGGAGTTCGGAACCGCACTTGGGTGGTGGTTCAGCGGCACTTGCATTGGCATCGGCGCAGTCGGATTCACCCTGCTTGGCGGGGCCATCATCATCGTCTCCAAGTTTGCCCTAGCTGCACTGTTCGCCATCGGCCCGCTGTTCGTGATGTGCCTGATGTGGCCGCCGACGGCGCGCTTCTTCGATTCATGGTTTTCGCAGGCCATGAACTACACGTTCACCATCGTCTTCGTGATGGTGTTCCTGTCCTTCGGGCTTGCCGCGTTCGACAAGTTCATTGATGGCGCAGATGTTTCCGGTGACGGAACGAACTCGCCCGCATTTGCCGCCCTTCAAATCCTCGGATGCTCCGGAATCCTTGCCTACGTGATGGTCAAGGCAAGCGACCTGGCGGCAGGCGTAGCCGGCGTTTCGATGGCTGCCTTGACGCTGAGACAGCCAAGCTTCACCTGTCACCGCACCGGCCAGGGCGACTGCCGGCTTTCAACAAGAGCAGCAATCGCATTCTGACCCCAAGACCGGGCACCAAACGCATTCAAGCCGTTTGGAGCATTTCGCCATGGGCCGAACCATTGCAAACCCTGCCTACCAGCGGGCCTTGTTCGAGCGCGCCAAGGAAGGCTGGACGCGAAACACGGTGAAGGGCAAGTAAGGGCAGACCGTGAGCAGCCGGCTCCCCTATATCGCAATCAGACTGCCAGCGGAATATGCAGCACGCTGGAAGGCGCATTGCGTCAAGCATGGGATGACGAGTAGCGATGCCGGCCGACGCGCCTTGTTTCGCTACATGGGCGATTCGGCCACAACGCGGCCCGTGCGCTTCATGGCAGTCCCGGAAAGCGCGGACAGGACGCGGCATCGCCAGGAGGTCAGGTTTGCCGCATCCGAGGTTCAGGCAATCGACAAGCTGGCGAATGCCGCAGGCGTCTCCCGCCGGAAATACATCGTGAATCTGATTCGGAGCCACTCGCTGCGCACGCCTCAGCTTGGCATGTACCGAGCCTGGCCGTTGTCGGCGCGAATCGAACAAGCAACTCGCCGCCATCGCAGTCTCCTGAATCCAGATTGCCAAGAAGCTGAATTTGGCGAGAGCGCGGACGCCGTGATCGCGCATTGCGACAGACGGAAAGTGTCATCTACGCGCACATCGCCAGTATTCACCCGGTCATGCGCTCCAACCTGGATCGGTGGGTCATCGTGGAGGCATCCAGTGACAACGATTGATGACGCGCTCAAGGCGTGGGATGACAGCTATCACTTCAAGCCGTTGCGAGGCCGGAAGGCAAAGCTGGCATTCACCGGGATTCGCGTCCCGGCATCATCGCCGAAGCCCAAGCGCGTCAGTGGGGTAGTCGCGGCACGCAACCGAGTGAAAGGCATCGTCCGCAAATCGCCAGAAGTCATGGAAGATTTCGGGCGGCGGCGCGGTATGCGCGCCATCAAAGCCCATATGGACTACATCTCGCGCAATGGAGACGTGGCGCTGGAGAACGAGGCTGGTGAAATTTTCCACGGCAAGGAGGAAGTCCGCAGCCTCCGCGATGACTGGAAGTTCGGGCAGTACGGCATCCCCGAGGAAAGCCATCAAAGGAAGCCTTCAACATCGTGCTATCCATGCCGCCCGGAACCGACCGGAAGGCCGTCACTGACGCCGCTAGGAATTCGCCAAGAACGAGTTCGGTGGCAACTTCCACTACGTTTTTGCTACCCACGACGACGAGAAGCATCCGCATGTCCACCTGTGCGTGAACGCACAGGGCGATGATGGAACACGGCTGAACCCCCGCAAGGCCGACCTTCAACGCTGGCGCGAAGGCTTCGCCGAGGCGCTGCGCGAATATGGAATCGAAGCAAACGCCACCCCGAGGCGCGTGCGCGGCGCCCGGCGAAAGACGCGCCGACAGGCTGCGCTGCACGTGGACGGCCAGCGGAGGCGCTTAGAGTCGCCGGAAGCGTCGTTCAAGCCATCGCCAAATGCGATCAAAGGATACGAAGCACTGGCGAAGGCACTGGCACAGGGCGACCAGGAAGACCGTCGGCTTGCCGTCGGTGTAGTCGAAACCGTCAGGGGCATGGTCGCTTCTGGCGGCCCCGATCGCGCAGGCCTCGCACCAACTCAAAAGCAGTCCACCCATGAAGCGCGGAGCGTGCCTGATACGCACAACGCAGGTCGCTTGCCTGCCGACAAGAAACCCCCACGAGCGATAGCCAGGAGCCCCGGAGAACCCTGCATGAAAACCATCCTGATCACCAATCGGAAAGGCGGCGTCGGCAAGTCGGCGATCGCCAGCCAGTACGCACACTACCTCGCGGACAAGCTCGGGCAGCGCGTGCTTTTCATCGACCTAGACAGCCAGGCCAATAGCACCAAGGCGCTCACCGCCAAGCAGGCCGCGACGGCTTCCACCACCAAAGCGGCGGAAGCATTCACGAACAAGACCGCAACGGTGGAATACGGAAACTTCGTTGTCATGCCCGGAACCCCTGAGCTTGACTTTGCTGGACATGGAACAGGCGCGGCGCAACGAGTTTGCCGGCAACTTGCGTTCATTGCTCGCGTTGGCGAGCAGTTCGACGTATGCGTGATCGACACCGCACCCACGCTCGACATTCGCATGAAGGCGGCGGTCATCAGCACCGACTACCTGGTTGCGCCAATTCAACTGGCACAGGAAGCAATCGACGGACTTCGCTCACTCCTGAAAACCGTTTCTGCGGCGAAGGATTCCTTGAATCCCGGCCTGCACTTCATCGGCATCTTGCCGAACCAGGTCATGGATACCCCGTTCCAGAAGGAAAATCTGTCGGCCATCGTGCAGCACCTCGCCAACCTGCTGATCGCTTTGCCGGAGGGTGGATTCGGCCCTGATTCGCCGCACCACAGCCATCGAAGAATCCCAGGCCGAAGGCGTACCGCTCTGGAAGCACGCCAAGACCAGCGCCCGCGATGCGTGGCGCAAGATCGAACCCAGCTTCGCCCATATCGCCTCGACGATGGGCGTTCTCCACACCTCGGCATAAGGAGCCACCCAACATGGCCAAGATTGACCTCGGCGCGCTCGACTTCGTGCAGACCGCGCTTGCGGGCAACGCTAATCCCGCAGGAGAACAAGACGGCAAGGCGGGAATTCCCGCTCGACGTGATCGACGAAGACCCTGACCAGCCGCGCAAGGAGTTCGAGCCGGCGAAGCTGGAAGAACTTGCCGCCAGCATCAAGGAAAGCGGCGTATTGCAGCCCATCACCATCAAACTGCACCTGGAGCTTCCTGGCCGCTATGTCATCCGCTATGCGTCGCTACCGCGCATCAAGGATCGCGGGCAAGACGACCATCCTGGCATTTTCATCTCCCATGAAGGCGACGAGTACGCCCAGGTCATCGAGAACGAGCAGCGGGACAATCTGACGGCACTGGAACTCGCGGCCTTCATCCAGAAAACGGCTTTCTGCCGGTGACAGCAAGACCGAGATCGCCAGGCGGCTCGGCAAGCCAAACAGCTACATCACGAATCATCTTTCTCTGATTGACATGCCGCCCGCGATCCAAGCCGCATGGGACGAAGGGAAGACGCGAAATCCTCAACGGGTGTACGAACCCGGAACCTGCACAAGAAGCATCCGGAGGCCGTCGAAGCATGGTGCGAGGGGCAAGCCGAAATCAGCCGGCAGTCTATTACCCTGTTGGCGGATGAGCTTGCCGGTACTGCCAATGCCGCCAGTGCCGGAGCAGGAAGCCCCAGGCAGCCATCCTGCGCCGAATGCAGACTTCCAGCACCGAGAGCGCTGAAAGTGGAGAGATGGCCGCAGATTGCGTCACAGGGCCAAAGCCGAAGCGAGACAATTCCGTTCCGTCGCACCGAGGGAGTAAAGCGTCTAACGCTTGATGTCCCGCTGATGTTTGTCGAACTGGTCGAGGCGCGTGAACTGACACCGAGCAGGTGCTTGCCGCGTTCATGGCCGATCTTTCGCATACGGTGCAGACAGCAACGGCAGCGACGAGCGTCGCATGGCCGAAGACTGGTTCGACCGCGTGTTGTGGCCGGAATCGGCTGATCAAGCCGCAGTCGGCTAGGCAATCGTCTTGCCGCTTCGCATCGTTCTCCGTCAAGGGCCGGTCGCTTGGCAGCGCCCTTCGGCTCTGCCGTTCCCTTGACGGCGCTTTGCTGCGCGGCTGTTGGTCGCCATGCCAGCAATGCCGGGGCCATCGCTGGCACCAGCGCAGATCACAGGAACGCCACGCATGAAAAATCTCGTCCTTTGGCTTTACGACACCTTTCCCCAACTTCGCCGACCATCTGCCACCCGCGTTGCTGTACCTCGGTCTGTGGGGCCGTGATCGCTATCGCTGCCGCCGTGGTGATCGCCTTTACGGGCTTTGCTTTGTGGTGGTCTATCGCCGGCCTGGTAGGCCGCTTCGTCTTCGCCCCCGCCATGGGTCTTGCTATACCGGCTGCTTGGGGTTCGTCACCGACTGGTGGCCGGAAACCAGCGTTTTTCTGATCCGGTGCATCCTGTCATCCGGCGCGTGGGCAGGATTGCTGATGACCTGCGCCAAAGCAACGAGGCGGATGCCTGACCGGATTTCGTACATACGAAATTCCTGTCCTGAGCCGCCTATACTTCCTCGCGATCCAGATTTCTGCTGACAGAAATTTCGAGGCTTGGAGGACTAAGGCAGGATAGGCCGGGTGTCAGCGTGGTGCACTTTGGCACGTTCCACGTGGAGGACGACATGGGCTATCGCTACGAACAAGTCTTGACCTACGAAGTCGCCCGCGAGCCAAGTTGAACTCGCACATTGCGGATTGCTCGGCTGCTATTGGCGACGAGCGGGAGAAAGACGTACCCGACTTAGGCGCATCGAGCAGATGCACCAGAAGATGCAGGCGCTTTTCAACGAGCGCGAGCGGATGGACATGACTGACGACGACTCCATGTGCCGTGATTGCCAAGTACCGCCGCGAGCCGATTCGTAGGATGATGGGAACTGCATCGGATTGACCGATTGCAACTGCCTGATTGGGGAATCAGAGCATGGGCTACCCGGTTGAGATATTCGAGACGCTCTACGGCTTTCACGAATTCCTGCGCGATACACGCAACATCAAACCCGCCCGCCAAGCCAGCGCCGACGAACTGGCGGGGAAAGTGCAGCGACATAGGCGATGCCCTCTGCCGCATCATCCAAGCAGCACGCACCTACCATCGTTGTCACGGATGAACTGATTTTGGAAATGCCAGGCGTCGCGGAACAGCACGCGGAATCGCTGGGCTTCCGGGGGAAACGCACCTACCAGGAATGCTTGGCGCAGGCCTACGTCTTCTTAGAAATGGAACTAGCTGATGTGGGCGGGTACTGACCACCGCGGGCGTCAAATCGCCATGCTGTGTTGTTGCTTGATACGCGCCCACCGGAGGCGCTCTCCTTTCCCCCAGACCGCGCCTGCCACCCGTTAGGCGTACTGCACCAACACCCAAGTGACAGCCTGCCCGTTGTACGGCGTAAGCATGCGGTTGCCCTTGGCGATGGGTGCGGTCGTGCTGTAAAGCCACCGGGGCCGCCAGACCGCTTTCCGACAGGTTTCGCCCGTGCGGGCATAGGTCGTTCCAATCGGCTTTCTGGTACTAATGGGCTATAAGTCCTCTGCCAAGCCCATCGGGAACATTCCCGACGATCTTTAAACTTGACGAAATCGACAATAACGATATTTGTCGATATCGTCAAGTATCATTTGTCGGCCCACCCTCTAGGAGCTTGTCATGTCATCCGACTTCCCCTTCCCGTCTCAAAGAGACGCGAGAATTGCGAGGTCCACCCAAACCGAGCTTGGCAAGCTCGCCGGGCTGCCTTCGACCACCATTTCGCACTTTGAGAGTGATTCAAGAAAGCCATCCTTCGACAACCTCAGACGACTTCACCAAAGTGCTGGTGGTCAGCACGATTACCTGATGGGCATTACCGATACACCAGATGCGAGTGCAGCCGCCACACGAATAGCCAGGCATCTCTCAAATGCGACGGAAGAGTTGGAAATTTCGATGCTGGAAGCCGTTGCAAAATCAATTGCAGATAGAAGGAAGCCCGAGTAATGGATAGCCTGCGTCGTCGCACGATTGAAGCTAAGGCCGAAGAACTCTTTGCGCGATGCAGACATTTCCAGCCCAAGCACCAATCCCCTCGTAGCGGAATACCTTGATATTCAGGTCACTGCCAAGTCGCCACACATCAATGGCGCATCTGGCTACATTCGTTCTGGCGATGACTTCGCCATCGTCTATGCCACGCATATTGATATGGGCTTCAGCATTTCAGTATTGGTCACGAACTCGGGCACTACATGCTTGACGGGCATCCTGAGCACGTTTTCAGGAATGGAGGAGAACACGCTTCACATGCTGGCTTCGGTTCGGCTGATGCCATCGAACGGGAAGCGGATTATTTCTCTGCCTGCCTCTTGATGCCAAAGGCATTGCAGGCCCCTAATCAATCGAAGCCAGGATGGCATGGCCGCTGTCCTTTCGCTTGCGAAAACGGGCGACGTCGCTGACGGCGGCAGCCCTTCGTTATGCCGAGATTGGCGGCTTACCCGTGGGCATCGTTCAATGTCACCAAGGAAAAGTTGAATTCTGTGCGGCTTATCCGCTACAGAAACATGCAGGCTTTCGGGCACGTCCCTTGATACGCAATGCTAAGGTGCCTACAGGTAGCGCGACACAACGCTTATCCAGTGACCTTGCGGGCATCCTGCGAGCGCAGGAAGATAGCGAAACTGCTGAGGGCCTGCATTGGGTTTCGGGTGCGGATCGCAACGCCGGTTTGATAGAAGAAGTGATTGGCCCGGCAAATTCGGTCGCACTTTGACCGTTCTCACTTTGACGCATCGAAGGGGACGACGAAGAAGACGACCAGCCCTCAGAACGTTGGGAAGAGTCACGGTTTCGTTGAAAGTGGATATGCGTGCTGCAAAAAGATTATGTCATCCTCTCACTAGGCGGGGATTGGCACTGAATTCACGAGTGCCATATCCTCTTCTGAGAGGTTGAAACAGCGCTAATGCGAGCTTTCAATTTGTTCGCGCAGCACAACCGCATTGCGCTCATGAAGCGCTTTCTGGCGCGGGCGTCTGCGCCGCCACTACGGCATCGTTGGCGTCGATCAACTGGCGGACCAGCGCTTCAATCTCTGCGCGCTGCACCGAGTCGCCGATGGGATCGGCAGATGCTCGATGAATTGCTTGCCGTGCGAATAGTATCCACCCCTGAAGGGGCTTGTATGTACCTGGACCATCGCTTCGCTCAGGGATGATGTAGAACTGCCAGCAGGAAGAAATTGCTTTCCGCGCACCGCCCAGCGGGGCGGATCAGATAATAAGGGCCATTCCCGCCGCCGGTCATCATGATGTTGCTCTCATCGCGAAGCATAGCGGGCTTCGAGCGAGAGGATGGGGAGGATAATCTTGGGCTGTCGAACTTCGTCAGGCTTTGGGAACGACCGAACTGGTAGAATTGCCGATCGGTGCAGCAGTGCCGCCGACGACATTGTGTAAGTGCTCCAGCTCAGCCTGCCGGGCTGTCAGATATGCGAAGCACACTGGGAAACGCTGGGTGCTACGTCTGCCGGCTGGATCAGCCGGGCCATTGTGCGGGCATTGTGGACGATCTCGTAGGGAAAGATCACTTCATGCATTCGCTTTGGCACGTGGGGTAGAGCCTGGCATCATGCAGGCAGGGCCGGAGAATGCCGCGCTCGATTGCCAATCTCGGTCGCCCCACCGCAGCGTCACCGTGTCAGCCGTCTCGCCGACGCCCGGAAAATATAGATCGGATCGGCGCTGGTTTGGACGCCGACGAAGATTTCCGCAGCGTCCTTCGCTCGCGGCCGCAGGCCGCCTCGACACGCGCGAACAATGCGCGCGTGTCGGCATCCGCAATTGCCACGGATCATCCGTCGTACCAGCCGCCGGCAGCACATTCTGTAAGCCCGGCGTCCCAGCGCCACGGTTCCAGAGCCTCGACGCGCTCCACCGTCACATCGGCCTTGGCCCTGCCGATCGAGGATCAACAGGCAAGTGTAATTCGCTGCCAACCGTCCGAAGACCTGCTGCACGCCAAAATGCACGATCTCTGATTACGTGGCCTGCCGTTACCAGATCGGCGGAGCGCCCGCCCCGCCTGAATTGTCATGAACTTGTGTGGGATAATGAAGCCAAGCCGCCCATCTGGCCGTACAAGAGACAGGGATCAAATGATAAACAGCGCATACTTGTCGAAATTGTCCTGCCGCGCTGTCGTGTAGGGCGAGGCGACGTTCTGATAAAAAGCGGCCTCTTCCGGGAATATGTTTGCATGTTCTGGATGCGGATGTAGGGCGGATTTCCCACGATCACGTCAAACCCGCCTGTGCCGTTTCCGTGGGGAACTCGTCGGCCCACGAGAACGGGTTGACTTTCTCCAGCAACCGGGCTGGCACGCGCCCCGCGCGGCCACCCATTCCGCTTGGCTGACGAGACTGTTCCCCGCGCGCAGCGTCCCATCCGCTTCCGGCAGAGCCGGCGTGCCCGTGTTCAACACGGTCACGCAGGCCGGTCGCGCCTTCGGTCCTCAATCAGCTTCAGTAGAAGACTAGCGGGCAACCTCGACAGCATTGGCGTCAATGTCCACGCCACGGACATGGGCCAGCAGAATGCGACGCTTTTCTCAAAGGTTAGCCGCCACAGTCCTGCTCCGGCTTCGTAGATCGTCCGGCCGGTATGCACCGCGCGATCGTTGACCTGATACCACGTAAGATAATGGTCAGCCAGCAACTCGAACACCGACAATAGGAAGATGCCGGAGCCGCAAATGTCGGCAACCGTGAATCCCATCAGATCGGCCGGAGCCTTACCGGCGAGGTGTGGGCCAAGCGTGCGCCGCACGATGGCGTCAACGATATAGCGGGGCGTCGGCACGACGCCGCCACTTTCCCGGACTTCCGGCTTACGGACAATCTCGACTGTGCCCGCGGCGTCGATCGTGATGATCTCGCCTTAGAACTGCTTCAAATTCCCGCCGAGCACTTCGGTTTCGACGACAGCGAAGGTGTATGGACTCTGCGGGTAATACAGTTTCATTGATGATTCCGTCAGCACGTCGTCGCTAATGCGGACACCAAGCCGGGCATCGTCCAGAAGCCGGAATAGCACCGGAATCATAGAAGTCATCCGCCCGGCGCAGCTTGCCATCAAAGCATTGAAACTATCGGCACCAGCAAGACCGCGCAAGGTTTCATAGCGTTCAATGTCTCTGTCTTCACAGATGCGCAGGAAGACGATCCGCAGCAGGAAAGTTGAACCGCATAGGTCGTTTCGCTATCAGAGAAAAGCCCAGGTGTGTTCCTGTGCATGTCCTGGTGCCAATCGTTCACGCCAAGAGCGCACTTGGCGCAAGAAAAATCATCAAACCAGACCGGCCCCGTGGTGCTGTGACATCGACCGAGAAAAAGGCGGTCGAAATCACCCGAATAGACTGCCTTCGCGTGAGAGCAGGGCCACAGTTCATCAAATCGCGCCTCAAACTCGTCATAACGAACCAGGAGGATGCGGGCGACATGCTTCCTCTGCCGTCAGGCTGGGGCTGGCAATCATAAACTGCGAGTTGGTGAAAATTAGTCAGGATAGCGATAGGCAGGCTGGCGGAATACCCGTAGCGCCGCGGGTCTGGAACGCCGCATCCCTGCTGCGGTCGATATGGACGCTCGGCTTCTTGGCTTCGACAAACAGCTTTCGTTGGCGAGCAAGACAACTCATAGTCTGGCTTTCTGGAGAGTCGCCTTCACCAACCTCAACAGTGGCCTCTTCAATGACTTCTCGGAGGCCAAGCGGTTGGCCGGCTGCATTGTGGACATCCCACCCAAACGCAGCGAGCAGTGGCGTGATGAAGTCCGTACGCGCTTGCGTTTCGTTGTAGGCGACTGGAGATAGTCTCTTCGTTTCCTGCCTAAAGTCTGAACCGTTTCGCTAACGCGAGCGCGCAGCAGCCTTAGCGCCTGCGTTGTCTATACCACATCGCCCCGCAATGCTTTCTGGGTCGCTGGCGCTTACGCGAGTTTCTCCGATCGCGCATCTTCATCCAGACGCCTTTAAGCAACTCGCAATCGGATGGACAGGCTTTCTCCATGTGGTCGCGTAGAATTACGCGAGCATTCTCTTCCAACACGGTATCCAGGTAGTCCGTGCACGAACCAGTTTATCCACTTCGGTCAGCGGCATCGCCCCGTTTAGCGTCGTTGCGCATCAACAGCCTTTCGGCTTCGGTTGGTTCTAGTTCGAGAACGCCACCGCCATACGCTTCGTCCCTCAATCTCTGCTGAAGCGGCTGTGAGCCATGTATAGGTGTTGGCAGCCTGCTCCGTCTTCGCACCTGCTGCGAAGACGATGGATCGTATCCGTGGATGTCGCGCTCGAAGCGTTCAACACCATGCGAGGAAAATCAGATTTGCCGAAAAGCAAAGCCATCCGGCACCCACACGGACGGAACTAAGCACCACGGCTTGCGGATCGAACACTTGTAGCCTTTGTGAAATTCCTTACGCTCGCCGTCTTCAATGTAGCGGCGCAGTTTGGCCGTCAACTGCCGGCCTGCGCTTGGTCGATATTCAGCAGAGGATGCGATCTCCAGCCGCCGCCAAGGTTTTCCAGTCTGCCTTGCCAATTTTGCTTCCCTGCAGCTGGGCTGATCGGGAGACAAGAGGCGTCGTATACCCTTCGAGACCTAGAGTGGAGACTTTAATCGGCCGACAAACAAAAATTCGTTCTTGCCCGTGACCACTCCAACGTCAATGCTTGCATGGGTGGACATGGGCGCGAACTGCTATCTCAGCTTCTCGCAGCGCACGCATGAAGGAGATTTGCCGGTTATCGAGGAAGTATTTCAGCCATTTTTCGCTATCATGGCAAATTGTCTTTGGCTTCTGCCCGCCCAAGCAGGAGTGTTGGCGTGCTACCCGTAATGTCGGAAACGGTTTGCGCTTCAGTGAGAGCCAATATCGATAAAGTCATTATTTTCTGACGCCGCAGTCAAGGCCCATCCGCCAGCAGTAGAACAACTTCCTGTCTGGCGTTTTCGAAGAACAGCCATTGCACGCAATCACGTCGATTCGTGCGAAGTGATCGGTCAAGTAGGATCGTAGCTGTGCTGCATAGTGACTGGCAGAATTTCTGCTGGTTCGAATGAATCATGCCAAAGGCGGGAAATCCACTTGCAGGGCTTGTTAGGATGCGTACGGGCAGAGGGCTGACTATCAACACCAAGATTACGGTCAAGCATCCGCGAGGCGTCGTGCGGGCGGAGTCGGCGTCGACGCCCACGGATGTCGTCGAGCGGGTCACGCCGGAGTTGGGGAGTCTCGCCGCCAAGCAGTCCGTTCGCGCGACTGCCTGTATCTATTGCGGATCGACCGCTCGATTGTCCAACGAACATGTCGTTCCCTACGCGTGGGGCGGCAACTTGCAGATCTTCGACGGCTCCTGCGAGCCCTGCCGCCTGATCACTTCCCGGTTCGAGAATTTCGCCTTGAACGATGGCGCCATGGTACACGTGCGCAAGGCGCGCGGAATCCAGTCGCGATCGAAACACGAGAACAGCCGCAAGGAGGTGGCGGTCACACTGGTGCGGCCGGGCAGCGAACAGGTCGAACGCTTCCCCACATCCGAAGTGCCGCTGATCCTCGGCTTCCCGTGGCTGGGACGGCCCGGGACCTTCGTCGGCGTCGAATCGAAGGGACTCACACTCGAAGGCTGGGTGACGACCTCTTACGGCGAGGAAGTCCAGCGCTTCCTGGCCGAGCACGGGGCGACCGGCATGCGAGTTGAGGAATCCGCAAAACGTCCGGTCGCATTCGCCAGGACGCTTGCAAAGATCGCCTACGGCTATGCCTGGATCGATGGCGTCTTCGATACGGTTCAAGGAGGAGACGAATTGGTGCGGGCTTTCATACAAGAGCCAGACCGCATCGGTGCTTTCGTCGGCATGAAGCCGCCGCCTTTTGAACGCTATCCAAACTATCAATTGCGTCTGGAATACAAACTGTGGATGCCGGGCTTGTTGGTCTACATGGAAGTCCAGCCGTTCGCGGATACGCCGGCGCCGACCTACGAAGTGCTACTGGGACGCTGCGAGAGCGTCCGCGCATGGAGGCGCCTGCGCGCCCGGTTCGGATCGGGATTCGAGTCGGCATTCTAGAATCAATCGGCCGTCGATGGGGCCAGGGCTGAAGTTCTCCTTTTGGCCGAACTCGGCCGGTCAGTGCACTGCCGGACGTGGTCAGTCGAGTTGCTGGGCGTGGCAAATTCATCCGGCCAAGCCGATCAACTGGCGTGGCGATCGTGGTCAGATCGGTGGTGGTTTGCAGTCCGATTTGCGGGCGAAGCTGCTTATTAAAGCTGGCGAAGACCACTCAGGGGCGCCCGTCCGTTTGCTCGGGCGGCCAAACTTGACGAGAATTGGCCGGCCAAATATCGCCAGAACGCGCAGAAGCCGCAACCACCTCAGCGGCGCAGGGCCAGCAGCAGCACGCCGCCGGCGATCATCGCGATGCCGAGCCAATCACGCAGCGACGGGCGTTCTCCCAGCAGCAACACGGCGAACACCGCGACCAGCAGCACGCTGGCCTTGTCCACCGCCGCCACCTGCGCGGCATCGCCAACTTGCAAGGCGCGGAAATAACAGACCCAGGAAGCGCCGGTTGCCAGCGCGGACAGGCCGAGGAACAGCCAGACCCGTGGCGACAGCGCGGCCGGGTTGGTCCATTTGCCGGTGGCGGCCACAAAGCCGCCGAGGACGACGAGGATCATCACCGTGCGGATCAGGGTCGCGTAGTCGGAGTTCACCCCGACCAGGCCGAGTTTCGCGAAGATCGCGGTCATCGCCGCGAACACCGCCGCCAGCGCTGCCCACAGGAACCATGTCTGCGTCATGTGGCCTCCAGCGAAATACGGGGCGGGTCCGGTGCCTGACTTTGTGGGCCGATCGTAGCTCGGAACGGCGGCGGCGGACTGGTCCGGCATGGCGGAAGCGACCCTGTCCCTGGGGTCCCGTGCCTTCCACGAGCCTGTCGCGACTGCCGGCATAATGGGCGGCATCCACCCGGGGAGCCGTGATGCTGCTGGACACCATCGAACAGGACACCGGCCCCAACCCGCAATGGACGGTGCTGTGGCTGCACGGCCTCGGTGCCGACGGCCACGATTTCGCGCCGATCGTGCCGGAGCTGGTGCGTCGGAGTTGGCCGGCGATCCGCTTCGTGTTTCCACACGCGCCGGTGCGGCCGGTGACGATCAATGGCGGCATGCATATGCGGGCCTGGTACGACATCACCAGTTTCGAGTTCGGTGACCTGGCGCAACGCGCGGATCGCGCTGGCGTGGCCGAATCGGTGGCGCAGGTCGAGGCGCTGATTGCGCGCGAGGCCGAGCGCGGCATTCCCGCCAGCCGCATGCTGCTGGCTGGGTTCTCGCAGGGCGGCGCTGTGACCCTGGCGGCCGGGCTGGCACGCAAGACGCCGCTGGCTGGCTTGATCGCGCTGTCCACCTATTTGCCGATGACCGCGGAACAAGCGCAGGCGGCGTTGCAGCCGGGCGCCAATGCGCAGCCGCTGTTCATGGCCCACGGCCTGTTCGATCCGGTGGTGCCGGTGGCGGCCGGTGATGCCTCGACGAAGACGTTGCGCGGGCTCGGCTTCGATGTGGCCTGGCAGCACTATCCGATGCAGCATCAGGTCTGCGGCGAGGAAATCCGTGCGCTGGGCGAGTGGATCGAAGCGCGGCTGGCGGTGCCGGCGAGATGACGGCGGCGAAGCGAGGCGGCTAACATCGCAGGCGGTGATCGCTGGCGGGGAGACCACGCGATGGAGGCAGCGGCAGTGCAGGTGCTGATCGTCGACGACGAGCCGCTGGCCCGCGCGCGCCTGCGCAACTTGCTGACTGGGCAAGCGGGGTTCGAAGTGTGCGGCGAAGCCGGCGATGGCCCATCCGCGCTGGCGGCCTGCGCGGACACTGCCCCCGACCTCGTGTTGCTGGATATTTCCATGCCCGGCATGGACGGCCTGGAAACCGCGCGCCAGCTGGCCGAACTGGAAACGCCGCCGGCGGTGGTGTTCTGCACCGCCTTCGATGCCCACGCGCTGTCGGCCTTCGAGGCACAGGCGATCGACTATCTGGTCAAGCCGGTCCGCGCAGAGCGCTTGGCCGCCGCGCTGGACAAGGTGCGGACCTTCCTCGCCGGTCGCGAGCGCAAGCAGGAAGGTGCAAGCCAGGCCGCCGCGCGCAGCCATCTGGCGGCGCGCCTGCGCGGCAGCCTGCGGCTGATTCCGATTGAAGACATCCGCTATCTGCAGGCCGACGAGAAATACGTGGTCGTCCACCACGCGCGCGGCGAGGATCTGATAGAGGAATCCTTGAAGTCACTGGAGACCGAATTTTCCGGGCGCTTCGTGCGCATCCACCGCAACTGCCTCGTTGCACGCGATGAGATCGTGGAACTGCGGCGCTCCCCGGAAGGCAATGTGCATGCAGTGCTGCGGCATGTCGAGACGCCGCTGGAAATCAGCCGCCGCTGCCTGACCCAGCTGCGCGAGACGTTGCGGCATCTGTGACGGATCGTTCCTGACCGTGGTGTTTACGCCGTTCCCGGACGGGGTGTTTGCGCCGTTCCTGGACGGGATGCTCAAAGCCGTTCGTGGTGAGCCTGTCGAACCATGAACGGCGGCACCCATTCCATCGTGGTTCGACAGGCTCACCACGAACGGGATGGATTCGCCACGAACGGATGGGTTCGCCAAGGTTCGGACGCCACTGCCGAGGCAGGTGCACATCCCTGACCATCGAACACCCATGCGCAGTCGTGCGGAGTCCTGCCAATAAACTGCACCCCGTGACCTCGCGGCGCGTTCGACACCGACCGGCGATAATGCGCGCATGACCACCCTGCGCATCGCCACCCGCAAGAGCCAGCTCGCCCTCTGGCAGACCGAGCACGTCGCCGCCCGCCTGCGCGAGGCCCATCCCGGTTTGCAGGTGGAACTGGTGCCGCTGTCCACGCGTGGCGACGAGATCCTCGATCGCTCACTGGCGGCGATCGGTGGCAAGGGCTTGTTCCTGAAGGAGCTCGAACTGGCGATGCAGCGCGGTGAGGCCGATTGCGCGGTGCATTCGCTCAAGGACGTGCCGATGGAGCTGGAGCCGGGCTTCACCCTGGCCGCGATCCTCGCCCGTAGCGATCCCGCCGATGCCTTTGCCAGCAATCATTTCGACGCGCTCGCTGCGCTGCCGCAAGGCGCGCGGGTCGGCACCTCGTCGCTGCGCCGGCAGGCCCAGCTGCGCGCACTGCGGCCCGACCTCGACCTGCGTGACCTGCGCGGCAACGTCAATACTCGCTTGGGCAAGCTCGATGCCGGCGATTACGACGCCATCGTGCTGGCCTGCGCCGGCTTGCAACGGCTCGGGTTCGAAGCGCGCATCCGTGCGCGGCTGGATGCGCCGGCCTGGCTGCCCGCGCCCGCGCAGGGCGCAATCGCGATCGAATGCCGCAGCGACCGTCCGCAGGTCATCGCGCTGTGTGCCGCGCTGGACGATGCGCAGACCCGCAGTTGCGTGGACGCCGAACGCGCGATGAATCGCGCCTTGCACGGCAGTTGCCACGTGCCGGTGGCGGCACTGGCCACGCGATCCGGCGAGCGCCTGCACTTGCAGGGCCTGGTCGGTTCGGTCATCGATGGCCGCTGCGTACGCGCGCAGGCCCATGGCAGCGTCATTGAGGCGGAAGCGTTGGGAGTCGAAGTGGCCCAGGCCCTGCTGGCGCAGGGCGCGCGCGCGTTGATCGACGCCGTCTGACCGAGGCAGCCGCGCGCCGCTCAGAGCAGATAGCGCAGCTTCAGCGTCAGGTCGGTCTGGTTGCGCGTGGTCAGGTGGCTGTCGCGGCGCGTTTCCACGCCGGCGCCCAGGCTCCACTTCGGGTGCAGGCTCAGATCCAGCAACAGGTTGTTGCGCAGGTAGGCGCCGTGCTGCCCGGCTTCAAGCCGCGCCGTTTGCGACAAGCGGCTGCGTTGGCCAAGGGCATGGCTCCATTCCAGCTGCCCGCGCAGCACCGGGCCGGTGCCGGCGATGCCGTCATCGGCATGGCCCTGCAGCCGGTAGCCGGTCTCCATGACCACGCGCACGCTGGTCTGCCCGGTTTTCGCCATCTGCCTGCCGTACTGCAAGCCCACGCGGGCATTGTTGCCCCGCAGCTTGACCTGCTCCGGCGGCGTGCCGGGGAGGTTTGGCCGTGCGCCGCTACCCGGCAATGCGTTGCCATCGACAGGCAGCTGGCCGGACGGGATCGTCGGCATCGCCTCCACCCGCCATTCGCCGGCCAGGCAGCGTGCGTGCAGGCAACGCGGCGGGTCGACCAGCCGCAGCACGAGCTCCTGCTGGAGCAGCGGCGTGGGTGGCAGGGCGCCGAGGGTGGGCGGTGCGGCAAGCACCAGCCCCAGCAGCGGAAGCATCGGTCTGGCAGCCAAGTTAGTGAAATCGCCGCAATTTTAGACCATCCGCCAATGCCGGGGAATCTCTGGCGCCGCGGTGGCCTTGCCGCAGCGCCCGCACGGCGGCGTACGGCGGGTGGGCCGCGTTTGTGCGGGTTCACCCGGGCCGGCAGCCGCCGCTGTCGTTTACGCAGCCACGCCTGGCGCAGACGAAGTCGACGAAGGCTTCGTGCGGCACCGCCTGCGACCAGAAGTAGCCCTGCCCGCTCTGGCAGTCCAAGCCGCGCAGCCGTTGCAGGGTGGCACTGTCCTCGATGCCTTCGGCCACGACCGCCAGCCCCAGGCATTGGGCCATCTCGGTGATGGCGCGCACCAGCGCCTCGTCGTTGGGATCGTTGCAAATCCCGTCGACGAACGCGCGGTCGATCTTCAGCCGGTGCACCGCCAGTCGACGCAGGTAGCTGAGGTTGGAGTAGCCGGTGCCGAAGTCGTCGATGGCGATCCGCACGCCGCGCCGCGCCACCCGTTGCAGCAATTCGGCGAGATCGCGGGTGTCGGCGATCAGCGAGGATTCGGTCAACTCCAGTTCGAGTGCTTCACCGGGCAATCCGGCGGCGGCCAGCGCCGCGGCCACCACCACGTCGAAATCGGCCCGGCGCAGTTGCAACGGCGACACGTTGACGGCCACCGTCAGATCGCCCAGTCCGGCCGCGCGCCATTGTTGCGCGTCCCGGCAGGCCTGTTGCAGCACCCAGTCGCCGATCTCGTGGATCAGCCCGCTGCGTTCGGCGATCGGGATGAACACGGTGGGCGAGATGAAGCCCTGCTCGGGGTGTTGCCAGCGCAGCAGCGCCTCGGCGCCGATCACCCGCTCGCCCGCCAGTTCGAGTTGGGGCTGGTAGTACACCCGCAGCTCGCCATTGGCCAGCGCGGTGCGCAGGCCGGCAGCGATGCGCAACTGTTCGGCCACGCTCTCATTCATGCCGGGGTCGAAGAAGCAGAACGTGTTGCGGCCGAGATCCTTGGCCCGGTACATGGCCATGTCCGCGTTCTTCAGCAACACATCGACGTCCTCGCCATCGCGCGGCGACACCGTGATGCCCATCGACACGGTCACCAGCACCGACATCCCGTCAACCGAAAACGCCTCGCGGAAGGCCCGGTTGATCTTGCCGATGACGGTGGCGATTGCGCTTTCGGTCTTCAGGTTGGGCAGCAGGATCACGAACTCGTCGCCCGAGATCCGGGCCACCGTGTCGGTGTCGCGCAGGGCGGCGCGCAGCTTGACCGCCACCTGCAGCAACAGCGCATCGCCGGCCGCATGCCCGAGCGAGTCGTTGATGGTCTTGAAGTTGTCGATATCGAGGAAGATGACCGCCACGACCCGCCCGCTTTCCGCACCCTGAACCAGCAGCTGTTCCAGCCGGTCGCGGGCCAGCAGGCGGTTGGGCAATCCGGTCAGATTGTCGCTTTGCACCAGCCGTTCGATTTCCTGACGTGACTGTTGCAGCGCCTGCTTTTCCCCCTCCAGCCGGGTGATGGCGTTGCGCAGGTCGTCGGAAATCATCTGCACCAGCATCCAGGTGATCACCAGGATCAGCCCCACCTCGAACAGCCGAACCCAGGGCGGAGAATCCTGCACGCTGGGCAGGATGCCGGTTTGATCCAGTCCGTAGGCGACGACCAGCGAGACCAGCAGGATCACCACCAGCGCCCGGGTCAGCCGATGTGCTCCAAGCATGGCCGCCAGCACCACCAAGGTCGGAAAAGCCATCGGCGCTTCGTCGTACAGTCCTTGCCCGGCGAACATCAGGGCCATCAGCCCGAGCGCCAGCGAAGCCACCATCAGATGAACCGCCCGCAGCGACCGGCCCTGCGCGTTTTGCCACAGCGTCAGCGCCAGCAGGCCCACGACGATGGCGTCGAACAGCACCGAGACCCAGCGCTCACGGGCAATGTTCAAGGCCACCAGGGTGACGAAGACCGCCAGCACCACCCAGCCGATCTGGCGTACGCGGGTCGGGTTGAGCGCCAGCGGCTGCCGCGCCCGATCCGCATCTTCCGGCGATGGATCCCGTCGCTCCATGTTCCCCAGCGAGACTGCACCTGGCGTGCGCGCTGAGCCTAACATTCCGCTGCCGCAAATCGCGCGGTTTGCATCCCGTCGCATTTGCACTAAATTCGTGCAAATGGATTCCGATGCACCGGCTGATTTCATTCCGGACGCGCTGGCCACGCCGCTGCTGCGGCTGGATGCCGGGGCGCGGATCGCATTTGCCAATGCCGCGGCCACGCGCTGGTTCGGGGTGAGCCAGCGGCGCTTGCACGGCCTGCACGCGGCCGCGCTGGAACAGGCGGGCGAGCAGCTGGTCGGCGTGCTGGCCGAACCCGTGGACGCGCCACTGCGACTGCGCGCGGTGGGACTGGCGTTCCCCGGCAGCGCCGCCCCCCGCTTCGCCGACCTGTGGCTGACGCCGAGCGAGGCTGGCTATTGGCTGGAGCTGCATCCGGTCGACGAATTCCCCGGCACCGACCCGGCACAACTGCTGCCTTCCGCACTGGCGGCCTCGCTGAAGGGACTGGCCCACGAATTGCGCAATCCGCTCGCCGGGATCAAGGGTGCGGCGCAACTGCTGGCGCGCCGGGTCGGTTCCGACGAAAGCGAACTCACCGGCATCATCGAAAGCGAAGCGCAGCGACTGGCCGTGCTGGTCGATCGCCTGCTCAACCCGGCGCCACCACGCGCGCTGGCGGCGATCAACGTGCACGCGGTACTGGAACGGGTGGTGCGGCTGGCGGAAAGCGACGCGGGTTGGGCGGTGCGATTGCAACGTGACTACGATCCGTCGCTGCCGGAGCTGCTCGGTGATGCCGATGCGCTGACCCAGGCCGTCTGGAACCTGGTGCGCAACGCGATCGAAGCCGGCGCCGGCACCGTCAGCCTGCGCACCCGCGCCGAACACGGCGTGCGCATCGGCGATGCCCTGCATCCGCTGGCACTGCGCCTGGAAATCATCGATGACGGCCGCGGCGTGCCGCCGGAGCTGGCCGAACACCTGCTGCTGCCCTTGGTCAGCGGTCGTGCCGAAGGCACCGGGCTCGGGCTGGCGCAGGCACAACAGGTGGCACGCGCGCATCGCGGCGTGCTGGTCTGGCGCTCGCGCCCCGGGCATACCGTGTTCACCCTGTTGCTGCCGCTGGCGGTGGAGGTGGCCGATGACTGAGCCTGCGAGCCTGTGGGTGGTCGATGATGATCGTTCGATCCGGTTCGTGCTCTCGGCGGCGTTGACCGAGGCCGGCTACCGGGTGACCGCATTCGCCAGCGCCGATGAAGCGCTGGTCGCGCTGGACTCCGGACGCATGCCCAGGCTGGTGTTGGCCGACGTGCGCATGCCGGGCACGGACGGACTGGCCCTGCTCGACCGACTCAAGGCGAAGCGGCCGCAATTGCCGGTGATCATCATGTCGGCGCATACCGACATCGCCAGCACCGCCGGCGCGTTTCGCGGCGGTGCGCAGGATTTCCTGTCCAAGCCGTTCGATCTCGATGCGGCGGTGGACTTGGTCAGGCGCTGCCTGCCGCAGGACGCCGCGGGGCTGGAGATGCCTGAAGTCTCGCCAGCGGAAGTCTCGCTATCCGCACCCGCGCCATCCACCGAATTGATCGGGCAAGCCCCCGCGATGCGCGCACTGTTCCGCGCGATTGGCCGTTTTGCGCAGGTGCCGCTGTCGGTGTTGATCACCGGCGAGACCGGCACCGGCAAGGAGCTGGTGGCGCGCGCGCTGCACCGCGAATCGCCGCGCGCCGGCAAACCCTTCGTGGCGCTGAACACGGCCGCGATTCCGGCCGAACTGCTGGAGTCCGAACTGTTCGGCCACGAGGCCGGTGCCTTCACCGGTGCACAGCGGCGTCACATCGGTCGTTTCGAGCAAGCCAACGGCGGCAGCCTGTTCCTCGATGAAATCGGCGACATGCCCGCGACCCTGCAAACCAGGCTGTTGCGGGTGCTGGCCGAAGGCGAGTTCTTCCGCGTCGGTGGGCGCGAATTGATCCGGGTCGACGTGCGCGTGCTCGCCGCCACCCACCAGCCGCTGGAAGCGCTGGTCGAACAGGGACGCTTCCGCGCCGACCTGCTGCATCGTCTCGACGTGGTGCGCCTGCACCTGCCGCCGCTGCGCGAACGCCGCGAGGACATCGGCGTGTTGGCGGCGCGCTTTCTCGCCACCGCCGCCACCCGCCTGCACCTGCCGGCGCGCAAGCTCGCGCCCGCCGCGCTGGAACGCCTGCACGCCCACGCCTGGCCGGGCAATGTGCGCGAACTGGAAAACCTGTGCTGGCGGCTGGCCGCACTGGCTCCGGGCGAGACGATCAGTGCTCGCGACCTCGACCTCACCAACCTTGCATCGAATTCTGGCCGCGTCGATGCCGCGCACGACTGGACGACGGCACTGGCCGACTGGACCCGGCAACAGCTCATCGCCGGCACGGCCGACCTGCACGCAAAGGCGCGCGAACGCCTCGACCTTGCCATGCTCGAGGTCGCGCTGTCCCTGCGCGACGGCCGCCGTGGCGAAGCCGCCGAGGCGCTGGGCATGAGCCGCAATACCGTGACGCGCAAGCTGGGTTCGTCGCGCAAGCGACACTGAGGAGCTGCCTCCACTCGGGTCGATAGGCCGTTCTTCGCGCCCCTGCGGTGCGCTCCCACGCGAAATCACTGTGCCGCCTCTTGTGGGAGCGCACCGCAGGGCGCGACAGGCACGATCGGAGCAGCCGTGGCGGCAAAAGCCCGTCACAGGCATAGTGCAGGCACACACACGCCCACGGAGAGTCCCATGCCGCATGCGTTGAAACTCAGGATCGCGCTGCCCGTCATTCTCGCCGTCGGCTTGTCCGCCTGCGCCAGCGCACCCGCCCCGCGTCCGCAGACGAACACGCCGACGCCGGTTGCGCGCCATGCCATCGCCAATCTTGCCGCGGCCTCGGCGACCCTGGTCAGCGGCCGGCTCATGTTCGACAGTGGTGCCAGGGGCGTGCACATCCACGGCGACATCGGTGGGCTCCAGCCCGGCAGCAGCCACGGCTTCCACATCCACGAAACCGGTGATTGCAGCGCAGTCGACGCCAGCAGCGCCGGCGGGCATTTCAACCCGAACCACGCCCCGCACGGACGCAGCGGCCACGGCGCGCACCACCTCGGCGACATCGACAACCTTGTCGCTGACGCCAACGGCGTGGCCCATGTCGATGCCTGGGTAACGGGCGTCGGTCTGGGTGATGGCTCGCCGCATGACATCCTCGGCCGCGCCGTGATCGTCCATGCCGCCGTCGACGACTACGCCAGCCAGCCCTCCGGCAACGCCGGGGCGCGGGTGGCCTGCGGGGTGATCCGACTGGTGCCGTGATGGGCCATCGGCTGGATGTCCGGTTCCGGCGGGAATTTCCGCTACTTATTCCAACCCCGAAACGGACTGCTGCCATGCCCATCCCGATGCGCGCCTGCCTGCCCCTGACGCTGTTGCTGCTCGTGGCCTGCTCCAAGCCCGCGCCGCAGACCACGACACCGCCTGCCCCGACGCCCGCGCCAACGGCTGCCACGTCGAGCGCACCGGCCTCGGCCGCCGGATCGGCCACCATCGTCGACACCGAGTCCGAAGAAAAATGCACCGACGAACCGCGCACGGATCCCGATGACAAGCGCCCGCGCTGCGGCGGCATGGGCGTACCGCAGTCCAGCGCTTCGCACGCCTATCGGATCACGCTGGGCAACGGCGACACCATTACCGCCTGCGACATCACCCAGCCGTTCAGCGGCAAGATCGCTGGCGGCATGGTCAACATGTCATTCACGCCCACCAGCGCCAAGGGCGGAACGGTGTTGTGGCGTTTCCTTGGTGCTGGCGGCGTGGTGGACACCACTTACAACTACAGCCTGAGCGGCCCCGAAGAAAGCATGACCGGGAACTTCCAGTCCACCTCCGCCGTCTGCGGCAAAGCCGCCGGCCTGACCGCCTGCGGCACCAACCAACGACAGGCACTCACCTCCACTTGGACGCGCATCGAGGCGTGCAGCGAGTGAACACCATCAACCATCAGCGCAGCTGGAAGCGCAGCCCTTGGCGTTTGCCGGGTTTTGCTTGCGCTCTCACCTTGCTGCTGTCCGCCTGCGCACCAACGTCCGAATCGGGTAATCCAACGCCAACAACTGCGGCTGCAGCCACGCCCGCCGCCGCGGCGACGGGCACAGCCACCACTCCACCCGAAGAAAAATGCACCAACGAACCGCCCACGGATGAAAACGACAAGCGCCCACGCTGCGGTGGCATGGGTGGTGCCACGGCGCCTGCAACGCGCGCCTACAGCATCGATGTTGCCGGGATGGGCACGACCACCTCGGGCGCCGATTGCGTGGTCAGGCCATACGACGCCTGCGACATCGACAAACCCTTCAGCACCGAATTCTGCGGCCTCACGCTCACCCATACGCCCACCAGTCGCACCGGCGGCACGTTCGAGGTGCAGCTCACGGCCGCCGGCGTTGACTACAAACAATCAGGTACCTACACCCTGAGCGGTCCCGAGAACAGGCTGACGGCGACCTATGCCACCGCCGAGATGTGCGCGCATACGGGAGGCCAGGCGCTCTGCGTGCCGCAGCCGGCCCGCACCACCACCTGGACCAAGATCAGCGATTGCAAGGCGGCGCCATGAACCAGCGCCACCTCCCTGCCTTCGGCTTCACCACGCTGGCGCTGCTGACGCTGGCCGCCTGTTCGCCGCAATTCAGGAGTCCGCCATCGACCGCAACGCCCGCGCCAGCGGCTTCGACGGCGAGCACACCGGCCCCGATCGCCGGATCGGCCACCATCGTCGACACCGAGCCCGAAGAAAAATGCTCCAACGAACCACGCACGGATCCCGATGACAAGCGCCAGCGCTGTGGCGGGATGACTTCGGTGACGCCCGCATCGCGTGCGTTCCACATCGTTGGCGGCAGCGGCGACCCGGTAGATCAGGTGGTCTGCAACATCGATGAAACATTCGTCTTGAACGGAAAAATGTTCGGCGTCGAATTCAGCGGCGGCGTCGATGGCACCTACAAATTCGTGCGCACGCCGAACATCCCGGGCCTGCGCTGGAATGCCGGCGGCCGCTATCACATCGAATTCCCCGACGGCCAAGACAAGCCCGGCACGCTGACCACCGCAGGTGGCGGCACCACCACGGCCGGCGCGCAATCGCGCACCACCAGCGGCGGCGAGCGTTTCACCCTGACGCCGGCATCGGCAGGCGCCTGCACTCCGTGATTCCGCCTCAGCGATGTCGCCGCCTCAGCTCACGCCGAGCTTGCGCGCCAGCGCCTCGGCGGCGGCGCGGTTGACTTCCTGCGGCAGCACCGCTTCGCGCAACACCGGCAGGGCCTGCGCGAGCAAGCGCCGCGCTTCGGCTGAGTCACCGCGTTCCGAACGGATTGCCGCAAGCTCTGCCCGGGCGATGGCAAGATCGATGGGCTGGGTGCCGGCAGTCAGCTGCGCGATGGCCTTGCGCTGCGCCTGTTCGGCCGCGGCAAGGTCGCCTTGCTGCCGCGACAGTGCCGCATGCATGCGTTGAATGCTGGCGAAGATCGGGTGCGTGGGCGGTGCGGCCTTGGCCCAGAGCGCTTCCGCCTCAGCAAGCAGCGCCGCCGCATGCGCAAAGTCGCCCATCAGTTTCGCTGCCACCGCCTGCTGCAGGACGAGGTAGGCGTAATCCTGCGATGCCGTGCCATCTTCCTTGCCCATGGGTTCGCGCAAGGCGCTCAGCTGGGCATAGGCCCAGCTGGCTCTGCCGGCTTTGGCGGCAATGCGTGCCTGCCGCACGCGCAGCTTTCGCACCACGTTCGGTGCATTGCCATCCTGAATACCTGCCAGCAATGCGATCGCGTCAGCATACTGTTGCAGCGCTTGCGGATAGTTGCCAAGGCCGTCGTATACGCTGCCCAGATGCTCCTTGCGGATGGCGATTTCCAGCGGCACCGCGTCGGACGTCGCGCCCAGGCTGTCGGCATGTTGCATCGCGGTCAACGCTTCGGGAAAACGTCCTTGATCCTTCAGCACCAGTCCAAGACTGCCGTACAGCTTGCTGATGTCGGCTCCCCCTTCGAAATACTTTTCGCTCAGGGCGATGGCCTGGCGAATGCTGCGCTCGGCGCCGCGCTGGTCGCCGGAGACGGCTTGCGCATCCGAGAGCGCGCGCAGCAGGCCGGGGCGTTCTGGCGATTCCTGCGGGATCCTTGCCCTGTCTGCAAACGACAGGCCTTGTTGCGCCGTATCCATGGCTTTTTTTGCATCGCCGGTCCAGCTGTAAAGCGAGGCGAGATAGGAATAGACGGTGATCGCAGCCGGCGGCGGCTCCGGCATGGCATTGACCACCGCAATCGCCTGTTTCCAGGAGGACTCCGCAGCGGCGGCATCCCCATTGCGGAACTGGGCGTAGCCAAGATCAAACAGGGAATTGAGGCGCGCCTGCTGGTCGTCGGGAGCATAGCGCGCGCGCATGCGCATCGCTCGCTGCGCTTGCTGGAGTGCTTCCTTGCCACGCTCCAGCGCACCGAGCGCGTTTGAATAATTGGAGATGTCATCTGCCAGTTTCAGCGCATCATCGCGACCACGGGGCTGTACGCCGTTGAGCCCGGCGGCCAGCAATTCGGTTGCAATGCTCGGTTCACCCAAGGTGAGATACATCTGCCCCAGCTTGCGCTGCACGGTCTGGCGCACCGCTGCAGGCATTTGTTTATCATCGCCCAGCTTGCGGGTTGCCGCCTCAAGCAATTGTCGCGCAGTGATCTTGGTGTCCAGTGCTTGATCCGGCAATGCCGCCAGCATCGTGTTGCCAAGGAAATCCAGCGCCGCCTGTGCGGTGGCCCCTTGTCGCTGCGCTTCGCTGCGCTGCTGCTCGGCAAGCCGCGCCTGCATCTGCGCCTCGCGCGCCTGCCACAGCGCCACGCCGGTGCCGACAAGCAGGGCCAGTGTCACCGCGCCGATGGCTGCCGCCAGTCCACGATTGCGGCGCAGCCACAGCCGCGCACGCTGGCCGCGCGACAGCGGCACGGCGGCGATCGGGCGGTTGTCCAGCCAGGCACGCAGGTCATTGGCCAATGCGTCGGCGGAGGCATAGCGCTGTTCCGGGTCGCGGCGCAGGCAGGTCTGCACGATGGCCGCCAGATTGCCGCGCAGCGCACGCGCGAGTGCGGCGGGATTCAAGCCTCCGCGCAGGGCGGCCTGTTCCGCCGTTGTCTGCGCGGCGGCGCGGGTCAGCGGTTCCGGCTCGCGCTCGAGCTGCTGCAGCTGGCTGGCCACCGGGGTGTCGCGGGTCAGCCCGAACGGGTGCGCGCCGGACAGCAGGCGATGCAGGATCACGCCCAATTGCCACAAATCGGTGGCGGTGGTGATCGGGGCGTCGTGCAATTGTTCGGGGCTGGCGTATTCGAAGGTCAGCGCACGATCATGCGTAGCTGTCAGCTCGCTGCCTTGCAACTGCTTGGCGATGCCGAAGTCGAGCAGTTTCACCCGCCCCTCGCCATCGACCAGCAGGTTCGACGGCTTGAGGTCGCGATGCACCACCAGGTTGCGATGCGCATAGCGCACCGCATCGAGCACCTGCAGGAACAAGGTGACCCGCGCACTCAGGCCCAGCACACGCGCATCGCACCAGCGGTCGATGGGCTGGCCATCGACCTGTTCCATCACGAAGTACGGCTCGCCGTCGGTGCTGAAACCGCCGTCCAGCAAGCTGGCGATATTGGGATGCTGCAAGCCGGCCAGGATTTGCCGTTCGCGCAGGAAACGCGCGCGCGCAGCCGGGGAATCGGCGGTGGCGCGGATCAGCTTGAGGGCGGCGCGCTGGGCGTAGGCTCCGTCGCTGCGTTCCACCGAATAGACGGCACCCATGCCGCCCTGGCCGATCACGCCGACGATCTTCCACGCACCGATGCAGCGGCCCAGCGCCGGATCGGCGTCCGGCTCTGCCGGGGTTGCCAACGCCTCAGCCCACCGCGGTGCATTCGAATACGGCTCGGTCTCGCCTGCATCGGCGGCCAGCAAGGTGCGCACCTGTGCCAGCAGGCCCGCCTCGCCGGCGCACAACGCCAGCAGCCTTGCCTCGCGCGCGTCGCCTTCCAGCTCGGCGACCGCGTCGAAGATCGCAAGAGCGCGTTTGCGCTGCGACAGGGCGGGATCGTCGCTCGCGCTCATCCGAGCTCGGCCAACAGGAAGGCGCGCGCCTTGCGCCAGTCGCGGCGCACCGTGCGATCGGTGACGCCCAGCATCTGCGCGATCTCGGCTTCCTCATAGCCGCCGAAATAACGCAGTTCCACCACCTGCGCGGCGCGTTCATCCAGTGCGTGCAGGCGTTTGAGCAGCTCATCGAGTTCCAGCACTTCCAGCGCGGCACGCTCGCCGTTTTCCAGCCGTGCGGTCAGGGTCACCGGCGCGTCGCCGCCGCCGCGCTTGTCGGCCTTGCGGGTCCGGGCATCGTCTACCAGCACCTGCCGCATCGCCCGCGCCGACAATGCCAGCAGGTGGTTGCGGTCCACCGCCGCCAGCTGCGCACCGCCGGCCAGCTTGAGGTAGGCCTCGTGCACCAGCGCGGTGGTCTGGAAATCGTCGCGCATGCGGCGCAATTGCTGCCGCGCGGCGCGCTTGAGCTCGTCGTAAATGGCCGAATAGGCCGCCGATAGTGCGGCCGCATCACCCGCACGGGCGCAGGCCAACAGGTGGGTGATTTCCGCGCCGGAGCCGGTGTCGGGGTTGGATTCCATGGCCGCGCTCCGGGCCGTGTCCTGTGTGATGCCGGAGTTTCGCATATCTCCATCACGCCGGCAGTGCCGCCGGAGCCTTCCCGAGGAAACGACGCATGAAACCCCGCACCTACCGCCCTTCCCGCCGCCCGCGCCAGCTGGCGCTGTCCATCCTGAGCCTGACCCTGTTGGGCACATTGTCGATGCCGGCGTTTGCAGCCGATCCCGTGTGCGTTGACACCAATGGCAACCCCATCGCGCCGGCACCTTCGACCGATCAGGGCAACGAACATGGTACCGACAACGCCACCTGCGATCCGATGGCCAGTGCCTACGGTCAACACAACAACGCGAGTGGCATACGCTCCAACGCGTTTGGTAACAACAATGTCGCATGGAACACCGATGCCAATGCCTTCGGTACGAGCAACCAGGCCCGGGGGCAAGGTAGCAGTGCGTTCGGCTACGTGAACACGGCAGAAGCGGCGTTCGCCAGCGCGTTCGGCGCAGCGAATACGGCCACCAGCACCTGGACCAGCGCCTTCGGCTTCAACAACAACGCCGGGGGGCCGAATCACAAGCAATCGGCCAGCGCGTTCGGGGCAAACAACATGGCGTCGGGCGAAGCCAGCACCGCCTTCGGCTACGGCAACACCGCAAGCGCCTTGGGCAGCAGCGCATTCGGGTACATCAACAGGGCCACTGGCAACTGGAGCACCGCCATCGGAGCCGGCTCAGTGGCGAATGCGGAAAGGAGCACGGCGATTGGGTTCCAAACCGTTGCCAATGAGTCCGACGTCGTGTCCTTTGGGCACGCGGCCGGAGACCTGGATGTGTTTGGCAACGCTTACGGCAGCGACTACAACGCGCGCCTGATCCATGTCGCCGACGGCATCGACGACAACGATGCGGTGAACGTGCTGCAGCTGCGCACACTCGCCACCTGGATGGGCGGCGGTGCGACCTTCGCCAGCGGCGTGTTCGGCGCGCCCACCTTCACCATCCAGGGCGTTGCTTACCACGACGTCGGCTCGGCGTTCGCCGCTGTGGACTCCAAACTGACCTCGCTGGCTGGCAGCGTGGGCACGCCCGGGCCGCAGGGCCCACAAGGACCAACCGGACCACAGGGCCCGACCGGTCCGCAAGGCCCGGCAGGACAGGACGCCGACATGACCGCGGTGGCGCAGATGGTGCAGGACGGCGACGCCGCCACCTTGACCGCCGCCAACAGCTACACCGACACCAAGTCGGCGCAGACCCTGGCTGCGGCCAATGCCTATACCGACCAGCGCTTTGCAGCCTGGAACGACACCTTCAGCCAGTACCAGCAGCAGGTGGATGCGCGCTTTGCCCACACCGACACCCGCATCGACCGGATCGGCGCGATGGGCACGGCGATGACCCAGATGGCGGTCAACGCGGCGATGAGCAACAGCCCGCGTGGGCGGATCGCCATTGGCGTCGGCGCGCAGGGCGGCCAGGGCGCGGTGTCGATCGGCTATGGCCGGCGCATCGGCGACCGCGGCTCGTTCTCGCTGGGCGCCAGCTTTGCCCACGGCGAGAGCAGTGTCGGTGGTGGTTTCGGTTTTGACTTGTAAAAACGCGGTGTGATGCGGGGAGGGATCCGGGGCGGGCACCCGCCCCGGATTTTTGCCTGACTCCGCTCATGGTTCGACAGGCTCACCACGAACGGAGTCAGGACGAGCGCATCTTGTGCGTAGTTCTGACGATTCTCATCCGTGGTGAGTCCATCCCATTCGCGGTGAGTCCATCCCATTCGTGGTGAGTCTCTCCCGTTCGTGGTGAGCCCATCCCGCTCGTGGTGAGCCTGTCGAACCACGGGCGGGAATGGCACCTACGTTCATGGTTTGACAAGCCTGTCCTGAGCGTGTCGAAGGGCTCACCACGAACGGTGGGTCGGATACATGAACAGTGGGCGGGATACACGGATGGCGGACGGTCCACGTCATCGGCGAGGGGATACGCGAACCGAAATCAGGCACCCGCGACCGGGGTGAATACTGCCGCCAGATCGCCCCTCACCCCAGGCAACTTGCATCCGCCTGCGGGCAGTGCACGAATTGCACGGGCACGCCGTGGGCGCGCAGGACGGCCGCGTACTGGCGCTGGCGCATTTCGAACAGGTTGAAAGCCTGCGCCCGCTGCTCGCGATCGGCCTCGGGTTCGGCATCACGCTGCTGCCATGCGGCAAAATCCAGCAAACCAAGTCGCACCTCGCCGGCCGCGTAGCGCGCCAGTGGCTCCTGCGGCTGGGCCAGCACGAATTCGGACTGCGGCTCCAGCAGCGCCGCGTCCAGCAGCGCCCACAGATTATCCAACCCGACGTGCTGGTATTGCATCGCGGTCATCGCCAGCAGGTCGCGCAGGCTCTGGTAGCGGACGTGTTCAACCTCCACGCCCAGTCCGTCCTGCAGTGCCAGCGCCACGTCGGCCTCGGCCAGCCCGCGGTCGAACAGCTCTTCTTCCAGCGCCGCGCTGGCTTCGGCCACGGCCGGGCCGCTGAGGACGAACGGCATCACCCGCAGCACGCCGCCGGAAAAATCGGGATCAGCGTGCAACGATTCAGGCATCCGGCCATCGGCGTCGGCGCCGAAGCCGACCGTGCGCGGGCCGAAGCCTTCGCCCGGCATTCGCTCGAGCAGGCCCTGCACGGCGCGGTGAACCGGCCAGCCCGGCCGCAGGGCCTCGGCCGGGTCGTAGTGGACGCCGACCAGGGCCAGGTCGCAGCCGATCACCGACGGCGCCAGTTTGGACAGATCGCGCCCCAGCAGGGCGGCGACTTCGCCGGCGATTGCACCGGGCAGCGCCGGCCGCACCGGCGCGCCGACGTCGCGCAGCTCGATCGCGATCTGGCCGCGGAAATCCTGCGAATAGGAAAAATGTGCGCCCATCTGGAGCTTCGACTCGATCCCGTCACACTACACTGCGTACATTATGCGCGCGGCACCGCTGCCGCCGGGGGGCAAGGCATGCAATACGGTCGTCCAGTTGCGATTCTCGGCGGGGTCCGCATCCCGTTTTGCCGGCGCAACACCGCGTATGCGGATGTCGGCAACCTTGGCCTGTCGGTGCGCACCCTGGGCGCGCTGGTCGAGAAATTCGGCCTCAGCGGCAAACAGCTGGGCGAAGTCGCGATGGGCGCGGTGATCAAGCATTCCTCGGACTGGAACCTCGGTCGCGAAGCCACCTTGTCCTCCGGGCTGTCGCCGTTGACCCCCGGCATCACCATGCAGCGCGCCTGCGGCACGTCGCTGGACACGATTCTTTCCATCGCCGGCAAAATCGCCACCGGGCAGATCGAAGCCGGCATCGGCGGCGGCTCCGACACCACCTCCGACGTACCGATCGTGTACGGGCAGAACCTGCGCCGTCGCGTGCTGCATGCCGAAGCCGCCAAGTCCCTCGGGCAGCGGCTGGGCGCGTTCAAGGGCTTCCGGCTGGGCGAACTGAAGCCGGATTTCCCCGGCGTCGCCGAGCCGCGCACCGGCAAGTCGATGGGCGACCATTGCGAGGACATGGCGCGCGAATGGGGCATCACACGCGAGGCGCAGGACGCGCTGGCGGTGGCCTCCCATCACAAGCTTGCGGCGGCCTACGGGCGCGGCTTCTTCGATGATCTGGTGGTCGGCTTCCGCGGCGAAACCCGCGACAACAACCTGCGCCCGGACACCAGCATCGAGAAGCTCGCCACGCTCAAGCCGGCGTTCGACAAGACCTCCGGCAAGGGCACCCTGACCGCCGGCAATTCCACCCCGCTCACCGACGGTGCTGCGGCCTGTCTGGTGTCCACCGACGAATGGGCCGCGCAGCACGGCTTCGAGGTCCTCTGCCACATCCGCGATGCGCAGGTGGCGGCGGTGGATTTCGTCCACGGCGAAGGCTTGCTGATGGCGCCCACCGTGGCCGTGGCCGAACTGCTGGCGCGCAACAACCTGCGCCTGCAGGATTTCGACCTGTACGAGATCCACGAGGCGTTCGCCGCGCAGGTGCTGTGCACGCTCAAGGCCTGGGAAAGCGCCGACTACTGCCGCGACCGGCTGGGCCTTGCCGCGCCGCTGGGGGCGATCGATCCGGACCGGATCAACGTCAACGGCTCCTCGCTGGCCTGCGGCCATCCGTTCGCCGCCACCGGCGCGCGAATCGTTGCCAGCGCCGCCAAGGAGCTGCGCGCCCGCGCCGGCCGCCGCTGCCTGATCAGCATCTGCACCGCCGGCGGGATGGGCGTGACCGCAATTCTGGAGCGCTGAGGTCACGGGCCCTCAGCGCGCCCCTGCGGCTCGCCTACGAAAAACGCCCCACCTGCAGGAGCCGACCGCGGCCACAGGCCGCGGGCTGCGATGGACCGCCGCGGTTCACGGCCCGCTGTCGCTGCGCAGGGCCTGCACCTTGCGCTGGTCGTGCACGGCTTCGCGCGCAACCACCCACGCGAACAGCGCCATCCCGGCCACCACGACGCACAAACCCCACAGCGCTACTCCCGCCGGCCACGCCTCGCCCAGGAACAGCACGCCGAGCAGGGCCGCAAACACCACCTCGGACGCCTGCATCGCCTCCACCGCGCCCAGCGCGGTGGCCTGCGTCCGCACCATGCCGCTGGCCTGGAAAAACAGGATGGTGGCCACGACCCCGGCCAGAACCGCCACCACCAGCACCGCTTCGGCCTGGGACGGCGTCGGCGGCCCCACCCGCAGCCACGCCCACAGCGCCAGCGCCCACCACGCCGGCTGGCTGGCCAAGGTCATGCCGAACACGCGCTGGGTGGCATTGAGCGGCTCGCCGCTGCGCTCCAGATGCAGCAACAGCCCGCGATTGCCCAACGGATAGGCCACCGCGCACACCACCACGCAGGCCAGCGCAATCCAGGCCGCCACATCGAGCCGGCCCTGGGCATGGCCGAATTGCATCAACATCACCCCGGCCACGATCACCAGCCCTACCGCCAGCCCCGCGCGCGGAACCCGCGCCCGCGCATCGCGGTAGAGCAGCGGCGCGCACAGCATCCCGGCTACCACCATCAGCTGAAAGCTTCCGGCCACCAGCCACGCCGGGCCGCTGGCTGCGGCATAGCTCAGCAGGACATAGAACAGCACGAAGCCAATCCCGCTCCACAGCAGCCACGGCCCCGGCGCCGCGCGCAGCGACCGCCAGACCGGCGCAACGCCGCCCTGCCAAGGCATCAGCGGCAGCAGCAGGGGCAGCATGAACAGGTAGCGCAAAGCCGCCGTCCACGCCCAGTGGCCGCCCTCCAGCGCCACCGCGCGGTTGACCACGTAGGTGGAGGTGAAGAACAGCGCCGCCAACAACGACAGCCCGACTGCCAGCAGCACGCGTCGGCGCAGGCTCATCGTCGGCGCCGGATCGGGATGCTGGCCACCGGCACCGTGACAAGATCGACGCCGCCTTCGCGGATCGGTGCGCCGTGTTCCGGTGCCCAGGCCATCGCACTGATGATCTCGAAGGTGGCCGGCAGCCCGTCCGGCGTGCGCTGCGCTTCGTAGGCCTGCGCGGCCGCCGCAAACCGGCCGCGTCCGGTCAGGCTCGCGCGCCGGTTGTGTAGCGCGTTGGTGGCACCGAGCGCGCGCAGCTCGCGCATCAACGCGGGCAGGTCGGGGTGGTGGCGGACCTCTTCATCGCGGTCGACCACCGGCTGGAAGAAGCCGGCGTCGATCAGCGCATCGCCGACCCCGGCCACGTCCACGAATGCGCTCACGTGCGGCGCGTCATCGGCCTGCGCGAACGCCTCGCGCAGCTCCCACAGGGTTTCCGGACCGAAAGTGGAAAACAGCAGCAGGCCCTGCGGCTTGAGCACGCGGCGAAAGCTGTTGAGCACCTGCCCCAGCGCATCCACCCACTGCAGGCACAGGTTCGAGAAAATCACGTCGACCGTGCCATCGGCCAGCGGAATCGTGCGCGCATCGGCGCACACCGGCAGCGGCGCCTGCGCAAACGGGTTCCAGCGCTTCGAGCCGGTGCGCGTGCGCTCCAGCATCGGCAGCGCCAGATCCATCGAAATGATCTGCGCCTTCGGCCAGCGTTTCTGCATGATCCGGCTGGCGCTGCCGGTGCCGCAGCCCAGATCGAGCACGCGCTGCGGCGGTTGCCGCTGCAGCGCCGGATCATCGAGGTAATCCAGCGAATCCAGCAGACGCTGCTCGGCGATTTTCTGCACGGCGGCGGCGGCATCGTAGGTTGCCGCCGCGCGCGCGAATCGGCGGCGAATCTGGCGGGAATCAAACAGGGGCGTGGGCATGGTGCTCGCTCGATGGCGGTGCAGGCGGGGTCGGCGCGGCGGCGAAAAAATCCAGCAATGCCGCGGCGACTTCCTGCGGATGGGTGAGAAATGGCGCGTGGCCGGCGTGTTCGATCTGCATGAAGCGTGCGCCGGGTGTCAGCGCGGCGGCGGCCTGCATCGCCAACGGCGAGACAACGCGGTCGCGTCGCCCCGCCATCCACAGACTTGGTATTTCCAAGGTCGGCAGCTGTGGCCGCAAATCGGTGGATTCCAGCAGTCGCAGGCCTTCGGCCAGCACCCGCGGCGACGGCGCGCCGCGTTCCAGCGCCAGCGTGCGCAATTGCCGCGTGCGTACCCGCGCGTCGTCGAGGCCGAAGGCCTCCAAGGCAAGAAAGCGCTCGACCGTGGCCTGCCAATCGGCGGCCAGTCCGGCCTCGAACGCGGCAAAGGTCGCCACCGGCATCCCCTGCGGCCAGTCCGGCGCGGCCACGAAGCGCGGCGTGGCGGCGAGCATCGCCAATACCGGGATCCGCTGCGGCCAGCGGCTGGCCGCGTGCAGTGCGATCGCACCGCCCATCGACCAACCGCACCAGGGCGCAACCGGCGCCGCTTCCAGCACCGCGCGCGCGCAGGCATCGAGTTCCACGGGCACAGTGTTGTCGCGGCTGTGGCCGTGGCCAGGCAGGTCGACCAAATACATCGTATGGCGATCGCGCAGCGCCTCCGCCAGCGGCAGAAACACCCCGCCGTGCATGGCCCAGCCGTGCAACAGCACCAGCGGCGGGCCGCTGCCGATGACTTCGACGTGCAGGCTCATGCCGCGTCCTCGCGCGCCGGCCAAGCCGGGCTGGCCGCCAGCGCCGCGCGCACGGCGGCGCTGTGTTCGCCCAGCTGCGGCGCGCGCGTTTGCGTCGCCAGTGCAGCGTCGGAGAACCGGATCGGGGTACGCAGGCCCGGCAACGCGCCGCCGGCAGTGGCGGCATCGGAAAGTTCCAGACGCAGGCCGCGATGGCGCACCTGCGGGTCGGCGAAAACGTCCGCCAGCGTGTTGATCGGTCCAGCGGGAATGCCCGCGCGTTCCAGCGCCACCAACACATCGGCACGTGGGCGCTGCGCGAAGGCTGCGGCGAGCATCGGCTCCAGCGCGTGCCGGTGCTGCACGCGGGAGGCGTTGTCGGCAAAACGCGCATCGGCAGCCAGCTCGGGCAGGTCGAGCACGGCGCACAGGCGCATGAACTGCGCATCGTTGCCCACCGCCAGCATCAATTCGCCATCCTGCGCGGCGAACGGCTGGTAGGGGACGATGTTTGGATGCGCGCTGCCCAACCGTTGCGGCACCTGTCCGGAGGCGAGGTAATTCATCGCCTGATTGGCCAGCATCCCGACCATCGAATCGAGCAGGGCGATGTCGATATGCTGACCGACGCCGGTGTGAGCACGCTGCAGCAGCGCGGCCTGGATCGCGATGATGCCGTGCTGGGCGGCGAACAGGTCGGCGAAGGCCACCCCGATCTTCTGCGGCGGGCCATCGGGCGCGCCGGTCAGGCTCATGATCCCGCCCATCGCCTGGATCATCGCGTCATAGCCGGCGCGCGCGGCATACGGCCCGTCCTGGCCGAAGCCTGTCACCGAGCAATACACCAGCCGCGGATTGCGCCCGTGCAGGCTGGGGTAGTCGAGGCCGAATCTCGCCAATCCACCGACCTTGAAATTTTCGATGAACACATCGGCCCGCGCCGCGAGTTTGTGCACCCGCGCCACGTCGTCGGCATCGCGCAGATCAGCCACCAACGAGCGCTTGCCGCGATTGCAGGCGTGGTAATACGCCGCATCGCCCGCACCGCCATCGGCGCGCGTGACGAAGGGCGGCCCCCAGCGGCGGGTGTCGTCACCCATCGGCGCTTCGATCTTGATCACGTCGGCACCCAGATCGGCCAAGGTCTGGCCGATCCACGGCCCAGCCAGGATGCGCGCCAGTTCGACGACTTTCAGCCCGGCCAGCGGGGCGGTATTGCTGCTGCTCAAACCCTGCACCTTGCGTGATGACGGCAACCGGCGCGCATCCAGGAAAGGTTGAAGCACTACCTTCTGATCGTCATTCCCGCGAAAGCGGGAATCCCTGGACTTTGCATTTCAAACAGTCAACGTCCATGAGTCCCCGCTTTCGCGAGGATGACGGTACTTGGGACCTTCCCAAGAGATGTCTTGCCGGTGCAATAGTGTGGAACGCCTTGGGTAGGCTGTCGAGACAATGGCCATCACGCCACGGTGGTCATACTGGCATTTTCCTCCATCCGCATCGATCGCAAGGACCTCTCGCCATGAATCTCGTGTTGTCCCGTCCCGACCTGCTGCGGCAACAGGCGTATATCAATGGTGCGTGGTGCAATGCTGACGTCGGCGCCACCTGCGAGGTGCGCAACCCCGCCAGCGGCGCGCGGCTGGGCAGTGTTCCCGACATGGGCGCGGCGGAAACCACGCGCGCGATCGCGGCGGCGAAAGCAGCCTTTCCGGCCTGGGCCGGCAAGACCGCGAAGGAGCGCGCCCGCGTGCTGCGCGCGCTGGCCGACCTGATGCTGGAACACCAGGACGACCTGGCGCGACTGATGACCGCCGAACAAGGCAAGCCGCTGGCCGAATCGCGCGGCGAGATCGCCTATTCGGCCAGCTTCCTGGAATGGTTCGGCGAGGAAGCCAAGCGCATGGACGGCGACACCATCCCCGGCCACGCCAGCGACAAACGCATTCTCGTTTTGCGCCAGCCGATCGGCGTGGTGGCGGCGATCACGCCGTGGAACTTTCCCTCGGCCATGCTCGGCCGCAAGCTCGGCCCGGCGCTGGCGGCCGGCTGCACGGTGGTCTGCAAGCCGGCGCTGCAAACGCCGTTCTCGGCGCTGGCGCTGGGCGTGCTGGCCGAGCAGGCGGGGCTGCCGGCGGGCGTGTTCAATATCGTTACCGGGGCCGATGCCGCCGCGATTGGCCGCGCGATGACCTCCAATCCCGACGTGCGCAAGCTCAGCTTCACCGGCTCCACCGCGGTCGGCAAGCAGCTGATGGCGCAGTGCGCCGAGGACGTCAAGCGCGTTTCACTGGAGCTGGGCGGCAACGCGCCGTTCATCGTGTTCGACGATGCCGACCTCGACGCCGCGGCCGCCGGTGCCATTGCGAGCAAATTCCGCAACAGTGGCCAGACCTGCGTCTGCGCCAACCGCTTGTTCGTGCAGGACGGCATCTTCGACGCATTCGCGGAGAAGCTCGTCGCCGCGGTCGCGCAGCTGCGCGTGGGCGACGGGCTGGAAGGCATCACCGAACAAGGCCCGCTGATCGACGCCAAGGCGCTGGCCAAGGTCGAGACGCTGGTGGCCGACGCCGTGGCCAAGGGCGCACAGGTGCTCATCGGCGGCGCCCGCCATGCGCTTGGCGGCACGTTCTATCAGCCCACCGTGCTGCGCGGCTGCACGCCGGACATGCAGCTGGCGCACACGGAAATCTTCGGCCCGGTCGCGCCGCTGTTCCGTTTCCACGACGAGGCCGAAGTCATCGCCCAAGCCAATGCCACCGAATTCGGGCTGGCCGCGTATTTCTACACCCGTGATCTGACCCGCAGCTGGCGGGTGGCCGAGGCGCTGGAAGCCGGCATCGTCGGCATCAATACCGGCCTGATTTCCACCGAGGTCGCGCCGTTCGGCGGGGTCAAGCAGTCCGGTCACGGCCGCGAAGGTTCGAAGTACGGGCTGGCCGATTACACCGAGCTCAAATACCTGTGCGTGGGCGGGGTGTGAGTGCTTCGGGCGCCTGCGCCAGCGCGGCCAGCAGGCCGTCGATCTGATCGTCGGCATGGCTCGCGCTGAGGGTGATGCGCAGCCGCGCGCCGCCTTCCGGCACGGTCGGCGGGCGGATCGCGCCGACCCAGTAGCCGCACGATTCCAGCGCCCGTGACAGCGCCAGCGCCGCGCCATCTTCGCCCACCGGCAGCGGCTGGATTGCGGTGACGGAGGGCAGCAGCGGCAGGCCCAGGCGTGCGGCGCCGCTGCGGAACCGCGCGATGTTTTCCTGCAGGCGCGCCCGCAGCGCGTCGCCTTCCGCGCTCTGCACGACGGCCAGCGCGGCCGCGGTGGCCGCCGCCTGCGCGGGCGGCATCGCGGTGGTGTAGATCGCGGCGCGCGCGGTCTGCAGCAGATGTTCGACGAGTGCGTCGGTCCCGATCACCGCCGCGCCCACGCCGCCCAGGGCCTTGCCGAAGGTGACCAGGCGCAACGGCACCTGATCCACGCCCAGGCCGGCCGCCGCCACGCTGCCGCATCCGTCCGGCCCCAGCACGCCGGCGCCGTGGGCGTCATCGACATACAGCAGCGCGTCCTGCGTACACGCCACCGCAGCCAGCTCGCGCAGCGGGGCGATGTCACCGTCCATCGAAAACACCGCGTCGGTCGCCAGCACCGCTGCGCCGTGCGGATGCGCGCCCAGCTGGCGTGCGGCGCCGTCGGCATCGCCGTGCGGATACCGCTTGAGCGTGCAGCCGGCCAGGCGCGCGCCGTCGATCAGGCTGGCGTGGTTGCGCCGGTCCTGCACGCAGACATCGCCCTGGCCCAGCAGCGCCTGCAGCACCGCCAGATTGGCCGCATAGCCGCTGGAAAACAGCAGCGCCCGCGGCGCCTGCTGCCAGTCACACAGCGCCTGCTCCAGCACCGCGTGTTCCGCCGCGTGGCCGCAGACCAGATGCGAAGCCGTGCCGCCCGCGCTGGCCGCCGCGTGCAGGGCGGCCAGCACCTGCGGATGCTGCGACAGGCCGAGGTAATCGTTGCTGCAGAAATTCAGCAGCCAGCGGCGCGCGCCGTCGACGCCGACGACTTCACAGCGCACGCCGTCGCGGCGCAGGCAGGTGCGCCGCACGCGGGTTCGCTGGTTTTGCTCACGCCGCGCGCGCTGCGCGGCGATGCGGTCGCTCAGCCGTGCTCGCATCCGCAGCCGCAGCCACAGCCGTCTTCCGGCTCGCGGGAAAGCTGGGCCAGCTCACGCTTGCGGGTGGTCTCGGCCAGGGTCGGGCCGGTGCCGCCGCCTTCGCTGCAGCCGCAGCTGCCGCCACCGCCGCAGCCGCCGCCGCTGTTTTCCCTGACGATGGTCAGACCGGGGATGTCGCTGAGGCTGGATTTCACGTTTTCGACGGACATGGGGCGCAAACCGAGGCGTTGGAACAGGGCGCTATCGTACCCCGGATCGGGGTTGCCCGTGGTCAGCAGCTTTTCGCCGTGGAAGATCGAGTTGGCGCCGGCGGCGAAACACAGCGCCTGCATTTCGTCGCTCATGGCGGCGCGGCCGGCCGACAGCCGCACCATCGAGGCCGGCATCAGGATCCGCGCCACCGCCACCGTACGCACGAATTCGAATGGATCCAGCGCCGGCGCGTTTGCCAGCGGCGTGCCTGCCACCGGCACCAGCTGGTTGATCGGCACCGATTCCGGATGCCGGGGCAGGTTCGCCAGCGTCACCAGCAGGCTGGCGCGCTGGCGGCGGGTTTCGCCCATGCCGACGATCCCGCCGCAGCAGGTTTTCATGCCGGCATCGCGCACATGCGTCAGGGTGTCGAAGCGGTCCTGCACGGTGCGGGTGTGGATGATCTGGCCGTAATACTCGGGGTCGGTGTCGAGGTTGTGGTTGTAGTAGTCCAGCCCGGCGTCCTTCAATTCCCGCGCCTGTCCGGCATCCAGCATCCCCAGCGTGACGCAAGTCTCCAGCCCCAGCGCCTTCACCGCCCGCACCATCGCCACCACCTTGGGCATGTCGCGCGGCTTGGGCGAACGCCAGGCCGCGCCCATGCAAAACCGCGACGCACCGTCGGCCTTGGCCTGGCGCGCCTGCTCGACCACCGCGTCGACGTCCATCAGCTTGCTGGCCGCCAGCGACGTGCCGTGGTGGGCCGACTGCGGGCAATAGGCGCAGTCCTCGGGACAGCCGCCGGTCTTGACCGACAGCAGGGTCGAGACCTGGACCTCGGTTGGATCGAAATGCTCCCGGTGGGCGCAGCCGGCACGATGCAGCAGTTCGGTGAACGGGAGATCGAACACGGCCTCAACTTCGGCGCGGGTCCAATCGTGGCGGATCGGGAAGCGGCGATCGGGCAAAGGGCTGACGGCGGACAAGGGCGTTTTCCGACTGACTTGAAGCGGGCAAGGGCGCAGTCTGGAATGCATGGACCACCACGTCAACCAATCAGGTCGCCAAAAAGTTGACGCAGACCTGCGCGCCCCCCTGCGCTGGCTGTTTGCGCCGCGCTGCGTGGTTTGCGGCGATCCGGGCTTGCCCGACCGCGATCTGTGCGCCGCCTGCCACGCGCAGCTGCCGTGGCAGGGGCCGGCCTGCACGCGCTGCGCCTTGCCGCTGCCGCAGGCGGGAATCTGCGGCCACTGCCTGCAACACCCACCGCCGCTGGCCGCCGTGCACGCCGCATTCGACTACGCCTTCCCGGTCGATGCGCTGCTGCCGCGGCTGAAATTCCACCACGATTTTGCCGCCGGCCGGGTGCTGGTCCAGAGCATGTGCGCGCAGTTCGCCGGCCTGGAGCGGGCGACGACCCTGGTGCCGCTGCCGCTGCACCGCAGCCGCCTGCGCCGGCGCGGCTACGACCAGGCGCTGGAGCTGGCGCGGCCGCTGGCGCGCGCGCTGCGGATTCCGTTGCGCCCCGAACTGCTGCAGCGCCAGCGTGCAACCGCGGCGCAATCGACCCTGGACGCCACCGCGCGCAAGCGCAATCTGCGCGGGGCTTTCACCGTGCCCACCGGCGCCGCCCTGCCGGAGCACGTCACCTTGTTCGATGATGTGATGACCACCGGCGCCACCCTGCACGCCGCTGCCGAGGCATTGCGCAAGGCCGGCGTTGCGCAGGTCGAGGCCTGGGTCTGCGCGCGAGTGGCCTGACCCATCCGTCGCGCGCAGGGCGCGCCCACAGCTGCGCCCTACAGTTCGATTTATCCCCCCGCCGGCATCACCGGCGGCAGATACACCAGCGTCTCGCCCAACAGCCACAGCAGGCCCAGCACCAGCGGCACATGCACCAGCAACTGGACGAAGGTGAAGCCGACCAGATCGCGCGCGCGCAGGCCGAGGATGCCCAGCAGCGGCAGCATCCAGAATGGGTTGATGAGATTGGGCAAGGCTTCGGCGGCGTTGTAGATCTGCACCGTCCAGCCGAGGTGGAAGTGCAGCTCGTTGGCCGCCTGCATCACGTAGGGCGCTTCGATGATCCACTTGCCGCCGCCCGAGGGCACGAAGAAGCCGAGCACCGCCGAATACACGCCCATCACTGCCGCAAAGGTGTCGTGATTGGCGATCCGCACGAACAGCTGCGCCAGCCGGTGCGACAGCGCCACCCCATCGGCGCCGGTCGCGTGGGTCAGGATCAGCGCCATCCCGCCGTACAGCGGAAACTGGATCAACACCCCCGCCGTGGCCGGCACCGCGCGGGTGACCGCATCGAGGAAACTGCGCAGCCGCCAGTGCAGCAGCAGGCCCAGCGACAGGAACAGGAAGTTGTAGGTATTGAGGTTGGCGATCGCCGTCACCAGCGGCTTGTCGATGAATTCCAGCGCCAGCCAGCCGAAACCGAGCAGCGACAGCAGGATCACCAGCAGCGGGCTGTGCTCCAGCCACTCGCCCGGCCGCCGGGTGGAATCAGGGGCGGGCGGCAGCGGCGGGGTTTCGACGTCAACCGTCGCGCCCGCGAAGTTCTCGGCGGTGCGCGCCGCCGCCCCCGTGGGCGCGGTCAGCCAACACACCAGCAGCGAAGCCGCGATCAGGATCGCAGCCATCAGCACCGACTGCCACAGCAGGATGGTCTGGGTGAACGGCAGCACCCCGGTCACCTGCAGCAGCCCCGGCGGCATGCTGGCCGGGTTGGCCTGCAGCTGCGCGGCCGACGACGACAGGCCCAGCGCCCACACCGCGCCCAAGCCCAGATACGCCGCCGCACCGGCGGCGCGGTAGTCCATGTCGAGTTCGCGACGGCGCGCCAACGCCCGCACCAGCAGCCCCGCAAACACCAGCGAAAACCCCCAGCTCAGCAGCGAGCTGCCCATCGACAGCAGGGCCACGAAGCACACCGCTCCGCGGCCCGTTCGCGGCAGCCGCGCCAGCCGGTCGATCAGCCGTGCCACCGGCGGCGCGGTGGCCACCACGAAACCGCCGATGACCACGAAGGCCATCTGCATGGTGAACGGGATCAGGCTCCAGTAGCCCTCGCCGAAGCGCTGCGCGACCTGCGCCGGGCTGGCGCCGAAGCCCATCGCAAACGCGGCGATCACCACCACGCCAATCGCGGCGAACACATAGGCATCGGGAAACCAGCGCTCGGCGAACGCCGCGCAGCGCAGCGCCAGCCGCACCGACCAGGCCGGCTGCGCTGCCACATCATTCATGCCGCCACCAACTTCGCCCGCAGCGCGAAGTCGAGGACGATCCCCGCCAACACCGCCAAGCCAATCCAGCCGTTGTAGCCCAGCGCTCGCAGACAGCCGTCCGGATCGCGCTGGCGGGCGGCGCGGAAGGCCAGCGCCGTCGGCACCAGCGCCAGCGCCAGCCCGGCCCAGTACCAGACGCCCATGCCCGCCTCACGCCCGACCAGCGCCAGGGCGATGAAGGCGCCGGCGTAGAGCACGCCTTGCCCGATCAAATCCACTTCGCCCAGCAGGATGGCCAGCGACTTGGCGCCGGTCAGCAGATCGTCATCGCGCTCGGCCATCGCCCGCCAAGTGGCACAGGCACTCGCCCAGAACACGGCTGCCACGTACAGCGTCCAACCCAGCGCAGGCACCGTGCCCAGCCGCGCCGCAAACGCCATCGGCACGCCCCAAGCGGCCAGCACCCCCACGTAGGCCTGCGCCAGATACAAATGCCGTTTGACCAGGATATAGCCCAGCGCCAGTACCGTCCACGACGCCCCCAGCCACTGCGCCGCCGGATCCAGCGCCAACACCAGCGACGCCACCACCAGCAGCAAAACCAGGCACAACAGCGCCGCCAACCGCGGATCCACCAATTCGGCATCCGCAGGAAAGCGCGCGATACGCCCTGCCAGCGCGTCCTGCACCGCGCCGAAATAGCCGTCGACCGCCCGGCTGGCCGCACGCAATAGAATGCCGCCGGCGACAAGCGCCAGCAGCAATCCCGGCGATGGCCAGCCTTTCGCCGCCAGCCACAGCGCCCAACCCACCGGCAACAGCACCACCAGCCAACCCGGCGCACGATCCCCGCCGACCAAGGCGGAATACCCGCGCAGGCGCTCGCGCCAAGTCAGGGGATCGCCATCGGAGGCAGCAAGCTCGCGCGGGGCCATCCGCCTAGCCTAGCAGCACGCCACCCCGCAATCATGCGAGAATGGCCGCCCGCCGCGCGACCATCGCGCCGCACGCGCCTGTAGCTCAGCCGGATAGAGTAGTGGCTTCCGAAGCCATTGGTCGGGGGTTCGAATCCCTCCAGGCGCGCCATCCTTCCGGATGACGCTTTGTCGGGATTGCCGGCCCTCGCGCATAGCGCTCGGGCGTTCGATGCCGCGCACGCCTGCGGCGTGCTAGCGCGGCCTCTCACCCCTCCAGGCGCGCCATCCTTCCGGATGACGCTTTGTCGGGATTGCCGGCCCTCGCGCATAGCGCTCGGGCGTTCGATGCCGCGCACGCCTGCGGCGTGCTAGCGCGGCCTCTCACCCCTCCAGGCGCGCCATCCTTCCGGATGACGCTTTGTCGGGATTGCCGGCCCTCGCGCATAGCGCTCGGGCGTTCGATGCCGCGCACGCCTGCGGCGTGCTAGCGCGGCCTCTCACCCCTCCAGGCGCGCCATCCTTCCGATGACGTTGGCCCTCGCGCTAGCTCGGGCGTTCAGCCGCGCCTGCGGCGTGCTAGCGCGCTCTCAGGCGCCATCCTTCCGGATGACGCTTGTCGGGATTGCCGGCCCTCGCGCATAGCGCTCGGGCTGACGCGCACGCCTGCGGCGTGCAGGCGCCTCACCCTCCGCGCGCCATCCTTCCGGATGACGCTTTGTCGGGATTGCCGGCCCTCGCGCATAGCGCTCGGGCGTTCGATGCCGCGCACGCCTGCGGCGTGCTAGCGCGGCCTCTCACCCCTCCAGGCGCGCCATCCTTGTGCGCATTTGCGATCCGCTGGTTGGTCGTTTCGCCGCGCCGCCACAGCAGCTGACCGGCGGCGGGATACTGGCTGCGCTTTGGGTGACAATAGCCGTCGCCATGCTCAGGGGGATCCCATGACGACGCACGCCAACATCGCACTCACCCGCTTCCTGATCGAGCAGCAGCGCGCCGGGCGCATCAACTCCGAACTGCGGCTGCTGGTCGAAGTGGTCGCGCGCGCCTGCAAGCAGATTTCCGTCGCCGTGGGCAAGGGCGCGCTGGGCGGGGTGCTGGGCGAGGCTGGAACGCCGGGCCAGGCCAGCATCAACGTGCAGGGCGAGGCGCAGAAGAAACTGGACGTCATCAGCAACGAGATTCTGCTGGAGGCCAATGCCTGGGGCGGGCATCTGGCCGGACTGGCCTCCGAGGAAATGGACACCTCCCAGCCGATCCCGGATACCTACCCGCACGGCAACTACCTGCTGCTGTTCGACCCACTCGACGGCTCCTCGAACATCGACGTCAACGTGTCCGTCGGGACCATCTTTTCCGTGCTGCGCTGCCCGGAGGGCGTGAGCAGCCCCACGGATGCCGATTTCCTGCAGCCCGGCACCGCCCAGGTGGCGGCCGGCTACTGTGTTTATGGCCCGCAAACCACCTTGGTGCTGACCGTCGGCCACGGCACCCATGCCTTCACCCTGGATCGCGAAGTCGGCAGCTTCCTTTTGACTTCCCGTGACATCCGCATCCCCGAGGACACCAGGGAATTTGCCGTCAACATGTCCAATCAGCGCTTCTGGGAACCGCCAATGCAGGACTATGTCGCTGATCTGCTGGCCGGCAAGGAAGGTCCGCGCGGCAAGGACTTCAACATGCGCTGGGTGGCCTCGATGGTCGCCGACGTGCACCGCATCCTGACCCGGGGCGGCATCTTCAGCTATCCGCTCGACGGCAAGTGTGCGGCCAAGGGCGGCAAGCTGCGGCTGATGTACGAGGCCAACCCGATGAGTTTCCTGGTCGAACAGGCCGGCGGCGCCGCCAGCACCGGGCGGGTGCGGATGCTCGCCGTGCAGCCGGCCGGGCTGCACCAGCGGGTGCCGGTTTTCCTCGGCTCCAGGCGCGAGGTGGAAGCCGCCGTGGGCTACCACCGCGATTTCGACGCACGCCTGGCCTGATCGGCGCCCAACGGGCCCCGCGCCGGTAGCCTTCAATGCATTTTGACCACGCCCTCTGGTCCCAGATCCTGTTCGGGCTGATCCTGATCGGCGGCTTGTATCTGTTCATCACCGAAAAGCTGCGGATCGACATCACCGCCATGCTGATCCTGGCGGCGCTGGTGTTCACCGGCGTCCTCGACAGCCGTCAGGCCCTGTCCGGCTTTTCCAGCGAGCCGGCGATCATCGTGGTCGCCGTGTTCGTGATTTCCGGGGCGCTGGGGGCCACCGGCATCAGCGAGCGCCTGGGCTCTCTGGTCGAACGCCTGTCCGGCCACAGCGAAAGCCGCACAATCGCCGTGGTCATGCCGATCGTGGCCGTGCTGTCCTCCTTCACCCACCACGTCATGGTGACGGCCATGATGCTGCCGCTGCTGCTGCGGCATGCGCGCAAGAGCAAATTGCCGGCGTCGCGGGTGCTGATGCCGATGTCGCTGGCGGCCTCGCTCGGCACCACCCTGACCCTGATCAGCGCCCCGGCCTTCCTGCTGGCCAACGACATGCTGCAGCGCGCCGGCGTCGGCGACATGGGCATCTTCGCGATCACGCCGATCGGCATCGCACTGGTGGTTCTGGGCACCGTTTACATGCTGCTGGCACGCTGGCTGCTGCCCAAGCGCAGCGGTGGGCGTGCCAGCGAGGATTACCTGCGGCTCGACCGCTACCGCACCGAGCTGCGCATCGTCCGCGAAGGGCATTGGTGCACGCGCCCGCTCTCCGACCTGCAAAAAGCGCTGGGCGAACATTTCCGCCTGCGCGGCTGGATCCGCGACGGTCGCCAGCGCGACGATCTCGGCGTTTCCAGCCCGCTGCTTGCCGACGACGTGCTGCTGGTGGAAGCGGCCGCCGACGAGCTGCTGTCGCTGCACGATGACGCCGGGCTGGATCTGAATGCGATCACCCGTTTCGGCCACCTGGCCAGCGGCGAGAGCACGCCCCAGCTGGTGCAGGCGGTCGTGGCGCCGGGCTCGGAGTTCATTGGCCGCAGCATCCGCGAGCTCGACTTCGCGCGGCGCTTCCATACCGTCATCGCCGGCATCTGGCGGCGCAACGAAGGTGTGGCCAATCATCTGGCCGACGCGCGGCTGCAGGAAGGCGACCTGCTGGTGCTGTGGGGGCAAACCGAGCGGTTTGCCGAGCTGGCGACCCACCACGGGTTCCTGATGTTGGTGCCGTTTGCCGGCGAAGCCAAGCGTCGCCTGCGCGCGCCTTTGACCCTGACCATCCTCGGCTTGACGGTGCTGGCCGCCGTCACCGAATGGATCGACGCGCCGCTGGCGTTCCTGTTCGGCGCCGTGGCCATGGTGGCCACCGGCTGCATCGACGTCGAGCGCGCCTATCGCAGCATCGACGTGCGTATCTTCACGATGATCGCCGGGGTCATTCCACTCGGCATCGCGATGGAGCAAACCGGCACCGCGGATTTGTTGGCCAACGGTCTGTCGCATCTGGTGTCGCAGTGGCCGCCGCTGGCCATCCTGCTGGTGGTGTTTGCACTGGCCGCCCTGCTCACCCAGATCATGAGCGATTCGGCGACCACAGTGTTGTTGGGGCCGATCGCCATTGCCCTCGCCCAGATGCTCGGGCTGCCACCCACTCCATTCGTGGTCTGCACGGCCCTGGGTGCGGTGGTGGCCTTCCTGACGCCGATCGGCCACCACGGCAACCTGCTCATTCTCGGTCCCGGCCAATACCGATTCTCCGATTTTCTGCGGATCGGCTTGCCGCTGACGATCCTGATCGGCCTCGTCAGCGCATGGATGGCGCGCTGGCTGTGGATGCAGGGCCCACTGCTGCCCTTCGGCTGAACCCGGCCCGGCGCTTGCGCTGGCTCCGAAAAGGCCGGACAGTCGAACCACCACCGTGTGCGGAACCTGCTTGATGCGCCGCGTTTGCATCCTTCCTGTCTTTCTCCGGCCGGGATTCCGGTCGGGCGCGCGTGCGCCCTGCTGAGGCTGGCGGATGGAAGTCGTGCTGCTGCAGCTGTGGAACGCGATGCAGGGGATTCCCCACGTGCGCGCCTGGCTGGCCGCCGGGTGGGCCGCGTATCTGCTCGGATTGAGCATCTGGATTGTCCTGCAAAAGCGCGAGCCGGCCGCCACCCTGAGCTGGCTGATCAGCCTGGCGGTCCTGCCCTACATCGGTTTCTTCATCTACTACGTGTTCGGCCCGCAGCGGCTGGAACGGCACCGCGCCCGCCGCCGCATCCGCTCCCGCCTGCCTGAGCCGGAGCCAGCCCCCACCCCGGTTGCGCTGGAACTGCGCACCCTGGCCCAGGCCACCTCGGGCTACGCACCCACCACCGCCTGCAACATCACGCTGCTGGTGGACGGCTGCGACAAATACCCGGCCCTGCTCAATGCAATCGCGCGCGCGCGCCACCATGTCCACCTCGAGTACTACATCCTCGAACCCGACCGCACCGGACACGCCATCATCGCCGCGCTCGCCGAACGCGCCAAGGCAGGGGTCGCGGTACGCCTGCTGCTGGACGCGGTCGGCTCCAGCCGGGCCAGCGCCGGATTCTTCCGCCCGCTGCTCGACGCCGGCGGCGAATTGGCCTGGTTCCACCCCGGCCGGATCTGGCTCCCCTGGCGGCGGCCGTGGGTCAACCTGCGCACGCACCGCAAGCTGGCCATCGTCGATGGCGTGGTCGGCTTCATCGGCGGCATCAACCTCACCGACGAGGAAGACCCGCGGGTGCGCCCCGACGCCTACCGCGACCTGCACCTGCGCATGCAGGGCGAGATCGTGCGCAAGCTGCAGGACCTGTTCATCGACGACTGGGTTTATGCCACCGGCCGGCGCGATTTCATTTCCGCCCTCGCCTGCGCGATGCCGGACGCCTGCGACGGCAGCGCGCGCGTCCAGCTGCTTGCCTCCGGCCCGGACTCGCCCTGGGAAGCCATCCACCGCCTGCACGTCCACGCCATCCACGCAGCGGAGTCCCGGGTTTGGCTGGCCACGCCCTACTTCGTCCCCGGCGAAGCAGCGATGATGGCGCTGACCTCCTCGGCGCTGGGCGGCATCGACGTGCGGCTGCTGGTCCCTCGCATGAGCGACAGCCGTCTCGTCACCTGGTGCGTGCGATCCTTCTATGACGAACTGCTCGCGGCCGGGGTCAAGGTTTACGAGTACGGACCGCGCATGCTGCACACCAAGGCGCTGCTGGTCGACGACCACCTGGCCATCGTCGGCAGCGCCAATTTCGACAACCGCAGCTTCCGGCTCAATTTCGAGGCCTCGATGCTGATCGACGACGTGGCGTTCGCCACGACCCTGTCCAACCTGCTCAGTGGCGAGATCGACGCCGCCACCCCGGTGCACGCCAAGCGTGCCCAGCCCCTGCTCACCGGGCGGCTGCCGGAAGCCCTGGCGCGGCTGCTGGCGCCGCTGCTGTAAGCCAGGGTCTGCCAAGTCCACCCCGGCCGTCGTACACTGCCGCATCGGGCGAACCTCGGAACCTTTCCATGCACTGGCTGTTCCTGCTTCTGGCGATCGGCGCCTTCGGCTTCGGCTTCTTCACGACCTCCGCCGCGGTCCTCGTCGTCTGCCTTCTGGTCGCGCTGCTGTTCTTCGTCCTGTGGGTGCTGGGCATGTACCAGGCCCACGTGGCCGGGGTTGGCCGCGACACCTCGATGATGGTTGACCCGGCCGAGCTGCGGCGGCTGCGCGAGCAGGCGCAGGCGCGGCGCGCCGAACAAGCACAGGACGACGCGCCCTGAGCCTGGCGCGATGACCGCCCTCAGCGTCAACCTCAACAAGATCGCCTTGCTGCGCAACGCGCGCGGTGGCCCTCTGCCCGACGTCGCCCGCGCCGGACGCACCTGCCTCGAGGCCGGCGCCCACGGGCTGACCGTGCACCCGCGTCCCGACGCCCGCCACATCCGCGCCGACGATGTCAGCGTCCTTGCCGGGTTGTGCGCGCAGCGCGGCGTGGAGTTCAACATCGAAGGCAATCCGTTTGCGCCGCCGCGCCCCGGCTATCCCGGCCTGCTGGCGTTGTGCACCAGCGCCCGCCCGGCGCAGGTGACCCTGGTGCCCGATGGCGATGGGCAGCTGACCTCCGACCACGGTTTCGATTTCCATCGCGACGGTGAAGCGCTGCGCCCGTTGATTGCGGCCCTGCGTGCACTTGGCTGCCGGGTCAGCGTGTTCGTGGATGTCGGCAATCCCGATCTGGGCCTGGCCGCAGCGCTCGGCGCACAGCGGGTCGAGCTGTATACCGGCCCCTATGCCGAAGCGTTTGCCGCCGGCGATCCGGAACCCGCACTGGTCGCCGCCGCCGCGACCGCGCGCGCCGCGCAGTCTGTCGGGCTGGCGGTCAATGCCGGCCACGATCTCGACCAGGCCAATCTCGGCCGGTTTCTTGCCGCCGTGCCGAACGTGCAGGAAGTGTCGATTGGCCACGCCTTGATTGGTGAAGCACTGTATGCGGGGCTGAGTGCCACGGTGCGCGCCTACCGCACGATCATCGATGCCTCAGCCGCCCTGTAGGTGCCCGCTGAATGTTGTGGGAGCGCACCGCAGGGGCGCGAACGCCCTTTCTTGATCCCGCAAAAGCATCGCGCCCCTGCGGTGCGCTCCCACAGGTGGCATTGCTTATTCGCGCAGGCAAAAAAACGCCGCCCGAGGGCGGCGTTCGTCATCCACGACGTGCCCCGCAGGCCGGGGCGTTGAAGTCTTCGGTACTCAGTTTTGAACGAAGCCGATCTTGACCATCTGCGCGTTCTTGGCGGCCGCCAGCACCTTGGCCAGCACCCCGTACTGCGCCGATTCATTGGTGTCGATCTGCAGCTCCGGCTGATTGTTCGGATCGCGCTGCACCTCTTCCGTCATCTTCGATTCCAGCTCGTCTAGCGCGGCCGGCGAGTCGTTCCAGAACACCTGGCCCGACCCGTCGATCCGCAGCTTGATCGGATCCGGCGGATTCGGCGGCGGTTGGTCCGGCTGGTCGGTCTTCTGCGGCAAGTCCACATCGACCGGGATCGACTGGATCGGCATCGTCACCATGAAGATGATCAGCAGCACCAGCAGCACGTCCACCAGGGGCGTGACGTTGATATCCGCCATTGCGCTTGCATTGGAAGCCATCGTGCGTACTCCTTACAGCCGGCGCTTGGGCGGGGTAGTGACGAAGCCGACCTTGGCCATGCCCTGCGCCTGGGCGATCTTCACGACCTCGCCCACCAGCCGGTACGGCGTGGTCGAGTCCGCGCGGATCTGCACCGGCGGCTGCGGCTGCTTCTGCGCTTCCACCGACAGCCGGCTTTCGATCGCCGGCTTGTTCGACGGTTCATCGTTCAGGAACAGGTCGCCATTTTCCGTGATCGTGATGGTGACCGGCGTCTGCTGGACCTTCTTGTCTTCCTTCTGCTGGTGGACCCTCGCCTCCGGAAGCTGGACCTTGATCCGGTGGTTCATCAGCGGGGTGGTGATCATGAAGATGATCAGCAGCACCAACATCACGTCCACGAGGGGCGTGACGTTGATTTCCGCCATCGGCGCACCTTCTTCTTTGCCGACACTGGCTCCCATGGTCAGGGCTCTCCGTCAGTTGCGATCAGCGACCGTTCTCGCCCACGCGCGAACCGGTGGCGAAGAAGTCGTGCAGGTCGTGCGCGAAGGTGTCGAACTGGTTGTTGGTGATGCGGTTGAAGCGCACGAAGGCGTTGTACGCCAGCAGCGCCGGGATCGCGGCGAACAGACCGAACGCGGTCATGATCAACGCTTCACCCACCGGGCCGGCCACCGCCGAGATCGAGGCATCACCCGAGGCACCGATGCGGATCAGGGCGTTGTAGATGCCCCACACGGTACCCAGCAGACCGACGAACGGCGCCGACGAACCGACGGTCGCCAGCACGGTCAGGCCGTCTTCCAGGCGCAGCGACTCGCGAGTGACGGCCTGGCGCAGGGCGCGATCGACGAACTCCGAACGGCTCAGCGACTCGGCCAGCGGCGAACCGTCCTGGCGCTGGTGGTGGGCGGTGGCCTGGGCGGCGTCGAGGGCGATCTTGGAGAACGGCTCGGAACGCGGCTGTTCTTCCATGTAGCGGATCGCGTCCTGCGCGTTGCTGGTTTCCCAGAACGTGGTGACCACGCGCTCGGCGCGGCCCTTCAGACGCATGTTCTTGATCGCATTGATGATGATCCAGTACCAGGACATCAGCGACATGATGAGCAGGGTCAGGAACACGATCCAGCCCATGAAGTCGAAGTTCTGGATCAGGTGGTCGAAGCCCATCTGCTGAAGCGCGGCGGCGTTGTTGCCTCCGGCGGCGGCAGGTGCGGCGGCAGCAGTTTCTTGCAACATACGCTTACCTTTGGATGTCGTGGATGGGGTGGTTCACAAGGTGACGCGGGTGGTACGGGGTGGAAACGTTGGAGCTGCGACGCAGTTGTTCGTGCGGAATCACGGCCTGAATTCAACCGGGACCTTGACCCGGCTGGCGACCTTCTGGCCATTTCTGACCTCGGGATTGAATTTCCATTTGCGTGCGGCCTGCATGGCGGCACGGTCAAGGTTGCGGTTGCCGCTGGAGTGCTGGACTTCCACATCCAGCACGCCGCCGTTGGCATCGATACTGATGATCAGGATCACCGTGCCGCCGATTCCTCGACGCTGCTCTTCGTTCGGGTAGCGCGGCGGGTTCATGTTCCGCGACGACGGATCCACGCCACCCGCAATGTCAGCAACAGGGGCCGGGGGGGAGGGCGGCGTCGGCGGCGGTGCCGCCGTATCGATTGGCCGCGACTCGCTGAGCACCACCGGCGGTGCCTCGGGCGGCGGCGGGGTCGGGCTGGGCCGCGGCGGCGACAGCTCTTTCGGCGGCGTCAGCGGCTTGGGCGCATCCGGCGGCGGCGGTGGTGGTGGTGGTGGTGGCGGCGGTGGCTCGATGAAGGTGACGCTCACCGAATCGTTCTGGGCCACGTCCTGCGCCGGCGGCTGCAACGGGGTCAACAGCACGAGCACGATCGCCACGTGGATCGCGATCGCAAAGCTGTAGCCGGCGATGCGCGGTCCGCTGACGCCATCGCCGCGATCGCTTCTGTGCTGCTGGTGCTGAGAGAAATCTTCCGTCATGCGCACGGCTCTGGAGTGGGGTCTCGACGCACGCCTGCGTCAGAAGGATTTGCAAGCTGACCTTTCGGCCGCAGGAATTTCGTAGCTTACACGAATTGCCGGCACTTGTTCCATGCCCCAGGCCCCGCGTAGGGGCAGGGACGTGATGCAAGTCTCACCGTGCGATGATCCGGTTGGCCTCTTCCGGCTTCTTGATGCCCTTGGCCAGCGCTTGCCGCGCCGCTTCCTTGGCTTCGGCCTTGCGCCCGGCGTAATCCAGCACCTTGGCGAGATTGAGATAGACCTCGCCGTCCGTTGCCATCGGCAGCGCGCGGTTGTAGAAATCGATCGCCAGCTGGATCTTGTCGGCAAAGAACGCATTCTGCGCCAGCAGCTGATAGGCGTTCGCCAGATCGGGGCCGGGCTTGAGGATGCCTTTGCCGACACCATCTTCGATCACCCGCTGGGCGTCGGCCCAGCGCTGGGCATTCATGTAGCCCACATAGAGGGAGCGCAGCTCCCGCTCCTCGGTCAACATGCCGCGCTTGAAGGCATCCTCCAGCAAGGCATTGGCCTGCTCGAATTTTTCGGCGCCCTGCAGCGCGGCGACCGCGTTCATCAGCAGCCGCTTGTCGTCGGGGTTCTTGGCCACCAGCGCCTGGTAAGCCGCGGCCGCCTCGGCATCGCGGCCCATGCTGGCGAGGATGCCGGCGCGGAACGACAGGTGTTCGACCTTGTCCGACTTGGTTTCCGCGAGGAAACGGTCCATGGTCGCCAGCGCCTCGGCGTATTTCTCCTCGCCGAACTGGATGACCGCGAGGTTGTACATCGTCGCGAAGTGGCTGTCGTTGTCGAGGCCGTTGGCGGCAATGGCCCTGGCGAAGTAGTCGGCAGCCTTGGTTTGTTGTTCAAGATTGGCGGCGGCATTGCCGGCCATAGAATAGGCAAAGGACTTGTCGTAGGGCCCTGCATCCGGCGAGGCGCCGATGACGTCGGCATCGGCCATCACGCCAGCCCAATCGTCCTTCTCGAAGCGCTCCTGCATTTTCTTCAACTTCGGCAGCAGCTTCGGCGACGCCTTCCCGTCCGGCGACTGCCGGGTGGCGTTCGGATAAGCGGCCGGGCGATTTTCTTCCTGTGCGTTCTGGGCCTGGTCGCGGCCCAGTTCGGCCATGCGCTGCGCGCGGCGTTCACGCATCGTCATTGGCCTCGAGCCCTGATCCTGGGCAAGCAGATCGGGCGCCAGAACCAGCATGCCCAAACCCAGCGCCAGGGCAATGGTGAGCGGTCGGTGATGAAGGGTCATGGGGGTCACCTTGGTGTGTGGGCCCGCGTTGGCGGGCGAGGGTGGATGTTAGCGGCGTCGGCCGGCTTTCGGAACCGTGCCAACCGGCCTACGCCCGGCGGCGTCCCGTCGCCGGCCTGGGGCAATCTTACATCCGCGGTCAAGCCAGCTCCCGCCGCAGTGCGCCATTGCCGGCATCAAACGTCGAGATTGGCCACTTTCAAGGCATTGCTTTCGATGAAATCGCGGCGCGGTTCGACCACATCCCCCATCAGCATGCTGAACACGGCATCGGCATCGGCCGCGTCGTCGAGCCGGACTTGCAGCAGGCGCCGGGTGTCCGGATTGACCGTGGTGTCCCAGAGCTGCTCCGGGTTCATTTCACCCAAGCCCTTGAAGCGCTGGATCTGGCGGCCTTTCTTGGCCTCGTCCAGCAGCCAGGCCTGCGCCTGGGCAAAACCCGTGACCTCCTGTGCACTCTTGCCGCGACTCACCCGCGCGCCGGGGCGCACCAGTTCGTGCAGCAAGCCGGCGGCCTCGCGGATGGCCTTGAGCTCGCCGTGCTCGAACAGCGCCTGCGGCAGAATCTGGGTCAGCGCCTCACCCATGTGGTCGCGGGTCACCAGCAGCGCCGCCGGACGGCCGGCTTCGGCCGGCTGCCAGCGCAGGCTGTAGCGCGGTTTGCCCAGTCCGGACAGATTCAGCCGGCCCGCCAGCGCCACCAGCGCGGCGTGCATGTCGCCGTGGCGGGCAATGGACTCGGCATCCAGCGGGACGAAATCGATCAGCGCCTCGAGCACGCCCGGGTCGAACCGGTGCGCCTGGTGTGCCACCACATCCTTGGCCCGTGCCCACGCCAGCAGCAGCTTTTCCAGCGCCAGCCCCTCGATCGGCGGCTCGCCCTCCGCCGGGTACAGCGCGGCGCCTTCCACCGCATTGCCGGCGAGGTAAGCGTCCAGCGCCGCATCGTCCTTCAGGTACAGCTCGTTCTTGCCCTGTTTGACCTTGTACAGCGGCGGCAGGCCGATGTAGATGTGGCCACGGTCGATCAGTTCGGGCATTTGTCGGTAAAAGAAGGTCAGCAGCAGGGTACGGATATGGCTGCCATCGACGTCGGCGTCGGTCATGATGATGACGCGGTGGTAGCGCAATTTATCCGGGTTATATTCATCCTTGCCGATGCCGGTCCCCAGCGCGGTAATCAGGGTGCCGACTTCGGCGCTGGCCAGCATGCGGTCGAAGCGGGCGCGCTCGACGTTCAGGATCTTGCCGCGCAGCGGCAGCACCGCCTGGGTCTTGCGGTTGCGGCCCTGTTTGGCGGAGCCACCGGCCGAGTCGCCCTCGACGATGAACAGCTCCGAGCGCGCCGGGTCCTTTTCCGAGCAGTCGGCCAGCTTGCCGGGCAGCCCGGCCACGTCCAGTGCGCCCTTGCGCCGACTCAGGTCGCGCGCCTTGCGGGCGGCTTCGCGGGCGCGGGCGGCGTCGACGATCTTGCCGACGATGGCCTTGGCTTCGTTCGGGTGCTCCTGCAGGAAGGCTTCGAGCTGGTCGGCCATCACGTTCTCGACCGCCGGTCGCACGTCCGATGACACCAGTTTTTCCTTGGTCTGGCTGGAGAAACTGGGGTCCGGCACCTTGACCGAGAGCACCGCGATCATGCCTTCGCGCATGTCGTCGCCGTTGAGGTCCAGTTTGGCCTGTTTGGCGATGCCGCTTTGTTCGATGTACTTGCCCAGGATCCGGGTCAGGGCCGAACGAAACCCTTGCAGGTGGGTGCCGCCGTCCTTCTGCGGAATGTTGTTGGTGAAGCAGAACATCGTCTCCTGGTAGCTGTCGGTCCATTGCAGGGCCGCTTCCACCACGATGCCGCTCATTTCGCCTTTGACCGAAATCACCGCCGGGTGCAGCGGGGTCTTGGTCTGCGCCAGATGCTCCACGAAGCTGCGGATACCGCCCTGATAGTGGAACAGATCCTGCCGCACCTCGCCGCTGTCGTCGCCGCGCTCATCGATCAGGGCAATGCGCACGCCGGAATTGAGGAAGGACAGCTCGCGCAGGCGGCGGGCGAGGATTTCGTAGTGGAATTCGGTATCGCTGAAGACCTCGGAAGCGGGCCAGAATTGCACCAGGGTGCCGCGTCGGCCGGCGTCATCGCCGATTCGACGCAGCGGGTACACTGGCTCGCCCATCGCGTATTCCTGCTGGTGGTGGCCGCCGTCGCGCCAGATGTCGAGGGTCAGCTTGCCCGAGAGCGCGTTGACCACGCTGACGCCCACGCCGTGCAGGCCGCCGGACACCTTGTAGCTGTTGTCATCGAATTTCCCGCCGGCGTGCAGCACGGTCATGATGACTTGGGCCGCCGACACACCCTCTTCCTTGTGGATATCCACCGGGATGCCGCGGCCGTTGTCGAGCACGCTGACCGACCCGTCGGCATGAATCGTCACGCGAATCTCGTCGGCAAACCCCGCCAATGCTTCGTCGATGGCGTTGTCCACCACCTCGAACACCATGTGGTGGAGCCCGGTGCCGTCGTGGACGTCGCCGATGTACATGCCGGGCCGCTTGCGCACGGCCTCCAGGCCGTGCAGAACGGTGATCCGGCTGGAGTCGTACTTGGCAGGATTGGAGGACTTGGAAAGCTCGGGCGTCCCGCCCGCGGTCTGATCGGTTTCTTGCATCAAGGCACTCGACTCCGGGGCACGGCCTGCGCCGTGCCGGAACACATTAGCTATAGAGGCGCGCAGTATATCAAGCGCGGGTACGCTCCGCTGGAACCTGGGCCGAAGTCGGTCAGACGGCGCGTGAGATTTCTCCGTGTTCCACGTGGAACACGGCCAACGGTTCGCCGCGATCCGCCAGGACGACGGGACATTCGGTTCCGGTGATCAAGACCTGCGCGCCGCAGCCATCGAGCTCAGCCAGGACGCGTTCCTGATGCGGACGATCCAGCTCAGCAGCCAGATCATCAAGCTGCAGGACCGGCCAGTGTCCGAGCGCTCCCGCCAGTTGGCGCGCCTGTGCCAGCACCAGCGCCAGCGCCAGTTGCTTGGTTTGGCCGCGGGACAGGCAGTCGGTCGGCAAACCACCCAGCGAGATCCTCAGATCCGCGCGGTGCGGCCCCACCGTGGTATGCCCGAGGGCGAAATCGCGCTCCCTGGCCAGCAGCAGGGCATCCCCCAAACCCAGCGCGCTGGTTTTCCAGCCCGGATGCAGGTGCAGTTCGATCGACCCCAGTTCCGGCAACAAGGCCTCGACACTATGCGCCAGGCTGGCCTGCAGTCCGGCCACATACGCTTCGCGCTGACGGGTCAGCACCTCGCCATGGCGCACCATCTCATGTTCCCAGCCATCGAGCTGGCTCCGGCTTCCCGGCTGGCGCAGCAGCGCATTGCGTTGCTTCAGGGCGCGCGCGTATTGCCGCCAGAGCAGAAGAAAATCCTGTTCCACGTGAAACAGGCCCCAATCGAGGTAGCGGCGACGGGTTTCACTGCCGCCATCCACCAACGCGTGGCTGCCGGGCTCAAAGCTGATCACCGCCAGAGCCGCCACCAATTGACCGAGCTGCTGCACTTCCTGTCCGTCGAGGCGGGCCTGCCACTGGCTGCCGGTATGCCTCAGGCCGGCACGGTGCGATGCAGCCTCTTCGGTCTGCCAATCCACCAGCAGTTCCAGCGCGGGCTGGCCACGCCGGACCAAGCCGTCGCGAACGCGTCCACGAAAGCTGCGCCCGTGCGCCAGCAGGTGCAAGGCTTCCAGGACACTGGTCTTGCCGCCACCGTTTTGGCCGATGAGCAGATTGAAACCCGGCTCCGGGCGGAACTCTGTCTGTGCGAAACAGCGGAAGTGCTGCAGGCGCAGCCGCTCGATTCTCATGACTGCCTCAGCCGGCAGGGCAAGCCGGAGGCGGAAATTACCGCGGCCCGTGGGTGTCTGCCGCGCGACTGCAAACCCGCGTCACAGCCGCAGCGGCATGACCACGTGGCGGGCGCGCGCATTGTCCGCGCCGCGCACCAGCGCCGAAGAGTTGGCGTCACGCAGCATCAGGATGACGTATTCATCGCGCAGTGATCCCAGCGCGTCCAGCAGGTACGTCACATTGAACCCGATCGACAGCTCGTCCACCGACGTCTGCGCTTCGAGCTCTTCCTGCGCCTCTTCCTGCTCCGGGTTGTGCGCGCTGATTCGCAGCAGGTCGCGCGAGACCTCGACCCGGATGCCGCGGTATTTCTCGTTGGACAGGATCGCGGTGCGCTGCAACGCGGCGCGCAACGCTTCGCGATCGACCTTGACCTCGAGCTTGGCGCCGATCGGGATCACCGCTTCGTAATCCGGGAACTTGCCGTCGATCAATTTGCTGGTGAACGTCACATCATCGCGATTGACCCGAATATGGCCCTTGCCGAGCTCGAGTTCGAGCAGGCGGTCGCTTCCTTCCAGCAGCCGCTGCAATTCCAGCACACCCTTGCGCGGAACGATGATCTGGCGCTTGCCGGCGTGGCCTTCCTCCAGGGGAATCTCGCACAGGGCGAGGCGGTGGCCGTCGGTGGCCACGCAGCGAAGCAGACCGTCGCGCAGATCGAACAACAGACCGTTCAGGTAAAACCGCACGTCCTGCTGCGCCATCGCGAACGCGGTGCGCTCCAGCAGCTCGCGCAGTCCGGTTTCCGGCACCTGGACCCGGTCGGTCGCGTCCACCTCGTCCAACGCCGGGAAATCGTTGGCCGGCAGGCAGGTCAGGGAGAAGCGGCTGCGTCCCGCCTGGACCGTCAGCCTGTCTTCGCGCAGGGTCAGCGTCACGCGACTGCCGTCCGGCAAGGCGCGCACGATCTCGAACAGCTTGCGCGCCGGAACCGTGGTCTCGCCGTTCTCGGAGTCTTCGACCGCGATCCGCGACACCATCTCGACTTCCAGATCAGACCCCGTGAGCGCGAGTTGACCATCACGCACTCGAACAAGAAGGTTGGCCAGAACAGGCAAGGTATGCCGGCGTTCCACCACATTGACCACCTGGGACAAAGGCTTGAGCAGAACTTCGCGCTGCAGGGAAAACCGCATTTGCGTTCCTCGATGTTGTTTCAACGAATGTTCGAATACTGCAAACCTGATGAACTGTCTTCCAGTTCCCGAAGCCCAACCAGTCGCAAGCTCTTGCAGGGATAATTATAGAAAAGCGTGGGTGGTGGGGTCCGGAAAAGTGCTGGATAACATAATAACGCTTTGATTTACAACATTATTTTTGAACAAAACCCTCTTGAGAAGCGGGCTGATTGTCTGGGTACAAGTTGTGGATGCTTTTCCGGGGGCGGAAACATCCACGCATTATCCACAGCTTGCCCCCAATCTGGCTCAGCCCCTCATTCGCTGAGCTTGCGAATCAGTTTTTCCCAATCCTCATGCAGCTTGCCATCGCTCTCCCTGAGCGCCTTGATCTTCTTGTGGGCGTGCATGACCGTGGTGTGGTCGCGCCCGCCAAAGTCATGACCGATTTCCGGCAGACTGTGTTCGGTCAGCTCCTTGGCCAGCGCCATGGCCATCTGCCTGGGTCGTGCCAGTGAACGTGTCCGTTTTTCCCCGAGCATCTCCTTGAGCTGCAGGCCATAGTAGTCTGCCACGGCCTTCTGGATGTTGGCGATGCTGATGGCCTGTTGCTGGGCCCGCCACAGATCGCGCAGGGTTTCCTGGGCGAACTCCACGGTCACAGCGCGGCCGAGAAATCCGGCTTGGGCGGTCAGCTTGTTGATTGCGCCTTCCAGCTCACGCACGTTGCTGCGCATTTTCTTGGCAATCAGCTGGGCCACTTCGTCCGGAAGGGTCACCCCGCGCTCGTGCGCCTTGGACAGCACGATCTGGGCGCGGGTTTCGAAATCCGGTGGATCGATCGCCACCGACAGGCCCCAGCCCAGCCGCGATTTCAGCCGCGATTCCAGGCCATCGACTTCGCGCGGATAACGGTCGCAGGTCATGATGATCTGCTGGCGGGCGTCAAACATCGCGTTGAAGGTGTGGAAGAACTCCTCTTGGGTGCGATCCTTGCCGGCGAAAAAGTGGATGTCATCGATCAGCAGCGCGTCGATCTTCTGGAATTGGCGCTTGAACTGATCGGTGGTCTTGTCCTGCAAGGCGCGGAAAAAGGCTTCGTAGAACGTGGTTGAACGCAGGTAGAGCACCCGCGCGGCGGGGTTGAGCCGGCGCATTTCGTTGCCCGCTGCATGCATCAGATGGGTTTTGCCCAAGCCGGTGCTGCCGTAGAGCAACACCGGATTGTGGTTGCGCTCACCGGGTTTCTGCGCCGCAGCAAAAGCCGCGGCACGCGCCAGCTGGTTGCTGCGGCCTTCGACGAAATTGTCGAAGGTGTAGTGCGGTTCGACGTTGCCATCGAAGGCGTCGGCCGACGCCGCGGGGCCCGCCACCGCGGCCACCAGCGGCGCGCGGGCGGGCGTGGGCGAACCCACGTCGAGCGTCACCTCGGCGCCGGCGCCGTAGTGCCTCGCCAACTCGCGGATTCTCGGCAGGAAGCGTTGCCGGACTTCGTCGCGCACGAACGGGTTGGGTGCGAACAGGATCAGTGCGCCATCGCGCAGACCGGCCTGCAGCGGCTTGAGCCAGGTGCGGACATCCTCCTGCGCCAGCTCGGCTTCCAGATGTTTCAGGCAGTGGGGCCAAACGTCCATGCGCGGGGGCGGGTTCATGTGCAGGAAAAGCGGCCGGGCGGCGAACGCGCAGGCGGTGCAAGCGGGCAGGCCAGCGTATCACTGGCCGCCGGGCGCGCCAAACCGCGCCGGTCGATGGACCCAGTATTTGCGCACTGCCGCCGTTTCACGCTACAATTGCCGTCTTTTCTCGACCTCAAACCCGGCAGAGTCCGTCATGGCCACCAAGCGCACTTACCAGCCCAGCAACCTCAAGCGCAAGCGCGACCACGGCTTCCGCGCCCGCATGAAAACCGCCGATGGCCGCAAGGTGCTGGCCCGCCGCCGCGCCAAGGGCCGTCGGCGCCTGACCGTCTGACCCGCCTTGCGGCAGGCGCGATCGCAGCTCCGGTGACCAAGGAAACTGGCCAGGAAACTGGCAAGAGAACCGGCGAAAGAACCGGCGTCCGCACAATGACGTCCTTGCCTGCGCCGGACAACGCCAAACGCGACGACTCCCGGGGCACACCATCGCCCCGGCTCGGGTTTCCCCGAGCCGCGCGGGTGCGCGCCAAGGCGGAATTCGATTGCATCTTCAAGGAAGGTCGCCGCAGCGCCGGCCCCATGCTTGCCTTGCACTGGCGGGAAGATCTGCTGCCGGCGCGGCTCGGGCTGGCCGTTTCGCGCAAGGTCGATCCGCACGCCGTCGGCAGGAATCGCATCAAGCGCGTGCTGCGTGATGCGTTCCGTCGTTGGCGTCCGCGGCTGCGCCCCGGCGCCTATGTCGTGGTGGCGCGCGCACCGGCCGCGCAAGCAGACGGCGCCGCGCTGCGGGCGGCGTTCGAGCGCGGGCTGCACAAGCTCGGTGCGTTGCCGCAGGCGGTGGTGCTGGGCACAATGCCGCCCGCTGGCTTGTCCGGCCCACCCTCCCTTGCCAACGCGGCGACGTCATCCTGATGAATCAGATTCGCAACCTGCTGTTCGTCGCCTGGATCGCCGTGGCGTTTCTGCTGTGGCAGGCATGGAGCAGCGAGCATGCGGTCCCGGCATCCGCCACCGCGGCGACGACCGCGCAGCCGAGCGGCAACCCGGGCACCACTGCGAGCGCCAATCCGGCCATCCCGACGGCGACCGTGCCGACGGCACCGGCAACCGCGACGCCGGCGGCCGCAAGCGGAACCGGAACCACGCCGCGCGGCCCCGTGATTCGCCTGCGCAGCGACGTGCTGGCGCTGGAGCTGGATGGTCGCGACGTCGTGCGCGCCGACCTGCTGCGCTTCCCGCAGACGCGCGACCCGAAATCGGCGCCGGTGGTCCTGCTCGACCCGGTCCCGGCCACGTTCTTCGAGGCCAGCGCGGCCTGGGTCAGTGCGGGCGGCGGCGCGCTGGTGTTCCAGCCGAAAGGCGACGCCCGCAGCTTCGCGCTGGCCCCCGGGCAACAGCGCGTGAGCGCCAGCTTCGTTGCCGGCAGTCCCTCGGGCCTGCGCATCGAGCGCACCGTCACCCTCGAACGCGGCAGCTATGCGCTGCGCATCCGTGACGAGGTGGTCAACGCCGGCAGCGCCAGCTGGACCGGCGACATCCAGCGCACCTTGGTGCGCGTGCCGCCGGTCACCAAGCGCAGCTTCTTCAATCCGGAAACCATCAGCCTCAACGGCGCGGCGTGGTACAGCCCGGAAGACAAGTACAAGAAACGCCGGTATCCGGATTTCGTCGAAGATGGTCCGTTGAACCAGGCCGTCACCGGCGGCTGGATCGGCCTGTCGCAGCACTATTTCCTAGCCGCCTGGGTGCCGCAGCCCGACCAGGGCGCGCTGTTCTCGTTGGCCGAACGCGGCGCGCAATATCAGGTCGATGCCACCGGCCCGCGCGTGACGCTGGCCCCGGGGCAGCGCTTTGAAAGCGCTTCGACCCTGTGGCTGGGACCGAAGGACGCCCACCTGCTCGATGCCGTCGCGCCCGGGCTGGGCCTGTCGCTGGATTACGGCATCTTCACCGTGTTCGCCAAGCCCATCCACTGGTTGCTGACCCAGCTGCACAAGCTCACCGGCAACTGGGGCTGGGCGATCGTGCTGCTGGTGTTCCTGATCAAGCTGCTGCTGTATCCGCTGTCGGCCAAGCAGTACCAGTCGATGGCCAAGATGCGCAAGTTCCAGCCGCGCATCGCCCAGCTCAAGGAGCGCTACGGCGACGACAAGCAGAAGTTCCAGTTGGCGATGATGGATCTGTACAAGCGCGAGAAGGTCAATCCGGCCGGCGGCTGCCTGCCGCTGCTGATCCAGATGCCGATCTTCCTGGCGCTGTACTACGTCCTGATCGAGGCGATCGAGCTGCGCCACGCGCCCTGGATCATGGGCTGGATCAGCGACCTGACCGCGCCCGACCCCTACTTCATCCTGCCGATCCTGAACGGCGTGGTGATGTTCCTGACCCAGAAGATGACCCCGACCGCGGGCATGGATCCGATGCAGGCCAAGATGATGCAGGCCATGCCGATCGTGATGGCGGTCATGTTCGCCCTGTTCCCGGCGGGCCTGGTGCTGTATTGGGTGACCAACGGCGCGCTGGGCATGGTCCAGCAATGGATGAACCTCAAGCGTTTCGAGGATCCGCCGGGGCAAGCGCCGACGGTCCGTTGAACGCCGCAGACAGCGGGGCGTAGCGGAGGAAGTGCGACATGGCCGGTCAGCCGGTTGCGGCTACTATCGTGGCGATCGCCAGCGCCGCCGGCAGCGGCGGGATCGGGGTGGTGCGCCTGTCCGGGTCGGCGGCGCGCGCCATCGGTGAGCGCGTGTGCGGGCGCCGGCTGCGACCGCGCCGCGCCGACTACGCCAGGTTCAAGGACGCCGGCGGTGAAATCATCGACGATGGCATCGTGCTGTACTTTCGCGCCCCGGCCAGCTTCACCGGCGAGGACGTGGTCGAGCTGCAGGCGCACGGCAGTCCGGTGGTGCTGCGGCAGCTGGTCGAGCGCTGCATTGCGCTGGGCGCGCAGCAGGCCGGGGCGGGCGAGTTCAGCCAGCGCGCCTTTCTCAACGGCAAACTGGATCTGGCCCAGGCCGAGGCGATCGCCGATCTGATCGCGGCGTCCGACCTGCGCGCGGCGCGCGCGGCGCGGCGATCGCTGGAAGGGGTGTTCTCGCGCCAGGTCGAAGCGCTGATGGCGCAGGTACTTGCAATCCGCGTCCATGCCGAGGCGGCGATCGATTTTGTCGACGAGCCGTTGGTGGCATTGGGCGGGGCCGAACTGCGGGCACGGCTGGAGACCGCGAACGCGGAACTGGCGCGGCTGCTGGAACAGGCCGGGCGTGGCCGCAGGTTGCGCGATGGTCTGCACGGGGTGATCGTCGGCCCGCCCAATGCGGGCAAGAGTTCGCTGCTCAATGCGCTGGCCGGCAGTGACCGCGCCATCGTCACCGCCGTAGCCGGCACCACCCGCGATACGCTCGAAGAAACCCTGAGCCTGGATGGCGTGGCGTTGACCTTGGTGGATACCGCTGGCCTGCGCGAGAGCAAAGATGCGATCGAAGCCGAAGGCATTCGTCGTGCCCGCGCCGAACTGGCGCGCGCGGATCTGGCGCTGGCGGTGGTCGATGCGCGCACTGCCTGCGCCGATCGGGCCATCCTGCAGAGCGAGTTGGCTGAGGTGCCGGAAGTGCTGTGGCTGTACAACAAGACCGATTTGTTGACCACGCCGCTCGAACTGCCCGACGGTGCGTTGGCGGTTTCGGCCCGCACCGGGGACGGACTGGAGGCGCTGCGCGAACACCTGCGGGCGCTGGCGGGCGTTGAGGTTTCGGCGGACGGCGGGTTTTCCGCCCGCAGCCGGCATCTGGAGGCCTTGGTCCGCGCCCGGGATGCGTTGGCGCAAGCCGGGGACGAGCTGGCTGCAGAACGCCTGGAGCTGGCCGCGGACAGCCTGCAGCAGGCCCATGTGGCGCTGGGCGAGATCGGTGGCCGGATTGATGCGGACGGGCTACTGGGTCACATTTTCGCAACTTTTTGCATCGGCAAGTAGCGGAAAATCCCTCCGGCGCTTGACAAATGCGGCTCGCTGCTGCGTCCTATCAGGCAAATGCCCGCATGAGACGAGGGTCGCCCTTATGTCCGCCAACAAACTGTTCAAATCGATGGCCCCGATCGCGCTGAGCGTGGCGGTGGCATTTGCAATGTCCGCATGCAAGAAAGAGCCGGCGACGCCGGCCGCCGGACCGCAGGCGGCGGGGCCGGCTGCGGCCAGCACGACGGCGGCCCCGGCGCCCGTGGTCTCGGCCGCCGTGTCCCAGATGAACGCCGACCAGCTGCGCGATGCGGCGCGCAAGGCTTATGACGACAACCGGCTGTACGCGCCGGTGGGCAACAATGCGATGGAATACTACCTCGCGCTGCGCGACAAACAGCCCGGGGATGCCAGCGCGTCGAGCGCGCTGAATGACCTGCTGCCGATGGCGGTGATCGCCACCGAGCAGGGCATCTCCCGCGGGGATTTCGACGAAGCCAAGCGCCTGCTCGGGTTGATCGGCAAGGCCGATCCGAACCACCCGGCGCTGGATCGCCTCAAGACCAGCATCGGCAAGGGTGAAGCCTTGGCCGTCCAGCAGGCCCAGCAGCAGCAGCTGACCGCCGAACAGGAAGCCAAGCGTCAGGAAGAGCTGGCAAGAAAGCGCGAGGAAGACCAGAAGAAGCTGCAGGAACAGCAACGCCAGCTGGCCGAACAGCAGGCCCAGCAGGCCCAGCAGCAGGCGCAGCAACAGGCCCAGCAGCAAGCGGCGGAAGAAGAGCGGCGTCGGGCGGCCGCGCAGGCCGCCGCCGCGCAGGCCGCGGCGGCACCGGCACCTGCCGCACCGCGACCGGCGGCGGCACCGGCACCGCGCCCGACCGCTTCAAGCTCGCTGCAGGTCGTCTCCCAGGCCGCGCCGCGTTTCCCGCCGGCGGCGCAGCGCGCGGGGGCAACGGGGTCGGTGCAGGTCGAGTTCACGGTGGGAACCGACGGTTCGGTCACCAGTGCGCGCATCGTGTCGTCCGACGTGCCCCGGCAATTCGCCCGCGACTTCGAGCGTGAAGCGCTGTCGGCGGCCAAGCGCTGGCGGTTCCAGCCGATCGATCAGGCCACCACCACCCGGCGCACGATCAGCTTCAACTGAGGGAAGCGCTGCGAACGAAAAAGCCCGGTCTTTAGGCCGGGCTTTTTCATGGCTGGCCAACGCAGGCCACGGGCCGATCTCAGGCCGAGATCGCCAGCTTCTCCTGCCGGTAGCGCCACACCGCCAGCGCCCACAGCAACGCCGCCAGCGCCAGCGAGCTGACCAGGTACAGGCCCCACTGTTGCAGCGTGGCCGCTTCGCCGCGGGTGATCTTCTGGATCAATTGATTCTGCGACAGGAACGGCACCGCGTACTGCCACAGCGCGGTGTCCTTCAGCGGATAGGCCATCAGCCCGTAAGCCGGCAGCATCGGCAGCATCATCAGCCACATGATGTGGCTCTGCGCTTCCTTCATGCTCTTGGCGCCGGCGGCCAGCGCGGTGATCAGCGCGGTGCCGATCAACACCAGCGGGGTGAGGGTCAGCAGCAGCTTGGCCATGGCGAGGAAGCTCACGTCCATCTGCGCGCCGATGCCGCTGGCCAGGGTGGCTGTCAGCTTGAACGACACCAGAATCAGCAGGATCGAGATCAGCCCGAGCAGGGCCGCCGCCAGCATCTTGCCGCCCACCAATGCCGCCCGCGAGGCCGGGGTGGCCAGCAGCGGTTCCAGCGACTGCCGCTCGCGTTCGCCGGCGGTGGTGTCCATCGCCAGGTGGGCGCCGCCGATGAAGGCGAAGATGGTCAGGATCATCGGCAGCAGGATCGCCATGAACTGGCTGTTCTTGGCTTCCGGCGTGGCCATGTCGCGGGTGCCGACCTTCAGCGGTGAGGCGATCGCAGGATTGATCCCGCGGATCAGCAGCCGCAAAGCGCCGACGCCGTTGCCGTAGTTCTCCAGCACCTTGCTGACCCGGGCCACGGCGACATCGGCATTGCGGCGGGTGGTGTCGGTGATGATGTCGATCTTGGCCGGCTTGCCATTGCGCCAGTCCTCGGCGAAATCCTTGTCGATGGCCAGCGCCAGGTCTTCCTGCTGGGCGCGCACGCGGGCCTCGATGTCGGCCGGTGCGGGCTTGGCATTGATGCCGTAGGCGGCGAGCATCTTGACCAGGTTCGGCGCCTGCTCGATGCCCACCACCGGCAGGCTGATGGGCTTGTCGAGTTGGGTTTCGGTGCGCATCTGGCTGAGCTTGCCGATGCCGAGGAAGATCAGCGGGTACAGCAGCGGTGCCACCAGCAGGCTGAGGAAGAAGGTGCGGCGATCGCGGTAGAAATCGCGCCATTCCTTGCACAGCACGGTCAGCACGGTGGCGAGGAAGCTGTTCGGGTTCATGCGTGCAAGCCCTCCTCGCTGCCGATCAGTTTCACGAAGGCGTCCTCGAGGTTGTCCTCGCCGGCCTGCGCGCGCAGCTCGTCGGGCGTGCCCTGCGCGGCGACCTTGCCGCTGGCGATGATCACGATGCGGTCACACAGGGCGGCGACCTCCTGCATGATGTGGCTGGAGAAGATCACGCAGCGGCCTTCCGCGCGCAGCTCTTTCAGGAAGCCGCGCAGGCCGCGCGTGGTCATCACGTCTAGGCCGTTGGTGGGCTCGTCGAGGATCACGTTCTTCGGGTCATGCACCAGCGCGCGTGCGATCGCGGTCTTGGTGCGCTGTCCCTGCGAAAAGCCCTCGGTGGCGCGATCGAGGAAATCCTCCATCTGCAATGCCGTGGCGAGCTTGGCCGTGCGTTCGGCGATCGCCGCGTCCGTCATGCCGTGCAATTTGCCGAAATAGTCGATGTTCTCGCGCGCGGTCAGGCGCTTGTAGACGCCGCGCGCATCGGGAAGCACGCCGAGGCTGCGGCGCACGCGCTCGGCATCGCTGGCGACGTCGATGCCGTCCACCAGCACACGCCCGGTTTCCGGCGTCATCAGGGTGTAGAGCATGCGCAACGTGGTGGTCTTGCCGGCGCCATTGGGGCCAAGCAGGCCGGTGATCTGGCCGTCGTGGGCGGTGAAGCCGACGTCATCGACGGCAATCACGCGCTGCTTGTCCTTGCCCTTGCCGGGGAAGGTCTTGCGGAGGTGTTCTGCTGTGATCATTTTGGTGGTGATTCGTTAATAGGTGATTTGTGATTCGTGATTCGTGATTGGGTAGAGCGGTGATTGGCGATGCGGTGACCGGGCAACGAAGCGCTCTTGCCCTTTCGAATCACCAATCACCAATCACGGCTCCGCGCCATTGAAGTTGGTGAACGGATAGGCGTAGCCCAGGGTGTCCAGGCAGCGTCCGTCCAGCGCCTTGGCATCGGCTTTTTCGATGAACTGGGCGAACAGCTTGGGCATGCAGCCGGCGCCGATCACGTTGTGGCCCTGGCCCTTGAGCACGAACAGGCGGCCGTTGGGCAATGACTTCACCACTTCCTGGCCGTAGCGCGGCGGTGTCACCGGATCGAACTCGCCTTCCATCAGCAACGCCGGGACGTTGGTTGCGAGCGCGTGGTGGAAATCCGCGGGGACGCTGCCCTTGGGCCAGACCTTGCACATCGCCGCCATGCTTTCCGGCATCGCGTTGCCGAGCACGGTGCCGGCATCCTCGGGGCGCGCCACCATGCTGTCGGCGTCCTCGCTGCAGGTCACCGACATCTGCATGCCCATCGCCATCGCGTCCTTCATTTCGCCGCGCATCATCTTGGTCAGTGCCATCAGGCCTTCGTAGTGGCCGGCATTGGCTTCATGGATGAGCTTGGGCAACAGCCCGCTGGCCAGCGGCATGTAGGCGTACATCCGCACCAGGCCCGCCACGGCATCGGCGGTCAGCGTGCCCTGCTTGGGTTCGCCTTTGGTGGCGTCGCGGTAGGCCACCGTGACCGGCGCAGCGCGCAGGGTGGTCAGCAGGGTGTCGAGTTCGGCGCGCGGGTCGCCCAGCTTGCCCTTGCACACCGGGTCCTTGCTGCACAGCGCGAATTGCAGGGTCAGTGCATCGTCGAGGTTGCGGGCGAAGATATTGCCCAGCCCGAGCGTGTTGGGCACCACCGAATCCAGGACAATACTGCGGGTCTGCGCGGGATGCCGCATCGCGTACTGCTGGGCGACGCGGGTGCCGTAGCTGATGCCGACCAGGTTGACCTGCGCCACCCCGAGCGCGGCGCGCACGGCGTCGAGGTCGGCCACCGCGGCGGTGGTGGTGTAGAAGCGCAGGTCGGCCTTGCTCGCCAGGGCCGCCGCGCATTTGGCCGCCTGCGCCTGGGCGGCAGCCGGCGAGCTGTCGGCATCGTCCGAGGCGTCATCTTCAAGCGCGCAGGACAGCAGGTTGGACTGGCCGGTGCCGCGCTGGTCGATCAGGATCACGTTGCGCTGCTTGCGCACCTCCCGGAACACCGGGTCCAGGCCTGGATAGGTCTCGACCGCCGACTGCCCGGGGCCACCGGCGATGAAGAACACCGGGTCCGGCAGCTTCTCGCCACTGCCGCTTGGCGCCAGCCAGGCGATGTTGAGCTGGATCTTGCGACCCTGCGGATGGCTGCGATCCTCCGGCACTTCGAAACGGGCGCACTGCGCGTCCAGAGTGTCCTTGCTCATCGGCGAGCTGAGGCTGCACGGGGTGAAGGCAATCTTGCCGAACAGCACCGGCTTCAGCGCCTCCACCGGCCCTGCCTGGCGCGCGCTGGTGGTGGCATTTGGATCGGGTTTGGAGTGCATGGCCTTGTAGCCGAAGATCGCCGCGACAGCGACGCTGGCCAGGACAAGTCGGGTTTTGCGGGAGTTCATCGGGACAACCTCGGAGCGTGGTCGTGGTTGGATCGGGAATCAGATCGGATCGGGCAGGAACACGTCCTCGATCCGGCAGGAAAACAGCTTGGCGATGCGGAAGGCCAGCGGCAGCGACGGGTCGTACTTGCCGGTCTCCAGCGCGTTGATGGTTTGCCGCGACACGTCCAGCTGCGCCGCCAGTTCGCCCTGCGACCAGCCCTTGGCATCCCGCAATTCGCGCAGACGGTTGTTCACAGGTAGCGCTTGGTGACAAAGTATTTGGCGACGCCGTAAGTCAGCATCAGCAAGGGAAACACCCAGATCATCGCCGCGCCGGCGTCGAAGTGCAGCACCTTGGCCTTCTCCAGCAGGCCACCGGCGAAATAGACCACCGACACCAGCAGGCTGGCGATGCCGATGGCCTCGGTTTCGATGCGCCGTTGCAATTCGTCGATCTCGCGCAGGTAGCGCAGCGCCGCCAGCAACATGAATGCAATTGGCAGTGCCGGAGTGATGGCGATCAGGGCTCGCAGCGGGACCGAGGCGATCCCCGTCCGCAGCAGCCAGAGTGAGGCAGCAAGGGTCAGCGAATAGCCGATCAGGAACGGCCACAGGGCACGGGCGTAACGACGCCCCGCGGGCTGCGCATACATTTCGTCACAGTGCTCCTGCCACCAGCGCGGCAGCAGGCGCAACATGAGCGCGGCGAAGAGATAGCCGCCGCCGATGGCCAGCCAGGCGATCACGGGCGGCTGCGGCCAGTGCAGCAGCCAGCGCCCGGCACCGGCCAGCGCGAAACACGCCAGCGCGATCCCGACGAAGATGGCCATGATCCGGCGCATGGTCATCGGCGGTTGTCCTTGCCTGCTTTGGCCAGAAAGACGACACCGAGGCAGAAGAACGTGCTGCCAACCGCCAAGAAGGAGAATTGGACGGTGAATGCGAGCGCGAGGAATGCGGCGCCGATCGCCAGCCATGCGGCACCAAGGCGTTTCAGGGTTTCAGGATCGTGCGAGCTGGCCACGGCAATGGCTCTTCGTGTCAAGGATGCTTGACACCACGATACAGGCGTAGAAAAGCGCTTGTCAAGCGTCCTTGACATACGAGTATTCTGAAATCTCTGGGGTGGGCGGCTTGAAGCGGGAAATAAAGGAGGAGGCCGCGTCAGCGGCCGGGGGACATTCCCGCTTCGAGCCGCCCATCCCAGAGATGCGAGAGGCTTGGACTGCGCCGGCGAACGGGAATCCTGGGCACGCACGCCCCCGGCGGCGGCCATCGCTGTGGCCCCCTTTGTTTCGTGCCCAAGATCACCACCCGCCGCCGCCGTCACTTGTTGCTGACGTATTTCTCGCGGCGGATCCTGCCGATCGGCAGGCCGATTTCCTTGAGCATGTCGAAAGTCGCATCGACCATGTCCGGGTTGCCGCACAAATAGGCGATGTCGTGCTCCGGATCCGGGCTCAACTCGGCCAGCACGTTTTGCACGTAGCCGTGGCGCACGTCCGGGTGATCGTGCAGGCAGCCGGGCTTGGGCAATTCCCGCGACAGGCAGGGCAGGTAGCGAAAGCCCGGATGGGTCTGGGCAAACGCGCGGAACTCGGCGCCATAGAGCAGCTCGGCCGGTGAGCGCGCGCCTTGCAGCAAGGCCACCTGTACGCTGCGATCTCGCATCAGTTTTTCCAGCTGCGGCAGCATCGCCCGGTAGGGCGTGACACCGGTGCCGGTGCCGATCAGCAGATAGCGGCGGTTGTCATCATTGGGCATCAGGCAAAACCGCCCGTAGGGGCCGCTGGCCTCCACGTCCTCACCGAGCTGCAGGGCCTCGAACAGCGCGGTGGCGGCGCCGCCGGCGACGTAGCTGACCGCGATGTCCACGCGAGCGTCCGGCGGCGTGTCGAGGGCGCGGCCCAGCGCGATCGAGTAGCTGCGGCGCGCCTCGCTGCCGTCCGCATAGCGGAAATGGATCTGGATGAACTGGCCGGGGATGCAGGGCAAGACCTGGCCATCGTCGCGCTCCAGGGAAAGGTGCGCGACGGTCGGTGCCAACATGCGGCGCGACACGAGTTTGAGCGGAAAGCGCGGGATCGCCACGGTGCTGCAACACAGCGTGGCACCGATGCGGCCACGGGGCTGCCTATACTACCGGCTTCGCGCGGGTCGCCGCGTCAGCAAAGTCGATCCCACCCGTGCCCAACGTCCCCGCCCTGCGCGTTTCCAACCTGTTCAAGACCTACGACGGTGGCGTGCAGGCGCTCAAGGGCGTCAGCCTCGAGGTCGCCCCCGGTGACTTTCACGCCCTGCTCGGCCCGAACGGCGCCGGCAAAAGCACCCTGATCGGGATCGTCAGCGCGCTGGTCAACAAGACCTCGGGTACGGTCGAAGTGTTCGGCATCGACCTCGACGCCGACCGCAGCGGGACCATGCGCCAGATTGGCCTGGTGCCGCAGGAATTCAACTTCAACATGTTCGAAAAGCCGCTGGACATCTGCGTGAACTACGCCGGTTTCTACGGCGTGCCGCGCGCCGAGGCGCTGCGGCGGGCAGAAGAAGAGCTCGGACGCGCCCACCTTTGGGAGAAAGCGCACGCCACCAGCCGCACCCTGTCGGGCGGGATGAAGCGACGGCTGATGATCGCCCGCGCGATGATGACGCGGCCGCGGCTGCTGATCCTCGACGAACCCACCGCCGGCGTGGACATCGAGATCCGCCGCGGCATGTGGAAAACCCTGCAGGAAATCAATTCCACCGGCACCACGATCATCCTCACCACCCACTATCTGGAAGAAGCCGAGAGCCTGTGCCGGGACCTGGCCATCATCGACCACGGCACCATCATCGAGCGCGGGCCGATGAAATCGCTTCTGGCCAAGCTCGACGTCGAGGGCTTCTTGTTCGACGTGGAAGGCGCGCTGCCGGACGCCCTGCCGACGATCGAAGGTGCGTGCCTGGTGGCCCGTGACCCGCAGACGCTGGATCTGGACATGCCCCGCGCGATGGACCTGAACCGGGTGTTCGCCGCCTTCGCGCAGGCCGGGATCCGGGTGCGTTCGATGCGCACCAAGAGCAACCGGCTGGAGGAACTGTTCGTGCGCCTGATCGAGCGCGGCGACGGCGAAGCGGGACACGCCGGGACGGCTGCGTCAATGGACCGGGAGGCTGCGCAATGAGCCATCCCGACCTGGTGGCGCTGGCCACGATTGCGCGCCGCGAGGTGATGCGGATCCTGCGGATCTGGACCCAGACCCTGATTCCGCCGGCGATCACCATGACCTTGTACTTCATGATCTTCGGCGGCCTGATCGGCTCGCGGGTCGGCAAGATGGGTGGACTGGATTACATGGCGTTCATCGTCCCGGGGCTGGTGATGATGAGCGTGATCCAGAACAGCTACGGCAACATTTCCAGTTCGTTCTTCGGCGCCAAGTTCGGCCGCTACATCGAAGAGCTGCTGGTCAGCCCGGCGCCGGACTGGGTGATCCTGGCCGGCTACGTTGCCGGTGCGGTGCTGCGCGGCGTGATGGTCGGCGTGATCGTGATGGCCATTGCGATGCTGTTCACCACGGTCCACGTCGCCCATCCGCTGGTGACGGTGACGGCGGTCCTGCTGGGCGCGGTGATCTTTTCGCTGGCCGGATTCGTCAATGCGGTGTTCGCGAAGAAGTTCGACGACATCGCCATCGTGCCGACCTTCATCCTGACCCCGCTGACCTACCTGGGCGGCGTGTTCTATTCGATCACCCTGCTGCCCTCCTGGGCGCAGACGGCCACCTATGCCAACCCGATCTTCTACATGGTCAACGCCTTCCGCTACGGCCTGCTGGGGCAAAGCGATGTCCAACTGTGGCAGGCCTACGTGCTGATGCTGGCCTTCACCGGCGCGCTGGGCGGGTTCGCGCTGTGGTTGCTGAGGAAGGGCGTGGGCCTGCGCAGTTGAGGCCGCGCGGATTCAGTCCGCGTGGCTTCCTGGCAGCGCCGTGGCGCCGCGGCTGACGGTCGCCTTGCCGTGCCAGCGCCGTGCGATCCAGGTGCCCAGATCATCCAGCACGGTGTAGGCGGCCGGCACCACCAGCAGGCTCAGGGCGGTGGAAGTGACGAGGCCGCCAATCACCGCCCAGGCCATCGGCGCGCGCATGCTGGATTCGCCGGAGAAGCCCAGCGCCAGCGGCAGCATGCCGGCGCCCATTGCAATCGTGGTCATGATCACCGGACGCGCGCGCTTGTGGCAGGCATCCAGCAGCGCCGCGTGCCGCGGCAGGCCGTGTTCGTCTTCGGCCATCACCGCGTAATCCACCAGCAGGATGGAATTCTTGCTGGCGATGCCGATCAACATCAGCAGGCCGATCAGGGCCGGCAGTGACAGCATGTGGCGGGTGATCAGCAGCGCGCCGAACGCCCCCGCCGCGCACAGCGGGATCGCGCTCAGGATCGTCAGCGGCTGCATCGGGTGGCGGAACAGCAGCAGCAGCACCATGTAGATGCAGGTGATGCCGGCCACCATCGCCATCATGAAGCCGGTGAACAGCTCGACGAAAATTTCCGAATCGCCGGTGTTGATGAACGACACCCCCGGCGGCAGCGCTTTCACCGACGGCAACTGCTGCGCCTGCGCCATGACCTCGCCCAGCGGGCGGCCGTTGAGCTCGGCGGTCAGGGTGATGTTGCGCTGGCGCTTGTAGCGGCTGATCACCGAGGGCCCGCTGCCGTCGCGAATGGACGCCACCGCCGCCAGCGGCACCGCGCCATGCGCGCCGGGCACGCGCAGCTGCGCCAGCAGGTCCGGCTGTGCCAGGGTGGCTTGGTCGAAGCCGACGCGAATCGGGATCTGCCGATCGGCCAGATTGAGTTTGGCCATGCGCTGCACGTAGTCGCCGCTGGTGGCGATGCGGGCGGCTTCGGCAATCGCGGTGGTGGACACGCCCAGTTCGGCGGCGCGGGCCGAATCCGGGAAGATCTGCACCTCCGGGCGCAGCAGCGAGGCCGAGGACGACACGCTGCCCAGCCCCGGAAGGGTGCGCAGCTCGCGCTCCACTTTCGCCGCCGAGGCGTACAGCGCGTCGGCATCATCGCCGGCCAGCACCAGCTGCATCAGTTCGCCGGGCTCATTGCTCATGAAGCTCATGCGCACGCCGGGCAGGTTGGCCAGGCGCGTGCGGACCTCCTCTTCCAGCGCACGCTGATTGCGATCGCGGGTCCCGGAAGCGCCCCATTCCAAAGTCAGTACCGCGCGACGCAGATCCGGCAGCCCGCTTTTGCCGGGGTCGCCGAGGTTGGGCACGGAACCAATCTGGGTGAACACCTGCTTGAGTTCGGGAATCGGCTGCAACAGCGCGCGCGCCTGCTCGGCCATGTCGGCGGTGTCCTCGATGCGTGCGCCCGGCGCCAGTTCCAGCGACAGCATGCTGCGGCCCTGGTCGGTCACCGGGATGAACGTGGTGGGGATCAGCGGAATCAGGGCCAGCGAAGCGAGGAACAGCAGCGCCGCCGCGCCCAGGGTCTTCCAGCGGTGGCGCAGCGCCTTGTCCACCCAAGCCAGATAGCGCTGCATCAGCCTGCCGTCGCCTTCCGCGTGCGGCTTGGGCTTGAGCAGGTGCGCGGCCATCATCGGCGTCAGCAGGCGCGCCACCAGCAGCGAGAACAGCACGGCCGTGGCCGCGGTCCAGCCGAATTCGCGGAAAAACTTGCCGGACACGCCGGGCATGAAGGCCACCGGCACGAACACCGCCGCCAGGGTGATGGAGGTGGCGATCACCGCGGTGCCGATTTCGTCGGCGGCATCGCGCGCGGCCTCCAGCGGTTTCTTGCCCATGCCAAGATGGCGGACGATGTTTTCGATCTCGACGATGGCATCGTCCACCAGCAAGCCGATCACCACGCTCAATGCCAGCAGGGTGATCATGTTCAAACTGAAGCCGAGCCACTGGATCACCGCGAAGGTCGGAATGATCGACAGCGGCAGCGCAATCGCCGACACCCAGGTGGCGCGCCAGTCGCGCAGGAACCAGAACACCACCGCCAGCGCCAGCAGCGCGCCTTCCCACAGCATCGTCATCGAGGACGAATACGAGCGCTGGGTTTCTTCCGACATGTCGGTCACTTGCCGGAACGACACCCCGGGGTGCTGCCTGGCCAGCTCGGCCAGCGCTACGCGCACCGCGTCGCGCACCTTCAGCTCATCGGCCCCGCGTGAGCGCGCCAGCGAAAACCCCACCACCGGCTTGCCGTCGAGCAGCGCGAGCTGGGTGGGGTCGGCGCTGCCATCGTGTACCGTGGCCAGTGCGTCCAGCCTTGTGTGCTGGCCGTTGGGCAGGGCAATGCTGAAACCGCGCAGCGCCTGCGCGTCGGCCACCGTGTTGAGCGTGCGCACGCTCTGCTGGCCGCCGTCCTGCTCGGTCTTGCCGCCCGGGCGGTCCACCTGCATCGCCGCCAATTGCTGGTTCACCGCGCCGGCGGTGATGCCCTGCGCCAGCAGCGCCTGCGGATTCAGATCCACGCGAATCTGCCGATCCACGCCGCCGATGCGCGTCACCGCCGCCACGCCATTGACGCCATACAGTGCGCGCGCCACGTAGCGATCGACGAACCACGACACTTCATCCGGCTGCATCGCCGGCGCGTCCACCGCATAGGTGAGCAGCGAGCCGACAATGTCCACCTTCGAAATCACCGGCTCCTGGATGTCCTGCGGCAGGTCCATGCGGATGCGGGTGACGGCGTCCTTGCTGTCGTTCAGTGCCTCCAGCAAATTGGCGTCGATGTGAAATTCAATGACCGTGGTGGACTGGCCATCCACCACCGTGGAAAACACGCGCTTGACGTGATCGAGGGTGGCCACGGCGTCTTCCACCTTGCGCGTCACCTCGGTTTCCAACTGCTGCGGCGAGGCGCCCGGCTGGACGATGACCACCGTCACCATCGGGAAGCTGATGTCGGGAAAGCGCGCCACCGGCAACTGGTGGAAGCCCCACAGCCCCGCCACGCAGAGCACGAAGAACAGCATGATGGCGGGCACCGGGTTGCGGATGCCCCAGCTGGACAGCGTGCCGCCGCCGCTCATCGGGAATTGCCCGCCGCCGGCACCACGCGCACGCGATCGCCTTCGGCCAGGAAGCCGGCACCGGCGCTGACCACGCGGTCACCTGCCTTCAGGCCACTGCGCACTTCGATGCTGTCGCCCTGGGCGCTGCCGGTCTCGATGCGCACTTGCTGCGCGCGCTGGTCGCTGCCCACGCGAAAGGCATAGGCGTGGCCATCCCGGCGCACCACCGCGGTCATCGGGATCATCAGCGCGCTGCCCTGCCCGATGGCAATCCGGCCCTGCACATAGGTGCCGGGCTGCACCGGCCCGGGTTCGGGCAGGTCCACGTAGGCGGTGCCGGTGCGGGTGCTGCTGTCCACCCCGGGCGTGACGGCGCGCACGCGGCCCGTCACACCGCTGCCATCCAGCACCACCGCTTGCCCGGGCTGCACCTGCGCCAGCTGCGCCTCGGGCAGCTCGGCGCGCCATTCCAGCCGGCCTTGGCGGATCAGCCGCAGCAGCTCGCCGCCCGCGCCCACCACCTGCCCGGGCTGCACCAGCCGCCTGGAAATGGTGCCGGCATCCGGTGCGCGCAACTCGGCATAGCTGCGGCGCAGCGCCGCGGCATCGCGCAACGCACGGGCGGTGCCCAGCTGCGCTTCGGCCTGGGTGCGTGCGGCACGCAGTTCATCCAGTGCCATCGCACTGATGTAATGGCCCTGCACCAGCGATTGCCCGCGGGTGTATTTCGAACGGGCCAGCTCGGCCCCGGCCTCGGCCTGATGCAAGGCCGCGTTCGCCTGCGCCAGATCGCTGTCCAGGCTGCGATGGTCGAGTTCCAGCAGCAGCTCGCCCGGACGCACCTGCTGGCCCACGTCCACCAGCAGACGCGTCACGCGCAAGCCGGACAGTTCGACCCCCAACTGCATCTCTTCCCACGCCGCCACCGGGCCGGCGGCCGCCACGCGGCGCTGGATCGGCTGCATCCGTGCCGCGGTGACGCTGACCGCTTGTGCGGAAGCGGCCGTGGGCGCGGTGTTCTGCTTGTGGCAGGCGGTGAAGAGCAGCACCACGCCCAGGGCAAGCACCGGCAGCAACAGACGGGAAGGCGGGCGCATGCGCAACGGTCCGGTGGGGCGAAGGTGCGCAGCCTAACACATAACTAAACCACTGGGTATACTAACTTGCAGCCCGTGCCGGCAAGCGGAAAAACGCTTCGGCGGCAGCGGTGCTGTTGGCCGCAGTGCGCGCCACGTCTTCGCCGCGATCACGCGCCAGTTCCTCAACAATGTGGGCCAGATGCATCGGCTCGTTGCGACGGTCCTTGGGCATCGGCTTGAGCGTGCGCGGCAGCAGGTAGGGCGCATCGGTTTCGACCATCAGGCGCTGCGCCGGAATCGATTTCACCAGTTCGCGCAGGTGTTCGCCGCGGCGCTCGTCGCACACCCAGCCGGTGATGCCGATATGCCAGTCCTGGTCGAGATAGGCGAACAGTTCTTCTCGCGTGCCGGTAAAGCAATGCACCACCACTGGGCCGATGCGGCCATCGAAATTCTTCAACATCGCCATGAAATCGGCATGCGCATCGCGCTGGTGCAGGAACAGCGGCTTTTGCGTGTCCACCGCGATTTGCAACTGCCGTTCGAAAGCCTTGCGCTGCGCCGGACGCGGCGAGAAATCGCGGAAGTAGTCCAGCCCGCATTCGCCCACCGCGACGACTTCCGGATGCGCGTGCAGGGCGCGCATTTCGGCATCGCATTCGTCGGTGTATTCGGTGGCGTGATGCGGGTGCACGCCGGCGGTGGCAAACCACGTGCCGGGACGCGCACGCGCCAGTTCCAGCGCTTTGGGCGAATGCTCGCGCGAGGCGCCGGTGAGGATGGCGCGACGCACGCCGGCGGCCTCGGCACGTTGCCAGACGGCGTCGCGGTCGCGGTCAAAGCTGTCGTGGCCGAGGTTCAGGCCGATGTCGATGAGTTGCATCCGCCTATTGTAGGAGCGCACCGCAGGGGCGCGAACGCTGTGCAGCATCCTGCAAAGGCATCGCGCCCCTGCGGTGCGCTCCTACAATGGCGCGCATGCACTTTCCGATCATGCCGCTGCTGCCGGACATCCTTGCGTCGCTGGCGCAGCATCCACGTTTGGTGCTGGAAGCGCCGCCGGGGGCGGGCAAGACCACGCAGGTGCCGCTGGCCTTGCTGGCGGCCGATTGGCTGGGGGGCAGGAAAATCGTGATGCTGGAACCGCGCCGGGTGGCGGCGCGGGCGGCGGCCGGCTTCATGGCCCGGCAACTCGGGGAAGGCGTTGGCGCGACCGTTGGCTACCGGATCCGGTTCGAAAGCAAGGTCTCGCCACGCACGCGGATCGAGGTCGTCACCGAAGGCATCCTGACCCGGATGTTGCAGGACGATCCCTTGCTGGAAGGGATCGGCGCGATTGTCTTCGATGAGTTCCACGAACGGCATCTGAGTGGCGATCTCGGCCTGGCGCTGGCGCTGGATGTGCAGGCGGGGCTGCGCGAGGACCTGCGGCTGCTGGTGATGTCGGCCACCCTGGACGGCGAAAATCTCGCCAGCTTCCTCGATGCACCACGGTTGTCGAGCGCGGGCCGCAGCTATCCGGTTACGGTCGCGCATTTCCCGGCGCGGCGCGAGGAAGCGCTGGAACAGCAAGTGCGCCGCGCGGTGGAACACGCGCTGGCCGAACATCCCGGCGATGTGCTGGTGTTCCTGCCGGGGCAGCGCGAGATTGCGAAGGTGGAGCGACTCTTGAGCCCCTCTCCCGCCGGGAGAGGGGTTGGGGTGAGGGTGGGGGTGCTGGTGAAATCCTCGCCATCGACCAACCCTCATCCGCCCTTCGGGCACCTTCTCCCGGAGGGAGAAGGAAACAGCGAAGTCGAAATCCTCGTCCTGCACGGCGAGCTCCCGCTCGAACAGCAAACCCGCGTGCTGCAACCCGCGGAGGATGGCCGTCGCCGCGTTGTGCTGGCGACTAACGTGGCGGAATCCTCGGTGACCCTGCCGGGCGTGCGGGTGGTGATCGATGCCGGGTTGGCGCGCGAGCCGAAGTTTGATCCCAACAGCGGCTTCTCGCGCCTGGAGGTGGTGGCGATTTCGCAGGCCAGCGCGGATCAACGCGCCGGCCGCGCCGGGCGCGTGGCCGAGGGTTTCGCCTATCGGCTGTGGCCGCAGTCGCAGCGGCTGGAACCGCAGCGCAGGCCGGAAATTGCGCAGGTGGAGTTGGCCGCATTGGCCTTGGAACTGGCCGCCTGGGGCAGCACGGCGCTGCGCTTCGTCGATGCGCCACCGCCGGGCGCCTTGGCCGCCGGCCGTGAGTTGTTGCAGCGGCTGGATGCATTGGATGGGCAAGGCAGGATCAGCGCGCTCGGCAAACGCATGCTCGCCCTCGGCACCCATCCGCGCCTGGCGGCGATGTTGTTGGCGACGGACGCCCCAAGTCGCGTCGCATTGGCGTGTGATGTGGCAGCGCTGATCGAAGCCCGTGACCCGCTGCGCAGCCGCGGCGACGCCCTGATCGAGCGCTGGCAAGCCCTGGCCGCATTTCGCATGGGGAAGGTGCCTGCGGAGGCCAGCCGCACTGCGCTCGCGGCCATCGACGCAGCGTCCAAACAATGGCGCCGTCGCCTGCGCTGCGACGCACTGCCGCCGCCATCCTCCGCGGCGCATGCGCTGGGCGATGTGTTGGCGCACGCCTTCCCGGATCGCATCGGCAAACAGCATCCGCAGGACCCGCGCCGCTACCTGCTCACCAATGGCCGCACGGCGCGCCTGTTTGATGACAGCGCCTTGTACGGCGAGCCGTGGCTGGTCGCAAGTGAGCTGCGCTTTGAAGCCAAGGATGCGCTGCTGTTGCGCGGTGCGCCGGTGGACGAGATGTATTTGCGCGAAGCCTTCGCCGCACATTTCCGGCAAGGCGATGAGGTGCGTTGGGATGCCGGCAAGCGGGCGCTGGTGAGTGAACGCATCGAACGCTTCGACGGCATCGTGCTGGCTTCGAAATCCGTCGGCAAGGTGGATGCCGCGTTGGCCACGCAAGCCTTGACCGATGCCGTGCGCGAGCTGGGCCTGGCCTGCTTGCCGTGGAGCGACGCGTTGTCGCAATGGCGGATTCGCGTGCAATGCCTGCGCACGTGGATGCCGGAACTGGGCTTGCCCGACCTCTCCGATGCCGCGCTGCTGACGACGCTGGATGGCTGGCTGAAACCCGCCTTCGCCGGCAAGACCCGCCTCGACGCGTTGGACACCAGCGAATTGTCGGAGGCGCTGAAATCCGGCATCGACTGGACGCTGCGCCAGCGCATCGAACAGCTGGCACCCACGCGGATCGCGGTGCCGTCCGGCCTTGATCGCGGCATCGACTATCGATTGGATGACCACGGCCAACCCGCGCCGCCGATATTGGCGGTGAAGTTGCAGGAATTGTTCGGCCTGGCGCAAACACCGCGCGTAGCCGATGGCCGCGTGCCCTTGCTGCTGCACCTGCTTTCACCCGGCGGCAAACCCTTGCAGGTGACGTCGGACCTGGGCAATTTCTGGAACAGCACCTATGCCGAGGTGAAGAAGGAAATGAAAGGCCGCTACCCGCGCCACCCCTGGCCGGACGATCCGTGGAATGCCACGGCCACCCATCGCGCCAAGCCGCGTGGGACGTGAGCGTCGAATCAGAATGGTTTCGCAAATGCCATCGTCATGGTGGCGAAAGCCGGCATGAACGACCGGCAAGGACACACGGAAGCTGCCGCAGGCTGAACGAGCAGGTGGGGACTTGTGAAGCGGGCGCGGTTTCGAGCGATACTCACCAAGTGCCGGGATTTCAAGGAGCGCAACGATGGGCAAGCTGGACAGGGCGCAGGATCGGGCGATGGAGCTGATCGGCGAGATCGGCGATGGGCTGCGCAAGCGGGTGCCGGACAAGGCCGTGCAGTGGGTCGAGACCGGCGCGGCGCTGGGCGCGTTGCGCGCCAGTTCCAAGGTGGCCGGCAGCTTTGTTCGCCGCAATCCGTATCTGGTCGGCGCGGTCGTGGCCGGAGCCGGGCTGCTGTGGCTGGCGGCGCGCCACCAGTCGCGCAAGCGCCAGGTGCAGGAAGCCAGTCTGCTGCGCCAACAGGCGGTGCGCCGCGGCGACTTCGAACAGGACGATTACGGCGTCTGACGCAACGCACTTCATTCGAGGTTGCGTTTGTCCACGCCGTCCGCATTGCTGCAAGCGACGGTCGGCAATTCGACGATGAAACGGGCGCCGCCGCCCGCGCGGTCTTCATACCAGAGCCGGCCCCCGGCGCCGACCACGATCTGTCGGGTCAACGCCAGCCCGAGGCCGTTGGACAGGCCGTCCGGCGCGTCATGCCCGTCGACCCGCTGGAACGGCTTGAACAGAAGGGGTTGAAACGCGGCGGGGACGCCCGGGCCGCGGTCCTGCACCACTAGTTGCCAATGGTCGGGACGCCCCGGAAGACCACCCAAGGCCACTTCCCCGCCGCTGCGCGCGTATTTGAGCGCGTTGCCGATCAGGTTTTCGCCCACGTGGCGCAGCAGCTGTCCATCGATTGCCAGGCAGACGTCCTGCTCGGGGATGTCAGTGCACAGCCGCAGGCCGCGCGCCTCCAGCTGCAATTCGTAGCGTGCTGCCAGCCAGCGCAGGGTATCGCCCAGCGAGGTGCCGGTTTCGGCCGCCCCGTGGTTGCGGCCATCCGGGGATTGGCTTTCCAGATAATCGCGCACGTAGCCCAGGGCCTCGCGCGTGCTCTCTTCGATGATCTGCAGGTAGCGCGGGATGCGCTCCGGCTTGCAGTCCGGCAGCGCCAGCATCTCGCGGGCGAACAGTACCGAAGTCAGCGGATTCTTGATGTCGTGGGCGATCAGGTTGAACAGTTCCTGGCGCTGTCGCAGCGCACGTTCGAGGCGCTCGCGCGCCTGCTTCTGGTGCAGGTGCACGCGCAACCGCGCCAGCAGTTCCTCTTCGTCGAACGGCAGGGCGAGGAAATCGGCAGCGCCGGCGCCGAAGGCCCGCAGGCGCTGGCGCGGAATCTCCTCGCCGCCGCCCAGGACCAGCACCGGCAGCTGCGTGTGCCCGCGGTCTTGCGCCAGAGCCGCCAGCAGCTCGATGCCGGCGGCTTCCTGCGCGGTCGTGTCCAGGAGCACCAGATCCGGGGCGCGGGTGGCAACGGCAATCAGCGCGGCTTCGACGCCCTGCGCCGGGTGCACGGTGTGCCCGGCCTCACGCAACAGTGCCGTCAGCGCCGGGGCTTCACCTTCCAGCGAAACGATCAGGATGCGGCCAGTGCTGGCAGAAGAGTCAGGCACCCCGAAGGGGCTCCCGTTCCTGAATGGACTGGCTACGGTAGCAAACGCCAGCGGCCGCGACCATGCCGATGGGCAGAACGCTCAGGCGCTGCAATCGCGCCAGTGACCGGGGCGCAGGTCGTGCAGTCGGTGCGCGCCGATGGCGATCCGCACCAGCCGCAGGGTCGGCAGCCCGACCGCCGCGGTCATCCGCCGCACCTGGCGGTTGCGACCTTCGCGCAGCGTCAATTCCAGCCAGCCGTCGGGGACCGTCTTGCGAAACCGCACCGGCGGATCGCGTGGCCACAGCGCGGGTGGCTCGATGGCTTGCACTTGCGCAGGCAGGGTGGGGCCATCCTTGAGCAGCACGCCAGCACCCAGTGCCTGTACCTGCGCGTCCGACGGCGTGCCTTCCACCTGCACCCAATAGGTCTTCGCTTGCTTGTGGCGCGGGTCGGTGAACCGATGCGCCAGACGACCGTCATCGGTCAGCAACAACAAGCCCTCGGAATCGAAATCCAGCCGACCTGCCGGGTACACGTCCTTGGGCAAGCCGAACTCGGCCAGCGTCCGCCGCGCCGGTACGCTGCGGTCGGTGAACTGGCAGAGCACGCCGTAGGGCTTGTTGAAGGTGATGAGCATGGAGGGTGGGGATTGGTGATTGGTGATTTGAAAAAGCGCAAGGATGCCGCGAATGCTCTTCCCAATCCCGAATCACCAATCACCAATCACGGTCGCACAAACCGCAGCGTCATCCGGTCGCTCTCGCCGATGGCCTTGTATTTGGCGTCGTCAGCCGCGTCGTGGCTATTGGTCGGCGGCAGGGTCCACACGCCGTTGGGGTGGTGGGTGTCGTCGCGCGGATTGGCATTGATCTCGCTTTTATCTTCCAGCACGAAGCCGGCCTGGGTGGCCAGTTGGATGATCAGGTCTTCGGTCAGGTAGCCGCTTTTCTTCATCGTCTCCAGATCGGTGCCGGGCTTGGCGCGGTGGTCGACCACGCCCAGCGTGCCGCCTGGCTTGAGCACGTCGAAGAAGGCCTTGAAGTAGGCCTCGGCATTGCCATCGGCCACCCAGTTGTGGGCATTGCGGAAGGTCAGCACGGTGTCGGCCGAATTGGCCGGACCAAACTGCGGCGCACTGGCGTCGAAGGCGCGCAGGTCCGGCTGTCCGTACACGTCCGGGCTTGCGGCGAACTTCTCGCGCAGGGTCTTGTTGAGCGCGTAGCGATAGCCCGGCTGGCCGGTGATGGCGTCGTCCCAGACCGCCGCGACGTAGTGGCCGTGCGCGCGCAGGTAGGGCGCGAGGATGTCGGCGTACCAGCCGCCGCCGGGGGTGATCTCGATGGCGGTTTCATCCGGCTGCACGCCGAAGAAGGCCAGAGTCTGGCCGGGATGGCGGTAGCGGTCGCGCAGCACGTCGGCCGGTGCGCGCCAGGCGCCGGCCAGTGCGGCGTCCAGTGCTACACCCGGTGCAGCGACGGGTGCAGCGGTGGCGGCTGGAGGTGATGCTTGCTGCGCTTGCGTGGCGGCGGCTGCAACCAGCAGACACAGCCCGAGGCTGGCAGCGAGTGTGATCGAGCGAATCATGCGGATGTCCTGGGCAGGCGGAAGCACCAGCCTACCCGCTGCTGGCAGAAGATGTGCTGAAGAACCGCCGCCCCGGCGTTCCCGCGCACGCGGGATCCCATGCGGTGGCGGTTGGGCCTTTCGCCCAGAGTGACCGGCGTTCCCGCGCAGGCGAGAACCCATTCAGGGATTCGCCGCCTCGCGTACGCGCATATCGTCGTTCCCGCGCAGGCGGGAACCCATGGACGTTGCTGTTTTCAGGCAATCCGCATCCGCCCGTCGTTCCCGCGCACGCGGGAATGACGGCAACAGCCACCGCGGGGAAGACGCATCCTCCGCGAGGATGGCGGTGCCTTTCGGTGCCGCCGACTGCACCAGGCGGTGCGTGCTCAGCTGTTCGCCAAGCCCGCCAGCGCCGCGTTGAGCGTGGGCGAAGGCCGCATCGCCGCCGCCAACTTGGCATTGTCCGGATGGTAGTAGCCGCCAATGTCCACCGGCTTGCCCTGCACGTTGATGAGCTCTTCGACGATCTTCGTCTCGTTGTCGGCCAGCGCCTTTGCCAGCGGCGCGAAATTGGCCGCCAGCGCCGCGTCGGCGGTCTGTGCCGCCAGCGCCTGTGCCCAATACAGCGCCACGTAGAAATGGCTGCCGCGATTGTCGATGGTGCCGAGTTTGCGGCCGGGCGAACGGTCGTTGTCGAGGAACTGCGAATTGGCTGCATCCAGCGCATCGGCCAGCACCTGCGCGGCGGCGTTGCCGCTGACGTTGGCCAGGTGTTCGAACGAGGCCGCCAGCGCCAGGAACTCGCCCAGCGAATCCCAGCGCAGGTAGTCTTCGGCAAGGAACTGCTGGACGTGCTTGGGCGCGCTGCCGCCGGCGCCGGTTTCGAACAGGCCGCCGCCGGCCATCAGCGGCACGATCGACAGCATCTTGGCGCTGGTGCCGAGCTCGAGGATCGGGAACAGGTCGGTGAGGTAGTCGCGCAGCACGTTGCCGGTGGCGGAGATGGTGTCCTGCCCGGCGCGCACGCGCTTGAGGGTGTGGCGCATCGCCTCCTCGGGGCTGAGGATGCGGATGTCGAGACCATTGGTGTCGTGGTCATTGAGATAGAGCGCGACCTTGGCGATCAAGCCGCGGTCGTGGTCGCGCTGCGGATCCAGCCAGAACACCACCGGCGTGTTCGACAGGCGGGCGCGGCTCACCGCCAGCTTCACCCAGTCGCGGATCGGCGCGTCCTTGGTCTGGCACATGCGCCAGACATCGCCGGCACGGACCTTGTGCTGCAGCATCACCGTGCCTTGTTCGTCGACCACCCGCACCAGCCCGTCGCCGCTGATCTTGAAGGTCTTGTCGTGGCTGCCGTATTCCTCGGCCGCCTGCGCCATCAGGCCGACATTGGGCACGCTGCCCATCGTGGCCGGGTCGAACGCGCCGTGCTGCTTGCAGTCGTCGATGACCACCTGGTAGATGTCGGCGTAGTTGCGGTCCGGCAGTACCGCTTTCACGTCCTGCAGTTCGCCCTTGGCATTCCACATCTTGCCGCCGTCGCGGATCATGGCCGGCATCGAGGCGTCCACGATCACGTCGGACGGCACGTGCAGGTTGGTGATGCCCTTGTCGGAATTGACCATCGCCAGCGCCGGCCGTTCGCGGTACAGCGCGTCGATATCGGCCTCGATCTCGGCGCGTTTGGCCTCCGGCAGCTGGCCCAGCCTGGCGTACAGGTCGCCGATGCCGTTGTTGGGGTCAAAGCCCAATTCGGCGATGGTCTTGGGGTGCTTGTCCAGCACCGGCGCATAGAAGCGGCTGACCGCGATCCCGAACATGATCGGGTCGGAGACCTTCATCATCGTCGCCTTCAGGTGCAGCGAGAACAGCACGCCTTCGCGCTTGGCGTCCTCGATCTGGGCATCGATGAAATCGGCCAGCGCCTTGGCGCTGAGCGCGGTGGCGTCGATCACCTCGCCGGCCTGCACTTGCAGCGGCGCGCGCAGCGGGAAGGTGCTGCCGGTGGCGCTGACGAACTCGATCCGGATCGTGCTCGGGTTGGCCAGCGTATAGGACTGCTCGCTGCCGTAGAAATCGCCGTAGTCCATGTGCGCGACGTGGGTCTTCGACGCCGGGCTCCACGGCGCCATCCGGTGCGGATGCTTCTTCGCGTAGGCCTTCACCGCCTTGGGCGCACGGCGGTCGGAATTGCCCTCGCGCAGCACCGGGTTCACCGCGCTGCCCTTGACCCGGTCGTAGCGCGCCTTGATGTCCTTGTCGGTTTCACCCACCGGCGCGTCGGGGTAATCCGGCAGCGGGTAGCCCTCGTCCTGCAGCTCCTGGATCGCCGCCTGCAATTGCGGCATCGACGCGCTGATGTTGGGCAGCTTGATGATGTTGGCGTCCGGCGTTTTCGCCAGCGCGCCCAGTTCGCGCAAGTCGTCGGGCACCGCCTTGTCGCCCAGCAGGTCGGGGAATTGCGCCAGGATCCGCGCCGCCAGCGAGATGTCGCGCGTCTCCACCGCCACCCCCGCCGTCTTCGCGTAGGCCTGCACGATCGGCAGGAACGAGGCGGTGGCCAGGTACGGCGCTTCGTCGGTCAGGGTGTAGAGGATCTTGGACATGGCGGCTCGCGCGGGCGGGAAAGTCCGCCATTGTCGCGCATCCGCGGCGACGGGAAAACGCGGCGCAGGCGGCGGGCTTCAGCGGCTGGTGGCGGTCGCCGCCGACGCCGGGGTGGCCTGCGGCGCGGCGGGCACCGGGGCGGGCGTTGGCGCAGCGGGGGCCTGCGGCGGCGCGGGGGGTGCCACGATCTCGAATTGCCGGGTCTGGGCCAGCGCGCCGTCCAGCAGCACCTGCAGCCGGTAGATGCCGGCCGGCCAGCCGTCCGGCTTGCGCAGCGCAAATGCCGTCACGCCGGGCGCGGTGAAGGCCAGCATCTTCGATTCCGCCAGCACCGGCTGTTCGGTCGGGCCGAAGCTCCATTTCACGCCGACCCTGTGCGCCGCGGTGAGGTCCCGCCCGGCGTAGGCAACCGATGCGTACAGGGTGTCGCCGGGCGCGAAGGCCAGCAGCGGCCGCAGCACCCGCTGGTCGGGGCCGAGCGCGTTGCCCAGGTCCACTCCGGTGATGTGCGGCGCCAGGTCGGGCGTGGCGACGGTGGCGCTGGCGGCAGGCGGCGCCGGTTCGGTCGCGGTCGGTGTCGGCGTCGGCGTCGGCTGGCGGCAGCCGCCCAGCAGCAGCGCCAGCGCGATTCCGCAGCCCGCTCCGACGATGCGTCGCATCGCGCTACTGCCGCTGCGCTCGCCGCGGCGGCGGCGGCGGCGTGCCGGGCGTGGCCCGCCACGGGTTGATGTCGAGGCCACCGCGCCGGGTGTAGCACGCTTCCACCGCCAGCCACAGCGGCGCGCAGCGCGCCCGCACGTCGATGAAGATGCGCTCGACGCACTGCTCGTGGAATTCGGCGTGCTCGCGGAAGCTGACCAGATAGCGCAGCAACCCGGAGCGGTCGATTCTCGGCCCGCGATAGTGCAGGCACAGATCGGCCCAGTCCGGTTGCCCCGTCACCGGGCAGTTGGACTTGAGCAGGGCGCTGCACAGGGTTTCTTCCACCACGGCGCCAGCGGCGGACAGCAGCGCCGGGTCCGGCGGCCCGTAGCGGTCGATGGCGATATCCAGCGAGTCGATGCTCTCGCCTGCCGCAGCGGCGTCCGGCGTCGGTGTCCCGAACGCCAGCGCCACCGGCGCGCCCGCCGTCGCCGTCAGGTCGGTTTCGATCCGCGCCCGCAGCGCTTGGGCATCCACGAAGCGCGCGGCGTTGAGCGAGTTGAGATACAGCTTGAGCGATTTGGATTCGATCAGGCGGGGCGAATCGGCCGGCACCCACAGCGTGGCCGTCGCCACCTGCGGCTTACCGCGCGCATCCAGCCACGACAGCTCCCAGGCCTGCCAGCGGTCATGGCCGACGAACGGCAGCGCCGCGTCTTGCGCCAGCCCCAGCGCCGCCCGGCCGACCTGGCGCGGAATCGGGCACAGCAGGCCGGGGTCGTAGCGGGTCGGGTAAGCAACCTCACGGCCGAGCGGAGAAGGGATGCCAATGCCGGCGTTCATGAGCCGTGGTGGGCCTTGGTCAGGTAATCGGTGGACTGCATTTCGATCAGGCGCGAGGCGGTGCGCTCGAACGCGCCGGCAATCCGCTCGCCGGCATACAGTGCCATTGGCGCGGCCTGCGCGGTACACACCAGTTTGACGTGGCGGTCGTAAAGCTCGTCGATCAGGTTGACGAAACGCCGCGCCGCGTCGTCGCGGCTGGCGTCCAGACGCGGGATGCCGCCCAGCAGCACGGTGTGGAACTCGCTGGCGATCTCGATGTAGTCGGCGCTGCCGCGCGGGCCTTCGCACAGGGCGTCGAAATCGAACCAGCACAGCCCGGCGCTGCGCGCCCGCACCGGGATCCGCCGGCCCTCGATCATGATCCCGGCGTCGCGATGCGCGGCATCGCCGCCCAGTTCGTGCCAGCGCTGCGCCAGCCAGTCCTCGGACTGCACATCCAGCGGCGCACGGTAGACCGGCGAGCGGGTCAGCGCCCGCAGTCGGTAGTCGGTGGCGCTCACCAGTTCCAGCACCTGGCAGCGCTGCTGGATCAGATCGATCGCGGGCAGGAAACGCGCCCGCTGCAGGCCGTCCTTGTACAAGTCCGCCGGCGCCGAGTTCGAGCTGGTCACCAGCGTCACGCCCTCGGCGAACAGCCGTTCCAGCAGCCGCGCCAGCAGCATGGCGTCGCCGATGTCGATCACGAAGAATTCGTCCAGCACCAGCACCTGCAGGGTCTTGCGCCATTCACGGGCGATCAGCGCCAGCGGATCGGTCTGGTCGGCGTGCGCGCGCAGCCCCGCATTCACCTCACGCATGAAGCGGTGGAAGTGGGTGCGGCGTTTCTTCGCCAGCGGCAGCCCGGCGTAGAACAGGTCGATCAGGAAGGTCTTGCCGCGCCCGACCCCACCCCACAGATACAGCCCGCGCACCGGCTCCGGAGGATGCGCGCCCAGCAGCCGGCGCAGCCGCCCGGGCGCGGGCGGGGCCGCCAGCAGTTCGGTATGGATGCGATCCAGCGCCGCCAGCGCCGCGCGCTGGGCCGGGTCGTCCTGCCAGTCGCCGCGCGCCACGCCCTCGATGTAGCGTTGCGAAGGAAGCGCCGCTGCGCTCATGCCGAAGGCGGCGCCGGCAGCCAGCCGCGGACGCCATTCTTGACCGCGCCGCGCAGGTCCATCAGCTTGCGATGGAAGAAATGGCTGGCCCCTTCGATCTCGACCAGCTGCGGCGGCTTCGGCAGCGCCGCCGCCCACTGCCGCACCGCCGCGGGATCGACGATCTCATCGACATCGCCCTGAAGCAGCAGCCACGGCACGGTTGGCAGCGCGATGCCCTCGAACGCCCAGCTGCGCCCCACCGGCGGCGCAATCGTGATCAGCGCCGCCGCCCCCAGTTCCGCCGCCGCCCGCAGCGCGATCCAGGCCCCGAAGCTGAACCCGGCCAGCCACAGCGCGTGGTCGGGATGGCGTTCGCGCGCCCAGCGCGCCACCGCCCGCAGATCGTCCAGTTCGCCGCGGCCTTCATCGAAGTGACCTTCCGAACCACCCACCCCGCGGAAATTGAAGCGCAGCGTCGCCACCCCCGATTCGCGCAGCGCGCGCGCGGTCATCGTCACCACCTTGTTGTGCATGGTGCCGCCTTCGGTCGGCAGCGGATGGCAGACGATCGCCAACACGTTCTGTGCTGGCGCCGGCGCCGGCGTCAGCGCGGCCTCGATGCGGCCGGCCGGGCCGGGGATGACAAGCGGTTCGGTGCCATCCGTCGCTGGGGCATTGACTGCACTCATGGGCCGATTCTGCCAGAGGCGGGGTCAGGGCGATGGCAAGCCATGCGCTGGCCGAGGCGTGGCATCGGCGCAAGAGCGCCCCCACCCGGCGCTGCGTGCCACCTGCAATGGGGCGAGGGAGACAAGCGCCCGCCCAGCGCTTCCGTCTTTCCCTTCTCCCCGCTCGCGGGGGTGAAGAGGAGCGCTTGCGAACCACCGGTTCGCGCGACGATGAACGCCGGAGCGCTGTGCGCGAAGGCCGGGCACGAAGTGAGGTGGCCGCAGAGCCTGCCCCCGCGAAGGCGGGGGCAGGATGAGGGGCAGCGCGAAGCGTTCCGATCGCGCCCCTCGGCTTGCGGCCTCGGTGCGCTCCTACTTGCTCTGCGCCACCATGTATTCCACCGCAGCCTTCATCTGCTCGTCGGTCAGGGCGGCGTTGCCGCCGCGCGCCGGCATGGTGCCGGTCGTGCCGGTGAAGCCGGCGATGGCCTTCTTGATCAGCTCGTCCAGGCCCTGCGCGGCCACCCGCGCGCCGATCCCGGCCGCGTCGAGCTTGGGCGCGCCGCCGACGCCGCCGGTGTGGCAGGCGGTGCAGGGGCCGTCATTGAAGATCATCGCGCCGTCGGTGCTGCCACCAAACGGCACGTTGGCCGTGGCGGCGGCTTGTTCAGCCGCGGCGGCCGCGGCTTGCTGCGCCGCGCCGGTGGCGCCGGCGTAAACCGCGCCCTCCGGCGCGATCCGGTCCAGCGTGCTGCGCACCGCGCCGGGATCGGCCGGGTAGACCTTCTTTCCATTCAGGTAGTGCGCGAACAGCGCCAGCCCGACCCCCACTGCGACCAGAAACGCGATGAGGATGGAGAACTTCTTCAGGAAAACGAGATCGAGCGCGCGCACGGAATACCCCTGGGATCGTGGCCGACAGCGGCCTTGGCCTGCCCGATTATTCCAGAACCGGCCCGCGCAGGTCGAGGGTGGCCCGTATTCAGCTTTTCCGAAGCCTGCACGGCACTGCGATGGTGTTCGGCCTGCTTGCGCCGCCCGTGGCCGGTTTCAGGGACCGACTGCGTATTGCGAAGTTGACAGGCATCACCATTTACGGCGTAAATGGCAGGCAGGGGAGGGGCCGCGCCTCATTGGGCGCGTGTCTGCGAGCTTTTGGATGAGCTTGATCTTGGTTGGGTTCCGGCGCGCGCCGGGGGTCGGCCGCCAACAGTGCACTTTCACATCGAGGAGCAGAGGGACACATGAACGACAACCGGAACGTCACGCGGTCGGCCAAGACTGCCCGCACCATCAAGCAATCCGCCATGACCCGCGCCGTGCGCTCGGTGCTGGCCGCCTCGGCGCTGACTCTGGCGCTGGGCGCCACCAGCGGCACCGCCGCGGCCGCCGCGCACAAGGTGCCGGTCGCACACGCGCTGCAGCTACAGCGCGCCGCGATCGATTTCGCGGCCGTGCAGGATCTGACGTTGATTCCGCAAGGTGCCCAGACCCTCGGCGCGCCGGTGATGTCGCTCGTCACCGGCGACGACAAATCCACCCCGGGCGATCTGACCACGACGGTGAGCGGCATCTACAGCGCATCTTCCGCCGCGGATGACGTCGCCGCCATTTACGCCAATGTCGGCGGCGATGCCGACATCACCCTCGATGCCACGAGTGATTTGACCGGCAAGACATTTGGCGGTGACTACTACGCGGGCGGCCTGGTTGTCGCTGCACCCACCGGCAGCATCACCATCGACAACCAGGGCCATATCGGTGCGTACTCGTATGGCGGCACCGGCAATGCGAATGCTTTTGGCATCTGGGCGATTGGCAGCGATGGCGTTGACGTCACCAACAGCGGTGAAATCATCAGCTACGCGCGCTACGGAAATGCCTACGGCATCTATGCCTACAGCCTCAACGGCGACGTGGGGGTCACCAACAGCGGCACGATCGATTCCGAGAGCTATTATTACGACGCCACCGGCGTCAGTGGCGTCAGCATCAACGGCGACGTGAACGTCGGCAACAGCGGCGACATCACGGTCTACAGCTACAAATACGACGCCACCGGCGTGTATGCCTACAGCGTCAACGGCGACGCGGGGGTCACCAACAGCGGCTTGATCGACGCCAAGAGCTACAAATACGACGCCATCGGCGTCTATGCAGTCAGCCTCGGCGGCGACGTGAATGTCACCAACAGCGGTGACATCTCGGCCTACAGTTACAACAAAAACGCCATCGGCGTACAAGCTTACAGCGTCGGTGACGTGACAGTCACCAACAGCGGCACGATCGACACCTACTCGAAATTCGGCAACACCGCGGGCGTGATCGCACAGTCGGGTGCCGGCGACGTCAGCGTCGTCAACGACGAGCGCATCCGTGCCGAAGCTTGGCTCTATAGCGGCTACGGCATCATCGCCCAGAGCGGCGCCGGCAATGTCAGCGTCACCAACAACGACTATGTGTACGCCTATGGCTTCTCGGGTGCATACGGCATCTTGGCCGCGAGCAACACGGGCAGCGTCAGTGTCACCAACGCCGGCTACATCGGCGCCATTGCGCCGGCGGGCGCTGCCATGGGCATCTATGCGGTCGCTGATGCGGTGACCGTGAACAACTCGGGCGAGATCAACAGCGATGGCGGCGTGGGTGTCGGTATCCTGGCGGCCGGCGCGGACGTGGTGGTCACCACCACAACCACCAGCGATATCACGGCAAACGCGGATGACGTTGCGTTCGGCATCTATGCCATCGGCGATACCGTCGATGTCACCAATGCCGGCACCATCACAACCACGGCCGACACCAACTATTCGCGCGGCATCTTCGGCGATGCCGACACGCTCGTCATCGACAACAGCGGCGACATCGATTCCTACAGCTTCGGCGGCGACGCCACCGCGATCCACGGCTACAGCCTGCTTGATGAGGTGACGATCACCAACTCCGGCGCGCTGAGCGCGGAGACCGGCGGTGCCGGCAGCGCGCTGGGCATTTATGCCTCGGCGGCGACCACGGCGACGGTGGACAACAGCGGCGACATCACCGTCGATTCGCTGGGCGGCGGTCTGGTCGAGGGCATCTTCGCCTACGGCACGGATGTCAGCGTCACCAACTCGGGTGACATCACCGCCACCAGCAACGCCGCCGGCATGTTCGGCGGCGGCATCCAGGTCTACGGCGTGGACAGCGCGGCGATCGACAACAGCGGCGACATCGACGTCAGCGTCAACGGCTTCGGTGGCGAAGCCATCGGCCTGTACGCGGTGGTCAACACCCTCGCCGGCACCGTGGATGTCACCAACAGCGGCGCCATCACCGTGACGGCCGACAACGCCTTCGGCGTCGACACGCTCAATGGTCTGCTTGGCGCTGTCGGCACCGTGAACGTCACCAACTCGGGCGCCATCACCGCGACCGGCTATTACTATTCCTACGGCGTCCGCGCCGCTGGCTACGGCGACGTCACCGTCACCAACACCGCCACCGGCAGCATCGACAGCACGGCCTACTACCAGGGTCTGGGCATTCTGGCGAACTCGGCGGACGGCGATGCCATCGTCACCAACGCCGGCACCATCGACGCCACCAGCACTTACCTTGGCATCGGCGCTTACTACGCGATCGGCATCGACGCCTTTGCCGCGGCGGGCAACGCCACGGTGAGCAACAGCGGCGCGATCACCGCCACCTCGGCCAACAACTACGCGAAGGCCATCTGGGCGCAGGCCGCCGGCGACGTCGCGGTGACCAACAGCGGCACCGTGCTTGCAACGGGGTATTACAGCCACGGCGTGGATGCGTACTCCGTGATGGGCAACGTCACCGTGGGCAACTCCGGCGGCATCACCGCGCACAGCGATGCGGGCCGCGCGTACGGCATCGCGGCCTACGCGGGCGTGGGCGACGTCACCGTGACCAATGCGGCGAGCGGCGACATCCTGGCCGAATCGGGCGGCAAGTATGCGTTCGGCATCTTCGCCAATGCGCCGACGGGGACGACGACCGTCACCAACGCCGGCGACATCACGGCGACGAGCTTCCCGGCATCGACGGCGCCGCTGTACGGCGACAAGGCCTACGGCATCGTGGCGCTGGGCGATACGGTGGTGGTCGACAACAGCGGCACCATCACCGCTGACGGTGGCGCCAAGTACGGCAACGGCATCTTCGCCAGTTCGACCGGCGCCGGCGGCACCACCGTGACCAGCAGCGGCGACATCACGGCGAGCTCCTACTTCGTTTCCTACGGCATCGACGCGCGTTCGGCCGGCGGCGACACCACGGTGAGCAACGGCGGCAACATCGCGGTCTCGGCCTACAACTACGCCTACGGCGTCAACGCCTACTCGGCCGTTGGCGACGTGGTGGTGAACAACAGCGGCGACATCACGGCGACGATGGACGTGCTTGGCACCTTCGCGGCGGCGGTCAAGATGGAAGCCCCGCTGGGCACCAGCACGCTGAACAACGCGGCCGGCGGCACCATCCAGGCGTTCGGTCCGGACGGTCAGGCTTGGGCGGTGTACGGCTCGAACGTGATCAACACCATCAACAACAGCGGCACGATCACCGGCGCGATCAATCTGTTCGACGGCGACGATGCGTTCTACAACAACGCGACCGGCGTGTGGGATGCCAGCGGCACCTACACCAGCGACTTCGGTCTGGGCAATGACTACCTGCGCAACGCGGGCGATGTCATCGTCAGCCAGGCGGCGATCGGCTTCGGCGACGGCGATGACACGTTCCTCACCGTGGCCGGCGGCGAAGTTCACCTGAACACGGGCACGATCGCCATGGGTGCGGGCATCAATGCGTTCGTGAACGGCGGCACGGTGTTCGCCAACGGCCTGTTCAACTACATCGATGCGGGCGTGAACGGCACGGTGACCAACAACGGCACCATCGACATGGTGGACAACCACGTGAACGACGCCCTGACCGTGGGTCCGGTGCTGGGCGGCGTGGGTTCGCTGAACATCGACGTGAACCAGGTGGCGCTGACGGCGGACAGCCTGTACGTGATCGGTGACATGACGGCAAACGCGGTGCAGACGGTGAACGTGAACTTCCCGATGTTCCCGATCACCCAGCACATGACGATCCCGTTTGCGTGGATCACCGGCAACTCGGTGGCGAGCAACTTCGCCCCGGGCACCCTGCTGAACTACAACTACCCGCTGAACTTCATCGACGTGGACCTGACGATCAGCAGCGCGATCGACGCCACCAACACGGTGGATGACGTGTTCTCGATCAATCTGGACGTGAACGGCCTGAACGACACCGGTTCGATCGCGGCGCTGACGGCGCAGGGTGCGGCGAACTTCATGAACGCGCAGGTGGGCACGTTCCGCCAGCGTCTGGGCGTGAACCCGTACGGCGACGCGGGCAAGGTGATGAGCGCGTACGTGCGCTACTACACCGAGACCGGCGACGTGAACCCGGGCCACAACGCGCACAACTTCGGCCAGGGCGGGAACTTCGACTACCGTCAGGCGAGCTGGGGCACCGAGGTGGGCGTGAACGCGAACCTGTGGAGCAACCTGCACGCGGGCGTGGTGCTGGGCAACGCGGACTCGCGCCAGCGTCTGGACAACCCGGGCGTGGGCACCAACCGGATGGACGGCATGACCTTCGGCATGTACCTGACCTGGTATGTGCCCAATGGCTGGTACGTGGACCTGACGGCGCGGAAGATGGCGGCGGACGTGTACTCGACCTCGGTCGGCGGCGTCCTGCAGTCGCGCGTGCACACCAACGCGGTGAGCCTGGAAGGCGGCTACGAGTTCAAGGTGGGCAACATCAACATCGTGCCGCAGATCCAGTACACCTGGACGCAGGTGGATGAGATCGACGCCTACCATGGCCAGTATGCGAATCTGGTGCTGGGCGGCGGTCACTACAACCGCGGTCGGGTGGGCGTGGACTTCAACACGCAGATCGAGAGCGGTGACTTCCGCTGGACGCCGTACGGCTCGCTGAACTGGGTGCACAACTCGCGCGGTGCGAGCGAGTACACCATTGGCGGGGTGTTCCACGGTGACACGTGGGTGAACGGCAGCGCGTTCATGGCCGAGTTTGGCGTGGGCGTGGAGCGCGGCGGGTTCGGCTTCACGATCGGCGGCAACTGGACCGACGGTGGCAGCTACGACAGCGTGCTGGGCGGCCAGGCCTCGTTCCGCTACTCCTGGTAATCGATAGAAGTGTCGGGGCCCGGCGGATGACGCCGGGCCCCGTTGTTCCCAAGCAGTCTGGATTACAAGTGGCCAAAGACAAAAAGCAGAAAGACCCCGGCGTCGAGTCCAGCAAGGACGCGCCGGATTCGGAAACGGGATTGGAAGCGGTGGCGGGTCCGGCGGACGCGCCGCCAGCCGCGGAAGCGGCGGCCGGGCAGCCGGCGCCACAGGGGCAGCAAAAGCCGAAGGACCTGACCCAGTTCAAGGTCGAGCGGAGCTGCTCGCGCAGCCTGGCCGGCTGGCTGGCGCAGAACCGTCTGTCGCTGGCGATCACCTCGTACCAGTCGGGCCGGATCTATCTGGTCGGCTCCGATGCCAAGGGACGCGTCTCGTTCTTCGAGCGCATCTTCGAGCGCGCCATGGGCGTGATCGGCAACGCCCAGCGCATCTATCTGGGCGGTCTGTACCAGCTGTGGCGCTTCGAGAACGTGCTGCGTTCCAACGAGGTCATCCACGGCCAGTACGACAAGTGCTATGTGCCGCGCAACGCGCAGACCATCGGCGATGTCGACATTCACGAGCTGGGCATCCGCAAGAATGGCCGCGTGGTGTTCGTCAACACCAAGTATTCCTGCCTCGCCGAGCTCGACCCCACCCACAGCTTCAAGGCAATCTGGAAGCCGACTTTCATCAGCAAGCTGGCGCCGGAAGACCGCTGCCACCTCAACGGCCTGGCGATGGTCGACGGCGAGCCGAAATACGTGACGGCGGTGTGCAAGAGCGATACCGTCGACGGTTGGCGCGAGCGTCGCAGTGACGGCGGCATCGTCATCGACGTCAGCACCGATGAAATCGTCTGCGAAGGCCTGTCGATGCCGCACTCGCCGCGCTGGCACGACGGCAAGCTGTGGCTGCTCAACGCCGGGACCGGCTACCTGGGCTGGGTCGATTTCGAGAAAAAGGCCTTCGTCCCGCACGCCTTCGTCCCGGGCTTTGCCCGCGGCCTGTCGATCATCGGCAACGTCGCGGCGGTGGGGCTGTCCAAGCCGCGCAACCAGCGTTTCGAAGGCTTGCAGCTGGATGAAGAACTGAAGAAGCGGGATTCGGAACCCTGGTGCGGGGTGCAGATCATTTCCCTGACCAATGGCGACGTGCTGAACTGGATCCGCCTGGATGGCGACATCACCGAGATCTTCGACATCAGCTTCCTGCCCAACGTCAAGAACCCGATGATGATCGGTCTGCGCACCGCCGAAATTCGCGACCTGATCACTTTCGAGTCCAGCCTGCCCGTGGAGGCCCCTGCCGCATGATTCGCATCCTTGCCATGACCGCCATCGTCGGCGGTGCCCTGCTCGCGGCGCCCGCTGCCAGCGCGCAGACCCGCCCGGCGGCCCCGGCACGCCCCGCCAACGCCGCACCGGCGCAGCCGCAGGTCGATGAAGCCACCCGCACTTTCCGCGCCTGGGACAAGAATGGCGATGGCCAGCTGTCCCTGCAGGAATTCCAGCAGGGGTTCCGGCAGACGCAGGAAGCCCTCCAGACGGTCCGCAACCTGCGTCGCCAGTTCACCACCATCGACGCCAATCACAACAGCGCCGTCGATCCGAATGAATACGGCAACCTGCTGCTGATCAAGCAGGCCGGACGCAACGCCCCGCCGCTGTCGCGCTTCGACGCCAATGGCAACGGCAAGCTCGAGTTCAACGAATACCTGAAGCTGGTCGAGGCGCTGGCGCCCAAGGCGCAAGGGCAGACGCCGGCTGCGGGGCAAAATCGCCGGTGAACGCCAATATCGCCACCGTCTGGAAACAGGTGACCCCGGCGCTGGAACAGGAACTGGTCGAGTTCTGGCGCGAGCAGCAGGCCATCCCCAACGAGGACGAAGCGCGCAAGCGCGCGGATCAGGCCATTTGCGTGCTGCGTGACCAAGACGGCGCGCTGGCCGGCGTGGCCACGGCCATCGTGAAGGTGCTGCCGCGCCTGCGCCAGCCCATGTACTACTACCGGATCTACATCGCACGCTCGCAGCGGGGGCGGGAAGCGTTCCTGCCGATGGTGCGGGAATCCAGGCAAATTCTGCAGGACTTCAATCGCGGGCTGGAACGCCCCGAGAGTCTGGGCCTGCTGTTCGAGATCGAAAACGGCAAACTGGGCAAGGCGTATCCGCATGCCTACGAGCCGACCTTCGATGCCACCTTCATCGGTTATTCGCCACGTGGGAAAGGGCTGTACGTTTCCTACTTTGCCGATGCTATGCTGCAAACGCCGGCGCAAATCGCCGTTGCCCCCGGGCACGGCGGTGTGCGCAGGAACACCAACCAGTCACTCCCGGCGCAACAACAGTCGGGCTGATCAACACGGAGAACGCACCATGAAGCTTCAAGCCAGTCTGTTGGGTCTTGCCATTGCCTCCGCCCTTGCCTTTGCTCCGGCCCAGGCCGCCAACGGCAACCGCGCCGATATCGTCAACCGCGCCAATGCGCTCGTCAGCGCGCAGCCAGCCATTCTGCACAGCAATGCCGGCGATCGTTTCGTCGTCCGCGACGTGGTCGTCGACCGCCTTGGCACCGAGCACGTCCGCTATGACCGCACCTGGAACGGCCTGCCGGTGCTCGGCGGCGATTTCATCATGCATTCGCGCAACGGCCAGCTGACCGGCGTCAGCCAGACCCTGCAAAGCGCCGCGCGCCCGAACCTGACCCCGCGCATCAGCGCCGACCAGGCGATCGTCGAAGCCGGCGCGAAGTTCGGCATGCGCTTCAGCGGCGTCCCGACCTCGCGGATGGTGATCTACGCCCGTGGCGCCACCCCGGTGCTTGCGCACGACGTGGTCTACGAAGGGATCAAGCAGGACCAGACCCCGACCCGCATGCACTACATCGTCGATGCCAACAGCGGCAAGATCCTGGATCGCTGGGATGACATCCACACCAACCGCACCGCTTCCACCGGCGCCGCGCGTCCGGGCCCGGGCCGCCAAGGCGGCGGCACCTGCACTTCACCGGCGGCAGCAACCGGGACCGGCGCGTCCCTGTTCCTGGGCAGCGTGACCATCGGCACCACCAACTGCGGCAGCTTCTACCAGATGGTCGACCGCACCCGCGGCAGCTCGGCCGGCTACAACGCCACCCACGACATGAACAACAAGACCGGCAACAGCATGGGTGACGTGTTCACCGATGCCGACAACGCCTGGGGCAGCGGCACGCTCAGCAATCGCGCCACCGTCGCCGTCGATGCCCACTACGGCATCGCCATGACCTGGGACTACTACAAGAACAAGCACAGCCGCAACGGCATCGACGGCATCGGCACCGGCGCGATCAGCCGCGTGCACTACGGCAACAACTACGGCAACGCGTTCTGGAGCGACGGCTGCTACTGCATGACCTTCGGCGATGGCGACAACGGCGCGACCATCTATCCGCTGGTGTCGCTCGACGTGGCCGGCCATGAAATGTCGCACGGTGTCACCAGCCGCACGGCCAACCTCACCTACTCGGGTGAATCGGGCGGCCTGAATGAAGCCACCTCCGACATCTTCGGCACCATGGTCGAGTTCTACGCCAACAACGCGTCCGATCCGGGCGACTACGTGATGGGCGAGGAGCTGTTCCCGAACAACTCCACCATGTCCGAAGCCATCCGCTGGATGTTCAAGCCGAGCCTGGACAGCAAGTACGGTTCCACGTACTCCCCGGACTGCTACAGCGGCTCGCTGGGCAGCCTCGACGTGCACTACAGCTCCGGCGTGGCCAACCACTTCTTCTACCTGCTGGCGGAAGGCGCGGTGGTTCCGGCGGGCTTCGGCGCCGGCACTTGGGCCAACCTGACCCCGTCCTCGTTGGTGTGCAACGGCAACATCGGGCTGACCGGGATCGGCAAGGACAAGGCCGCCGCGATCTGGTATGTGGCCCTGACCACCCAGTTCACCTCCAGCACCAACTATGCGCAGGCACGCACCGGCACGCTGGCCGCTGCGTCCACGCTGTATGGCGCGGGTTCGGCGGAGTACAACGCCGTCAATGCGGCGTGGGCGGCCGTGAACGTGAACGCCGCCCCGGTTGTGCAGCAGCCGTTGCCGCAGCGTCGCCGCTGAGAAACACCCGCCCGCCCCGGCAGCATTCAGGGCGGGATTGGCGGTCAAGCAAACGAACGGCCCGCGCGAGCGGGCCGTTCGTTTGGGAAGCAGGCTTGAGGAGCAGGCTTGGAGCGCGGGCGCCGTCCGGCAACGCGAATTTCCCCAGCGCTGCCTTAAGAGGAATTTAACACCGCGCACAGAAAAATTTGACAACGCGCACAGGTCCATTGAACAATGGCGACGGGAGCGTGTCTCTAGGGGGTTTGCGTTCCGCTGGATTTAGCTGGCCAGGCCGATGCAGGTGTTCTGCCGGTCTTCACGAAGACACAACAATCAGGAGTGGGTGATACAGATGAACGACAACCGGAACGTCACGCGGTCGGCCAAGGCTGCCCGCACCATCAAGCAATCCGCCATGACCCGCGCCGTGCGCTCGGTGCTGGCCGCCTCGGCGCTGACCCTGGCGCTGGGCGCCACCAGCGGCACCGCCGCGGCCGCCGCTCACAAGGTGCCGGTCGCACATGCGCTGCAGCTGCAGCGCGCCGCGATCGATTTTGCGGCCGTGCAGGATCTGTCGTTGGTGCCGCAGGGGCAAGGTCTCGTGGCGACGGTGACGCCGACCGCGATCCCGCCGATCATCCAGCCGGGTGACATCGTGCTCAACAACAGCACGGCGCAGAATGACAGCGGTGCTTGGCCGATCAATATCCTGGTTGTCAGTACGGGTGTTTCCGGCAGCCAGCCGGGTGACGTCACCATTACCAACAGCGGGGATCTCACCGCCAATGCCACCTCGGGCAACGCGTTCAACATCTATGCCAATGCCTATGCCGACCTGAGCATCACCAACAGCGCCGACCTCGTCACCACCAATACCGGCGGCGGCTCGGCCATCGGCATCGTCGGCAAGGCGTACAACGGTTCGATCATGATCGACAACGATGGCGATATCAGTGCCACCGCGGTCAACTGGGCCTACGGCATGTACCTGTACAGCGGCGCCGGTGGTTCGACCGTCGTCAACAACGGCGACATCACGGCAACGTCCAACAACAACTCCGCGACCGGGATTTATTCGGCCAGCCTGGGCGACCAGACCATCACCAACAGCGGCGCGATCGATGCGACTGGGTTGGGCAATGCGCAGGGCATCTTCGGCCTCGGCCTGGGCGATGTGACCATCACCAACACCGGCGCCATCGATTCCTTCGGCTTACTTGGTGTTGCGTATGGCTTGACGGCCACCTCCTTGCTTGGCAACGCCACCGTCACCAACGATGCGGCCATCAGCACCGACGCCGGTGGTGCCTCCATCGGCATCAATGTCTACGCCGATGGCGATGCCACCGTCACCAACAGCGGCGCGATCGACACCTATTCCTTCAATACCTACTCGCGGGGCATCTACGCCTATTCGGTTTCCGCTACCGTCACCATCGACAACAGCGGCGCGATCGATTCCTACAGCTTTGGCGGCAACGCCACCGCGATCCATGGCTACAGCCTGCTTGATGAGGTGACGATCACCAACTCCGGCGCGCTGAGCGCGCAGACCGGCGGTGCCGGCAGCGCGCTGGGCATTTACGCCTCGGCGGCCACCGACGCGACGGTGGACAACAGCGGCGACATCACCGTCGATTCGCTGGGCGGCGGTCTGGTCGAGGGCATCTTCGCCTACGGCACGGATGTCAGCGTCACCAACTCGGGTGACATCACCGCCACCAGCAACGCCGCCGGCATGTTCGGCGGCGGCATCCAGGTCTACGGCGTGGACAGCGCGGCGATCGACAACAGCGGCGACATCGACGTCAGCGTCAACGGCTTCGGTGGCGAAGCCATCGGCCTGTACGCGGTGGTCAACACCCTCGCCGGCACCGTGGATGTCACCAACAGCGGCGCCATCACCGTGACGGCCGACAACGCCTTCGGCGTCGACACGCTCAATGGTCTGCTTGGCGCTGTCGGCACCGTGAACGTCACCAACTCGGGCGCCATCACCGCGACCGGCTATTACTATTCCTACGGCGTCCGCGCCGCTGGCTACGGCGACGTCACCGTCACCAACACCGCCACCGGCAGCATCGACAGCACGGCCTACTACCAGGGTCTGGGCATTCTGGCGAACTCGGCGGACGGCGATGCCATCGTCACCAACGCCGGCACCATCGACGCCACCAGCACTTACCTTGGCATCGGCGCTTACTACGCGATCGGCATCGACGCCTTTGCCGCGGCGGGCAACGCCACGGTGAGCAACAGCGGCGCGATCACCGCCACCTCGGCCAACAACTACGCGAAGGCCATCTGGGCGCAGGCCGCCGGCGACGTCGCGGTGACCAACAGCGGCACCGTGCTTGCAACGGGGTATTACAGCCACGGCGTGGATGCGTACTCCGTGATGGGCAACGTCACCGTGGGCAACTCCGGCGGCATCACCGCGCACAGCGATGCGGGCCGCGCGTACGGCATCGCGGCCTACGCGGGCGTGGGCGACGTCACCGTGACCAATGCGGCGAGCGGCGACATCCTGGCCGAATCGGGCGGCAAGTATGCGTTCGGCATCTTCGCCAATGCGCCGACGGGGACGACGACCGTCACCAACGCCGGCGACATCACGGCGACGAGCTTCCCGGCATCGACGGCGCCGCTGTACGGCGACAAGGCCTACGGCATCGTGGCGCTGGGCGATACGGTGGTGGTCGACAACAGCGGCACCATCACCGCTGACGGTGGCGCCAAGTACGGCAACGGCATCTTCGCCAGTTCGACCGGCGCCGGCGGCACCACCGTGACCAGCAGCGGCGACATCACGGCGAGCTCCTACTTCGTTTCCTACGGCATCGACGCGCGTTCGGCCGGCGGCGACACCACGGTGAGCAACGGCGGCAACATCGCGGTCTCGGCCTACAACTACGCCTACGGCGTCAACGCCTACTCGGCCGTTGGCGACGTGGTGGTGAACAACAGCGGCGACATCACGGCGACGATGGACGTGCTTGGCACCTTCGCGGCGGCGGTCAAGATGGAAGCCCCGCTGGGCACCAGCACGCTGAACAACGCGGCCGGCGGCACCATCCAGGCGTTCGGTCCGGACGGTCAGGCTTGGGCGGTGTACGGCTCGAACGTGATCAACACCATCAACAACAGCGGCACGATCACCGGCGCGATCAATCTGTTCGACGGCGACGATGCGTTCTACAACAACGCGACCGGCGTGTGGGATGCCAGCGGCACCTACACCAGCGACTTCGGTCTGGGCAATGACTACCTGCGCAACGCGGGCGATGTCATCGTCAGCCAGGCGGCGATCGGCTTCGGCGACGGCGATGACACGTTCCTCACCGTGGCCGGCGGCGAAGTTCACCTGAACACGGGCACGATCGCCATGGGTGCGGGCATCAATGCGTTCGTGAACGGCGGCACGGTGTTCGCCAACGGCCTGTTCAACTACATCGATGCGGGCGTGAACGGCACGGTGACCAACAACGGCACCATCGACATGGTGGACAACCACGTGAACGACGCCCTGACCGTGGGTCCGGTGCTGGGCGGCGTGGGTTCGCTGAACATCGACGTGAACCAGGTGGCGCTGACGGCGGACAGCCTGTACGTGATCGGTGACATGACGGCAAACGCGGTGCAGACGGTGAACGTGAACTTCCCGATGTTCCCGATCACCCAGCACATGACGATCCCGTTTGCGTGGATCACCGGCAACTCGGTGGCGAGCAACTTCGCCCCGGGCACCCTGCTGAACTACAACTACCCGCTGAACTTCATCGACGTGGACCTGACGATCAGCAGCGCGATCGACGCCACCAACACGGTGGATGACGTGTTCTCGATCAATCTGGACGTGAACGGCCTGAACGACACCGGTTCGATCGCGGCGCTGACGGCGCAGGGTGCGGCGAACTTCATGAACGCGCAGGTGGGCACGTTCCGCCAGCGTCTGGGCGTGAACCCGTACGGCGACGCGGGCAAGGTGATGAGCGCGTACGTGCGCTACTACACCGAGACCGGCGACGTGAACCCGGGCCACAACGCGCACAACTTCGGCCAGGGCGGGAACTTCGACTACCGTCAGGCGAGCTGGGGCACCGAGGTGGGCGTGAACGCGAACCTGTGGAGCAACCTGCACGCGGGCGTGGTGCTGGGCAACGCGGACTCGCGCCAGCGTCTGGACAACCCGGGCGTGGGCACCAACCGGATGGACGGCATGACCTTCGGCATGTACCTGACCTGGTATGTGCCCAATGGCTGGTACGTGGACCTGACGGCGCGGAAGATGGCGGCGGACGTGTACTCGACCTCGGTCGGCGGCGTCCTGCAGTCGCGCGTGCACACCAACGCGGTGAGCCTGGAAGGCGGCTACGAGTTCAAGGTGGGCAACATCAACATCGTGCCGCAGATCCAGTACACCTGGACGCAGGTGGATGAGATCGACGCCTACCATGGCCAGTATGCGAATCTGGTGCTGGGCGGCGGTCACTACAACCGCGGTCGGGTGGGCGTGGACTTCAACACGCAGATCGAGAGCGGTGACTTCCGCTGGACGCCGTACGGCTCGCTGAACTGGGTGCACAACTCGCGCGGTGCGAGCGAGTACACCATTGGCGGGGTGTTCCACGGTGACACGTGGGTGAACGGCAGCGCGTTCATGGCCGAGTTTGGCGTGGGCGTGGAGCGCGGCGGGTTCGGCTTCACGATCGGCGGCAACTGGACCGACGGTGGCAGCTACGACAGCGTGCTGGGCGGCCAGGCCTCGTTCCGCTACTCCTGGTAATCCAACCGTTCCATCGCAATGCAGAAAGGCCCGGCACTGCCGGGCCTTTTTGTTGGCTTGGCTTCAGGCTCGCGCCGTAGATGCGTCCGTGCGACGGCAGAAATAAAAACCCCACGGCCTGGGGAAGACCGTGGGGCTGGGGGGGGAAGGCAGGTTGGGGAGGGCCTGTTCCTTCCAGTCGATCACACCAGGGGAGGGGTAGTGATCTGCAACAGGCGTTGCACCTGTCACGGGTAATGAGACCACGTCAAGCATGGATGGTTCGTGAAGAATTCGCTGTTTTTACATAACGATTCAGGATGCATTCATTGCATTTTGCCGGCCAGCCCGCGTCAGCGCTCGCGCTGCGAAATGCATGTGAACGAAGTCACGGTTTCCGGATTTGCGATGCCCGTCACGCGGCTCAATGCGCCTCGTCCCAGTTGTCACCCGCGCCAGAATCCACCACCAGCGGCACCCGCAACTCGGCCGCCGCTTGCATCCGCGTGGTGACTGCCGCCACCAGCTCCGGAACGAAATCGGCATCGACTTCGAATACCAGCTCATCGTGCACCTGCATGATCATCAGCGCCCGCGCCCGGTGGTCAGCCAGCCAGCCGTCGACGGACACCATGGCTCGCTTGATGATGTCGGCGGCGGTGCCCTGCATCGGTGCGTTGATCGCGGCGCGCTCGGCGCCGGCGCGCTGGGCGGCGCTGCGGGAATGGATGGCGTCGAGGTTGAGCCGGCGTCCGAACACGGTTTCCACAAAGCCGTGCTCGCGGACCTGACGGCGGGTGCGCTCCATGAATTCATGGACGCCGGGATAGCGGCTGAAATACAGCGCGATGTAGTCCTGCGCGTCGGTGCGCGAAACCCCGAGCTGGCGCGCCAGCCCGAACGCGCCCATGCCGTACATCAGGCCGAAGTTGATGGCCTTGGCGGCGCGCCGTTCGCTGCTGCTGACCTCGGCGATGGGTTTGCCGAACACCTCGGCGGCGGTGGCGCGGTGGATGTCGTCGCCGTGCGCGAAGGCGCGCAGCAGGGCCGCGTCGCCGGACAGGTGGGCCATGATCCGCAATTCGACCTGCGAATAGTCGAAGGCCACCAGCTTGCGTCCGGGCGGCGCGATGAAGGCGGTGCGGATGCGGCGGCCGTCTTCGCTGCGGGTGGGGATGTTCTGCAGGTTGGGGTCGGACGAGGACAGCCGCCCGGTCGCCGCGCCGACCTGGTGGTAGCTGGTGTGGACGCGGCCGGTGGCGGGATTGACCATCTCCGGCAGCTTGTCGGTGTAGGTGCTGCGCAGCTTGGCCAGGCCGCGGTAGTCGAGGATCAGCCGCGGCAGTTCGTGCTGGTCGGCGATCGCTTCCAGCGCCTCCTCGTTGGTCGAGGGCGCGCCGCCGGGCGTTTTCACCCGCGCCGGCAGCTTCAGTTCGTCGAACAGCAACGCGCCCAGCTGCTTGGGCGAATCCAGGTTGAAGCTGCGCCCGGCCAGGGCATACGCCTGCTGCTGCGCGGCCAGCATCCGCCGCGACAGATCGGCCGACTGCCGGCGCAGCTCGGCCACGTCGATCAGCACGCCGTTTTCCTCCACCCGCGCCAGCACCGGCACCAGCGGCATTTCGATGTCGCGGTACACCGACAGCAGCGCCGGTTCGGCTTCGAGGCGCGGTCGCAGGGTGCGGTGCAGGCGCAAGGTGATATCGGCATCCTCGCCGGAATAGCGGGTGGCCTCTTCGACGGACACGCTGGTAAACGGAATCGCCTTGGCGCCCTTGCCGGCCACGTCCTCGTAGCGCAGGGTGTCGTAGCCGAGGTGGCGCTTGGCCAGCGAATCCAGATCGTTGCGCGCCAGCCCGGCGTCGAGCACGAAGCCTTGCAGCAGGGTGTCGTCGGCGTAGCCGGCCACCGCGATGGCGTAGCGGTGCAGCACGTGGATGTCGTACTTGCCGTTCTGCGCCAGCTTGCGCTTGCCGGGGGCTTCCAGCAGCGGGCGCAGCGCGGCCAGCACCGCGTCGCGTTCGAGCTGCTTGGGCGCGTCAGGATAGACATGCGCCAGCGGGATGTAGCACGCCCGGCCGGGCTCGACGCTCAGGCTCAGGCCGACCAGATTGGCGCGCAGCGGGTCTAGGGAATCGGTTTCGGTGTCGAAGGCGAATTCGGCGGCGGCGTCGAGGCGTTCGACCCACGCCGCCAGTTGCGCCGGCGTGAGCACGGTTTCGTAGTCGCCGGGTGCGGCCAGCGCGGGGTTGAGGGCAGGGGCGGCAGCGGGATGCTCGATCCGGCTCGTCGGCGGCTTCCCGTTGGCGCCACGGCCAGCGTGCGGGTTGTCCAGCTCGCGCAGCGCCTGCTGGAAGCCGTAGCGGGAATACAGCGCGCGCAGCGCGTCGCGGTCGGCGGGTCGCAGTACGAGCTGTGTCGGTCCTTGTGGCAGCGCCACGTCGGTCTTGATCGTCACCAGCGTGCGGTTGAGCGGCAGCCGCGGCAGCGCCGCGCGCAGGTGTTCGCCGATCTTGCCCTTGAAGTCGTCGGCGTGGGCGATGACGCCGTCGAGGCTGGCGTATTCGGCCAGCCATTTCGCCGCCGTCTTTTCCCCGCATTTTTCCACGCCGGGGACGTTGTCGACCTTGTCGCCCATCAGGGCGAGGAAATCGACGATCTGCTCGGCGCGCACGCCATACTTTTCCTGCACCGCCGCATCCGAATCCATCCGGCTGCCGGTCATGGTGTTGACCAGCCGCACGCCGGGGCGCACCAGCTGGGCAAAGTCCTTGTCGCCTGTGGAAATGGTGACATCGATGCCGGCCGCCGCGCCCTGCAGGGCCAGCGTGCCGATCACGTCGTCGGCCTCGACACCGGGCACGCGCAGGATCGGGATGCCCAGCGCTTCGACCAGCGCCAGCATCGGTTCGACCTGCGCGCGCAGGTCGTCGGGCATCGGTGGACGGTTGGCCTTGTACTGTGGATACAAATCGTCGCGGAAGGTCTTTCCCGGCGCGTCGATGACGAAGGCGATGTGCTCGGGCGCTTCCTTCAGGTGCGCGCGCAGCATGTTGACCACTCCGAACAGCGCGCCGGTCGGCTCGCCGTCGGCATTGCTCAGCGGCGGCAGCGCGTGGAAGGCGCGGTACAGGTAGGACGAGCCGTCGATCAGGACGAGGCGGTTCATGCGGCGATGTTCGGTGCGGTGATCCTCATGGATCGATTCTAGGGAATTGCGGGCAAAGCCGCGTGTTCATGCGCGAGCGCTGAAGGCGAAAGGGCACAATGCGCGCATCTGCCACGGAATGACCGCATGCTGCGTTGGTTCGAAACCCGCCTTGACCCGTTCCCGGAAGCGCCGCCGGCGCAGCCGCCAGCCAGCCTGTACGCGTTCTGTCGCCACTTCACCCGCGGCGCCGAACCGTGGCTGGCGCTGATGGCGGCCACCACGGCCGCGATCGCCGTGGCCGAGGTGAGCCTGTACGCCTACGTCGGCGCGGTGGTGGACCGCATGACCGCGCTGGGGGTGGCCGGCTTCCTCGCCGGCGAAGGCCGGCGGCTGGCGTGGATGGGCGCGCTGGTGCTGCTGTGCCTGCCGCTGCTGGTGTGGCTCAACTCGGCGGTGCAGCACCAGAGCCTGCTCGGCAATTTCCCGATGCGGATCCGCTGGAACGTCCACCGCTACCTGCTGCGGCAGTCGATGGGCTATTTCCAGGACGAATTTGCCGGCCGCATCGCCACCAAGCTGATGCAGACTTCGCTGGCGGTGCGCGAAACCGTCATCAAGCTGCTCGACATCGGCAACTACGTGCTGGTGTATTTCGGCGGCATGCTGGTGGTGGCGGCCAGCGCCGACCTGCGGATGATGCTGCCGTTCGCGGCCTGGCTGCTGGGCTATGGCCTGCTGATGCGCTGGTTCGTGCCGCGCATGGGCAAGGTGTCCAGCGCCCAGGCCGACGCGCGTTCGACCATGACCGGGCGGATCGTCGACAGCTACACCAATATCGCCACGGTCAAGCTGTTCTCGCACTCGCGCCGCGAGCAGGCCTATGCGCGCGAGGCGATGGACGGCTTCCTGGTCACCGTCTACCGGCAGATGCGGCTGGTGACCACGGTCTACAGCCTGCTGTATGCGCTGAACATGCTGCTGCTGTTCGCGGTGGCGGCGCTGGGGATCTGGCTGTGGCTGCACGGGGCGGCCACGACCGGCGCGGTGGCGGTGGCCGGCGCGCTGGCGCTGCGGCTGCTGGGGATGTCGCACTGGATCATGTGGGAGCTGTCGGCGCTGTTCGAGAACATCGGCACCGTGCACGACGGGATCAGTTCGATCGCGCTGCCGCCGACCGTGGACGATGCGCCGGGCGCGCCCGCGTTGCCCACGGTGCGCGGCGCGATTCGCTTCGACGGCGTGGCCTTCCACTACGGCAAGGGCAGCGGCGTGATCGAGCAGCTCGATCTGGCGATCGCGCCGGGCGAGAAGATCGGCGTGGTGGGCCGCAGCGGTGCCGGCAAATCGACCCTGGTGAACCTGTTGATGCGCTTCCACGACGTCGAGGCTGGCCGCATCACCGTGGACGGCATCGACATCGCCAGCGTGCAGCAGGATTCGCTGCGCGCGCAGATTGGCGTCGTGACGCAGGACACCTCGCTGCTGCACCGCTCGGTGCGCGAGAACATCCTCTACGGCCGCCCGGATGCCGGCGAGGACGATCTGCTGGAGGCCGTGCGGCAGGCCAACGCCGAGGGCTTCATCGCCGAACTGCGGGATTCCCGTGGCCAGCGCGGGCTGGATGCGCAGGTGGGCGAACGCGGGGTGAAGCTCTCCGGCGGCCAGCGCCAGCGGGTTCACCCCCGTTTTCACGGACACTTACGAGAAGGCCGATCGAGGCCCTGAGGAGTGTTCATGTCGAAGCGAAGGAAGTTCAGCACTGAGTTCAAGCGTGGTGCGGTTGAGCAAGCCAGCCGGCCAGGCGTCAGCTGTGCCCAGGTGGCGCGGGAACTGGGGATCCGGGATAACCTGCTGACCCGTTGGAAGCGGGAAGCCCAGATGCAGGGCAAGACCGCATTCGGTGGCACCGGGACGCCCCGGGACGAGGAAGTGGCGCGTCTCAAACGCGAACTGGCCCGGGTGCAGAAGGAGCGGGATTTTTTGCGCGAAGCGGCGACGTTCTTTGCCAAGGGATCGTCCCGAGGTATCGGGTGATCGAACGTTGCCGCGATGAGTTTCCGATTCGACTGATGTGCCGCTGCCTGAAGGTATCGGCCAGCGGCTACTACGACTGGAGCAAGCGTTTGCCCAGCGACCGACAGTGCGACAACCAGCGCCTGCTTGGCCGCATCCGCGAACTGCATGAAGACAGCCGGGGGACGTTGGGTGCTGGCCGGATGCAGGAGGATCTTGCCGAGGAAGGCGAGACGGCAAGCCTGAACCGGGTGGCACGGATCATGGCTGCTGACGGACTGCAAGGCTGGCCGCGTCCGAAGCGGCGTGGTCAGCGCGGGAGCCCCGCGCTGACGCCTCTGGGTGTGCGCAACCACCTAGAACGGGACTTCACTGCGCTGGAACCGGAGACCAAATGGGTCACCGACATCACCGAACTCAAGACCGGCCAAGGCAAGCTGTACCTGTGCATCGTGCTGGACCTGTTCGACCAGCGCGTCGTGGGCTGGTCGATGCATCACCGGCAGGACCGACAGATGGTGATCCGGGCCGTGCAAATGGCGGTCTGGCAGCGTCAGGAAAGCTATCCGGTGATCTTGCATTCCGACCGCGGCAGCCAGTTCCGAAGCGGCGATTACCAGCGCTATCTGGCGGCCAACAATCTGGTGTGCTCGATGAGTGCCGTGGGTCATTGCGGCGACAACGCCGCCTGCGAGGGCTTCTTCGGCCTGCTCAAGCGCGAGCGCGTCTACCGCACGAAGTACCCGACACTCGATGCTGCAAGGGCGGATGTGTTCGAATATATCGAACGACGCCATAACCCAAGGATGCGACGCAGAGTCATCAGACAAGACCAGAAGTTTTCAGCTCTTTCCAAACCGTCCGTGATTTCGGGGTAGAACCCAGCGCATCGCCATCGCCCGGGTGCTGCTCAAGAACGCGCCGATCCTGGTACTGGACGAGGCGACCTCGGCGCTGGATTCGGAAGTGGAGGCGGTGATCCAGGAAAACCTGTATCGGCTGATGCAGGGCAAGACCGTGATCGCGATTGCGCACCGGCTCTCGACCATTGCCGCGATGGATCGCCTGATCGTGATGGACGCCGGCCGCATCGTCGAACAGGGCAGCCACGCCCAGCTGCTGGCGCAAGGCGGCCTGTACGCACAGCTGTGGAAGCGGCAGTCGGGCGGGTTTCTGGATCTCGCCGCGGCGCCGGCGTAGCGCGCCCCCCACCCCGATCCTCTCCCCATTCACGGGAAGAGGGAGAAAAGCCTGTGGCGCAGCGTCTGGATTGCTGCCAGCGCCGCACGCTGCGCCGTGGACGGGAGAAAGGAAGAAAGGCGTCATTCGTGCTTTCCTTCTCTCCGCAAGAGGGCGAGGAAGTAAAGAACCATGCCCTTCTCCCCGCGACGGCGGGGAGAAGGTGGCCGCAGAGCCTGCCCCCGCGAAGGCGGGGGCCGGATGAGGGCGCTCTTGTCGCATACTGGCGACATCCCCCACGGAGACCGTCGTCATGCGCCTTGGCCTGCCCTTCGTCCTTGCGCTGATGCTGAGCGCCTGCGCCAGCGTTGCCCCCGAGCCGGCGCCGCCGATTCCGGAAGATGCGGTTCCCGTCACCCGCACCGAATCCAACGGCGACGTCATCACCGAATACCGCCTCGCCGGACAGTTGAAAATGGTCAAGGTGGTGCCGTTCCGCGGCGTCACCTATTACATCTACGACCGCAACGGCGACGGCCGGGTCGACGAGCGCGATGCGAAAACCGGCCCGCTGGTCTACTACCGGCTGTTCAGCTGGTAGCGCCGCCGCATGCCGGCATTCGGCCTGCCGCCATTGCAGCCATGGCATGGCCTGACCTTGCTGCACGTCGCAGCGGTGGCTTGCGGGCTGTTGTCCTGCATCGGGCTGACCCATTCCGGGCGCCAGCGCCGTCCGCCCTCTGCCGCCGTCGCGGTCCGCACCGATTCCCTTACGTACCGAAGGGCCGCGTGCGCAGCTGTTGCCCAGCGGTCCCGAGCGCCGTGAAGACACCGCCTACGCGCTCTGCGCGATGTCGGGGAAGGTCTGGTGCGCGCGGTGGGCTTCCAGCTTTGAAGGCGCGTTCTGTCCGCCCGCCCGCCACCGTGCGGACAGCCGCAGCGTCCTGTCGAAGCGCCGCAGTCAGCGGTCTTTCGAAAGTGTCGGTTGTGCCGGCAGATCTGGCAGCACCTGGCCAGAGTGCCAGCGTTCGGCTTGCAGACGATTGAGCAGGGCCAGCACCGCTTCGCGCTTGGATGGTTCGTGCACCGGCAGCAGCAACAGGTCGCCGGGCTGCGCCCAGGCCAGTGCCTCGCGGGCGGCCGCGGTCTCGTCGAGGCAGACCGGCAGGGCCTCCAGCGGCAGGCCCTGCGCGTGCAGGCTGTCGCGCAGGATGCCGGCGACTTCGCCGGAAGCGCGCCCGCGCAGGTAGTTTCCACCGATGTCCTTCAACCAGACGCGATCGGGATGGGCCTTGGCGACCACCTCGGCAACCGCACGATAGTCCGCGTCGCGACGATTGCCGGCATGCCCGAGCAGGATGCCGAGTCGGCGACCGCGCCATTGGGTCGCCAGGTCCAGCAAGCCGCGCAGGCCTTCGGGGTTGTGGGCGTAGTCGAGCACCACCTCCACGTCGCCCAGGCGCCAGCGTTGCAGGCGTCCGGGATTGTCGAGCGGTTCCGCGCCGAAGCGCAGCAGCTCTGCGGCCATGACATTCGACGGGACCCCCAGCGCATGCGCGGCCAGCACGGCGGCGGCGATGTTCTCGATGTTGTAGCGCGCCGCGCCGCCGAGGCTGAGCGGCATGTCGGCAATCACGCCGAGGTCGCGGGTCTCGCCGTCCTCACGCAGCAGCAGGTGGCCGTCTTTCACGCCGCAGGCGAGTGTGCCTTGCGCGCTGGCGACGTCGAGCTCATGGGCAAACCAGCCGATCCGCACGCCCGTTGTCCGCGGTGCCTGTGTCACCAGGGTCGGGTCGGCGGCATTGAGCACCAGCACGCCATGCGCGCCAAGGGCTTTGGCCACCACCAGCTTGACCTTGGCGAGGTCGGCGAGGCTGTCGATGCCGTATTCGCCGAAATGATCCTCGCTGACATTGGTGACGATGGCGGCACCGGCGCCGTCGACCGCCAGCCCGCGCCGCAGCAGGCCGCCGCGCGCGGTTTCCAGCACCGCCGCCTGCGCTTGCGCAGCGCGCAGCACGGTGCGCGCACCGGCCGGGCCGGAATAATCGCCGGCCGCGAGTCGCGTGCCGTCCACCACCACGCCATCGGTGCAGCTGTAGCCGACCCGGCGCCCGGTCGCGGCCAGCAGCGCGGCCAGCAGGCGCACCGTGGTGGTCTTGCCGTTGGAGCCGGTGACGAGCGCCTTGGGAATGGCGTGCAACTGCGCCCACGGCACGCTCGCCGGATCCGGCAAGGCTGGAAGTGGCCACAGCCGCGACGCCTCGCCTTCGCCCAGCGACAGCGCGTCGTCATCCAGCCGTGCCGGAATCGCATGCATCGCGGCGGCGTGCAGCAAGGCGAGCAAGCCGGGATTGGCTTCCGCGCGTGCGGCCGCTTGCAGGCGTCGCAGCGCCTCGCCCGCGTCGAAGTGCGCCGGATGCGGGCACGGCGGCTGACCTTCGCCATCCACAGACTGCGCGCCGGCACGCCGTCCCAGCGCCTGATACAGCGCGTATTCGTTGACTTCGGTGGCGGTGAACAACTGATCGATCGGCGCGGCGATCGCCAGGCTCACGCCGCCGGCGTGGCGACGCACGATGCTGGCGCCGTCCGGCCACTGCAAGGCCTCACGCAGCTGCGCGACCTGCGCGCGCCAGCGGGTCTCGGCCTGGGCGTCGAAGGCGACCGTCGCCGGCGCATCCAGCACTGCGCCGGGGCCGGCGAAATACTGGTTGGCCCCGGTCAGTCGACGCGAATCCTCGAACGGTACGGCCGGCGCGGCATCGGCTGCGTTCAATCGGCTTCCTCGCGTTCGAAGCGCAGCCCGCGCTCGTCACGCACCACGCCTTCCATCGCCGCCACCAGCTGCGCATCAAGCGTGGTTTCCAGCAGCGGGGTTTCCACTTTCGCTGCGGGCTTGGGCAGTGCGCCCTCGGGCTGGAAGCGGATGATCTGCTTCCACGAGCGGGTCAGCGCGTCGGCGAAAATGATGATGAGATCGCCCGGCTGCCCCATGCGCAGCGCGGCGTCGATCGATTCCTGCTCGTCGGGAATGAGGCTGATGGCCTCGGCAGCAACGCCCGCAGCCTGCAATGCCCTGGCGAGGATGCGCGGCACCTCGTCGCCGTCGCGGCCGCGCAGGGAATCGTCGCGGCGGCAGATGTAGTGATCGAACTTGCCGGCGACGGCATGGGCGATATCGATCAAGTCCTGGTCGCGGCGATCGCCGGGGCCGGCCATCACCACGATGCGGCGCTGCGCGTCGAGGCGCTGGGCGAGGTCGGCCATCATCCCCACCGCGTGCGCGTTGTGGGCGTAATCCATGATCACCTTGAACGGGTGTTCATTGAACACGTTCATCCGTCCCGGTGCCTGGAAGAAGGTGGTGTCGAAGGTGCGCAGGCCCTGGCGGATCGCGTCGAGCTTGATTCCCATCGAATAGGCCATCGCCGCGGCGATCATCGCGTTTTGCACGTTGTGCAGGGCGCGGCCTTCCAGCGTCGCCGGAATCAGGTGGGTCCACATCAGCGGGATGTGGCTGCCCTTGTCGTACAGGGTGATCATGTGGCCGTTGACGCCGGCTTCCAGCGCGCAGGCGCGGCCACCGGCGCGGATGTGCTCGCGCACCAGCGGGTGCGAGGGGTTCATCGTCACGTAGCAGATCACCTTGGCGTCAGTGTAGGCCGACATCTTCAACACGTTCGGATCGTCGGCGTTGAGCACCGCGCAATCGTTGGCGACCTCGACCACGATTCTCTTGATTTCGGCCAGCTGTTCCAGCGTGTCGATGCCTTTGAGGCCCAGGTGATCGGAGGCGACATTGATGACCGCGCCGACATCGACTTCGGACACGCCCATGCCGGCGCGCAGCAGGCCGCCGCGCGCGGTTTCCAGCACCGCGAAATCGATGGTCGGATCGGCCAGCACCATCCGCGCCGACACCGGCCCGGTCATGTCGCCTTCCACCGTGCGCTGGCCGTCGATGTAGACGCCGTCGGTGGTGGTCAGGCCTGGCGTGTAACCGGCCATCTTGGCGATGTGGGCGAGCATGCGCGCGGTGGTGGTCTTGCCGTTGGTGCCGGTGACCGCGGCGATCGGCACCCTCGATGGAGTGCCAGCCGGGAACAGCATGTCGATGACGGGCCCTGCGGCATCACGCGGAGTGCCTTCGCTGGGCGCGATGTGCATGCGGAAACCGGGCGCGGCGTTGACCTCGCAAATGCCGCCACCGGCGCGGCGGTAGCTCTCCGCGATATTGGGCGAGAGGAAATCGACCCCGCCCACGTCCAGCCCGATCGCGCGCACCGCGCGTTCGGCCATCGCGCGGTTGTCGGGATGGATGATGTCTGTCACGTCGGTGGCGGTGCCGCCGGTGGACAGGTTGGCGGTGGAGCGCAGGTAGACGATCTCGCCGGCCGGCGGCACGCTGGCGGCGGTATAGCCCTTGCTCTCCATCATCAGCTCGGCCTCGCGGTCGAGCTTGAGCCGGGTCAGCACTTTCTCGTGGCCGACGCCACGGCGCGGGTCGCTGTTGACCACTTCGATGAGCGCGGCAATGGTCGATTGGCCATCGCCGACCACATGCCCCGGCGTGCGCTTGGTCGCGGCGATCAACTCGCCATTGACCACCAGCAGGCGGTGGTCCTCACCTTCCATGTAGGTTTCCACCAGCACCGAGCGCGAATGCGCGTGCGCGGCCTCGAATGCAGCGCGCACTTCATCTTCAGTGCGGATATTGATGGTGATGCCGCGGCCGTGGTTGCCGTTGTAGGGCTTGACCACCACCGGCCCGTCCAGCCGCCGCGCCGCGCGCCAGGCGGCATCGGCCGACTGCACCAGATGTTGCTGCGGCACCGGCAGGCCCTGTGCGGCCAGGATCTTGTTGGTTTCTTCCTTGTCGCAGGCCAGCTCGACGGCGATGTGGGAGGTGCGCCCGGTGATCGTGGCCTGGATGCGCTGCTGGAATCTGCCCTGCCCGAGCTGCACCAGCGATTGCTCGTTCAGGCGCATCCACGGGATGTCGCGTTCCTGCGCGGCGCGCACCAGCGAGGCGGTGGATGGCCCCAGAGCGCGGCGCTGGGCGTAGCGGATGAAGGTGTCGCGCTCGTCCTGCCAGTGCCAGCTGGCGTCGGTGACGGTACGCAGCTGCGCCGGCAGCAGCGAATCGATCAGGCGCAGCGCCAATTCGCCGGCGGCGATGCCTTCCTCGCGCTGCTCGTATTCGTAGACCACCGAATACACTCCGGCACGGCCGTCGTCGACGCTGCGGGTCTTGCCGAAGGTGACGTCTTCGCCGGCCTCATTTTGCAGTTCGATGGCGACGTGTTCGAGCACGTGGCCGAGCCAGGTGCCTTCGCCCTCGCGCATCCGGCGCACGAAACCGCCCGGTTCGCGGTACGAGCAGCCGTGTTCGGCCAACCCCGGCAGTGCGTCCAGCAGGGCGGTGATGAAACCTTCGCCCAGCTTCGCGGTGGGCCACTGTTCGAGCTCGCCCAGGTCGAGCTCGAGCCGGATGACCGGAAACTTCGCGTACTGCGAAGGCCCCACGTAGACATTGCGATTCAGGATCCGCATCGCGCCCTCCCGCCCCTGTGTCGATATTGAGATACCGCTGCTTCAGTCCTTGTGGTGCGCCAGATCGCCGGCGCTCGCTTTGCGCGTGCTCAGGTTGAAGCTGGCGCCCTTGGTCAGGATATGCACGGTCAGGCCCAGCATGCACACCGCGTCATTCTGGTCGATTTCCGACATCGACGAATAGCTCATCGAGCTGGCGTCGACGACGGTAATTGCGCCGCTGCCTTCCACTTCCAGCGTGTTGTCGGGTGCAATGAAGGCGGCGGTGTCCTCGTCCAGCCCGATGCCGACCGCAAACGGGTTGTAGGCCAGCGCCGCGGTCAGCCGGCCGAGGCGGTCGCGCTGGCGGAAATGCTGGTCGATGATGAAGCGGTTGGTCAGGCCCAGGCCCGGCGCCAGCCGCACGCTGCTGGCGCGCGGCGAAGCACCTTCGCTGCCAAACGCGATCATGTGCTCGGACAGGATGCTGGCGCCGGCGCTGGTGCCGCCGACGGTCACCCCGCGCGCGCTCATGATGCGGATGAGTTTGGCGACCGGGGTGCCGCCGAGCAGGGTGGACAGGCGCAGCTGGTTGCCGCCGGTGAAGAACACGCCGGTGGCCTGCTCCAGCGTCTGCAGCCGGTTTTTCTCGCTCGCGTCGCGGCGGGTGTCGAAATCCAGCACATCCACGTGGCCGGCACCCAGCGTCGGAAACAGGCGTTGGTACTGCGCCCCGGTTTCAACCATTCGACTGGCGGTAGGGATCACCACGATGCGCGCGTCCTTGCCGCCGCACAGGGCAACGAAACGTGACAGCACGTCGGGATGGGCTTGCTTGTCTTCCGCCCCGCCAATCGGGACGATCCAGCCGCGCGTCTCGCCGTCGGCCACCTTGCTGGGACACATTGCTTGCAGTTTCCTCGTCTGGTTGCAGTCAAACAAATCCGATTCAGTGTTCGAACGTACCATGCCGCAGCGCGCGACCGCCTTGCACCTGTGCCGTCCCGCGCGCCCACACCGCATCGATGGCGCCTTCCGCGTCCAGCGCGACCAGATCCGCATCCGCGCCGACCGCAATCCGCCCCTTGCCCGGCAGCCGCAGCAGCTCGGCCACGTTGCAGGTGAAGGCGGGCAGCGCACGCTCCAGTGCCAGCCCGTCGGCAAGCACCTCGCGCAGGGTCTGGATCAGGCTGCCGGACTGCCCCACGTCCATCCCGCACACGCGGCCCTCGCCATCGAAACAGGGCAGGCAGCCGCCGGCATCGGAACTGATACTGACCCGCTGCGGCGGCGCGCCGCTGTCCAGATAACGGCGCAGCGCCACGCTGGCCGGCCAGGCATCCTCGCCGTCTTCCACCGGGAAGGCGGTGATGTCGATATGGCAGCCGCGCCGCGCCAGTTCGATCGCCTCCTCGAACAAGGCCTTGCGGCGATTGACGTGGGTGGGCTGGAATACCCGCGCCGGCAGTTCGCTGACAACGAGCGCCTGACGCACCAGTTCTAGGCCGCGCCTGCCGTCGCCCAGATGCAGGTGCACGATGCCGGCCTTGCCGCTCATCAAGCCGGCGACGTGCGCTTCGGCGGCGGTGCGCAGCAGTTCGTCCAGCGTCGGCTGGCTGGAACGGTGATCGCTGATCGCCAGCTCGCCGATCCCGAGCATCGGTTCGAGCAAGGCAATATCGCCGCGCACGCTGCCGGTCAGCGTGCGGATCGGCAGGTGGTAGCCGCCCAGCCAGGCCCACGCGTTCAGGCCCTGTTCGCGCAGGCCGTAGACGTGCGAGAGCAATTCCTCGGTGCTGCGGGTGACGGTGTCGGTGCCGAGCAGGCCGATGACGCTGGTGACCCCGGCCATGGTGTAGCGCGACAGCAGCGGCGCCGGCACGCGGGTGGCGAAACCGGCCTCGCCGCCGCCACCGCTGACATGCACATGCGCGTCGATGAAGCCGGGGATCAGTCGCTGGCCGTGCAGATCGATGGCTTGTACGCCCAGAGCGGCCGGCAGGCCGGGATCCTCCGTGCCCATCCACACGATCTTGCCGCCCGCCAGCAGCAGATGGCGCAGGCCCACCGACTCCGGTGCGTACACATCGGCATTCCTGAGCAGCAGCATGGGCGCGTCGGTCATGGCGGCAGGTTGCGCGGCGCGCGTCGGCCGGTCAAGCGCCGGCCAGGGCCTGGGTGGTGGCGACGAAGGCATCGAGCCTGGCCCGTGCCGAGCCATCGGCCAGCACCCGGCGCGCCAACGCGATCCCTTCGGAAATGTCTTCGGCCACGCCGGCCACGTACAGCGCCGCGCCGGCGTTGTAGGCAACGATCTCGCGCGGCAGGCCGTCACGGTTGTCAAGCGCGTCCAGCAGCATGGCCTTCGATGCGTCGGCGTCGTCCACCCTCAGGTTGCGGCTGTGCGCCATCGCGATCCCGAAATCCTCCGGGTGCAGCTCGTATTCGCGCACCTTGCCATTGCGCAGTTCGCCGACCAGGGTGCCGGCGCCGAGCGAGAGCTCATCCATGTTGTCGCGCCCCCACACCACCATCGCGCGCTCGGCGCCCAACTCTTGCAGCACGCGCACCTGGATGCCGACCAGATCCGGGTGGAACACGCCCATCAGGGTATTGGGCGCGCTCGCCGGATTGGTCAGCGGACCGAGGATATTGAAGATCGTGCGCACGCCCATTTCCTTGCGCACCGGCGCTACCGCCTTCATCGCCGGATGATGCACGGGGGCGAACATGAAGCCGATGCCGGTGCGTTCGATGCAGTCGGCGACCTGTTCCGGCTGCAATTCGATTTTCGCGCCCAGCGCCTCCAGCACGTCGGCGCTGCCGGATTTGGATGACACGCTGCGGTTGCCATGCTTGGCGACCATCGCCCCGGCCGCCGCGACCACGAACATCGAAGCGGTGGAGATATTGAAGGTGTGCGCGCCGTCGCCGCCGGTGCCGACGATATCGATCAGCTGGCGACGATCCGCCACCGCCACCGGGCGCGCGAATTCGCGCAGCACCGAGGCGGCGGCGGCGATTTCGCCCACGGTTTCCTTCTTCACCCGCAGCCCGGACAGGATCGCGCCGGTCATTGTCGGCGAAACTTCGCCGCGCATGATCTGCCGCATCAATTCGACCATCTCGTCGAAAAAGATTTCGCGGTGCTCGATGACACGCTGCAGGGCGTCTTGGGGGGTGATGGGCATGGGGTGATTGGTGATTGGTGATTGGTGATTGGGTATTGGGGATTGGTGATTGGGTATTGGGGATTGGTGATTGGGTATTGGGGATTGGGGAACAAATGGCCGCTTTGGCTCTTGCCAATCACGAATGACGAATCACCAATCACGAATCCCCAATCACGAACCCCAATCCCGGCGCTCCAGGAAAGTCTTCAGCATCGCGTGGCCATGCTGGGTGAGGATGGATTCGGGATGGAACTGCACGCCCTCCACCGGGAATTCGCGGTGGCGCAGGCCCATCAACTCTTCCACCGTGCCATCGTCGTTTTCGGTCCAGGCCGTCACTTCGAGGCAATCGGGCACGGCGTTCTTGTCCACCACCAGCGAATGGTAGCGGGTGGCTTCGAACGGGCTGGGCAGATCGGTGAACACGCCCTTGCCTTCGTGGTGAATCGGTGAAGTCTTGCCGTGCATGATGCGACCGGCACGGATCACCTGGCCGCCGTAGACCTGCCCCAGCGCCTGATAGCCCAGGCACACGCCGAAGATCGGGATGCGCGGGCCGAGCTGGCGAATCACCTCCAACGACACCCCGGCCTCGTTCGGCGTGCACGGCCCCGGCGAAATCACGATCCGATCCGGCGCCAGCGCGGCAATCTGATCCACGCTCAACGCATCGTTGCGTTCCACCCGCACCTCGGCACCCAGCTCCTGCAGGTACTGCACGAGGTTGAAGGTGAAGCTGTCGTAGTTGTCGAGCATCAAGAGCACAAGGCACCCATCATTTGTCAAGCAGGTAGACGATATAGACATCCTGTTTCAGGATGATCGTTCCTCGCATCAGGACGATTCCAGGCGCCAGCAATGCAGTACCCGCAACTGTCACTGCCCCCAACATTGTTGCGTTCGAAGAATTCGAATACCTGATGTTGAGCGCTTGGTTGGAGATTGTCTGCACGCCCACGATCCGCATGCCGATTCCCCTTGCCATTTCATCAGCCGTCGTGCGTGCATCGGCAATTGCCGCGCTCAGCAATTTTTTCTGCTCTGCCGCCTTGTCCGAATATTCAAAGTTGCCGGTACTCATCCGAACCTGTCTTCCAACCGGCGCTTTCGAGATGAATTGCCTGAGTGCGTCAAGCGTGTGGAATCGGAACGTGAGTTCGCGTTTGTAGGTATTCCCAAGGAACACCTGACGCTGCGTCCGCTCGTCGTAGTCGGTTTCCGGCGAGATGTCCAGATTGCCGACCTGCATGTCCGCATCCTGCACTCCCTGTGCGTTGGCCAAGTCCAGGAATTCCTTTGCTAGACCCTCGATGCGCGCCTGGGTTTGCGTCGCTTCGAGACTGGTTTCCTGCAAGGTCACGGTCAACGGGAAGATATCAGGAACCACTTCCAGCTTTGCCTCACCATGAACTGCGATGAAAGGCGGGCTACTCACGTCCTGCGCGAGCACGCTCGGCGCATACAGCAGGAGAAGCAAGGCAAGCAGGGTGTTTTTCATGACATCGAGTCCTCTTTGTCGAAATACGCAGTGCTGTCCACAATCGGCTTTCCACCGCTGTGCGGGGCCGAGAGTGTGATCGTGCAGGATAGCGCAGGCCGGCGGCGAGGCAGCCGAACTTACGGCAATGGCAGCATCACCCGCACCCGCAGTCCGGGCAGGTTGTCCAGCAGAGCGACGCGGCCGCCGTGGTGGTGGACGATCGCGCGCACCAGGCTCAGGCCTAGGCCGACGCCGGGCGTGCCGCGATGGGCTTCCAGCCGCTGGAAGCGGTCGAACACGCGCTCGCGCTCGGCCTCCGGGATGCCCGGCCCGCGGTCGGCGATTTCCAGCCGGGCCGCGCCTTCGTCGGTGTCCAGTGTCACCGTCACCACGCTGTCGGCGGGGGCGTACTTGAGCGCGTTGTCGAGCAGGTTCACCAGCATCTGGAACAGCTGGTCGCGGTCGCCGCGGACGTCGGCTTCGTGCAAGCGGGTTTCGATCCGGATGCCGCGCACCGACGCGATCGGCGCGTACATCTCCACCGCGTCTTCCGCCAGCGGGCGCAGCGCAAGGTCCGGTGCCTGCGCGTCCGGTGCCTGTGCCTCGATTCTGGCCAGCCGCAGCAGGGCGCCGAACGATTGCAGGATCTGGTCGGTGTCGGCCAAGGCGCGCGCCAGCCCGAGCCTCGTGCTGTCGCCGGTGGCTTCATGGTGCAGGCCTTCCAGCCGGTTGTGCAGGCGCGTCAGCGGCGTGCGCAGGTCGTGGGCGATGTGGTCGGTGGCGTGGCGGACGCCGCCAAGCAGGTCTTCGATCCGGTCGAGCATCCGGTTGAAGCGGCCGGCGACCTGATCGAAGGCATCGCCGCTGTGGTCGAGGGTGGCGCGCAGGCCCAGCTCACCGTTGGCGACCCGGCCGACCGTGGCATCGAGGTTGCGCAGGCGACGCGCGACCCAGCGCGAGGTCAGCCAGCCCACCAGCGCACCGGCGACCATGGCCACCAGCAGTGCCAGCAGCGCTGCCTGCTGCATCAGGCCGAGCAGACGGTCCTGCGCCGCCAGCGCCTGGCCCACCAGCAGGATCCCGCCGCCGGGCAGGGCGCGTTCGACCGCGATCACGCGCAGGCTGCCGCCATCGTCGCTGGCCTGTTCGTTGAATTCCACCCAGCGCCCGCGGTTGCCTTCGGGTCGGCCGGCGTCGGGCAAGCGGCCGATCAGCGGGTTGCCGGCGCCATCGACCAAGGCATACACCGCGTTCGGGTCGTCGCTGCCGTCGTTGATTCGGGCCTCGAGTTCGGCGCGCAGCGCCGCCAGCCCCTCCGCTTGGTGCAGGCCGATGAGGTCGCTGGCGTCCGCGTGTACCGCCCCGCGCGCGTCGTCGAGCAGCAAGGTCGACACCGCGAAATACACGCCCCCGCCGATCAGCACGAACGCGATCAGGAACGACCCCATCACGACCAGCGCCAGGCGCGCGCTGGTCGAAGGCAGCAGGCGCTTCATCGGCACTTCAGCCCGACAACCGGTAGCCGGCCCCGCGCACGGTATGCAGCAGCGGTCGGGTGAAACCTTGGTCAATCTTCTGCCGCAGCCGGCTGATGTGCACGTCGATCACATTGGTCTGCGGATCGAAGTGGTAGTCCCACACCGCTTCCAGCAGCATGGTGCGCGTCACCACCTGGCCGGCGTGGCGCATCAGGTATTCCAGCAGCTGGAATTCGCGCGGCTGCAGTTCGATCCGGCGGCCTTCGCGCCGCGCCTCGCGTGCCAACAGGTCCAGTTCCAGACTGCCGCAGTGCAGGCGGATGGGGGTGCCATCGTCGTCGCTGCGCGTGCGCCGGACGATGCCGTCGATGCGCGCGCTCAGTTCGGAAAATGCAAACGGCTTGACGAGGTAATCATCGGCGCCGGCCCGCAGGCCTTCGACGCGGTGATCGACATCGCCAAGTGCAGTCAGCAGCAGCACCGGCGTCCGATTGCCCGCCCCGCGCAGGGTGCGCAACACGGCCAGGCCATCGAGGCCCGGCAGCATGCGATCGAGCACGATCACGTCGAACCGTTCGGTGCTGGCCAGAAACAGCCCCTGCTTGCCGTCGGGGGCATGATCGACGGCGTGGCCGTCCTCATGCAGCCCTTTGGCGATGAACGCGGCGGTCTGGGCGTCGTCTTCGATCAGCAGGATGCGCATGAATCCTCCGCGGCATGGCGTGATCGTGTCTTTGGCATTCCTTCATCCCCGCTGCGTCGTGCGAACCACTGCGCAAGACGGGGTCGGGATCGGCGAACGCCCGCATGAAAAAGCATACCCCGCAGGTGAGCCCTGCGGGGCATGCTCCAGGCCGCAACGGCGCGGCGCGGAAGACCGGGGAGGTGTCGATTCCGCGCGCGCCAGTGGCTTACTTGCCGGCAGGCGCCGCCGCCGTCGGCGCCGCCGCTGCGGGCTTGGCGCTCTTGGCGTGGTGTGCCGTTGTGCGGTGGTGCTTGGGCGCCGGCGCGGCCGACTTGGCCTGGGCGGCGGCCGGCGCGGCCGGCGTGGTGGCCGGGGTGGCGGCCATGGCAACGCCGGCGACGGCGGACAGGGCGACGGCGAACAGGATCTTGCTGGTGGTGTTCATGGCGAATCCTCTGGCTGTTATGGAATGGGTGTCGTGGACATCGGTGGGGACATCCCCATCGCCAGAACAGGTTGCGCCCGCAGCCCTCACCCCAGGGTGGCGCGAACATGAAGGATTGTTCACGGTGGCCGGTCCGCCGTGGCAGCAAGTTTGGCGGCGCAAGGACGCCGCCGATCGCGCGGAATGGTCAGTGGTGCCGGTTGGGTGGACGCCGAACCAGGGATTTCAGCCCGCGGCCGATGCGCGCGAGCAAGGAGGGTTTCTCGGCGCCGGGCACGGAACGTGGGGCGACGTACTGCGGGATCACCGGGCCGGGCTTGGGCGCGGTCGGCGCCTTGGGCGAACCTGCCGACGTCGGCTCGCTCGCTGTGCCGTTGTCCACCGGCTGGCCGCGCCGGCGCCGACGGCGCTTGCGCTTGTGTTCGGCCTCACCAAGGCCTGCAGCTTGCGGCTTGGCGTGGGCGTCCGCCTGCGGTCGTGCGGCGCCGTTGCCGGAAGCGGGCGCGGGCGCGGGTGCGGGTGCGTCGGCCTTCACCTGCGGCTTGCGCGGCGGGCGCGGGCCGCGCTCACGCGGGCCGTCCGTGCGGCCACCGGCGCGACCGCCGCGACCGCGGGCACCGCCCCGCTTTTCCTGCTCGGCGGCGCGCGCCTCGTGCACTTCCCGGAAGATCTCGCCGATGCTCTCGCCCTCGGCGTCATCCGCGGCCGAACGGACGCGCGGCGGGCGCGGCAGCGCGGTCAGCAGTTCCTGGGTGACGGGCTCGGAAGGAATTTTCTGGTCGATGTAGGCCTCGATATCGGGCAGGCTCATCGCGTAGCGCTCGCAGGCAAAGCTGATCGCGTCACCCTCGGCGCCCAGCCGCGCGGTGCGGCCGATCCGGTGCACGTAGTCCTCGGCGTCGAACGGCAGGTCGTAGTTGTAGACGTATTCCACGCCGTCGATGTGCAGGCCGCGTGCGGCCACGTCGGTGGCGACCAGGATTTCGAGCTGGCCGGCCTGGAAGCGCTTGAGCAGCGATTCGCGCTTCTTCTGCGGCACGTCGCCCGAGAGCACGCCGACCCGGTAGCCGGCGCGATCCAGTGCCCGCGCCACCCGTTCCACGAACACCTTGGTGTTGACGAACACCATCGTCCGTGCGCCCGCGCTGCGCGACAGCAGGCCCAGCAGCAGCGGCAGCTTTTCCTCATCGGCCGGGTAATAGAGCTTTTGCCGGACCCGATCGGCCGTCACGTGTTCGGTTTCGACGACGAGCTTTTCCGGCTCGTTCATGTGCTCGTAGGCCAGCTCCAGCACGCGGTGGCTGAGGGTGGCCGAAAACAGCAGGGTCTGGCGGGTGCCGCGTTCGGGCATCCGCCGCAGCAGGAAGCGGATGTCCTTGATGAAACCGAGGTCGAACATGCGATCGGCCTCGTCCAGCACGCAGATTTCGCAGGCGTGCAGGCTCACCACCTTGTGCTGCTTGACGTAGTCGATCAGCCGGCCGGGCGTGGCGATTATCACGTCGGCGCCGGCCTGCAGCTGCTCGCGCTGCTTGTCGTAATCCACGCCGCCGTAAACCAGCGCGAACTTCAGGCCGAGGTCGGAGGCGAACTTCATCGCATCCTTGTGGATCTGGATCGCCAGTTCGCGGGTCGGCGCCAGGATCAGCGCGCGCGGATCCTCGGGCTTGCGGTCGGCCAGCGCCGGACGGGTGAGCAGACGGTTGATCACCGTCACCAGAAAGGCCAGGGTCTTGCCGGTGCCGGTCTGGGCCTGCCCGGCCACGTCGCCGCCGGCCAGCGCCACCGGCAGCGCCATCGCCTGGATCGGTGTGCAGCGGGTGAAGCCTGCACCTTCCAGTCCGGAGACCAGGGTTGGATTGAGTTCGAATGAGGAAAAAGTGATGTCTGTCAGTGGCTTGTCGGACACGTGGGCTGCCTTTGGCGGGCGCGGGCGCCGAGGAACTCGGATCGCGGGGCGCTGCGCCTCTTGTATGAATGGGGGGCAGCCGCGCAGACTGCCGGGAAGGTTCCGGGGCTTGCGATTCCCGGCACGACGCCGCAAATCAATGCGGTCAACCCTTCGATTCTAGCATTGCGTACCCTTTGGGCGCGCAATGCCCTCTTTCACGGAGTCACCATGAGCGAAAATATCCAGCACGCCACCGATGCCGATTTCCAGACCCATGTCCTCGATGCGGACGTTCCGGTGCTGGTGGATTTCTGGGCGCCGTGGTGCGGCCCCTGCCGGATGATCGCCCCGGCGCTGGAAAAAATCGCCGACAACTACGCCGGCAAGGCCAAGGTAGTCAAGGTCGACGTCGACCAGAACCAGCAGACCGCACTCAAGTACCACGTGCGCAGCATCCCGATGCTGCTGCTGTTCAAGGGCGGCGCCGTGCAGGACACCAGCATCGGCCTGGTGCCCGAATCCAAGCTCACCCAGATGCTGGACAAGGCGCTGGCCTGACTCCTGGCGGACGCGTCCGGGCTGCCTCCGCTCCGGACGCCGCCGCACAAGCTGTCTGCGCGCCCAACGCCGTGGCGCTGGCGCTTGCACAAGACGCCACTGGAATGCTAGGTTTCCCCATCCGGCGCGGATCAGGCCCGCCGGATGCGCCGCGTTCGCGGTCGCTTTTCCGAAGCATCACTTCAAGAATCACTGTCAGTGACGCCGCACCCACGCTGCGGCTTCTCGCAACGCAAGCGAGGTTTTCCCTTGTCCGAACCCACCAACGACGCCAGCGGCGAAGTCGCCGAGAAGCGCGTGCGCAAGACCCGCGTCGCCAAGGCGCGCAGCGCCGAAATCCCCCCCGAAGCATCCCCTGCCGCCGGCGCCACGCCAGACCGCGAAGCCGCGCCAACGCCGCCGGCCCGCCCGAGCGCGCCCGCCGAAGCCGCCACGACGGCGCCCGCCGCCACCGCGCCTGCCAGCCCCGTGGCGGCGGAAGCGGACGGCGCTGCCGGTGAAACCGCCGCCGCTGGCGAGGCTGCCGGCCAGGACGCCGGCAACGGCTTCCAGTCGCGCGACGGCAACCATCGCGCCAGTCGCCGAGAGCGTTTCAAGAACCGCCGCGAACGCCAGCGCGAACGCCGCGAGCAGCAGGGGCTCCCGGAGGATGGCAGCAGCAACGAGCCGTTCGTGCCGCGTCCGCACCCGCAGGTGCCGGAAGGCTTCCCCACCTATTCCCTGTCCGACCTCAAGCGGATGCCCGCACCGCGGCTGCTGGACATCGCCGAACAATTGCAGATCAGCGAAGGCGTGGCGCGCGCGCGCAAGCAGGACATCATCTTCGCGATCCTCAAGATCCTCGCCCGCCACGGCGAGGGCGTGCAGGCCGACGGCGTGCTGGAAATCCTGCCCGATGGTTTCGGCTTCCTGCGCGCGGCCGAGGCCAGCTATCTGGCCGGCCCGGACGATACCTACATCAGCCCGTCACAGATCCGTCGCTTCAACCTGCGCACCGGCGACCACATCTCCGGCCGCATTCGCTGGCCCAAGGACGGCGAACGCTACTTCGCGCTGAACGTGGTGGACACCATCAACGGCGAGCCGACCGAGGCCTCGAAGAACAAGAACCTGTTCGAGAACCTCACCCCGCTGTTCCCGCGCAAGCGCTTCAAGCTGGAACGCGGCGATGGTTCGACCGAAGACATCACCGGCCGCATCCTCGATTTGATGGCCCCGCAGGGCAAGGGCCAGCGCGCCCTGATCGTCAGCCCGCCGAAGGCCGGCAAGACGATGATGATGCAGCAGATCGCCAGCGCCATCACCTACAACCACCCCGACGTGCACCTGATTGTGCTGCTGATCGACGAGCGCCCGGAAGAAGTGACCGAAATGCAGCGCACCGTGCGCGGCGAGGTCATTTCCTCCACCTTCGACGAACCGGCCGCGCGCCACGTGCAGGTCGCGGAAATGGTGATCGAACGCGCCAAGCGCCTGGTCGAGCACAAGAAGGACGTGGTGATCCTGCTCGACTCCATCACCCGTCTCGCCCGCGCCTACAACAACGTGATGCCTTCCAGCGGCAAGGTGCTCACCGGCGGCGTCGACAGCAATGCCCTGCACCGGCCCAAGCGCTTCTTCGGTGCCGCCCGCAACGTGGAAGAAGGCGGCTCGCTGACCATCATTGCAACTGCGCTGGTCGATACCGGCAGCGCGATGGACAAGGTGATCTACGAAGAGTTCAAGGGCACCGGCAACAGCGAAATCCACCTTGATCGTCGCATCACCGAGAAGCGCGTCTATCCGGCGATCGGCGTCAACCAGTCCGGCACCCGCCGCGAGGATCTGCTGATCGAGCCCGAGCTGCTGCAGAAGATCTGGATCCTGCGCAAGCTGCTGCACCCGATGGACGAGATCGCGGCGATGGAATTCCTGCTCGACAAGATGAAGAATACCAAGTCCAACGACGAGTTCTTCAGCGCGATGCGGCGCTGACCGCGTTTGCACAGCGCAAAACGAAACGCCCCGCAGTGCGGGGCGTTTTTGTTGACAGCGTGTTCGGCTCAGGCCGAAGGCGGCGTCAGCAGCCGGGCGCCCTGTTCGGCGGAAAACACCCCGCTGTCGGGGAGGGCGTCGGGGCTGGCGGCGGTTTGCGGCAGAATCTCGCCCGAGGGGCCCATCATCGGGCCCGGCACGTAGGAATCCCATTCGCCCGGCTTGGGCGGCGTCTCTCTACCGAGGATATACGTCACCGGAACCATGACCGACCACTCGCTCTTTCCGGCGTCTTCACCGGAAGTCGGCGGCGCGAACTCCCACTGACGGGCGGCCGCCAGCGATGCTTCCGCGAACTGACGGCGCAGTTCCTGCATCTGGCCCGGCGTTCCAAGCACGCGCAGATTGACCTGGCTGGCATAGGCCTGCGTCACCTTGCCGTCCGGGCCGAACGTCACCCGCAGATAGACGGTTCCCTTGCCGCCACGGTTCATGGCGCCTCTCGGATATTTCGGAGGCACCATGCGGGTTGCCGTCGGGGCACCCCTCACCGCTTGCGTAGTACCAGTATTAGTACCGGTATGAGCCCCAAACCACGTGCTCGCGATTCGGATTGTGTATTGGCCATCCCCTGCGGGCTTGGCGACCAGCCGCAAGTACATGGGCACCCGCGCGCGCACGACCCGGCCATCCACCACGACCGGCTCGAAGCGCCAGCGCTCGATGGATTTGTCGAGGAAGGCCACCAGCTCTGGTGAAAGGTTCGCGTTGGAATCAAGCGCGTGCCCGACAACCAAACCGCTGGGATCGATGGTGACGAACCCGTTGACCAGCATGGTGGATTCGATCTGCGAGCGGTCGATGACGCCGGCGCTCGCGCTGGCGGTCGCGGCGATCGCCAACAGAAAAGACAGCAACCACGTGCGCAACATGGCGTCGTTCCCAAGTTTCGATCGACGCAATATATCGCAGAATCAGCCGCGGATCCGCTGCCATCGTCGGCGTGCTGCGGGGCCGGCCGCCGTGTTCGTCCGGCGTCCCGTGCCGGCTACTCCCCGATCAGCTTGCAGTGGATCTTGAGCGGCGCGGCGTGCGCCACGCGCACCGCGTCTTCGAAGAAGTCGCAGTCGAGCAGGTTGTCCTCCGACGAGCGCCGTCCCGAGTACACGTTGAGGTTGATCTGCGGCTCGCCCTCGATGTAGCGGAGCCGGCTGGTCTGCACGCCCTTGCCGTCGAAATGCGCGCGGCCGTCGGCACCGGGAATTTCGAGCTCGGTTTCACCGAGGAAGACCTGCCCCATTTCGTTGTCGATGCCTTCGGGCAGGCCGGGTTTGGGCAAGCCGTAATAGAAGGCGGCCAGCTTGATCGTTTCCCGGTGGCGGGACAGCTGCTGGGCGGCGGGCGGAGACAGGGTGATGTCGACCGAAAAGGCGTAGGGGCTTGCGGCATCGCCTTGCACGGGTGCCGCGCCGGATTCGAGGCTGGCCTCGGTGCTGGTCTCGTCGGGCTCTTGATCAGGCCGGGCGTCGGCGCTGGATGGTGCGGCCAACGCGGGCTGCACTGCCGCCGCCGCAGCGGTGGCGGTGGCGGTGGCAGGTGTTTCCGGCGCGCGCCCGCAACCGGCCAGCGCCAGAACGACAGACAGGGCCAAGGTCGTGCACATCCAGTTCGGTGCGTGTTTCATCGCTCGGGCCTCCGTTGATCCTTCTCATTGAAGTCTTACGAAGAATCGCGGCGTGGAAGGACACGCGCCCGATCCGCGCCGGCGATGGGATAATCCCGGCAAAGCCGGTCGCAGGAGCCGGCGGCAGGAGGGCGGCATGGCGGGACCGGAACTGAAGAGCTTTCGCGAGAGCCGCTGGCGTTATTCGCAGTTCGTCGTACTCGGCCTGATCCTTGCCGGGTTGCTGAAGTGGCTCAGCCCGCTGGGTTGGCTGGTGTCGCTGGGGATCGGCGCCGCGCTGGGCGTGGCGTATTTCCTGTTCGAGAAAAAGCGCGGGTCGATTTGAGGGCCGTGATTGGTGATTCGTGATTGGTGATTTGAGCTCCGCGGTGACTGCTGCCCCTGCCAACCTGCAACTGGAGCCGAGCTGGAAAGCCCGGGTCGGCGACTGGTTCGCGCGCGAGGACATGCGCGCGCTTTCGCAGTTCCTGCACCAGCGCAAGGCCAACGGCGCCACCGTGTATCCGGCCAGCCGCAACATCTTTGCCGCGTTTGACGCGACCCCGTTCGATGCGGTGAAAGTCGTCATCCTCGGTCAGGATCCCTATCACGGGCCGGGGCAGGCGCACGGGCTGTGCTTTTCCGTGCGACCGGGCGTGCCGGTGCCGCCGTCGCTGGACAATATCTACAAGGAGCTGGCGCGCGATGTCGGCTTCGTGCGCCCCGACCACGGCTGCCTGCTGCCGTGGGCGCGCCAGGGCGTGCTGCTGCTCAACAGCGTGCTGACGGTGGACGCCGGGCAAGCCGGCTCGCACCAGGGCAAGGGTTGGGAGGGCTTCACCGACCATGTGGTCGAGGTGCTGGATCGCCAGCGCGAGCACCTGGTGTTCCTGCTCTGGGGCAGCTACGCCCAGAAGAAGGGGGCGATGATCGACGCCGGCCGCCACCGGGTGCTGCGCGCCCCGCACCCCTCGCCGCTGTCGGCCCACCGCGGCTTTCTCGGCTGCGGGCATTTTTCGGCGGCAAATCGATATCTTGTCAGGAATGGTCTGGCCCCGGTGGACTGGCGGCTGGGTTCCATCGCGGACTTGAATCTGAACGAACCCACCCCAAATCGGGAAGATGGTGGCGCAGCGGGCGTTCCATGAATGGAACGCAGGGAACTTCCACCGTGATTAGCAGTCATACAGTGCGACTGCTAAAATCATGTCATTGGGGAGTGCGAACATGACATCGACCGCCTTGGTTGCCAACAATCTTCCGATCCCGACCGCCGCCGGTTCGCTGGACGCGTACATCGGTGCGGTGTATCAAATCCCGGTCCTGAACGTCGAGGACGAGCAGCGTCTGGCGCATCGACTGCGTGATGACGGCGATCTGGCCGCCGCGCAGGAGTTGATCGTCTCGCATCTGCGCTTCGTGGTCCACGTGGCGCGGGGCTACAGCGGCTACGGCCTGCAACTGGGTGATTTGATCCAGGAAGGCAACATCGGGCTGATGAAGGCGGTCAAGCGCTTCGATCCCGAAGTGGGCGTGCGTCTGGTCAGCTTCGCCGTGCACTGGATCCGTGCCGAGATCCACGAGTTCATCATCAAGAACTGGCGGATCGTGAAGGTCGCGACCACCAAGGCGCAGCGCAAGCTGTTCTTCAACCTGCGCAAAAGCAAGACTCGGCTGGGCTGGATGAACGCCGCCGAGGTCAGCGCAGTAGCCAAGGACCTCAACGTGTCCGAGCGCGAAGTGCTGGAAATGGAGTCGCGTCTGTCCGGGCGCGACATCGGTTTCGACGCGCCCGACGATGCCGACGACGAGCACGCGCCGCCGGCACCGGCCCACTATCTGGTGGCCCATGACGCCGATCCGGCCGACGCCTATGCGGCGGCCAGCAGCGAGGCCGATGCGCTGGAAGTGTTGCGTGAAGGCATGGCGCGCCTGGATCCGCGTTCGCGCGACATCATCCGCCGCCGCTGGCTGGACGACAGCAGCAAGGTGACGCTGCAGGAACTGGCCGACGAGTACGGCGTGTCCGCCGAGCGCATCCGCCAGCTCGAAGCCAACGCGCTGAAGAAGATGAAGGCGCTGTTCGCGGCCTGAGCCTCCCCCTTCGTGATGAGTCTTTCTCATCCGTGGTGAGCCTTCCCCGTTCGTGGTGGGCCTTCCCGTCCGTGATGAGTCTTCCCCGTTCGTGGTGAGCCTGTCGAACCACGAACCCGCTGACCTGCTGGAACACGCAACAGCCCGGAGCGGTCCGGGCTGTTTGTGTTTCCGGGCTATGCTGCGGCTTTCCGGGCGAGGATCGTCCATGGCTTCCACGATGCGAATCGCGCTGTTGATCGATGCCGACAACGCATCGGCTTCCAGCCTTGACTACGTTCTGGGCGAGCTCGCCGAACTCGGGATGGCCAACGTCAGGCGAGCTTACGGTGATTGGGGTAGTCCGCACCTCAAAGGATGGCGGGAATCGCTGTTGGACAACGCAATCCAACCCGTACAGCAGATCGCTTACACAAGCAAAGGCAACGCCTCGGACATGGCGATGGTCATTGAGGCCATGGACCTCCTGCATGGCGGCGGCTTCGATGCCTTCGCGCTCGTGTCCAGCGACTCGGACTTCACTCCACTGGCGATGCGGTTGCGTGGCGCGAACATGCATGTGTACGGCTTCGGCAAGGCGCAAACGCCGAATGCCTTCAAGCGCGCCTGCTCAATCTTCTTCCACGTCGATGCGCAGGAAGAAACGCCACCGCCAGCCGAACAGAAGTCACAGGCAACCGGCGCGAGTGAACGAATTGCGGGAACGCCCAAGGCGACCGTCGAGGTAAAGCCGCAGGGCCCTGCCGTCGCACCCACGCCGGTGATCAAGCCGGCGCAGCCGCTGCCCAGGAAAACAGGCGCGGAGCTGCGAGGTGACACCGAGCTGGTCAATCTCCTGCGCAACGCCACCGCGGCGACGGATCGTGATGGCTGGTCGCACCTGGGCGCGGTCGGCCATTATCTGGTCAATCGCAATTCCTTCACGGCCAAGAACTACGGCTACGCGAACCTGAAGGGCCTGATCACCGCAACGGATTTGTTCGAGCTGCACGAGGACAAGAACCACATTCGTGCCAAGTCCACCAAGCAGGCGGCAAAAAAAGCCGTGAAGAAAACCAGGCCGTAGGAAACCGGTCGCCCGGCATTTACTCCCGCCGCCTCGCTACCGGCAGGCGCCAGCCACGGCGGATGCCCATGTAGCGCAGGAAGAAGCACAGCAGCGCGCCGACCGCCATGGCCGGGACGTGGGGCAGGTCCAGCGCAGCGGCCAGCGCCACCACACCGCCGCCAGCCAGGGCCGCCACCGCGTACAGCTCGGCTTGCAGCACCACCGGCACCCGCGCCACCAGCACGTCGCGGGCGATGCCGCCGCCGATGCCGGTCACCATCCCCAGCAGCATCGACGCGAACGGCGACAGCCCGAAGCTCAGCGCCTTGCCGGTGCCCAGCACTGCGAACAGCGCGAGGCCGGCGGCATCGAACAGTTGCACCGGGTTGCGCAGGCGTTCGATCGCATGACACCAGCGGAATGTCACCAGCCCGGCGAGCATGGCGGTGACCAGATAGCGCCAGTCGGCCAGCGACGCCGGCGGGTGTGCGCCGATCAGCACATCGCGCACGATGCCGCCGGACACCGCGGCCGTGCAGGCCAGCACCAGCACGCCGAACAGGTCCAGCTTGTAACGCACCGCCAGCACCCCGCCGCTGAGGGCGAACACGAAGGTGCCGATCAGGTCGAAGGCCAGCAGCAGGGTCGCCATCGCCACCGTCAGCCGAGGCGTTGCGCCAGCAGCGCTTCGAGCTTGTGCTGGTCCACGGTGAATTTGCGGATGCCTTCGGCCAGCTTCTCGGTGGCCATTGCGTCTTCGTTGTGCTGCCAGCGGAAATGGGCTTCGTCCAGCGCGGAAGGTGGTGCGGTGCGCTTGCCGTCATCGACCAGGACCGGCGCAACGTCGCCCTCCGTGGCCGCCATTTCGGCCAGCAAATCCGGTGAAATGGTAAGCCGGTCGCAGCCGGCCAGCGCCAGCACCTGCGAGGTGTTGCGGAAGCTCGCCCCCATCACCACGGTGGCGTAGCCGTGTTGCTTGTAGTAATTCCAGATGCGCGTCACCGACTGCACGCCGGGGTCGTCCTGTGCGTTCGCGGGTTTGGCCATGCCATGGGCGAGGTGCCAGTCGAAGATGCGGCCGACGAAAGGCGAAATCAGGAACACGCCCGCTTCGGCGCAGGCCACCGCCTGCGCGAACGAGAACAGCAGGGTGAGGTTGCAGTGGATGCCCTCGCGCTCCAGCACTTCGGCGGCGCGGATCCCTTCCCAGGTGGCGGCGATCTTGATCAGCAGGCGCTCGGTGCCGATGCCAGCGTCGGCATACAGCCCGACCAGCTTGCGTGCTTTGGCGATCGTGGCCGCAGTATCGAAGCTCAACCGCGCATCGACTTCGGTGGACACCCGGCCCGGGATCAGCTTCAGGATTTCCGCGCCGATGGCGACGGCGAGGCGATCACAGGCATCGCCGGTACGGTTGGTGCCGCTGGCCCGCGCCACCGCCGCATCGAGCAGCGGCGCGTATGCCGGAAGCGCGGCGGCCTTGAGCAGCAGCGAAGGATTGGTGGTGGCGTCCTGTGGCTGGAACTGCGCAATGGCGTCGATATCGCCGGTATCGGCAACCACGATGGAGTGTTGACGGAGCTGGTCGAGTTGGTGGGTCACGGGGGTGTCTGTTGGCATGGAGGAAGGGCAGATGCCGCACGCTGTGGAGCACGCGCTCACCAGCGGCGGTTGAGTGCAAGCAATGACGACATCATGTGATCCAGCGTCCGGCTTCTTCCATTGTCCACTGTCCATTGACCTTCTTCAGTAGCAAGGTGCCGCCCGTAAAGGTCGCGGACCAGACCACGACACCTTGGCTGCCGTCGCGGGACAGTTCGAATTTCGAAATTTCGATGGGATAGAAGACGCCGCGTGCAGCGGCCAGTGCGGATTGCTGCGCGGGCGTCAGCACGATCACGCGATGTTGCAGGCTGATCCCGCAAAAATACGCTGCAGGTGCCACCAGGAACGTGGTGCCATCGGCCCCTTGCTCCGCCGTGCCCAGGCCCAAGGCATAGCCTTGTGCAGGCTCGCCGCCTGCATGTGCGGCGGTAGTCACGATGGCGCCCAGTGACTCGCCCAGGATCTGATTGAGCACCAGCGCCAATGGCTCGGAGTAACGGCTGCAGTTCGCACTGGATGCAACCTGCGGCAGCGGGTCTTGGGCATCGCCCAGACCATCGGCATCGGTATCGGCCACGGTTGGATCGAGCAACATCGCCTGTTCGGCAAGATCGCTCAGGCCATCGCCATCGCTGTCCCGGGCCAAGTCCGCCAAGGGAATGCGGATGTAGAGATCATCCTTGGACTCCACCACCGGCAAGGCAATGGGTGGAAGCATCACTTTGGCCGGATCGATCCGGCGCAGCGCGACTTCTATTCGCAGGCTTTCGCCATCCAGCAACGGCAGTCTCGAGGTGGGCCGGATCACATAGGGCTGGTACACACGCAGGCCGGTATACAGCGGTGGGGCGAATGTTTTCCCGCCATCCGAAGACAAGCTGACCCAGTAGCCGCCGCTGCTCAACTCACCCACCGGGTCGAGCCGCTGTGATGCGGTGATGGCGACGATGCGCGGCCCGTCAACCTGATAGCGCACCAGTTCACCGCTGGGCAGCAAGCGGGCCCAGGCCGGTCGCGTCATGTGGCGATTCGACCTTGCGGCGATGTCATCGCCCCGCTCCGGATGGGATTGCGGCCTTGGTGTACGTGATGCAAGCGGCAGCGGCTGTTCCTCCCATTGCGCTGTTGCCGTCAGTTGGCGATCCATGCGCGCCATCACTGCGGCGGGCAACCCGCTGGGTGCAGTCGCGGAGGCAGGCGCGGCCGGTGAAAGCGGCGCGCTTTCACCCGCTTGGCGGATGGCGGCCAACAGGACCGGAGCACAGCGATAGCAATTCGCGATTACCTGCTCTGCCTCACGACGACGGAGCTTGGGCCACCCGCCGTCATCGGAATCGGCCAGGCCTGGATAGCCGTCACGCTGGGCGAGCCGATCCAGCAGCGGCGTCCACAGGCTGTGCCAGTAGGGATCGGGCGCGTGGTATCTATCTTCCTGTTTCTGGTATCGCAGGATCAGCAGTGGAAACAGGTCGACCGAAGGATCGGGTGCGAGTGCAGACCCCAGCAAACGGTCAAGGTTGGCACGCAGTGAGGCAGCCGCATAGGGCGTAGCCTCCCTACCTGAACTGAAACGATCATCTGCGAGCGCATCGGATGCGGAGGCAGCAGTGTCGAACGCAGCCTCCTCACCCGAGCCATCATCACGCTGTTGGTCATCCTCGGCAGATACCGGAATCTGCGCCGCCAACGCACGCCACGCCGCCGCTGACCGGGCGTCTCCCTGCAGCCAGTACGCAGCGGCGATTGCCAGCCGGTCCCGTACACCCAGGCCGGCTATTACCGGATCATGCAGCGGACTTCCGGCCTGCGGAATCGCATCCGTCGCCGCATCGACAAACCCGGCAGTCAGCTCGGCGCGCAAACGCGCGATCCTGATCTCGACCTGCCTTGCCGGCGACAGCCCTCCTTCGGCCGAAGATGCCAAGGTATCGGCCATGCGCACGCTGGCCAGCTGCATGGGGCTGCCGACGTCGTCCACCGCAATGAGCGCTGCATAAAACTCGGCATGCTCAGGTTGTGATGCCGTCAGCGGCGTAAGGAGCGATTGGCACTGCGTCAACGAGTAGAAACGTTGCCGCTGGGCGACTTCCTCCGCCCCCTGCACCAGCGCATCGAGTGCCGCACCCGAGCAGTTTTCGTAATCCTCGATGGCAAAGGCGAGTTCATCGCGAATGATCGGCAGATTCGGATATTGCGAATGCAGCGCCCGATATTGCGAAAGCAGTTGTTCGCGCTCGCTGGGTTTCACGGTATAGGGATGGTGCTGCACCCGGGCAAAGGTGAGATCCACCAGCTGTCCCGCCAGTGCGGGTGGTAGCGCATATTTCTCCGCCAATCGGCTGCGCAGGACGGCCAGCGTGGTGCCCTGCTTGGCCCAGGCATACAGGGCATGCTCGATGTCCGGCCTTGCGTCATGCGGGGCTACGGATTCGAATTGAATCGCGCTGTCGTCCAGGAAAGCGGCCACTTTTTGGGCATTGCTCTCGGGCGGCGGCGGATTGTCTGCCATGACCGGCCAGGCGCTGACGAGCAGCAGGCAGGCGATGAGCACGCCTCGCGGTCTGCGCACGTGACGGGCGGGGAGATCTGCTGAGCGGTTTCGCATGTGGGGATTTTTCATGAGCTGACGTTGGCGTCAATACAAGTCCTGCGGATCCACGTCCAGCGACCAGCGCAATTTGCGCGCATCGGGCAGGGCGTACAGCGTTGGCATCAGCCCGGCCAATGCGGCGTGCAGCAGCGGCCGCTGCACGCACGACAGCAGCAGCTGCGCGCGCACGTAGCCGGCGCGGCGCGGCATCGGCGCCGGCAGCGGGCCGTGGAGTTCCAATGCGGGCTGCCCCGCATCCGCCCTGCGGCCATCTTCATTCTGCACGCGGCCCAAAGCCCCTCTCCCCTCGGGAGAGGGATTAGGGTGAGGGCGAAGCTGGTGGTGAGGGCCGGCGAGCCGGCCTTTGGCATATTCCAGGAACCGCAGCGGCGGTTCGGCGTGCTTGTCCTCGGCGCGCAGCAGGGCCAGATGCGCAAACGGCGGGAAGCCGGCGGCTTCGCGCAGCGCCAGTTCCTGTTCGGCAAAGCCGTGGTAGCCGCGCTGCACCAGCAGTTGCAACAAGGGATGGTCGGGGTGGTGGGTTTGCAGCAGCACGCTGCCGGGGCGATCGGCGCGGCCGGCGCGGCCGGCCACCTGGACCAGCAGTTGCGCCAATTTTTCGCTGCTTCGGAAATCCGCGGAAAACAGCCCTTCGTCGATGCCGACCACCACCACCAGGATCAGGTTCGGCAGGTCGTGGCCCTTGGCCAGCATCTGGGTGCCGACCAGGATCCCGGGCTGCTCGCCGAGCACGCCGAGCTGCTTTTGCAACGCATCGCGACGGCCGGTGCTGCCGCGGTCGATGCGCAGCACCGGCACGTCGCCAAAGCGTGATTTCAATTCTTCCTCGATGCGCTCGGTGCCGTTGCCCTGCGGCTGCAGGGCGAGGCCGCCGCAGTCGGGGCAGGCCGGCGGCGCCGGCTTGCGGTAGCCGCAGTGATGGCAGCGCAGACGCCGGCCGTGGCCGTGCACGGTCATCGCGGAGGGCTTGTCGGTGGTGCCGCAGCGCGGGCAATGCGCGCTCCAGCCGCAATCGTGGCACAGCAGCACCGGCGCGTAGCCGCGCCGGTTCTTGAACACCAGCACCTGGCCGCCGGCGTCGAGGGCAGCGCGGATCGCCGCCTGCGCCTCGTCGCACAGTCCGCCGCGCAGCGCGCGCTTGCGCACGTCGAGCACCCGCACCTGCGGCGGCCGTGCGGCGCCGGCGCGCTGGCGCAGGCGCAGATGGGCGTAGCGCCCCGCCAGCGCGTTGTGCAGCGATTCCAGCGCGGGCGTGGCGCTGCCGAGCACGATCGGCACGTCCAGCGCGCGGGCGCGGACGATGGCGAAGTCGCGGGCCTGGTAGCGGATGCCGTCGAACTGCTTGTAGCTGCCGTCGTGTTCCTCGTCGATCACGATCAGCCCGGCTTCGGGCAGTGGCACGAACACGGCGGAACGCGTGCCGACGATCACTCGCGCCTGCCCGCGTTTTGCCGCCAGCCAGGTGGCCGCGCGTTCACGATCGTTCAACCCGGAATGCAGGGCGTGCAGCGGCACGCCGAGCCGGGCGCGGAAGCGTGCCAGCATCTGCGGCGTCAAGCCGATCTCCGGCACCAGCACCAGGGCCTGCTTGCCGCGCGCCAGGCAATCGGAAATGGCTTGCAGATAGACCTCGGTCTTGCCGCTGCCGGTGACGCCGTCCAGAAGGAAAGGCGTGAAGTCCGCAGCGGCGCGGATCGCGTCGATGGCGGCCTGCTGTTCGGGATTGGGCGCGAAACCGGCAACCCCGGGGTCAGCGCCGGCGTCCGTTCGCAGCATCGACGTTGGCCCAGGGCCTGGCCTTGGTTGTTCGACGCGCTCGACCCAGCCGCGCTCGCGCAGCGACCGCAGCGGCGTGCGCCAGCCGGGCTGCAGCGCATCCAACCTGGCCTCGTCCTGCGCACTTTGCAGCCACTCGGCCAGGGCGCGGGGCTTGCCGGGGCGCATCGCCGGGAGTGCGGTACGACCCGCTTCGTTCAACGCCCAGCCCCAGGCGCTGGTGTCGCACAACGGCTCGCCGTGCCGAAGCGCGGTCGGCAGCGCGGTGGCGAACACCTCGCCCAGCGGAGCATGCAGGTAGGTGGCCAGCCAACGCAAGGATGCCAGCAGTTCATCCGCCAGCAGCGGCTCGACATCGGGCACCTCCAGCACCCGCCGCAGCGCCACGCCGGGCGAGGCCGGGGCGTGGCCGGCCACTACGCCATACAGGGTGCGATTGCCGAACGGCACCTGCACCCGCTGGCCTTCGCGCAGCGAGGCGGCATCCCTGCCGGCCGGAGGCAGATAGTCGAACAGCTGGGGCAGCGGGACCGGCAGGGCAACGCGCAGGACGGTCGGAGCAACGGGCATGGAGGCAGTCTAGGGCAGTCCAAGGCAGCGCGGATTCCCCGGCGTTGCCCGCAGGGTGCGGGCGGTTGGCCGCGCGGCGCGCAGGCAAACGGTGGCCTCGCCTGCGTCGGGTTCGCGCCGCTTGCAGCGGACGCCCGCGCCCGTGGGGCAGTTGCCGCGCATTGTTGCATCAGGGCTCACAAAGCGTCGCCAAGTTGCTGTTGTAAAAGATAAAATTTCGTTATCCACACGACCTGTGGATAACTCTGTGCATCCGACCGCGACCACCTCCCTCAAGGCGCATTGCAGCGCGCTGGCACCCGGGCTGGCGAAAAAAGCGCCAATCGCACTATTGCGTTGTATTTCAATGACTTGATTGTGAAACAGAGACTGAACGCGACGACGCAATGCGTGGAACACCGCCGCGGGCGGCAATTCCTGCGGCTGTGCACAACTGATTCGGCTGCAGCCCGCACGGCTGCTGCCGGAGCCGCACTTGCCGGGTCTGTCAAGCCTTTTTTGCGACCCGGAATTGCCGCCTGGAACCGGGCCGGAAAGATCGCCCCGACCCTGCGGCACGGCGGCGCCGGAGGGTCCGCAGTCCGGAGGAGCACGGATCCGGATATCCGGGGATTCGGATATTCAAGGATCCGGAGGCGTGCACCACCGGCGCGCTGCTGGTCGATGCTCCGGCCATCGCAACCGGGTGAACCGTCACGGACCCGTTCGTCACGACTTCAGCCTGGGTCCTTCAGAATGCGCGGCATGCGCCATCACGCTCGCCTCCGCCCATGAGCCGGATTCCACCCGTCGCGCCCCAGCCGTCCGCCGTCGCTGCGTTCCTGCGCGGCGTGGATCGGCGCGCGCGGCTGTTGGCGTTGGTGCAGACCGGGGATGCGGCCGCTGCCAGGAACGCGCTCGCCGTTGCGGCCAAGGTGTTCGCAAGCGACGCCGGGCAATGGCCGATCGCACAGTGGCCGATGCAGTACTGGCGGCTGCTGCTGTCGGTGCCGGCAATGGGGCAACGGCGGGCCGACGGCGATCGCGGCGATATGCTGCCCGAGATCGCACGGTTGACGCCGTCGCTGCGCGCGGCCGTGCTGCTGCATCTGATCGCGGGGCTGGAAGATGCCGATGCCGCGGCTGCACTGGGCCTGGGCGTGGCGGACTACCAGCAGCGCATCCGCAGTTCGCTGCCGCACAATGCGCAGGGCGATCTGGATCTGGAGGTCTGGCGCAGCTGGCGCGATGCCGCGCAGCGGGTGTTGGCGCAGCTCCCGGACGCGGTGGACGCAGTGCAATCCCCGTCGCTGCCGCCGCGTGCGATCGTTGCCGAAACCGCGGCCCGCGGCAGCAACCGCGCCAGGGAAGAACGCGCAGCAACGGCAACGCCAACGCCATCCCCGCACCGCCGCGTCCGCCGGGGCTGGTGGCTGGTGGCGGTGCTGGCGGCGGCATTGGTGGTGATTGCCGCGGCAGCCGCCTGGGCGCTGCTGCATCCGCGCGGTCGGGCGCTGCTGGATGCGTGGCGTGGGCGCGTGCATTCCGAAGCCCTGCCGCCGGCGGCCGCGCCCAAGGCCCGCTTCGACCCGAACAATGCCGCGCTCGACCCGGACCGCGAACTGCGGGACCATCCCGCCGATCTGGCGCTGGCCCGGCGCCTGCCGCTGCTGGCGTGGTTGGCCGCCAGCGGCGAACCACAGGCAACCGAACCGGAGGCAGTCGCGTCACCCATATCGCCCCCGGAAGCTGCGAGCACTCCGCCCACGGCAACCCCTGCGCAACGCAGCCGCGACCGCGGCGCCTGGGCCGAATGGCAAACTCTCACCGCAGAAGAACGCCACACGCTCCGCGCCGTCGCCACGCGCTTCGACGCCCTGCCGCCGGCACGGCAGCGCGCACTGATCGCCACCTACGCCGCGCAGTCCTGGGACGCCCACCGCGGCTGGCACCTCGGCCCGGCACTGGGCCGCGATTGGCCGCGGATCGCCGCGCTGTTCACCTTCATCGAGGCCGACCAACGCCAGCCGCTGCTGGCGCTGCTGCGTCAGGCCACGCCGGAGGAAATCGACACTCTCTCGCGGCTGGCGCAAAGCACCCCGCCACAAGCCCGCGATGTGCTGCGGCGCGACCTGCTCGCACAGCCGCCCGACCAACGCGGCGCCTGGCTGCAGGCGCGGCTGGCGCGATGAAGATCACCATGGACTGGTCCGAAAGACAGCGATTTCCAGGATCGACCGGATAGGCGCGATGGGCACGGCGATGACCCAGATGGCGGTCAATGCGGCGATGAGTAACAGCCCGCGTGGCCGGCTGGCGATTGGCGTGGGCGCGCAGGGCGGCCAGGGCGCGGTGTCGATCGGCTACGGTCGGCGGGTGGGCACGTCGGGCTCGTTCTCGCTGGGCGCCAGCTTCGCCAACGGGGAGTCGTCGGTGGGTGCGGGTTTCGGCTTCGATCTGTAAGCGCAGGCCAGCGCGGTGACGAAATTCGGGGCGGGCAACCGCCCCGGATTTTTCTGTCTTTCCTGTTCGTGGCGAGTCCTTGCCGTTCGTGGTGTGCCGTTCATGGTTCGACAGGCTCACCACGAACGGAATAACGACAGGCTCACCACGAACGGCAAGGGCTCACCACGACCGGCGATGGGAAGCCCCGTCAGGACGCCCGCAACACGCGGCGGCTGGCGGTGAAGCGGCTGCCGAATCGTGCTATGCCGTCGGCGCGCATGCGGGCAGCATGGTGGTCGACATAGTCTTGCAAAGCAGCGGCATCACGCAGGCGGTAGTGCACGCACAGGCACAGCCGGCCCGGCGCCGGCGGGTCGATGACCTCGAACGATCCGCGCCGAGACAAAACCCGGCAGCGCCAGCATCTGCGCCACATGCGCACGCAGCCAGACGCGATACTCCGCCGCCAGCGCGGCGTCCACGTCCAGATTGACCTCGTAGATCACCGGCGCTGCGCGCTCGCCGTCCGCACGCTCCGCGGCAGGGTGCTCCAGGTCGGCGTGTTCCATGGTTTGCGCGCTCCACCGGATGGAGCCGCTAAAATGCCAGCCCGCGCGGGCCGCTGCCAGCGCTTCGCCCGCCATTGCCTTGTGCATGTTTCCGACTTCCCCACCGCCGCGCTTTCGCACGGAGCTGGCGCGCACCCTGCGCCTGGCTGGGCCGCTGGCGGCCGGGCATCTGTCGCACGGGTTGGTGGGTTTCGTCGATGCGGTGGTGGCTGGGCACCACGGCACCGCCACGCTGGCGGCGGTATCGGTGGGCGCGGCGCTGTTCTGGCTGCCGATGCTGGCACCGATGGGGACGCTGATGGCGGTGCCGCCGTCGGTGTCGCAGCTCGACGGCAGCGGCCGGCGGGCCGAAATCGGTCCGCTGTTCCGGCAGTCGCTGTGGCTGGCCGCCGGGCTGGGCGTGCTGCTGTTCGCACTGCTCAGCGCGGTGCCGGCGCTGCTGGGGCCGATGGGCATTGCGCCCGAGATCGTGCCCGGGGTGATCGACTTCCTGCACGCGGTGCGCTGGGGCGTGCCGGCGTTCGCGCTGTATCTGGCGATGCGCTATCTCAGCGACGGCCTGCACTGGTCGCTGCCGACCATGCTGCTGGGCTTCGGCGGCCTGTGCGTGCTGGCGCCGACGGCCTATGTCTTGACCAATGGCCTGTACGGGCTGCCGGAACTGGGCGCGCAAGGGATTGGCATCGCCACCAGCGTGATGTTCTGGATGCAGGCGCTGGGGTTTGCGCTGTATCTGGCGCGCAGCCCGCGGTTCGCGGACCTGCGCCTGTTTTCGCGCTGGGATTGGCCGCAGTGGCGGGTGCAGCGCGAGCTGCACACCGGGCTGCCGATCGGCGTGACCATCACCATGGAAGGCGGGCTGTTTGCGGTGACGGCGCTGTTGATCGGGCGCTTGGGCGAAGTGCCGGTGGCCGCCCATCAGGTGGCGCTGAACGTGGCCTCCGTTTGCTTCATGTTGCCGTTCGGGATCGCCGAAGCCACCACGGTGCGGGTGGGCCACGCGCTGGGGCGCGGCGACCGCGACGGCCTGCGCCGCGCGGCATTCGCGGGCTTTGCGATCATGCTGGGCACGCAGGCGGTCTCGGCCCTGTGCTGCTGGTTCGGCCATGACGCGGTGGCCCGCCTGTACAGCGCCGATCCGGCGGTGATTGCGCTGGGCGGCGCGCTGCTGCTGTATGCCGCGTTGTTCCAGTTTCCCGATGGCGTGCAGGTGGTCTCGGCCGGCGCCCTGCGCGGGCTCAAGGACACCCGCGTGCCGATGTGGTTGGCGGCGCTGGCCTACTGGGGCGTGGGTATGCCGGTGGGCGCCGGCCTCGGCCTCGGTCTGGGCTGGGGGCCGCGCGGGATGTGGCTGGGGCTGACCGCCGGGCTGACCATGGCCGCGTTCCTGCTGGCACGGCGATTCTTGCGCAGCAGCCTGCGGATGCCGATGCCGATGCCCGATCGCCCCACCATGACCGATGCCGCATGAGCTTGCGCCATCCGTCCACTAGAATCCACCTGCCTGCCCGCGCTGTCGCGGCCCCCGCTTCCGGAATCCTGCAATGAACGAACCTCGCCGCCACGGCCCCATCGCCAGCCTGGTCATCGGCGTCTGGAATGCGATCAACTTCACCCGGCGGCTGGTGCTGAACCTGCTGTTCCTGCTCGTCCTCCTGCTGGTGCTGGTCGCGCTGCTGAGCAACCGCGAGCTGGCGCCGCTGGAAGCGGACACCACCCTGGTCATCGCGCCGCAGGGCCGGATCGTCGAGCAGTACACGTGCAGCCCGCTCAGCCGCTATCTGGCGCGCAACGGCAATTCCGACCGCTGCCGCGAGGTGCGCCTGCGCGATTTGCTGCAGGCATTGGACGCGGCGCGCAGCGACAAGAAAATCAACCGGGTCGCGCTCTATCTGGACGATCTGCAGCCCAGCGGTTTTGCCACGCTGCGCGAGGTCGCCGCGGCGCTGGCCGCGGTGCGCGCTTCCGGCAAACAGGTGCTGGCCTACGGCGACGGGTATACCCAGGGCCAATACCTGCTGGCCGCGCAAGCCAACGAAATCTATCTTGATCCGATGTCGCAAGCCGGGGTGATGCTGACCGGGTTGGCGTCCTATCGGCAGTATTTCCGCACCGCCCTGCAGGACAAGCTCGGCGTCGACGTCCACCTGTTCAAGGTCGGTGAATTCAAGTCGGCGGCCGAACCCTTCATCCTCGATGCCGCCTCGCCGGAAGCCAAGGCAGACCTGTTCTGGATGAACGACATCTGGCAGCGGATGCTGGCCGACATCGGCAAGGCGCGGGGGCTGGCGCCGCAGGCGCTGCAGCGGTTTGCCGACACGTTGCCGGAGGCCGTGACGGCGGCCCAGGGCGACCTTGCCAAGCTCGCACTTCAACAGAAACTGGTGACCGCCCTGAAAACCCGCGAAGCCTTCGACGCGCTGCTCACCGAGCGCGGCGCCGCGGATGAGAGCGCCGAAGACGGCTACCGCAGCATTGCGCTGGAGGATTACGCGGCCCGTTTCAACCTCCAGAGCGCCCGGCCCGACGACCGCCCGGCGGTGGCGGTGGTGGTGGCCGAAGGCGAGATCGCCGCCGGCAAGTTGCCGCCCGGGCAGATCGGCGGCGATTCGACCTCCGACCTGCTCGAGCAAGCGCGCACCGATGATGGCGTCAAGGCGGTGGTGCTGCGGGTCAACTCACCCGGCGGCGAGGTGTTCGCTTCCGAGCGCATTCGCCGTGCGGTGGCGGCGCTGAAGGCGGACGGCAAGCCGGTGGTGGTGTCGATGGGCGACGTCGCCGCGTCCGGCGGCTACTGGATCAGCATGAATGCCGATCGCATTTATGCCGATCCATCCACGATCACCGGCTCGATCGGCATCTTCGGCCTGTTCCCGAACATCGACCGCACGCTCGATCGCCTCGGCGTGCACACCGACGGCGTGGCCACCGGGCCCTACGCCGGCGCCTTCGACATCACCCGCCCACTGGATCCAGGCATGGCCAGCACCATCCAGGCGGTGATCGACAAGGGCTACCGCGATTTCACCGGGCGCGTTGCCCAGGCGCGCGGACGCAGCGTCGAACAGATCGACGCGGTGGCACGCGGGCGCGTGTGGTCCGGCGCACAGGCCAAGGAACGCGGGCTGGTGGACGCCTTCGGCGGATTGCAGGACGCCCTGAACGACGCTGCCGCACGCGCCAAGTTGGGCAAGGCGGGCCAGTGGCAGACGCGCTGGATCGAAACCGGCGGCAATGCCTTGCCGGCCTGGCTGGACACGGTGCTGCAAAGCCGGATCGGCGCGCGCCTGCTGGCCGACGCCGGCCCGCTGGCACCGCTGCTGGCCGAGCGCGCGCAGGCCTCGGTGCCGCTGCGTTTCGTGCAAAACGCGCTGGCGCAGCACGGCAACCCGCGGGTCAGCGCGCTGGCCTACTGCTTCTGCGGCGACGGGCTGTAGGCAACGCCGCCGGCCGCATTGGCGGCGGCGGCTTCCAACCGCGAGCAAAGCAACGCCGCAGGCTACCGGCGCGCCCGCGTCTACTGCCCGGCCTGGTCGATCTGTGACTGCTCCCGCGCCGCCGCGTCCTGGGTCTGGTTGACCGCGTTGCGCGCGGCGTCTTTGTAGCCATTGGCGGTGGCGGTGATCGGCGAGGTCGTGTCCGCCGCCGGCGCGGCCGCAGGTGTCGCGCCGGCCTGCGGGTCCGGGCGCCGGGTTTCGTCCGGGGCCTGATCCGGGGTGCAGGCGGACAGCAGCAACAAGACACAGCAAGCCAGCAGCAGGCGGCGCATGGGACACTCTCCGTTGAGCGGTGGCCTATCCTACGTCCAACGCCGCGACCGGAGCATGTGCATGCCTTCTCCCCGCTGGACCCTCGACGGCCAACGCGCGCTGGTGACCGGCTCCAGCGCCGGGATTGGTTTCGCGATCTGCCGCGAGTTGCTCGGTTTCGGCGCGCAGGTGCTGATGACCGCGCGCGACGCGGAGCAGCTGGAAGCGGCCCGCGCCGAACTGGAAGACGCTTTTCCCGGCCCCGAAGACGCCGTGCTGGCGCTGCCGGCCGATGTGACGGACGAAGACCAGCGCGCCGAGCTCATCGACTGGGCGCGCGGCCAGGGCGGGTTGCACATCCTCGTCAACAACGCCGGCGGCAACCTCACCCGTCCCGCGCTGGACTATGGCGAAGACCAGTGGCGCGAAATCTTCGAGGTCAACCTGTTTTCGGCCTTCGAACTGTGTCGCCTCGCCCATCCGCTGCTGGAGCGCCACGCCAGCTCCAGCATCGTCAACGTCGGCAGCGTTTCCGGCCTGACCCACGTGCGTACCGGCGCGCCCTACGGGATGAGCAAGGCGGGGCTGCATCAGATGACCCGCAATCTTGCCGTCGAATGGGCCGAGGACGGCATCCGCGTGAATGCCGTCGCGCCCTGGTACATCCGCACCCGCCGCACTCAGAGCAAGCTGGCCGATCCCGATTACCTCGACGAGGTCTTGCTGCGCACCCCGATCGGCCGAATCGGCGAACCCGAGGAAGTCGCCGCCGCCGTTGCCTTCCTGTGCCTGCCCGCCGCCGGCTACATCACCGGCGAGTGCATCGCGGTGGACGGCGGGTTTTCGCGCTACGGGTTTTGAGGGCGGCGCGCGAAACCGTCACCGGGCAAACATCACGAACCTGCTCCGGCCCGGACTTCCGGCATTGGTGTCACCTTCACCGGGGAGTTTTGCGCAACCGGCACCAGCCCCATTGGCAAGGATGCGGCCAGGCACTCCCGCGACGTCAGCGCTCGGGCTTCCGATTCAGCCTGCCGTTCCGCGGGCGTCGGCGGTGATGAGCCCGCGCGGGATATGAAGGTCACCGGGATCTTCATCTCGGTATGCACAGGCCGACCATTCACCAGTTCCGGCTGGAAATGCATCTCCGCAACCCAAGCGTTCAAGCCGTCACGGAACCAGCCCAGATACCGGCGGCTGTCTTCGTCGTTGGGGTCGATCGAAGTCACTTTGGCACTGCCATCGTCCTGGATGGCAAAGTGAACGGTAAAACTGCCCCCCAGATCACGCCTCTGGGCATCCAATGGATATTTTGGAGCGGGCCAAAATCCTGTCGAACTGCTCAGATTCCCGGGCCCATTGCCCTTGAAGTCCAGCCCCATCCGGTAGCCTTCCGCCACCGGCACCGCGCACATGCCCACCCGCACCCAGGTGGTCGCTGACACCGCGACGCCGTTTTCGCGCGCGGGCAGATATTGCCAAGTCGCCACTCTGCGCTCGACGTAATCGCGGACTGCTTCCGGAAAATCCGCGGGCGCTTCAACATGGAGCACCTTGCCCTGAGCGTCGACGTCCACCCGGACGTCAAGGTAATAGGAAAGGACGCCGGGCTGCGTTGGTTCGGCCGCACGCAGGGGCAAGGTGGCGGCAACTGCAAGCAGCAGGCACAAGGGGCGCATGGAATCTCCTGGCCGGGAGCATCGACTGGCTGTCACAATAACGCCGACACATTGCTGCCGCCAGAGCGCTGACAGTGGGGGTCAGTTGCATGGCGCAGCGAAATCCCCCATAATCCCGCCTCTTGCGTGCCGCCATTCGGGTTCGATGGCCCGGCGCGAAGCTGTTCCAGCACAACGCGAGGCGACGTTCCGCAGCCGCAACGGCGAGGGAACCAGCCCGACCATGCACCCCTGAAACGAGTTCTCCATGAAGACTTTCATCGCCAAGAACGAGACCGTCCAGCGCGACTGGTACGTCGTCGACGCCGAGGGCAAGACCCTTGGCCGCCTCGCCGCAGCCCTGGCCTACCGCCTGCGCGGCAAGCACAAGCCCGTGTTCACCCCGCACGTCGATACCGGTGACTATCTGGTCGTCATCAATGCCGACAAGGTCGCGGTGACCGGCAACAAGCTCAACGACAAGCTGTACCACCGCTTCACCGGCTACGTCGGCAACCTCAAGACCGAATCGCTGGCGCAGGCGCTGGAGCGCCATCCCGAGCGCGTGCTCGAGATCGCCGTCAAGGGCATGCTGCCGAAGGGCCCGCTGGGCCGGCAGATGTACCGCAAGCTCAAGGTTTACGCCGGCGCCGAGCATCCGCACGCCGCCCAGCAGCCGCAGCCGCTCGAAGTCTAAGGTCCGATCATCATGGCAATCACCCAGAATTACGGCACCGGCCGTCGCAAGTCCTCCACCGCCCGCGTGTTCCTGCGCAAGGGCAGCGGCACCATCACCATCAATGACCGTCCGCTGGACGAGTTCTTCGGCCGCGAGACCGCGCGCATGATCGTGCGCCAGCCGCTCGAGCTGACCAAGCACGTCGAGACCTTCGACATCAAGGTGACGGCATCCGGCGGCGGCACCACCGGCCAGGCCGGCGCGATCCGCCTCGGCATCGCCCGCGCGCTGGTCGAGTACGACGAAACCCTGAAGTCCGAACTGCGCAAGGCCGGGTTCATGACCCGCGATGCGCGCGAGGTCGAGCGCAAGAAGGTGGGCCTGCACAAGGCACGTCGCGCCACCCAGTTCTCCAAGCGCTGATTCCTTCGCCTTCTGGCGTTGGCGCGCCGGCTCGCCGTACGTCAAGTACTGTCTTCGCCGACGCGCCTTAGCCAGAAGACAAATGAACCGCGCTTGGGCGTTGTCGTGGTAGCTTGCCTGTACGCTTCTACGGGCGGCGCTACCGCTCCTACCCACGGAACGATGGTCTACGCGCTTGCAGGTGGCGTTCAGTCGGCAAGCGCGTTTGGTTTTACAATCCGCTCCATAGCCCCGTCGCCAAGCGGTAAGGCACCTGACTCTGACTCAGGCATTCGGAGGTTCGAATCCTTCCGGGGCTGCCATATTCGAAATGGTTTGATCCACACAACCCGCCGCATGGCGGGTTGTGTCGTTTCGGGGCGGGCGCGGTGGGACAATGGGCCCCGTTTCCCGGATCGTCGTGATGCCTCCCGTTGCCGTGTTCACCCCGCCAGCCGTCGCGCTGGCCGATCTCGATGGCACCTTGCGCGAGCGCGGCTACGCGGTGCTGGCGGCGGCGGATGTCGCTGCTCTGGCCGGCGTGGACGCGCAGGCGCTGGCGGCGTTGGTACCCGGCTGGGACGACTTGCCGCCCGACCATTATCTGAAGGATGGCGGACGCTACCGCAGGCGCCGGCATTCCTGCTACGTGGTGACCGCTGCCGGGGTGCAGCCGGTGCCGCAGCGGAGGCACTGGCAGCCGGTCGAATACAACGCCCTGCACGGCGGGATGGAGCGCTGGTTCGAACCGGTGGGCCCGACCACCGTCGCGCAGCCGGCGTGGGCCGCGTTGATCCGCGCGCTGGCGCAGGCCTGCTGGCGGCAGGCACCCGGGCCGCGCTGGCATGTCGAAGCCCACCAGTTCCGGATCGACACCACCGATGGCGTCGGCCGGCCGACCCCGGAAGGCGCGCACCGTGACGGGGTGGATTTCGTCGCGGTCTTTCTGGTCGGACGCCAAGCGATACGCGGAGGTGAAACCCGGGTATTTGCCGCACAGCGGCGCGAAGGCGAGCGTTTCACGCTGTCCGAGCCCTGGTCGCTGCTGCTGATGGAAGACGCGCGGGTGATCCACGAATCCACCCCGATCCTGCCGCTGGATCCGGCCCGGCCCGGCCACCGCGACACCCTGGTGCTGACCTTCCGCGCGGCCGCGTTTCTCGGCGACGACTGAGCACCCGGCCACGGCGGCGTCACCCCGATACAATGTCCGGCTGAATCAAGACGCGAGGGTGGCGGCAATGAAACTGGGATCCCTGAAGCAGGGCGGGCGCGACGGCAGTCTGATCGTGGTGTCCCGCGACCTGAAAACCGCGGTGCGCGCCGAGGCCATCGCGCCGACCCTGCAGCGTGCGCTGGAAGACTGGGACGCCGCTGCGCCACGGCTGAACGCGCTGTACGAAGACCTGTGCGCGGGCCGCGCCGCCGGCGCGTTCGTGCTCGATATGCACCTGCTTGCCGCGCCGCTGCCGCGCGCCTACGAATTCGTCGACGGCAGCGCCTACCTGCCGCACGTCGAGCGGGTGCGGCGTGCGCGCGGGGCCCAGGTGCCGGAGAGTTTCTACGTCGATCCGCTGATGTACCAGGCGGTCAGCGCCGGTTTCCTCGGCCCGCGCGATCCGGTCAAGGTGGTCAGCGCGGATTACGGCATCGATCTGGAAGCCGAGGTGGTGGTCATCACCGACGACGTGCCGATGGCCGTCACGCCGGAGCAGGCCGCCGAACACATCCAGCTGATCGGCCTGGTCAACGACGTCTCGCTGCGCAACCTGATCCCGCCGGAACTGGCCAAGGGCTTCGGCTTCCTGCAGTCCAAGCCGCGCAGCGCGCTGTCGCCGGTATTCGTCACCCCGGACGAACTGGGCGCGGCCTGGCAGGGCAACAAGGTGCATCTGGCCATGCTCACCCACATCAATGGCGAGTGGTTCGGCGCGCCCGAAGCCGGTGTGGACATGCAGTTCGATTTCGCCCAGCTGATCGCGCACGCCGCCAAGACCCGGCCGCTGTCGGCCGGCACGATTGTCGGTTCGGGCACCGTGGCCAATGAGGACACTTCCCTGGGTGCCTCGTGCTTTGCCGAGCGGCGCACGGTGGAAACCCTGCGCGACGGCAAGCCGAGCACGCCGTTCATGGCGTTTGGCGACCGGCTGCGGATCGAAATGCTCGATGCCGAGGGCCGCAGCGTGTTCGGCGCCATCGAGCAGACCATCGAGCAGCAGCCCCGGCCTTGATCGAACGGGGGCTTGGCGGTCAAACTGGCAGGACGGACGGCGCCTGCCGGGCGCCGCGATCGGCTAGGGTGATGCGATGGGCGGCCCCAAGTTCGACAAATTGCAGCTCTACTCCTACTGGCGATCGAGCGCGGCTTATCGCGTGCGGATCGGGCTGAACCTCAAAGGTCTGGACTACGAGATCATCCCGGTCCATCTGGTGCGCGACGGCGGCCAGCAGCACGCACCGGAGTACCGGGCGATCAACCCGCAGGAGCTGGTACCGACCCTGCTGCACGGCCAGCGCCGGCTCACCCAGTCGCTGTCGATCCTCGAATATCTGGACGAGGTCTGGCCGGACCGGCCGCTGCTGCCGGCGACGGCGCGCGAACGCCAGCGCGCGCGCGCGCTGGGCCTGCTGGTGGCCTGCGACATCCACCCGCTCAACAACCTGCGCGTGCTGCAGTATTTCGAACGTGAGTGGCATGTGCCACAACCCGAACGCGACGGCTGGGTGCGGCACTGGATCGAGGCCGGGTTCCGGGTGGCCGAATTGCAGCTGGCCGACCATCCGTCCACCGGCACCTACTGCGATGGCGACACCCCGGGATTTTCCGACTGCTGCCTGATTCCGCAGATCTACAACGCCCGTCGCCATGGCGTGGACATGACGGCTTATCCGGCGCTGTGCCGGATCGAGGCCGAATGCCTGGCGCTGCCGGAATTCGACGCCGCGCGCCCGGAAAACCAGCCGGACGCGCACTGACGCAGGCCCTCCTGTCGCGGGCCCTGCCGCGGTGTTGCCTCAGGCGCTGGCGGCGTTGAACACGTCGGCGTAGGGGTCGTGCTCGCCGCTGGCGCCCTCCGACAGCCGGAACTTGAGCGCCAGACCGTCGCGGGAGTCGGCTGCCTTGAGCGCTTCCTCCATGTCGATCCGGCCTTCCTTGTAGAGCCGGAACAGGCACTGGTCGAAGGTATGCATGCCGTCCTGCAGGGATTCCTCCATCGCCTGCTTGATCTTGTGCACCTCGCCGCGCCGCATCAGGTCGCGGATCAGCGGGGTATTGATCAGCACCTCGGTGGCCGGCATCCGGCGGCCGTCCGCGCCGAGCACGAGGCGCTGGCTGATCACGGCCTTCAGGTTCAGCGCGAGGTTCATCAGCACGTTCTTGTGCGCGCCCTCGGGGAAGAAGTTGAGGATGCGCTCGATGGTCTGGTCGGCATTGTTGGAGTGCAGGGTGGCCAGACAGATGTGGCCGGTTTCGGCGAAGGCGATCGCCGCTTCCATGGTCTGCTCGTCGCGGATTTCGCCGATCAGGATCACGTCCGGCGCTTCGCGCATCGCGTTCTTCAGGGCAGCGTGGAAGCTGTGGGTGTCGAGCCCGACTTCGCGCTGGTTGACCACCGACTTCTTGTGCCGGTGCAGGTATTCGATCGGGTCCTCGATGGTGAGGATGTGGCCGGTGGTGGTGGTGTTGCGGTGGTCGATCATCGAGGCCAGCGTGGTCGACTTGCCCGAGCCGGTGGAGCCGACGATCAGGATCAGCCCGCGCGGGGCCATGATGATGTCCTTGAGCACCGTCGGCAGCTGCAGATCTTCGATGCTGGGGATGTCGCTGCGGATCGTGCGGATCACCAGCCCGACTTCCCCGCGCTGCTGGAACACGTTGACGCGGAAGCGCCCGCAGCCGGGCACCGAGATTGCCATGTTCAGTTCTTTCTCGCGCTCGAATTCGGTGATCTGCGCCTGATCCATCATCGCGTAGGCAATCGCCTTGCATTCGCCGGGCGCAAGCGGGGATTGCGTCATCGGTACCAGTTCACCTTCGAACTTGATGTTCACCGGCGAGCCGGTGGACAGGAACATGTCCGAGGCGTTCTTCTCCATCATCGTCTTGAAAAACGGGCCGATATCCATTGCGCTCTCCCATCGCCGCGCGGCGCGCCGTTGCATCGTCGGCGCCAGCTTCCCACAATGGCCGCAGGCATCCACGACTTGCGGCCTCCCATGCGTCCAAGCTTCGCACAAATCCGCCATGCCCTGCACGCCCTGCTGGCGATCGGGGCGCTGACTCTGGCCGGCTGCGCCACCCTGCCGCCGCCAACCGCCGAGCTGGAAGCGGCGCGACAGGCGGTGGCCGGCGCCGCGGCCGCCGACGCCGACCAGTACGCGCCGCAGGCGCTGGACGCGGCGCGGCGCGAGCTGCAGGCCGCGCAGGCGGCGCTGGAGCGCAAGCGCGATGCCGATGCGCGCACGCTGGCGCTGTCGGCCGCGGCCGATGCCGACCTTGCCCGGGTGCGCAGCCGCAGCCAGACCACGCGCTCGGCGTTGGCGCAGCTGCGCGCCGATGTTGATGGTCTGCGCGCGCAGCTGCAGATGGAGCAGACCGCGGGAATCGGCGCGAACCTGCTGGATGCGCCGGCGCCCGCCGGAACGCTCGAACAGCGGCTGCTGGCGCTGGACGCGGATCCGCTGCTGGCAGGGCTGGCCCGGTTCGAGCGCTTGCAGGCGCATCAGGCCGTCACCGCGCTGGCGGCGGCCGGGCGCAGTGCCCAAGCGGCGGCCGCGGCGCTGGCGCAGCGCCGGGTCGAGGTCGCCGAACAGGCGGCGCGGGTCGAAGCCGCGCGGCGCGAGGTCGAACGCCTGGAGCGCGAGCGCAGCGACCTGCGTGTGGAGGCCAGCCGGCGTGACGCCGAGCGCGCCCGCGCCGAGGCCGATCGACTGCGCCTGCAGGCCCAATTGCAGGCCGAGGAGGCGCAGCGCCAGCAGGCGCGCACCGAGCAGGCCGAAGCCGCGCTGGACGGCGCGGTGGCGGTGCAGCAGGGCAAGGCCGAAGCCGCCCGCGCCCGCGAGGCCGAGCTGGCGCGCAAGGAGGCCGAGCTGACCGCCGGCGCGTCCCTGCCGCCGGTGCGGCGCGATGCGCGCGGCGATGTTTACACCCTGGCCGGCAGCGCCTTTGCCAGCGGCCAGGCCGAGCTGACCCCCGAGGCCACCGCCAGCATCCGGGCGCTGGGCATTTATCTGGCCGCGCTGGCCGGCGGCGCGATCCAGGTGGTTGGCCATACCGACAGCCAGGGCGCAGCTGCGGCCAATCAGGCCCTGTCCGAACGCCGCGCCCAGCAGGTGCGCGCGACCCTGGTCGCGGCCGGCGTGGCGCGCAGCCGGGTCAGCGCCAGCGGCGCCGGCGCGGCCCGACCGGTGGCCGACAACAACAGCGCCGCGGGCCGGGCGAAGAACCGCCGGGTCGAGGTGATCGTTTCGTCAAGCAATTGATTGCAGAAAGGTTTTTCGGATACCTCGGCCGGTTTCCGCAAGGTTCAGCGCGGGGGCTTGCAGGCGGCCGCGGGTCGGCGTAGGGTCGGATACCCAGATGGTTCGATTTCACGAACAGCCGTCTGGCCGGAGATCGGCCGATGCATGATCCGTTCGACAACGCCCCGTTCGACAACCCGGGGGCAGCCAACGCACCGAGCGTGTGCGGGGGAGACCGGGTGATGCATGCCGGCCCCGTGGTCCACCCATTCCCGAGCGCCCCGCCCGATTCTTTGGCGGGGCGTTTTCATTTCCATGCCCGGCACGTCGCCGGGCCAGTGGTTCGCGGTGCGGCTCGATCCGCGCCGCTTGGCATGGCGGCAGCCCACGCTGCTGCTCCCGCAATGCGCCTTCCCGCTCGGGATCGGCGCTGTTTCGCTGCAACAGGAGGTCTTCATGTTTGAAGGGCAACCGCAGGAACAGATCGAGGCACTGATGAACGCCAACGCCGAGTTCCGCAAGCTGTATTACCACCATCGTGACCTTGATCAGCAGGTCAACGACGCGGAGCGCGGCGTGCTGCCGATCGACGATGCCCGGCTCGGGCAGATGAAGCGCGAAAAACTGGCGCTCAAGCAACGCTTGCTGGAGATGTACGACCGCGCCAATTAGGGCGCACACGGATCCATCACTTGCGTGAATGATCCGTGGCCGGCCGTTCTTGGCCGGCAGGCAACGCTGACTTGATCAGCGTTGCCTTGGCGCCCGAAACGCCACCCTTCCGGCCGCCCCGTGGCGGCCGGAACAGCGGGAAACCGGTCCGGGCCGCATGCTAGGCTGTGGCCGATCATTCGTGGTGGCCAGTCAAGCAGTGACGAGAGTGAAACAATGAATGCAACAGCCGACTCGTGGCCTGCCTCGCGCAAGGCGGCGCTGGTGCTGGAAGTGTTGGGCGGGCACCGGGACGCCGCGCAGGCGGCGCAGCAGGCAGGGGTGCCGCGGACGCAGTTGGAAGCCTGGATCGGTATCGCGCGGCAGGGCATCGAAGCGGCGCTGCGCGCCGAGTCCGCGGCTCCGGCGGGCGCGCACGGGGACCTGCGCGACCTGATCCGGCGCCCGTTCGCCGATCGCGACACGGTGACGGTTGCGCTGGATGACAGCCTGAGCAGCGCCTGGCAGCGGATGCGCGGCGAAGGCATCTCGCAATTGCCGGTGATGGAACACGAGCGCATCGTCGGTATCCTCGACGAATCCGACGTGCTGCTGCACGTCTATGGCGATGAAGCCCGCTTCAACGATCCGGCGCGCGCGGCGATGGTGCAGCGGCTGGACAAGGTGGACGTGCGCGCCCCGATCGAAGCATTGTTGCCGGTATTCGACCGCGGCCACGTCGCCATCGTGATGGAAGGCGAGCACTTCCTCGGCCTGATCACCCGGATCGACCTGCTCGATTACCTGCGCAGCAAGGTAGGCTGACGATCAAGCCCGCGCGCGCTGTTTCGCGCGGGCCAGCCCGGCGTCTCAGCCCAGCGCCTGCTCCAGTTCCGGCAGCACCTGGAACAGATCGCCGACCAGGCCGATGTCGGCGATCTCGAAGATCGGCGCGTCGCCGTCCTTGTTGATGGCGACGATCGTGCCGGCATCCTTGATGCCGGTCAGGTGCTGGATTGCGCCGGAAATGCCGACCGCGATATAGAGCTCGGGGGCGATGATCTTGCCGGTCTGGCCGACCTGCAGGTCGCTCGGGACGTAGCCGGCGTCGACCGCCGCGCGCGAGGCGCCCACCGCCGCGCCGAGCCTGTCGGCGAGGTGGTAGATGATCTTGAAGTTGTCTTCCGAACCGACCCCGCGACCACCGGAGACCACGCGCCGCGCCGATTGCAGGTCGGGGCGGTCGGAACTGGCGCTGGCCAGGCCGATGAAGCGGGTGTGGCTGGGCAGTGTGGCATCGACGCTGGCCGCTTCGACCGTGGCGCTGCCGCCCGCGGCGGCTTCCGGCCAGGAGGCGGTGCGCACGGTCGCGACCACTTGACTGCCGGCCGGCATTTCGACGGTGATGATCGCGTTGCCGGCGTAGATCGGGCGCTTGAAGCTGTGGCTGCCTTCGACCGCCATCAGATCGGAGACCTGGTCGACACCGAGCAGCGCCGCGACCGCCGGCATCAGGTCCTTGCCGAAGGTGGTCGAGGGCCCGAACACGTGGCTGTAGCCACCGGCAAGCGCAGCCACCTGCGGTGCCTGTACCTGGGCGATGGCGTGGGCATTGGCCGGGTTGGCGACGGCGAGCACCTTGCGCACGCCGGCGATCTGCGCCGCCTGCGCGGCAATGGTGGCCGCATCGGCGGCCAGCACCACGATGTCGATGGCGGCAGGTGAGAGCGCGGCGGCGGCAGACACGCAGCGCGCGGTGGCGGCGTTGAGCCTGCCATTGAGGTGTTCGGCGACGATGAGAACGGTGGACATCACAGCAACCCCTTCTGCTTGAGCGCGGCGACCAGTTCGGCCGCATCCTTGACCATCACCCCGCGGCTGCGGCCGGCGGGCGGCGCGTAGTGGGTGACGGTCGGGGTCGGGCCGGTTTCCACGCCCAGCTCGGCCAGCGCCAGCGTCTGCAGCGGCTTGCTCTTGGCCTTCATGATGTCCGGCAGCTTGATGAAGCGCGGCTCGTTCAGGCGCAGGTCGGCGGTCACCACCGCCGGCAGGTCGACTTCCAGCGTCTCCAGCCCGGCGTCGACTTCGCGCACTACCGTGGCCTTGCCGCCTTCGATCGTCAGCTGGCTGGCGAAGGTGGCCTGCGGCCGGCCCCACAGGGTGGCCAGCATCTGCCCGGTCTGGTTGGCGTCATCGTCGATCGCCTGCTTGCCCAGCAGGACCAGATCGGGCTGTTCGCGCTCGACGAGTTTGAGCAGGGCGCGGGCGGCGGCCAGCGGTGCCAGCGGCTGTTCGGCCACCACGTGGATGGCGCGGTTGGCGCCCATGGCGAGGCCATTGCGTAGGTGCGGCTGGGCGTCGGCGGGGGCAATGGTGGCGACGACGACTTCGGTGGCGATGCCCTTGTCGCGCAGGCGCAGCGCTTCTTCCAGCGCGATGTCGTCGAACGGGTTGGGGGAGAGCTTGACGCCGTCGGTGACGACGCCAGAGCCGTCCGGCTTGACCTGGATGCGGACGTTGGCGTCCACCACGCGCTTGTAAGCGACGAGAATCTTCATCGTGAGAACCGTTGAGTGAGGGCGGGCCGTGCCTTGAAATGCCCGACCCCCAATTGTACCGGACGCCGGCGTATGCCGCCGTTGCAGGCCGGGTCTTGCACCAAAGTACGCTGGGCCTTGACGCGCATGTCGCTAGAATGGCCGCGTCGATTCGAAGCGGAGACGGGTCCGTGGCTGCAAAGAGCAAGCTTTATCCCAGTGCGGTGGCTGCCCTCGATGGGTTGGTGGCTGATGGCCAGACCCTCGCGGTGGGCGGGTTCGGCCTGTGCGGCATTCCCGAGGCGCTGATCGCGGCGCTGCGCGATTCCAACGTGCATGGGCTGACGGTGATTTCCAACAATGCCGGCGTCGATGGCTTCGGCCTCGGCCAATTGCTGGGGACGCGCCAGATCAAGAAGATGATTTCGTCCTACGTCGGCGAGAACAAGGAATTCGAGCGCCAGTTTCTCGCCCACGAGCTGGAGCTGGAGTTCAACCCGCAGGGCACCCTGGCCGAGCGCCTGCGCGCCGGCGGCGCCGGCATCCCGGCGTTTTTCACTGCCACCGGCTACGGCACCGTGGTCGCCGAGGGCAAGGAAACCCGCGAGTTCAACGGCCGCATGTACGTGCTGGAAACCGCGCTGACCGCCGACGTTTCGCTGGTCAAGGCGTGGAAGGCCGATCCTTCCGGCAACCTGGTGTTCCGCAAGACCGCGCGCAACTTCAACCCGGCCTGCGCGATGGCCGGCAGGACCTGCGTGGTCGAAGTCGAGGAATTGGTGGGCCTGGGTGACATCGAGCCCGATCACGTCCACCTGCCCGGCATCTACGTGCAGCGCATCGTGGTCAACGCCACGCCCGAAAAGCGCATCGAACAGCGCACCCTGCGCACGGACTGACGTTTTTCCTTCTCCCCCACGGGAGAAGGTGCCCGAAGGGCGGATGCGGGCAAGGCGAAGTCGCTTGCACCCGGATTCCGCCGCTTCACCAAACACTCGCCCCAACCCTTCTCCCGGAGGGAGAGGGGCCAACAAGGAGCACAGCAACATGGCCTGGAACCGCGAACAGATGGCACGTCGCGCCGCGTTGGAACTCACCGACGGTGCCTACGTCAACCTCGGCATCGGCCTGCCGACGCTGGTGGCCAACTACCTGCCCGATGGCGTGAACGTGTGGCTGCAAAGCGAGAATGGCCTGCTCGGCATCGGCCCGTTCCCGACCGAGGCCGAGCTCGACGCCGACCTGATCAATGCCGGCAAGCAGACGGTGACGGCGCTGCCCGGGTCGAGTTTCTTCGGCAGCCACGATTCCTTCGCGATGATCCGCGGCGGCCATATCGACATCGCCATCCTCGGCGCGATGGAAGTGACCGACAAGGGCGATCTGGCGAACTGGATGGTGCCCGGCAAGATGGTCAAGGGCATGGGCGGGGCGATGGACCTGGTCGCCGGCGTGCGCCGGGTGGTGGTGCTGATGGAGCATTGCACCAAGGCCGGCACGCCCAAGATCCTGCCGCAGTGCACCTTGCCGCTGACCGGCGTGGGTGTGGTCAGCCGCATCATCACCGAGCTGGGCGTGTTCGACATCACCCCGGAAGGCCTGAAGCTGGTGGAGCTGGCCGAAGGCGTCAGTCGTGAGGAAGCGGCGAGCAAGACAGGCGTGCCGCTGCACTGACAAGGCCACCCCGCGCACTGCCGAGAGGCTCCGGGAGGTCGGTCCTTTTCGCGAAATCAAGGAGGAGGCAGCGGCTGGGCCGCTGCCGGGGGACATTCGCGAAAAGGACCGACCTCCCGGAGCTTGTCAGTGTTTCCCGCAACCCACACTGCGGGGACATTCGCGAAAAGGGTCGGCCTGCCGGCGTCAATCAGGCTCACAAGCGCATCGAAGCAAGGGCACCAGTCCGCAGACTTGCCTCCGGAGCGCTAACGCACGCGCACGACCAGCGCGATGCCCAGCAACAGCCAGGGCAGGCCGATCGCGGCGCTGAGCAGGCTGGTTCCGTACAGTCCGCGGAAGCTGTCGACGCGCGCTCGTGATGGCTGGGCCGGGTCGAACACGACCTCGACCCGCGATCCTGTCGGCGCGTCATGCCTGGATTGCTTGCAGTCGTCATTGTCAGTGAAGCGGTAACTGGCCCCTTGGTGGAAAAATTCCACGATCGGGCAATACCACTGGCCTACCCTGCGACGCGTCTGCCGCTCGTGATCGACGATGGTCCCGTTGGCGGTCAGGCCCGTGCTGGTCAAACCATGGGCGGCCGCGGCGAGTTTGGCCGAGTAGCCGAGGATGGCAAGCCCGGGCAGGCAGAAGATCAGGAAGAAGATCACGCGCAGTTTCAGTTTCATGGCGCTGCTGCCCCCATCTTCGCGTTGCCTACATGTTCTGGTAATTCGGTCCGCCGCCGCCCTGCGGCGCGACCCAGACGATATTCTGGGTGGGGTCCTTGATGTCGCAGGTCTTGCAGTGCACGCAGTTGGCAGCGTTGATCTGCAGGCGCTCATGGCCCGGCTCGCCGACGAATTCGTACACGCCGGCCGGGCAGTAGCGCGCCTCGGGGCCGGCGTATTGCTTCAGGTTCACTTCAACCGGGACCGTCGGATCCTTCAGGGTCAGGTGCGAGGGCTGATTTTCGTCATGGTAGGTGCTGGAGAGAAACACCGAGCTCAAGCGGTCGAAGGTCAATACGCCGTCGGGCTTGGGATAGTCGATTTTCGGCTGCGCTGCGGCCGGTTGCAGGCAGGCGTGGTCCGGCGTGGCGTGGTGGAGCGTCCAGGGCGGGGTGCGGATTCCCAGCTTGGGCAGCAGCCATTGCTCGACGCCGGTCATCAGGGTGGCGAAGTTGCGGCCCTTCTTGAACCACTGCTTGAAGTTCTTGGATTGCTGCAGTTCGGCGTGCAGCCAGCTTGCTTCGAATGCCGCCGGGTAGGCGGAAAGCTCATCGTGCTGGCGGCCTTCGCCCAGCGCCGCGAATGCCGCTTCGGCGGCCAGCATGCCGGTCTTGATCGCGGCGTGGCTGCCCTTGATCCGGCTGGCATTGAGGAAGCCGGCTTCGCAGCCGATCAGCGCGCCGCCCGGGAAGATTGTCTTCGGCAGACTCTGCAGGCCGCCAACGGTGAGAGAGCGGGCGCCATAGCCGATCCGCTTGCCGCCTTCCAGATGCTTGCGGATGGCGGGGTGGGTCTTGAAGCGCTGGAATTCGTTGAACGGGCTCAACCACGGGTTCTTGTAATCGAGGCCGATCACGAAACCGATCGCGATTTGCCCGCCTTCGGCGTGGTACAGGAACGAACCGCCGTAGGTGGCGCCGTCCAGCGGCCAGCCGGCGGTGTGCACGACCAGGCCGGGCTGGTGTTTGGCCGGGTCGGCCTGCCACAGTTCCTTGATGCCGATGCTGTAGCTCTGCGGGTCCTTGCCGGCGTCGAGCTGATACTTTGCAATCAGCTGCCGGCCGAGCTGGCCGCGCGAGCCTTCGGCGAACAGCGTGTACTTCGCCTGCAATTCCATGCCGCGCTGGAACTGGTCGGTGGGCTGGCCGTCCTTGCCGATGCCCATGTCGCCGGTGGCGACCCCGATCACGGCGCCGGCCGCGTCGTACAGCACTTCGGCGGCGGCGAAGCCGGGGAAGATTTCCACGCCCAGGCTTTCCGCCTGCTGCGCCAGCCAGCGCGTCAGCGCGCCGAGGCTGACGACGTAGTTGCCGTGGTTGTGGAAACACTTTGGCAGCAGCCAGTGCGGGGTGGCGCGGGCGCCGGTTTCGCTCAGGAAAAGAAATTCATCGCGCGTCACCGCCTGCTTCAGCGGCGCACCGCGCTCGGCCCAGTCGGGGAAGAGTTCCGCCAGCGCCTTCGGATCGACGATCGCGCCGGAGAGGATGTGCGCGCCGGGTTCGGAGCCTTTTTCCAGCACGCACACCGAGACCTCGCGGCCGGCTTGCGCCGCCAGCTGCTTGAGCCGGATCGCGCTGGCCAAGCCGCCGGGGCCGGCGCCGACCACGACGATGTCGTAGGCCATCGACTCGCGGGCAACGGCGTCCGGGGCAATGTCATTCATGATGAACTCCTGACGGCAATGCGTATTGCACCAGCGTCGAGTCGAGCGCGCACTCGATTCGGCCGCGGCAGGGGCCGCAGCCGCGCTGGCATCCTGCGCTCATGGGTGGTGCTGGCGCTGGTGTGCCTGGCCGGTTTCCAGCGCCCAGCCGGCGAGGTCATGGCTGAGGCTGCCGATTGCGTGGGCGAAGGCATCGGACACCTGTGCGACGTCGACCCCGGCGGCCGGCTGCGCAATCTTGAAGGTGCGGCTGCCGACGATGGCCCGGTCCGCCAGATGCAGCAGCTTCGCGTTGACCTCGATCGTGGCCGAGGGCGTCGCGCTGCCGGCGTAGTCGGAGCGGAAATCGCGCAGGTCGAGCAGCAGGCGATAGCCGGCGGCCGCGCCGCTGCCCTGGGCGCTGACGGCGGCGATCTTGCCGCTGTCCTCCAGCGTGCGCATCAGGCCGGTTTCGATCATCGCGCCGGGCGTTTGTGCCCAGCGCGCAGCGCGGTAGGCCTGCAGCTCGCCCGGGGTCGGGCTGACCATGATGTGCAGCCCGTCGAGGACCGGCGCGCCGGTGGGTCGTGCGATCTCCAGCGACCAGCTGACGGCGGGCCAGGCCGGATCGGGCTGGACCTCCAGCACCGGGGCGTAGATCGTGGTCGGCTCCTTGGGGCCACCGAGCAGGCTGCTGCAGCCGCACAGCAGGGCGAGGGCGAGCAGGACAGGGGCGTGGTGTCGGATGCGCTTCATTTCGGGTCGAACTCCTGGGGCGCATTGCGGCCGAGGATGTAGCGGGCCGGGTTGTTCTCCATGCGATCGGTCATGGTATGCAGTTCGCGCAGCAGGCCGCGCAGTTCGGTCAGGGTGGGGGCAACCTGGCCCAGGCCGTCGTTGGTGAAGCTGCGGATGGCCGGCCGGTTCTCGGAAATCATCGCATTGGCATTGCCGGCGGCGGAATCGAGTTTGGCAATCGTCGCGTCGAGCTTGTCCAGCAGCGCCGGCAAACGGCGGACCAGGTTCTGGTCGATGCCCTCGATCGCGCCATTGGTCGTGGCCAGGGTGGTCTTCAGCGCCGCGCTGGCGTCGCGGGCGTTGGCGATCAGCTGGGCGATGTTTTCGCGGTTCTGGGCCAGGGTGGTGGTGGTCTGGTCGAGGTTGGCCAGGATCGTGTTGAAGCGGCGGATGTTCTCTTCGCTGGTCAGCTTGTCGAGCCGCGCCACCAGCCGGTTGGCGGTGTCGGCGATGTTCTGCAGGGCGGAAGGTGCGGTGCGGATGATCGGGTAATCGTCGCCCGCCAATGCTTCCAGCATCGGGGCATCGGGCTTGCCGCCGCTGAGCAGGATGAACGGCACGCCGGTGATGCCCTGCTGCGACAGCCGCGCGGTGGTGTCGACCTTGATCGGGGTGTTCTTGCGCAGCTTGAGAATGGCGATGACCTTGCGTGAGTCCTTTTCATCCAGGCTCAGGCTCTCGACCGTGCCGACGCCCAGGCCGTTGTACTGGACGCTGCTGCCTTCGGTCAGGCCGGTGACGGCTTCGTCGAAGATGACCTCGTAGGTGCGCCAGTCGCGCGAGGTCGAGAACTTGGTGGCCCACAGCGTGAACAGCAGCAGGAAGATCACCGTCAACACGGTGAATCCGCCGATCAAAACGTAATTGGCCTTGGTTTCCATTCAATGGGCCCTCGCTGGTGCCATGGTGCAACAAATCGCGGGACGTTGCCGCCCCGGCGCGGTGCGCGATCGTGGAGCGTGCGGCTTACTCACCGCGCGCCGCCCTGCCGCGCGGGCCGTTGAAGTATTCCTGCACCCAGGGGTGGTCGAGTTTTTCGAGTTCGGCCACCGGGGCGGTGGCGACCACCCGGCGGTCGGCCAGCACCGCGACCCGGTCGCAGATGGTGTACAGCGTATCCAGGTCGTGGGTGATCAGGAATACGGTCAGGCCCAGCGCCTGCTGCAGCGCCATGATCAGCTGGTCGAAGGCGGCCGCGCCGATCGGATCGAGCCCGGCGGTGGGCTCGTCGAGGAACAGCAATGGCGGATCCAGTGCCAGTGCGCGCGCCAGGCCGGCGCGCTTGCGCATGCCGCCGGAGAGCTGCGAGGGCAGCTTGTCGATGGCGCCGGCCGGAAGACCGGCCAGCTTGATCTTGAGCAGCGCCAGCTCGTAGCACAGCGAGTTGTCGAGGTCCGGGTAGTGTTCCTTGATCGGCACCTGCACGTTCTCGCCGACGGTCAGCGAGGAAAACAGCGCCCCGTCCTGGAACAGCACCCCGCTGTTGCGCTCGATGTGGCGGCGGATCTCCGGCTTGGGGTTGCGTGCGTCCACCCCGAGCACCTGGATCTCGCCGGCGTTGGGCGTGCGCAGGCCGAGGATCGAGCGCATCAGCACCGACTTGCCGGTACCCGAGCCGCCGACCACGCCGAGGATCTCGCCGCGGTGGACGTCGAGGTCGATGCCGTCGTGGACCACCTGTTCGCCGAACCGGTTGACCAGCCCGCGGATGCGGATCAGCGCGCTGTCGTCGACCACGACGCCGTCAATGGTGCGGAAAACCGAGCCGGACGCCATCTCAGTAATCCATCTGCATGAACCACAGCGCGGCGAAGGCGTCGATCACGATCACCATCGAGATCGTCTGCACCACGCTGGAAGTGGTGCGCTCGCCCAGCGACTGCGCGGTGCCCTGGGTTTGCAGGCCTTCCAGACAGCCGATCAGCCCGATCACGAGGGCGAAAATCGGCGCCTTGACCATGCCGACGATGAAGTGGCGGAACTGCATCATCTCGGACATCCGCGCCATGTAGGCCGGCGCCGGGATGTCGAGGTTGAATGCCCCCACCGCCATGCCGCCGAGCAGACCGGCGATCATCGCGATGAAGGTCAGCAGCGGCAGCATGGCCAGCAGCGCCAGCACGCGCGGGATCACCAGCAGGTCGACCGGATCGAGGCCGAGCACCCGGATCGCGTCGACCTCCTCGTTGTTGACCATCATGCCGATCTGGGCGGTGAACGCGCTGGCGGTACGGCCGGCGAGCAGGATCGCGGTGAGCAGCACGCCAAACTCGCGCAGGAAGGCGGCGCTGACCAGTTCGACCACGAAGATGGTGGCGCCGAAGTCCTTGAGCACCATCGCGCCGAGAAAGGCGATCACGGCGCCAACCATGAACGACAGCAACGCCACCAGCGGCACCGCGTCCAGGCCGATCTGCTCCATGTGGTGCACGGTCGAGGTCAGGCGGAAGCGGCTGGGTTCCTTGAACAGGCGCAGGACCTTGACCATGAATTCGCCGAAGAAGCTGACCAGCGCCATCACTTCGCCGGCGTTGTCGATCAGCCCGTAGCCCACCCGGCCCAGCATCGCGCGCACGCCGTACTCGCGTTTGCCCTGCGGCCGGTCGTCGTGGACATCCTCGATCGCGTCCACCAGCTGCTGCTGGTCGGAACGGAACTGCAGCGCCGCATAGGAAATCTTGTGGGCGTCGGCATAGCGCAGCAGCTGCAGCACGCCCAGAGTGTCGAGGCGTTCGCAGTCGCGCGCATCGACCGCCTTGGTGCCGGCGTCGGCCTTGCGCAGCGCCGCCCGCACCTCGGCCGCGTAGCGCAGGGTCCAGCGCCCGCGCAGGCGCAGGACGCCGCCCGCGTCGGTCTCGACGAAGTCGGCGGCAGGACGGTAGTGGCTGTCGTCGCTGGCCATGAACCCGTCAAGCTTACGCAAATGTGGTCCTGCGTGGGAAAACCGCGGCGACGCGTGGCATCCTGTGCGCCCACGAACGCCCGCCACCATGACCGACGCGACCTACTCCGACCGCATCGCCTTCGTCGAGGAACTGGCCTGGCATCTGCACGCCTACGGCACCACGGCCGAGCGCATGGAAGGGGCGATTGGACTGGTCGCGCGGCGCTTGCAGGTGGAATGCGAGCCGTGGTCCAACCCGGCCGGGATCATCCTGTCGTTCCGCGATCCTGCCCGTCCGGCCCGACACACCGATGTCACCCGGATCGTGCGGCCGGGGCTGGGCGATACCCATCTGCGCCGGCTGTGCGCCGCCGACCGGATTGCCGAGGACGTGATTTGCGGGCGGCTGGACATCGCCGAGGGTCGCGCGGCGCTGCATGAACTGGAACGGCGGCCGACCGGCCGGGAAAATTCGCTGCTGGTGCTGGGCTTCCTGCTGGCCTCGACGGCGGTGGCGGGGCTGTTCCGCCTGCCCTGGCTCGATATCGGCGTGGCCGCCGGCACCGGGCTGCTGATTGGCCTGCTGCTGGTGGCTTCGCAGTCGCGACCGCGCCTGCGCGAAGGCTTCGAGGCGCTGTCGGGCCTGCTGGCCGGCAGCATGGCAATCCTGGCCAGCGTCCTGCTGGGCGCGCTGAACCTCAATACCGTGATCATCGCTTCGTTGATCGTGCTGGTGCCGGGAATGACCCTGACCCTGGCGGCCAGCGAATTGGCCAACCGCCATCTGGTGTCCGGGACCGCGCGCTTTGCCGGCGCGGTGATGACGGTCGTGAATCTGACCATCGGCACGGCGATTGCCTTGGCCGTGGCCGGGTTCCTCGGTCTCGAGCCGCAGGTGCGGGCGCTGCGGCCGCAGCCGGAATGGGTGGTCTGGTGCGCGCTGGCGCTGGGCGCGTATGCCTTTGCGGTGTTGTTCCAGGCCCGCCGCCGCGATTATCCGCTGGTCATGGCCGCCGCAGTCGGCGGTTATCTGGTATCGCGCTATGGCGGGGAATGGCTGGGCGCATCGGCGGGGGTATTTCTGGCGGCGCTGGCGACCACCGCCGCCGGCAATGCCTATGCGCGCATGGCCAACCGGCCGGGGGCGCTGGTGCGACTGCCGGGCATCATCATGCTGGTGCCGGGCAGCGTGGCCCTGCGCGGGGTGGTGTCGATGGTCCAGTCGCAGGATTTGAGCGTCGGGCAAACCGCGGCGCTGGCGGTGTTCAATACCCTGATGGCGCTGGTGGCCGGGCTGGTGTTCGGCAATCTGCTGATCAGCGCGCGCCGCAATCTTTGAGGGAATCCATCTTTGCGGAATCCATTGATTCGGTAAATGAAAACGCCGGCGCGTGCCGGCGTTTTCAATATCCGCTCTGCTGCAACCCGATTACTTGATCAGGAATTCATCGGCCTTGTGGCCGGCGCCGGTCAAGGCGGCCAGCCAGCGTGGCTGGCGGCCGCGGCCGGACCAGGTTTCCGAGGCCTTGGCCGGATTGCGGTATTTCGGGGCCACCTTGCTGCCGGATTTGGCCTTGCCCTTGCGGGCCGCCCGTTTGGCCGGCGCGGCGGCAGTGCCGCCCTTGCCGAACAGTTCCTCGAAGCTCCAGCCGGCCGCTTTCAGCAGCCGGGCGACGGCGGCCTTGGTTTGATTGGCAGGCTTGCGCTTGGCCAGCACCTTGCGGCGGCTGTTGGCGCGCTTGATCAGTGCGCTCAGTTCCTGGCTGCTCAGATTTTCGATATTCATGGGCATCGTTGCGATTTCCTCAGGATATTTCGGATTCGTTAGAAACATCCGCGGCGCGGACCGCCGGATAATACCCTGAAAATACGCAAATGAAAATGCGGTGCCGCCCGAATCAGGTCGGCAGGAGTTTGGCCAGCAGTGCGCTCCGATCCAGGGTTTCCGATTCGGTTTCGGAACGTGCCCGATATTCGAAGGTGCCGGCGGCCAGCCCGCGCGCGGACACCACGATGCGGTGGGGAATGCCGATCAGTTCGATATCCGCGAACATCGCGCCGGGGCGCAGGCCGCGATCGTCCAGCACGCAATCGAGGCCGGAGGCATTCAATTCCGCATGCAGTGCCTCGGCGGCGGCGGCGATCTCAGGGTCGTTTTTCGGATTGATCACGCACACCGCCACCTGCCACGGGGCGATGGCCGCCGGCCAGCGGATGCCGGCCGCGTCGTGGTTTTGTTCGATCGCCGCGGCCACGATCCGGGAAATGCCGATGCCGTAGCAGCCCATCGCCGGGTGGACGGATTTGCCGCCGGCGTCCAGCACGGTGCAGCGCATGGCTTCCGAGTATTTGCGACCCAGCGCGAACACATGCCCGACTTCGATGCCGCGGCACAGCCCGAGCCGGCCCTGGCCGTCGGGAGAAGGGTCGCCGGCGACCACGTTGCGGATATCGGCCACCTCGGGCTCGGGCAGATCGCGGCCCCAATTCACCCCGGCGATGTGGAATCCCGGTTTGTTGGCGCCAATCACGAAGTCCGCCAATGCCGCAACGCTGCGGTCGGCGATCACGCGGATGGGTTTGCGCGGCTGCAGCGGGCCGAGGAAACCGGGCTCGCTGCCGAGAAATTCCAGGATTTCCGCTTCGGTGGCCAGGCGCGAATCGGTCATGCCGGGCAGTTTGCCCAACTTGATTTCGTTGACCAGGTGATCGCCGCGCACCAGGGCCAGCACGAATTGGTCGCGGCCTTCGGCATCGTGACCCATCAATGCCACCGATTTGGCGGTGCGCTGCAAGGCGATGCCGAGCAGGGCGGCCACGTCTTCGCAGGTTTTCTGGGTCGGCGTGGCGACTTCGCGCAAGGCTTCGCCGGCGGCCGGACGCGGGCCGGGCGCCAGCGCTTCCGCCAGTTCCACGTTGGCGGCGTAATCGGAAGTATCGGAATACGCGATCGAATCCTCGCCGGAATCGGCAAGCACGTGGAATTCGTGCGAGGCGCTGCCGCCAATGGCGCCGGTATCGGCAGCCACCGCGCGAAACTTCAGCCCGAGCCGGGTGAAGATGCACGTATAGGCCTCGTACATGCCGCGATAACCGGCGTGCAGCGAGGCTTCGTCGACGTGGAAGGAATAAGCGTCCTTCATGATGAATTCGCGCGCCCGCATCACCCCGAAACGCGGCCGGATCTCATCGCGGAATTTGGTCGTCACCTGATAGAAATTGACCGGCAGCTGCTTGTAGCTGGCGATTTCCTGGCGGAAGAAATCGGTGACGGCTTCTTCGGCGGTCGGAGTGAAACAGTATTCCTGTTCCTTGCGGTCGCGGATTTTCAGCAGCTGCGGGCCGAATTTCGCCCAGCGCCCGGTTTCTTCCCACAATTCCCGCGGCTGGATCGAGGGCATCGCCATTTCGATCGCGCCGGCGCGATTCATTTCCTCGCGCACCACCGATTCAACCTTGCGCAGCACGCGCAGTCCCAGCGGCGACCAGGTGTAGAGGCCGGCCGCGAGCTTGCGGATCATGCCGGCGCGCAGCATCAGCTGGTGGCTGACGATTTCGGCGTCGGCGGGGGTTTCCTTTTCGGTGCGGAGGTGGAACTGCGACAGGCGCATGGCATTCCAGCGTGGGGAAAACCCGCATTTTGCCATGTTGACCGGCTCAATCGCGGTCGCCGCGCACCTCGATCCCGTCATGGGGTGTTTTGCTGACGCGTTCGTAGCGGCGCCCCTGCGGCGGTGCATCGGTGATTTGCAGGTTGCCGGCATCGTCGCGCCAGCGGTACAGGGTGTTGGCACGCTCGGCTTGGATGGCGGCCGCTTCGGCCGCCACCTCGCGTTCCTGGGCGCGGCGCGGCATTTCACGGGTGAACCACCACCATGCCGCGACCGCCAGCGCGGCCGCGAGCACGATCGCGCCCAGCAGCTTCATTACTGGTCGGCGGCGGGTGGGCAGTAGGCCTTGACTGCGGCCTGATTCAGCTCGACCTGCGCCTTGCGCTCGTCGGCGCTGAGGTTGCGGTCGGGCTTGCCGTCACCGTTGGTATCGATGCCGATCGCCTCGGTGCTTTGCAGCCGCGACAGGTTGTTGCGCACGCCCTTGCACTGCGCGCTTTCCGCGGCGGCGGGCGCGGCCGTCGGTGCCGGCGTGCCGCTGTTGTTGACGTTGCGCACCGTGTATTGGCTTTCCGGGCGGACGTCGGTGTACTGGCTGACGCCGTTGGCGTCCTTGCGCTGGTAGATGCGCTGCTGGGCCAGCAGCGGGGTTGCCACCAAGGTGATGCCCAGCGCCAGCGCCAGGGTTCGGAAGAGGGTCATGGGTGCTCTCCGGGGGAATGTCCGTTGATTGCAGCACCGCAGCGGCGCCACTGCAAGTTTTTCGAAGAAAGCTTCCGAACAATGCCGGCATGCGGGCGCGCAGGACGACCCTCGGGTTTGCCGCACCCCCGACTCGGAGAGGAACTTGCGCGCTGACCGGGATCAGCCATCGGCCTTGCGCAGCTCCACCCGCCGGTTGAGGGCGCGGCCTTCTTCACTGTCATTGCTGGCGACCGGCTGGCTTTCACCGTGGCCTTCGGCCTGCAAGCGCTCGCCGGCGATGCCGTGCGCGACCAGCCAGGCCACCACCGTCTGCGCGCGGCGATTGGACAGGTCGATGTTGTGGGCGTCGCTGCCTTGCGCATCGGTGTGCCCGGCGATCACCAGCTTGAGCGACGGATGCTGCTTGAGCAGATCCAGCACCTGGCCCAGCACCGCGTCGGACTCGGGCCTGAGGCTGTCCTTGTCGGTATCGAAATGGATGCCGTAGATATCGACTTTGCCGATCCGGTCCAGCTGCTCGCGCAGGCCGGCGCTGGTCTTCTGCGCGGCCTTGAGCCGGAGCACGACCCGCACATCGTCACCGGCCACCAGATCGGCGGCTTCGGTCGCGGCCTGATAGTCCGGATGGCTGCCGGACACCACGGCCAGCCCCGCCGGCACGCCGCTCAGGGTGAAGTTGCCGTCCGCGCCGGTGGTCATCTGCGCGGTGTTGCTGGCCGACACCAGCACGCCGGCCAGCGGCGCGCCGGACTCTTCGTCGATGACGATCCCGTGCACCGTGCCGGTGTAACGCCAGGGTTTGGGGTTGATCAGGATGCGCACGAAATCCAGCGCGTAGCCATCGGCGACGTCGTGGCTGGGGTCGTCGATGCGCAATTCGAACTTGCCCTCGCGCAGCAGGCCGATCTGCTCAGGCAGCAGTTCGACCGTGACCAGTTTGCCGATCGGTCCGGTCTGGTCGAGCGCGTTCAACGTGGTGGCCACCACCGGCACTTCGGTGCCGTTGATCCACACGCGATAGGTGGCGCCCCACACCCGCGCCTGGAAATCGTCCACGAACAGCTGCAGCGCCGCGCGTTTGACCTCGATGCCGTCGAGGTCGAACGCCACCCGCAGCGGGCGCGGGTCATTGTCCGGCCGCGACGTACTGGCGGTGTATCCATCGCCGGAGGCACTCTTGAACCCGCTGGGCACCATGATGCGATCGGTGCCGGAGGCGTCACTCTCGCCCGGCTTGAAGGGATAGCTGTGAACCGGCGTCGAACGCCCGGTGAACAGGTCGAAGCCATCCGGGAAGCCGAAGCCGAAATTGTCCATGTCGCCGATCTGCACCATCAGTTCGGCGTCCGGCCCATCGCGCTCGACCTTGTCCGGGGCCGGCCAGGCGTCGGCGGCGGGCGGGCTGGCGGTCGCCTGGGCGGCCTGTGCCGCGGCAGGGGCGGCGGCCTGGGCCGGGGCCGCGGCGGCGGCTTGCGCCGGGGCCTGCAGCTTGCAGCCCGGCAGCGCCAGGACCGCGAGCAAGCACGCGGTCAACGCGGTCAACGCGGTCAACGGCAATCGGTGCATCGGCATGGCGTCTGGTCCTCGATCACGGCAATGGCCTTGCCGACAATCACGGACTTTCACCGCTTGGGCGGCCACGCGCAAGCGCGGCCCGTTCAGTCGATCAGGTTGCGCCCGTGGTAGAGCTCCTCGATCTCGCGCTTGAGCCGCGCTTCGATCTTCATCCGTTCCTTGAACGACAGGTTGCGCGCCTTTTCCTCGAACAGGTAGTTGTCGAGATCGAAATCGCGCACGTGCATCTTGGTGTGGAACAGGTTTTCCTGGTACACGTTGACGTCGATCATCTCGTAGCGGGTGCGGATGTTCTTGGCCAGGTAGTCCTGGATCGAGTTGATCTTGTGGTCGATGAAGTATTTCTTGCCGCGCACGTCGCGGGTGAAGCCGCGCACGCGGTAATCCATCACCACGATGTCCGATTCCAGGGATTCGATCAGGTAGTTCAGCGCCTTCAGCGGCGAGATCACGCCGCAGGTGGAGACGTCGATGTCGGCGCGGAAGGTGGCGATGCCGTTGTCCGGATGGGTTTCCGGATAGGTGTGGACGGTGATGTGCGACTTGTCGAGGTGGGCGACCACCGCGTCGGAAATCACGCCCTTGGCGTCGGCCTTGTCGATCACCGGCTGCTCGGAGATCAGGATCGTCACCGACGCGCCCTGCGGGTCGTAGTCCTGGCGGGCGACGTTGAGGATGTTGGCGCCGATGATCTCGGCCACGTCGGTCAGGATCTGGGTCAGGCGATCGGCGTTGTATTCCTCGTCGATGTACTCGATGTAGCGCCTGCGCTCGTCCTCCGACGCGGCGTAGCACACGTCGTAGATGTTGAAGCTGAGCGACTTGGTGAGGTTGTTGAAGCCTTGCAGCCTCAGGCGCGGCAACGGTTTGACCACGGCATCGGAACCCGGTGGAAGGACGCAGACCGCGCATTATGCGACATGTCCGGGCGCGTGGCGTCACCGCTGCCGGCAAGCCGGCGCCCGACCGGGCAGGCCCCGCATCTGGGCGGCAAAAGTTTGCTCGCCGTCACGGTTCCGCCTAAGCTTGGCCGATTCATATCGGGATGCGCGCGAATGGGCGTCGAACTCCTCAAGCCGGTGATGCCGCGCATGTTCAATCCGCTTGCAGCGGACGCGCAGACCATCGAGCGATTCATTGCGCACTGCCACCGCCGTCGCTATCCGGCGCGGACCGACGTGTTCCACCCCGGCGATCCGGCCGACACGCTTTACTACATCATTTCCGGCTCGGTCAGCATCATCGCCATCGAGGACAACGAACGCGAGCTGGTGCTGGGCTACGGCGGCGTCGGCGAGTTCGTCGGCGAGATGGGCCTGTTCGTGGACAGCCCCCATCGCGACGTGGCGCTGCGCACCCGCACTGCCTGCGAGCTGGCCGAAATCAGCTACGAGCGCTTGCAGGCGCACCTGCTGGCGCAGCCTGGCGACGCCGCGCGCCTGCTGTATTCGATCGGCGCGCAGATCAGCAAGCGCCTGCTGGATACCAGCCGCAAGGCCGGGCGGCTGGCCTTCCTCGACGTCAGCGACCGCATCTACCGGACCTTGTTCGACCTGGCCAAGGAGCCCGAAGCCATGACCCATCCGATGGGCACCCAGCTGCGGGTCTCGCGGCAGGAACTGGCGCGGCTGGTCGGCTGTTCGCGCGAAATGGCCGGGCGCGTGCTCAAGAAGCTGCAGGCCGACGGCAAGCTGCACGCGCGCGGCAAGACCGTGGTGGTGTACGGAACCCGCTGAATCGGTGGCCGCATGAGCCAGGCTTTCACGCTGTCCGATCGCGGTCCCGGCATCGACCTGCGCAACGCCGTGATGGCCGATGCCGACGACGTGGCGCGTCTGCTGGAAGCGCTGGGCTATCCCTGTGACCTGCGCGATGCTGCCGAGCGGATCGCCTCGATCCTCGCCAACGACCGGCAGGCGCTGGTGGTGGCTCGCCGCGGCGGCGTGGTCTGCGGCTTGGTGGCGCTGGATTTCATGTACTACCTGCCGCTGGGCACCACGACCTGCCGGATTACCGCCCTGGTGGTGCTGCCGGATGCGCGCGGCAGCGGGGTGGGCCGCCATCTGCTGCTGGATGCCGAGCGCCGCGCCCGCGCCGGCGGCGCCGCGCGAATCGAACTGACCTCGGGCGTGCAGCGCAGCGAAGCCCACGCCTTCTACCGCGCCTGCGGCTACCGCGACAGCTCGGTGCGCTTCGTCAAACCGCTGGGATCGGCGTAGGCCGGGGGCGCGGCGTTCCGGGGCTGGCCGGCGGCAAGGCGACGCTGCGGTCGGGTTGGAGCGGGACCGGCGCACTCCCGCATACTCCCCACATGACCGATCCCTCGCACACCCTGCGCCCTGAGCTGAGACTCGGCCTGGAGCCGGGTCTGCGCGCACTCGGGCTGGAACCCGATCTGGCCGGGCCGCTGCTGGATTACCTTGCACTGCTGGTGCGCTGGAATACCACCTACAACCTGACCGCGATTCGCGATCCGCGCGAAATGCTGGTCAAGCACCTGCTCGATTCGCTGGCCCTGCAGCCGTTCGTGCGCGACCTCCAATCGCTGGCCGACCTCGGCAGCGGGCCGGGGTTGCCCGGCATCCCGCTGGCCATCGTCACGCCGACGCTGCAGGTGACGCTGGTCGAAAGCAACGGCAAGAAGGCGCGCTTCCTGCGCGAGGCGGTGCGGCGGCTCGCGCTGGGCAATGCGACCGTGTTCGAGGGCCGGATCGAAGCCTTCGCGCCGGCTTCAACATTCGCTGCGATCACCGCGCGGGCATTGGCGACCCTGCCGCTGATTCTGGAACTTGGCGGCCACCTGCTCGGCCCGCATGGCCGTCTGCTGGCAATGAAGGGCGCCGACTTCGAGGCCGAGATCGAAGCGCTGCCGCAAGCCTGGCGCGTTGCCGCCATCCATCCGCTGCGGGTGCCGGGGCTGGACGGCCAGCGCCACCTGATCGAAATCGTCCGGGCCGGGCTTGCGGCATAATCACCCGTTCCCGCGCCGTTCCGGCTGCGGCCATCCCCCAGGAAGCGCAGCCGCATGGCCCGCATCATCGCCATCGCCAACCAGAAAGGCGGGGTCGGCAAGACCACCACCGCCGTCAACCTCGCCGCCGCGTTGGCACGCACGCCGCAGCGCGTGCTGCTGGTCGATCTCGACCCGCAGGGCAACGCGACGATGGGCAGCGGGATCGACAAGCGCGAGCTGGGCGCCTCGATCACCGAGGTGCTGATGGGCGAAGCCGCGATTGCCAAGGCCATCGTGCGCACCGAGGAAGGGTTTGACCTGCTGCCCGGCAACATCGATCTGACTGCCGCCGAGATTCAGCTGATGGATCTGGACCATCGCGAGCTGCGTCTGAAGCATGCGCTGGAAATCTCGCGCGGCAAATACGATTTCATCCTGATCGACTGCCCGCCGGCGCTGTCGCTGCTCACCCTCAATGCGCTGACCGCCGCCGATTCGGTGCTGGTGCCGATGCAGTGCGAGTACTACGCGCTGGAGGGCCTGACCGCACTGCTGCAGACGATCGACGCGCTCAAGGGCCGGCTCAATCCCGAACTTGAAATCGAAGGCGTGCTGCGCACCATGTTCGACGTGCGCAACAACCTCGCCAACGCGGTGTCGACGGAATTGACCAACCATTTCGGCGATCTGGTGTTCCGCACCATCATCCCGCGCAACGTGCGCCTGGCCGAGGCGCCCAGCCACGGTCGCAGCATCGTGAATTACGACAAGGCAAGCCGCGGCGGGATCGCGTATCTTGGGCTGGCAGGGGAAGTGCTGCGCCGCCAGCGCGAGCGCACGCAGGCAGTGAAGGAGACAACGGCATGACGGCCGAGACGGCGCCGGGGAAGGGCGCGACCAGGAAGCGCGGCCTCGGGCGTGGGCTGGAAGCACTGCTGGGCGGCAAGACCGCCGCGCCAGCGCTGGAAGCCCAGCCCGGGGATGCCCTGCGCATCCTGCCGGTGGATGCGATGGTGCCCGGCAAATACCAGCCGCGGCGCACGATGGACGACGCCAAGCTGGAGGAGCTGGCCGCCTCCATCAAGGTCCAGGGCGTGATCCAGCCGATCGTGGTGCGCGAACGCGTGGGCGCCGACGGCAAGGGCAAGCGCACGTATGAAATCATTGCCGGCGAACGCCGCTGGCGGGCCAGCCAGCGCGCCGGTCTGCGCGAAGTGCCGGCGGTGGTGCGCGAGGTCGACGACCGCACCGTGGTCGCCATCGCCCTGATCGAGAACATCCAGCGCGAAGACCTCAATCCGCTGGAAGAAGCGCAGGCACTGCAACGGCTGATCGATGAATTCGACCTCACCCACGCCGCCGCCGCCGAGACGGTGGGCCGCTCGCGCGCGGCGGTGAGCAACCTGCTGCGCCTGCTGGAACTGCCCGAAGCCGTGCGCGCGCTGGTGCGCGAAGGCGCGATTGAAATGGGCCACGCCCGCGCCCTGCTGCCGCTGGCGGAGGCCATGGCGGTGGCGCTGGCCAGACAGGCGGCGGCCGAAGGCTGGTCGGTGCGCCAGGTCGAGTATCGCGTGCAGGAACTGAGTGCCGGCAAATTGCCGACGCCGCCGAAGAAGACCGCGCCCAAATCCCGCACCCCGCAGGCCGACATCGCCGCACTCGAACGCGAGCTTTCCGACACGCTGGGCAGCAAGGTCAACGTGCTGAACGGCCGCGGCAACAAGGGCAAGCTGGTGATCCACTACGCCGGTCTCGACGCCCTCGACGGCGTGCTGGAGCGGCTGCGCCGCAAGCCGTGAGCCAGCGCACGCCGTGAGCACGGATCCGCAACTCGCCGTCGTGGTGCCGGTGTGCAACGAAGAAGACAACGTGGCGCCGCTGGTGGGCGAGATCCTCGCCGCGCTGCGCGGTCGCCTCGCGTTCGAAATCCTCTATGTCGACGACGCCTCGAGTGATGCCACATTGCAGCGCCTGCGAGAACTGCAGGCTGCCACGCCCGAGCTGCGCGTCCTTCGCCATCTGCAAAATGCCGGGCAGAGCACCGCCGTGCGCAACGGCGTGAAGGCCGCGCGCGCGCCGTGGATCGCCACTCTCGACGGTGACGGCCAGAACGATCCGGCCGACATTCCGAAGCTGCTGGAACGCCGCGCCAGCGCGCCCGCCGAGGTGAAGCTGTTCGCCGGCTGGCGGGTCAATCGCCAGGATTCCGGCAGCAAGCGCTGGGCCTCGAAATTCGCCAACGCCCTGCGCTCGCGGCTACTGCGCGACGCCACCCCCGACACCGGCTGCGGGATCAAGCTGTTCGAACGCGACGCTTTCCTCGACCTGCCGTATTTCGACCACATGCACCGCTACCTGCCGGCGCTGATGCAGCGCGCCGGCTGGCAGACCGTGAGCGTGCCGGTGAACCACCGGCCGCGCACCGCCGGCGTGTCGAAGTACAACAACCTCGGCCGCGCCATCGTCGGCATCCGCGACTTGATGGGCGTGCGCTGGTTGATCACGCGCAGCCGCCGCACCGGCATCGAGGAGCTGCGGCCGTGATGCCGGTGCCGGCCGGCTTCATGGATGCACCGATTGCCGCGTTGGCCTGGACCGGCATCCACATGAGCCCGTGGAAGCTGATCGGCCTGACCGGCGCGCTGATGTTCGGCAGCCGCTGGGTGGTGCAGTTCATCGCCAGCAAGCGCGCGCGCAAGCCGGTGATTCCGCGCCTGTTCTGGTACATGAGCATCCTCGGCAGCCTGATGACGCTGGCGTACTTCGTGTTCGGCAAGAACGATGCGGTGGGCATCCTGCAGAACCTGTTCCCGGCGTTCACCGCCGCCTACAGCCTGTATCTGGACATCCGCCACCGCGGCTGGAACCGCGACCGCGCCGAGCATTGACGCCAGCCGCTACGATGCAGGGATGCCCTTCCCGGAACTGCCCGTGAAACGACCGCTGCTTGTCCTCCTGCTGTGCCCGCTGCTTGCGATGGCGCAAACTCCGACAGCACGCACTGCCGATGCCGACTTCCGCGCCATCTATCAGAACGAATGGGCGTGGCGAACGGCGCAGCCTTCGGAATGGGACGAAGACAGCGCCGATGTCCAGACCGTGCGTTCGCCGCACCTGCCCGACGTCAGCCCGCCGGCGCAGGCGAGCCGGCTGGCCTATCTGGACGACGTGCTCAAGCGGCTCGACCGGATCGACGTGGCGGCGCTGTCGCCAGCCGAACGGGTGAATTACGCGGTCTACCGCCCGCAGATCGAGCACAAGGCGGCCGCGCTGCGCTTTCGCGACTACGAGATGCCGTTCAATTCCGACACGGCGTTCTGGTCGAATCTCGATTTCATGGCCGACGGCAAGCTGCGTACCAGCGCCGACTTCCGCGCCTATGCCTCCCGCCTGCGCGACGTGCCGCGCTATTTCGATCAGCAGATCGCCAACATGCGCGCCGGGCTTGCCCGTGGCTTCACCGTTCCGCAGGTGGTACTGGTCGGCCGCGACCTGTCGATCGCGATGACGGCGGACCTGAAAGACCCGCAGCAGTCCGCGCTGTGGGCGCCGTACAAGCAGATGCCCGCAACTATACCGGCGGCCGAACAGGACGCATTGCGCGCCGAGGGCCGCGCGGCGATCCGCGAAGCGGTGATTCCCGCCTTCGGCAAGCTGCTGGCCTTCTTCCGCAACGACTACGTCCCGCACGCCCGCACCACGCTGGCTGCCGAAGCGATGCCCGATGGCAAGGCGTGGTATCGCGAACAGATCCGCGCCTACACCACGCTGGATCTTTCGCCCGACGAAATCCACGCCATCGGCCTTGCGGAGGTGGCATCGCTCCGCGCCGAGATGGACGCGATCATCGGCAAGGTCGGCTTCAGCGGGCGTTCGCCGCAAACCCGCTTCGCCGATTTCCTGCAGTTCCTGCGCACCGATCCGCAGTTCTACGCCACAACCCCGCAGGAGCTGCTCGACCGCGCCGCCTGGATCAGCAAGCGGGTGGACGGGCAGGTCGGCAAGATCATCGGCACGCTGCCGCGCGGCCGCTTCACCATCGTCCCGGTCGCCCCCGCCATCGCACCGTACTGGACCGCCGGCCGCGGCGGCGCCGACACCTACTGGGTCAACACCTACGACCTGCCCAGCCGCCCGCTGTACAACCTGCCGGCGCTGACCCTGCACGAATCGGTGCCCGGCCATTCGCTGCAGCTGTCGCTGGTGCGCGAACAGGGCGACCTGCCCGGATTCCGCAGGAATTACATCAGCGCCTACGGTGAGGGCTGGGGCCTGTACAGCGAATGGCTGGGTGTCGAAATGGGCATCTACCAGACGCCTTACGAGGACTTCGGCCGCCTGACCTATGCGATGTGGCGCGCCTGCCGGCTGGTGATCGACACCGGCATCCACCACATGGGCTGGACCCGCGAACAGGCACTGACCTACCTGCGCGACAACACCGCGCTGTCGGAACATGAAATTACCACCGAGGTCGACCGCTACATCTCGTGGCCGGGCCAGGCCTTGAGCTACAAACTCGGCGAGCTGACCATTCGCCGCCTGCGCAGCGAAGCGGAAGCACAGCTGGGCAGCAAGTTCGACGAACGCGCCTTCCACGACGTGATCCTCGCCCAGGGCGCGGTACCGCTGCCGGTGCTGGAGTCGCAGGTGCGCGCGTGGGTGGAGAACACCAAGGTGGCGGCCACCCGCTGAGCCCATTCCACTCGGATTCCGCCGGGCTGCGGTGTTGCACCGCAACCGCTTTGCCTTAAGCTGGATTCATGGGCGGCGCGCCACCATGCCCGCATCCCCCGACCCCGCGACGGAGAATCACGATGACCGCACGTCCTCTGCGTTTGACCCTTGCCCTGGCCGCGCTGCTGCTGGCCACCGCCGCCATTGCCGGCGAACACGAGGACAACCGCGCCGACAACGCGCTGCGGGTCATGCGTGAAATCCAGTCCGTTCCCGACTCCTCGATCCCGGATCGCCTGCTCGACGAAGCGCGCGGGATTGTCGTGATTCCCGACACCATCAAGGCCGGCTTCGTGCTCGGCGGCCGTCGCGGCCATGGGCTGATGTCGATCAAGAACCCGGACGGCACCTGGTCGAACCCGGTGTTCGTGCGCCTGACCGGCGCCAGCGTCGGCTTCCAGGCCGGCGTGCAATCCTCCGACGTGATCCTGGTGTTCCGCAGCGAACGCGGCCTCGACAACATCATCAACGGCAAGGTGACGCTGGGCGCCGATGCGTCGGTCGCCGCCGGGCCGGTTGGGCGCAACGCGGCGGCGGCCACCGACGGTGCGCTCAAGGCCGAGATCTGGTCGTGGTCGCGCGCGCGCGGCCTGTTCGCCGGGGTGGCGCTGGACGGTGCGGTCCTGCAAATCGACCACAGCGCCAACCGCGGCGCCTATGGCTACGGCATCACCCCGCGCATGGTGTTCGAAGGGCGCACGCCGACCCCGGCCTCGGCGCCGATCGTGGCGTTTCGCAATGAGCTGGAGGAAGCGACCACCGCCGCCCGCCGGGCCCGCCACACCGCGCCGGCGCCGGCTGCCGAACCGGGCGCCGCGCAGGCGCATCCGCTGGAATCGGCCGAACCGGCCGCCAGCGCGCCGCTGACGCAGCCGTAAGCAGCGGGAATTTCCGCGGCCGGGCGCTGCCGTGCCCGGCCGGTGCGTTGCCGGGGCATCGGCAACGCTGGCTGAACCCAACGGGTGCACCTGTCGCGCGGCCGCGTCGATGCGGTATCGCGGCCCTGCCACTGGGTTAGAATCGCCAGATAGAATCATGCACGTCGCATAGATGGATGCCGCCATGGGCAGTTTCAGCATTTGGCACTGGTTGATCGTGCTGGCCATCGTCCTGCTGGTGTTCGGCACCAAGCGCCTGACTTCGGGCGCGCGTGACCTCGGCAAGGCGGTCAATGAATTCAAGAAGGGCGTGCACGGCGACGAGGACAACAAGCCGGCCGCGCCTGTCGAGAGCCAGCCTGCCGCGCCGCCGCCGGAATCGCGCGGGCCCGACGACCGCGCGCACTGACGCCGCGAGGCGGAGGTCTCGCCGATGTTCGATTTTTCCTTCGGCGAAATGCTGGTGGTGGCGCTGGTGGCCTTGGTCGTGCTGGGCCCGGAGCGCTTGCCCAGGGCGGCGCGTTTTGCCGGCCTGTGGGTACGCAAGGCGCGCGCTCAGTGGCACGCGGTGAAGAACGAGCTGGAGCAGGAGCTGGCGAACGAGGACCTGCGCCGCAGCCTTGATGAAACCCGCAAGGCGCTGGAGCAGTCGCGCGGCGAGGCGCTGGATGCGGTCAGCGATGCCCAGGGCGCGTTGCGGATCGAGCCCGAGGCGCCGGCTGCCCGGACGGAGTCGCCGGAGCCCGCGGTGGGCGAGAAGCGCGATGACTGACGCTGCCGGTGACGCCGAACGTCCGCTGATCGCCCACCTGCTGGAGCTGCGCGTGCGCCTGCTGCGCGGGTTCGCCGGGCTCGGGCTGGCGCTGGTCTGCCTGCTGCCGTTCGCCAACGCGCTCTATGCTGAACTGGCCAAGCCGCTGCTGGCCAAATTGCCGGCCGGCAGCCATATCATCGCCACCCAGGTCGCCAGCCCGTTCTTCGCGCCGATGAAGCTGGCGTTTTTCGTTGCGCTGGTGGTGACGATGCCGTGGCTGCTCTACCAGGCTTGGGCCTTCGTGGCGCCGGGGCTGTATAAGCGCGAGAAACGGCTGGCGCTGCCGTTGCTGTCCTCGGCGCTGCTGCTGTTCTACACCGGCTGCGCGTTCGCCTATTTCCTGGTGCTGCCGATGGTGTTCGGCTTCCTGACCCGGGTGACGCCGGAGGGCGTGGCGATGATGACCGACATCAGCGCCTATCTCGATTTCGTGCTGGTGCTGTTCCTCGCCTTCGGGCTGGCGTTCGAACTGCCGGTGGCGCTGGTCATCCTGGCCCTGCTGGGCTGGGTGACGCCGGCGCAGCTGCGCGAGGGGCGCGGCTATGCCGTCGTCGGCATCTTCATCGTTGCCGCCGTGCTGACCCCGCCGGACGTGGTCAGCCAGCTGATGCTGGCGATCCCGATGTGCCTGCTGTACGAGGCCGGCATCATCGCCGCGCAGTTCGTGGCCCCGAGGTCGCCGGCCCGTGCCGCCCCCTGAGCGCGCGCCGGCGGGGTTCTGGCTGCGCTATGCGGCCTGGTCGCTGGACGCCGCCTGCCTGCTGCCGCTGGTCCTGCTGCTGGGTTGGCCCATCCTTGGCGCGGCGGCGGAGCAGGCCGAAGCTGCGCTGCGGGCGGTGGTTGCAGGCATGACGCAGCAGCTCGACAGCTTCGTCGCCGCGGGGCAATCCCCGCTGGCGATGGCCCTGGCCCTGCTCTCCGACCCGCGCATGACTTCGGCGGTGGGGCAGCTGTCCTCGGCCCTGACCACGCTGCTGCTCGCGCCCCCCTTGCTGTATGCGCTGTTGGCCTGCCTGTGGTCATTGGCCTTCGAGAGCTCGCGCTGGCAGGCCACGCCTGGCAAGCGGGCATTCGGGCTGATCGTCGCCGACGGACACGGCAATCGCCTGGCGCTGCCGCGGGTGCTGACGCGTTTTGCCGCCGCCGGCCTGTCCTGGCTCACCCTCAACCTGGGCCACGCGATGGCCCTGCTGGCGCCGCATCTGGCCTTGCACGATCGGCTCAGTGGCACCCGCGTGCTGGCCGATTCGGCACGACGTGTTCTGCCGACCTGGGGCCGGGGCTGGCTGCTGCTGCAGGCAATCGCCGGTGTGCTGAGCGTCGCATGGCTGTTCCTGGCGCTGCGTGATTGGACGCAAACCCTGCTGGCGCAGGCGCTGGGCGCAGCCTGAATCCGTCTGGATGGACTTGGTGGGTGGGTCCGGCTGAGTCAATCCAGCGGAGTGAATCCAGCTAGGTGAATCAGGGCGTGCGCAGCCCTCAGGCCTCGAGATGGTGCACCGGCACCGGCACCGGCGGCGGGGCCGCGGGATCGCCGAAGGTGTCGCGCCAGGCCAGGTAGGCTGCCCCGGTCACCAGCACCAGCGCGGTGATGGCAAAGCCCAGCATTACCAGTGTGGCCAGCAGGGCACCCACGGCAGGGTGGATCAGGCCACCCAGCACGGCCAGCAGGCTGGCGACCAGACCGGCCACCAGCGCTCCGACCAGCAGCGCGCCGATGAACAGGCCCGCGGCCAGCAGGTTCGCGCTGGCATTGCGCACGGCCGCGCGCAGGGCCGCGCCCAGCGCCGGCACCACGCCGCGATTGGAAAACAGCATCAGCGGGATGGAATACAGCAGCAGCGCGGAACTGAAGTAGTTGAACGTCATCTGCACGACGAACAGCAGGCCCGGATGGCGCGGCTCGCCCAGCACCGGCGTACCGTGCTGGGCCAGCACTTCGGCCGCCTTCATGTAATCGCGCCAATAATCGCCACCGGCAAGCCCGATCGCCAGCACGCCGCCGAGCATCGCCAGCGCCACCTGCACCAGCCCCAGCCAGGCCAGTTTCTGGCCGTGCTCGCTGCGCAGCGGCGCATAGATGTCGCGGGCCCGCACCGGCCTGCCGGCTTCGGCTTCGCGGATCACGTGCATCAGCCCGCCGAGCAGGATCGGTACCAGGAAAATGATCAGCATGGCCAGCGCCAGCGCGACCAGCATCACCAGCTTCATGTCGGGGGGCTGGCCCTCCTGGGCCTCGCCGCCGACCAGCAGGGAGAGCACCAGCGCCATCAGCAGCACCGCGGCATAGAGGGTCGAGATCAGCAGCAGGGCGGCACCGAACACGGCGCGCGGATTTTTCGAGCCCAGGTCGATGGCCAGCCGGAACCACACCAGCCCCTGCTGGACCGGCAACTTGCGAATGTCCATGAAACGCCCCGATCTGACCGTGCAAGGATACCGGAAGCGGCGTCAACGCCGCGCGTGGCGCACGAATCGACGCAGCACCCGGCGCGCCGCGGGGGCGGCCGTCACCGCGTCCAGCAGCGCCGATGCGCTGCGGCCTTCCTGCGCCAGCGCCTCGGCACGGGCGCGGATGTAGCCGCGCATGTGCACCGTGCTGAACTCGGGGTGGAACTGCACGCCCCAGGCCGAACGCCCCCAGCGCATGGCGTGGCAGGCGTCGTGGGCGTTGCCGGCCAGCACCACGGCGTCGGGCGGCGGTCGCAGCACGCTTTGCAGGTGGGTGGACTGCACCGGCATCCGCACCGGCAGGCCGGCAAACAGCGGATCAGCCGCGGCGGCGGCGGTCAGGTCGATGTCGACCGTGCCCATTTCGCGGCCATTCGGGTTGTAGCCGACCTCGCCCGCAAAGGCGTAAGCGAGCAATTGATGGCCATAGCAGATGCCCAGCAGCGGCAGGCCGGCTTGCCCCGCCTCGCGCAGCCAGGCGGCACAGCGCTCGCTCCAATCCAGGTGCTCGGTCACCATCGCCGCCGAACCCGTCACCAGCGCGCCGGCAAACCCCGCCCGTTCGGGCAGGGGCTCGCCGTGCTCGACGTCGATCACGACCGCGGCGTCGCGGTCCAGCCCGGCGGCCACGCGGATCCAGTGGGCAAAGCTGCCGTGCCTGCGCATCGAGGCGGTCGGGTGACCGGTGGACAGGATCAGGAACGGTGGCATGTCGGCTCGATGGGTCATGACGTGCGGCAGAGGCCCGGAGCAGGTGGCGAACCGGCGCCGCCGCCGTCGCACTTATACTAACGGGTCACCTTCCGGTTTACCGCAACGATGTCCGCCCAGCGCGTTTCGATCACCTTCCAGCAACTCATCACCCGCCTCAACGCCTATTGGGCGAAGCAAGGCTGCGTGTTGATCCAGCCGCTCGATCTTGAAGTCGGCGCCGGCACCTTCCACCCGGCCACCTTCCTGCGCGCGATCGGCCCGGAGTCGTGGAATGCCGCCTACGTGCAGCCCAGCCGCCGCCCCACCGACGGCCGCTACGGCGACAACCCCAACCGCCTGCAGCGCTACTACCAGTACCAGGTGGTGATGAAGCCCTCGCCCGACAATATCGTCGCGCTGTATTTCGATTCACTGAAAGAACTCGGCATCGACCCGCTGGTGCACGACCTGCGGCTGGTCGAAGACAACTGGGAATCGCCGACGCTGGGCGCCTGGGGCCTGGGTTGGGAAGTGTGGCTGAACGGCATGGAAGTGACCCAGTTCACCTATTTCCAGCAGGCCGGCGGGCTGGAATGCCGGCCGGTGCTGGGCGAGATCACCTACGGACTGGAGCGGCTGTGCATGTACCTGCAAAGCTGCGACAACGTCTACGACCTGGTGTGGACCTATGGCCCGGACGGGCTGCCGGTGCGCTATGGCGATGTCTACCACCAGAACGAAGTCGAGCAGAGCGCCTACAACTTCGAACATGCCAACGTCGCAGAAATGTTCCATCGCTTCGATGCCTGCGAAGCCGAGGCGATGAAGCTGGTCGAGGCCGGCCTGCCGCTGCCCGCGTATGAGCAGGTCACCAAGGCCAGCCACAGCTTCAACCTGCTGGATGCGCGCCGTGCGATCTCCGTCACCGAACGCCAGCGCTACATCCTGCGCGTGCGCAAACTGGCGCAGGCGGTGGCTGAAAGCTATTTCGCTCAGCGCGAGAAGCTGGGGTTTCCAGGACTGAAGAAACACGCTGCTTGAAGCCCCTCTGCCCGCGGGAGAGGGGTTGGGGTGAGGGTTCATCGACCACCTCACCGACAACCCTCATCCGCCCTTCGGGCACCTTCTCCCGGAGGGAGAAGGAAAAAACCAACGAGCCACGACATGACCCCCATGCTCCCCCTCCTGATCGAACTGGGCACCGAAGAACTCCCGGTCAAGGCCCTGCCCGGTCTGGCGCAGGCCTTTTTCGATGGTGTGATCGCCGCGCTGGGCAAACGCGGCGTGGCGATCGAGCGCGATGCGGCCAAGCCGCTGTATTCACCGCGTCGCCTCGCGATGTTGTTGCCGGGCGTGGCCAGCGAGCAGCCCGAGCAGCGCAGCGAAGTGCTGGGCCCGTACCTGAACATCGCGTTGGACGAGAACGGCGCGCCGACCAAGGCGCTGCAAGGCTTTGCCGCCAAGGCCGGGGTGGACTGGACGGCGCTTGAAAAAACCAGCGACGCCAAGGGCGAGCGTTTCGTGCATCGGGCGGTGACGCCGGGCGCGCGCACCGCTGACCTGCTGCAAGGCGTGCTGGACGAGGCGCTGGCCGGCATGCCGATCCCCAAACCGATGCGCTGGGGTAACCATCCCTACGGCTTCGCCCGCCCGCTGCACTGGCTGGTGGCGCTGCTGGGCGATGACATCGTGGAGCTCGAAGCACTCGGCATTCGCGCCACCCGCATGAGCCGCGGCCATCGCTTCATGCACGAAGGCCCGGTGTGGATCGCGCGCCCGGACGAATACGTCGAGGCACTGCGCGCCGCGCATGTGCTGGTGGACCCGGATGAGCGCCGTGCCCGCGTGGTGGCCGAAGTGGAAGCCGCCGCCCAAGCCGCAGGCGGCAGCGCCCGCATCAGCGACGACAACCTGGAACAGGTCAACTGCCTCAACGAATGGCCGGTGGCAGTGGCCTGCGCGTTCGAACGCGCCTTCCTGAACGTGCCGCAGGAAGCGCTGGTCGAAACCATGGAGGTCAACCAGAAATTCTTCCCGGTGCTGGATGCCGGCGGCAAGCTCACCGAGCATTTCATCGGCATCGCCAATATCGAATCGAAAGACCCGAACGAAATCCGCAAAGGCTACGAGCGCGTGATCCGTCCGCGCTTTGCCGATGCCAAATTCTTCTTCGATGAAGATTTGAAGCAAGGGCTCGACGCGATGGGTGCCGGGCTGGCGAGTGTCACCTATCAGGCCAAGCTGGGCTACGTGGCCGACAAGGTGGCGCAGGTGGCGGCGCTGGCGGAAACCATCGCCGCGCAGGTCGGCGCCGATCCGACGCTGGCAAAACGCGCGGCCATGCTGGCCAAGAACGACCTGCAATCACGCATGGTCAACGAATTCCCCGAGTTGCAGGGCATCGCCGGCCGCTACTACGCGCAGCGCGCCGGCGAGCCGGACGATGTGGCGCTGGCCATCGACGAGGCCTACCGCCCGCGCTTTGCCGCCGATGACATCGCCGCATCACAGCTGGGCAAGGTACTGGCGATTGCCGAGCGTCTGGACACCCTCGCCGGTGGGTTTGCCGCCGGCCTCAAACCCACCGGCAACAAGGATCCGTTCGCGCTGCGGCGCAATGCGTTGGGCTTGGCGCGAACCATCATCGAATCCGGTTTCGAACTGGATTTGAAGGCGCTGCTGGCAACATCTGCCGCGGGCGCCATCCGTTCCATCCAAGCGGTCATTCATCGCACGCTGGATGCGAAGCTGGCTGCCGCAAAGAACGAGGGCGTCAAGGCGGTAGCCGCGAGCGCAGGCACGTGGATGCCGGATGAGGAAACCGTGGCCACTGACCTCTACGACTTCATCCTCGACCGCCTGCGCGGCTACTTCGC
>NZ_JAMLIW010000004.1 GCF_023953935.1 Thermomonas sp. | reverse complement strand
GCGCCTTCATCGCGAATCTCGCCGCCAGCGCCCGTGGACGCGCCGGGAAACGGCGCGATCGCGGTCGGGTGGTTGTGGGTTTCGACCTTGATGCAGAACGCCGAATCCGTCACCGGCTCGCTGCGGTACCGCTGGCTGGCCGGATCCGGGCGCCAGCGTGAGGCGGCGTAGCCTTCCACCACGGCCGCGTTGTCGCTGTAGGCCGACAGCACGTGATCGGGCGTGCTGGCCTGGGTGTTCTTGATCATCTTGAACAGCGACAGCGGCTGCGCCTGGCCGTCGATGGTCCAGCTGGCGTTGAAGATCTTGTGCCGGCAGTGCTCGGAATTGGCCTGCGCGAACATCATCAATTCGACATCGTGGGGGTCGCGCCCCAACTCGGCATAGCGTTCGCGCAGGTAGGCGATTTCGTCGTCGGCCAGCGCCAGCCCCAGGCGCGCGTTGGCGGCTTCCAACTGCGCCAGCGGGATGACTTCAACCGCGCCGGAAGGCAGCGCAGTGAACAGCGCCGCACCGGCATCCCGGCTGTCGAGCAGGGACTGCGTCATCGGATCGATCAGGATCTTGCCCAGCGCCGCACGCAGCGCCTCCTGCTCCGGCCAGCCGCGCAGATCGACGCGGGTGCCGCGCTCGACCCGACGCACCGGCAGACCGGCCCCGCGCAGCAGCTCGGTGGCCTTGCTGGCCCAGGGCGAAAGCGTGCCCAGCCGGGGCACGATGAAGCGGGTGACGGTTTCGGGCGCGGGCGCCGCGAAGCGATCGTCCGCCTGCAGGATGCGGCACAGCGCCGCCACGCCCGGCGCGCTGCCGGGTTCGGGTTCGATCCAGTATCCGTGCCAGCTGCCGAGAATCCGCAGTTCTGGGACGAGGGTCTGCAGGCGGGCCTGCAGGCGGTCGCGGCGGAATGGCGACAGGGCAGGCGCGCCCTCGAGGGCGATCATGTCCGACTTGGCTTGGGGCGGGCCCAGATTGTAGCCGAGCCGCCTGCATCCTGCTGGATCGGCAGCACCACGGCCCTGGTCCCGGACGTCAGCCAGACGGAACCCGGCGGGCCGCATGTCACCGCTGGTCTTTTGCCGACGGGAATCAGGCACTCAGGCCAGTTCAAACCGACCATCGCGCAGGAAACTGGCGGCTTGGCGCGCGGCGGCGCGCGAGAACACCAACCCGGAATGGCTGCACGGCAGCACCACGTGGTCGGCCAGCCAGGGCAGCCGGGTCTCTGCCAGCGCCACGGTGCCGTCCGATCGCTCCTTGAACTTCGCGAACAGGCAGCCCATTCCGCGCGGCGCGATGCCGGCCACCACGCCGACTTCGGCCTCGCCACGCCACGCCGCCACCCCGGATTGCAGCAAGCCCGCGCTGCGCCCCAGCAGGGGCCGCGCCCACGGCAGGGCCGCCACCCGGCGCGCGGTCTCGCTGCCGCGCAGCGGCGAGCCGAGGCAGACCACGCGCACCACCGGCAGGTCCGGGGCCTGCTGCAAGGCCTCCAGCGCCAGCAAACCGCCGAGGCTGTGGCCGACCACGGCGTCCGCCCGCACGTCACGAATGCGCTCGATCAGCCGTGGGACGGCACCCTGCGGACCTTCCCACAGGCTGGAATAGCCGAACAGCTCGACCGCAAAGCCCTGCCCGCGCAGGCGCGCCGCCATCGGCCACAGCCAGCTCTTGGCATTCAACAATCCGTGCACGATCACGACGCGGGAGCCCATGCTGGCAGGATAATCGAACAGCTCGCCTGTCTGCTGCGACGCGGCATGAGCGCCAGCCTCCACCTCGACCCGGAACCCTGCTCGATGCGCTGCCTGCCACGCCTGCTTGGCCTGCTCCCTTTGCTGCTGGCCTTCCATTGCTTCGCGCAGGCCAGCCTTCCCGCAGCGCCTGCTGCCGCCCCGCCCGCCGTGCAGGACGATGGTCCTTACGTGTTCCGGGTCGACAACCATCGGCTGGAAGCGCTCTGGGTGTGCGCGGGCAAGCCGGTCCGGGAGGTGCTGCGCGAACGCGCCGTGACCACGGTGGCTCCGCGCTGTGGATACCCGCATCCGCTGCGCATTCCGCGCACTCTTGATGCCGATGCGCCCGCATTGGCGCCGGGCGCACGGATCATCGCGCTGTCCGACATCCACGGCCAATACGGCGTGATGCAACGGCTGCTGCGTGCCAATGGCGTGATCGACGCACAGGATCGCTGGGCGGCCGGACACGATCATCTGGTGATTGCGGGCGACGTGTTCGATCGCGGCCCGCAGGTGACGGAAGCGTTCTGGCTGCTGTTTTCACTGCAACAACAGGCCCGCGCTGCCGGCGGCGCGGTGCACTTCCTGCTCGGCAACCACGAGACGATGGAGCTATATGACGACCTGCGCTACCTGAATCCGAACTACGCCAACGTGGCCGGCCTGCTGGGACGGCCCTATCCAGCGCTCTACGGTAGCGACAGCATCCTCGGCGGCTGGCTGCGCACCCGTCCGGTCATGCTGAAACTCGGCGACACCTTGTTCCTGCACGGCGGCATCGCGCCGGAGAACATCGACCTGGTGAGGGACCTGGCCGCCACCAATGCCGCCTACGATCATTCACTGGGCACGCCAAAGGCGCAGGTCAAGGCCGACCCCGCGCTGAATCGCCTCTACAACGGCAAGACCAGCCCGATCTGGTACCGCGGCTATTTCAATGGCGCGCTGACGACCGAACAGGTGAAGGCATTGGTGGCGCAATTGGGCGTGACGCGGATCGTGGTCGGCCACACCACCATCGGCGAGGTCGCGAGTTTCCACGACGGCAAGGTGATCGCCATCGACAGCGGCATCAAGCGCGGCAAGGCCGGACAATTGCTGTTCATCGAAGGCGACCAGCTCAGCCGTGGCTTGATGGATGGCTCGCGTCAACCGTTGCCGGCGCTCACGGCGGTTCCGGACGATCCGGATTGAAACCGATCAAGCCTGCGCGGGGCGTCGGTAAATGAACTCGCGATCACGCTGCGCACCGACGATGAAGGCGTACTCGCCGGCGAATTCAAATCCGTAACGCGCGTAGAAACGCTGCGCACCGTAGTTTTCCGAATACACGGATAGCCATAGCGTGCGCGGGCCGTCGCGCAGCAGCCAAGCCAGCATCGCGTCCATCAATATGCGCCCGGCGCCGCAGTTTTGTGCATCACCGCGCAGGTACAAGCGCTTGATCTCGCCATCCTCGGCACGCACGTCGGCATGCGGCAGCCCGCACGGGCCGGCCTGCGCATAACCAATCGCGCGGCCATCGCGCTCGGCCAGCCACAGCGCATACGGCGAACCGTCGGTCAGCACCTTGGCATAGGCTGCTTCGGTGTGGCTCTCGTCGAGGAAGGCCTGCAAGTCTTCCGACGTGTACAGGTGGCCGAAGGTTTCGATGAAGGTGGTCGCGCCGAGCTCGGCGAGCGCGTCGGCGTCGACAGGAAAGGCGCGGCGGATGCTGGTCGTCATGGTGCCTCGCTAGGCCGATGCGGCATTGCTGCTCCCCGGCGCGGGCGAACATCCTGTTCGACGCGCCGCCGTGCGCCATCCATGGCGCACTTTACGCAGCAACGCCACATCGTCCCTTCAATTCTTTTCGCGGACCTGCACATGCACCTCGGCCAGCTGCGCGTCGGCGATGGGTGAGGGCGCGTCGGTCATCAGGCACTGCGCGCTGGTGGTCTTGGGGAAGGCGATCACGTCGCGGATCGAGTCGCAGCCGGCCATCAGCGCGGCGATGCGGTCGATGCCAAACGCAATACCACCGTGCGGCGGTGCGCCGTATTTCAGCGCGTCGAGCAGGAAGCCGAACTTACCGCGCTGCTCGTCCTCGCCGATGCCCAGCAGCTCGAACACCGCGCTCTGCATCTGCGAGTTGTGGATACGGATCGAACCGCCGCCGATCTCGTTGCCGTTCAGCACCATGTCGTAGCCGCGGCTGACTGCGGTTCTGGCATTGGCGCGCAGGTCGTCGATGGAATCCACTGCCGGCGCGGTGAACGGGTGATGCAGGGCCACATAGCGGTTTTCCTCGGCGTCCCACTCGAACATCGGGAAGTCGGTGACCCACAGCGGCGCCCAGCCGTCCTGCACGAGGTTGAAATCCTTGCCGGCCTTCAAGCGCACCGCGCCCATGAAGTCGGATACCTTGCTCCAGGCACCGGCACCGAAGAACACGATGTCGCCATTTTCAGCACCGACGTGCTTGAGTAGTGCGGCGAAGGCGGCTTCACTGAAGAACTTGGCGACCGGCGAATTGACCGCGCCCGCCTCGTCGAGCTTGGCGTAGGCCAGACCTTTGGCACCGAATTTCGCGGCGTGTGCAGCGTACTCGTCGATCTGTTTACGTGACAGGGTTGCGCCGCCGGGGATGCGCAGCGCGGCCACGCGTCCATCGGCATCATTGGCAGCAGCGCTGAACACGGCGAACTCGCAATCCTTGACCAGCTCGGCCACATCCACCAGCTCCAACGCGATGCGCAGGTCGGGTTTATCGGACCCGAAGCGGCGCATCGCCTCGGCATAGGGCATGCGCGGGAATTCGGCGGCCAACTCGACCCCGACCACCTCGCGGAACACATGGCGGACCATGTCCTCGGTGAGGTCCTGCACATCGCGCTCGGACACCCACGCGAACTCCATGTCGAGCTGGGTGAATTCGAGCTGGCGATCGGCGCGCAGCGCTTCATCGCGGAAGCAGCGGGCGATCTGGTAATAGCGGTCGAAGCCGGCGATCATCAGGATCTGCTTGAACAGCTGCGGGCTCTGCGGCAGCGCGTAGAACTCGCCCGGATGCATGCGTGCCGGCACCAGGAAGTCGCGCGCGCCTTCCGGGGTGGCCTTGGTCAGGATCGGCGTTTCGATGTCCTGGAACCCGCGTGCATCCAGATAGTGCCGCAGCGCCGATACGAGCTTCGTCCGCGTGCGCAGCTTGCGCTGCATGTCCGGGCTGCGCAGGTCCAGATAACGATACTTCAGGCGCACGTCTTCGCCCGGGTTCTCGTGGTGGTGGAACGGCAGCGGCTCGGCCTTGTTGAGCAGCTCGATCTTCTCGGCCACCACTTCCACCTGGCCGGTCTTGATCTTGTCGTTGACCGACTGGCGGCGGCGTACCGTGCCGGTGATGCGCAGGCAGTCCTCGTAGCCGACTTTGGCCGCGGCCGCCAACACTTCGGCATTGCCCGCAATGGCCGAAGGCTCGGCCACGATCTGCACGATGCCCTCGTGGTCGCGCAGGTCGATGAACACGATCTGGCCCATGTTGCGGGCCACGTCGGCCCAACCGCACAGGGTGACGGTTTGGCCGATCAAGTTGGCATCGATCAGACCGCAGAAATGGCTGCGCATGTGGACTCCGGAAAAGCAGGCCGGCGATCTGTCGGCGAGCCGGTCATTTTACCGAGTTGCCGCCGGAAGCGAGTAGCGCCGTCATCCGTCCGAAGCAGCGCTGGGCGCCGGACCGGTTTTCGCGGCCTTGGTTTCCGTCGCGGTCTCGACCTTGGTCCCCACCGGCCCCGAGGCATCACCCGCCAGATTGTGGCGGTGTTCCGACTTGGACTTGAAATCGGTTTCGTACCAGCCCGAACCGGCCAGGCGGAACTGCGGCGCGGTCAGCGCGCGGTGCAATTGTCCTTGCTCGCCGCAGTGCGGGCAGACATCCGGATCGGCATCCGAAAGCCGCTGCAGATGATCGAAATGATGGCCGCAGGACCGGCACGCGAACACGTAAATCGGCATGGCAACAACCCGCCTCGATCCAATCTGATGACGTCGCCCTGCATGGGGACGATGGCGGCAAAATGCAAGGGTCACCCGCTGCGACGCGGGTGTTAGCATCACGCCGCGATGGACATGGCGCTGATGCCCCTCCCGATCCAGCGCGGCAACGGTGCGCCGGCGACCCGAACGCCGACCGAACGCGCACACCCCGATGTGTCCGCCGCGCGGGCCCAACACACGGACACCTGAATGCAACCCACCATCGACCTGCTGCTAAGCCATTTCCAGCTGCCTTTGCGCAGCCCGATCCTGGTTTTTTCGCTGATCCTGTTCATCATCCTGCTGGTGCCGATCCTGATGGAGCGCCTGCGCATCCCCGGGATCATCGGCTTGATCGTGGCCGGCATCCTGATCGGCCCCAATGGCTTCAACCTGCTTGGCACCAGCTTGTTCGTCAACGTCTTTTCGACGATCGGCCTGCTCTACATCATGTTTCTGGCCGGTGCCGAGCTGAACCTGATCGAATTCGCGGCCAATCGCAACAAGAGCTTCGTGTTCGGATTCCTGACCTTCGCCATCCCCCTTGGCATCGGTTTTCCCGTATGCCACTACCTGCTCGGCTTCGACGTCCAAGCAAGCCTGCTGGTGGCGAGCATCTTCGGCACCCACACCCTGGTGACCTATCCGATCGCCGGGCGCCACGGCGTCACCAAGGACGTCAGCGTACCCATCACCGTCGGCGGCACCATCATCACCGACACCGCTGTCCTTGTCCTGCTGGCGGTGCTCATGGGGGGCAACAAGGGCACGATCAACGGCGAATTCTGGACCCGCCTCGGCATTTCGCTGGCGCTGTTTTCCGCCTTCATGTTCCTGCTGGTGCCGCGCATCGCGAACTGGTTTTTCCAGAAATTCGAAAAGCAGAAATACGCGCACTACATCTTCATCCTGGCGGTCATGTTCTTTTCGGCATTCCTCGCTGAAATCGCCGGATTGGAAGGCATCATCGGCGCGTTTGCCGCAGGTCTTGCCCTGAACAAGCTGATTCCGAATTCGTCGGCGCTGATGAACCGCACCGAATTCGTCGGCAATTCGCTGTTCATCCCGTTCTTCCTGATCAGCGTCGGCATGATCGTCGACGTGCGGGTCATCTTCGGCGGCTTTTCCGCGATTCTCATCGCCATCGCCATCACGCTCGTCGCCGTGGTCGGGAAATACCTGGCCGCCTGGCTCACCCAACTGGTATTTCGCTTCAGTCGTGCGCAGCGGCAGCTGATCTTCGGCCTGAGCTCGGCCCACGCGGCTGCCACGTTGGCGGTGGTCATGGTGGGCTACCGCGCCGGCATCGTCGATGACGCCATCCTCAACGGCATCATCGTCATCATCCTCGCCTCTTGCATCATCGCCTCCTTCGTCACCGAACGCGCCGCAGCGGAAATCGCCAGGACCCTGGAACAGCAGCCCGACCCGGCCGTCTCCCGCGAGCTCGACATGGAGCAGATCCTGGTGCCGGTCTCGGACGTGTCGCGTGCCGACCAGGCGCTGCAACTGGCCATCCTGATCAAGGATCGCAAGTCGACCCATCCGATCGTGGTACTGAACGTCGTGTCCAACTCGGAACGCGCCGAAGCGGAGGTCGCAACGGCACGCAAGGCGCTGGAAAGCGTCATCTCCGAAGCCTCTGCCGCCGAGGTGGACGTCAGGGTGAAGGCCACCATCGCCGTCAATCCTGCTCGCGGCATTGCCCGCATGGCCAAGGAGACCGCCACCGACCTGATCATCCTGAATCTGCCGCGCAGCGACGCTGCCATTCACACCCTGGTGAAAGAAGGCTACGAGAGCACCCTGCACCACTCCGACAAAACCGTTTTCGTCTGCGATTTCGAGCAGCCCATCGGCAACCACGACGGCCTGCTCGTGATCGCGCCGCCGCATGCCGAGCAGGAAGAGGGCTTTCCGATCTGGGTCGAAAAACTCCTGCGGCTTGCCACCGAACTGTCCGCCTCCATCCGCCTGTTCTGCACCCCGGCGACCCACGAAGCGCTCACCCTCATCGCCAAGGCCGAGGGCATCAAGATCGAGATCGCGTTCACCGCTTTCGACGATTGGGAAGATTTCTTCATCGTGTTCCGATCGCTGCGTGATTCCGAGCTGATCGTGCTGGTGTCGGCGCGAAAACACGCCGCTTCGTTCAACCCGTATCTGTTGCACCTGCCGGTCAAGCTCGAGAAACACTTCCGCAGTTCGAGCAAGATCCTCATCTATCCGCAAGATAGCTGACGGGTCCGCGCGACAATCACGGCGACCGTGGTTGATGCGCTGCTGAACTGTCCGGGACGCCCAGCCGTACCGCGTCTAGCCGTACAGCGCCAGCAACTCGGCTTCTGCGGCATCCAGCTCACTGCGTAGCTGCATCTGCTGGCGGCCAAGGTCGGCGACTTTGCCCGCATCGGAAAAGACCGCCGGATCGACCATCAGCGCGTTGCATTCGGCCAGCTTTTCCTCCAGCCGCGCGACCCGGGCCTCGGCCTTCTGCAGTTTGTGCGGATTGATCCTGGTCTTGCCCGCAGTAGCCGCCGGCACGGACACGGGCGTGGTCACGCTGGGCTCGCGCTTGGGCGCCGGCGTCTTTGGAGTGTCGCTGCCCGGCCGCGAGCGCAGCCAGGCCGCGTATTCGTCCAGATCGCCATCGAAGGGCTCAACCTTGCCGCCGGCCACGCGCCAATAGCTGTCGCAGACCAGGCCGATCAGATGGCGGTCGTGACTGACCATCACGATGGCGCCATCGAAATCACTCAGGGCTTCGGCCAGCGCTTCGCGCATGTCCAGATCGAGGTGGTTGGTGGGTTCGTCGAGCAGCAGCACATTCGGACGACGGTAGGCGATCAGCGCCAAGGCCAGCCGCGCCTTCTCGCCGCCGCTGAAGGTGTCGATGACCTCGAATGCACGGTCGCCGGGAAAGTTCCACTTGCCGAGAAAATCGCGCAGCACCTGGTTGGGCGCATCGGCGTCGAGCTTGCGCAGGTGATCCAGCGGAGTGGTGCCGAATACCAGCGATTCCACCGTGTGCTGGGCGAAGTAGCCGATGCGCAGGTCCGGGTGCGCCTTGCGTTCGCCGGACATTGGCGCCAATTCGCCAACCAGGGTTTTCACCAGGGTCGATTTGCCCGCGCCATTCGGGCCGAGCAGGCCGATGCGGTCGCCGGCTTCGAGGGCGAAGCTGGCGTTGTGGAGGATGACGGTGCCATTTCCTTCTCTCTTCGGAAGAAGGCGGCGCGCAGCGCCGGATGAGGGTACGTCGGCAGCTGCAATAGTCTCGCTCGCCGAACCCTCACCCCTGCCCCTCTCCCGGAGGGAGAGGGGTGTGTCATCCGCAATCGTTCTGCGCCGCACATCCTCGCTGCCGCTTGATTCCTTGTGAAAGAGGGGCGGATAACCGCAATCCACCTCGTGCAGCGACAGCAAGGAATTCGGCAGCTTCAGCGGCTCCGGCAAGGAAATATGCAAGGCGCGCTCGGCGCGCACCGCTTCGGTGCCGGCCAGCTTGGCCAGCCGCTTGATTCTGGACTGCGCCTGCCGTGCCTTGCTGGCCTTGGCCTTGAAGCGGTCGATGAAGCTTTGCAGGTGGGCGCGTTCGGCCTGCTCCTTCTCGTGCGCGATCTGCTGCTGGCGCAAGTGCTCGGCGCGCTGGCGCTCGAAGTCGGTGTAGTTGCCGGAATACAGCTTCGCGCTGCCCTCGTGCAGGTGCAGGATGTGGGTCGTCACGTTGTCGAGGAATTCGCGGTCGTGCGAAATCACCAGCAAGGTGCCGTCGTAGCGCTTCAGCCATTCTTCCAGCCACACCACCGCATCCAGATCCAGGTGGTTGGTGGGTTCATCGAGCAGCAGCAGGTCCGATGGCGTCATCAGCGCGCGTGCCACGTTCAGACGCACCCGCCAGCCGCCGGAAAAATCCGCGACCGGCTTTTCATGCGTCTCCGCCGGAAAGCCCAGCCCGTGCAGCAGGCGGCCGGCACGCGCGGTGCCGTCGTAGCCGTTCACTTCCTCCAGCCGGTGATGCGCCTGCGCCACCGCTTCCCAATCTTCATTGGCGAAGGCATTGGCTTCCATCTGGATGGCTTCATGCACGGCGGCATCACCGGAGAGCACGAAATCGATCGCCGGATTCGGCAGGTGCGGGGTTTCCTGCGCCACACTGGCGATCCGCGCCTTGCCGGGCAAGTCCAGATCGCCCTTGTCGGGTTCGATCTCACCCATCAGGGCAGCAAACAACGAAGATTTGCCCGCACCATTGCGGCCAATCACGCCCACCCGCCAGCCGGCGTGCAGGGTCAGGTCGACGTCGGACAGCAGCAGGCGTTCGCCGCGCCGCAGGGCGAAATTGCGGAAGGAAATCATCCCGCAAATTTTAACCCGTGGTCGGCTCCCGTCGCCGGTTCAGTGCCCGGGTTCGAGTTCGAGCTTTGGCAGGTTGGCCGGCATCACTGCCTCCGGCCTAGCGGTCTTGTACATCTCCCAGGCGATGATACGGGTCAGCGCACGCCGATCTTCGCCCACGGTCCCGAGGTCGAAATGGCTGCGCCCGGGAACGAAACGGAAGCCGGTTTTCGCCCCGACCGTGCGCATCGCCGCTTCCAGCCGGCGTGCGCCACCATCAAGATAAAAGGTGTCCGCGGTGCCGATGATCAGGTGGATCTTGCCGTCCAGATCCGGCTTCAGGGTGTTCCAGTCGCGGGTGATGATGTGCGAAATGTCGTAGTGGTCACGCCAGTAGCTGGCCACCGCCGGGTCCACCGCGCCGGTGCGGCGATCGAACAGCGGCATCGGCCGGCCGTCAGCGCCGCGCGGCGAGAACACCCATTCGAACGAAGCCATCTGCCCGCCGTAAGGGCCGGTCACGGCTTCGATCTTCGCGAACTGCTCGAAGCTCGCCACCACCTTGCCGTTCATGCGCACCAGCGGAATTGTGGTGCCGTCGGCACGTCGATAGACATTGGCGTTCGGCGCGTACAGGTCGGCGCCGGTGAAGTCACGGAAGTCGCCGGAGTCCGGCGCGGTCGGCCAACTGCCGCCAAACAGTTTCGGGTAGCGCACCTGCAGCCACAGCGCCGCCCAGCCGCCGGAGGAATGACCGGTGACGAAGCGCGACGCCGCAGTTCCGTCGGTGCGGTAGTCGCGGTCAATCCTTGGAATCAGCTCCTCGGTCAGCGCCGCCCCCCAAGGTCCGTTGTTGACCGAATCGGCAAACTCGTGGGTGCCGGTGGCGCTGGATTCATCCAGCATCACCCAGATCATCGGCGGCAAGCCGCCCTTCGCCATGCCGTTCCAATAGCTGACCGCGGTGTGGAACGCATGGCGAATATCACCGCCAAATCCATGGGTCCAGTAGACCACCGGATAGCGCGCATTGCTCGTCTCGTATCCGGGCGGCAGCACCACCCAGCCGCGCATGTGGATCGGACGCCCCCAGAACGCGCTCAGTTTGCCGCTCACTTGGTCGATCGCGCGCACATGGGGCTTTGCCGCCGCGTACTGCGCGCGCACCGCTTCCGGCATCTCCGCTGGCAGGTCCCACACGTCACCCGGCGCGGGCGAACGCTGGTCGAGCACCAGCAGCGGCAGCCCGCGCCCGCCGCCGAGCGTGATCTTCACCGGCTTGCTGGAGATGTCGTCGCTGCTGCCGCCGTAGTTGTTGTCGCGGGCGGTGTCGAGCACCGCCTGGATGTAATACTCACCCGCCGGCAGCGCCGACAGCGCAGTCGGATAGCTTTGCGCCGCATCATCGACCGCCAGCGGTTGCCCCGGCGCCAGCCAATCCACGTCCATGCCGATCAGGGTGCCGGTGACACCGCCGAACGGGCTCATCGCGACCGAGCGCACCACGCCGTCGCGGGCGCTTTTTTCGGCCAGTTCAGCCGGCTGCAGATTGATCAACAATCGGCCCGAGGCGCCAGTGCCAGCGGCCGGCAATTCAACCCGCAATGGCGTCGCCGCCTGGTCGGCACTGGCCTGCAGCGCCGGCAGGGCGCACAGCAAGACAACCGTCAACGCGTGGCGCAAGGAGGGCTTGGACATGACGAGCTCTGCCATGGAAAGCGTCGAGTATGGCATCGCTAGGGGCACATTTCGCCGCTGAATCGACGGCGGCCGCGGCCGGTCATGCGAAGATGGGATTCCTTGACCCGGAGCCTGCATGCCGCACAACACCTCACTCCTCGTGCTGCTGTGCCTGGGCTTCGTGGTGGCCTTCCTGCTGGGGCTGCTGGCGCAACGGCTGCGCTTGTCACCGCTGGTCGGCTATCTGCTGGCGGGGGTGATTGCCGGGCCGTTCACCCCCGGTTTCGTCGGCGACCAGACGCTGGCACCGCAGCTGGCCGAGATCGGGGTGATCCTGCTGATGTTCGGGGTGGGGCTGCATTTTTCGCTGCGTGACCTGTTCGAGGTCAAACGCACCGTCATCCCCGGCGCCTTGCTGCAGATCGCCTTCACCAGTGCGCTCGGCTGCGGGTTCGGGCTGGTGCTCGGCTGGTCGCTGATCACGGCGCTGGTGTTCGGCATCTGTCTGTCGGCCGCCAGCACGGTGGTGGTGATGCGCGCGCTGGAAGAGCGCTTGCTGATCGACAGCGCCCGCGGCCGCACCGCCATTGGCTGGCTGGTCATGCAGGACCTGGTCATGGTGCTGGTGCTGGTGCTGGTACCCGCCCTGCCGGCGCCATCGGCTGGCGGCGCGGCGCCTGGCTTGGCATCGCTGGCAGGCGCATTGGCCTGGACCCTGCTGAAGGTGGCCGCCTTCGTCGCCGTGATGTTGCTGGTCGGGCGCCGCGTGATCCCGAAGCTGCTCGAATACGTGGCCGGTCTGGGTTCGCGCGAATTGTTCACCTTGGGCGTCCTGGCGATCGCGCTGGGCGTGGCCTTCGGCGCGGCCGCCCTGTTCGACGTCAGCTTTGCATTGGGCGCGTTCTTCGCCGGCATGCTGCTCAACGAATCCGAGCTCAGCCACCGCGCGGCCGCCGACTCGCTGCCGATGCGCGACGCATTCGCGGTGCTGTTTTTCGTGTCGGTGGGGATGTTGTTCAACCCGGTGGTGTTGCTCGAGCATCCGCTGTGGCTGCTCGCCACCCTGGGCCTGATCGTGCTGGGCAACGCCGGCGCCGGTTTCGCCCTGATGAAGATGTTCGGCAACGGCAAGCGCAATGCGCTGACGCTGGCCGCCTGTTTGGCACAGATCGGCGAGTTTTCCTTCATCCTGGCCGGCCTTGGCCTCAGCCGCGGCATGCTCACGGCTGAAGTCTACGGACTGGTCCTTGGCGGGGCGCTGCTGTCCATCATCCTCAACCCATTCCTGTTTGCCTGGATCGACGCCTGGCAAAAGCGCCAGCGCGAAGGCAACTCCGCCGCGCCGGTCGCCGATCCGGAGCCCTACTCGCAGGTGCCGGCGGATTTTTCCGGACACGCCATTGTCATTGGTTATGGGCGCGTAGGGCGCGAGCTCTGCCGCCTGCTGCAGGAACGCGATATCCCGCTGGTGCTGGTGGAGACCGATCCCGACCGCGTCATCGCGGCGCGCGCCACCGGGCTGCTGACGGTCCGCGGCAACGCCGCCGCCGAACAGGTGATCGCCGCCACCCGCCCGGCCGCAGCCAATCTGGCCGTCGTTGCAATCCCGCAGGCACTGGAAGCCGGCGAGGTGATCGCCAAACTCAAGGCGATCAGTCCCGCCCTGAGCGTGCTGGCGCGCGCCCACAGCGAAGTCGAGGTCAAGCACCTGCTGGCGCACGGCGCGGATGCCGCGGTGCTGGCGGAGCGCGAGCTGGCCTATGCCCTGCGCGACATGGTGCTGGCGATGCCGCCGTGGCGGGCGCTGCGCACCCAACCCGGGGTGCAGCCGGTCTGACCGCTTTCCGCGGCATGCCGTCATGGCCGATTTTCACCAGCACGACCTGCGGCAACCGTGGCGGGCCGCGATAGAGTGGAATGGCTTGGCGCAGCCGCACCCCGGCCCGCCACCTTCCCCAACGGAATGCCCGACATGAAACGCGAAACCATTGCCATCCACGGCGGCTTTGCCGGCGATCCGCAGACCCACTCGGTGGTGGTGCCGATCTACCAGACCACCAGCTTCTATTTCGACGACACCCAGCACGGCGCCGACCTGTTCGATCTCAAGGTGCCGGGCAACATCTACACCCGCATCATGAATCCGACCACCGACGTGCTGGAGCAGCGCGTCGCCCAGCTCGAAGGCGGGCTGGCGGGGCTGGCGTTTGCCTCGGGCATGGCGGCCATCACCGCCACCGTGCAGACGCTGGCCAAGGCCGGCGAAAACATCGTCGCCACCGCGCAGGTGTACGGCGGCACCTACACCTTCTTCAAGCACACCCTGCGCGAACAGGGCGTCGAGGCGCGGCTGGTCGATGCCCGTGACCCGGAGGCGTTCGCCCGCGCCATCGACGCCAACACCCGCTTGATCTACTGCGAATCGGTCGGCAATCCGGCCGGCAACGTGGTGGACATCGCCGCATTGGCGAAGATCGCCCACGCCCACGGCCTGCCGCTGGTGGTGGACAACACCGTGCCCAGCCCCGCGCTGTGCCGGCCGATCGAACACGGCGCCGACATCGTGGTGCACGCGCTGACCAAATACCTCGGCGGCCACGGCAACAGCATCGGCGGCATCGTGATCGACTCCGGCAAGTTCCAGTGGCAGGACAATCCGCGCTTCCCGCAGTTTTCCACCCCGGAAGCGGCCTACCACGGCGTGGTCTATACCGAGGCCTTCGGCCCGGCGGCCTTCATCGCCCGCGCCCGCACCGTGGCGCTGCGCAACACCGGCGCGGCGATTTCGCCGTTCAACGCTTTCCTGATCCTGCAGGGCATCGAAACCCTGACCCTGCGCATGGAGCGCCATTGCAGCAACGCGCTGGCGATCGCCCGCTACCTCAAGAACCACCCCAAGGTGGGCTGGGTGCGCTTTGCCGGCCTGGAAGACGACCCCGACCACGCGCTGGCGCAAAAGTACATGGACGGCGGCATTCCCTCCTCGCTGTTCAACTTCGGCATCAAGGGCGACGTGGCCGCCTGCGCCCGCTTCATGGACCGGCTGCAGATCATCAAGCGGCTGGTGAATATTGGTGACGCCAAGTCGCTGGCCTGCCACCCGGCCTCGACCACCCACCGCCAACTCAACGACGAAGAACTCAAGACCGCCGGCGTGAGCAAGGACCTGGTGCGCCTGTGCATCGGCATCGAACACGTGGACGACCTGATCGCGGACATCGAACAGGCGCTGGCGGCAGTCTGAGGCTCAAACCCCGCCGGCGGCCGCAATGCATCCGCGCAGCCGGCGGTAGCCTTCCACCAGACGCGGCCCCGGCCGCCCCAGATACGCCTCGGAAATGGCGTGGATGCGTCCGTGGGCGACAGCGGGCACGCTGTCCCAGCCCTCGCGCTGGCGCACCACCTCGCTGCGATAGTTCGCTTCCTTGACTCCGCACCAACTCATCACGACCACGTCGGGCGCCGCCTCCTGCGCGGTCGCATGCTCCATCGGCAGGCTCTTGGCATCCACCTGCGCCCACGGATTACTGCCACCGGCACGCCGGATGATGTCGGTCACCCACGACTGCCGCGCCGGGGCGATGACGGGCTTGGGCCACCACTCCACCAACACCTTCGGGCGCGGGCCGACAGCGTCCACCGCCGGCATCGCCGCCTCCATCTGCGCCACCAGCGCGTGGCCGCGTTCCGGCACGCCCAAGGCATCCGCGATTTCGAGGATGTTGGCGTACACGTCGGCCAGCGAACGTGGATCGCAGACCAGCACCCGCAAGCCCGCCGCGCGCAGCGCCCCCACCACCTGCTCATGCCCCGGCACGGTCAGCGAGGTCAACACCAAGTCTGGCGTCAGTGCCAGCACCGCATCGATATCCAGATCCAGATCGCGCCCGGTCTTGGGCAGCGCAGCCACCATCTCGGGCGGATAGTCGGAATCGGCGTCCACACCTACCAGCATCGACGCACAACCCAACGCGCAGACGATTTCGGTGTTGGAACAGGTGTGGGAAAAAATGCGCATCCGTCAAACTTCAGGTTCGATCACTGCGGCATTCCGAACGCCGTGATGGTCGCCGTCTCGCCCGTGGTTTCCATTCGCAGCTCCGGCCCGGCATCGTACAACCGCACGCTGGCCGAAGCCGGAAGCGGCGCGCGTTGCACCAGTTCGCCGTCCAGCCGGGTGCCGTTGCGACTGCCCGGATCCACCAGCCACCAGCGGCCCTGCTCATGGCGGACTTCGACGTGCCGACGGCTGATGTGCGGATCGTCCAGAATCAATTCGCAGGGCGCTTCGCGGCCGATGGCAAAATCGCGGAAGAAGCTGCGCTCGTGTTCGCCCCCGGCGTCCTTCCAGCGCACGCGCACGCCGGCACCGACAAACGCCACCGTGGTATTGCCGTCCTGCGCCGCCGCCGGTATCTCCGACACTCCGGTATCGCGCACGATGCCGCGCGTGGTGATCTCGTACAGCCAGGCCAGCACCGCCACCACCGGCAAACCCAGCGCGGCGCAGATGATGAAGGCGCGCACCGTCCAGCCCGGTGCACCGAAGGCCGGCAGCAGATCGGTGGCAGCCAGCGAGGCGCCCCAGGCAATGACGGCATAGGCGGCCACCGCCTTGAACACGCCACGGCGCTTGAACTCACCGATCAGCAATCCGATACGCTTGACCTGTCCTGGCATCCCGACGCGCCTGCAAACTCCGTCCGCGAAAACGCTAACACAGCATGGCTCGATTCCCTGACACGCAGTGGAGCATGATTCGCCGCAGTGGTGAAAGTCCCTCTGCGCGCCATACGGCGTTCTCCGACCTTGCGGGCGCCTACCGCCCGGCCATCCTCGCATTTTTCCGCGCCCGATTGCCCCCCGAGGATGCCGAGGACGCCACCCAATCCTTCCTAGCCGCCAGCTTCGAACACCGCTGGTGGGCGCGCGCCGACGCCCGCATCGGCAGCTTTCGAGGGTTCCTGTTGGTGCTGCTGCGGCGGCATTTGGGCCACCTGTACGCTGCCCGCGACCCAACCGAGCCGCTGGCGGATGCCGATCTGCTGGCCGACCCCGCCCCGGACGCCGAGCGCCAATTCGACGCCCGTTTCCTGCTGCTGCTTACCGGCAAGGCGCTGGACGGTCTGCGCCTGCGCTATCGCCAGCAAGGCCGGGAAGCGCTGTTCGACGGCCTGTTGCCGCTGTTGGCCACCCCGCCCGCGCACGGGGAGTTGCAGCACATCGCCACCCGGCTCGGGCTGCGGCCCAATACCCTGACGGTGGAACGCAGCCGCCTGCGCGAACGGCTGCGCATCGCCCTGCGCGAGGAACTGCGACAGCTGTGCGCGGACGAAGCCGCGCTCGACACCGAATGGGACGAACTGCAAGCCACGCTGGGAGCCGGATAGCCGGCTGTCACATTTGCCACACCCTGCGTAATTCCATGGAAACAGCCCAAGGACGCTGCGCCATGACCCACTCCGAACAAACCCGCGCCGCCCCGAACCCGTCCGACTCGGTGCTCTACACCCTGGCCCGCACCGCGATGGCGGCCGATGTCGCCACCGGGGAAACCACTTGGCCACGGCTGGACCTGAACGACCCCGCCCAGCGCGAATTCGGCGACTACGAGTTGTTGGAAGAAATCGGTCGCGGCGGCATGGGCGTGGTCTATCGCGCCCACCAGCGCAGCCTGGACCGCGAAGTGGCAATCAAGTTCATCGCCGCTGGCATCGCCGACAGCTTCAACGTTGCCCGCTTCCTTGCCGAGGCGCGCGCGGCGGCCAAGCTGATGCACCCCAATATCGTGCCGGTGCATGAAGTCGATTCACTCGACGGCCTGCACTATTTCTCGATGCCACTGGTGCGCGGCGATTCGCTGGCGACGCGACTTGAATCCGGGCCGCTGGCATCCGCAGTCGCCACCGCGCTGCTTTTGAAGATATGCGATGCGATCGATTACGCGCATCGTCTTGGCCTGCTGCATCTGGACCTGAAGCCGGCGAACATCCTGCTGGACGAACGCAACGAACCGCTGATCGCCGACTTCGGCCTGGCCCGACACATGGACGCCAAGGGCGGCGTGGACGCGCAGGAAGTCTCAGGCACACCTGCCTTCATGGCGCCGGAACAGATCCTCATCAAGCAATACCGGCTCACGTCCGCCACCGACATCTACGCGCTCGGCGCGATCCTCTACCGTTGCCTGACCGGCGTGTCGCCGCACGGCGAAGGCAAGCCCGACGACGTGATCCGCCGCGCCGCCGCCGGCCGCGTGCGCCCACCGCGCGAACTCAATCCGGCGATCCCGCGCGACCTCGACGCGATCTGCATGAAGTGCCTGGAACTGCAACCGTCCGACCGCTATGCCAGCGTCACCGCACTGGCCGACGACCTGCGCCGCGTGCGCGATGGGCTGCCGGTGAGCGTGCGACGGGCCGGCCTGGCCGAACGCGCACAGCGTTGGTTCAAGCGTGAGCCGAAGCTGGCGTTTGCGTCGAGCGCGGCGGCATTGGCCTTGCTGATTGGCGCCACTGCCACATCGTGGCAATGGCGCGAAGCCAGTGCGCAACGCGATGTCGCCGTGGCGCAGCGCAACTTCGCCAACGCCGCACGCAAGGACGCCGAACAGCAGCGCGATCTGGCACAAGGGATAGCGGAACTTGGCGCATGGCTATACACGCAATCCGCGCTGGCCGATGCCAATGCCAGCGCAAACAGGCCACGTCAGGAAGACAAGAGCATCGGTGAACGCATGCTGGCATGGCTGGACAAGCGCTACCCTGACGACGAGCATCATCAAGAGCAGGTTCTGACCGCTTTCGCAAACGGCCTTTACTCACACGGCGACGGATTCGGCGTTGAAACGCTTCTGCTGCCCGTGGTTGGCGTGATGGGCAATGCCTACCGCGACCAGATGATTACGGCACTGGTCGCGGGCACAGAACCCAATCGCTATCTGTTGGCTGCGCAGCTGGCTTTGAACACTGAACAAATAGCGGCCCGCATGAGCGGCGAGGACGCTTCACCGACTGCTGATGAGCCGAGCAGATTTTCCGGTCTGCTGGATCAGGCCATCAAAGCTCAGCCGGACAGTTCCGCTGTCTGGGAGTTCGCTGCAGTCAACTGCGCCAGCGGCTATGTCCACTGCCGCCCCGACGCCACAAGAAACCTCGTCCGCCTTGACCGAGACAATGCATTCCCCTGGTTGTTGAGGATGATGGAATCCGAAGGCGGCGAGGCCCGCACAGCCCTGCACGAAGCGGCGCGCGCTACCGTTTTCAGAGACAATTTCAACGCCGACCTTGCTCGCTACATCGAAGCAGTCAAGAAAGCACAGGTCCCTGCACCGGAACTGCTGGCCGGACCTGCGCGTGCATTGTTTCCAAAACTGCCCCCTGAGCTTGCCATCGCAGCCGTGGAGTCCAGCGGTACCCGACTGACAGCATGGCAGGTCTTCCACCAGAGATGTAACCCGGCAACCGGCTATTTCAAAGACAACTCGGCCTACGCGGACTGCAAAACCGTCGGGTTGATGATGATGAGAGCCAAGGTCGACCTGCTGGCGCGAATGTTCGGCTCCAACGTGGTCCGCCGGCTTTCAAGAGGGACACCGCTGGAGCAGGAGGCAATCGAACTACGCCGCCGCTATGCATACACGCTCGAAACCAGCCACCGGCTCAGCCCGAACCAGCTTCGCGACTACCCGTTCCTGAAGTTGTATGAAGATCAAATCCGGCTGGGCGAACTTGAGGCTTTGGAACAGCGTCTGGCGCACTACGGCCTGCCCAGCCGCCCACCCAGGGACTGGCAACCCCAAGATCCCTGCATTCTTGGATTGGGGGAAGACCAAACCGCTTGTCGCACCAAGCATCCAAGACCCCAATGACCGAGGCCATTTTGCATGCGGCGAAGCAAACGATTGAGCGACCAATCAAACGTGGCGCACCCGTCGCCACCATGAACCCGCATCACGTCGCAAACACCAGCTTCCCGCCCTCGGCCTCCACCTTCACCACATCGCCATTGCCAAACCGTCCTGCCAGGATTTCCTGCGCCAGCGGGTTTTCCAATTGCTGCTGGATCGCGCGTTTCAGCGGTCGTGCGCCGTAGACCGGGTCGAAGCCGACATTGCCGAGCAGGTCGAAGGCGGCATCGCTGACCTCCAGCTTCAGGCCGCGTTCGGCCAGGCGCTTTTCCAAACCGCGCAACTGGATCCGGGCGATCTGCTTGATCTGCACCTTGTTCAGCGGATGGAACACCACCAGGTCGTCGAGCCGGTTGATGAACTCGGGGCGGAAGTGCGCCTGCACCACGCCCATCACCGCCGCTTTCATTTGCACATAGGCTTCGGCTGAGTCATCACCGGCCAGCTCCTGGATCTGGTGGCTGCCGAGGTTGCTGGTCATCACGATCACGGTGTTGCGGAAATCCACGGTGCGGCCCTGGCCATCGGTCAGGCGGCCATCGTCGAGCACTTGCAGCAGGATGTTGAACACGTCCGGATGCGCCTTCTCGACCTCGTCCAGCAGGATCACGCTGTACGGGCGCCGGCGCACGGCTTCGGTGAGGTAGCCGCCTTCCTCATAGCCGACATAGCCCGGCGGCGCGCCGATCATGCGGCTGACCGCGTGCTTCTCCATGAACTCGCTCATGTCGATGCGCACCATCGCGTCTTGCGAGTCGAACAAAAACTCCGCCAGCGCCTTGCACAGCTCGGTCTTGCCGACGCCGGTGAGGCCGAGGAACAGGAACGAGCCGGACGGGCGGTTGGGATCGGACAGTCCGGCGCGCGAACGCCGCACGGCATCGGACACGACCTTGATCGCTTCCTCCTGCCCGACCACGCGGGTATGCAGGGCCGCTTCCATCTGCAGCAGTTTTTCGCGCTCGCCTTCCAGCATCTTGGACACCGGGATGCCGGTCCAGCGCGCCACCACCTGCGCGATTTCCTCTGCCGTCACCTTGTCCTGCAGCAGGGTGAAGCCTTTGGTTTCGGCCTCCTGCGCGGCCAGCATCTGCTTTTCCAGCGCCGGGATGCGTCCGTATTGAATTTCGCTCATCTTGGCGAAGTCCTGCTTGCGCTGCGCGGCTTCCAGTTCGAGCTTGGCGGCCTCGATCTGTTCCTTGATCCTGGTCGCGCCTTGCAGCGTCGCCTTTTCGGCTTTCCAGATTTCTTCCAGATCGCTGTACTCGCGTTCGAGCACGTCGATCTCGGCCTCCAGATCGGCCAGGCGCTGTTTCGATTCCTTGTCCTTTTCCTTCTTCAGGGCCTCGCGCTGGATCTTGAGCTGGATCAGCCGACGCTCCTTGCGGTCGAGCTCTTCCGGTTTGGAATCGATCTCCATGCGGATGCGCGAAGCCGCTTCGTCCATCAAGTCGATCGCCTTGTCCGGCAGTTGCCGGTCGGCGATGTAGCGATTGCTCAAGGTCGCGGCGGCCACGATTGCCGGGTCGGTGATCTCCACCCCGTGGTGCACGGCGTAGCGTTCCTTCAGGCCGCGCAGGATGGCAATGGTGTCTTCCACCGTCGGCTCACCGACGAACACCTTCTGGAAGCGGCGTTCCAGCGCGGCGTCCTTTTCGATGTACTTGCGGTATTCGTCCAGCGTGGTCGCGCCGATGCAGTGCAGCTCACCGCGCGCCAGCGCCGGCTTGAGCATGTTGCCGGCATCCATCGCGCCATCGGCCTTGCCGGCGCCTACCATGGTGTGCAGCTCATCGATGAACAGGATGATCTGGCCTTCATTCTTGGCAAGATCATTCAGCACCGCTTTCAGGCGCTCTTCGAACTCGCCGCGGAATTTCGCCCCGGCGATCAGCGCCCCCATGTCCAGACTCAGCAGGCGCTTGCCGCGCAGGCCTTCCGGCACTTCGTTGTTGATGATGCGCTGGGCCAGACCTTCGGCAATCGCGGTCTTGCCCACGCCGGGCTCGCCGATCAGCACCGGATTGTTCTTGGTGCGGCGCTGCAAGACTTGAATCGTGCGACGGATTTCCTCATCGCGGCCCACCACCGGATCGAGCTTGCCGGATTCGGCGCGAGCGGTCAGGTCGATGGTGTATTTTTCCAGCGCCTGTCGCGACTCCTCGGCGTTCTCGTCCTGCACCGACTCGCCGCCGCGCAGTTTGTCGATCGCCGCCTCCAGCGCAGGACGCTGCGCACCGCTGGATTTCAGCGCCTTGCCGGCGTCACCGCCATCGTCCAGCGCCGCCAGCAGGAACAACTCGCTGGCGATATAGGCATCACCGCGCTGCTGCGCCAGTTTGTCGGTCACGTTCAGCAGCCGGATCAGGTCGTTCCCGGCCTGCACATTGCCGGCCTGCCCGGTCACCTTGGGCAGCTTGTCCAGCAGCTCGGTCAGCCGCTCGCGCAGCACCGGCACGTTGACCCCGGCCTGCGCCAGCAACGGGCGGGTGCCGCCGCCCTGTTGGTCGATCAGAGCCAGGAGCAAATGACTGGGCTCGATGAAATTGTGGTCGCGGCCTACCGCCAGCGACTGCGCGTCGCTGAGGGCCTGCTGGAAGCGCGAGGTGAGTTTGTCCATGCGCATGGCGGGATACTCCGAATCGGAGCCGGCGATCGCGCCGGCAATGTCCTGAAAATGCGGTCAAATCGCGCCGTTCCAAGGGGCGCAGGCGGTATCCGTTCATTTCCGATGTCCGCTTTCAACCCGATTGGTCGTGTACTTCGGTACAGTCCGTTTGCCTTACTGCGCAGGGATCACCGTGCCCCATCCTCGTATTGCCGCTACAGTGCTCCTGCTGCTCGCAGGCTGCACCGCCGCGAATTCACCTGCGCCCACGGCCGCGGCACCAGCGGCCTCTGCCCCGACGCCTGCGTCCACGCCAGCTCCTGCCGTGTTCGGCGCCGGCACCTGCCTGCCGCTCGCGCAGTGGCAGGCCGAGGGCAAACGCGGATTTGTCGTTGCCAGCGCAGGCACGTCACCGGAACAGGACGAGGCCGATGCCCGACCGTTCACGGTGAACTTCAAGATCACCGTGGACGGCAAGGCCAGCACCGGCCAACTCACGCTGCCTGAGGTGGACCCGGCGGCGATCGTCTTCGATGACCGGGAATTGCAGCAAAACGCGCAGGTCTGCGACGGCCGCGTGTTCATCGTCAACCTCGCCGAGGAGCGCGGCGGCGTGTTGGCGATCGGCAACCTGAAGGACGGTGCGCTGGCGATGACGTCGCTGGCCTACGCCAGCGGCGACGAAGACACGGCGGAGGTCGGCTTCAAGGACGGCACCGTGGTGGTCACCGACCGCAACGGCAGCGTGCGCCTGCAGGAATCATCCGCGACGGATCCGGCAACGCCCGCGCATGGCTTGGTCGCCGAGTCGGTGCAAGTGCGAACAGGATGCGCCGCAGGGCCATACCTGGCTCAGGCTCGCCCTCAATACCGACGGCGGCGTGCGCAGCATGGAGTACACGGCGACGATGCCAGGCGGCGCGAGCTGCACGGTCAGCGCCGGTCTGGCGGGCGACGAAGCCTCTCTCAGCCAGGGCAAGGACGTCACCGACATCCGCTGGGACGACAATGAGGACCCGTCCCAGGCTTCGTACATGCGCGTGTCGCGCAATGGCGATGACTACACGCTGGAGCCCATGCGCTACGACCACCCGCAATTCTGCGGCCAGAGTTCGCAGCTGGCCGAGACCGTCCGGCTGCGTCGCGGCAGCACCACCTGCGCTGCCGTGGCGTGGCCGAAATGAAGCCTCTTGCCCTGATCACCGCCCTCTTCCCCGCACTGCTTGCCGCCAGCACGGTCGTTGCGGCCAAAGACCCGCCGCAGATCACCGCGGCTGGCCAGTATTCCAGTCTCGTCCGCACCGAATCCGAAGACGATGTCGGCATGCGCGTGGTGATCGGCTATTCGAATCGCGGCTGGTACGCCATCCTGCAGTGCGCAGGCGGCAACCTCGACCGCCCGGTCGTCGTCACGGTGCAGGTGGATGAAGACAAACGCACATCCGGTTCGCGCGCCACGACGATCCCGACAACGAATGCCCGCAGGAAGCCTTCACCGGCCGATACGGGGCCAACAACCTCAAACTGGCGTTCCCTGGCGGTTACGACCCCGGCGTCCTGAAGCGTGGAGCACACATCTGGTGAAAACGAATCCCACCGCCCTGCTGGCTCTGGTCGCTGCAGGCGCCGCACTCTCCACCCTGAATCTGCCAGCGGTTGCTCACGACTCCGCACCGGCCGCCCCGGTTGCCGTGTCCAGCGCCGTCGTCCGGCAGATCGGCCTGTCCAGCAACGACTGCAATCCGGGCAAGGCCGCATTCTCCGATGACGGCAAATTCCTGGCGCTGAACGTGGACTGCGGTGAAAGCCGCGCCGGTCGGCGGGTGTGGATCATCGATCTCGCCGCCAACGCCGCCTCGCCCGCCACGCCGCCGCTGGGCGGCAGCGACCCCAATGGCGAGACCATCGTCCAGGACGGCACCGAAGTCCTGTGGTCCGGCGGGACCCTGTACGTCACCACCTCGATGGAAACCCGCGGCGCGCGCAAGGGCGACCCGACCTATTGGGCCGAGCGGTTTTTCAGCGCAAAACCCGGCCAGGCACCGCAGGCGCTTCGGCAACTTCCAGCCGCCGTCAAGGCGAAGTTCGAGCATCCCTTTGGCCGCTTCCCCGTCGAAGAAGTGCTGCCCGATACCGACAATGACGTGGTGGCCGACGGCGTCTTCCGGATCGGCAAGCACCTGGCCTGGATTTCCAACGACGCAAACGACAACGTGTTCCTGCGCACCCGCACCGGCAAAGGCCCGATTCGCGAGCTGAGCCGTGGCGGCTGGGAACTGACCTCGCTGCAATACGATCCCAAGCGGCTGATCTACCCCAGCCGCAACGGCATCATCGTGTACGACCTCGACGCCGGCCAGCCCCGCCGGGTCACCGTCACCCACGCCGATGCCCGTCCGGTCGCCTGGCTGGCGGCCGGCCGCAAGCTCGCCTATACCAGCACCCGCGGCTGCGACGGCAAGGCCCAACCCGGCGCGCGTGCGCTTTGCATCCTCAACCTGCCCTGACGTGATGCATCTTCCGAGTCCTCCCGGCCTGCTGTTCGTGTTTGCGACATTCGCCGGAATCGGCCTGCTGATGCCGTACGGCAGCCATATCTGCACACTCGACTGCAAACTCGTCGGCGACATCCCGCAGGATGACACTGCGCGCTGACGCACTGAAGATCCCCCGATGAATATCCCTGCCGCATTTTCCGCCATGTTCTCCCTGCCCGAGGCGCAACTCGGACGGCTGCTGACCGTCGCGATCGTCGCGTTCATCGCCCTGTTCTTTGTCGCCGCTTACCTGATGAAGCGCCTGTGGACGAACAAACTGAACGCCAGCCTGCGCGGCAAGCTCCAACCCACCGTCAGCGGCGGCAACCCCGACCTCGCCCGGCTCGAAGCCCTGCTTTCACCCGAATCAGGCGGGTCAAGCAGCAGTGTGGTCACCGTCGAGGATGGCAGGCAAAAGGTGCTGGTCAATCAATCCGCGGGTGCCATCGTCTCGCAGTTCCTTGGTGCCAATGGAGGCGAATTTCTGCAACAGGCACTGCAAGCCGCCGCGCACAACACCAGCGGCAAGCCCACCGTCTTCGTCAATGGCAGGCAGGTGGACGCGGGCAGTCTCGATTTTGCCGCCCTGATGGGCCACGCACTTTCGGATGAAGCCGACGACAGCATCGAATCGCGCCTGCGGGTGCTCGGCAAACTGCACGATGAGGGGCTGATCAGCGCCGCCGAATTCGAGGCCAAGAAAGCAGACATCCTGCGGGCGCTTTGACTCCCGTTCAGTTGCATTCCCCCAGAACAGGCCCGCCGCACCTGGCAACGACGTGTTCTTTCGTCTGCATCGGCAACATCGCACGTCACGGCTTCCGTTTCGACAAAGTCAACGCAAGCATTGCGACCACGTTTCCAACCCAGGAAATCGGTGGGTGCGCACGTGCCGCGACCGCAGGTGCATGCCCCCCCCCGACATCCTCGACTCTGGTGCATTGCCAAGGGCGATTGCACGGTGCTACAACGCAAATCGGGGAGGACGGGCATGTCGTTTTTCGAGGAACTCCGTCGGCGCAAGGTGGTGCGGGTGGCGACCGGTTATCTGGTGGCCGCGTGGATCGCGATCCAGGCCGCATCGATTGCCTTGCCTGCATTCGGGGCCCCCGAATGGGCGCTGCGCGCCTTCATCCTGATGTTCGTGCTCGGGTTCCCGCTGGCGGTGATGCTGAGTTGGGCGCTGGACATCACATCGGAGGGCATCCAGCCCAGCCCGCGCAGCAAGAGTGACGAGATGATGGCGGTCATCGTCCTGCTGCTCATCGCCGGCGCGATTGGCTGGTATTACTGGAAGCCGCCGCAACTGGCGCCGTTGGCAGCGGTGCCCGCACCCATGGCGCAGTCCAATGCGACAGCACCGGCACCCGCCACCACCGTCGACCCACCGAAACCCGCAGCCGCGCCTGCCGCGACGCCACCACTGCCACCCGCGACGGCGCCAGCACCGATAGCCAACCCTGCGCTTGCGGCCCAATTGTCGCCAGCGCGACCCGTCGCGGCAGCAAAACCCATCGCTGCATCCTCGGCGCGCGAAGAACAGCCGGACCGGCATCGGCGCATTGAAAGCACCGGAGCCGAACGCGAGGAGGTATCACCGCATTGCCGCGAGGTCGTGCGTCGGATTCGATCCCAAGCGGAGCCCGACGATCGCTCTCGTCCGCAGCAGCGGCGAGCGCGACTTGCAGCGCTGGCGCAGTTGCGTGACGCCGGCTGCCTGGATGCGAGCCATCAAGCTGCCCGCGAGGCACGAACACACTGACGCCACCGGGCGACATGCGCGCTTGCAGCCGCGCCGCTGGTGCATTCAGCAGGCCCGGGTGACCGTGTGTCATCGCCGGTGACGGCCCGCCCTGCTGACGGATGATGGCGCCCGTCAGGACGGGTCGAAAATCGTGCCGCTGTCCTTGCCGCCGCTGGCTTGATGGAACCCCATACTGCCCCGATGCCTACAAGAACCGGTGCCGCACCTCTGGGGCCGGGATCGTGCAGCTGTCGTGGCGGCCAAACCAGCGATAGCGATTGCGTGCAAACCACCGATACATCCCGTCGCGCAGGCCGCGCGGCACCACCCGCAGAACGCCGGCCAAGCGCCACACGCCACCCAGGCCAGTGAGCACGCGCAAAGCCGCTTCACTGTCGGAACTGATCCGCGGAACGCCGGCCTGATCGTATTCCACGAGCAGAAACGAGGCCGGATCGTCGGGATTCAGGCCGTTGTCCAGCAACAGGCGGCGGCCCGGTTCCGACTGCATGGCGGCGAAGTGATAGCGCTGCCTATTGTCATGCCGGAGCAGGAACCCGATCGAGCCGTTGCAAAACGCGCACACGCCATCGAACACGACGATGGCGTGCGCCTTGCCATCAGACGCCATCATCTGCGGCCTCCGGCACCAGCCAGCCTTCGTAGCGCACGATCAATCCCGCCAGCGGCAGGGCCGCCTCGACCAGGAATTCATAGCGGCCATCGTGCTCGCGTTCGCGGCAGCGCACGCCGTCAAACAGCTTGACCGGCACCGGCAGCAGCCCGAACAGCCGCACGCCGGCCACCTGCCACCACAAGCCACCGTCTTCGCTGGCGTGCAAAAAGAACCGGAACTGCATCGGGCCAAGGCGTTCGCACAACAGGCCATCGCGGTACTCCAGCCGCGACACCATCGGTTTGCCGGCGAAGTCGCGGCGCCAGGTTTCGCCTTTCTGGCCGGCGTCGAAGGTCACCGTGGTTGGCACCGCCGCGCCTGCCGCCGGCAAACCGGCCGCCCGCGCGCACAGCCGTGCCAACGGGCTGGTGCCGCACTCGATGTCACAGAGTCCGCGATAGCGGGCCTGGCCGCGCACGGAATGCAGGCGCCGCACGCACGGCGCCGTCCAGAAAAAAGCGGCGCCCAGCGCCTGCTGGAACAACGTCGGCAGCACGGTTCCGTGCATCGTCTCGACCACCCCCTGCGGTGAAACGCCCCCTGCCGCATCCATCGAGCCGATTGCCGGTGCCGAGAATGCGCCTTCCGTGGCCACGGTACACCCTGCGCCGGATGGCATCCAGCGCGTTTGCGTCATCGCGGGGTCCGCACACCCCTGTTTGAATGCAGTCAGCCCTGCCGCCAGACCAGCGTTGCCATGCGGCCGCTGCGACCATCGCGACGATGGGAAAAATAGCGCGTCGGATCGGAGATCGTGCATTGGCCGCCGCCATGCACCTCGGTGACGCCGGCATCGAGCAGGCGTTGCCGCGCGAGCATCGGCAGGTCGACCTTCCAATGCCCCGGCCGGGTCGGAAGGAAGGCCAGGTGTGCACGCGCATCGCGGGTGGTGAAGGCGTCGAACACCTCGGCCCCGATTTCATACGTCGATGCGCCTGCCGCCGGGCCCAGCCAGGCGATCACGTCGTGCGCTGGCGTCCGCATCGCCGCCACCGTCGCCTCCAGCACGCCCGCACACAGTCCGCGCCACCCGGCATGGGCCAACGCGACTTCCCCGCCATCGCGGGCTGCCAGCACCACCGGCAGGCAGTCGGCGGTGAGGATGGCGAGCACGGTGCCTGGCCTGCGCGTCACTGCGGCATCGGCTTCGGGTTCGCCCGGACCAGGCTCGATGGCAACATCGACGCCGTGCACTTGCCGCAGCCAACGCGGCGCGGACGGCAGGGCCAGGCTGGCGACCAGTTGCCGCCGGTTCTCCGCGACCGCTTCGGCCACATCGCCACAACGCGAGCCGAGGTTGAAACAGTCGAAAGGTGGCGACGAGACGCCCAGCCCGTGGCGCAGCGTGGTCAGCGCCTGCACGCCGGCTGGCACGGGCCAATCGGCGTGCAGGAAGGCGTTCACCGGCGCGACCGCTCCACTTCCAGATGGGCGGCGGTATCCTCGCGCAGTGCCTGCAGCAAGGCGCGCAGGTCGGGCGGCACCGGCGCTTCGCAGCGCACCAATTCGCCAGTGACGGGATGTTCGAATTCCAGCACCTGCGCGTGCAGGGCCTGCCGCTTGAATCCGCGCAGGGCGGCGACCAGGGCCTCGCTGGCGCCCTTCGGCAGTTTCAGCGCGCCGCCGTACAGGGGATCGCCGACGATGGGGTGTTTCAGGTGCGCCATGTGCACGCGGATCTGGTGGGTGCGCCCGGTTTCCAGCCGGCACTCCAGCGCGGTATGGGCACGGAAGCGTTCACGCAGGCGGTAATGCGTCACCGCCGGTTTGCCGTCTTCGCGCACACCCATTTTCAGGCGGTCGCGCGGGTGGCGATCGATCGGCGCATCGACCGTGCCGCCGGACACCAGTGCGCCGACCACGACCGCCAGGTATTGCCGGTGCACGTCGCGTGCCGACAGCTGCGCCACCAGCGCGGTATGCGCTTCCAGTGTGCGCGCCACCACCATCACGCCCGAGGTGTCCTTGTCCAGCCGGTGCACGATGCCGGCGCGCGGCAGCAGCTCCAGACGCGGGTCGTGGTGCAGCAGGGCATTCATCAGGGTCCCACCCGGGTTGCCGGCACCCGGGTGGACCACCAGCCCCGCCGGCTTGTCCAGCACCAGCAGGTGGGCATCCTCGTACAGCACCTCCAGCGGGATGTCCTCGGCCACCGCGTGGGTCTGCACCTCCAGGGTCACGATCATGGTGACGGTTTCCCCGCCCAGCACCGGATCCCGGGGCCGGGCTGGCTTGTCATCGACCAGGACATCGCCGGACTTGATCCAGCCGGCCAGCCGCGAGCGTGAATGTTCGGGGAACAAGTCCGCAAGCACCTGGTCCAGCCTTCGCCCTGCGGCTGAATCGGGGACAACGGCGGTGAGTGGACCGGTCTGGCTCATGCGGGATGGTGTCTGCGAAAGGCGGCGGACGGCCCAGAACCGGGCCGCGTGCTGGTATTATCCAGCGTTCACGCCCCCGGCGCCCGCTCTATGCCCATGATGCCTCGTTCCGCCCTGCTGCGCCCCACCCTCGTGCTTGCGCTGGTTCTCCTCGTCACCGGCTGCTCCAGCATCAAGGGCATGTTCACGGATGAGGACAAGAACGAGGGCGTGCCGGTCAGCGAACTGTACGACCGCGCCCACGATGCGATGACCAAGAGCCACTGGCAGACCGCCAACGAAACCTTCGGCCGCCTCATTGCCCAGTACCCCTACGGCCCCTACACCGAGCAGGCGCTGATGGAGCAGGCCTACGCGCAGTACAAGGCCGGCAAGCACGAGGACGCGGTAGCCAGCGTCGACCGCTTCATCCGCACCTATCCGACCCACCGCAACATCGCCTACATGTATTACCTGCGCGGCCTGTCCAACATGGCCCGCAACACCGTGTTCCTGGCGCGGGCGTTCAATCTCGACACCAGCACCCGCGATCTCGATGCGCCGCTGCAGGCCTACGCCGACTTCAACACCGTCGCCACCCGCTATCCCAACAGCCGCTACGCCGGCGACGCCCGCCAGCGCATGGTGTTCCTGCGCAATTCCTTCGCCCGCTTCGAGCTGAACATCGGCATGTACTACCTGCGCCGCGGCGCCTGGGTGTCGGCCGTGGACCGCGCGACCTACCTGCTGGAAACCTACCCGCAGAGCGAATACCAGAACGATGCGGTGGCCCTGCTCGGCGCGGCTTATACCAAGCTCGGCAACGCGACGCTGGCGGCGGACGCCCGCCGGATCCTGCAGCAGAACGACCCGCAGCACCCGTGGCTGACCGACAGCGCCTGGCCGCACCCGCCGAGCACGTTCTCGCGGCTCAACCCGTTCCGGGCCGATTCACGCTGAACAACGGTTTCGGCGCGAGCCGTCACGCGGCGCGCCAGACCGGTCACTCGCGCCAGCCGCTGCTGATCGGATAGCGGCGCTCGCGGCCGAATGCGCGGCGGCTGACCTTCGGCCCGGGCGCGGCCTGGTGGCGTTTCCACTCGCTGATCCGGACCAGCTGCAGCACGCGTTCGACTACCTTCGCGTCAAACCCGGCGGCGACGATCTCGGCCAGCGACTGCTCCTGGTCGACGTGGCGCTGCAGGATGGCGTCGAGCACGTCGTAAGGCGGCAGTGAATCCTGATCGAGCTGGTTTGCCCGCAATTCCGCCGAAGGCGGGCGGTCGATCACCGCCTGCGGGATCACCCGATCGCCGACCGTGTTGCGCCAGCGCGCCAGCTCGTAGACCTCGGTCTTGTACAGGTCCTTGATCGGCGCATAGCCCCCGCACATGTCGCCATAGATCGTCGCGTAGCCCACCGCGTACTCACTCTTGTTGCCGGTGGTGAGCAACAGCCCGCCGAACTTGTTGGCCAGCGCCATCAGCAGCGCGCCGCGGGTGCGCGATTGCAGGTTCTCCTCGGTGGTATCGACCGGCCTGCCACCGAACGCCGTCGCCAGCGTGTCCAGGAATCCCTGGAACGGCTGCTCGATCGGCAAGTTCAACAGCCGGATCCCCATCGCGTCGCACTGCTCCTGCGCCAGGTCGTTGGACAGGTCGGCGGTGTAGCGCGACGGCATCCGCACCGCCGTCACGTTCCCTGCCCCCAGCGCATCGGCGGCGATCGCCAGCACCACCGCCGAATCGATGCCTCCCGACAAGCCCACCCACGCCCGGTCGAAACCGTTCTTGCGGCAATAGTCGCGGGTGCCCCGCACCACCCCGCGCCAGGCCAGCGCGTCGCGGCTCTCGTCGCCATCTTCCCTCCACAGCACCGGCGTGAAACGGCGCGACTTGGCGTCGAAGTCGACGACCAGCCATTGGTCCTCGAAGGCGACGGCCGCCGGATGGACCACGCCGTCTCCATCCGCCACCACCGACGCGCCGTCGAACACCAGCGCGTCCTGGCCACCGACCAGGTTGAGGTAAGCAATCGCCGCGCCGGTTTCCTGCGCGCGCTGGACCAGCAGGGAGTCGCGCTGGGCGTGCTTGTCGCGCTCGAACGGTGAGGCATTGGGTACGAGAACAAGCTGCGCGCCCGCGGCGGCCGTGCTCGCAGCCGGCTCCGGGAACCACAGGTCCTCGCAGACCAGCACGCCGGCCTTGATCCCGTTCACTTCGAAGAGGCAATCGGCGCGGTCGGGGTCGGTTTCGAACCAGCGGCGCTCATCGAACACCGCATAGTTGGGCAATTCACGCTTGCGGCAGGTCTTCTCGATGCCGCCATTGCGCAGCACGCTGGCGGCGTTGTAGACCACGCTGCCGGCCGCCTGCGGGTGGCCGACGATGGCGACGATGCCATGGACCGCCTTCGCCAGTTCGGCGATCGCCGCCTCACAGACCCGCAGGAACGCCGGCCGATACAGCAGGTCCTCCGGCGGATAGCCGGACACGGCCAGCTCGGGAAACAGCACGACGTCGGCGGCGTACTCGTCGCGCGCGAACGCGATCAGCCCGGCAATCCGGGCGGCATTCCCCGCCACGTCGCCCACCGGGAAATCGAATTGCGCCATCGCCAAGCGCAGCTTGCCGTCCATCCATCGCCCCCGAAGTCCTGCCGCAAACCGTCATTGTCAGCGCGGACGGCAGGCGCTGTCATCCGCATTCAGCCCGGTTCCGGTAAAATCGCGCTCCCGCGGCCACCGCAAGCGCCGCCCTGCCTCGAGCACGCCATGGGTCTGGACCACGTCCCGAGCGGTCGCAATCCGCCGGAAGAAATCAACGTCATCATCGAAATCCAGAAAGACGCCGATCCGGTCAAGTACGAGGTCGACAAGGAATCCGGCGCGATCTTCGTGGATCGCGTGCTGTCCACCCCGATGCGCTATCCCTGCAACTACGGCTACGTCCCGCACACCCTGTGCGGCGACGGCGACCCGGCCGACGTGCTGGTGATCCTGCCGCTGCCGCTGGTGCCCGGCTCGGTGATCCGCTGCCGCCCGGTCGGCGTGCTGAGGATGCGCGACGAAGCCGGCGGCGACGAAAAGATCCTGGGGGTGCCGATCGACAAGGTGTTCGCCGGCTACGCCCACATCGACGACATCGCCCAGGTCAGCAAACACTGGCTGCAGCGAATCGGCCATTTTTTCGAGCACTACAAGGATCTCGAAGACGGCAAGTGGGTCAAGCTGGACGGCTGGGGCGATGCCGTCGAGGCGCGGCGAATCCTGATCGAATCGATGCAGCGCTACCAGAACAGTGAGGACAAGCCGCGGTTCTGATTCGCCCTTCGCCTGCGCCTGGCGCCGTCAGAACCGGAGTCCCTCCACGCCTTATGGCTGGCCGTCGCCCCGATGCGGGTACTTGGCGAAGATGCCCGATACCGCGGCATCCAGGGTCGCCAGCTTCTCCTCGGGGGTCCGCCGCCGCGCCTCCGGCGCGCTGGCCGAACCCGTCCACACCATCCGGTTGCGCGCGCCATCCACCAGATCCACGGTCAAGGTCGCCTCGCGCCAGGTGCTGGCCACGGTTTCGTCATACCAGAACGGGATCGCGACATAGTTGCGCGACCGATAGTTGTAGACCCACTGCACGTCGCTGCGCGGCACCGACCAGACGCTGGTCCGATCCTGCACGTCAGCGTGGAAATTCACCAGCAGATCCGCCCCCTCTGCCGCATAGCGGTAGCCGCGGGATTCCATCTCCTTGCGCACGTCTTCCTTGATGCGTTCGGACGCCCAGGACGAATAGCCGGACTGCTCCATGGCGATCGGCTGGTAGAACCCCCAGGTCCGGTACTGGGCGAAATTCGCGGTCGGATCGGCATCGGTGCGAACGGTCGGCCCGGTGACACAAGCCGACAGCGCCAGCGTCGTGGCGACGAGCAAGAACCCTGCGAGGAAGCGTGCGATGCGGGACATGGTGCGGCCTCGGCGGTTGGCTACCCGAATCATCGCACCCGAACCACGACCCTGCCTGAACGTCTTCCGTGGACCGCCGCCTCAAGGCCAAGGTCGCGCCGCCATGGCGCCAAAACGCCGACGCCCCGCAGTGCGGGGCGTCAGTACACTCACTTCGAAACAGCCGCGATCCGGTCGGATCGGACCGGCGCGCGCTCAATGCTTGAGATTCTTGCGCAGCCGCTCCAGGGCCTGGAGCTGTGCCGTCACCTCGGCCAGTCGCTGCTGGGCTTCGGCGATCTCCATCGCCTCGCCGCGACGGGCGAGGATGCGCTCGGCTTCTTCCTTGGCCGCACGCACCGCCGCCTCGTCGATGTCCTGGGCACGCACCGCGGTATCGGCCAGCACCGTGACGACGGTCGGCTGAACTTCGAGGATGCCACCGGAGATGGCGATATCGACGGTCTCGCCACCCGGCTGGTGAACCACGATCTTGCCGGGCTTGAGCCGGGTGATCAGCGGCGCGTGCTTGGGCGCAATGCCCAGCTCGCCCATTTCGCCGGTGGCCACGACCAACTCGGCCTCACCGTGGAAGATCTCGGCTTCGGCGCTGACGATGTCGCAACGGATGGTGGCCATGGTTTCGCTCGCTCAACGTGATTCGGGATTCGTGATTCGTGATTCGTGAGAGCGGATTGTTCGCGGCGCCGTTGCCTCTGCGCTCTTTCGAATCACCAATCACCAATCACCAATCACCAGAAGATCACGGCCTCAGGCCGTGATCTTCTTCGCCTTCTCCACCGCCTCGTCGATCGAGCCGACCATGTAGAACGCCTGCTCCGGCAGGTGGTCGTAATCGCCATCGACAATGCCCTTGAAGCCGCGGATGGTGTCCTTCAGCGGCACGTACTTGCCCGGCGAGCCGGTGAACACTTCGGCCACCGTGAACGGCTGGCTGAAGAAGCGCTCGATCTTGCGCGCGCGCGCCACCGCCAGCTTGTCCTCTTCGGACAGTTCGTCCATGCCCAGGATCGCGATGATGTCCTTCAGTTCCTTGTACTTCTGCAAGGTGGACTGGACGCGGCGGGCGGTGTCGTAGTGCTCGTTGCCGATCACGTTCGGGTCCAGCTGGCGGCTGGTCGAATCCAGCGGATCGACCGCCGGATAGATGCCCAGCGAGGCGATGTTGCGCGACAGCACCACGGTGGCATCCAGGTGCGCGAAGGTGGTCGCCGGCGACGGGTCGGTGAGGTCGTCCGCGGGCACGTACACGGCCTGGATCGAGGTGATCGAACCGGTCTTGGTCGAAGTGATGCGCTCTTGCAGCACGCCCATTTCCTCGGCCAGGGTGGGCTGGTAGCCCACCGCCGACGGCATGCGGCCGAGCAGCGCCGACACTTCGGTACCGGCCAGGGTGTAGCGGTAGATGTTGTCGACGAACAGCAGCACGTCACGGCCTTCGTCGCGGAAGTACTCGGCCATCGTCAGCCCGGTCAGAGCCACGCGCAGGCGGTTGCCCGGCGGCTCGTTCATCTGGCCGTAGACCATCGCCACCTTGGACTTGGCGTGTTCCTGCACGTTGACGACGCCCGACTCCTGCATCTCGTGGTAGAAGTCGTTGCCTTCGCGGGTACGCTCGCCGACGCCGGCGAACACCGACAGGCCGGAATGCTCGGTGGCGATGTTGTTGATCAGCTCCATCATGTTGACGGTCTTGCCGACGCCGGCACCGCCGAACAGGCCAACCTTGCCGCCCTTGGCGAACGGGCACATCAAATCGATCACCTTGATGCCGGTTTCCAGCAGTTCGGTGGTCGAGGCCTGATCTTCGTACGAGGGCGCGGCACGGTGGATTTCCCAGGTGGTGTCGGTGGCGACCGGGCCGGCTTCGTCGATCGGGTTGCCGAGCACGTCCATGATCCGGCCGAGGGTGCCGATGCCGACCGGCACCGAGATCGCGCGGCCGGTGTTGTCGGCCAGCAGATTGCGCTTGAGGCCGTCGGTGGAGCCCAGCGCGATCGTGCGAACCACGCCGTCACCGAGCTGCTGCTGCACTTCCAGCGTGATCGCGGTGCCCTGCACCTTCAGCGCGTCGTACACCTTCGGCACGCTCTCGCGCGGGAATTCGACGTCGACGACGGCGCCGATGATCTGGACGACTTTGCCCTGGTTGGCGGTGGTGTTCATGTCACTGCTCACTTGATTGAAACGTTGATTGAAACGTGGGTGGGACTCTCTGGAAAACCCGGCGCAACAACAGGGACGGACTTTCCGGAAAATCCCGATGTTGCCCGCCTTGCGGCGGGCAACATCGGTGCTTGCATCACTCGCACTTGAGCATTGCGGCAGTCTGCGCGAACGCATCATTGGCCGCCTTGCAGCCGACGCCCAAGGTGTCCTTGTACGGGCTGGCCTCCCACTCAGAACGCACCTTGTCGAACGATGCCCTCAATGCCGCAGAAGCGGCATTGCCAGACGCCTTGTCGAAGCATGCCTGGGCGCGCGCGATGTAGTCATTGCACTCCTGCGGCAGGCTCGAAGCAGCCGGGGCAGCGGCGGTATCCGCGGCCGGGGCAGCGGCGGCATCCGCGGCAGGTGCAGCCGCTTCAGCGGCGGGGGCGGCCGCGTCGGCAGCCGGAGCCGCCTCTTCCTTCTTGCAGGCGGTCAGAGCAGCGCACAACGCCACGGCGATCAGCAACTTGTTCATGGTTATCCCTCCCTGAGGTTTCGATTGGATGGAACTGGAACAATGCGCAGTGGTACTTGTCTTGCCATTACCGGAACGCCGCTGCGCGGCAACGCCCCAATCCTCCAAACCGCCGCAGCACCACCGACGATTTCCGCTGTTCTTGTTGTCAAACCGCCGCGGCACCGCCGACGATTTCCGAGATTTCCTGGGTGATCGCCGCCTGCCGCGCCTTGTTGTAGACGAGGTTGAGCGTATCGATCAGCTTGGTGGCATTGTCCGACGCCGCCTTCATCGCGACCATGCGCGCAGCGTGTTCGGAGGCGACGTTCTCCATCACCGCCTGGTAGACCAGCGACTCGATGTAGCGCGTCAGCACATGGTCGAGCACGCTCTCGGCATCGGGCTCGTACAGGTAGTCCCAGTCGTGGCGCGTGTCGACCTCGGTCTCCGTGGCCAGCAGCGGCAGCAGCTGGTCGAAGGTCGCCTTCTGGGTCATCGTGTTGACGAAGTCGTTGTAGCCGATGAACACGCGATCGACCTTGCCGGCCGTGTAGGCGTCGAGCATGACCTTGATGCCGCCGACCAATTGTTCGACCTTCGGGGTGTCACCGATGTGGGTGATCGAGGCCAGCATCTCCACCTTGATGTGGCGGAAGAAAGCCGACGCCTTCTGGCCGATGGTGACCAGGCTGATTTCCACGCCCTGCTCCTGCAGCGCGCGGAACTCGACCAGCAGTTTGCGGAACATGTTGTTGTTCAAACCGCCGGCCAGGCCGCGATCCGACGAGATGACGATATAGCCGACGCGCCTGACCGCCTCGCGCTCGACCAGGTACGGATGCCGGTACTCGGAATGCGCCTGCGCCATGTGCCCGATCAACTGTTTCATCGCCCGGGCGTAGGGGCGCGACTGCTTCATCCGATCCTGCGCCTTGCGGATCTTGGAAGCCGAGACCATCTCCAGCGCGCGGGTCACCTTGCGGGTGTTCTGCACGCTCTTGATCTTGGTTTTGATTTCGCGTCCGCCGGCCATGTCTGCTCGCTTCGCTCGCGGGGATTCGTGATTCGTGATTCGTGATTCGAAAAAGCCGAATCACCTCACGCCAACGAACAACCGCTCTTGCCAATCACCAATCACCAATTCCCAATCACGCCGGTTCAGAATGAACCGGTCGCCTTGAATTCCTCGATGCCCTTCTTGAACGCCGCCTCGATGTCGTCGTTCCAGTTGCCGCTGGCGGCCACGTCATCCATCAACGCGCCGGCGGTGTTGGTGAAATGGGCCTGCAGGCCGGCTTCGAACGCGGCGATCTTCGCCACCGGCACGTCATCCATGTAGCCCTTGTCGACCGCGTAGATCGACAGCGCCTGCTGCGCCACCGACATCGGCGCGTACTGCTTCTGCTTCATCAGCTCCGTCACACGCTGACCGCGCTCCAGCTGCTTGCGGGTCGCATCGTCGAGGTCGGAGGCGAACTGCGCGAACGCCGCCAGCTCGCGGTACTGCGCCAGCGCGATGCGGATGCCGCCGGAGAGCTTCTTCATGATCTTGGTCTGCGCCGCGCCACCCACGCGCGACACCGAGATGCCGGCGTTCACGGCCGGGCGGATGCCGGCGTTGAACAGGTCGGTTTCCAGGAAGATCTGGCCGTCGGTGATCGAGATGACATTCGTCGGCACGAACGCGGACACGTCGCCGGCCTGGGTCTCGATGATCGGCAGCGCGGTCAGTGAACCGCTCCTGCCTTTCACCGCGCCGTTGGTGAACTTCTCCACGTAGTCCTCGGACACGCGCGCGGCGCGTTCCAGCAGGCGGCTGTGCAGGTAGAACACGTCACCCGGATAGGCTTCGCGACCCGGCGGGCGGCGCAGCAGCAGCGAGATCTGGCGGTAGGCCACGGCCTGCTTGGACAGGTCGTCGTAGATGATCAGCGCGTCCTCGCCGCGATCGCGGTAGTACTCGCCCATCGCGCAACCGGAGTAGGCGCTGAGGTACTGCATCGCCGCCGATTCGGAGGCCGAGGCGGCGACCACGGTGGTGTATTCCATCGCGCCGTACTGCTCGAGCTTGCGCACGATGTTGGCAATGGTCGAGTTCTTCTGGCCGATCGCCACGTAGATGCAGCGGATGCCCGAACCCTTCTGGTTGATGATCGCGTCCACCGCCAGCGCGGTCTTGCCGGTCTGGCGGTCGCCGATGATCAGCTCGCGCTGGCCACGGCCGATCGGGATCATGCTGTCGACCGACTTGTAGCCGGTTTGCACCGGCTGGCTCACCGACTTGCGCCAGATCACGCCGGGGGCAATCGTTTCCACCGGCGAGCTGGTCTTGGCGTCGATCGGGCCCTTGCCGTCGATCGGCTCGCCCAGCGCGTTGACCACGCGACCCAGCAGCTCCGGACCGGTCGGCACCGACAGGATCTTGCCGGTGGTCTTGGCGGTGGCGCCTTCGCGCAGGTGCTCGTAGTCACCCAGCACCACCGCGCCGACCGAATCGCGCTCGAGGTTCAGCGCCAGCGCGAAGGTGGCGTGGCCGTCCTCGGAGGCGGGCAGTTCGATCATTTCGCCCTGCATCACGTCGGCCAGACCGTGGATGCGGACGATGCCGTCGGAGACCGAGGTGACCGTGCCTTCATTGCGCGCCTCGGCGGCGAGCTTGACCTTCTCGATGCGGGCCTTGATCAGTTCGCTGATTTCGGACGGGTTGAGCGTGGTGGTAGCCATTTGGATTTCCTGTGGCAGACGCGAGTCCGCCGTTGCGTTGCGGCATGCGCCGGTCGGGCTGGGCCCGGCCGGGCAATGGGAGTTCAGTGGACCAAAGCGTCGTGCAGGCGCGCCAGGCGACCGCGCAGCGAACCGTCGATCACCACCTCGCCGGCGTCGATCAGAACGCCGCCGATCAATGCCGGATCGACGTCGGTATCGACTTCGACGGCGCGACCGAAGCGACGGCGCAAGGCCGCCTTGAGGGTTTCGATCTCGGCCGCAGGCAGCGCCTCGGCCGAAGTGATCCGGGCCTTGACGACCTGCTCGGCTTCGAAACGCAGCGCGTCGTACAAGCCGCTGATTTCAGGCAGCAGCGCCAGCCGATGGTTTTCGAACAGCAATTGCAGCAGGCCGTCGAAGTTCTGCGGCGCCGACTCCGGCACGAGCAGGCTGACGGCGGCCTCCGCGGTCAGCCGAGGGTCACCCAGCAGCACGCCAACCTGCGGGTCGGCGGCGACGCGGGCGGCGAACGCCAGGGCCTGGGACCACGCCGGCAGCGCGGACTGCTCGCGTGCCACCGCAAAGGCGGCGCGGGCGTAGGGGCGGGCGAGGGTTGCCTGGGTCATCGACCGGCCCTCAGAGCTGGGTCGCCAGCTCGTCGATCAGTTCCTTGTGATCGGCGGCATTGATTTCGCGACGCAGCAATTTCTCCGCGCCCGACACGGCCAGCGCCGACACCTGCCGGCGCAGTTCCTCGCGGGCCCGGTTGGCGGTGGCTTCGATCTCGGCGTCGGCCTGGGCCTTCTGGCGGTTGCCTTCGGCGATCGCCTCGAGCTTGGCGGCTTCGATCAGCTGGCTGGCACGGGCACTGGCCTGGTCGATGATCTCGTTGGCCTTCACGCGGGCGGCCTTGAGCTCTTCGCCGGCCTTGTCCTGCGCCTGCGCGAGGTCCTTGCGGGCGTTGTCGGCCGCCGCCAGACCTTCGGCAATCTTCTGCTGGCGCTCTTCGATCGCGCGGATGATGTGCGGCCAGCCGAACTTCATCACCAGCCAAGCCACCGCGAAGAACGCGATGCCCTGAACGATGAGGGTGAGGTTGGGTAGCATGGGTTGCTCCTGCATCCGGCGACCGCTGCCGCCGGGATTTGCCTAAACCGATTCGTTTCGCGTGACCGCAGATCAGCCGGGCAGCGAACCCAGCAGCGGGTTGGCGAACAGCAGCAGCAGCGCGATCGCCACGCCGATCATCGGCACGGCGTCGAGCAAGCCGGCGACGATGAACATCTTCACCTGCAGCATCGGGGTCAGCTCCGGCTGGCGCGCCGCGCCTTCCAGGAACTTGCCGCCGAGGATGGCAAAACCAATGGCGGTGCCGAGGGCGCCGAGGCCGATCAGCAGGCCGGCCGCGATGACGGTGAACTTGAGAACTTCGGCGACGAGGGTTGCGTGGTCCATGGTGTACTCCGGTTGACTCTTTTCGTGGTGGTCAGGGGTGGAAGGAAACTCTGCAGGCGCGTCCGCCGGCTCAGTGGCTTTCGGCGGCCATGCTGAGGTAGACGATGGTCAGCACCATGAAGATGAAGGCCTGCAGGGTGATGATCAGGATATGGAAGGTCGTCCAGGCGAAGCCGGCAATGAACTGGGCAGCACCCAGCGCATAGGTGCTCACGTGCGCCAGCGAGGCGTTGAGGGTCATCAGCGCGATCAGGATGAAGATCAGCTCGCCGGCGTACATGTTGCCGAACAGTCGCAAGCTCAGGCTGAGCGGGCGCACGCCTTCTTCGATCACCCGGAGGATGAAGTTGGGAATCGCCAGCAGAACCTTGCCGACCGGCCCCTCGGCGTGGAACGGCGCGCTGAAGATTTCCTTGGTGAAACCGCCCATGCCCTTGTGGCTGATGCCGAAATACTGGATCAGCAGGAAGACCGCGATCGACAGGCCGAAGGTGGTATTGAGATCGGCGGTCGGCACCGCGCGCAGGTAGGCGTGCGCGGGGTCCTCGCCCACCATTTCGTGGCCGCTGGCCCAGGCCCAGGGCAGCAGGTCGATGGGCAGCATGTCCATGAAGTTCATCAGGAACACGAGCAGGAAAATGGTGATCGACAGCGGCGCGATCAGCTTGCTGTTGCCGTGGAAGGTTTCGCGTACCAGCCCGTCGACGAACTCGACGATCATCTCGACCACGGTCTGGAACTTGCCGGGCACGCCGGACGTGGCGCGCCGCGCGGTCAGCAGGAACACGCCGACGAACAGCACCGACAGAACCAGGGTGAAGAACAGGGTGTCGATGTTCAGGGTCATGAAAGACCCTTCACCGACCTTCATCTGCAGGAATTGCAGATGGTGGTTGATGTACTCGGTCGAACCGCCGCTCGCAGGGTCGCTCGCAGGTTCCATTGCGCTGAAGATTTCGGTCGCGTTCAACACAGCCGTCTCGTGCCCTTTAGTCCTGCAATCGTCCGTTCCACAAACCCAGCGCCAGCAGATAGACCACTTCCGCGGCCAGCAACCCCACCAGCATCGGCAACGCGGGCAGTTTCAGCACCGCCAGCGCAACCGCCACAACCGCTACCACCAACAGCCACTTGCCCGCGGTGCCCAGCACCAATCTTGCGAAGGCCGCGCGCGCCGGCATGATCCCGCCACGCAGGGCAACCATGACCGCGGCCAGATTCCCGACCAGCATCGCCACGGCACCCGCCGCCACCGCCCCCGCCGACTCCAGCCCCGCAAGCGCAAGCGCCGCCAGTGCCGCAACCGCCGCCACGAGGGCGGAAACGACGACCGCGCGCATCGCGCCGCGTCGCCCCGTGGCGATGGGATCGTGCATGCGCAGGTCGTTGTTCGTGGAGTTGGGCCAAGCAGCCGAAAATCGACCGCCTAGCCCGAGGATTCTAGCAGCGAACACGCCAATGCGGCAACTGCGCCGACGCGCCGGGACGGAAAAGTGAATGGGGACGCCCGCGCTTGCGGAACCTTTTCCGAAATCGTCGGTCAACCCGAGTTGGGGCCGCTTCATTCCTCGTCAGCTCCGCGGTGGCCCCAGCAAGCCCCGGCCTTGATCGGCCGGGGCTTTCTTGGCTGGGTCGAACCCGGCGGCCCGCACAGCCGATCCGCAGCCCTGCCGTCGGGCCCCGCCGCGAGCAAGCGCAGGGCATGGTGAGACGCGGACCGGGCCGTTCAGTCATTGTTGCAAACACGAATCATTCGCGTTTATAATCGCGCATGGCCAAGACTTTGAGCTTTGCGGCGCTGCACTTCTCGGTGGCGTTCTCGCTGGGCTGGCTGCTGACCGGCAGTTGGCTGGTGGGTGGCGCCTTGGCCGTGATCGAGCCGGCCTGCAATACCGTGGTTTTCCACTTCCATGAAAAGATGTGGAAGCGGATCGAGGCGCGTCGACAAACCCTGGCCCTGCCAGCGCGCCCGCAGAAGCGCACGGCCTGACCGCATCCGCCTCAACCGCGCCACGCGCGACCGCGAGCCGCCATTGCATTCGGCGCCCGCGGGGCATTCACGGGCTGAAACGCAGCGTGCTCAGCGCTTCTTGGGGATATACAGGTCGGTGATCGAGCCGTCGTAGACCTCGGCCGCCATCCCCACCGACTCGCCCAGGGTCGGGTGCGGGTGGATGGTATGGCCGATGTCATGGACTTCGCAGCCCATTTCGATGGCCAGCGCGACTTCCGAGATCAACTCGCCGGCGTGGACACCTACAATCCCGCCACCGATCACGCGATGACTGTCTTCATCGAAGATGAGTTTGGTGAAACCTTCGGTGCGCGCCAACCCAATCGCACGCCCTGACGCCGCCCACGGGAACTTGCCCACGCCGACCTTCAGTCCCTTGGCCTTGGCTTCGGTTTCCGTCACGCCGACCCAGGCGATTTCCGGGTCGGTATAGGCCACGGACGGGATGACCCGCGCCACCCATTCCTTCTTTTCGCCAGCCGCCACTTCCGCCGCCAGCTTGCCTTCGTGGGTGGCCTTGTGCGCCAGCATCGGCTGGCCGACCAAATCACCAATCGCGAAGATATGCGGCACATTGGTGCGCATCTGCGCATCCACCGGGATCAGGCCGCGCTCGCCCACCGCGACACCGGCCTTGTCGGCATCCAGCTTGCCGCCGTTGGCGCTGCGCCCCACCGAGACCAGCACCCGGTCGTAAATCTTGCCGTCTGGAATCGATTCGCCTTCAAACGAACAGGCAATGCCGTTTTTCTGCGCCTTGGCATCGACCACCTTGGTCTTCAGATGCACCGCCACGCCCTGCTTCTTCAAGCGGTCGGCCAGCGGCTTGACCAGATCAGCATCGGCACCCGGCATCAGCTGCGGCATGAACTCGACCACGGTGACATCGCTACCCAGCGCGCGGTACACCGTCGCCATTTCCAGCCCGATGATGCCGCCGCCGACCACCAGCAGTTTCTTCGGCACCTCGGCCAGATTCAGCGCATCGGTGGAATCCATGATGCGCGGGTCGTCCCACGGGAACGCCGGCAATTTCACCGGCTGGCTGCCCGCCGCGATGATGCAATGGGCAAAGCGCAGCAGCTGGGTCTTGCCGTCGCTGCCGGTGATTTCGAGCTCATTCGCTGAAATGAATTTCGCCACGCCCTGCACCGTGCGCACCTTGCGCTGCTTGGCCATGCCGGCCAGGCCCTTGGTCAGCTGGCCGACCACGCCGTCCTTGTAGCCGCGCAGTTTGTCGATGCTGATTTTTGGCTTGCCGAAATCGACGCCATAGTCGCCTGCATGCGCCGCCTGCTCGATCACGTCCGCCGCATGCAGCAGCGCCTTGGACGGGATGCAGCCGACGTTCAAGCAGACCCCGCCCAGGGTGGCGTAGCGCTCGATCAGCACGGTATCGAGGCCGAGGTCGGCACTGCGGAAGGCGGCGGTATAGCCGCCGGGGCCGGCGCCGATCACTACCATGCCGCATTCGATATCGGCCTTGCGTCCGCTGCCGGCAGCCGCCTGCGGCGCGGTGGTTTCACTCCCTCTCCCTCCGGGAGAGGGTTGGGGTGAGGGCTGGGTTGGGCGTGAAGACTCGGCCGCGCCCTCACCCCCGGCCACTCTCCCGGAGGGAGAGGGGAGAACAGCTTCGGTCGCCACTTGCCCGGAGGGAGAGGGGAGCACGGCATCGATCACCGCGATCACGCTGCCTTCCGACACGCTATCGCCCAGCTTGACCTTCAGCGCCTTGATCACGCCATCAGCCACCGCCGGCACTTCCATGGTGGCCTTGTCTGATTCCAGTGTCACCAAACCTTGATCTTTCTTGACCGTATCGCCCACCGCGACCAATAGCTCGATCACCGGCACATTGTCGTGTCCGCCGATGTCCGGGACCTTGCTTTCGATGTCTGCCATTTCTGGACCCTCATTCGTAGGCTTTCATGTGGCCGTCCATGGCGCAGCCATGCCGGCTTCGGATCGTCCTGCCCGGCCATCCGTGGCCGGGCGCTCACCGGAGCTGCGCGGCAGTGCCGCGCAACGCACGCTCCGGTTCGCCCTTACAGCATGGCCCGACGCAGGTCGGCCAGCAGTTGCCCCAGGTAGGTGGTGAAGCGCGCCGCCGCGGCGCCGTCGATCACGCGGTGGTCGTAGGACAGTGACAACGGCAGCAGCAGGCGGGGCTTGAATTTCTCGCCGTTCCAGACGGGTTTGATCTCGGATTTGGACACGCCGAGGATCGCCACTTCCGGCGCATTGATAATCGGGGTGAACTTGGTGCCGCCGATCCCGCCCAGCGAGCTGATGGTGAAGCAGCCGCCCTGCATTTGCTCGGGCTTGAGCTTGCCGTCGCGCGCCAGCGCCGCCAGCTCGCCCATTTCGCGTGCAATCTGCGCCACGCCCTTCCGGTCGGCATCGCGCAGCACCGGCACCACCAGCCCGTTCGGGGTGTCGGCAGCGAAGCCGATATGGAAGTACTGCTTGAGGACCAGGTTGTCGCCGTCGAGCGAGGCATTGAAGGTCGGGAATTTCTGCAACGCCGCGACGCTGGCCTTGATCAGGAACGCCAGCATCGTCAGCTTGCCGGCCTTGCCCGCGGCGATGGCTTTCGCGTTCTCCTCGTTCACCGCCACGCGCAAGTCTTCCAGCGCGGTGATGTCGGCTTCGTCGAACTGGGTGACGTGCGGGATCATCGCCCAGTTGCGCGCCAGGTTGGCCCCGGAAATTTTCTGGATCCGCGACAGCGGCTTGCTTTCGACCGCACCGAATTTGGCGAAATCCACCTTTGGCCAAGGCAGCAGGTTGAGCCCGCCCACGCCACCGCCCGTCGCCTGAACCGGAGCGCCGCCACCGGCCAGCGCCGTCTTGACGAAAATTTGGACGTCTTCCTTGCTGATGCGACCGCCGCGGGCACTGCCCTTGACCTGGGCCAGATCCACGCCCAGCTCGCGGGCGAACAGGCGCACCGCCGGGCTGGCGTAAGGCACCTTGGCCGGCAGCACGGCATCGGCTTCAAACCGCATCGGCGGGATGCCGGGCTGGCCGGGCTCGGCCACCGGTGCCAGCGCCGGTACCGGGGCACCACTTTCCACCATCACCACCGGTGGAACCGGAGCGGCAGGCGTCGGGGCCGGCGCTGCGACTGCCGCGGGCGCGAGAGCCGGAGCCGCCACCGGCGCTGCGGCAGCGGCTGCTTCGGTCACTTCGATGATCGCCACCAGGGTCCCTTCGGAAACGGTGTCGTCCACCTTGACCTTGAGTTCCTTGACCACGCCGTCGAACGGCGCCGGCACTTCCATCGTCGCCTTGTCGGACTCCATGGTGACCAGACCCTGATCCTTGGAGACCGCATCACCCGGTTTCACCAACAGTTCGATGATCGGCACATCGCCATGTCCGCCAATGTCGGGGACGCGCACTTCTTTCAGTTCAGCCATGAGGAGCTCCTCGAAGTCATCCGCGCCATTGTCTCGCCGACCGGGAGCAGGCACAAACTGCAACGCAACAATTCCAATAATTCATCCGGGTAAATCAATAAACAACTCAATCATTGTCGAAAAACAATGGATATCACGCTTGTGAAGGTGGTTTTATCCCCGGCAAAACAGGACATCGCAGAAAAACTCCATGATGCGATTTCGATTCGGCTTGCGCGACATCGCCGCGCCCAAGCGCAGCTGACGACTTCACCACCACATGAATTTTGCAAACTCTGTCACAATTACGGCGCAGACCGGACGATCGGGGAATGATTCGACCCGGGCCTGCCCTCCCCCGCGACGCCATGCCATTCCTTCCAATCAACCCATCCGTGAGGTTGCGTCATGCGTCTTGCCTGTTTTTCCTTGCTTGCCGTGCTCGGCCTGGTCACCGCCAGTCCCGCGCGTGCCGATGTGTTCATCAACGAATTCCATTACGACAACGCCGGCAGTGATGCCTCCGAGAAGATCGAGGTCATGGCGCCCGCGGGCACCAATCTTTCCGGCTGGAGCGTCGTGCTCTACAACGGCACGGATGGCAAACGCTACGCAACGCTGCCGCTGTCCGGCACCGTCGCCAACCAATGCAACGGTTACGGCACGGTGGCAGTGGCGGCGACCGGGATCCAGAACGGCGCGCCTGATGGCTTCGCCCTGGTCGATGCCAGCGGCGCCTTGGTCCAGCTGTTGAGCTATGAAGGCATCTTCACCGCCACCGATGGTCCGGCCAGCGGCCACGCCAGCACCGCGATCCCGCAGTCGGAAACTTCGTCCACCGCCTCGGGCACCTCGCTGCAGCTGGCCGGCAGCGGCAGCCGCTATGCGGACTTCACCTGGCAGGCGTCGCGCGCCAGTTCCTTCGGCGCCTGCAACAGCGGGCAAACGCCCACCGGCGGCGGCAGCGGTGGCGGCGGCGGCGGGGGTGGCAACGTGCTGCAGAACGGCGTGCCGGTCACCGGCCTGTCTGCGGCCACCGGCAAGAGCCTGACCTGGACCCTGGCCGTCCCCGCCGGCGCCAGCAACCTGAACTTCACCAGCAGCGGCGGCAGCGGTGATGCCGACCTGTACGTGCGTTTCGGCAGCGCCCCGACCACCAGCAGCTACGACTGCCGTCCCTACAAGACCGGCAACAACGAGAGTTGCAGCTTTGCCACGCCGCAGGCCGGCACCTGGTACGTCATGCTGCGCGCCTATGCCGCATTCTCCGGCACCAGCCTGACCGGCAGCTTCACCGCGCCCAGCGGCGGTGGCGGTGGCGGCGGAACGGGTGGTGGCAGCGGTGGCACGTATTACAACGGCATCGACAGCTCCAGCGCCGCATCGCTGCGTTCCGGCCTGCACGCCCTGATCGCCCACAGCACCAAGATCCCGTATTCGGCCAGCACCACCGACACCTGGAACGCCTTGGATTTTGCCGACGAGGACCCGCTCGATTCCAGCAGGATTCTCGACGTCTACAAGAACACGGCCTATCCGAAGGCCGGCGGCGGCAACAATTACTACAACCGCGAACACACCTGGCCGAACTCCTACGGCTTCTCGGTCGATGGCCCCAGCAACTTCGCCTACACCGACCTGCACATGCTGATGGCCTCCGACATCGGCTACAACAGCGCCCGCGGCAACAAGCCGTACGGCAACTGCAACGCCAGCTGCGTCGAGTATCCGACCGCCGCCCACAACGGCCGCGGTGGCGGCAGCGGCGTGTTCCCGGGCAATTCCAACTGGACCAACAATTCGATCTGGCAAACCTGGAAGGGGATGAAGGGCAACGTGGCGCGCGCCGTGCTGTACATGGACATCCGCTACGAAGGCGGCACCAATGCCGATACCGGCTACGCCGAACCCGACCTGCGGCTGACCGACAACGCCTCGCTGATCGTCAACACCAACGGCAACGCCTCGGTGGCCTACATGGGCCTGCTGTCGGTGCTGCTGCAGTGGAGCCAGGAAGACCCGGTGGATGACTACGAGCGGATGCGCAATGACGCCGTGCAGACCTATCAGGGCAACCGCAATCCGTTCGTCGATCATCCGGAATGGATCGCCTGCATCTACCAGAACGTCTGCCCGCAGGGGGTCGCCCCGGCCCTGCGCAGCGTTCGCGCAGCGGGCAGAGCCGCGCCGCGTCGGCCAGGCAGGTAATCGTTCCGCATGCTTCGGGCCCGGCCAAACACCGGACCCGAAGCCCATTTCGAACCCGGGATTCCGCGCCCGCCACTGCCTTCCGATCAGGAACCGCAGGGCCGGCGCGGGTATCCTGAGCACCGACCCAATTTTCCAGGTGCTGCGCCATGCCTTCCTTCGACATCGTTTCCGAAGTGGATATCCACGAGCTGACCAATGCCGTGGATCAGGCCAGCCGCGAGCTGACCACGCGCTTTGATTTCAAGGGCGTGGACGCGAAGTTCGTGCGCGAGGACAACCTCATCACCCAGTCCGCGCCCAGCGATTTCCAGCTGCAGCAGATGACCGAGATCCTGCGCGCGCGCCTGATCGCACGGAAAATCGACGTGCGCTGCCTGGAGTTCGGCGACATCGAGACCAACCTCGCCGGTGCGCGCCAGAAGATCACCGTCAAGCAGGGCATCGAACGCGAGCTGGCGAAGAAGATCCAGGCCGCGATCAAGGACGCAAAGCTGAAGGTGGATTCCCAGATCAACGGCGACAAGCTGCGCGTCACCGGCAAGAAACGCGATGACCTGCAAGCGGTGATGGCGCTGCTGCGCGGGCAAACCTTCGAACTGCCGTTGCAGTTCGACAACTTCAGGGATTGAGCACCGCGTCCGTCGCAAGCAGCCTTGCGCGTGCCGCGGCGTCCAGCGCGAGCCACTGCCCTTGCGGCAGATCATCCAGCGCCAGCCCGCCGATCCGCTCCCGATGCAGCTCCGCCACATGGTTGCCGAGCGCCGCGAACATCCGCCGCACCTGGTGGTAGCGGCCTTCGTGCAAGGTCAGACGCGCGCGGCATGGTGCCATCACCTCAAGCTCCGCCGGCAGCAGCGGCGTCTTTTCGCCATCCAGCAGCAGCGTGCCGCTGGCGAACACGGCCGCCTCATCGCCGCGCAGGTTCTGCGCCAGCGTGGCCAGGTAGACCTTCGGCAGCTTCGACTTCGGCGCGATGATCCTGTGCAGCAACTGGCCGTCATCGGTCAGCAGCAACAGGCCGGAGGTGTCGCGGTCCAGGCGTCCCACCGTCGACAGCTGCGGCTCCCGCAGGCGGTAGCGCGGCGGCAACAAGTCGAACACCACGCGCCCCTGGTCCTTGGTCGAACAGGTGTAGCCGGTGGGCTTGTGCAGCATCAGCAGCAGTCCGGGCGGCGGATCCAGCGGCTCGCCATCGATGCGGATGTCGGCGTGCTCGGCTTTGTCGTCGGCATACAGCACCTCGCCGGCGGCGTCGGTGATGCGGCCTTCGCGAAACAGCCATTGCACCTGCTTGCGGCTGCCGTAGCCGAGATTGGCGATGTGCTTGACCAGCCTCATGCCTTCAGCGCCTGCACGATCTTGAAGCCACCCTGCTGCTGCACGGCCCGCACGCTGGCAAACCCGTTCGCCAACGCCTCTTCGTAGGGCAGATGTCGATTGGCGACCAGCCACAGGCTGCCGCCGGGATTCAGTGCCGCGGCGGCGGCGGCGATGAAGGCGCGACCGATGTCCGGCCGTTCGCCGCGACCCAGAGCATGGAAGGGCGGATTGCAGACGATGGTATCGAAACGCGCATCGACGCCGGCGGCGACGTCCTGCCAATGCGCATGCACCGGCACCCTGGCGGTGGCGAGATTGCGCTGCGCCAGCGCCAATGCCCGCGCATCGGCTTCGTACATATCCAGCGACTGCACCTGCGGGCAACGCGCCAGCACCTGCAAGGACAGATAGCCCCAGCCCGCGCCGAAATCGGCGACACGGCCGCGCAGCGTGTCCGGCAAGGCGGCCGCGAGCAAGGCGGAGGCCGGATCGATGCGATCCCAGGCGAAGATGCCGGGGCGACTGAGGAAACCTCCGCCCGGCACGTCTTGCGTCAGGATCTTGCGCGGCGCATCCAGCAATCGCCATTGTTCCAACAGCGCCGCATTGAACGTACTGTCAGACGACGTCCAGAAGACTCGGCAATGGTGCTTGCCCAGCGTGGCGACGCTGCCGACCAGCTGTTCCAGATCGGCCTCGCGCGACTTCGCCCCTTCGTCATTGGCGACGGCAGCGACGACGCGACCACCCGGCGCGACCGCCGCGCAGGCCTTGGCCAGCAGCGCCCGCGCCTCCTCGCGCTGACGCGGCGGCAACACCAGCACCAACGGGAAGGTAGCCTCCGGCAAGGCATCCTCATCGAGCAGTTCGATTCCCGCCCGCTGCAAACTCTCCGCCTCGGGCCGGAACGGCTGGCTGGCGACGAAGCCGCGCCCATGCCCGGCCACCCCGGCGCGCGCGCGCAGGAGCAAGGCCTGCGACGACCACGGCAACAGGCCGTTGGCGAAGGGATGCAGCAGGGCGGCAAGGACGGGATCGTGCGTGGGCGTAGGCATCGGCACAGTCTAGTCGGCACAAGCGGGTATCCTGTCAACCTTGTTCCCACGTCAGCACGCTCCGATGACCGACAGCCACGCCACCCCGCCCGACCGCCTTTCCAACGATCCGCGCAGCAAGTTCCACGACGAAGCCCTGCTGGAGCGCGGCATCGGCATCCGCTTCAACGGCAGCGAACGCACCAATGTCGAGGAATACTGCATCAGCGAAGGCTGGATCCGGGTGCAAGCCGGGCGTTCGCTGGACCGCCACGGCATGCCGATGACGCTGAAGGTGAAGGGCAAGGTCGAGGCCTGGTTCAAGGACGAAGCCGGGGAAGACGAAACCGCAGCTGACTGAGCCGCGCGGCGTTCAGCATGCAGCGCGTGATGCTGCGGCAGACTGGCCGCAGTTCTGGACAGAGCACACCCATGTCCCCGCGCATCGCTTCCCTGTTCCTCGCTCTGACCCTCGCTTCCGGCGCGGCGTTCGCCGCCGGCGGCGACATGCTCGCCAAAGATGCTCCGCGCGCCTTGCCGGTCTCCGGCCCGGTCTCGGTCGCCTGGTCGGATCCGGCCAAATTCAGCGAGATTACTTCCAGCGGCAATCGCAACGCCGCCGCACGCGGCGATTGGCTGGTCCAGCTGGCAACCTACCTGCGCAAGCGTGCCGACCAGCGGATCGCGCCCGGCAACCGCCTCGAACTGACCATCCTCGACATCCAGCGCGCCGGCCGCTACGAACCTTGGCGCGGACTGTCCAGTCAGGACACGCGGGTGATCCGCAGCAACTATGCGCCATTCATGGTGGTGAAATTCCGCGAGCTGGATGCCAGCGGGAGCGTGGTGGCCGAAGGCGAACGCAGGATCACCGACCCGGCTTTCCTGGTCGGCTCCGGCACGCTCAACAACGGTGACCCGCTGCGCTACGAAAAGCGCATGATCGACAGCTGGCTGCGTCGGGAATTCCCGGAGACCGTCGCGGCACGTTGAACCCGCCGTTTGCCGTATGGATGAAGCCGCATGCGGGCGGCTTCGTTGTCTTGCTGGCCCGAACGCCAACCCGCAGCCGCCGCCTGTCGCGGAACTTGTTCGAGATGGTCCTCACGAGCGTGAACCGAACTCACGCTCCGCGCAGAAGTCGAACCTGATTGCGACCCTGCGCCTTGGCAACATACAAGGCGCGGTCGGCTTCGGCCAACAGCTGCTCCGGCGCCTGCATCGGATCCGGAATCCGGCTGGCAACGCCAACGCTGACGGTCAGGTGCGGCCCGACCGGAGATGCGGGGTGCGGACGCGCCAATTGTTCGACGGCAGCCCGCAAGCCTTCCGCAGAAGCAAGCGCCGCCTGCACACCTTTCCCCGGCAGCAGCAGCACCAATTCCTCACCGCCGAAACGGGCCGCCAAGCCGCGGGCTTCGGCATGCCGTTGGCAGAGGCTGGCCAACTCGCGCAGGCATTCATCGCCGTACAAATGGCCGCAGGCATCGTTCAGGGCCTTGAACGCATCGACGTCGATCATCAGCAAGGCCAGCGGCTGTCGTGCTTTCCCCAGCTGCTGCCATTGCCGCTGCAACTCCGCGTCGAAGTGGCGGCGATTGGCAATGCCAGTCAATCCATCGATCATCGACAACTGCTCCAGCTTGCCGTTGGCGACCTGCAAGGCATCGGCCAGGCGCGCGAAGTGGATCGCCCCGGCCACCAGATCGGCGACGGCATCGAACACCCGGCAGACCTCGGCGTCGAAGAAATCATGCTGGGTCGATTCGAGGTTGAGCACGCCGTGCATGCGCTGGCGATGGCGGATCGGCACCAGATATTCGCTGCGCACCTCGGCATTCCCCGCCACGTAATCAGGATCACGATCGACATCATCGATCAACTGAACAGCACCAGTGCGCGCGCAGCGGCCGGCACAGCCGCGCGACACCGGCCAGGCGCCCTCCGAAGGCAGCGGCGACAGGGTGAACTCGCCGGCATAGACCTCGTTGACGAAGTGGGTACCGGCGTCATCCAGCAGGATCACGCTGGCGATCGCCACCGGCAGCTCGGCCACCAGGCATTCGCAGATCCCGCGCATCAGCGCGTCGAGGTTGTCGCCCTGCAAGGCCTCGCGGGCGATACGCACGAGGATGCGATTGAGGACGGCGCTGCGCGTGATCGCGTCCCGTCCTTCCCACGGGACGGGAGCGCTCTCTCCGGCCTGCTTGTCTGCCGCACCCTGGCCCATGCGTCGTCCCCTCCGCCGCAGTCTACCCCCGGCCGGGCCGCCTTCGTCGCCGCCGGCGCCGGTTCCGTCGCAATCCCCTTTCACCCTGCGCCAGCATGACTATGCTCGCAACCATCTTCCCAGCGACACTGCCCGCATGTTCAAGCGCCTGTTCTTCCTCCTGCGCATCACCATCACCTGGGGCTTGGCGGTCTCGCTGGTCGTTGGCATGTATTCCAGCCTGCCGCTGATCGGCAATTTCGAACTGCCGGCGGTGCTGTTCGGCTTCGGCACCATGGGCCTGGTGATCGCCGGCGCGTTCTCGCATCTGCATCGCGTCAAGTTGGTAGCCGGCCGGATCGACAACGAGACGCTCGACAACCGCCAGAAGCGGCTGATCGAAATCCCGCTGGAAGCCGGTGAGGCCTTCGATCTGGTCGATGCCGCGATCCGCGAACTGCCGGGCGTGTCGGACGTGCGCAGCGCCCGCGACAGCCTGCAAGTGCGCGCCAAGGTGGCGCGCCCGCAGCTGTACGGCGAGCCGCCGCTGCGGCGCTGGAACCCGTTGCTGTGGTTCGCGCCGGAGCACAACCAGTTGCAGGCCACCGTGCTGCCCGCTGGCGACAGTGGCCGCGTGACCCTGATCTGCGAACCGGAAAGCCCGGCCTGGCGCGACTGGTTCCTGGTCGATGACGGCATCAATTACGAGAACGCCGAAGCCATCTCGCGCGCCATCACCCGCCGCATCGGCGAGCGCCGCCGCAGCGAACAGGCCAGCGCCACGCAGACCGCCACCGAGAAGGAACTCAGCGAGGCCAGGCTGCACCTGCTGCACGCGCAGGTCGAGCCGCACTTCCTCTACAACACCCTCGCCAGCGCGCAACTGCTGACCCGCAGCGATCCGGCCCGCGCCGAGGCCATGCTCGGCCATCTGATCCAGTACCTGCGCCGCTCGCTGCCCAATGCCGAGGACGAGATGTCCACCCTCGGCACCGAGTTGGAGCGCGCGCTGGCCTACCTCGAAATCCTGAAGATCCGCATGGGCGAGCGCCTCAATGTGCAGACCGACATCCCCGACGAGCTGCGCGCGACGCCGCTGCCGGCGATGATGCTGCAAACCCTGGTGGAGAATGCGATCAAGCACGGCCTGGAACCGCGCACCGGCGGCGGTACGGTGTGGCTGCGCGCCCGCCGCGACGATGCCGGGGTGGCGGTGACGGTGGCCGACGATGGCGATGGTTTCAACAGCAAGACCAGTGGCACCGGGATCGGCCTGAAGAACGTGCGCGAACGCCTGCGCCTGCGCTACAACGGCGCGGCCAATCTGTCGGTCGCCGCCAATTTCCCGCGCGGCGTTGCCGCCACCCTCACGGTTCCCGCTTCCGGAGCAGCCTCCCATGCATGACGCCCCCAGCTGCATCGTGGCCGAAGACGAAGCCTTGCTGCGCCAAGCGCTGGTGAGCGAACTGGCGCGCGCCTGGCCGGCCCTGCGCATCCTCGCCGAATGCGAAGACGGTGCCAGCGCGATCGACGCACTGGCCGAACACCAGCCCGACGTCGCCTTCCTCGACATCCGCATGCCCGGCCTGACCGGCCTGGAAGTTGCCGCCGCCGCCGCCGAAGCCAGCCCGCGCACGCGCATCGTCTTCGTCACCGCCTACGACCAGTACGCCATCGATGCCTTCGACCGCGGCGCGATTGATTACCTGCTCAAGCCGGTCAAACCGGAACGGCTGGACGCCACCGTCGCCCGCCTGCAAGCGCAGGACAGCTTGCCCGACGCGGCGGCATTGGCTGCGCTGCTGGACAAGCTGGGCGCGCTGTCGAAGCCGGCCGAGGCGACGGAACCGCTGACCTGGTTGACCGCCAGCGCCGGCCGCGAAACCCGCCTGATCCTGATCGACGACGTCGCCTATTTCCGCGCTGACCAGAAATACACCACCGTGGTCACCGCCGAAGGCGAGTCCCTGCTGCGCACCTCCCTGCGCGAATTGCTGCCCCGACTGGACGGCAACATCTTCAAACAGATCCATCGCTCCACGATCGTCAATCTCAAGGCCATTGCCGGCATCACCCGCGACGACACCGGCCGCGGCACGGTGCGGCTCAAGCAACGGCCCGAGACCCTAACCGTCAGCCAACCCTTCATGACCCTGTTCAAGCACATGTGAGGCAGCCCGTGATCGACCTCGGCATGACCAAGCTCATCGCTCTCCTGCAGTTCCTGCTCGCACTCGGCGGCTGTTCGCTGGGCGCCACCCAGTACAGCAGCCACATCTCCAACGGCCTGCGTGACGTGCTGATCAGCAAGGCCCAGGTGCAGGACGGCGTGGCCCGCTTTGACTGCAAGGCCAGCGACAGCGGCTGGTGCCACTACACCGTCTACCCCGAGGCCTGCGGCGGCGGCAGGGACTGCGCACTGGCACCGCTGCAACGTTTTGCCGTCGCGCGCGGCGAGAGCCGTCAGATCGCCGGCCTGCGCGACTTCAAGCTCTGCGTGAGCCTCGACGACACCGCGCTGGGGCCGGACTGCCAGCCGATGGTTGCACGGGAGCCGGCGCGCTGAGCAGATCAAGTGAGCGCGATAAGCGCATCACCGGCACTACAAACAGCAAGGCCCGCAGCGATGCGGGCCTTGGGCGTTATGGGCGGTCAGGATGCGAATCAATTCGGTAAGCCGAACGGGAAAGGAATGGACACAGGATCAATGACTCTGACCCCATCGATTACAGTGACCCCATGAACTACCTCGCCCACGCATGGCTGGCGCGGCATTCGGATGACGCCATCCTCGGGCAGCTGCTCGGGGATTTCGTGCACGGGCAGCAAGCGTTGCTGGATTGGCCGCTGCCGGTGCGCAGCGAGATCGTGCGCCATCGCTGGATTGATCGATTTACCGATGCCCATCCGGCCGTGGTCGAAGCGCGCTCGCGTTTCGGGCCACTGCGCCGGTATGCCGGGATTGCGCTCGACGTGTATTTCGACCACTGCCTCGCGCGCGATTGGGAACGCTGGAACGCGTCGCCGCTGGACGCCTTCACTGCGCGGGTCTATCGCGTGCTGGCGGCACGGCAAGCCGAGCTGCCACCACGCCTGGCGGCGATGGCGCCGCGCATGGCCGCGCAGGATTGGCTGGGCTCCTATCGCCAGCGCCACAGCGTCGATCGCGCGGTGCGGGGCATCGCCACCCGGCTGTCGCGCAATGGCGATCGGCTGGTGGCCTGCCTGGAGGTCCTGCATCGCGAGCGACCGGCGCTGGAAACTGCCTTCCTGACACTCTTCCCGGACCTGGTGACCGCATCCGGGACCACACAGCTCAACGAAACCGGAACAGCGGGCGGACGTTCGGGACGTAGCTGCTGGTGACGCCGTAGCTGCTGCTGCGGCCGTAGCCGAGACCGAAGCCGCGATCGCTGTCGAGGTCGGGGATGAAGGAGGCGATCAGGGCGCTGACCTGGGTACGGACCTGGCGCTGGGTCAGGACGTTGCGGGCGCGGTTGCGGGGTTTGGCTTGGGCGTTCATGGTGTTCTCCGTTAGTGGTGTGGTAGTAATGTAGCACACCAAATCAAGAACGAACCTGCCGAAAGTCATGCCCCCCGAATTTGGGGTGATTCAGTCAGCCATCGTTCAGGAATCCCGATCGGGCATCTGGGGAGCCGGATCAGGACACCCAGGCGAAGATCAGCTGGAGGAAATCAGGGCACGCAAGCCAGGCGGCGCCGGACACCCTGGCCATCATCGCCGCGGGCACGGCTGCCCGAACCGCCTGCCCTGCATCGCGATCACCTCGCAGCAGGCGTACAGCCCGCACGCATCCACGCCCTCGTGGTCTAGGCGTGCCCGCCCGCCTGCGGCGTCTGCGCTTCCAGTGTCTCCAGTTCGTGCGCCAGCGCCTCCGGCGAATGCGTGTACTTGGCCAGCAAGGCGTAGAAGGCCGGTACCACGAACAGCGACAGCAGGGTCGAGAACGACACGCCGAACACGATCACGATCCCGATCGTGGCGCGGCTGGCCGCACCCGGGCCACCGAAGATCACCAGCGGCAGGGCGCCCATCACGGTGGCGATCGAGGTCATCAGGATCGGCCGCAGGCGAATGGTGGAAGCCTCGATGATGGCCTCATGGATGCTGCGGCCGGCATCGCGCAACTGGTTGGCGAATTCCACGATCAGGATGCCGTTCTTGGCGGCCAGGCCCACCAGCATCACGATGCCGATCTGCGAGAACAGGTTGAGCGTGCCTTGGGTCAGCCACAGCCCGAGCAAGGCACCCAGCACGCCCAGCGGCACGGTGAGCATGATCACCAGCGGATGCAGGAAGCTCTCGAACTGCGCCGCCAGCGCCAGATACACGATCAGCAGCGCCAGCGCAAAGGTCACCAGCACCTCGCCACCCGACTGCTGCATCTCGCGGGATTCGCCCTTCCAGCTGATCTGCGCATAGTCGGGCAGGCTGGCGCGCGCGGTCTGCTGCGCCCACGCCACCGCGTCGCCGAGGGGATACCCTTCCGCCAGCCGCGCGCTCAGGGTGATCGAACGCAGCCGGTTGAAGCGGTTGAGCGTGCCCGGCTCGGCGATTTCATGCAGGCTGACCAGGTTGGCCAGCGGCACCAGGCCATCGCGACCATGCACCTGCAAGGCATCCAGCGCGGCCACCGAATCGCGCCCGGCGCGGTCGGATTGCAGCATGACGTCGTATTCCTCGCCGTTGTCGACGAAGGTGGTGGCGCGAATCCCGCCCATCATCGTTTGCAGCGCGAGCCCGATATCGGATGCGGACACGCCAAGATCGGCGGCGCGCTGGCGATCGATCACCACGCGCATCTGCGGACGGGTTTCCTTGTAATCGGAATCCGGGCCGACGAAGCCGGGATTCCCGGCCATCTTCGCCAGCATGATGTCGCGCCACTGCGCCAATTCCTTGTAGTCGGGCCCACCCAGCACCAGCTGGAACGGTTGGCCGCGGGTGCGTACCAGCCCACCACCGACCATGGTGCGCACGCGCACGCCGGTCAGGCCCGAAAACTTGCGCTCCAGCTCGCTGGCCAGTTCGGCGGTGCTCTTGTCGCGTTTGTCCCAAGGCTGCAGGAAAATCATGCCGCGCCCGGTGTGCATCTCCTCACTGGCACCGAAGCTGCCTGGCACGCGCGGGTTGGCGCGCAGGATCGGTTTGCCCGGTCCGGTCTGGGTGGCGAGGATCGCCTCGACCTGCTTCATCTGCGCCACGGTGTAATCAAACCCGGCACCTTCGGGCCCTTCCATGCTGAGCATGAAGGAACCACGGTCCTCGGCCGGCGCCAGTTCGCTGGGCAGGGTCTTGAACAGGGCCAGCAGGCCGACCAGCGCCATCAGCATCAAGGCGCCGAAAAGCCAGACCCGATGGACGTGGCGATCCAGCACCCGCCGATAGCCGTCGGCCAGGCGCTGGAAGCGGACGTTGAGCCAGACGCTGGCGCGATTCTCATGGACCGCATGCGGGCCGGCGTGCGGGCGCAGCAGCTTGGAGGCCAGCATGGGGGTCAGGGTCAGCGCGACGAAGGCGGAAATCGCCACCGCCGCGGCCAGCGCCACCGACAGCTCGCGGAACAGCCGCCCGGTATTGCCCTGCAGGAACCCGACCGGCAGGAACACCGCGATCAGCACCGCGGTCGTGACCAGCACCGCGAACCCGACCTGGTGGGTGCCGCGCCGCGCGGCGACCAGCGCCGGCTCGCCCAGATCGACGCGGCGCTGGATGTTTTCGACCACCACGATGGCGTCATCCACCACCAGCCCGATGCACAGCACCAGCGCCAGCAAGGTCAGCAGGTTGATCGAGAAGCCGAACGCATACAGGGCGATGAAGGACGCGATCACGCACACCGGCACCGTGACCGCCGGAATCAGCGCGGCGCGCACGCTGCCGAGGAACAGCCAGATCACCAGCAGCACCAGCGCGATGGCTTCCAGCAGGGTTTCGTAGACGCGCTCGACGGAGGCGGAGATGAAGGTGGTGCTGTCGTAGGCGACGTAGATGTCGGTGCCGGCCGGCAGGGTCGGGCGGATCCGATCGGCCGCGGCCTTGGCTTCTTCGGCTACTTCGAGGCTGTTGGCGGTCGAGGTCTTGACGATGCCGATGCCCATCGCCGGTTCGCCGTTGCTGCGGTAATAGGCGCGGCGCTCGGCCGATTCCAGCGCCACCCGCGCCACGTCGCCCAGCCGCACCACGTAGCCGTCGCTGCCCTTGCCCAGCGGCATCTGCGCGAACGCCTCCGGCGTGGTGTAGTCACGCGCCACCCGCAGGATGAAATCGCGGTCGGTGGACTCGATCCGGCCCGCGCCCAGTTCGACGTTTTCCGCCCGCAGCGCGCGTTCGACGTCCGCCGGCGTCAGCCCGCGGGCGGCGAGTCGATTGCCGTCCAGCCAGATCCGCATGGCATAGCGCTGGCTGCCGCCGAGGAAGACCCGGGCCACGCCCTGCAGGCTGGAGAAACGATCGACGAGGTAGCGCTGCGCATAGTCCGACATCTGCATCTGGTCCATGCTGCTCGAACGCAGGTTGAACCAGATGATCGCGTCGGAATCGGCTTCGACCTTGGTGATCTCGGGCGCGCGCGCCTCGTCTGGCATGCGGTCGGCGACCCGGCTGACGGCATTGCGCACGTCATTGGCCGCCGCTTCGATGTCGCGGCTGGCGTAAAACTCGATGCTGATGCGGGAACTGCCGTTGCGACTGTTGGAATCGATGGTGTTGATGCCCTCGATTCCCGCCAACACATCCTCCAGCGGTTTGGTGACGCGGGTTTCGACCACGCCGGCGGAGGCGCCCGGATAATCCACCTGCACCGAGACGATCGGCGGATCGATCGCCGGCAGCTCGCGCAGGGTCAGCCGCAGGAACGACATCAATCCCAGCACGACCAGCAGCAGGCTCATCACCACGGCCAGCACCGGCCGTTTGATCGAAAGATCGGACAGCCGCATGGCCTAACGCGCCGCCTCGGCGGCCGGCTTGGCGTCGGTTGCCACCGCCATCCCCGGCTGCAGCTTGCCGGTGCCTTCCACCACGATCCGCTCGCCCGGCTTGACGCCTGATTGCAGCATGACCTTGCCGGGAACCCGACCGCCCACCACCACGTCGGCCTTCTCGACCGTCCCGTCACTCTTGAGCCGCCAGACGAAGGTTTCACCGCCGACCTGCTGGACCGCGATTTCCGGAACGACAATCGCCCGGCGGGTGGCGCGAACCAGGCTGACGTTGACCAGCATGCCGGGCTTGAGCAGACGCTCGGGGTTGGGGAAGTCCGCGCGGACGGTGGCGGCGCGGGTGGCACTGTCCAGCCGCGCCGAGACGGTTTCGACGCTGCCGGCGAAGCTTCGGTCCGGCCAGGCGCCGACCCTCCCGGTGACGGCCTGCCCGGGTGCAACTTCGGCCAATTCGGTTTCCGGCACCGGGAAATCGACGTAGACGCGCGCGATGGCGTCAAGGGTCGCAATCACCGTGCCGGGCGTCACCAGCGCGCCCGGGCTGACCTGGCGGATTCCCAATACGCCGGCAAACGGCGCCCGGATCACCCGATCCGACAGGTTGGCGCGGATCTGCGCGACCTGGGCACTGGCGGCATCGCGACTGGCGCGCGCACTGTCCAGCGCCGAACGTGCCACCAGCTGCTGCCCGGCCAACTGGCTCATGCGCTGGTACTGCTGCTGCGCATCGGCCTGCTGCGCCTGCGCCGACGCCAGCAGCGCCTGCTGCTGCTGGCCACTCAGGGTCACCAGCGGCGCCCCGCGCGCGACCTCCTGGCCGCTGGTGAAATGCACCCGATCCACGGTTTCGCTGACCTTGGCGGTCACCGTCACCGCCTCATGCGCGCGCACCGTGCCCAATGCCTGCAGGGTGTCGGTCCAGTCCTCTTCCTGCACCACTTGGGCAGCGACGGCCGTCGGCGTATTGCCGCGTCCACCGGGGCCACCCCCGGTGTCCTTTCCACAGGCGACCAGTCCGAGACTGCCGAACAGCAGCGCGGCATAAACAAGATGTACGGAACGCAACGCCATGATCCAACCCGTCCGGGAAGCCGCCGATTCTACGGGTCCGAGGTGAATCCTTCCCGTGCCATCGGTTTGGATCGGCACCAGGATTCGGAACGCCCCATCTCGGGCACTAACCCAGCATGAGCCAGACCGCCAGGGCCAGCAGGCCCAGGACAATCATCACCCAGCGCATGCTGCCGGGCGAATCTCCCATCACCACGGTCGGTTTGCGGTTGTTGGCCTGCCGCGCGGCCTGCATGGTCTGGGCGTGAGATTGTTGATGGTGCTGCCCTGCAACCTCCCTGGCCGCACCGACCGCTTTCTGGACCCGCAGCTGGATGCCCTTGGCATCGTTGCCGGACATTGATTCCAGCAACTCGACAGCTTCTTTCAAGCTACCGCCGCGGGCCTGCCGTGCCAGCTTGATCGCGGTGATCTTGTCGCCGCGCGCCAGTGCTTCCACGATCTGCTGTACCAGCGCCGAAGTTGCGGCCATCGCTCCACCTTCCGGATCCACGCCCGTTCTGCTGTCACGGTAGCCCAAAACAGGAACGCCGGCACGTGGCCGGCGTTCTGCTGCTGCGAAAACGAAGACGGCTCAGCCTTCCCACTGCCCCAGCGCCGCCAGCCCATTGGCCTTGGCACGCTCGAACACGGTGGCCTGCGCCTTGGCGTAGTTGCCGGTCATGTCGGCCGCCCACAGCTTCAGCGCCGCCTGCTGCATCGCGCGGCCATAGCTGAAGGACAGCGGCCACGGGTTCGGGCCCATCCGGTTCATCGCGTCCAGATGCGCAGTAGCCGCCTCGTCGCTTTGGCCACCGGAGAGGAACACGATGCCCGGCAGGATCGCCGGCACCGACGACTTCAGGCACATCAGGGTGGCTTCGGCCACTTCCTCGACGCTGGCCTGCTCTGCGCAGTTCTTTCCTGGCAGGACCATCGACGCCTTCAGAATGGTGCCTTCCAGCATCACGTTGTTGTTGTAGAGCGCGTCGAACAGCGAGCGCAGCACCACTTCCGTCACCTCGTAGCAGGTCTCGATGTCGTGGTCGCCGTCCATCAGCACTTCGGGCTCCACCATCGGCACCAGCCCCTGTTCCTGGCACAACGCGGCATAGCGCGCCAGCGCGTGGCTGTTGGCTTCGATGCAGGTGCCGGAAGGCGTCTCGTCACCAATCGTGATCACCGCGCGCCACTTGGCGAAACGCGCGCCGAGCTGGTAATACTCCTTGAGGCGATCGCGCAGGCCGTCCAGGCCCTCGGTGACGACCTCACCGGGAAAACCCGCCAGCGGGTGGGTGCCCTTGTCGACCTTGATGCCGGGGATCATCCCGTTGTCGGCCATGTACTTGGCAAACGGCACACCGTCCCGCGTGGACTGGCGGATCGTCTCATCGAACAGGATCGCGCCGGACAGGTACTGGTTGGCGTTGGGCGCAGTCAGCAGCAGCTCGCGGTAGGCGCGCCGATTCTCTTCGGTGCTTTCGATGCCGACGCCGTCGAAACGCTTCTTGCAGGTGCCGGCGGACTCGTCAATCGCGATGATGCCCTTGCCCGGCGCCACCATGGCGCGGGCGGTTTCGGCGAGTTGTTCGATGCTCATGGTGGGGCCTCGATTGCTGAATCCGGCATTATAGCTGGCTTTCCGCTCCGCGGCCCCGCCGTGCGCCGACGTCAATCAGCGTGACGATCGCGCCGCGGGAGCCGGGTTCTCCAGCCTTCTGGATGCCTCCCCCTGTTGCCGCTGCTGGAGCTCATAGCGCTGCTGCAGCAGTGGATCGACCTGAAGACGCGAGAAAAGGTCATCGTTGACCATCCTGCGCGCGACTTTCTTGTTGTTGCGCAACTCGACGAGATGGTAAGGAAGATCCGGAATGCTGCACTGGTTGCGCAACTGTGCAACATCCTTGGCACCAAACAGGAAAGTGGCCACCGTATAAACCGGCTTGGCCTCAACCACCTCCGGGCGCGGGGCAAACTTCCAGCGTGCAAGCGCATTTGAGGCATCCTGGGCAAACAGCGCCCAATAGCCATCTTGCGACTGCGCTGATTCATCCGAGCTCCAGGACTTGAGCAGGGAAAAATCGGAAGTGGTGCCATCGGCGTTGAGCAAATAGCCAATCGCAACGCAGACCTCTGCGCCACTGGACTTGTAGATTTCCGGGTAGGCCGGCACCGGCAGGCTGGCGCCCGGCGCCAAGGTCCACTGCCGGGCAATCCCGCCTTCATTGACCACCGGAATCTTGTCGGCCGCCCATGCGCTGGTACTCAGTGCAAGTGCCAGGGAGCAAAAGAACAGACGCTTGGACATCGTGAATCTCCTCGACGAAATTTTGAAGCCCGTCAGCACAGCCCGATCGTACGCACACCCCGCATGCAACCAGCACGAAGAACCTTGGAAGCCAAACACGGCCTGTTCGGACTCGCCACCGGGACTCTGCTGCAACTTGTCCTGCTAGGGTATGACAACCTTCGCCATCAGAAAAGCACACCCATTCAGAGTTCGCCCAGCCCGGTCGCTTCGCCGTCCGGGCCGACTTCCAGCAGCCGCAGGGTATTGGTCGCCCCGCGGGTTTGCATGTGCTCGCCGCTGGTGAACACCACGCGGTCGCCCGGCACCAGCCAGCCGGCCGCGACCAGCAGCTGGATGCCGCCGCGTGCCGCTTCGCGCGGGCTCTGCCCGCGGCTGTCGTAGTCCATCGGGAACACGTCGCGCATCAGGGCCATCCGCCGTCGGGCACCCGCATGATGCGAGAACGCGTAGATCGGCACCGAGGAGCGGAACCGCGACAGGTAGCGCGCGGTGCCGCCGGATTCGGTCATCGCCACCACCGCGCGGATGCCGATGTGTTCGCACAGGAACATGGTCGCCATCGCGATGGCCTGGTCGGCGCGCTCGAGTTCACGTTCGGCTTTCTCGAAATCGGTATCGGCGATGAACTGGCGCTCGGCAGTGGTGCAGATCCGCGCCATCGTCTCCACCGCCCGCACCGGCCAATGGCCGGCCGCCGATTCCTGCGACAGCATCACCGCGTCGGTGCCATCGATCACCGCGTTGGCCACATCCAGCACCTCGGCGCGGGTCGGCATCGGGCTGTCGACCATCGATTGCAGCATCTGGGTGGCGGTGATCACCACCTTGTTGCGCGCCACCGCCTCGCGGATGATCTTCTTCTGCAGGCCCGGCAGTTCGGCATCGCCGACTTCCACGCCCAGATCGCCGCGCGCGACCATCACCACGTCGCTGGCGTCGATGATCTCGGCCAGGTTGTCGATCGCCTCGGCCCGCTCGATCTTCGCCACCAGCGCGGCCTTGCTGCCGTGGCCGCGCGCGATCCGGCGCGCTTCGTGCATGTCTTCGGCGGTGCGGCAAAAGGAGATGGCGATGAAGTCGACGTCCATTCCCGCGGCCACCGCGATCAGTTCGCGGTCGCGCTCGGTGATCGCCCCCAGTGACAGCCCGCCACCCTGCTTGTTCAGGCCCTTGCGGTTGGACAACATGCCGTCATTGAGCACGCGGGTGATGATGCGCTCGCCTTCGACCGCATCGACCTGCAATTGCACCAGACCGTCATCCAGCAGCAGCACATCGTCGGCAGCAACATCGCCGGTCAAACCGAGATAGCTGACCGCCACCTGCGAGGCATCACCGGGCGGCGCATCGACACTTGCGACCAGGTCGAAACGCTGGCCGGCGTGCAATTGCACCTTGCCCTCGGCGAAGGTCTCGATGCGGATCTTCGGCCCCGGCAGGTCGGCAAGGATGCCGACCTCGCGTCCGACCTTCTCCGCCATCGCCCGCACCGCCTCACCGCGCGCCACCTGCGCAGACGGATCGCCGTGCGAGAAATTCAGCCGCACCACATCGACGCCGGCGCGCAGGATCGCCTCCAGCACCTCCGGCGGATCGGTGGCCGGCCCGAGGGTGGCGACGATGCGGGTATGGCGCTGCGCGGTGGTGGGCGTCATTGCAGGTCAACTATCCAGGTCATGCTGGCTGGAAGCTAGCATGAATCTGATGCCCGACCGCGCCAATTCAGGGGGCGTCCGGCGTCGCATCCTCCTTGAGGTAGGGCTTGCCTGCCTGATACAGCGCCAGCCGCGCCTGCATTTCGGCGAGACTGTCCCGATCGGATTCGGGGCGCTTGCCAATGAATTCGACGACCCTGCGCTGCAGTTCGATCGCACGTTCGAAGTGTCCTGCCGCCGCTTCGCACGCAGCGACGGTATCGATGACTGAAGGATCAAGGTTCGGATGCTTTTCCAGCTTCCTGGAATAGGCCAACCCTTCTTCCGGGTTGTGAACCTGAGGGTTGCGGGACACGCACAGCTCCCAGGCCAGATTGTTCAGTCCCGTCTCATCATCCTCATCCGCCGCCCGCCGCATGAGTTTCAGCCCATACGCACTGTCACCGGCGCCGTTCGCTTCGTTCAGCAGCCAATAGCCGTAGGCGGTAAACGCAGACGTCAGGTTGGCGGCCACGGCGCGTTCCATCCACTTGCGCCCCTTGGCCTCATCCGCCCGACCGAATCGCCCGCTCAGATAGCCCATTCCGAGGTCGGCTTGCGATTCGGCGTCCCCAGCGTCCGCGTCCTGCTCCAACCAGCGTCGCGCGCGCTCCAGATCCTTTGCCATCCCCCTGCCTTGCACCGCATTGTTGGCGAGCATCCTCCGCGCACGCGCTCCGTACTTCTTGTTTTCAGCCAGATTTTCCAGGATGGCGTTGGCCCGCTCCGGCGTGCCGCTCATGCCTTCGTGACCACCGGCCCACAGGCCTGCCAGAAGGAACATGGCGTTCACGTCATTGTCCACGGCCGCAAGCAGGATCCAGTCTTCCGCTCGCTCCCATTTGCCGGCAACCATGGCCAGATAGGCCAGATAGCGCATGGCGTAGGGATCCCCACCGTTGGCCGAGCGCTCGAACAGCGCCTCGGCGGCCGGCGGCAGCGGCTCCGTCCCCTGATTGCCGCGCTGTCGAAACGCCAGGGTGCTCAGCGAATCGGCATCCCCTGCATCGGCCGCCCGCTGCAGATAATCTTCGTACTTGCCTTGATCACGTTCGCGATACCAGAGCGCAAGAACCGCCAAGCCTTTCCCGAGCCCATTGTTGGCGGGGTCGGCAAGTCGTCGCTCATCATCGGCGCTCAGCACATAGGCATCGTCTTTTGCCTGCATGTCATTGGCGATCAGCTGGATTCCTGCGACCTCATTTCCCGCGTCGCGAGCAACCAAAAGCCGGCGCCGCAGAAAGTCGGGGAACGGAGAGTCGGCGCCCAAGGTCGAATAGGTATCGGCAAACACGCTTGCCGCACGGTGTCCTTCCATGACCCGATCCGCAGCATCCAGCATGGCTTCGGCGGCCGTCTGATCGGCCTTTACCCCGATCCCCTGCGCGTAGGCCGTTGCCAGCAGCACCATCGGATATCCCTGCCGCGCTTCGGCAAGCGGCAACAGGGCGTCGATCAGTCCATCGGTGCAGTTTGGAGTGTCGCCGCTCTTGCAAACCAGCATCCAGAGATAGATCGACTGCAACCCGCCTTGTGCCGCTGCAGTACGCAGGGCCCGGACTTTCTCCGCCGCGGTAGCGCTTTGCGAAGCCGCAACAATCGCGAGGTTGTCGATGGCGCCCGTCACGCCCAGATCGGCCAATCCCTTGACCGTGCTTTCGGCATAGACCATGCGCAGCCGCGGGGTTCCGTAGGCCCGACTCCGACGGTCCAGAATCTGCATGGTGTCGACATAGTCGAAGGTGAGGATTTTTTCCTGGCCGCCATCTGCCGGCACCGCCGCAATCCGCCAGGGGAAATAGGGCCTAGGGCGGATTTGCTCGAAAAGTTCATAGCGCACCGTCATGCCGGCAGACGCAAGCAGGGCCAATGCATCGCCGGGAAGCACGACGCGTACCGGCTTTGCCCAGGCGCCGCGCGACGCCTGCGCGAAGGCATCCTTTGCCAGCGCCGCAAGCGCTGCCGAAGCGCGGTCGGCCGCCGCCTGGTCACCTGTGGCTTGCGCGCACAGCATTGCAACACGCTGAACCATCATCGACACCGGAAGCTGTCTGATCGCCTCCTTGAGCGCACCCTCATGGGAGCGGCACTTGTCCCCATCCACGCCATCACCGGAATAATCGACCGCATCGATCGCAGCGGACGCGATGTTGACGCTCTCGGCCGTTCCGTGGGCCAACAGTTCCCGCCACTGCGTGGCAACGTCTGGTGCAGCCGCCTCCTGCGCGGAGACGGGAACTGCCATGCTCAAGCCAAGGAACAGCGCCAGCGCGCGCAACATCGTGGCCATCTCAGCGCTCCTCCATCACGTTTCGCAGCAGATTCTGCAACCGCGCCTCACGCCCGGCAGCCTCGGCGCTGACCGGCGCCCGATAGACAAATCGGGTGCGAATGAGGTCACGCACCTTGCGCAGCGCGGCCACATGCGCTGGGACTGCATCAAGCGCAACCTCGCGCGAGGTCACGACCATCTCCGTCACCAGCCGAGCCTTGCCGTCCTTGAATTCCTGGGTGCGCAGGAAGCGGAAGGCACCGGAATCGATGCGATCGGCGTCGCCTTCAAAACGCGCCACCCAGCCTTCGGGAGCCTGCACGGTCACCGTGTTGCGATAGCGGCCGGAAGGCTTGAAATCCAGTGGCCCGCGACGTTCCACGCGCGACGGCAGATTTGCCGCCCAATTGGCCATGCCTGCCTCCACCGCAAGCACGCTGAGGCCGTTTTCGACCTTCCACGGCGCGGCCAGCCGGTAGACTTCCCGGATCGTGATGCGGTTGGCCTGTCGGTCATCGTTGACCGCCAGCGGCTCCAGCGATTCGATGGCACCGTACTGCTTGCCGTAGTACTCGCGGTAACTCCGCGCGCGGTCTTCCAGCCGCGACTGATCCAGCTGGACCCGTTCGGCGTCGGCATTGCGCCCGCGATATTCGGTCACGACGACAAAACGCAGCCCCTCGCCGTCAGGCGAGAAATCCGCCGATTCATCAATTCCATTCTCCACGCCACCGGACGGCAGGACTTCCTCCATCACCGCCTGCCCCGCCGCCACCGGCAACACATAGCCGTACTGCGACAGATCGGTCTGCTGCGGGGTTCCGCCCTGCAGGCGCATGGTGGGATCGACGAACACCGTGGCACCGTTGATCCGGGCACGCACGATCACATGGTCGAACAGGCTCGCGGAAGGCGCGTAGTCGTGCACGCTGCGGCCACGCCCGGTATCCACCAGCGCCGGCACCGCCGGAATCCCCAACCGGTCCAGAATCGTGACCAGCAGCCAAGCCTTGTCCTTGCAGTCACCGTAGCGACGCCGCCAGACCAGCTCCGGCTCGCGCGGGCGATGCGAGCTGGTTCCGGTTTCCACCCCGAAATAGCGCACCTCGTCCTGCACCGCCCGCAGCGCAGCCTGCAGCTTCTCGGTCGGCGTTGCCAGCGCCTTCCACTGCGCGATCCGTCGCTCCAAGTCCTCCGGCAGTCGCGTCGCTCTACGATCCGGATACAGTGGCAGCGCCCAGGCCACGACCTCCGCCCAATTGCGCTTGGGGCTGATCTGGACCAGCGGATACGGCTCGAACCAGACCGGATAGTCGCCGTCATTGAGCAGTCGATCGACCCGCGAGGCGCCCACATCCACGCGCGTGGCCTCCGCCGTCTGCGTTACGGTCGGCGCCGGCGCACCATTCTCGCGATGGAAGGTCACCTCGGTGCCGGGGGGATAGAGCACCTGCAGGTGCAGGTCGAGGATGGGGTGGCCATACGCCAGCCGCGTCGACTCCGACTGCTGCCCGGCCAGGATCGGGTTGCTGCCGATGATGCTGTAGCTGATCCGCACTACGTCGCCGATGCGCACATCCTCGATCAGGATCAGTGCAGTCGCCATTCCGTCCGAGATTTCCTGCTCGAACTGCTGTTCGCGCCGTGCAATGGTGATTTCGCCGGGCTTCAGGCGCGACTGCCAGCTGCCGTTCCGGTACAGCTCGACCCGATGCAATACCAGCTTCTGGTATTCGGGATTGAACTGGATATCGAATCGACCGGCATCGCCCAGGTTGCCCTGGGAACGCGGCTCGTAGATGTAATCGACGTAGGAAATATCCTGGCCAGGCCGCCGGTCCACTTGCCGGTCAAAGCGCCAGAACCGCCACTGGTCATCGTTGGCGCCGGGCGCATCCGCAGGCCAGGCCGTTTCCACCGGGCGCTCGCGAACGAAGGCGGGCGCCGGCCCGGTGCTGAAGCTGAAACCGCCGTTGCTGAAATCCTCGGCGCCGGCAGGCCCAACCAGCACGAGGAAAAGCAGCAGGCCCAAAAGTCCTTTCAGGATATTTGCGTTCATGCCTGCGCCCCGCGCGCTTCCAGCGCCGCCACCGCCGGCAGGGTCTTGCCTTCGAGGAATTCGAGGAAGGCACCACCGCCGGTGGAGATGTAGGAGACCTCGTCGGCGATGCCGAATTTGTCCACGGCGGCGAGGGTGTCGCCGCCGCCGGCGATGGAGAACGCGCTTGACGTTGCAATCGCGTGGGCCACCGCGGCGGTGCCGGCGGCGAAAGCGTCGAATTCGAACACGCCGACCGGGCCGTTCCAGACCACGGTGCCGGCCTTGGCGATCATTCCGGCATAGCGCGCGGCGGTGGCCGGGCCGATGTCGAGGATCATGTCGTCAGCAGTGACTCCATCCACCGGCATGGTGGTGGCCGGCGCATCGGCAGCGAAGGCCGGGGCCACCACCACGTCCACCGGCAGCGGGATATCCGCGCCGCGCGCCTGCGCATCGGCCATGATCTGCGTCGCCGTATCGACCAGGTCCATTTCCACCAGCGACTTGCCGACGGCATGGCCCTGCGCCGCGAGGAAGGTATTGGCGATGCCACCGCCGACGATCAGTTGGTCGACCTTGTCCACCAGACTGCCCAGCAGCTCGAGCTTGGTCGAGACCTTGCTGCCGGCGACGATGGCCAGCAGCGGCCGCGCAGGATTCGCCAGCGCCTTGTCCAGCGCGTCAAGTTCGGCCATCAGCAGCGGTCCGCCGCAGGCCACCGGCGCGAAGCGGATGACACCGTGGGTCGAGGCCTGGGCGCGGTGGGCGGTGCCGAACGCATCCATCACGAACACATCGCACAGCGCCGCGTATTTCTTCGCCAGCGCTTCGTCATCGGCCTTCTCGCCGATGTTCATCCGGCAGTTTTCCAGCAGCACCAGTTGGCCGGGCGCCACGGCCACGCCATCCACCCAATCCTTCAACAGCGGCACTTCACGGCCCAGCAGCTCGGACAGTCGCGCGGCCACCGGCGCCAGCGAATCGGCCGCGCTCCACGTGCCTTCCTTGGGCCGTCCGAGGTGCGAGGTCACCAGCACCGCGGCGCCTTGGTCCAGCGCCCGCTGCAAGGTCGGCAGCGAGGCCAGGATGCGCTGTTCGGAGGTGATGTGGCCGTGCGCATCGATCGGCACGTTGAGGTCTTGCCGGATCAGGACCCGCTTGCCGGCGAGGTCGAGGTCGGTCATGCGCAAGATCGCCATGGGGCAGGTTCCAATCGATGGGAAGCGCGCATTGTCGCGTCCACGGCCGGCCGGTTCAAACGCCCGCGCCGGCGCGGGTCTGTCCAACACTCGGGCCTACGCGCTGGCGCGATCGCGCCCGCCGCTCTTGGCCCGGTACAGCGCGGCGTCCGCGCGCTTGAGCAGGGCATCGATATCGGCATCATCCGACTCGCGCGCAGCCACGCCGATGCTGACCGTCAGCCGGCCACTCGGGGTGGCGTCGTGGGAAATGTCCGCCTCGCGCACGCGTGCGCACACGCGCTCGGCCGCCTGCATGGCCTGCCGGAAGGTGCAGTCAGGCATCAATACCGAGAATTCCTCGCCACCGGGGCGCGCCAGCACGTCGCCGGAACGGAACAGCGCGCTGCGCACCGCGCCGGCAAACCGACGCAGCGCCACGTCACCCTCGGCATGCCCATAGAGGTCGTTGTAGCGCTTGAAATGGTCGATATCGAGCGCCAGCACCGCCAGCGGCTGGCTGTCCGGATCCGCCCACACCTGATCGCAGGCCTCGCGGAAGCCGCGATAGTTCAGAACACCGGTCAGAGCATCGGTCCGGCTTTGCAGGCTGAGTTCGGACACCGCCAGGTTGAGGGATTCGGTGCGCTCGGCAATCACCTGCTCGCGCTCGCCCAGCACTTGCTGGACCTTGGCATAGGCCGCGTTCATGCGTTCGCCCAGCGCCTCGATGCCTTCCGCCAAGGGTTCCAGTTCACCCGGCAACCGACGCATCCTCCGGGCATCCATGCGCCCGCCCAGCACATAGCCGCGCAGACCCTGGGCCAAGGCCTCGATGCTTTGTCCCAGCGTGCGCCACTGCAGGCCGAGCACGCCGAAGACGCAGAGCAAGGTGACGGTCAGCAAGGCTGCCAGCAGCGCGATGCGCGGCAACAGGGGCGCCAACAGCTGCTGGCGCGGCGCCACCAGCGCCAGCACCCAACCATTGCGCATGCGCACCGCCTGGGCGTAGGCCAGCGCATCCCCCTTGAGCAAGCCTCCCAGCCGCAACTCGCGGACGGGCTGGCCGCTGGTGGCAGCGCTGCGCGCGAGCGCGCCGCCGGCCGCGCCGGCATCGCCGAGGGTGCGAAATCGCAGCCCATGGCTGGCGAAGATGACCCGGTTGTCGCGATCGATCAGCAGCAGCTCCCACTGGCTGCGGGCCGCACTCTCGGCGCTTTGCCGCATCAGGCTTTCGACCGGGATCGCCGCCAGCACTGCGCCCTTGAATTCCATGCCTCGCAGGATCGGTGCGGACACGCCAACCACTGCTTCCGACCCGTAGGCCGGGCGGTGATAGACGTTGGTGACATACGGCCGGAATCGATCACGGGCCGCCAGGAACCAGTCTTCGTTCCGGCCCAGCCCGGACAGTTGTGCAAGTTCACGGCCGCGGGCATCGCGGATGGCGACGACATCGCCCCCGGTGTCGACCACCAGGATGCGGATCATCGCCGGGTAGGCGTGCAGCACATTCGCCAGCCGGATCCCGTCATCCTCCGGGTGCTCGGGCAGGGTCTCGGCCAACAATCGCATGGCGGCCTGCTGGGATTCTAGGAAATCGTCGATCAGGCCGGCATTGAGTCGCACGCTGGCATCCAGCGCGGCACTCAGATTCTGGTGGTCGCGCCGCCATTGGGTCGCCAGCAGCGCCGCGCTGAACAGGATCGCCGGCAACAGCGCCGCAGCCACCAGCCCGAGGGCAAGGCGACGGCGCAAACTCCACGGCTTGCGGACACCACTTCCGGCCACGCTGGTCTTCCATCACGCAGGCCAAACCGCCTGCCGTTTCAGTTGATCCAAGTCAATTCTGCCCCAGACAGGCCGGGAACGGCGGCGTATCGTGTCCGCATGGCCTCGTGGTATCCCCTGATCCTGCTGCTGCACCTGTCCTGCGCCATCATTTTCGTCGGCGCCGTGTGTTTCGAGGTGCTGGTGCTGGAATCGTTCCACGCGCGCTTCGACCACGCGATCATGGAGCAAATCGAAGCGGCGGTGATGGCGCGAGTGCGGCGCTTCATGCCGGTGGTGGTGGCGCTGCTGTTTCTCAGCGGGTTCGCACTGTTCGACATCCGCTGCAGCGGGTTCACCTGCCTTGGAACGCCATTCGGCTGGCTGCTTTCGCTCAAGGTCCTGCTCGCTTTCGGCGTGCTCGGGGTGTTCGTCACCGCGATCCGCGCCGGCCTGAAAGGCACCATGGACCCCTGCCGCTTCCGCTATACCCACCGGATCGTGCTGTCGCTGATGGTGGGAATCGTGGTCCTCGCCAAGCTCATGTTCTACGCCGATTCGGTCGTCTGACCCAGCACGAGGCGATCACCGCATCGCTTATAATCGAAAGCCCGCAAAACCTGCTGCCATGACCCACGTCGTCACCGAAAACTGCATCAACTGCAAGCACACCGACTGCGTCGAGGTGTGCCCGGTCGATTGCTTCCACGAAGGCCCCAATTTCCTCGTCATCGATCCGGAAAGCTGCATCGATTGCACGTTGTGCGTGGCCGAATGCCCGGTCGGGGCGATCTTCGCCGAGGACGACGTTCCCGCCGGACAGGAGAATTTCCTCGCGATCAACGCCGAGTTGTCGCCGCTGTGGCCGGTCTTGACCCACAAGAAACCCTCGCTGCCCGATGCGGCCGAATGGGACGGCAAGCCGGACAAGCTGCCGCTGCTGCGCCGCGAATGACCCACGGGCCGTGAATGAAAAAGCCCCGCATTGCGGGGCTTTTTCGTGGCCGGATACCGCCGCCTCAGCGCGCGGCGATGACCTTGACCATTTCAAGGCACTTGTTCGAGTAGCCCCACTCGTTGTCGTACCAGCTCACCAGCTTGACGAAGGTATCGTCCATCGCGATACCGGCGTCGGCGTCGAAGATGCTGGTGCGGGCATCACCGCGGAAATCGGTGGCCACCACCTTTTCTTCGGTATAGCCGAGGATGCCCTTGAACGCGCCTTCGCTCTGCGCCTTCATCTCGGCCTTGATCTCGGCGTAGCTCGCCGGCTTTTCCAGCTCCACGGTCAGGTCGACCACCGACACGTCCGAGGTCGGCACGCGGAAGCTCATGCCGGTGAGCTTGCCGTTGAGCTCGGGGATCACCTTGCCCACGGCCTTGGCCGCGCCGGTGCTGGACGGGATGATGTTTTCGAGGATGCCGCGACCGCCGCGCCAATCCTTGTGCGAGGGGCCATCGACGGTCTTCTGGGTGGCGGTGGCGGCGTGCACGGTGGTCATCAGGCCGCGCTTGATGCCCCACTTGTCGTTCAGGATCTTGGCCACCGGCGCCAGGCAGTTGGTGGTGCACGAGGCGTTGGAGATGATCGCTTCGCCGGCGTATTTGCCGTCGTTGACGCCGTACACGAACATCGGGGTGGAATCCTTCGACGGTGCCGACATCATGACCTTCTTCGCGCCGGCGTCGATGTGCTTGTGCGCCTGCTCGGCGGTCAGGAACAGCCCGGTGGACTCGATCACCACCTCGGCGCCGACCTCGCCCCAGTTCAGGTTGGCCGGGTCGCGCTCGGCGGTCAGGCGGATGCGCTTGCCGTTGACCACCAGCGCGCCGTTTTCCACCGCCACCTCGCCCTGGAAGCGCCCGTGCACCGAGTCGTGCTTGAGCATGTAGGCCAGGTAGTCCGGCTCCAGCAAATCATTGATGCCGACGACTTCGATGTCGCCTGCGAAGTTCTCGATCGCGGCGCGGAACACGCAGCGCCCGATGCGGCCGAAGCCGTTGATGCCGACCTTGATTGCCATCTGCTGACTCCTGGAGGATTTCTCGTCGGACAACGCGTCCGATCCGCGCTATTTTAGCGGTTTAGCCCGCCACGGCCACCTTCAATGTCAAGACGGATCGTCATTTCGCTGTTCCTTGTCCTGATCACCCTGATCCCGGTCGCCGGGCTGGCCTGGTCCGCGCTCGGCCACCAGCTGGTTGGCGAGCTGGCGCAGCGGCGGCTGAACCCGGCTGCCGCTGCCGAAGTCGCGGTGTTGCTCAAGGGCGAGCCGGATCCGAGCCTGGCCGGCGTCGCTACCTGGGCCGACGCCCTGCGCAGCACCGATCCCGAGTTGTTCCGGGCGACCTCGCGCTGGCATTACATCAACGCCAGCGGCGGCGGCTGCGGCTTCGACCTCGCCCGCGACTGCCCCGACGGCAACTGCGCGGTCGCTGCGCTGGAGCGGGAAACGGCAATCCTCGGCGACCGCAGCCAGCCGCTGGAGGCGCGGCGCGACGCGCTCAAGTGGGTCGTGCATCTGGTCGGCGACCTGCACCAGCCGCTGCACGCCAACAGCCGCACCGATGCCGGCGGCAACCGCTTCCAGATCAGCCTGCGCACCTCGATCCAGCCGGAGGACTACGCGCGCAGGCAATATGTGGATGGCGTCCAGGGCACCAACCTGCATTCGGTGTGGGATTTCTACATTCTCGCCAACCGCAAGCTGGACCTTGCGGCGTACGCCAATGCGCTGGCAGGCGAGCCGCAGGCGCCGTTCGAACGGCTGGCGCAGACCGCCACCACGCCGCTGCAGTGGGCCGAGGAATCCTGTCGCCTGACCGAGCAGCCCGGCCTGTATCCGCCCGACAACAAGCACAAGATGACCAGCCACTACCTGGAACAGATGCGTCCCCTGGCCGAACAGCGGGTGGAGATCGCCGCGATCCGGCTGGCCGACCTGCTCAATCGGACCTTGGGCAAGTAGGCATCGACAAGTCGGCTCATTCGGTCTCGACAACCGCGTGGCCGTCGACTTGACGAAAGGTAAATCGGTAGCTCTCGGTGAACGGCAAGGCTTCCAGTCTGGTGCCGGTGACCCGCTGCAAGGGAATGAACCTCCAACCACGCACCGCCACCAACACGGCCTCGGCAAACGGCGGTTCACCCCCCTGATCGGCCGCGATGCGGGCATCGACCACCCCACCCGTCGCATCCACGATCAACCGCACCGCCACCTGCACCGGCGGCAGACGCTGCGTCAGCAGTCCCGCCGGGTAAACCGGGCTGGCATTCCCGGGATTCGCCACCGGGCTCAGGTAATCGCTGCCCGGCACAGGCTGATAACGCGCAGCCGCATCGGCTTCCAGAATATCTGCACTGACACTGCCGTTTGCAGCATAGCCAACGGTCGGTGTCGCCAACGGTGGTGGATGCGAGGCGCACCCGGTGGCGGTAATCGCCACCGGGAGCATCACGCAGGCAAGCACGTTCTTGCGAATGGAGCGCAAGGCCTCAGCCTCCGTTCGCTGCTGGCCGTGGTGGCACCGGCGGAGCGGCGTCAGGATCATGCGCTGCGAACTGGATCGGCACCCGCACCCGGCTCGCCACCGGCTTGCCGGCACGCATTTCCGGATGGAATGTCCAGCCGCGCACTGCCGAGAGCGCCGAAGCATCGAGACGGCTGTCACCGCTGGACCGATCCACCACGGCGTTCGTCACCCGACCATCCGCACCCACGTCCACCACCATCACGACCATGCCCTCAATGCCTTCCTGCTGGGCATCGACAGGGTAAGCGGGGGGCGCGAGTGGCCGGATCGCGGTTGCCGGTGAGGCACCTGCCGAACCATCACGCGGCGGCGGCGGCGGGGGAGGTGGCGGCGGTGCAACCAGCGCACTTGGCGCAGGCGGCGGTGCGGGCGGCACCGGCGGCGCAGCGCCATCCGGTGCGGGCGGCGGCGGCACGGTCGGCGGCAGCGGCCGCGCGGGTGGAGGCGTTGGCGGTGACGACAGCGGCCGCGCGGCGGCTTGCGCCGCCTTGATGTCGCGCGCCTCGACTGCGATGGCCACCTCCACGCTGCCAAACCCGCCACCATTTGCGGTTTCCACGCGGGCACTGGTGACCCTGCCATCACGCATCAACAGCCGCGGCCCCGGCTCGGGACCCGAGGCGCGCAGCAACTCGGTCTGGACCTCGTAGGCCATCCCGACATGCATCACCGGGGTGACGGTCACGGCCAGCGGTGGCAGCTCGGGGTGGCCGGCGTCGGTCAAGACGAAACGCGTGCCGAAGTTCTGGCTGATGACGATGCGTCCGGATTCCTCGCCATCGGCCATGTATTTCACACGGGCATCGAAATCGGCAGCCGGACGTTCGGGCGCCGTTCCCAACGGCGCAAGCTCCGGCGGCTGCGCGGCCCACGCCGCATAGGCGCCCGCAGACAACGCGAGTCCGATCACCACGGCACCGAGGCGCGTGCGGCGACGCGTGGAAGGGGCTTGGCTGAGCATTTCGATTCTCTCCTTGAGTGGATGCCCCTGGCCCCAATGGCAGCCCAGTGGCGGGGTTTGGTTCGCCAGCTGGGTCAGCAGCATGGCTGCTCCATAGGTTCGGCGTGCTGCCGGGACACGCGCCAGCACGCAGGCGTCGCAGGCCATTTCCATGTCCTGCTGAAACCGGCGCGCAGCCCAGTGCAGCAGCGGGTTGAACCAGAACAGGCTGCGCAGCACCAGCGCCAGCGCGTTGGCCTGCAGATCGCGGCGGGCGATGTGGGCGTGCTCGTGGGCCAGCATCAAGGCGCGCTGGCTGGCGTCGTAGCGGGTCTGGAAATCGGCAGGCAGCACCACCTGCGGCCGCCATAGCCCCAGGCTCGCGGGCAAGCCGGCGATCGCCGCGTGTGCGCGCAGCGCGTCGCCCTGCGGCAGCAGCGGTTCCAAGCCGCGCCGGAACGCGATCTGCCTGTGCCACTGGCGCAGCGCGAACAGCAATCCGCCGGCCAGCCACAGCGCCAGCAGCCACGGCCGCCATGCCAGCGTCTGCGCCATCGGCAGCCCCGCATCGACCAACGCAGTCGGGAGGATCATCGCCTGCAGCATCGGCGCCGCCGCCGCATCCGTCGCCGGCGGCTTCGGCACCAGCGTGGCCAGCATCGCCAGCGGCACCATGGCCCACAAGAGGTAGGCCAGCTGCGGACCGAACGCCCGCCGCAGCCGCCGCCGCAGCGCCAGCACCAGCAGCACCGCCGCGCTGCTGGCCAAGGTCGCTTCGATCAACCACGCCCACAGTTCATGACTGTCCATCGTCGATCTCCTCGATCAATTTGCGCAGTTCGGCAATGTCCTTGCGGCTGAGCTTGCGATGCTTCGAAAAATGCGCGACCAGTGGCGCGACGCGACCATCGAACAGGCGATCGAGCAAGCCACGGCTCTCTTCCTGCACCCAGTCCTCGCGTTCGAGCAAGGGCGAGTACAGGTAGCGTCGGCCGTCCTTGGCAGCGCTGATCGCGCCTTTGTTCAGCAGGCGATTGAGCAGGGTCTTGATGGTTGCTTCCTGCCAATCCTGCCGGCTGGCGAGCGCGCCGACCACCTCATCCGCGCCCAGCGGATGACGCTGCCAGAGCACGTCCATCACCACCGATTCGGCTTCGCTGATCTGCATCGTTTACACCCGTAATTTTTTTCCAGATTACAGATGTAATTTGTCTTGTCAAGCATGCTGGGGCGTTCCGGTCCGGATCCTGCTTCCGGAATGACTGACCGCCGCTGGACCAGCGATCTGCCGGCGTCGGACGCCCGGCGTGGCCCGCAGGCCTTCGGAGCAAATGTCCCCCGGCATTCGCTGGCGGCGAATGCCTCCTCCTTTATTTTGCTCCGAAGGCCTGCGAGCCACACCGGGCTCTGGCTTTCAGTTGATCCCCGCTCTACCTGAGTACTTCCAAAGGCCGAGCCGGATGCCCTTGGTCGCGAAATAAAGGGGGAGACATCGGCCACAAGCCGATGTCGGAGGACATTCGCGACCAGGGGCATCCGCCTCGGCCTGCGACAAGACAGCCCACACCGCTCAATGCATGTGCATAGGTGCATTGCCATCCATGCCGCGCACCTCGAAACGCACCTTGCGCGGGCCCGCACGTTCGAACACCAGCGTCGCTTCGAAGGTTTCACCGGCGACCAGCGGGCGCACCGGGCCGATCAACATCAGGTGATTGCCACCCGGCGCGAACTCCAGCCGCCCGCGCGCGGGGATGACGGCACCGCCTTCGATCGGCCGCATCCGCATCACCCCGTTCTCATTCGCGGTGCGGTGCATCTCGATGCGCCGGGCAATGCCACTGTCGATGCGCAACAGGCGATCGGGCGTGTCGCCATCGTTGATCACCACGAGATAAGCCGCCGCCACCGGCGCCACCGGCGGGGTGGCGCGCGCCCAGGCCGATTCGACGCGGATGCCGCCTTCGGCCGCAATGGCGGCAAAGGCGGAAAGCAGCAGGGCCAGACCCCAGATCAACGTGTGTTTCATGCGAATTTTCATGCGTGTTCTCCCGCAGGCCGCGGCCGCTTCGTGCCGCGCCCCGCATTGTGCCGCGTGTCAGGGGGTGAGGATCAGCTTCAGCCAGAGACTGCGGCCCGGTTCGAGGATCCGCACCGGCAGCGCGGGGTAGCCGAAATCGGCGCTGCCGGCCAGATTGAGGTGCTCCGCATAGGCGCGATCGAACAGATTGTCGATCCCGACCGTCAGCTGCAGGCGATCGTTGAAACGGTAGCCGCCGTTGATCGCCAGCGTGGCAAAGCCCGGACTCGGGCCCAGGTCCTGGCCAACCACGTTGCCCTGCTCCGGCGCCGCGCGGCGCTGCGCCGCAACCAGACGCAGCAGCGCACCCGCGCTCCACCGATCCTTTTCCCAAGCCGCGCTCAAGCGCACTTCCAGCGGCGTCATCTGCGGCAACGCAGTGCCCGCATCCCGATTGGAGCCCCAAGCCCAAGCCAAATTGCCACCCACGGTCCAATCGTTGCCCGGTCGGAACTCACCGCCGGCCTCCAGCCCGTGGATCCGCGCATCGACATTCGTCGCCTTGCTCTTGGGCCCCATCATGCCGCCGGGCATGTAGCGGAACAGGATGAAATCGTCGATCCGCCCAAGGTATCCGGACGCCCACGCGCTGCCGCGCGCACCGCGCCATTGCAGGCCCGCGTCTATCTGCGTGGTCTTCTCCGGGCGCACGCCGGCAAACGCATTGGCGGCCCCGACCGGCCCGAGGTCGGGGGAAAAAAGTTCCCAATAATCCGGCATGCGTCGGGTGTGACCCAGCCCCGCGTACCAACCCCAACCGCTGGCCGCGATTCCACGCTCGTAGCGGACGAAGCCGGCCGGCAGCGTGTGCGCGCGCGTTTGTCCAAAGGTCGGATTTGGCTTGGCGGGTTTGCCGACCATCGCCCGCCGATCCGTGGCCTCGGCCCAATCCACGCGCAGGCCGGCAAGCAGGCGATGTCCCTCGCCCAGCGTCCAGGTGGCTTCGCCAAACACCCCCAGATCGCTGAAGCGCGCATCTTGCGTCCACGGCTGAGCACGGTAGGCACCGCGCCCCATGGCGCTGCGCCGGCGGTGGACGCTGTGCAGGGTATCCAACCCTGCCGTGAGCTCGAATTTCTCCCAAGCCCAGTCCACCGCTACTCGTCCGCCCTGCGTGGTGCGTGCAACGTTCGACGCCATCGGCATCGGCATGCTGCCCAGCGGATTGGGGCTACGCAGGCTGTAGTTGTCCATCAGGTGATCGGCAACATTGCGGTAGGCGCTGGCCTGCACCTGCCGCAACCGGCCCGTGAACGCCTTCTCGAAACGCAGCCCTAGGCTGTCGCGTCGGAACTGCGCACCGTCCATGCTGCGCGCCGCGTAGCGCGCCTGCGCGTCGCCCGCACCCAACGCCACTTCCAGCACGGTCTCGGCATCGGGCGTCCAGCCCAGCGCCAGATCGGCGTTCCACTTGTTCCACGCCGACGGCACGCGCAGGCCGTTGCCGTCACGATAATCGCCGGATTCCGAACGGTTGGCACCCAGCCGCACGTAGCCTTTCGGCGCGCCGGCCACCAGTTCCAGCACTTGATCGTTGCGGCCGAAGCTGCCACCCAGCAGGCTGCCCTGCGCGCGCAACCCCATGCTGTCGAAACGCGGCACCTCGCGGGTGAAGCGCACCGTGCCGGCCGAGCCAACCGGCCCCCAGCGCACGGTTTGCGGGCCTTTCACCACCACCAGCGTGTCAAAGGTTTCCGGCGCGATGTAGGACATCGCATTGTCCATCCGCGACGGGCAGGCACCAGGCATGCTGGCGTCGCTGGTCAACAGGCTCAGGCGCGAGCCAAACATCCCGCGCAGCACCGGATCACCGTTGGTGCCGCCGTTGCGCAACGCGGAGAACCCGGGGATGGTTTTCAGGTAATCCGCGCCGTCGCTGGCCGGAACCGGTTGGCGCGGCAGCTTTGGATCGGTTTCGAAGGTGAGCGGCTGAACCGGTGTGCCGATCACGACCACGCTTTCGAGGCGGGTGACGGGCTTGTCTCCATCAGTCTCTTCAATGGCAAGGGCAAGATTCGGCAGCAACGCGGCGGCCAGCGCGCAGGCAAGCGCGCGACGCGACGGCACACCCGTCGCACAGGCAAATACGGACATGAGATTCTCCAAAGCACGATGGGCGGGGCAAGGCCCCGCGGGCAGGTGCGTGGTTCAGAGCAGGATCGGTGGTCCGCGTGCTCCCAATCCCGACAAACACGGCTGCGCGGCCTGCGCAGGCGTGGCCCAGGACGGCAGGCGAATGCGCCGCAATGGCGGCAGAACCAGCGCCAGCACCAGCAGCACCGGCAGCAGCGAGGTCAGCAACGGGCAATAGGCGCAGACATCGCCATCGTGCATGCCGCCCATCGGCATCGGACTCGGCTCCGGATGCGACATGGATGCTGCGTCAGGTGCAGGCGCATGGCCGCGGTGTCCCGAAAGCATCGTCATGCCGGCACCGGTGCACATCGCCATCGCGACTTCCGCCGGAGCCACATGGCGGCTGTCCAGCCAGCGGCTGAGGGTCGGCATCACCGCCAGCAGCAGAACCGCCACCAGCGCCAGGCGGGTCATCCAGTGCAGAAAGCGCGGTGCGCGCATGGCCGTCATGAGCGCAAGGGTATCGCTCCGCTACAGGCCGTGAATGACTTCGATCAATTTTTCCAGCGTGATGCCGAAATGCGCGAACAGCGCTTCCGCCGGCGCGCTGGCGCCGAAGCTGTCGATCCCGATCACTGCACCATCCAGCCCGACGTACTTGCCCCAGAATCCCGTGACGCCGGCCTCGACCGCCACCCGATTGCGGCAGGCCTTCGGCAGCACGGCTTCACGATAGCTGGCGTCCTGGCGCTCGAACACCTCCACGCAAGGCATCGACACCACCCGAACGCCATCGCCCAACTGCGCCGCCGCCTGCATTGCCAATCCGACTTCGCTGCCGGTCGCAATCAGGATGACTTCGGGCGCGCCGACACTGTCCTTCAGCACATAGCCGCCGCGCGCAATCGCTGCCACTTGCGCGTCGCTGCGCGGCTGGTGCGGCAGGTTCTGGCGGCTGAACACGAGGCAGGACGGGCCGTCCTTGCGTTCGATCGCGGCCTTCCACGCCAGCGCCGATTCCACCGCATCGCAGGGACGCCAGAGGTCGTTGTTCGGGATATAGCGCAACGACGCCATGTGCTCGACCGGCTGGTGGGTCGGGCCGTCTTCGCCAAGGCCGATCGAATCGTGGGTATAGACGTGGATGGCGTGCGCGCCCATCAGCGCGCTCATGCGCACCGCGTTGCGAGCGTAGTCGGAGAACACCAGGAAGGTGGCATCGAACGGCAGGAAGCCGCCGTGCAGCGCCAGCCCGTTGCTCATCGCAGTCATGCCGAATTCGCGCACGCCGGAGTGGATGTAGTTGGCGCCCGGATCATCCGACGTCACCGGCTTGCTGGCCTTCCACAAGGTCAGGTTGGAATGCGCAAGATCAGCCGAGGCGCCGATCAATTCCGGCAACAGCGGCGCGAACGCTTCGATGGTGTTCTGCGAGGCCTTGCGGCTGGCGATGTTCGGGCCGTCCTGCTGCAACTTGGCGATGAAGGCATCGGCCGCGGCGGCAAAACCGGCCGGCAAGTCACCGGACATGCGTCGCACGAACTCGGCGGCCAGTTCAGGGAACGCGACCGCATAGGCGGCAAAGCGCTCGTCCCAGTCGGTCTCCAGCGCAGCGCGGTCGCGCGCGCGCCAGCCGTCATAGATCGTGCGCGGAATCTCGAATTCGGCGTAGGGCCAATGCAGCGCGGCGCGGGTAGCCGCAACCTCGTCCTTGCCCAGCGGCGCGCCGTGGCTGGATTCCTTGCCGGCCTTGGCCGGCGAGCCGAAGCCAATGGTGGTGCGGCAGCAGATCAGGGTCGGCCGGTCCGCGCAGGCCAGCGCCGATTCGGTCGCCGCCTTGATCGCGTCGGCGTCGTGCCCGTCGACGCCGCGGATCACGTTCCAGCCGTAGGCCTCGAAGCGCTTGGGGGTGTCATCGGTGAACCAGCCTGCGGTGTCGCCGTCGATGCTGATGTGGTTGTCGTCCCAGAATGCGATCAACTTGTGCAGGCCGAGGGTGCCCGCCAGCGAGGCGGCCTCGTGGCTGATGCCTTCCATCAGGCAGCCGTCGCCAAGGAACACCCAGGTGCGGTGGTCGACGATGGCGTGACCGTCGCGATTGAAGCGCTGCGCCAGCAGCTTTTCCGCCAGCGCGAAACCGACCGCATTGGCCAACCCCTGCCCCAGCGGGCCGGTGGTCGTTTCAACGCCCGGACAGACATGATTTTCCGGATGGCCGGCGGTCTTGCTGCCGAGCTGGCGGAAGGACTTGAGATCCTCGATCGAGACCGCGTAGCCGCTCAGGTGCAGCAGCGCATATTGCAACATCGAGCCGTGGCCGTTGGACAGCACGAAGCGGTCGCGGTCGACCCAGTGCGGATTCCCCGGATGGCACTTCAGGTAATCGTTCCACAGCACCTCGGCAATGTCGGCCATGCCCATCGGCATGCCCGGATGCCCGGAGTTGGCGGCCTGCACCGCGTCGATGGCAAGGAAACGGATGGCGTTGGCAAGGTCACGGCGGGTCGGCGCGGGCATGGCGAGAGGCGAAACGAGGGAGAACGCGCATTGTCCCACGCCATGCCGGCCGAGGGGGCCAGCAAGCCAACATTCAGGCAGCCGCCCACGCTCCAGCGGGAAAAATCCGGTCAACCAGCAAGGCAAACGCCGACTGTGCCGCAAACCGGCAGCTGGCAGTCTGTGTGCATGCAGACCATCATCCACCCTGCCTCGCGGCCTTCCATTCACAATACAACCAAAACGGTTGTAGTATGGTTCCATCCGAATGGAGCCGCCCCCATGCCCACAACCCTCACCTTGAAGAACATCCCCGATGCGGTCTACGAGCAGCTCAAGGCCACTGCCGCGCTGAACCGGCGCAGCCTGAACAGCGAGGCCATCGTCTGCCTGGAAACGGTGCTGACTCCCGGCAAGCTCGCCCCCAGAGAGCGGCTGGCGCGGGCGCGGGCGCTGCGAGCCGGCGTGCAGGCGGGCGGATTCGGCGCAGACGCCATCGATACCATGAAGCGCCAAGGCCGCGCATGATCGTGGTGGATTCCAACGTGCTGGCCTACCTGTACCTGCCGGGGGAGTTCACCACCGCTGCAGAACGGCTGCTGGAAAGCGATCCGGATTGGCACGCGCCGATCCTGTGGCGCAGCGAATTCCGCGACATCCTGGCCGGCTTCCTGCCCCGCGGGACGCTGACATTCGAACACGCCCTTGCCATCCAACGCGAGGCGGAATCCCTTCTCGATGGCGCCGAGCACGAGCTGGATTCACGTCGCGTGCTGGAACTGGTTCGGGGCAGCGGCTGTTCGGCTTATGACTGTGAATTCATCGCGCTGGCGGAAATGCTGGGGACGCGCCTCATCACGATGGACGGCAAGTTGCTGAAGGCGTTTCCGGACACCGCCAAGCCGCTGGCGGCGGCTTGACGACTATCGCCAGCTTCGGCGATCTCCCTGCCGTTTTCTGGATCGCTCTCAAGCCGCTGCCGGCACCGCCTCATCGCCATCAGGCGCCTCGCCCCTGGAGACCACCGCCGCCAGCATCAAATCGCCGGTGACGTTCAAGGTGGTGCGGCACATGTCGAGGAAGCGGTCCACGCCGAGGATCAAACCGATGCCCTCCGGCGGCACCCCGACCATGCCGCAGATCAGCGCGATCACCGGCAGCGAACCAGCCGGCACGCCGGCGGTGCCGATACCGCCGAGGATGCACACGAACATCACCGTCAACTGCTGCTGCAAGTCGAGGCTGACGCCAAAGAACTGCGCCAGAAACAGCACCGTCACGCCCTCGAACAGCGCGGTGCCGTTCTGGTTGGCGGTGGCGCCCACGGTCAGCACGAAGCGCGAGATCCGGCGTGGCAATTTCAGCTGCTCTTCGGCCACCTGCAGCGACACCGGCAGGGTGGCGTTGCTGGAGGCGGTGGAAAACGCCATCACCATGGCTTCCTGCACGCCGCGGAAGAACTTGCGCGGCGACCAGCCGCCGAGGAAACGCAGCATCAGCGAATACACCACGACCAGGTGGATCGTCAGCGCCAGCACCACCACCCCGACGTAGGCCCCCAGCGAGCGCAGCAGGTCCCAGCCGAACAATGCGGCGAGGTTGAACATGAAGCAGAACACCGCGTAAGGCGCCAGCGAGATGACCAGCTCGATCAACTTCATCGAGACTTCGAACAGGCCCTGGATGCCGCGCAGCAGCGCCGCGGTGGCCTCGGTGCGCACCAGCACCAGCCCGATGCCGAGCATCAGCGCGAAGAACATCACTGCCAGAATGGTGTTGTTGGCCGCCGCCGCCACCACGTTGTCGGGCACGATGCCCAGCAGCAGGTCCAGCCCCTTGGGCTGGGTGCCGGCACCGCTGACGATCGCCTGCGCGCGCTCGGCGCTTTGCGCCAGCATCGAGCGCGCCACCTCGGGGTCGACGCCGCCACCGGGATGCAGCCAGTTGACCAGCGCCAAACCAAGCACCACCGCGATCCCGGAGGCGAGGATGGTGTAGCCCAGAGTCTTCCAGCCGATCCGCCCGAGCGAGCGCACGTCGCCCATTTCCGCCACGCCGATGATCAGCGCCGAGAACAGCAGCGGGATCACCAGCATGAAGATCAGCCGCAGGAACAGTGTGCCGATCGGCTGGGTGACGTACTCGGTCAGGTTCTCCACCCAGGCCGCGTCCGCACCCGACACGTAGTGCGCAAGCAACCCGAGGCCGAGGCCGGCGAGGAAGCCGATCAGCATCTTCCAGTGCAGCGCCAGCTTGCCGCGTTTGCCTTCAGCCATCGAACTGCCTCGCTCCGGTCAAGGTGGCGAGCTTAACAAACGCACGGGATCACATTGGGTACAGCGGTGGCAACAATTCGGCGGCCTTGGGCGCCGAATCCTTCCAGCGCGCGCCGCCGGCAAACGCCGCCCGCAGCGCCTTGCGCGCCTCGATGGCACTGCCGCCGCCCCATTGCGCAGACTGCAACAGCACGACCGCATCGCGCTGCGCCTGCTCATCCAGCCGCGCAACGACTGCTTCCAGATCGTCCGCCGCCAGCCCGGCCTGCCGGGTCAGGGCGAGGGAAATTTTCGCGAAATCGCCGTTGGCCAAGGCTCTGGACAGCGACGTCGGCGCCGGTGGCTCCGATGCATCCCTATCCACAACCGCGTGGTGCGCGGCGCGGCGACGCCAGAGCAAGCCACCCAACACCGCCAGCAGCAGGGCTCCAGCCACGCCCGCCGCCACCGTCCGCGGGTTCGGCGGCCAGAAGCGATCCGAAGAGGGCGGCGTTTCGTCAGCCGTCGCCAGCACGGGGGAGGCCGTCGCGTTCGGGCCACTCGCTGCGGGCGCCATCGCCACGTTGCCGGGCGCCACCTCCAGCAGCAGCGGCGGCAACTGCGTCGTCCGCGCCTTGCCGACGGTCGCATCCCACCAGACCACGCTTGGCCCGGGAACCGTGAGCCGTCCGCCCCGGTTTGGGACCAGCGAAAACACCCGGCGTACGCTCGCCTGCAGCTTGCCGTCGACGATCCGGGTGTCGGTTTGCGCCGGATCCGCGAAGATCTGCGCGCCCGCCACATTCCCCAATTCCAGCGCCGGCAGCTGGACGTCGGTGGCGCCATCGGCCGTCATCCCGATTTCGACCTGCACCGCCTCACCCGCACGCACCTGTACCGGCTTGCGCAGATAGCGCAGGCTCAGGCCACGCAGCGGCAGCCAGGGTTGGATAGCCGTTGCCGGGATCGGGCGCACTTCGAGCCGCCGCGCAGGTGCGGCCACCGACACGTCCTGCCGACCGCCGCCCCCGAACAGGGAGCTGAACATGTCGCTGTCGCGCAGGCCGCTGAAGCGCGCGCCCGGGATGACCAGGGTGCCGCTGCGCTCGGGGATCAGCAGGTAGTGGCGTTCGACGACGCGATAGCGGCGGCCATCGAGCTCGCGCGTGTAGCGCCGATCCTCGCCGATCTGCTGGAGCGTGGCGTTGTCGGGCGGATCCTGGGTCAGTTCGCCCGATTGCAGGGGCACGGCGTAATTCAATCGAACCGTCACCCCCACCGATTGCTGTACGTAGGGACGGGCATCATCCACCTCGGTTTCGACGAACAGATCCGAACCCGCGTTCGCCGACAGCGCGGCCGGCGGGCGAACCACCAGCCGCAGCGGTTCGGTGGTCGCCGTGCCCACCCGCAGCGGCGGGATGGTGAGGACGCCGGGTGCTCGCGGTCGCAGGCCCACGGCAAGCAAGGTCCGGGAACGGCTGCGCCCGTTGTTCCATTCCAGGCTGCGGCGCAGGGTCTGGCCGGCCACGTCGAACTGCTTTTGCAGCGGCGCGTAATCGACGGCATCGACCGACTGGTCGGTTTCGATGTTGAGCGCTACGGTTTCCCCGAAGGCAATTTCGCTGCGATCCAGCCAGGCCCGCGTTTGCGCCTGAGCCTGCACCGGCAGTGCCAGCCAAGCCAGCAGCAGCCACAGGCCGGCCTGCCATGCCCGCCTCATTGCGCCTCTCCGCTGCGCCGCTGCGCCTCGCGCAGGAAGCGCGCGCGCAGCAGCGCGCCCGGATCGTCCGGCACCCGCTGCAACCAGGCCTGATTGCCCAACCGTCGCTCGCGCTGCTCGGGCGTTTCTCGGGCGGCAGTCGCATCCGCCGGGCGCTGGCCTGACGCGCCTTGACGCCCACGCAAGGCTTCCTGCATGCGCTGACGCTGCGCTGCATCGGCGCGATGCTGCGCCTGCGCGTCTTCCGGTTTGAGCTGCCCTTGTTCGCCGGCATCCGGGGCCCCGCGACGCTGTTGCTGTTGCTGTTGCTGTTGCTGTTGCTGTTGCTGTTGCTGTTGCTGTTGCTGTTGCTGTTGCTGTTGCTGTTGCTGTTGCTGTTGCTGTTGCTGTTGCTGTTGCTGTTGCTGTTGCTGTTGCTGTTGCTGTTGCTGTTGCTGTTGCTGTTGCTGTTGCTGTTGCTGTTGCTGTTGCTGTTGCTGTTGCTGTTGCTGTTGCTGTTGTTGCTGTTGCTGTTGCTGTTGCTGTTGTTGTTGTTGCTGCTGTTGTTTCTGCTGCTTTGCCTGTTGGACAAGCGCACGATTGTGGATGGCATCCGCCATGCCCGGCTGCTGTTGCAGCGCACGGTCATAGGCGGCGATCGCCTCGTCATAGCGTCCCTGCCGGGCCAGCGCATTGCCGAGGTTGTATCGGGCTTGCGCGCCAGGAAGCCCGGAGAATCGGGAAACCGCGGTGGGATAATCCCCGCGCCGGTACGCGGCGATGCCCTCCTGCATTTGCCTCCAATCTTCCTGATCGGCACGCCGCCAGAGGGTACCGTGATTGGTTTGCGCTGCAGCAGGTGCCGGCGCCGCTTGCGCCTGTGCCTGCGGCAACGGCAGCCACAGCGCGCACAGCAGCACCGCCGCAACCGCACCACCGCGCCGGAACAGGGGCAACACAAGCAGCAGCACCAACGGCAGCAGCCAATAGCCGTCATCCTGCCAGTTGGACAGGGTTTGCCCGTGCGCCGCCACGCGGCCCACTTCGCGAGGATCCAGCACGCCCAGCGCCCGCAGGTCGGACCCATCGGCAGTGATCTGCGCATAGCCTCCGCCGCCGGCAGCGGCAAGACGCTCCAGCGAGGCCGGGTCCAGCCGGGCCGTCTCCAGCCTGCCCTCGTCGCGCCATACGCCGCCGCGGGTGGAGCCAAGCCCCAGCACCTCGATCCGGTCGCCCTGCGCGCTGGCGCGCTGCGCCTGCGCAATGGCCGCCGCATCGGCACGATCGGTCAGCAGCAGGATCACGCCGTGCGCCTCGCCGGCCTGGCGCAACAGTGCCTGTGAACGGGCGATGGCGCGATCGACGCGATGGCCATCCGCCGGCATCACGTCCGGCGCCAGCGCGTCCAGAAACAGCGCCACATTGCCGGCATCATCGGTCAGCGGCACCACGGTAAAGGCATCGTCGGCGAACGCGACCAGCGCGACCTGTCCGCCTGCACGCAGCCGCAGCAGTTCCGCCAATTTCGCCCGCGCCTGCGCCAGCCGGCTCGGCGGCAGGTCGTTGGCCAGCGTCGCGCGCGACAGATCCAGCGCGACCACCAGCGGCGCCTGCGCTTGCAGCAGCGGCTGCGGCAGCTTCCGCACACTCGGCCCCGCCAGTGCCAGCGTTGCCAGCATCCAGGAAAACAGCAGAGCCCAGCGCCACCCAGCCGAGCGCGCCGCCGTGCGCGCATCCGCATCCAGCAGATGCGGCAGCAGGTGCGGGTCCACCACGGCGTCCCAGACGCTGCGCCGCTGCCGCCGGGCGCGCGCTGCCAGCGCCATCCAGAGCGGCACCAGCAGCAGCGCCAGCAGCCACCACGGGCGCAGGAAATGCAGTTGGTCGAGGCTGGCAGCAAACTGGTTCACGGGCCTCGCCCCCGCAGCGCCAGCGCCAGCAGGCCCAGCCCCAGCGCGAAGCCCAGCGGCCAGGGATAAAGTTCGATCTTCGGGCGCTGCGGCAGGCCCGCACGCTTGATCGGCTCGAGTCGATTGATTTCCGAGTAGATGCCGGCCAGCTCATCGGTGGCGCGGGCACGATAGAAGCGGCCGCCGGTGAGATCGGCGATCTTGCGCAGCCCGCTTTCGTCGACCTCCTCGCCACCGCCCAGCGCGAAACGGAACCCGAACAGACTGACGGCACTGCCGCTGCCACCGAAGGCGATCGTGTAGATGCGCACGCCGGCATCGCTGGCGATGCGCGCCGCGCGCTGCGGATCCAGGACCCCGGTATTGCTGACGCCGTCGGTCAGCAGGATCAGGACCCGCTGCCCGACCGGCTGTGCCTGCAGCCGCTTGGTCGCAAGGCCAATCGCATCACCCAGCGCGGTGGCGCGCCCGGCCAGGCCCAGCCAGGTGTCGTCGAGCTGCTGGCGCACGCTGTCGCGATCCAGAGTCAGCGGGGTCAGCGCGTAGGCGCGATCACCGAACACGATCAACCCGATCCGGTCGCCTTCGCGGCGGTCCAGAAAATCCGCCAGCACCGCCTTGGCCGCCGTCAAACGATCGACGCTGCGCCCACCCAGTTCCATGTCCTCCTCGCTCATGCTGGCGGACAGGTCCAGGCCCAGCATCAGGTCGCGCCCGACCTGCGGTGGCGCCACCGGCGGCCCGAGCCGCTGCGGCCTCGCGGCGGCCACGCACAGCAGCAGCCAGGCACACAGCAGCAGCCACGGGAATCGCCGCATCGCGCTGCGTCCACGGGCGCCAACCGCCACCTCCGGCAGCCGCTGCGACCACGGTGCCCGCAGCGCCGGATCGCGGCTCGCCCCAGCCGGCAGCAGCCACCACGCCAGCAAAGGCAGGAGCGCCGCCGCCAGCAGCCAGGGCCAGGCAAAACCATCGAATGCCAGTGCTTGTGGCAGCAGGTTCATGCCCGGCGCATCCAGTCCAGATAGCGCGTCCGCGCCCACTCACACAGCGCCTGCGCCGCCGCCGGATCGACGTCGGGCCGGAATGCGCCGTCCGCGAGCAATGTGCCGGGGCCACGGGTGAACGCAGGCTCGGACATGCCGGCATCGAGAAAGCGCAGCCAGTCTTCGCCCTGCAAGCGGTCGGCGCGTGGATCGATGCGGCGGGCAGCACGTCTCAGCAGTTCGGAAACAGCGGCAACGCGCGCACTCGGCGTGTTCGCGGCCGCGACTGCGGCATCGAAAATCCGCGCCAATGCTGCACGCCGTCGCGCCCGCCGCCAGCGCCACCCCGCCAGCAACGCCATGACCACGAGCACGCCGCCTGCCAGCATCCACCAGCCCGGCGCCGGCGGCCACCACGAGGGCGCCGCGCCGGTGACGACATCGCGCAGCGGCAGCGGGGCGTTCACGCCGTGCACCGCGAGGGTGGGCAATGCAACACGTCGCGCACGGCCTCTGCCGGGAGATCGCAAGACAACGGCGCCGCCGCCAACCCGAACCGCGCCAGCCCGGCCAGCGCCGCCTCCAGCGGTCCGTCGAACGCCTGTTTCCAGCGCTGGCGCACCCCGGCCTGGTCCAGCCCGAGCTCCAGCCGTCCGCCTGCCAGCGCAAACGGCAGCCGCGCCACCGGCGGGCGGCGCTCCAGCGGATCGGTGAGCAGCAGCACGTGAACATCGTTGTGCCGGGCCAAGCCGGGCCACAAGGTCTCGGGAACCGCGGCCACGCTGGCGGCATCGGCCAGCACCAGCAGCCGCGAACCCGGGCGCAGCAGCCGCCGGGCATGGTCCAGCGCCAACGCCAGCCCCGCATCCTCCGCCGGCGGCGCCTGGTACCAGCGCACCAACGCATCCAGCACCCGCAGCGCCCCGCGCGGCCCGGAGGCGGGCGGCACCGGGGCTTCGTGCAGACTGCCGCGCAGCGCGGCGACGCGGTCGCCATCGCGCACCGCTTGCCAGGCCGCCAGTGCCGCCGCCCGCGCCGCCTGCACCGACTTGAATCGCACCCGGGTGCCGAAATACAGCGCCGCCGCGGTGTCGGCAACGAGCAGCGTCAGCCGCTCGCGCTCGGCCTGGAACAGTTTGGTATGCGGGCGTCCGGTGCGCGCTGTCACGCGCCAATCGATCAGCCGGGCATCATCGCCCGGAACGTAGCGTCTGGATTCGGCGTACTCCATCCCGCGCCCCAGCAGCAGCGACGGAGCCAGCGCCTGCACCCCGTGACTGCCGCGCCGGGCGCCGCCACGGCTGCGGCTCAAAGTGCGCAGGCCGATCAGATCCGACAGCACCGGGACCGTGCCTGCACCCGGATTCCGCTTGTCCAGCCCTTCGATTCCACCCGCGGCGCGCTTCATTCCGGCTGTCACCCGCGGCTCAAGGCAACGGCACCAGCCGCAGCAATTCCGCCACCAATCGCGGCCCGTCCCAGCCTTCGGCGCTGGCTTCGAAGCTGGGCAGGACGCGGTGCCCGAGCACGTCCGGGGCGATCGCGCGCACATCCTCCGGGATCACGTAATCGCGTCCGGCCAGCCAGGCGCGGGCGCGGGCGCAGCGCTCCAGCGCGATCGAGCCACGCGGGCTGGCACCCCAGGCAATCCGCCGTGCCAATGCCGCCTCGTAGCGCGCCGGCTCGCGCGAAGCCAGCACCAGTTCCACCAGATAGCGTTCCAGCGGCGGTGCCAGGTGCAGCCCCAGCACTTCGCTGCGGGCGGCAAACACCTCGTCCTGGCCCACCCGCTCGGCAACCGGGACCGGCGTCATCCCGCCGGTGCGGGCGCGCTCGCGCGCCAGGCGCAGGATCTCGGTTTCGACCCCCGCCTCCGGATAGCCGATCCGCACGTACATCAGGAATCGGTCCAGCTGCGCCTCCGGCAGCGGGAAGGTGCCTTCCTGCTCGATCGGGTTCTGGGTGGCCATCACCAGAAACAGTTCAGGCAGTGGCCAGGTGCGCCTGCCCACCGTCACCTGGCGTTCGCCCATCGCCTCCAGCAAGGCCGACTGCACCTTGGCCGGGGCGCGGTTGATCTCGTCGGCCAGCAGGATCGAATGGAACACCGGCCCGGGCTGGAACTCGAAGCGGCCGTCCTGCGGCAGCCAGACATCGCTGCCGGTCAAATCGGCCGGCAACAGGTCGGGGGTGAACTGGATGCGCGCGAAGTCGCTTTCCAGCCGCGCCGCCAGCGCGCGGATGGCCGTGGTCTTGGCCAGGCCGGGCGCCCCTTCGACCAACAGGTGACCGTCGGCGAGCAGGGCAATCAGCAGCCGCTCGATCAGGGCGTCCTGGCCGACGATCTCCTGCGCCAGCTCGGCGCGCAGCGCGCCAAAGCGTTCCCTCAGGCGGCTATTCGCCACGGCAGTGTCCATGGTCACCTCATATGCAACTGCGTCTTGGACTCATTCGCCCGGCAAAGGTTCGTCCGTTGCGTGCCGCCTGCACGCAGGCGATCCGCCGTTGTTCAGGTGATTGTGCCCCAAGACGGCGCACTGCCCTTGCAAACGCCGCCCCCGGATTGCACGCGCCCGATGCCGCTCGTTGAATGGGTGCAGGCAGGAAGTCTCGACGAACTGCTGTCCGTTGGTTGGTTTTCCAATGGGTGGGACTTCTGAAGATTGGCCCCGAAAGACTCGCTTCACCCGGAGGCTTGCCCGACAAACGAAACGGGGGCCTTGCGGCCCCCGATCGTAATGCCTGTCGGGCTTGCGCTCAGCGCTGGCTGACGCGCATGACCCTGGGTGTCACGAAGATCAGTAGTTCGGCCTTGCTCTTGCCACGGCTCTTGTTGCGGAAGAGGTTGCCGAGGATCGGGATATCGCCGAGGAACGGCACCTTGGTGATGTCGGAGCGATCCGAGAACTCGTAGACGCCGCCGATGACCACGGTCTGGCCGTCCTCGACCAGCACCGCCGTGTTGACCTCGCGCCGCGCGATCTGCGGCACCTGGCCGAAGGCACCGAGGCTGATCCAGCTGTCCAGCTCGTCCTTCTTCACGCCCATGTCGAGGAACACCCGGCCATCGTTGGTGATGGTCGGCGTCACCTTGAGCTCGAGCAGCGCTTCCTTGAACTGCACGGTCGGGACGTTGCCGCCCTGGCCGCCGGACACGGTGAGGTAGCCGATTTCCTTGCCCTGCCGGATCACCGCTTCCTTCTGGTTGCTGGTGACGATGCGCGGGTTGGAGATCACCTCGCCACGGCCCTGCTGCTGGATTGCCGACAGTTCCACGTCCAGCGCGTAGCCGGCGTTGAGGATCGACAGCGCCAGCGCGCCCGGAGTGGCACCGGACAGAATCGCCGGCAGGCTGCTCATCAACCCGCGGGTGATGGTGTTGACGCCGTAATTGGGCGTGGTCGGGCTCCAGCCCATGCCCGGCGCGCGCGGTGCGCCCGGATCATTGGCGGTACAGGCGGGGCAGTTGTTCAGGTAGTCCGACAGTGCCGTCTGATAAAGGGCGTTGTTGGCATTGGTGGTATTCGCCATCGAGTTCTGATTGGCGATGTTGTTTTCGATGCTGTTGCCATACTGGGTGCGGCCATCGCGCGCCGAGCCGGTAATACCGAAGCGGGCGCCCAGATCACGCGCGACGCTTTCGTTGGCGATCACGATCCGGGCTTCGATCACGACCTGATCGACCGGCTTGTCCAGTTGCCTGACCAGCTCACGGATCGCTTCCACTCGCTGCGGGATGTCAATCACCAGCAGGGTGTTGGTGCGGGCATCGAAGCTGAGGCTGCCGCGCGAGGACAGGAAGCCACGATCCTGGCCGCTCTGGCCACCGCCGCCGCCGCCACCGCCAGCCTGATTGCCCTTGCTCTCTTCGGTCAGCATCTTGGCGATGTTGGCCGCGCTGGCGTAGTTGACCGGAATGTATTCGGTCACCTTCTCGGCGCGCTCTTCGAGGCTGATGCGGGCGTCTTCCTTGGCCTGCTCGAACGCCGCGATCTCTTTTTGCGGCGCCACCCAGACGACATTGCCGTTGCGGCGCTTGTCCAGCTGCTTGGCCTGCAGGATCAGATCCAGCGCCTGATCCCACGGCACGTTGATCAGACGCAGCGTGACGTTGCCGGTGACGGTGTCGGCCGCGACGATGTTGAGCTTGGATTCGTCGGCGATCAGCTGCAGCACCGTGCGCACCGGCACGTCCTGGAAGTTGAACGTGACGGGGCGGCCGGAGTAGCGCACGCCGGCGCTGCTGGTGGCCGCACCCGAGGCCACCGCGCCCACGGCCGGAGCCGTACTGGCGGTCGCTGCGGTCTGCGCGCGCGGCACGATTTCAACAATGTATTCGTTGCCGGTCTGGTAGGCCATCGATTCGAACGTGCCGTTCATCCCCAGCACCAACTGGGTGCCGGTGCTGGTGGCACGGGCCTGGACGTTCTGCACCGGGGTCGCGAAATCGCGCACGTCGATCGGCCGCTGCAGTGCTGCCGGCAGGGTGGCGTTGCCGATGTCCACGACCACGTTGGATCCGTTGGTCCGCAGATCGGGGGCCGCGCCGTCGCCGGAGAAGCGCAGGATCAGCTTGCCCGAGCCGCCGTCCCCGCGCTTGAAGTCGATCGCGGACACGGTGACGGCATCGGGGGTGCGCTTGGCCGGATCGGCGAGGGCGCCGGTGGCGGACTGGCCCATGCCGACGGCGAAGGTCGACGCAGGGAATGCGCCGGCGCCGGCGGCGTACAGGCCCACGGCAATGCCTGCCGCCAGAGCCCCGAGGGGCAGGCGGTGCCGTGCGGGCAGCGTTTGCTTGGCGTTGGTGACGGTCATCGGTCTATTCCCCAATCAATTTGAATCGAGTGACAGCTTGGCTGGACGCTCCAGCCAGCCACCTGCACCATCCGGAACCAGTTCGACGAGGTCGATCCGGTCTTCATGCACGCCGGTCACGCGACCGTCGCTTTGCCCCAAGTAGTTGCCGGGAACCACCTTGTAGGTGACGCGATCGGGCGCCATGACCAGCCCGGTCAGGTTGTTCCCACTCCCCAGCGTTCCCACCATCTTCAGGGTATCGAGGGTGAAGCCTTCCAGAGTCTGCCGGCGCCGGTTCGGGTCCGGACGCGGACCCGTGGCCCCATCCCCGCTGAAGGTCTGGTCGAACGGGTCACGCAGGTTCTGGGCGGCATATTCGAAGGTCTCGAACTGCTTCATCACCGGCAGCGGCTCCAGCGGTGGCGCCGGTTTGGCCTTGACCTCGGCCACCCATTTTTCCAGATCGCTGCGGCCGATGCCGCAGGCGCTCAGGGTGGTGGCGCATACCAGGGACAGGAGCACGATGCCGGAGGCATGGCGTAGCGATGGCATCCGCATGTCAGTGCCCTCCCTGAGCCGGTGCCGCAGCCGCGGCCGGAGCCGCACCCTCGGCGGGCGTCTGTGCAGCCGCCGCCTCTTCTTCATCCAGATAGCGGTAGGTCTTCACCGTACCGGACAGTTCCAGCGGGGTGTTGCCGCCAATCCGGCCACCCGGTGGCGCGTTCTTCGGTTTCAGCGAGATATCGTGCATGGTCATGATCACCACGCGCGGCAGCGAGGCCACGCCGCTGACGAAGGCGCCGAACTGGTGGTAGGTCCCGACCATCCGCAGGGTAATGGGCTTTTCGGCGTAGAACTCCTGCTTGGTCTCCGGGCCCGGCTGGAACAGGTCGGTCTGGATGCCGGTCGCCAGCGCGGTCTGCGAGATGTCGACGATCAGGTCGGGCATTTCGGTCTTGCTGGGCAACTGCCGCAGCATCTGCTGCAACTGTTGTTCCATCTGCACCAGTTGCTGCTTGAGCGGCTCGAGGTTGGCCGCGCGACCCTGCTTGTTCTCGAACTCGGTTTTCAGGTCGGCTTCCTTCGCCTGCAGCTGGCCCAGCTCATCCTGCTGGCCGCGCACCATCACCCACCAGCCCAGCGCCACGATCACCACCACGACGATCGCGCAGAACCCCAGCTGCGCCTTGCGCGGCCAGCTGCCGATGTTGTTGATGTCCAGTTCGCGGAGATTGATCTTCTTGTCGTTCACGATGCGGTCCCTCCTGCAGCCGGGGCAGGCGCGGCAGCCGGAGCGGCGGCAGGCGCCGCAGCCCCGTCGTCACTGTCCTCATCCTTGGGCGCATTGGGGTCGACAAGCGTCACCTTGAGGGTGAACTCGTAAGGCAGGCCCGGGTTGCCGTCCTTGGCCTCGATCACGTCGAGATCCGGATGGGTCATCCAGCCCGAACCCTCCAGGCTGCGCATGTAGGTCGACACCCGCGCATTGGACTGCGAGCGCCCGGTCAGGGTCAGGATGTTGCCCTCCTGCTTGATCGCCGACAGCGCCACCCCGTCCGGGATGGTGCGCACCAGCGAATCGAACAGGTGCACCATCTGCGAGCGGTTGGACTGCAGCTGCTCGATCACCTGCTTGCGCTGCAGCAGGTTGGCCTTCTTGGCGTCGAGCTGCTTGATCTCGGCGATCTTGGCGTCAACCTGGGTGATCTGGTCTTGCAGATAGGCGTTGCGGCTGTTCTGGTTGGCGATTCGGCCGCTGTACAGCGTATAGATCAGGCCGGTGACGAGAATGCCGGCCAGCACCGACAGCACCAACATGCCGACGAATTCTTTCTGGCGCGCCTTGCGACGTTCCTCGCGCCAGGGGAGGAGATTGATCCTTGCCATCAGTCAAAGCTCCTCAGTGCGAGCCCGCAGGCGATCATGAGGGCGGGCGCGTCCTGCGCCAGCGCATGCGCCTGCACGCGCGGTCCCAGCGTCATCTGCGCCAGCGGGTTGGCCACCACGCTCGGGATGCCCAGTTGCTCTTCGACCATCGCGGCAATGCCGGGGATCGAAGCGCAGCCGCCGGCCAGCACGATCTGGTCGACGCGGTTGAACTCGCTGCCGGCGTAGAAGAACTGCAGCAGGCGGCTGACCTGCTGGACCATCGCTTCCTTGAACGGGTCCAGCACTTCGACTTCGTAGCTTTCGGGCAGCCCGCCCTGGCGCTTGGCCAGGCCGGCTTCTTCGTAGCTCAGGCTGTACCGCCGCATCACCTCGTCGGTGAGCTGCTTGCCGCCGAACACGTTTTCGCGGGTGTACAGGCTGCGGCCGCCGCGCAACACGTTCAGCGTGGTCATGGTGGCGCCGACGTCCACCAGCGCCACCAGGCCGTCACGCGGCACGTTCAGGCTGCCGGCCATCAGCGCGAAGGCGTTTTCGATCGCGAAGGCCTCGACGTCGATGACCTTGGCGGTCAGCCCGCCCAGCTCCAGCGCGGAGGCGCGCATCTCGACGTTCTCCGAGCGCGACGCCGCCAGCAGCACCTGCACCATCTCGGCGTTGCCGGGTACCTGCCCCAGCACCTCGAAGTCGATGTTCACTTCCTCGACCGGATACGGGATGTAATTCACCGCTTCCAGTTCGATCTGCGATTCCATCTCGTCTTCGTTGAGCGAGCCGGGCATCGTGATCAGCTTGGTGATCACCGACGAGCCGGACACCGCTGCGGCCGCCAGCTTGAGGCGGGTGCCGGAGCGAGCGACTGCGCGGCGGATGGCTTCGCCCACGGCCTCGACCTGGACCAGATTTTTCTCGACCACCGCGTTCGGCGGCAACGGCTCGACCGCGTAATGCTCCACGCGGTAGCGGTCACCGGTCCGCGCAAGCTGCAGCAGCTTGATTGCGGTCGAACTGATGTCGACGCCGATCAACGGCGATTGCGTCTTTGTCCCCAGACCCACGGTATCTCCCCTTCCCACGGGTGCTTGCGTGCACCATGCGCTGTATTACATGAATAACGGACTTTTCACGTATTGGCAACCCATGCGGCCAAAATTTCTTTCTCCCGGGTCCGAAACGCGCCCCTTCGCGTCCCGTCCCCGCCCCCTGGAGCGGTGCCACCGGCCCTATCCTAACCTACAGTCGGCTCCGCGCCTACTCTATACTCCGCAGCTTCGCTCGCTGCAATCCACCCCGTCCCGATGGCCCGTTTTTTCCGCCTGTTGCGCAGGTTCCTGCTGATTGTCTTCGTGCTGGGCCTGCTGGGTCTGGCCGCCGGGGCTGCGCTGGTCTACACGGTCAATGCCCGGCTTCCCGACGTGCAGGTGCTGCGCCACGTCGAGCTGCAAGAGCCGATGTACGTGTATGCGCGCGACGGCCGCCTGATCGGCATGTTCGGCGAAAAACGCCGCTATCCGGTGGAAATGTCGCAGGTGCCACAGCGGGTCAGGCAGGCCTTCCTGGCCGCCGAAGACGCGCATTTCTACCAGCACCACGGGATCGACGTGAAGGGCATCACCCGCGCGATCTGGCTGCTGATCCAGACCGGCGGGCAGGAGCGCGTGGCCGGCGGCTCCACCATCACCCAGCAGGTCGCCAAGCAGTTCTTCCTCAGCTCCGAATACAGCTTCAAGCGCAAATTCGAGGAAATGCTGCTGGCGATGAAGATGGAGCGCGAGCTCAGCAAGGACGAGATTTTCGCGCTCTACCTGAACAAGAGCTTCTTCGGCAACCGCGCCTACGGCATCGGCGCGGCCGCCGAGTACTACTACGGAAAACCGCTCGACCAGCTCAGCATCGACGAGGCCGCGACCCTGGCCGGCATCCCCAAGTTTCCGACCAGCGGCAACCCGATCACCAATACCGAACGCGCCCGCCAGCGCCGCGACAACTACATCCTGCCGCGCATGTTCGAGCTGGGCTACATCACCCGCGCCGAGCTCGATACCGCCCGCGCCGCGCCGATGCACGCCGCGCCGCACGAGCGCCCGATCGAGGTGTACGCGCCCTACGTCGCCGAAATGGTGCGCAAGGAGATGATCGAACGCTACGGCGAGGATGTCCTGAACCAGGGCTACCACGTGACGACGACGATCGATCCGGCCCTGCAGGCGGACGCCCAGGCAGCGGTGGTGGCCGGACTGCGTGAATACGACCATCGCCACGGCTGGCGCACGCCGACCGAGACCGTGACAATCCCGGCGGGTGCCGACAACGCGGCCATTGGCCGTCTGCTGCACGCCACCCCGGTGCAGGGCGGGCTGCTGCCGGCGGTGGTGACCGGCAGCGCCGGCGGTGCGCTGGCGGTCGTGCTGGCCGACGGCAGCGCGCTGGCACTGTCCGGCAAGGCGATTGCGTGGACCCACAAGCCCGCCTCCGCGCTGGCCAAGCCCGGCGACGTGGTGCGCGTGCGCCGGTTGCCGGCCGCCACGCCGGAAGCCGCGCCGGCCTGGGAGCTTGACCAGCTTCCAACCGCCCAATCCGCGCTGGTATCGCTGGACGCCAATACCGGCGCCCTGCGCGCCCTGATCGGCGGTTTCAGCTTCGCCGGCAACAAGTTCAACCGCGCCACCCAGGCCAAGCGCCAGCCGGGCTCCAGCTTCAAGCCGTTCCTGTACGCGGTGGCGTTCGAACGCGGGTTCAACCCGGCCTCGATCGTGCTGGACGCCCCGGTGGTGTTCCGCGAGCGCGGCGGCCGGGTGTGGCGGCCACAGAATGACGGCGGCTCGTTCTCGGGGCCGATGCGCCTGCGCGAGGCGCTGGTGCGCTCGAAGAACCTGGTGTCGGTGCGCTTGCTGGATGCGATCGGGGTGGACTACGCGCGCAAGGCGATCGCCCATTTCGGCTTCGACGAAGCCAGCCTGCCGCCGAACCTGTCGATGTCGCTGGGCACCGCGTCATTGACGCCGCTGTCGGTGGCGCGCGGCTACACCGCCTTCGCCAACGGCGGTTTCCTGACCACGCCCTGGTTCATCGAAAGCGTGCGCGATCGCGACGGCAAGGAGGTCTTCAAGGCCCAGCCGCCGACCGCCTGCCCGGGCTGCACCGGCATCGGTTTCAGTGCGGCTGGCACCGGTGGCACGCCGACCGCCGCCGCGCCCACCCAGGTCGACGGCTTCGACCTCAGCCCGGCCACCGCCGGCGCCCCCGCCGCCAAGCCGACCGGCCGCGCCGGTGCCGCCAAGCCGGCCAAGACCAGCCCCGAGGCTGCGCCCAGCGCGCCGCCGACGGGCTTGGTCGTGGCACCGCTGGCGATCGACCCGCGGGTGGCCTTCCAGGTCCGTTCGATGATGCATGACGTGATCCAGCGCGGCACCGCCACCGCGGCGCGCGTGCTGAACCGCGACGACATTGGCGGCAAGACCGGTTCGACCAACAACTACCGCGACGCCTGGTTCTCCGGCTACGGCGGCCCCTACGTGACGACCGTCTGGGTGGGCCGCGACGATTTCAAAACCCTGGGCCGCGGCGAATACGGCGGCCGCGCCGCGCTGCCGATCTGGATCAATTACATGCGCGCGGCCTTGAAGAACCAGCCGCAGCGCGTGGTCGAACCGCCGGCCGGCATGGTCCAGGTCAGCGTCAGCGCCGGCGGGCGCCTGATCCCGGGCGCTGGCGGGATCACCGAGTGGGTGAAGGTCGAGGACCTGCAGCAGATGGAAAACGAAGCCGCCGCGGGTTATGACAGCGACGATTCCGCCACGCCGAGCGAGGAATCGTTCGACATCTTCTGATCCGGGCCATGCGCGCCGCATCGCACCAGGTGCAGCCGCGGGCCGGCTCGGGTACAGTCCCCCACTGTGTGTGGCCGCAGCAGGGGAGCACGATGCCGGGAGCCCGCCCGTTCGTCCACGCGCAGGTGCATGCGCAAACCCGCACCCGCGAGCGCCGCCAGCGCCTCGCCCACGAGGCCGCGCGGCTGATGGCGGAGGACGGCATCCGCGACTTCCACCAGGCCAAGCTCAAGGCCGCGCGCCGGCTGGGGATCGCCGAGGACGCCGCACTGCCGCGCAACCGCGAGATCGAGGACGCGCTGCGCCAGTATCAGCGCCTGTTCCACGCCGATGACCAACCTGCGGAAGTGCACCGTCGCCGTGAAGCTGCGCTGCACGCGCTGGAATTCTTTGCCCCGTTCATCCCGCGCCTGGTCGGCCCGGTGCTGGAAGGTACAGCCGATACGCATGCGCCGGTGGCCCTGCACCTGCACAGTGATGATCCGGACGCCGTCGCACGCTGGCTCGTCGAACACGATATTCCGGCCGAAGCGCGCAGCCGCCGGCTGCGGCTGGACCGTCAACGCGACCTGGACGCGCCGGTCTGGCTGTTTGCGGCCGAGGGCCTGAGCTTCGACCTCACCGTGTTGCCGCTGGACTGCGTGCGCCAGGCCCCGCTGTCGGGCATCGACGAGCGCCCGCAGCGGCGTGCTTCCGAAGCACAACTGCGGGCGCTGATGGCGGAAATGGAAATCGCCGGCTACGTCCAAGGCTGAGCCGCGCAACGGGATTGCCGGATCGGCGACAGCAGGAGCGAGCCGGGTGCCGCGGCCGGTGGCGCAAAATCGAGGCGGAGATGCCGGCCAAGGCCGGCATCGGGGGACATGAGCGACAGCGGCCGCGGCAACCCGGCCTGCCCATGGGCCTGGCGCGCGCCGCCCTCATCCGGCGCTGCGTGCCACCTCGCGTCGCGCCCCGGCCCTGCGCAGGACGCAGGGCGTTCGGGCGTGCATGCGCCAATGGCGCAGGCACAGCGCGCCCTCACCCCGGAGGGAGAAGGGAGAACGCTGCCCTCAACGCCTCAGCGAGCGTCCATCCCGACGTAATCGCGCTTGACCGCGCCGGTGTAGATCTGGCGCGGACGTCCGATCCGGGCCTCGGGGTCGTTCTGCTGCTCCAGCCAGTGGCTGACCCAGCCGGCGGTGCGGGCGATGGCGAACATCACGGTGAACATGTCGACCGGGATGCCGAGCGCCTTGTAGATGATGCCGCTGTAGAAATCCACGTTCGGATACAGCTTGCGCTCGATGAAGTATTCGTCCTTGAGCGCCACCTCTTCCAGCCGCAGCGCCACGTCCAGCAGCGGGTCGTTCACGTGCAGCGCGCCCAGCACCTCATGGGTCATCTTGCGCACCAGCGCGGCGCGCGGGTCGTAGTTCTTGTAGACGCGATGGCCAAAGCCCATCAACCGGAACCCGGATTCCTTGTCCTTGGCGCGATCGACCGCCGACTGGACGTTGTCCGGCCGCCCGATCTCGGCCAGCATCTTCAACACCGCCTCGTTGGCGCCGCCGTGCGCGGGGCCCCACAGTGCGGCCACGCCGGCGGCGACGCTGACGTACGGGTTGGCCCCGGTCGATCCGACCAGCCGCACGGTCGAGGTGGAGGCGTTCTGCTCGTGGTCGGCGTGCAGGATGAACAGCAGGTCCAGCGCCTTGGCCACGATCGGATTGAGGTTCAGCGGCTCGCTCGGCACTTCCCACATCATGTGCACGAAGCGGTCGGTGAACGACAGATTGTTGCGCGGGTAGCGCAACGGCCATCCGATCGAATAACGGTAGCAGCCGGCCGCGATCGTCGGGATCTTGGCGATCAGGCGGATCGCGGCCAGACGGCGCTGCTCCGGGTCTTCCAGATCCAGATCGTTGTGGTAGAAGCTGGCCAGCGAACCGAGCATGCCGGTGAGCATCGCCATCGGATGGGCGTCGTGGCGGAAGCCGTACAGGAAGGCGCGGAACGCCTCGTGCATCATCGTGTGGTGGGTGATCTCGCCTTCGAATTCGGCCAGCTGCGGCGCGTCGGGCAGCTCGCCGTGCATCAGCAGGTAGGCCACTTCGGTGAAGCTCGAATGCTCCGCCAGCTGCTCGATCGGATAGCCGCGGTAGAGCAGCACGCCGGCATTGCCGTCGATGTAGGTGATCGACGATTTGCAGCTGGCGGTGGCCCCGAATCCCGGATCGTAGGTGAAGCAGCCGGTGGCCTTCGGCAGCTTCGCGATATCGACGCAGGGCTGGCCCAGGGTGGGGTGCAGCACCGGCAAGACCACCGCCTTGTCGCCGGCACTCAGGTTCATCTGATCGAATTCGGACACGTTGCAACTCCTGTGGGGGGCACCGGGCGGACTGCGATCCATGCGCCGGCGCATGTTGAACGCCGATTATCGCATAGCCCCCGTCATCGCCATGCCCGACCAAGGTCCGATGCGCAGGCCGCTGGCGCCGGAAAACGCAGCGGCCACCCCAAGGGGCGGCCGCAGGCTTTGGCACTCCGGGCATGTCGCGGCGCCGGCAACCCGAGGGGCCGGCGCGGCCGCAGCCGCAGGATTATTTCTGGTAGCGCTTGCGGAACCTGTCCACCCGACCGGTGGTGTCCACGATCTTGTGCTGACCGGTGTAGAACGGGTGGGTCGAAGACGACACTTCCACCTTGATCAGCGGGTATTCGTTGCCGTCTTCCCACTTGATCGTGTCCTTGCTGGACATGGTCGAACGGGTCAGGATCTTGAAGTCCGAGGTGACATCCTGGAAAACGACGTCGCGGTACTCGGGATGGATGCCGGCTTTCATGGGGCGGACCTGGAAAATCTGGTGTGAGCCGCGCATTGTACTTCGAATCCGGCGCGACCCGCAAGGCTCAGCGTCGGAACCGCCCCGACCGCCCCTTCAGCGGTAGCGGCGCAGGTAGCGCCGCTCGAACGCGGCCTTGGCCCAGTGCGCGAGGACATTCGGGCGCAGGGCCCGCGTCTTGCCCTCCTTGCGTGAGACCAGCAGGCCGCGATCGAGCGAATCGATGATGCAGATCAGCTCGGAGGCGAAGGTTTCCTCCACCGCCGCCCCAGCCAGCGCCCGCAGCAGGTTGCGGGCGGCGACCTCGGCCTGCAGGTCGGCCTGGTGGGCCTGCTTGGGCATCCAGTCGGGGCCGGGAAAACTGCCACCGTCGCCGACCACGTAGGTGCAGGAGAACCCCGGCACCCGGCACTGGGCATCGCCCTGCACCAGCCCGCCGGGCGAGCGCGGCAAGGGGGTGGCATCCAGCCAAGCCGGGCCGGTGAGCCCCGGCATGAACAGGGTCAGGTTGCTCTCGATCCGGGTGCGCTCCAATACCACCGCATCCGGCTCGATCCGCCGCGGTTTTTCGCCCAACACGGTTTCGATCCGGCGACGGCGCATTTCTTCGAGGATCATCTCGACCGCGCGCTCGCCCAGCCGTTGCCCCGGCGTCTGCGAGCGGCTGAAAAACACCAGCCGGAATTTGTCACGGCGGCGTTGGCGACGCAGCAGGGTGTCAATCCCGAACACGTACTCGAACACCGGTCCGCCGCGCATGGCGATCGGCTCGTCGGGGTTGGTACCGAAGCCAAACGCAATCGTGCCGCCTGCGAGCGCCGCCAGCCGATCGCGGATCGCCTCGCCCGCAGCAATCCCATCGCAGGGAATGATGGCGTGTTCGATGCCGGGCAGCTTGCGCAGGAAGCGCGATCCACTGGCGACGATCAGGCCATCGTTTTCCACCGCACCGGCGTCGGTCTGCAAGACCCTGCCGTCTCCCGACAGCCCGGTGGCGTGCGCCCGATGGAAGTGAATGCCGTTGCGCCGCAGGAAGTTGTCAAGCGGCACCACCAGATCCTGCGATCGGCGCTTGCCCGAAGGGATCCAGATCGTGCCCGGCAGGTAGTGCAGCTCCGCCTTCGGCGCGACCAGGGTCAGCTCGACCTCGCGCGACTGCTTGCGCAGGGTGCGCAGCGCGGTGAGCCCGGCAAATCCGGCGCCCACCACGGTGATGCGGTCGGCTCCCATCCTGCACCTCCTCAGGGCGCAAGGCCCAAGGCATGTTTGAGCACCGGCTCCAGCTTGGTGACGCCGGCCCGGCGCCCCAGCTCCAGCGCTGCCTGCGGCGCCAGCCCGTCGAAATCCGCCTGTTCCAGCGCCAGCAGCGAGCCGGCGCGGTTGCCGCTGGCGCAATGCACCAGCACGCCGCCGCCGTGGCTGGGCGCAAGCGCCGCGTGCAGCAGGCGCGCGTTGTCGGCATTGATGCCATCGGCATGGCCCACCGGGATGTCGAGATAGCGCATTCCAGCGGCACGAACTTCCGCCCCTTCGTCGCGGCCCGGCGTTTCCTCCGGTCCGCGCAGGTTGATGACAGTGGTGATACCGCGGGCGCGAATCGCCGCCCAATCGGTCGCAGCCGGTTGCGCAGCGGTGTAAAGGCCGGGCAAGGGCTGCATCAGCTTGACCTCGGGCGCGGCGACCGCCGCCGTTGGTGCCGGCACATGCGCGCAGCCGCCGGCCAGCAGGGCCGACAGCAGAGCCACCGTGATCATGGGCTTGTTCATGGCAATTGCTCCAATGGGAGACCCCGGTTGCGGAGTACGATCACTGGTCGACTCCGGTGCGATGCGCCACGCCATCCCCGTCGATGACCTCCACCTCGACCTCGATCCCATCGCGCACGCTCTGGGTGACGGTGCAGAACTGCTCGAACTGCGCCAGCGCGCGATCAAAGCGCTCCAGACTCGCAGCCGGTTCGGCCAGCCGAATCGTCACCTTCGCGCGCGGAATGCGCAGCCGCCCTTGTGCGTTGCGTTCGGTGGCCGCGCTGATCTCGGCCCGGATCGGTCCCGGCGCGTTCTTGAACTTGCGCAGCGCGAACAGCAGGCTGGCCGACAGGCAATTGGCGATGCTGGCCAGCAGCAGTTCACTCGGGTTGGGCCCTTCGCCCGAGCCCAGCGGCGCCGGCTCGTCGCTGCGCAGCGATGCGAATGCGGCGCCCTCGAAGTCGATGCGGAAGGAATACGGGCCCTGTTGCTCCAGGACCACCCGCATCGGATGTTCACCACTCATGCTTCACCCTCCTCATCGTTGTGCCGGCGCGACAGCAGCGTGACATACAGCAATGGAATCACGACCAGTGTGAGCGCGGTGCTCACCAGGATGCCGAAGATCAGCGAAATCGCCAGCCCATTGAAGATCGGATCATCGAGGATGAACAGCGCGCCGAGCATCGCTGCCACCCCGGTGAGCACGATGGGCTTGGCGCGCACCGCGCAGGCGTCGATCACCGCGTCCGTCAGCGGCACCCCGCGCGCGGTTTCCTGCTGGATGAAATCGACCAGCAGGATGGAATTGCGCACGATGATGCCGGCCAGCGCGATCATCCCGATCATGCTGGTGGCGGTGAACTGCTTGTCCAGCAGGGCGTGGCCGGGCATGACGCCAATGACGGTCAGCGGGATCGGCGCCATGATCACCAGCGGCACCAGATAGCTGCGGAAATGCGCCACCACCAGCAGGTAGATCAGCACCATCCCGACGGCGTAGGCCAGGCCCATGTCGCGGAAGGTCTCGTAGGTGATCTGCCATTCGCCATCCCATTTCACCGCATAGCCGCTCGTATCGGCGGGCTGTCGGATGAAGCTCTGGGCAAGCCGGTGCCCGCCCACCGGCCCCGCGTCCAGCTGCCCCACCAGATCGAACATGCCGTACAGCGGGCTGTCGAATTCGCCGGCTTCGTCGGCGGTGACGTAGACCACCGGCAGGCCGTCCTTGTGGTGGATGGCGCCGTCCCAGCGCGCCTGCTGCACATGCACCAGCTCCGACAGCGCCACCAGCGCGCCCGACGCGCTGCGCACCTGCAGCGCCAGCAGCGCCGGCAACGCGGCCTGGTCCTGCGCCGGCAGCCGCAGCCGCAGCGGACGCGGATATTTCGAGGCGCCATCGTGGACAAAGGTGGCGTCGAAGCCGGCCACGCCCATGGCGATGGCGTCGGCAATGGCCGCCTGCGACACACCCAGCCGCGCGGCGCGCTCGCGGTCGACCACGATCTGCTCGCGCGGCGCGTTCGCCTCCACGCTGGTGTCCCGATCGACGATGCCCGCGGTGGCGGCGAAGCGCTCGCTGGCCAGCGCCAACGCCAGCGCTTGCTGGCCGGCGTAATCGGGGCCGTAGACTTCGGCCACGATCGGCGCCAGCACCGGCGGCCCCGGCGGCACTTCAACCACCTTCACCGACGCGCCGTAGCGCGCGCCGACCTCGGCCAGCACCGGCCGGATCGCCCGCGCGATGGCGTGGCTCTGGCGGCTGCGCTGGTGCTTGTCGACCAGATTGACCTGCAGGTCGCCGACATTGCTGCCGCTGCGCAGGAAATACTGCCGCACCAGGCCGTTGAAATTGATCGGCGCGGCGGTGCCGGCGTAGCCCTGATAATCGAGAACCTCGGGCACCGTGTCGAGCTTGGCCGCAAGCTCCGTCAGCAGCGCATTGGTGCGCTCCAGCGTGCTGCCTTCGGGCAAGTCCACCACCACCTGGATTTCCGATTTGTTGTCCAGCGGCAGCATCTTCAGTACCACCAGCTTGAACACCGCAAGCGACGCCGCCAGCAGCACCAGCACGGCCATCGCCGCGAACAGCAGCCCGCGCTTCCTGCCCGCGCCGGCGCCGACGAGGAAGGGCGTCATCAGGCGTTCGAACAGGCGGTGCAGTCTGTTTGAGCCCCCCTCCTCGCGAAAGAGGGGTTGGGGTGAGGGTTGGGGTTGCGAATCAGCACCATCGGCCGACCGGCCCTCACCCCCGGCCCCTCTCCCGGAGGGAGAGGGGGAAAGGGGATCAAGCTCGTTGTCGGAGACAGAGGGGGGGGCAGCGTGCCGCGCCAGCAGCTTCAGCGCCAGCCACGGGGTCACCGTGAGTGCGATCGCCAGCGACAGCAGCATGCCGACCGAAGCGTTGATCGGGATCGGCCGCATGTACGGCCCCATCAGGCCGGAGACGAAGGCCATCGGCATCAGCGCGGCGATCACGGTGAAGGTGGCCAGGATGGTCGGCCCGCCCACTTCCTCCACCGCCGGCGGGATCGCCTCGCGCAGCGACCGGCCATCCTGCGCCATATGCCGATGAATGTTTTCGACCACCACGATGGCGTCGTCGACCAGAATGCCGATCGAGAAGATCAGCGCGAACAGCGACACCCGGTTGAGGGTGAAACCCAGCATTTCCGACGCGAACAGGGTGACGGCCAAGGTCAGGATCACCGCGCTGCCGATCACGATTGCCTCGCGCCAGCCCAGTGCGAACAGCACCAACAAGACCACGCTGAAGGTGGCGAACACCAGCTTCTGGATGAGCTTTTGCGCCTTGTCGGAGGCGGTGGCGCCGTAGTCACGGGTGACGCTGACGTGCACGCCTTGCGGGATCAGTTCACCGCGCAGCTGGGCAATACGCTGGCCGATTGCGGCGGTGATGTCGGACGCATTGCTGCCCGGCTTCTTGGCAATCGCCAGAGTGATCGCCGGCGCGGTGCCGGTACGGGGGCCGGCGCGTCCGGGCGGCGCGCCGTACCAGACGTAGCGGCTGGCCAGATCGCCGCGCGGTGCGACCGTCGCCACGTCCGTCAGCAGCAGCGGCTTGCCGTCGCGGCTGCCGATCACGAGATTGGCAACGTCCTCGGCGCTGGCCAGATAGCTGCCCGCCGTCACCGGGATCGCGCGACCGCCGGCATCCACCCGTTCGCCGGGCTGGCGCACCACGTTGGCGGCCGCAAGCGCCTGCGCCAGTTCGTCCACGCCCATGCCGTAGGCAGCCAATTTCGCCGCGTCCAGCGTCACCAGCACGGCGCGGTCGGGCGCGCCGATGGTGTAGATGTCGCGGGTGCCGGGAATGCGCTTGAGTTCGGCTTCCAGCGTATGCGCCACTTCGGCCAGCGCGGAGGCATCGGTCTGCGGATCGTCGCTCCACAGGGTCAGTGCCATCACCGGCACGTCATCAATCCCTTTCGGCTTGACGATCGGCTGGCCCACCCCGGCCTGCGACGGCAGGAAATCGGCATTCGAGAACACCTGGTTGTAGAGCCGCACCAGCGCCGGCTGGCGCGCCACGCCGACCTCGAATTCCACCGTCAGCACCGCCATGCCGGGGCGGCTGATCGAATAGACGTGCTTGACGCCTTCGATCTCGGAGAGCTTCTGTTCCAGCGGCACAGCCACCCACTGCTCGACGTCGCGGCTGCTGGCGCCGTCGAATGGCACCATCACGTTGGCCATCGTCACGTCGATCTGCGGCTCTTCCTCGCGCGGAGTGATGGCCACCGCCAGCAGCCCCAGCAGCAGGCCGACGATGGCCAGAATCGGCGTCAGCGGGTTGTTCTGGAATGCCGCCGCCAAGCGTCCGGAAATGCCGAGGCGAGGCTCAGTCACGGTCGTTCTCCGCCGCCTTGCGCTGTTCGGCAATCACCTGCAGCGCCTTGGCCGGATCGCGAGCCACCACTTCACCCGGTTTCAGGCCAGCAATGACCTCCACCTCTTCGCCCACGCGCGCGCCCAGCCGCAGCTGGCGCAGCAGCAAACGGCCGTCTTGCACGACATAGACGCCGGACAGTTCACCGCGCTGGGCAACGCTGGCGGCGGGAATGCGCAGCGCGGCGCTCGCACCGGAGTCGCCGGCGTCGGCGGCGAACACCACCTTGGCGGTGGTGCCCGGCGCCGGCGCCGGTGTGACCGCCGGCAGCAGCACCCGCACGTTGACGCTGTGGCTGCGCGGATCGGCGGCCGGGAACACGGTCACGGCGGCGGGCGTGAGCACGCGGCCATCGCCCAACGTCACATGCGCCGCAGTCTGGCGGCGGATCGCTTCGGCGCGGGTCTGCGGCAGCGCCACTTCGATCCGCAGCGCATCCGGCGCGTACACGCTCAGCAGCGGCATCCCCGGCGCCACGGTTTCGCCCGGCTCGACGTCGCGCCGCGCCACCACCCCGTCGAACGGCGCGCGCACCACGGTGTAGGCGCTTTGCTGGTTCGCCTGCGCCAGCTGCGCCGCGGCGGCGTTGCGCGCCGCGGTGGCGGCATCGCGCGCGGCGCGGGCCTGATCGACCTGCGCCCTGGAAACGTACTGGCCGCCGGCCAGGGCAGCGTAGCGACGGTAGTTCTGTTCGGCTTCGGTCGCCGCCGCCTGCGCCGCCGCCAGCTGCGCGCGCGCGGCGTTGGCGCCGGCGTCCTGCTCCACCGCGGTGATCCGCAGCAGCACATCGCCGGCCCGGACGTGGTCGTTCACATCGACCGCCACCGCGCTGACCCGGCCCGCCGTCTGCGCGGCCAGATCAGCACGGCGCACCGCTTCCACCACTCCGTCCCATCCGCGTCCGGGCAGGGCACTCCGGTCCGACACCGTGACCGTGGCCAGATCCTTCGGCAGCGCCGGCAGCGCGTCCGGTTGATTGCCACCGCAGGCGGCCAGCGCCAGCAGCGCAGGCAGGAGGAGGGGTTGCAGGGATCGGCGCATCATCATGTGCTCAGCAGCGACTGCACGACGCGCCGTCACCGCGCCCGATGCCCAGCTTCTTCATCACCATCGCCGCCGGACAGATCCCGGTGAACGAGGACTGGATCAGGTTGAAGCCGATGAACACGGTCAGCCAGACGAAATACGGATGCACGAAGTAGGTCAGCGCCACGCTGATCAGGACCATCGTGCCGGCAAAGGCGCGCACCGCGTTGTCGAGGGTCATGGGAATCTCCTTGGGTTGTGGTTGATATCAGGAAGAACGCTTCACGTCCTTGAGCCGCTCGATGCCGAGCAGGCCGAGGATGTGTTTTTCGTAGATCGGCTCGCTGGTGCCGTGGCGCATCTTGTAGAGGAAATACTTCTCGAAGCCGATCTTGGCCAGATGCACCCACTTGCCGATCTTCGTCCATGTCACATTGCGCGGCGGGATCTGCGGCAGCGCCACGAAGGCCGCGCCGGTGTCGCCCATGTCGGCCAGGCAGACCGCGTTCCAGGTGCCTTGGTAATCCGGCGTCTCGCCCTGCAACTCGGCCCGGATGTTGCGCACGATGGTCGTCACCATCGACTCGATCATGAAGCCGGTCTTGGGCGCGCCGGTCGGCACCGGCGTTGCCTCCACCGGCGGAATCGCCACGCACACGCCGGCCGAGAAGATCTTCGGGTACTTCGGGCTGCGCTGGTGCTTGTCTACGATCACGAAGCCGCGCGGATTGCACAGCCCCTCGACTGCCGCCACCGCGTCCACGCCCTTGAAGGCGGGCAGCAGCATGGCGAACTTGAACGGCAGCGCATGCGCCTCGCCGGGCTGGCCCTTGCCGTCGTGCTCGACCACGGTCATCTCGCCGTCGCGCACTTCCGTGACCTTGCTGTTGACGATCCACTTGATGTGGCGCTGGCGCAGCTCGGCTTCCATCAGGCCCCTGGAGTCGCCGACGCCGCCGAGGCCCATGTGGCCCACATAGGGCTCGCTGGAGACGAAGGTCATCGGCACCCGGTCGCGCAGCTTGCGCTTGCGAAGGTCGGCATCGACGATCATCGCGAATTCATACGCCGGCCCGAAGCAGCTGGCCCCGGCCGCCGCGCCGACCACCACCGGGCCGGGTTCTTCCAGGAACGCCTGATACGCCTGCCATGCCTGCGCCGCGTGCGGTGTGGTACAGACCGATTGGGTGAAGCCGCCGTCCGGGCCGGAGCCGGGCACTTCCTCGAAGGCCAGCTTGGGGCCGGTGCAGATCAACAGATAGTCGTAGTCGAAGCGCTCGCCCTTGCCGGTGACGATGGCACTGGCTTCGGCATCGATCCGCTCCACCCCGCTGCCGTCGTAGCGGATGCCCCGCTTGCCGACGTGCCTGGCGATCTCGACGCTGATGTCGTCCTGCTTGCGCCAGCCCACCGCCAGCCACGGATTCGAGGGCGTGAAGCCGAAGCTTTCACCCTGGCCCACCAGCACGACCTCGTGCGCCTTGCCCAGCGTTTCGCGCAGCTCGTAGGCCGCGCTCATCCCGCCCAGCCCTGCTCCCATCACCACGATCCTGGCCATTTGCCTGCTCCCCGCTCCGGAATTGCCCGGGCGCAGTTCTACATTAGCATTTGCTTATATTCATGTCAACTAATATAATTCCGCCCATGGACACGACCGCCCGCACCCGCGCCGCCGCAGCGCACAGGCCCGCACGCACGCGCAACTCCGGCCCACCGGCCCCGGCCATGGACCCGGAAGCGATGCGTGCGCACGCCGGCGAGGCGGCGCGCCTGCTGCGCGCGCTGGCCAACGACAAGCGGCTGATGCTGCTGTGCCTGCTGGTGGATGGCGAGCATTCGGTGGGCGAGCTCAATGCCAAGGTTGAACTGAGCCAATCGGCGCTGTCCCAGCACCTGGCGGTGCTGCGCGAAGACGGCCTGGTGACCACGCGCCGCGAAGCGCAGACGATCTACTACGCGCTGGCCTCGGGCCCTGCGCAGCGGATCATCGAAACCCTGCACGGGATTTATTGCGGGCAGGTGCCGGTCTGCGGGCGCTGATCCGCTTCCCGTTCATGGTTCGACAGGCTCACCACGAACGGGAAAACGAACAGCCACGAACGGAGTAATGCATGACCTGCCCACGCGAAAATGCATGACCCGCCAACGGGAGAATGCATGGCCCATCAACGGGAAATCGAACGATCCACGAACGGGAGTTCAATGGGCCACGCGCGGCGCGACGCGAAGGAACTTCTGGATCACGCCGCCGCATAACGGGCTGCGCCGCCGATCCAGCGGTCGACGATGCGGTCGGCCAGCTCGGGTGCATCGCGCAGCAGGGTGTCGGCCAGCGCGTGCACCTGCGGCAGCAGGTCGGCATCACGCACCAGATCGGCGATGCGAAACCCTGCGAGTCCAGTCTGGCGGGTGCCCAGCAGTTCGCCGGGGCCGCGCAGTTGCAGGTCTTTTTCGGCGATGGCGAAGCCGTCGTTGGTCTGGCGCAGGGTGTCCAGGCGCTGCCGTGCGATTTGCCCCAGCGGCGACTGGTAGAGCAGCACGCAGCTCGATGCCGCGCGTCCGCGGCCGACCCGCCCGCGCAATTGGTGCAGCTGCGCCAACCCGAGGCGCTCGGCGTTCTCGATCACCATCAGCGAGGCGTTGGGCACGTCCACGCCGACTTCGATCACGGTGGTGGCCACCAGCAAGTCGAGTTCGCCGCCCTTGAAGGCAAGCATCGTGGCCTGCTTTTCGGTGGCTTTCTGGCGACCATGCACCAGCCCGATGCGCAGCGCTGGCAATGCGTCCTGCAATGCCTCGAAGGTGGTTTGCGCGGCCTGCGCCTGGATCTCGTCGGAATCATCGATCAGGGTGCACACCCAGTACGCCTGCCGGCCTTCGGCACAGGCGATGCGGATGCGTTCGATCAACTCGGCGCGGCGCTGGTCGGACAGCGCCACCGTGGTGACAGGCGTGCGGCCCGGCGGCAGTTCGTCGATGGCCGACACGTCGAGATCGGCATACGCACTCATCGCCAGCGTGCGCGGGATCGGGGTGGCGGTCATCACCAGCTGGTGCGGCACGCCGCCACGGCCCTTGTCGCGCAAGGCCAGGCGCTGGTGGACGCCGAAGCGGTGCTGTTCGTCGACGATGGCGAGCGCGAGATCATGGAATTCCACGCCTTCCTGCATCAGCGCGTGGGTGCCGATGACCAGCTGCGCCGCGCCCGAGGCGACCTCGGCCAGCGCCTGCTTGCGCGCCTTGCCGGTCACCTTGCCGGCCAGCCAGCAGACCCGGATACCCAGCGGCTCCAGCCAAGCGCGCAGATTGTTGCAATGCTGCTCGGCCAGCAGTTCGGTGGGCGCCATCAGCGCGGCTTGGCGGCCATCGGCCAGCGCCAGCAGCGCCGCCATCGCGGCGACCACGGTCTTGCCGCTGCCGACATCGCCCTGCACCAAGCGCAGCATCGGCCGTGGCTGCCGCAGGTCATCGCGCACCTGCGCATAGACCCGTCGCTGCGCGCCGGTGAGCTGGAAGGGAAGCTGTGCCAGCAGGGTTTCGACCAGACGTTCATCGCCACGCAGGGCGCGCGCGCCCTCGGCCTGCAAGGCCAGCCGCTGGCGACGCAGCCCAAGCTGGTGCGCCAGCAGTTCCTCCAGCGCCAGTCGCCGCTGCGCCGGATGCAGGCCATTTTGCAGCGCCGCCACGTCGGCATCGGGCGGCGGCGCGTGCAGCAGCAGGATGGCCGCGCGCAGAGAAGGCAAGTCCTGTTGGCGCAGCCACGCCTGTGGCAGCAGTTCCAGCGTGGTTTCGTCAGGCAGGCGCTGCAATGCCTGCCCGATGAGCTTGCGCAGGCTGGCCGGGCCCACGCCTTCGATGGCCGGATAGACCGGATCCAGTGCCTCGCCCAGCGGGTGTTCGCCGGCGGCGAGGATGCGATAGCTGGGATGCACGATTTCCAGGCCCTGCTGGCCCGGTCTCGGCGTGCCGAATACGCGCACCCGCGCACCCACCGCGAACTGCGCCACCTGCTGGGCGCGGAAGTGGAAGAAGCGCAGCACCAGGGTGGCGCGCGAGGCGTCGGAGATGGCCACGCGCAGCAGCGGGCGATAGCGGAACCCGCGCTCCACCGCCTCCACCTGGCCTTCGACCTGCGCCGGCTCGCCCGGGCGCAGATCGCGGATCGCGGTCAGCGTGGTCCGGTCTTCATAGCTGCGCGGCAGATGCAGCCACAGGTCCTGCAGGGTGGCCAGGCCGCGCGCCGCCAGTTTTTCGCGCAGCGCGGGGCCGACGCCGGAGAGCGTGGCCAGCGACGCTTCGGCATTCAGGTCACCAATGAAGCGCGCAGCCGGCATGGGTCAAGGATGCCGGCAATCGTGGCGACCGCCAAGGTCAGGCCAGCGCCAGGATCGCATCCACTTCGAACGCGACGCCCTTGGGCAGGGCGGAGACCTCGATCGTGGAGCGCGCCGGGTAAGGCTGCGCGAAGTATTCGCCCATCACCGCATTGACCGCCGCGAACTGCGACAGGTCGGTCAGGTACAGACCCACCCGCACCACGTCGGCCAGCCCGCCGCCGGCGGCCTCGCAGACCGCTTTCAGGTTGTCGAAGGCGCGCCGCGCCTGGGCTTCGATATCACCCTCACCCACCACGGTGCCAGTGGCCGGATCCAGCGGAATCTGCCCACTCAGGAACACCAGGTTGCCGGCGCGGGTAGCCTGCGAATACGGGCCGATGGCGGCCGGGGCATGGTCGGTGTGGATGGCGGTGCGGGGCATGGTCGTTCCGGCGTGCGATGGGATCCGCCGCAATTCTACCCGCGTCGCCGGGTGCCGATCAGGCCGCGGGCAAACAGGCCGCCGGCCAGCGGCGCTCAGGCGCGCTGCACCTGCTGCACCACGTGCAATTTGCGCACGCCGCGAATGACCTCGTCGAGGTGGCGGCCATCGGTCACCTCGATGGCAAAGCGCAGCACCGCGATATTGCTGTCGCGTTCGAGGTATTCCACCCGCTCGATGTTGGAACCGGCGCCGGCAATCGCCGCCGCCACCTGCGCCAGCACGCCGGGGTGGTTGTCGACTTCGATCCGGATCGCCACGTTGAAATCACCCGACACCTGCCGGTCCCAGGCCACCGGGACCCAGCGATCCGGGGACTTGCGGTAATCGGCCACGTTCGGACAGTCCATGCGGTGCACCACCACGCCCCGGCCGGCGCTGTGGTAGCCCATGATCTCGTCGCGCGGAATCGGCATGCAGCACTGGGCAAAACTGATGATGCCGCGCTCCGATCCGGAGATCAGGATCGGCTCTCGCGCGACGCTGGCCGGGGGGGCCTTGCGCGACTTCTTGCCCTTGGGTCCCGCGCCGGCTTCCTGCGCCAGTTCCTCGGCCACCTGCTGCGGCATCCGGTTGCCGAGCGCGATATCCGCAAGCAGGGCTTCCAGCCGCGGGTAGCGATTGTCGGCGAGAAAGGCGTCGATCCGCGCCATCGGCACGCGGTCGAACGACGTCCCCATCCCGACCAGCGCGCGGTCCAGCATGTAGTGGCCAAGCTGGACCGCATCCTCGTGCTGGAGCTGCTTGAGCGCTTGCCGGATCGCGGTGCGCGCCTTGCTGGTGGCCACGAATTCCAGCCATTGGGTGCTCGGCGCGGCGGCATTGGCGGTGATGATTTCCACCGTTTGCCCGCTGACCAGCTTGGCCCGCAGCGGGGCCAGCCGCCGGTCGACGCGGGCGGCCACCGCGTGGTTGCCGACGTCGGTGTGCACCGCGTAGGCAAAATCCAGAACGGTGGAATTGCGCGGCAGCGAGAGGATGTCGCCCTTGGGGCTGAACAGGTAGACCTCGTCCGGGAACAGGTCGACCTTGACGTTTTCGAGGAACTCCAGCGAGGAACCGGTGCCGCGCTGGCTTTCGACCAGGTTGGCGATCCAGGTCGCGGCGCGCGCCTGGGCGCTGTTGCCGGTTTCTGTACCGAGCTTGTAGGCCCAGTGCGCGGCCACCCCGCGTTCGGCGATCAGGTGCATCTCGCGGGTGCGGATCTGGACCTCGATCGGCGAGCCATACGGCCCGAACAGGACCGTGTGCAGCGACTGGTAGCCGTTGGCCTTGGGGATGGCGATGAAATCCCGGAAGCGGCCGTCCAGCGGCTTGTACACCGAATGCACCACGCCCAGCGCGTGGTAGCAGTCGGCCACGGTGTTGACCACCACCCGGAAGCCGAACACGTCCATGACCTGCATGAAGCTGCGCCGCTGGGCCAGCATCTTGCTGTAGACGCTCCACGGCGCCTTGATCCGGCTGACCAGCTCGTGGTCGAGCTTCTCCATCGCCAGCCGCTGGGCGAGGCTGGTCTCGATCTGGGCCAGCGCGTCGCGGCGCGCCTGCGGGCGGCTGGAAATCCGCTTGGCGATCACCGCGTGCCGCCACGGATGCAGGGCGCGGAATCCCAGGTCCTGCAATTCGGCGCGGATCAGGTTCATGCCCAGACGCTGGGCGATCGGCGCGTAGATGTCCAGCGTCTCGACCGCGATCCGGCGCCGCGACTCGGGCGCTTTGGCGCCCAGCGTGCGCATGTTGTGCAGGCGGTCGGCCAGTTTGATCAGGATGACGCGCAAATCGCGCGACATCGCCAGCAGCATCTTGCGGAAGCTCTCCGCCGCCGCCTCCTGGCGGTTGGCGAAACGCAGCTTTTCCAGCTTGGTGACCCCGTCGACCAGCTCCGCCACGGTTTCGCCGAACTGCTGGGCCACGTCGGCGCGGGTCAGCGGCGTGTCCTCGATGGTGTCGTGCAGGATCGCCGCCACCAGGGTTTCGACGTCGAGCCCGAGCGTGGCAAGAATCCGCGCCACCGCCACCGGATGGGTGATGTAGGGCTCGCCGGACTGCCGGGTCTGCCCGGCGTGCGCGGCCGCGCCAGCCACCCAGGCCTTGCGCAGCAGCGCACGCTGCTCCGGACTCAGGTAGTAGGCATCGCGCTCCAGCGCCTGCACATAGTCCGGCACCGCGCCTGCATCGGACGCAGCGGGATGGACGAGCGCAGGGTCGCCGGGATTCATCCGTCGAGACTAACCGCGCACCCTTGCGGCCGCAAACGAAAACGGCCCCGCCGGGCCGTCTCGTTCAGCCTGATCCTGCGGAGGCGCCGCTCAATCGTCGCCCTTCATGTCGTCGTCGCCGGCGACCACGTCGGCGGCGGCCCATTCCAGCGCCTCGCGCTCCTTGCGCTCGCGCTCGGCTTTCTCGACCGCGTCCACGAACTCGGCATCGATGGCCTTGGCGGCGATTTCGCGCAGCGCCAGCACGGTGGGCTTGTCGTTGGCTTCGCTGTTGTCCAGCTTCGGTTCGACGCCGCCGGCGAGCTGGCGCGCGCGCTTGGCGGCCATCATCACGAGCTCGAAGCGGTTGTCGACCACCTGCAGGCAGTCCTCGACGGTAATACGGGCCATGGGCATCCTGCGGCCGCGGGGCCGCGAAAAAGTTCAACGGAACCGCTGATTTTAGCGATCCACGGGGGTTGAATCAAGCACCCGCCCGGCGTCGCCCCGGCCTCAGCCGATGCCGCCGGCCAGGTACTCGTCCTTGAGCTTCACGTAGTGGCCGGCGCTGTAATACAGGGCTTCGATTTCGGCGGCGCCGAGCTGGCGCACTTTTTTCGCCGGATTGCCCAGCCACAGCTCGCCTTCGCCCACCACCTTGCCGGGCGAGACCAGCGCGCCGGCGCCGACGAAACCGTGCTTTTTCACCACCGCGCCGTCGAGCACGACCGCCCCCATCCCGATCAAGGCCGCGTCTTCAATCGTGCAGGCGTGGATGATCGCCTTGTGGCCGATGGTGACGTCGCTGCCGATCCGGGTCGCGAAGCCGCCGCGGCGCAGGTGCGGGCCGTCGTGGCTGACGTGGATCACGGTGCCGTCCTGGATGTTGGTGCGGTCGCCGATGCGGATGAAATTGACGTCGCCGCGGATCAGGGTGAACGGCCAGACCGACGATCATCGCCCAGCACCACGTCGCCGATGACGGCGGCCAGCGGGTCGAGATAGACGCGCTGTCCCAGGATCGGCAGGTGCTCGCGGTAGGGTCGGATCGGCATCACTGGATTCTAGCGCCGGACCGCACTACACTGCGCCGCATGGACTTCATCACGACCACCCCCATCACCACCCTGCAGCCCACCCTGGAGCGCCTGCGCGCTGCCTGGCAGGCCAACAAGCCCGATGCGCAGCGCCACGACGACCTGTCGCGCCTGCGCGCCAACCTCAAGCGCCGGCTCGACGAGATGGCGCGGATCGTCGCCAGCGACTACGGCCACCGTTCGCTGGACGAATCCCGGATCGCCGACGGCATGACCGCGCTGGCGGAGATCGACCACCTGCTCAAGCACCTGAAGCGCTGGATGCGGCCGCAGCGGGCCGGCGTGGGCTGGCGCTTCTGGCCCGCCAGCGCGCAGGTGCGGGCGGTGCCGCTGGGGGTGGTGGGCGTCATTTCGCCCTGGAACTACCCGGTCAACCTCGCCTTGATCCCGCTGGCCACCGCAATTGCCGCCGGCAACCACGTCTATCTCAAGCCGTCCGAACACACCCCGCGCACCAGCGCCTTCCTGCGCGATCTGCTCAACAGCACCTTTCCGGAAGACCGGGTGGCGATCGCGCTGGGCGGCGCCGAGATCGGCGCCGCGTTCGCCGGCCTGCCGTTCGACCACCTCGTGTTCACCGGCTCCACCGCGGTCGGCCGCAAGGTCATGGCCGCCGCCGCGCAGCACCTCACCCCGGTCACGCTGGAGCTGGGCGGCAAGTCGCCGGCGCTGATCTGCGACGACTATCCGATCGAAAAAGCCGCCGCCCGAATCGCCACCGGCAAGTGGTTCAACTGCGGCCAGACCTGCATCGCCCCCGACTACGTGCTGGTGCCCAAGCCCAAGCGCGACGCGCTGGTGGCGGCTGCGCAAGGAAGTCCAGCAGCGCTACGGCGAAAAACTCGAGAACCTCGACGACTACACCCGCATCATCAACGACGGCCAGTACGCCCGCCTGCGCGGTTATCTCGACGACGCCCGCGACCGCAAGGTCGAGCGCATCACCCTGGCCGGCCTGCCGGATCCCCGCCCAGCGCCTGCTGCCGCCCACCCTGCTGCTCGATCCGCCGGATGACGATTCAAGGTCATGCAGGACGAGATCTTCGGCCCGCTGCTGCCGATCAAGGGCTACCGCACGCTGGATGACGCCATCGCCTTCATCAATGCCCGCGAGCGCCCGCTGGCGCTGTATCCCTTCAGCAATGAACGCGCCAGCGTCGAGCGCATCCTCGATCAAACCCTGGCTGGCGGCGTATCGGTGAACGACACGCTGTTCCATTTCGCCGTCACCAATCTGCCGTTCGGCGGCGTCGGCGCCAGCGGCATGGGCGCCTATCACGCCCGCGCCGGCTTCGACGCCATGAGCAAACAGCTGCCGGTGTTCTGGCAGTCCGGCTTCAGCGGTGGAGACCGGCTCAAGCCGCCGTATTCAAAAGCGAAGTGGCTGCTTGACTTGATCGTCCGCTGACGCCCGACCAGACCGGACCGGCTGCCGCAGGACGCGCCGCGGCCTAAACTGTCCGCATGCCCGAAACCCCGGCTCCGATCGATTACGCCCAGCTCGCCGCCAACATCAAGCGCTGGGCGGTGGACTTCGGTTTCCAGGACATCGGCATTACTCCCTTGACCTGAGCGAGGCCGAAGTCGGTCCTGCACGAATACCTTGCCGCCGGCCACCACGGCAGCATGACGTGGCTGCAAGACCGCGCCCACATGCGCAGCCACCCGGACACCCTGCACGCCGGCGCCATCCGCGCCATCTGCGTGAGCATGAATTTCGCCCAAGCCAACATCAAACAGGCCTGGGAGGTGCTCAAGGACGATCGGAAGGCCTACATTTCGCGCTACGCTCTGGGCCGCGACTACCACAAGGTCCTGCGCAAGCGCCTGCAGAAATTCGCCGACCGCATCCAGGCCCACGTCGGTCCGTTCGGCTACCGCGCCTTCTGCGATTCCGCGCCGATCATGGAAAAACCGCTGGCGCAGAAAGCCGGATTGGGCTGGCGCGGCAAGCACACCCTCACCCTCTCACGCAGCGCCGGCTCGTACTTCTTCCTCGGCGAAATCCTCACTGACCTGCCGCTGCCCATCGACGCCCCGGTGCCCGACTACTGCGGCAGCTGCACCCGCTGCATCACCGCCTGCCCCACCGGCGCCATTGTCTCACCCTACAAGCTCGACGCCCGCCGCTGCATCGCCTACCTCACCATCGAGCACAAGGGCTCGATCGATGAAGAACTGCGGCCGCTGATGGGCAACCGCATCTTCGGCTGCGACGACTGCCAGCTGGTCTGCCCGTGGAACAAATACGCCCAGATCACCATGGAAGCCGACTTCGCCCCACGCAGCGGCCTGGAAGGCCCGCAGCTGGCCGACCTGTTCGCCTGGGACGAAGCCACCTACCTCGCCAAAACCGAAGGCATGTCGATCCGCCGCGCCGGCTACGAAAGCTGGCTGCGCAACATCGCAATTGCCCTGGGCAACGCCGCCTACGCACCGGACGTGGTCGCGGCCCTCAACACCCGCCTCGACCACCCTTCCGAGGTGGTGCGCGAACATGTGTTGTGGGCGCTGGCGCAGCAGGATGAAAAGCACCGGGAAGCCAATGGAATCCTCCCATGAAAATCGCCAGCTGGAACGTCAATTCACTCAACGTACGCTTGCCGCAATTGCTCGATTGGCTGCGCGAATTCCAGCCGGACGTGGTGGGTTTGCAGGAAACCAAGTTGGAAGACCACCGATTCCCCGATGACGCGCTGGCGGAAGCCGGCTATCGCAGCGTGTTCCACGGGCAGAAGACCTACAACGGGGTGGCAATCCTGGCGCGTGAGTCCATCGGCGACGTGCAAATCGCGATCCCGGGCTTCGATGATTCGCAGGCACGGGCGATTGCCGCCACGGTGGGCAGCGTGCGCGTGGTCAATCTGTACGTGGTCAACGGGCAGGACGTGGGCACCGACAAATACAGCTACAAGCTGCGCTGGCTGGATGCGGTGCACGGCTGGCTGGCCGATGAATTGAAGGCGCATCCGCGCCTCGTCGTGCTGGGCGATTTCAACATCGCGCCGGACGACCGCGACGTGCCCGATGCCGCGGTGTGGAACGATGATCACATTCTCACTTCGACCGCCGAGCGCAATGCGCTGAAGCAGCTCCTGGCGCTGGGTCTGCACGATGGCCTGCGCCTGCTGCACGACGATGCGGCGATGTTCAGCTGGTGGGATTACCGGCAGGCGGCGTTCCGCCGCAACCTGGGTCTGCGGATCGACCTGACCCTGGTGTCGGATGCGCTGAAAACGCACGTCAACGCGGCGGGCATCGACAAGACGCCGCGCGGCTGGGAGCGCCCCAGCGATCACACGCCGGCGTGGGTGCAGCTGGCCGGTCTTTCAGGTTCGCAAACGCCTCATCCGCACTTGCTGTAGCCGCAGTTCAGGCAGGTGGCGCAGCCGTCCATCAGCACCGTCGCCTTGGTGCTGCACTTGTGGCACATGCTGGCCGAGGGCGGGAAGCTGGTGCCTTCGCCGGTGATGGCAACCGCCTCGTCGTCGGCATCCGCGCGGCCATCTTCCTCCAGCATCGAGCCCCCCATCTCGCCGGCGGTGCCGGCGCCTAGCGGGCGATTTTCAGCGTTTTTTTTTGAGCGGGTTTCGTAGGCGCGGCGCTTCTCGGCGATCAACGCGCGCTGGGCATCGCTCATGTCCGGGTCGTGCAACAGGCCGATCGACTTGAGGTGCTCTTCGATGATGCTGCCCAGCTCGGCCACCAGCGAGGGCATGTAGACGCCGCCGGCCTTGAAGTAGCCGCCGCGCGGGTCGAACACCGCCTTCATTTCATCGACGATGAAGGTGACGTCGCCGCCCTTGCGGAACACCGCCGACATGATCCGGGTGAGCGCCACGATCCACTGGAAATGCTCCATCGACTTGGAGTTGATGAAGATCTCGAACGGGCGGCGCAGCTCGTGTTCGGTGCCGGCGTTGAGCACGATGTCGTTGATGGTGACGTACATCGCGTGCTCGACCAGCGGCGACTTGATCTTGTAGGTGGAGCCGATCAGGACTTCCGGGCGCTCGATGCGCTCGTGCATGTGGATGACGTTGTCTTCCGTCTCCACCACCGCGTCCATCGCATCTTCCGCCGCACGCGCCCGATCTTCCGGCGTGACGACGGAATAGCCCTTGATTTTCTTCGTGATCCTGACGGTCATGGAACCTGGAACCTGCCTAGGTGCTGTTGCTGTGGATGAACCGGGCGCCCGCCCGGCGCGCTGCCGGGCGGACGGTTGGAAATGGCCTACTTCTTCGCGGCTTTCTTTGCCGCTTTCTTTGCCGCTTTCTTGGCCGGTGCTTTCTTTGCCGGGGCCTTGCTGGCCGGTGCTTTTTTTGCCGCGGGTTTCTTGGCCACGGCCTTCTTTGCCGCCGCCTTCTTCGCCGGCGCCTTCTTCACCGCTTTCTTCGCGGCCTTCTTGCCGGCCACCTTGTCCTTGAGCGTCTGCGCCTGCTTGCGCGCGTCGGCGCCGGCGGCGGTGAGCTTCTGCTTGGCGGTGGCGACCTTCTTCTCCACGGCCTTCTTGGCCGCGCCGGCCGCGTTCTTCGCCCGCGTGGTGGCTTTCTTGACCTTCTCGAGCGTCTGGTTCGCGGCTACCGATGCCGCCTCGCGCACTTCCGCCAACTTTTCCTTGCCGCTCTCAACGGCATCGGACAACGCATTGACAACCTGATTTCCGTTGCTCATGTGCCCTCTCCTTGCGGGGCCTCGTGGGCTGATCCCACGCCGCGATGCTATACCCGAAAGCGCCGTCGTGCGCGGCGGGCGCAACCGCCCGCAGCGCCCCTAGAATTTCCCGTAATAGCCCTCTTTCAGGGCGTCGAACAAATTGGCGGCGGTATGCAGCTCACCGTCGTATTCGATCTGCTCATTGCCCTTGGCCTCGATCACCGTGCCATCGTCCAGTTCGAACCGGTAGGTGGTGTTTTCGAGGTCGGATTCCTTGACCAGCACGCCCTGGAAGGCGGCCGGGTTGAAGCGGAAGGTGGTGCAGCCCTTCAGCCCCTTCTGGTGGGCGTAGCGGTAGATGTCCTTGAAATCCTCGTAGGGATAGTCGGTGGGGACGTTGGCGGTCTTGGAGATGGATGAATCCACCCAGATCTGCGCCGCCGCCTGCACGTCGACGTGTTCCTTCGGGCTGATGTCGTCGGCGCTGATGAAATACTCCGGAAGCCGGGTCGCGGCATCGTCGGAGAACGGCATCGCCTTCGGGTTCACCAGCTCGCGGTAAGCCAGCAGCTCGAAGGAATAGACGTCGACCTTTTCCTTGGACTTCTTGCCTTCGCGGATCACGTTGCGGCTGTAGTGGTGGGCGAAGCTCGGCTCGATGCCGTTGCTGGCGTTGTTGGCGAGGCTCAGCGAAATGGTGCCGGTGGGCGCGATCGAGCTGTGGTGGGTGAAGCGGCAGCCGACCTCGGCCAGCTCGTCCACCAGCTCCGGCGCGACCTTGGCCACCTGCTGCATGTAGCGGCTGTAGCGCGCGTGCAGCACCCGGCCTTCGATCTGCTGGCCGACCTTCCAGCCATCCTTCGCCATTTCCGGGCGCTTGCGCAGCATCTCGGCGGTCACCTCGAAGGCCTCGTCCATGATCGGCGCCGGGCCTTTCTCGCGCGCCAGCGCCAGCCCGGTTTCCCAGCCGGCCACCGCCATTTCGCGGGCGATGGCCTCGGTGAACTCGCAGCTTTCCGCGCTGCCGTACTTCATCCGCAACATGGTCAGGGTGCTGCCCAGGCCGAGGAAGCCCATGCCGTGGCGGCGCTTGCGCGCGATCTCGTCGCGCTGGCGCTGCAGCGGCAAGCCGTTGACCTCGACCACGTTGTCGAGCATGCGGGTGAACACGCGCACCACTTCCTTGTATTCCTCCCAGTCGAACTCGGCCTGCTCGGTGAAGGCATGGCGCACGAACTTGGTGAGGTTGACCGAGCCCAGCAGGCAGGCGCCGTAGGGCGGCAGCGGCTGCTCGCCGCAGGGGTTGGTGGCGCGGATGGTTTCGCACCACCAGTTGTTGTTCATCGCGTTGACGCGGTCGATCAGGATGAAGCCCGGCTCGGCGTAGTCGTAGGTCGAGACCATGATCATGTCCCACAGGTGACGCGCCTTGATGTGGCCGTAGATCTTGCAGGCCACCAGGCCGTCGTCGCGGACGATGTAGTTCTCGTGCAGCGGCCAGTCGCGCCAGGCCACCTGCGTCGCATCGTCCAGCGCGATGTCGCCGCGCTCCTTGGCGTTGATCGGGAACACCAGCGGCCAGTCGGCGTCGTCCTCCACCGCCTGCATGAAGCCGTCGGTGATCAGCAGCGACAGGTTGAACTGGCGCAGCCGCCCGTCCTCGCGCTTGGCGCGGATGAAGTCCTTCACGTCCGGATGGCTGACGTCGAAGGTGCCCATCTGCGCGCCACGGCGACCGCCAGCCGAGGAGACGGTGAAACACATCTTGTCGAAGATGTCCATGAACGACATCGGCCCGGAGGTGTAGGCACCGGCGCCGGCCACGAACGCGCCGCGCGGGCGCAGGGTGCTGAACTCGTAGCCGATGCCGCAGCCGGCCTTCAGGGTCAGGCCGGCCTCGTGGACCTTTTCGAGGATGCCGTCCATCGAATCGGTGATGGTGCCGGAGACGGTGCAGTTGATCGTCGAGGTGGCCGGCTTGTGCTCCTGCGCCCCGGCGTTGGAGGTGATGCGCCCGGCCGGGATCGCGCCGCGCCGCAGCGCCCAGGTGAAGCGCTCCTGCCAGTACTGCTGCAACTCGACGGTGGGCTCGGCCTCGGCCAGCGCCTTGGCGACGCGCTGGTAGGTGCCGTCGATGTCGGCGTCGAGGGCGACGCCGCGCTTGGTCTTGAGGCGGTATTTCTTGTCCCAGATGTCCACCGATGCCGGCTGCATCGGGATATCCTGGTTTGCTTCCGTGGCCACCGCTTCCAGCCTCGCCCTGCTCATGTTCGTTGTTGCTCCTGATCGTTGTACTCGCGCCAGTGTGCCGCGTCCGTGTTGGTGCTCGTTCCTGTACTTGCCGGTCGCATCGTCACCGGGACGCGATGGCGCTGCCGTGACCGCGCAAACCGCGGCCGTGTGGCCCCCTTGCCGCCACCCCTGGATTCCCCGCGTCGGCGCCGCCCTCGATGCCGCCCGCTCCCAACAGGAAGCCATCCCCCAGGTCACCCCGAAACCGTAGCCCTTGGGCTTGCCCGCACTTGCGACCACAACATGTTGTGGCTTCAACCGGGATGACCTTACCACGCCGTCGATCGGAGTCAACGCGAAAATTCGCCCCAGCCGGCTTGCATTTCGGCGTCCCTGGCTGACACCGGCCTGCGGCGCGGGGTTCCGGGAGTCGGCAGCGGCGGAACGCAGAAAACTGAATGGGAGCGATGCTGCATTGCGGAATCGAATGTGACGCCAGCGGCACATTCGGCCGCCGGAAAATCGCCTCGTCGCGGTTCAATGTCCGCCGCGACCGAGCGCCTGAATCCGGTCGATGCCCAACGCCTCGCTGGTCTCCGCGGCGGGCAATCCCGCCCTGGCGCAAAACGCGGCGAAGCGGGGATCGTTGCGGAAACGCAGCAGCAGGGGGTCGAACAGGATCTGGTAGGCGGCGACGCCGTGATTCGTCCAGTCGCGCTCCAGCCACTCGAACATGGCATCGGCATCGCCACGCAGCGCATAGGCGCGAGCGATGTAATAACTGCCACTTGTCGTGTTGCCGTCGTTTTCGATCAGGCGCCGCAAGGCGGCATCGGCTTCGCCGACATTGCCGCCGGCCTGCAGCGCCAGCGCCACCGCCCGATCCCGCACGCTGCCCGGCGGAATGGCCTGGGCCTGCGCCAACGCGGTTGCCGGATCGCCGCGGAGCAGCGACAAGTACGATTGTTCGTCGGAATACCAGGCGACGTCTTCCGGTGCCGACAGCTCCTGCAACCGGTGCAGACTGGATTCGGCGTCGTCCAGACGCCCGAGCGATGCCTGCATGAGGAACAACCAATAGATGCCGTCCTCGGTCAGCGGATCGGCGGCGAGATGCCGGTTGCGCTCGGCGATCGCCTTGTTCACCCGGCCCAGCGACGCCAGCAAGCGGCTGTACTGGCCATGGACGGGACTGGTGACCGAGACCCGGGGCAGGGCCTTGTCGAAGAGATCCAGCGCGCTTTTCCAGTCGTAATCGCAGGAGGTGCGCTGAACCGCCAGCGCGGAATAGCCCAATCCATACTCCGGGGCCAGCCGGATCGCGGTTTCGATTTCCTCGCGCGCTTGCGCGCAGGTCGCACGCAGGGCCTCGCCCTGCTCCAGATAGCGGGCGCTGATGGCGCGACTGAAGCCCAGCCAAAGCCAGGCCTGCGCGTACTCCGGATCCAGCTGGACCGCCTCGGCAAAATGCTCGATCGCCTTGCGGGTGTTGCCCAGTATCGCGTGCGCGCCGCGCAGGAAGGCGTTGTAGGCCTCGAGATTGCCGCTGGCCGGATGCCCCGATTCGACCACGCCGACCATGCTGTGCACGTGCGGCAGCCTGCCGAGCAGCGCGCCCGCCACCGCCAGTGCGATGTCGTCCTGCAGGGCGAACAGGTCCTTGTAGGGCCGGTCGAATCGTTGTGCGTACAGCGTGTGGCCGTCGGCGGTATCGACCACTTCGATCGAAACCCGGACATGATCGTCGATCCGCTGGACGCTGCCGGACAGCAGATAGGCGACGCCGAGTTTGGCCCCGATCGCGTGACTGCCCTCCCGGCTGTCGCGGAAACGAAACGAGGAACTGCGCCCGATCACCTTCAGGCCATCGAAGCTCGACAGGGTGTTGATCAGGTTCTCGCTGAGCCCGTCGGAGAAAAATTGCTGTTCCCGGTCCTGGCTCGCGTTCACCAGCGGCAGCACGGCGATGCTGCCTGCCGGCGCCACCGGGGCCGCGATCGGCTTCACGACTGAACCCGCAGCGGGCGGTGACGCACGCTGCCAGAGCCACCCGGCACCCGCGATGGTGGCGATCAACAGCGCCCCTGCAAACAGCAAGAGATGGCGATGCGAGCGTTGCGACGTGGCCGGTGTCGGCCTCGGCTGGCCGTCCGGACCCGTGCCCGCTTCGTTTGCGGGTACCGCGACTGGCTCCAGCTCCGGAAGCGGATCCGATGCCTGTTCCCCGGCGTGTTCCGGGGTTGGCACCCGTTCCGGGGCAACGGTTGGTGCCGGGGCTGGTGCAATCGACGACGCCTCCGCGTCTTCAGTCAAGGTGGCCACGAACCGGTAGCCGCGCCCCGGCACGGTGAGGAGGAAGCGACGGTCGTGCGCGTTGACGCCGAACGCGCGGCGCAGCGCTGCGATCGCCTGGGTCAGGTTGTTTTCCTCCACCACCCGGCCGGGCCAGACCTCCGCGAGCAGGGCCTCCTTGCCGACGACCGCCTCGTGCCGTTCGATCAGGGCGCACAGGACATCGAAGGCCTTGGCGGTCAGCGGCACCAGGGCGCCGTCGGAATCGCGCAGCTCGCGACGCAGGGTGTCGAGTGCGTAGCCCTCGAACCGGTAGTAGCGCGGCATCTTTTCCATCTTTCACATCATTTCATGTTTTTTCAGCGGAATTGCATGCGTTTTCCGGAGGGCAGGTCGCAAGGTCGGGGTGCTTCACCCGACGGGGGAATCCCCCCACTTGACTCAAGGAGCACCACCATGTCCCTGTCCAGGATTGCCATCGCGGCTGCCGCGGCCGCCTGTCTGAACCTTCTTGTCACGCCTGCCGACGCGGCCAACCACGACCCGCAGAGCACCGGCATGCTGCAGCTGCCCGCCAACAGCATCGTCGGCCTGTGGACTGCCGTGGTCAGCGTCGGCCCCTGCAGCGGCTCCCCGACCAACAACATCCGGGCTACCATCGCCTACCACTCCGGCGGCACCCTGTCGGAGACCAACGTCATGCCGATCTCCGGCATTCCCAATTTCCAGGGCGTGCCCGGCAACAACCAGCGCGGCCCCGGCATGGGCACCTGGAGCTACAGCCCGCGCACCGGCCAGTACACGCTGGACATCCGCTTCAACTGGTATGTGGATGGCGTTTACAACGGCTATCAGCACATCCACCGCAGCAACGTGATCATGAGTGCCGACGGCAAGCAGATGGGCGGCCCGGTTCACGCCACCCGCTACTTCGCCGACGGCAGCAAGTACGCGGAATTCTGCGGCTCGGAAAGCGCGACGCGGTTGTAGGCGGGATCAATTCCGTCGAACCGCAGGTGCGACGGCGGGCGACAAGCCCCTCCCTGCCGGGAGGGGCTCAGCCAATTCGATCTGAAATGAGGGACACCATGAACTTGCAGTCGCGAGCCGCCGTGCCGGCATTCTTCATTCTGGCGATGTTGTCGTTTCCGAGGATGGCATCGGGTCTGCCAATGGATTCCGGTGTCGATCCCATGGATACTCGACCGGGTCAAAGCACTGCAATTACTGCCGAGAACAGAATAAGCAGCAGCCCCTCCATCGCGGCGGCGGAGCAATCCAGAGTTGGCGACGTCCGGAGGCGGGCAGAAGAATTGGAAAGCCCGGCCGGCGCTCGGCAAGCCCAGCCGAGGGTCCTGATTCCGCATCCAATAACTCTCGACCCGACCGGAAAGATCGGGGAAAAATTCAAGATCCTCGGCGGGCGCAATGGGCCGTTGGGCAGTCCTGTGGGCAGCGAAGTCTCTGCACCGTATGGCGGTCGTCTCCATAATTTCAAGAATGGCCTTATATTCTGGCACCCGGAAATCGGCGAGGCTTTTGAAGTTCGCGGCGCCATCGCACGAAAGTTCGCCGAACTTGGCCAGACGGAATATGGCTACCCGATTACCGACGAGACAACGACTCCGGATCAGCGCGGTCGGTTCAATCATTTCCGTGCCGTGCATCAACCGGGAAAGCCGGAATCATCCATCTACTGGACGCCGGAAACCGGGGCGCATGCGGTTTATGGACTGATCAGGGACGCCTGGGCGCGTGGCGGCTGGGAGCGCGGGGATCTTGGCTATCCGACCAGTGACGAATTCCAGGATGGGAAATTCCGGCGCTCGAATTTCGAGCGGGGCTATATCCTGTGGTCGCAAGATACCGGCATACAGATCAAGAAATCGGGTGAAGTGATCCGTACCAACGATGCGCGGCCCGGAATTTTCGACTCGATCCTTGTCACCGGGGTGGAAATTTCCGTCCAGAACGCCGTGCGGGGAAGGGATGCGACATTCCTCAGCGAAAACAGCGTTTGCACGTTGTACAGACAGGCCCTCGACGAGATCAACACCGCGGTGAAGGATCTTGTGAGAAATGCCGTCAATCCTCATATGCAGGGTTTCAGCATACGCTCCGATGCGAAAATGCAGATGACGCAGAATTGCAGCTTCCGAGCCCAGGTTTCCACCATGTGCGCCGACACCATCACTGTGCGCATGCTGCTGCCAAGAAATCTGTTCAGGTTTTACGTAACGACGCCGACCATACTCGGATCCGATTCCGATCCCGGATTTTCCATCGACTTCGATCTCGCGGCATCCGCCCAGATTCGGCTGCCTCGGAACAGCGGTGACCCCATGGGGCTTGGGCCAGTGACGCTCGGGCTGTCCGGGATCAAGCTGGATTCGCAAAATTTCACGGGCGACGTGCTGCTTGCTGCAAACGATGTCGTCAGATATTTCAGCGGCAACAACCTGGCCGCGCAGCTGACGCAGAATCGCAATTTCCGGTTCGATGGAATAGTTGCCAGCTTGTCCAGCCTGAATGCTGAAGCGGCCCGTATTCCGGCGGGCTACCACATTGAATCCTGCCTTGTCGGCAATGGCAGTGTTTTGAGGGTGAACGGAACGAATTCGGCGTACCAGGGGCCGATACTGCACTGATGGTTTTTCAGCTGAACATCAGGCATCGCAAGGGGATTGCAAGCATGTCTCCATGCAACAACCACACGTCCACGAATCTGGAGAGAACGCCATGTTCATGCGAAGCCTCGTCGCTGCGGCTGCAATCCTGTGCGCGGTACCTGCCGCAGCTGCGCAATGTCCGTACTGGGAAATCGAGGGCGACTACGTGATCCGACAGTCGAACGCGATCGACGTCGCGCTGCATCTGGTGCGGGAGGGAAACAAGTTGACCGGTCAGGCGCGATTTTATTCGACCAGTTTCGGACACGAGATCGCCGGGCCGCTCGAAGGTTATATCGATGGGGACCGGTTTCATTTCCGCGTGAGCTGGTACCAGTTGAAGCAGAAAACCTGTCTCAAGTACGACGGTTTGATCCCGGTCTGGTGCTGGACAGACAAGTATGACGAGAATGGAATCTACGAAGGGACGATCAGCGCCCACGGCGAAGTTCAGGGAAACAACTACCCCTTCGAGCGGCCGAACGCACGTACCAGCTGGTTCATGAAGAGTGAACTGGAGTGCCAGGAAATCGTGATGCTTCCCCGTGGCGCGCTCGATCCATCCAGGCCGGCACCGCCGGTTGAGCTGCACCGGGAGGTGGTGAACATGTCGCCGCTCGCCTCCGAACGCCAGCAGAATGCGCGTATTGCCGATGTCACGCCAAACGTGGGCGTGGACGCGGCGCTCGCACGGCCTGTACAGCCCGGCCCTGCGGAGAGGGAGATCCGCGTGCTCGGGCAGAGGCAGCCCCGCGACACTTGCCTGAGCGGTTATGTCTGGCGCGAGGCGCGCGCGAGCGATCATGTTTGCGTGACGCCGCAATCGCGCCAGCGTGCCGCCCAGGAAAACCGGCTCGCCGCGTCGCGTCGCAATCCCGCTGGCGCGTATGGCCCGGAAACCTGCGTCAGCGGGTTCGTCTGGCGCGAGGCCTATGAAGGCGATACCGTCTGCGTGGTGCCGTCGGTTCGGGCACAGGTCAGGGAAGAAAATCGCCTGGCGCGGTCCCGGCGCAAGTCCCATTGAGACAAGCGCGGTCCACCGGGCTTTGCCGCGCGCCATGGAGGCGCAGAGGGAAGCGGCATATTCGCTCGATGGGCGTGCGGTTGGCGCATCGAGGCCGGGGGAGACTGTTGCTTTCGCGGGAACGACGGTCCGGTCGCGGTGAGTGGTCATGGGGAGGAGGTGGCGTGAACTGGAGTGAACCCCGGGTGAAAACGGATCGCAAGCGCCAGCTCCGGGCGGTGCTCGCGGCTGCATTGGTCGGTGCGGCCGCGAGCAGCTCCGGCGCGGACCAGAATCCGGACGAAACGGCGCGAATCGCTTTGGAGCAAGCGACCGGAGCGGCCTGGATTGTTTCCACGAATCCGACCGACAGGACCATCACCTTCGCTTTCCCGAAGAACGGCCCCTACCCGCTGCCGGCGGCGGACAGCCCTGCCGAAGCTGCCCTCGCGTTCCTGTCTGCGCACCGGCGCATCTTCGGCATGCACGATCCGAGGCGCGAATGGGTGGTCGCACGACGAGAAGCCCCCGCGGATGGATCCACGCATCTGCGTTTTGTGCAGTCGGTGAACGGCGTGCCGGTATACCTGTCCGCCTGGGATGCGCACTTCGATTCCGGGGGGCGCCTGACCTCCACCTCGGGCAATTACGTGGTGGGCGCGTTCCGGGTTTCGACCCGTCCGCGGCTTTCCGCCGAGGCGGCCGCAGCGCGTGCCCGCGCCTGTGTTGCCGCGCGGGCGCAACTGCCGGAAAGCGATTTCAGGGCCGGCGTGGCGGAACTGGAGATCTTCCCGGCGCGCGCTGCGCACCCGGCCTTGGCTTGGATCGTTGCGGTGTCGACCTCAAGGCCACACTCGCTTCTTCTGTCGCGCAAGGTGCATCTGGACGATCGTTCCGGGACGGTGCTTGCCGATGAGCCGATGGTGATTTCCCGCCGTGCGCCAGCGGGATCCGCCCCCGAGCCTGCATACCCTGAACACTGCCTGCCGGCGGGCCGGAGAGCGCTGTAGCCCTGCGGGATCCGAGTCTTCCTTTCGAGCTTCCCGATCCTCCGAAGACGACCGCTCCCGCATGGCTCGACAGGCGCGCTGCCGCCGGGTGTAATGCAGCCTGCGACCGAAGACTTGCAGGCGCCCGGCGACGCCGGCCTTCAGCAGCGATTGCATGATCTCCGGCAACACTTGTTCGCATTGCCGCATACCGAGCCGATCACGTCATGACGACCACCGCCACCCGCACCTTGCTGGCCCTGTCCGCCGCCGCCGCGTTCGGCGCCTTTGCCGCAACCGGCCTGAATCTGCTGGTCGACCGGCCTGCCTCGGCCGCGCCGCCGCCGGCGGTCGTCGCGCAGGCAGGCACGCCTGCCGCCGCGCCCCCGGTCGCCGCCGTCGCCCGCACCCCGATGCCGTCGCTGGCGCCGATGCTGCATCGGGTGCTGCCGGCGGTGGTCAGCGTCAACACCCGCCAGGTGGTACGGGTGAACACGCCGTTCGGCGACGATCCGGTGTTCCGTCGCATCTTCGGCATCCCGCAGGAGCGCATCGCCCGCTCGCTGGGCTCCGGGGTGATCGTCGATGCCAGGCGCGGACTGATCCTGACCAACAACCACGTGGTGGAAAATGCCGACGCGGTGCAGGTGACCTTGGCCGATGGCCGCACCATCGACGCCGAGTTCGTCGGCTCCGACCCCGATACCGACATCGCGTTGATGCGCATCCCGGCAAAAGATTTGCCCGGCGTGGCGCTGGCGGAAATCCCGCTGGCCGACAGCGATCAACTGCAGATCGGCGACTTCGTGGTGGCGATCGGCAACCCGTTCGGGGTCGGCCAGACCGTCACCTCGGGGATTGTCTCGGCGGTCGGCCGCAACAACCTGCCGGGCGCCGGTTTCCAGAGCTTCATCCAGACCGACGCCAGCATCAATCCCGGCAATTCCGGCGGGGCGCTGGTCAATCTCGACGGCCAGCTGGTCGGCATCAATACCGCCAGCTTCAATCCGCGTGGTTCGATGGCCGGCAACATCGGACTGGGTTTCGCCATTCCCTCCAATCTCGCCCGCCGCATCCTCGACCAGCTGCTGCATGGCGGCGTGGTGCGCCGCGGCACCCTGGGTATCGACCTGCAGGACGTCGATGCGCGGATCGCCAAGGGCCTGGGCATGGACGAGGCGCGTGGCGCGGTGGTCACCCGGGTCTATCCGGAGTCGGCCGGCGGTGCCGCCGGCCTGCGGGTGGGCGACGTGATCGTGGCCGCCAACGGCGAAACCATCGACAATGCCGAAGCGCTGCGCAATTTCCAGGGCCTGCAGGCGCCGGATGCGCGGATCACCTTGGACGTGCGCCGCGACGGCCGGCCACTGCAGATCACCAGCGGACTGCGCGAAGCGCCCAAGGCACTCAGCGGCGAACGGCTCGATCCGCGCCTGGCTGGTGCCAGCTTCGCCGAGTTGCCCGAATCACTGCGTCGGCAGGGGCTGACCGGGGTGCTGGTGGAATCGGTCGAACGCGGCAGCCGCGCTGCCCAGAACAACCTGCAGCGCGGCGACGTGGTGCGGGCTTCGAGCAACGGCCGGTTCAGCGACCTGAGCGGCTTCCGTGCCAGCTTCGGCAGCGCCCCGCCGCAGCGGCTGGTGCTGCGCGTCCTGCGCGGCAACGCCAGCGGTGACCTGCTGATGCGCTGAACGTGCATGCAACATCCGGCGCGTTCGCCTGCCCCGATGCGGCACGCGAACGCGATCAGTGCCACACTTGTCCCCCACCCCAAGGAGGAAGCGACAGATGAGCGATCACACCGATGCGGTCAAGAGCAATCTGGGCGAAGCCGGCTCCCATCTGAAGCAGGCGGCGACCGCCGCCGGCAGCGCGGTCAAGAGCGCGGCGGGCGCTGCGGGCGATGAGCTGCGGGTCGGCAAGGCGCAGGTCAAGGCGGAGCTGGCCGACGGCGCGGTGGCCGGGATTTCCGCTGCCGAACACCTCGGCGGTGCCGCCGGCGAGCAGATGAACGCGCTGATGGACAAGAGCCGCGACCTGCTCGACAGCGCCGCCGAGTTGATCCGCGAACGCCCGCTGGTGGCCTTCGGGGCCGCGTTCGCGGCCGGCTGGATCATTTCCAAACTCGGTCGCGGCGACAAGTAATCCCGGCAATGACCGCTGAAGCGCCGACCCCGCCGCCGGGCGCGGCAACGGGCGCGGGCGCCGCTGGACTGGGTGACACGCTGCACGCGCTCGGCGACCAGTCCAAGCAGAGCGTCCGCGCCGCGCTGGCCACCGGTCAGGCGCTGCGGGCGCTGCTGGCCGCCGACCTCGCGCTGGCGCGCGCTGCCTTGGGGCGGACGCTGGTCTTTGCGGTGGCGGCCTCGGCGCTGGCCATCTCCACTTGGCTGTTGTTGATGGCGGCGCTGGTGGCCGGCCTGCGCGCCTTGGGACTGCCCTGGGCTGCCGCCCTGTTGCTGGCGGCGCTGCTCGGGGCCGTCGGGGCCGTCGTTTTCGGCCTCGCGGCGCGACGCAGTCTTGACGATGCCGGATTGCAGGCCAGCCGGCGCCAGTTGGCCCGCCTGTTTCCGGAGGGCGATGCCGGCGCGGGCGTGGACGCTGCGCCCGGCCAGGAGCCACCGCCATGAATCTGGACACCCACCGCGCGCGGGTGCGCGCCGCCGAGCGCAACGTCGAGGCGCAGTGGGCGCAAACCGTGGCCCACGGCCGACGCACGTTCGCACTGTGGCGCAGCGGCTGGACCCCGCAGCGGATCGTGATCGCCGGACTGCTGACGGGCTTCCTGAGCGGGCGCGCGCAGCCGCTGCGGCTGGCCGGCAGCGGCGGCTTGCTGGCGCTGCTGCGTTCGCTGTCGGGGCTGCTGGCGGCCAGCGGCCTCGGTCGCGGCGAGTCGGCGCCGAGCGAACCCGAAGCGCCACCTGCGCCAGCGGACGACGTGCGGCCTGCGGTCTGGCCGGAGCCACCGCGTCGCGACGCCGCGCCATTCGTCACCACGCCCTGAGCCTGCGACGCACGCGCCGTGATTCCCGCCATCCGCGCCATCACCCTCGACCTCGACGACACCCTGTGGCCGTTCGCGCCGATCGGTGCACGCATCGAAACCACGCTGCACGCCTGGTTTGAAGCCCACAGCCCGCGCACCGCCGAGCGCTTCCCGATCACCGAGATGCGGGCGCTGCGCGAGCGGGTGATGACCGATCTGCCGGAGTTGGCGCACGATCTTGGCCTGCTGCGCCGGTTGACCATCGAGCGGGCGCTGCGCGAAAGCGGCGACGACCCGGAACTGGCCAGCGCCGCCTACGCGATCTTCTTCCGCGAACGCAACCAGGTCGATTTCTTCCCCGACGCGCTCGACGGCCTGCGCCGGATCGCCGCACACCTGCCGATCGCCGCCTTGACCAACGGCAACGCCGACCTCGCGGCGATTGGCATCGCCGCGCACTTCCGCTTCGAATTGACCGCACGCGAGTACGGTGCGCCGAAACCGGATGCCGGGATCTTCCTCGATGCCTGCTGCAGGCTCGATGCCGCGCCGGAACAAGTGCTGCACGTCGGCGACGATCCGCGCGTGGACATCGCCGGTGCTGCCCATGCGGGCCTGCATACCTGCTGGATCGACCGCGGCCTGCACGCGTGGCCGGAGGCCCAGGCGCCTGCGGACCTGCGGGTGACGACGCTGACCGCATTGGCCGACTGGCTGGATGCCGGCGCGGTGCTGAAAAAAGTCGCCTGAGCCCTGCCGGCCGACGGGCGCCTACAGCCAGCCCTTCTGCCGCGCCAGCCGGTAGGCCTCGATGCGATTGCCGACGCCGAGCTTGCCGATCGCCTCGGACAGGTAATTGCGCACGGTGCCGTGCGAGAGGTTGAGCCTGTCCGCGATCTCACCAGCCGACAGGCCTTCGCCGGCCAGCCGCAACGCCTGGCGCTCGCGATCGGTCAATGGATCGGCTTCGCCCCAGGCCTCCATCGCCAGCTGCGGATCGACCGACCGGCCGCCGCGGTGCACCTGGCGAATGGCGGCAGCCAGCTGTTCGGCCGGCGCATCCTTGAGCAGATAGCCGCGCACGCCGGCATCCAGCGCGCGGCGCAGGAAGCCGGCGCGGGCGAAGGTGGTGATGATGACCACCTTGATCGGCAGTTCGTGGCGCGCGATGCGCTGGGCCAGTTCCAGCCCGGTCAGGCCGGGCATCTCGATGTCGGTCAGCAGCACATCGGGCTTCAGCCGTTGCAGTTCGCGCCAGGCCGATTCCCCGTCACCGACATTGGCCACCACCTCGAGGTCGGACTCCATCCCCAGCAGCGCGGTCAACGCACCGCGCAGCATGGCCTGGTCTTCAGCGAGCAAGATGCGAATCATCCCTGCACCTTCGCCTGTGGTTTGCCCTGGAATCCACCTGCCGTGGGGACGGCGCGCAGCGGCAGCAGCGGTTCCTGCCAGGTCAGCGGCACCCGCACCAGCAGCCGCGTGCCGCCATTGCGGGGTGAATCGACGCTCAAGCTGCCGCCCAATTCCGCGACGCGGGCACGCATGCCACTGAGGCCATTGCCATCCACGGCAACGCCACCACGCCCGTTGTCGCCAATGCACAGCTGCACGGCCTTGTCTTCGCGGGTGAATTCCACCTGCGCCTGCGCGGCGTGCGCATGCCGGCCAATATTGGTGACCGCCTCACGCAGCACCAGCGCCAGTCCGCGCTCGACCTCGGGCGGCAGGCCCGGCGGCGGCGCGCCGTAATCCAGCTGCACCTGCGCCGATTCCAGCAGCAGCCGGGCCGAGGCGAGTTCCGCCGCCAGGTCGGTCGCGCGGATGCCGGTGACGGCACTGCGCACCTGCGCCAGGGCCTCGCGCGCCACCCGTTCGGCCTCTTCCAGCTCCCGCTTCGCGGCCCCCGAGTCTCGCTCGAACAGCTTGCGCGCCAACTCCAGTTTCAGGGTAATCAGCGACAACGTATGCCCCAGCAAATCGTGCAGGTCGCGACCGATGCGCTCGCGTTCGGCGGTCGCGGCCAGCTTGCGGACTTCTTCCTGCGACAGCGCCAAGGCGGCGTCATTCTCCTGGGCAGCGTGCTCGACGTTGACGATCATGCCGATCACGAAGGTCATGACCGGCACCCACATCCAGAATTGCGGCGGATAGTCGAGCGCCCATGCCACCGCCACGAACACGATATTCATCGCCAGCAGCTGCAGGGCATAGTGGAGCAGGCGCGGGCGCTGCTCGGACACCCGCAGCATCACGCAGCCGAACACGAAATAACTCAGCCCGGAAGGGTACCAGCGCAGCAAAACCAGACTGAGTGCCGCCATCGCCAGCGCGTGGCACCAGCCCTGCCGACGCGGCCCGAAGATGATCCGTGCGTACAGCCACAGGAACAGCGGATACGACAGCAGGGTCAGCGTCAGCCACCGCCAGTCGTAGCCATCACCCAGCAGCGGGGTGAAGAACACCCACAGCGACCACAGCAGGTGGACGCCGCCGGTCCAGGGCGATTTGCCGCGGCGCACGTCCTGCGCTGCCGCCGAATCCGGCGCCGGGGTGAACTGGCGTTGCAACCAGGCAAGCAGGCTCATGCACGCATCCTAGAACAACTGCAAACAAGGATGCGGCGCATGTTCTTCCTTTACGCGGCGCGGCGGCATCCCCGACCATCATCACCAGCGCATGACAAGTGTCAGCGGACACCGCCCGCTTTCGCGTTCAAGCTGGCCCAAGGTTCGTCGCCCGCGATGGAGGTGCTTCCGATGCTGACACATCCGCGAAAAATGCTGGCCCCCACACTGTCCCTGGGCTTTCTGGCCGCCGCCTTTCGTTTCGATGCCCACCACCTCGAATGGTTCTGGGCCGACCAGCCGATCGTCGCCATCGCGCTGGCCTGCATGGCCGCGGGCTTCGGCATCGCTGCGCTGTTTGCACTGCACAACGCGCGACGTCAGCCGCCACGGTGAGCGCATTTGCCCGATGATGACTGCTCCGCCGCTTCGATGAAATCCGCATGAACAGCAACGCCGACCTTCTCAAATCCCTGAAGATCGACCGCAATGCCGCGCCGCCGCCGGAGTCACGCACGGGGCTGTGGATTGCCGTGGGCGTCATCGCAGCGCTGGTCCTGGTCGCCGGCGGCTGGTTCCTGCTGCACAAGGACCAGGGCATTGAAGTGCGAGTGGCCGAGGTCACTGCCATTGGTGGCAGCGGCAGCGCCGGTCCGGCCGTGCTCGATGCCACCGGCTACGTGGTCGCGCGACGGATGGCCACAGTGTCGGCGAAGGTCACCGGCAAGGTGCGCGACGTGCTGATCGAAGAAGGCCAGCGGGTCGAGGAAGGCCAGGTGCTGGCGCATCTGGATCCGGTCGATGCCGATGCGCAGCGCGCGCTGTCCGCCGCGCAGCTGGCCGCGGCGCAAAGCCAGATCGCCGGCGTGGCCGCCCAGCTCAAGCAGGCCGAGGCCGATGCCAATCGGCTGGGCGCGCTGGCGCGCCAGCAACTGGTGTCACGCGCGCAGTCCGATCAAGCCATCGCGGCGCGCGATGCGCTGCGCGCGCAGCTGGCCACCGCCCGGCACAATGCGCAGGTGGCGCGCGACGCCCTGCGCATCGCCGACAACGGCATCGACAACACCATCGTGCGTGCGCCGTTCGCCGGCGTGGTGATTGCCAAGGCCGCGCAGCCGGGTGAAATCGTCTCGCCATTGTCGGCCGGCGGCGGTTTCACCCGCACCGGCATCGGCACGATTGTCGATATGGCCTCGCTGGAAGTCGAGGTCGACGTCGGCGAGGCCTACATCGGCCGGGTCAAGCCGGACATGCGCACCGAGACCGTACTCAATGCCTATCAGGATTGGAAGATCCCGGGCAAGGTCATCGCCATCATCCCGACCGCCGATCGCGGCAAGGCGACGGTGAAGGTGCGCGTCAGCCTCGGCGCACTGGGCGATCCGCGGCTGGTGCCGGACATGGGCGCGCGGGTGCGCTTCCTCGATGAGGCCAAGCCGGCGCAGGCCAATGCCCACCCGGGCGTGCTGGCACCCGCCAGTGCGATTGTCGAGCGCGGCGGCAAGTCGGTGGTGTTCGTGCAAACCGGCGAGACCGTCTCGATGCGCACGGTCCAGCTGGGCCGCACCCTGGGCGATGACCGCGAAGTGCTGTCCGGCCTGTCCGGCGGCGATCAGGTCGTGCTCGAGCCAGCCGATCAACTCCGCGATGGCGCCCGCGTTCGCGTCACCACCGATGCCGATACCGACGCCGATACCAGCACCGAATGACGCACCCTCCCGCCGCCCCGGCCATTCGGGAGGCGACCTGCAAGGACACCCCATGACCACCCTCGTCAGCATCCGCAACCTGCACAAGACCTACCAACGCGGCCCGGAAAAAGTCGATGTGCTGCGCGGCATCGACCTCGACATCGCCGAGGGCGATTTCGTCGCCCTGATGGGCCCCTCGGGTTCGGGCAAGACCACCTTGCTCAACCTGATCGGCGGGCTGGATTCGCCCAGCGCCGGCAGCATTGAAATCGCCGGCCAGCACATCGAGCAACTCGGCTCCGGCCAGCTGGCGCAATGGCGCAGCAACCATGTCGGCTTCGTGTTCCAGTTCTACAACCTGATGCCGACACTGACCGCGCAGAAGAACGTCGAACTGCCGCTGCTGTTGACCCGGCTGTCGGCCGCGCAGCGCAGGCAGAATGCGGCCGTGGCGCTGCAGCTGGTGGGCCTGGGGGATCGCGGCAAGCATCGTCCGAACGAACTGTCCGGCGGCCAGCAGCAGCGCGTGGCGATCGCACGCGCGATCGTGTCCGACCCCACCCTGCTGATCTGCGACGAGCCCACCGGCGACCTTGATCGAGCCTCGGCGGAGGAGATCCTCGGCCTGCTGCAGACGCTCAACCGCGAACACGGCAAAACCATCGTCATGGTGACCCACGACCCCAAGGCCGCCGAGTACGCCAGCCACACCCTGCACCTGGACAAGGGCGTGCTGGTCGAACAGGCCGCGCACGCGGCCTGAGCCCCTCTCCCCCGGGAGAGGGGTTGGGGTGAGGGCCAACCCACATCCGGCGCTCCGCGCCAGCTTCCCGCGAGCGGGAAGGACAAGCTGGAGGCAACATGAAATATTTCCATCTGGTCTGGGCCGCGCTGGTGCGCAGCAAGACCCGCACCCTGCTCACCCTGATGTCGGTGGTGGCCGCCTTCCTGCTGTTCGGGATGCTGGATTCGGTGCGCGTCGCCTTCAACTCCGGCGGCGATGTCGCCGGCGCCAACCGCATGGTGACCATGTCGCGGCTATCGATCACCCAGATGCTGCCGTACAGCCTGGTCGAGCAGGTGCGCGCGGTGCCCGGGGTCGACAAGGTGGCCTACGCCGCGTGGTTTGGCGGCATCTACCGCGACCCCAAGAACTTCTTCCCGAACTTCAGCGTCAGCCCGGATTTTCTGGATTTGTATCCGGAATACCAGATCCCGACCGGGCAGCTGCGGGCATGGCAGGCCGACCGCCGTGGCGCCATCGTCGGCGACACCCTGGCGCGGCGGTTCGGCTGGAAGATCGGCGACACCATTCCGCTGCAGGCGACGATCTTCCCGACCCACGGCAGCAACGACTGGCCGTTCACGCTGCGCGGCATCTACAAGGTCAGCGACAGCAAGCGCAAAGGCGAGGAAATGGCGCTGTACTTCCACTGGACCTATTTCGACGAGGCCAACGACTATGTGAAGAGCCGCATCGGCTGGCTGGTGGTCAAACCCAAGCCGGGAGCCTCGTCGGACCGGATCGCGCAGGCGATCGACCGCCTCAGCGAAAACTCCGATCACGAAACCAAGACCCAGAGCGAACAGGCGTTCAACCAGGCCTTCGTCAAGCAATTCGCCGACATCGGCCTGATCGTCACCGCGATCATGGGCGCGGTGTTCTTCACCCTGCTGCTGCTGACCGGAAACACCATGGCCCAAGCGGTGCGCGAACGCATTCCCGAACTGGCGGTACTGAAGACGATCGGTTTCTCCAACCGCAGCGTGCTGTGGCTGGTGCTGGCCGAATCGGTGCTGCTGGTGGTGCTGGGCGGGGTGCTGGGGCTGGCCATCGCAGCGGTCATCGTCCCCATCGTCGGCGCCGCCAGCGGCGGCATGGTGCAATTGCCCGGCCTGATGCCGGAAACCTGGTGGCTCGGGCTGCTGCTGATGCTCGCCATCGGCGTCGTTGTCGGCGCCCTGCCGGCCCTGCGCGGCATGCGCCTGAATATTGTTGATGCGCTGGCGGGACGTTGATCATGGTAATGCCGTGCAGCCAAGCGAGGCCTGCTCCGTTCGCGGTGAGCCCGTCGAACCATGAACGGCACCGCCCGCACACCGCCCCAGCGTCGACACCCCCACGTCGAACCGATCCAACCTTGAGGCCTTGGTCATGAAGCGCTTCCTTGCCAATCTTCTCGTCGTGCTCCTCCTGGCCGTGCTGCTGGGCGTCTGGATCATTGCGCCTTGGCCGGTGGTGCTCGGCGTCGCCGTCCTCATCGCGCTGTGGCTGCTGCTGACCCGCAGCGGGCGACTGGCGCTGGAAGCGGCCAGGATCGGCATCGCCAGCCTGCCGCAGCGCTGGGGCGCGTCCTTGGTGATCGTGGTCGGCATCGCCGGCGTGGTCGGCGTGTTGGTGGCGATGCTGGCGATGGGCGAGGGCTTCAAGGCCACGCTCAACCACACCGGCAGCGACGACACCGCGATCCTGTTGCGCGCAGGCGCACAAGCAGAAACCAATTCCGTGATCACCCGCGACCAGGTGCCGCTGATCTCTGCGCTGCCGGGCATCGCCCGGGATCGCGACGGGCACGCGCTGGTGTCACCGGAGTTGTCCCAGGTGGTCAACCTGAGCAGCAGATCCGACGGCAGCGACGTCAATGTCCAGTTCCGCGGCATCGGCCCGGCCGGCTGGACGCTGCGGCCGAAACTGCGCATCGTCGAAGGCCGCAAGTTCCGGCCGGGACTGCGCGAAATCGTGGTCGGCCGCGGCGCGCAGCGCCAGTTCCGGGACATGGAGGTCGGCCGCCACATTGAGCTGGCGAATCAGCAATGGACCATCGTCGGCGTGTTCGAGTCCCACGATTCGCATGATTCGGAATTGTGGACCGATGCCGACGTGCTCGGCCCGGCCTACCAACGCCCGGCGTTCCAGTCGGTGACCCTGAAGCTGGACGGCAAGCAGGGATTCCGCCAGCTCAAGGCCGCCCTGGCCGCCGACCCGCGGCTGAAGCTGGACGCTGCCACCACCCGCGACTATTTCGGCAAGCAGTCGGAAGGGCTGACCAAGCTGATCTCGATCCTCGGGACGGTGATCGGCGCGATCATGGCGATCGGTGCGGCGTTTGGCGCGCTCAACAGCATGTTCGCGGCGGTCGCCGGCCGCGCGCGGGAGATCGCGACCCTGCGCGCGATCGGCTTCCGCGGGCTGCCGGTCGTCACCGCCGTGATGCTGGAAACCCTGCTGCTGGCGCTGCTGGGTGGCCTGGTGGGCGCCGCCATCGCTTGGGCGGGTTTCAATGGCTATACCGTCAGTACCCTGGGCAACAACTTCAGCCAGGTGGTGTTCCAGTTCAAGGTCACTCCGGCGCTGGCCTGGACCGGCCTGAAATGGGCGCTGGGGATTGGCTTGGTGGGTGGTCTGTTCCCGGCGCTGCGGGCGGCGCGGCTGCCGGTCACCGAGGCACTGCGGGCGGGCTGAGCCGGCCGCCTCAGACCACCTCGGCCAACTCCGCTTCCCGCGGCGGGCGACCGCCGCGCAGGCCATCGACCACGAACAAGGCCAGGGCGATCCAGATGCAGACAAAGCCCACCAGCCGCGCCTGGTCGAAAGGCTCGCCCAGCAGGTACACGCCGATCAGGAATTGCAGCGTCGGCGAGATGTATTGCAGCAACCCGGCCACGCTCAGCGGGATCCGCCGCACCGCGTAGGCGAACCCGATCAGCGGCAGCGCGGTCAGCACCCCCGACAGCGCCAGTAGCAGCGCGTTGAGGACGCCGTAGCCGTGGCCGAAACCACCGCCGCCGTGGCCTTCGATCCACAGCAGCCAGAGCAGCCCGGGCAGGAACAGGAACGCGCTCTCCACGCCCAGCCCCGCCACCGGGTCCACGTGCGCCTGCTTGCGCAGCAGGCCGTACAGGCTGAACGAGACCGCCAGCGTCAGCGCGATCCACGGCAGCCCGCCGTACTGCACGGTCAGCCAGACCACGCCGGCCAGCGCCACCAGCACCGAGGCCCATTGCAGGGCGCGCAGCCGCTCGCGCAGGAACAGCACCCCGATCACCACGTTGCACAGCGGGTTGATGAAATAGCCGAGCGCGGCTTCCACCACGTGACCGGCATTCACCGCCCAGATGTACAGCCCCCAGTTGCCGGCGATCAGCAGGCTCGACGCCGCCAGCGTCCAGCCCAGCTTCGGCTGCCCGGCCAGGGTCTGCCGCAGCCAGCCGCGCCCGCTGCGCCACAGCAATACGACCGCGACGAACAGCGCGCTCCACACCACCCGGTGCAGCACGATCTGCAGCGAAGGCACGGCATTGAGCAAGTGCCAGTACAGCGGCGAAAAACCCCAGGTGACGAACGCCGCCACCGCCGCCCAGACGCCGCGCACGGCATCGGCGTGTGCATTGTCGCTCATGCCGCATCGCTCCCGGCCACCAGCTTGCGCAGCGCCTTGCCGAAGGTGATCACGACCACGCCCAGCAGGATCACGCCCATGGCGGCCAGCTCGCTGCCGCCGAAGCGCTCGTGCGCCAGCCACGCGCCCAGCAGCACCGCGATCGCCGGATTGACGTAGGCATAGCTGCCCGCCAGCGCCGGCCGCACGTGGCTCAGCAGCCAGATGTAGGCGGTGAACCCGCCCAGCGAGCCCAGCACCACCAGATACCAGAAAGCGGCCAGTGCGCGCGCATCGGGCACTTGCGCAAACCGCTCGCCCAAAGCCAACCCGACCCCGACCATCAAGGCTCCGCCGCACAGCATCTGCCCGGCCGCCGACATGAACGGCGCCGGCAGATCACGGTCGCGGCTCCAGATCGAGCCGTAGGCCCAGCCGAGGCAGGCCACCAGCAGGGCGACCAGCCCCAGCGGCGAACCGGCGAGGCTGCTGCCGGCGTTGAGCCAGAGCACGCCCAGGAAGCCGATCCCCAGTCCCAGCCATTCCAGCCGGGTCGGGCGGTCGCCGCGGATCGCCGCGAAGATCGCCAACCACAGCGCCGAAGAGGCCACCGCCACTGCGGTCAGGCCCGAGGACACCGTGGTCTCGGCCAGATTCACCATGCCGTTGCCCAGCAACAGCATGAAAAAGCCCATCGGCAGCAGATTGCGCCACTGCGCACGGCGCGGCGCCGGCACCCCGCGCCAGCGCAGGAAGGCGTAGAACAGGCCACCAGCGACCAGAAAGCGGATCCCGCCCAGCAGGAACGGCGGGAAGCCCCCCTCCAGCGCGAACCGGATCGCCAGATAGGTCGACCCCCAGATCAGGTACAGCGCCGCCAGCGCCAGCGCGACGCCGGAAGCGGGCGCCGTGGCGACAGACGCAGGGGAAACGGTGGAAGACGCCATCGGGAATCCATCAGCGACCGCGGGCGCCGGAAGGCACCCGCGTGGGCAAGGCAAGTGGCTGCAACCGACGGGCGCGCTCAGTCGGCCCAGTGTCCGGCTGCATTGCGCGTCTGCGGCAGCACCTGGGCGGCCAGACGGCCATCGCGGCCGAGCAGCCCGATGGCATCACCCAGGATCGCCGCCGACTCGCGCAGCAGCGGGTCGGTGGCCTTGCGCGCCGCCTCCGCCCGGGCCACGTCGTCGGCTGCGTTGCGCTCGTCGGCGGTCAGTCCGTCGTCGGCCCGGCTCTCCAGCAGCGGATCGCGGTTGATGCCAAGCCGGGCGCGGGTCTCGGCGCGCTGCTTGCGCTGGGCGTCGAAGCGGTCGCGTTCGGCGCGGCGATCGACCTCGTTGAGCGAAATCCACTTCTTGGCCTGCTCTTCGCGGAACTGGCGCACGTCCTCGACCCACCACTGGTATTCGACATCGCGCGCCGCACGCGCCTCGTGCCGTGATTGCAGCGGCGCCAGCAGCGGCGCGAAATTGCCGTACTGCACGTGCGGGGCGGCCACGATCCGGGTCCACGGCAGCGCGTTCGGATACGTGCTCTCGCCGTATTCGCTGGCGTCCACGCTGGTCGGGAAGGTCACGTCCGGCACCACGCCCTTGTTCTGGGTGCTGCTGCCGCCCGGGCGGAAGAACTGGGCAACGGTCAGCTTGAGCTCACCGTAGCGCGCGTCTTCCTTGGACGGCCAGCGATCGAGGTCGAGCATGGTCTGCACCGTGCCCTTGCCGAACGTGGTCTCGCCGATGATCAGCCCGCGCCCGTAGTCCTGGATCGCGCCAGCAACGATTTCCGACGCCGACGCCGAGGCGCGATTGACCAGCACCGCCAGCGGTCCGTCCCAGGCCACGCCGGCGTCCTGGTCATGGTTCACCGTCACCTTGCCGCCGGATTCGCGCACCTGCACCACCGGGCCCTTGTCGATGAACAGCCCGGTCAGCTCGACCGCTTCGGCCAGCGAGCCGCCGCCATTGCCACGCAGGTCGAGCACCACCCCATCGACCTTCTGGGCGCGGAAGGAGGTGAGCATCTTGGCGATGTCACGGGTGGCCGAGGCATAGTTGGGATCGCCGCGCCGGCGCGCCTCGAAATCCTGGTAGAAGCCGGGCAGGCGGATCACGCCGATTCGCCGCGCCGGGCCGTCACCGCTGGCGGGAACCACGATGGTTTCGGCGCGCGCGCGCGCGTCTTCGATCCGCACCTTGGCGCGGGTCAGCCGCAGCTCCTGCGGCTTGCTGTCCAGCGGCGCCTCGGCCGGCACCACGTCGAGCCGGACCAGGGTGCCGGCCTTGCCGCGGATCAGCTGCACCACGTCATCCGTGCGCCAGCCGATCACGTCCTTCATGTCGCCGGCCGCGCCCTGCGCCACGCCGACGATGCGGTCGCCGCTCTTGAGCCCGCCGCTGCGCTCCGCCGGCCCACCCGGCACCAGCTCGCGCACCACGATCGCGTCGTCCTGGCGAAACAGCACCGCGCCGATGCCTTCCAGCGAGTTGGACATGGTGATGGCGAAATTTTCCGCACTGCGCGGGTTCATGTACTCGGTGTGCGGATCGATGGTCTCCGCATAGGCATTCATGAAACTCTGGAAGACGTCGTCGCCCTTGAGCGCATCGATGCTGTCGAGCATGTTGGCGTAGCGCTTGTCCAGCGTCTTGCGGATCTCCTCGGGCTTCTTGCCGGCCAGCTTCAGCCGCAGCCAGTCGTTCATCACCGACTGCCGCCACAGCGCGTCGAGGGCGGCCGCATCGGCCCAAGGCGCATCCTCGCGGTCGTAGTAATAGCGTTCATTGCCGGTGAAATCGAAATCGCCCTTGAGCAAGCCACGCGCATAGGCCACGCGCTGGCGCACCCGCTCGCGGTAGACGGTGAAGATCGCCCAGGCCGGCGTCACCTGGCCGCTGCGGATCGCATTTCCGAGCGTGCCGGCATAGGGCTGGAACCCGGCCACGTCCTGCGCGGTGAGGAAGAACCTGTTCGGGTCCAGCCCCTTCAGGTACTCGTCGAGGATCTGCCGGGACAACGCCGCATCGAGCGCGCGCGGGCGATAGGCATAGCGGCTGTCGGACAGCAGGCCGTAGACCATGCGCGAGGTGGTCATCTGCGCCGTGGTCGGCCCGCTGCCGATACCGGGATTCTGGTCGGCGGCAAACCCGGCGGTCGACAGCGCCAGCGGCAGGACCAGCGCCAGGCCGAGGAGCAGGGCGCGCAAGGGACGGGGAAAGAGCTGGATCATCGTGTCTCCGCGGCGTGGCGCGCCGCTGCAAGGAGTTCTTGTTGGAATGCCAGATTGGCGAGCGGCCGGATGCCTGCCCAGTGCCGGAAGTCCGCGCCGATCGCCGGTTCTCACTTTATCCGGCACGCGTGGGCAAATGTGAACGTGCGCCTGACAGCCAAGGTCAACGCAGCGGCGTCCGCGCAAAGGCCACGACCCGCGACGATCCACGCCATTTCAGGCGGCCCCCGACTCCGCGTGCCGCAGCGCGTCCAGCGCCGCGGGCAGACCCGCGCGCGGCTGCAGGGTGAAGCCGAACTGGCGTGCCAGATGGTCGCTGAGCACCGGCTTGACCGCGGCAAGTGAAGACGGCCCGCCCAGGTCCTGCATGGCCACCACCTGCAACCCGGCATATCCGCAGGGGTTGATGCGCGCGAACGCGGCCGTGCTTTCGCCGGCGATGTTGAACGCCAGCCCGTGGAAGGCGCGGCCGTGGCGCACCCGGATGCCCAAGGCCGCGATCTTGGCGCCATTGACGTACACGCCGGGCGCCCCGGCGCGACGGGTGGCACCGATGTTCCATGCGTCCAGCGTGTCTATGACGGCCTGCTCGATCCGGCACACGTACTCGCGCACGCCGATCTTCAGCCGCTTCAGGTCAAGCAGCGGATAGGCAACGATCTGGCCGGGCCCGTGGTAGGTCACCTGGCCACCGCGATCGACGTGGATGACCGGAATCCCGCCCGGCATCAGCACATGCTCGGGCTTGCCGGCCTGGCCGAGGGTGAAGACCGGCTCATGTTCGACCAGCCACAATTCGTCGTCCGTGGTTTCGCCGCGCGCGTCGGTGAAGGCCTGCATCGCCCGCCAGACCGGCAGGTAGGGCTGGCGGCCGAGATCGAAGCAGGCCGCGGGCCGGCCACCCGCGTCCGGGCGAGAACCGGCGCCCGGTGCCAGCGCGGGGCAGGCCGACGCGGCGCTTACAGCGTCCACTTCACTTCCGGATGATCGCGCAGCGCCTGATGCGCGCGCTCGTAGTCGCCCCGCGTGGCGGCGCGGAACGAAATCCGCACCGACACGAACTTGCCGTTGGCCGAATGGCGCCAGTTCACGGTTTCGTGCAGGACTTCGATTCCCGCCGCCTGCAGATGCTGCGGCAGTTCGAATTCCAGATGTTTGTCGGCGCTGCCCATGGCCGCCAGCTGAAAGACGCCGGGAAACTGGAAGCCGTGCTCGGGATTGTCGGAATGGAGGTTGTTCATTGCATCCAGATGGGGGCGGATCGCATGCAGCGCAAGCCGCACGCCGTGCCGCTCAACTCTCCCACCACATCAGCAAGTCATGCCAGAGGCGCTTGAAGAAGCCGCCCTCCTCGACCGCGTCCAGCGCCACCAGCGGGGCCTGCGCCACCACCTTGCCGTCCAGCGTCACCTTCACCGTCCCGATCCGCTGACCCTTGGCGATCGGAGCGGTGAGCGAACGCGGCAATTCCATGCTGGCTTTCATCCGCGAATACTTGCCGCGCTGTGCGGTGACCAGCAGCGGGCTGGCCACGCCGACCCGCACCAGGTCGGCCGCGCCCTTCCACACCTTCGGCGAGGCCAGCACGCGATTGGCTTCGTAGAGACGGTGGGTTTCGTAGAACCGGAAGCCCCAGTTGAGCAGGGCCTGCGAATCCACCGCGCGCTGGTTCTCGCTGACATCGCCCATCACCACCGTGATCAGGCGCTGGTCGCCGCGCTTGGCCGACGTCATCAGGCAATAGCCGGCGGCGCTGGTGTGCCCGGTCTTGATGCCGTCCACGGAAGGATCGCGCCACAGCAGCAGGTTGCGGTTGGGCTGGGTGATCGGTCCGACCGTGAATTCCTTGATCCTGTTGTAGGCGTAGGCGTCGGGGAAATCGCGGATCAGCGCCCGCCCGAGCAGGGCCAGGTCGTGGGCGGTGGTGACATGGCCTTCGGCATGCAGCCCGTGCGGATTGACGAAGTGGGAGCGGGTCATCCCGATCTTCTTCGCGTAGGCGTTCATAAGCTGGGCGAAGGCGGCTTCGCTGCCGGCGACGTGTTCGGCCAGCGCGATCGCGGCATCGTTGCCGGACTGCACCACCATGCCGATTTCCATCTGCTCCAGCGGCGCGGTCTGGTTGACTTCGAAACCGCTGTAGCTGCCATCGGTGCCGGCGCCGCCCTCACGCCAGGCGTGTTCGGTCATCCTCACCGGATCGTTGCGGTGGATCTTGCCCGCCGCGATTTCGGCGGCGATCACGTAGCTGGTCATCACCTTGGTGATGCTGGCCGGCTCGACCAGAGCGTCGACGTTTTCGCCGGCGAGGATCTGCCCGGTCGCGTAGTCCATGACCAGCCAGGCCTTGCTGGTCTTGGGCGCGGGCGCATCGGGAATCGGCAGGCTGTCGCTGAGCGCCGCGGGCGCCGCGGGCGCCGCCGGGGGCGGGGTCTGGGCGAAACCGGCGCCGGGCGCGAGCCCCGCACCGAACGCAAGACTGGCGCTGGCCAGCACGATGAACGACAGCGAACGCAACCGCATCCGGATACTCTCCTTCGGGATCGCCGGGCCTGAACCGGCAGGACAGGGATCTATTCTAGGACAAGGCTGAAAAAGTCCAGCCCGGACTTTTCAGCACCGCCAAGCCCGGCACGTGCCCGGACTTGCGGCAAGGCCTTCAGTCGCTGACACGCTGCGGCCGACCCAATCCCAGACCTTCGATCCGGGACGCAAGTTCCGGAGCGGTTTCGGGATCGACCGGCCCCACCCGCAGCCGCCACACCTGACGGCCGCCGACCGTGGCAACCAGGATCCGGGCCCGGGTGACGGCGGCGCGCAGCAGGACCGAAAGCGCGTGCTTGGCGTTTTCCTCACTGCTGAAGCTGGCGACTTGCAGCACGACGGCATCCGGATCGGTGGCCACCGCGCTGGCCGCCGGGGCGGCGGCAGCCGCGACTTCCGCAGCCGCAGGGGCCAGGTTTGCCGGTGCCGGTGCCGGTGCCGGTGCCGGTGCCGGTGCCGGTGCCGGTGCCGGCGGCGAGGCAGCAGCAACAAGCGCAGGTGTTGCCGGCGCTGCGTCCGGCGCCGCCGGTGCGGGCTTCGGCCGGCCCGTGGCCACATGGATGCCGCGGGCGTGCATCCAGGCCTCGAACTCGGCGGCCGTCATGTTGCGCCCCCCTTGCTGCATGTAGAAGCGGTTGCCGTTGGGCGTCGCACTCCCCGCAGCCGGCGACGGCGTCACTTGGGCCGCCGCCGAAGCTGCTGCCGGTTCCGGTGGCCGCGGCGCGGCGTCCGTTGCCGCCACCGGCGGCAGGTCGGACACCAGTCGATCCAGCGCGGTTGGCGCGGGCGCAGGCGCAGGCGCGGGTGCGGGGGGCGGTGCCGGTGGTGCAGTCGACCGGCGTGCGGCCACGTCCGCAGCCATGTCGTCGGGCGTCAACGCCTCCACCCGCACCCGGGCGGTGCCGCGCTCGCGATAGCCGAGTTTGACCGCGGCGGCATAGCTCAGGTCGATGATCCGATCGGAATGGAACGGCCCGCGGTCGTTGACGCGGACGATGATCGAACGGCCGTTGGCGAGATTGGTGACGCGCGCGAAGCTGGGCAGCGGCAGGGTGCGGTGCGCGGCGGTGAAGGCGTACATGTCGTACACCTCCGAACTGGAGGTCCGGCGACCGTGGAATTTCCTGCCGTAATACGAAGCATTGCCCTCTTCGACATAGCCTTCGGCATCGTCCATTACCCGATAACGGCGACCGAGCACCACGTAGTCGCGGTTGCCGGTGCGCGCGCGCGGCTCCTCGCGCACTTCCGGTTCCGGGATCGCATCGACGTCGGGGATTTCGGCCGGCACCGTATCCGCCTCGCCGGGACGGAACAGGCCACCGGCAACATAGTCCCCGCGCTTGCTCGGGTCTTCCTGGGCCGGGGCATACGGCGATGTCCGGAGCGCCTCTGGCGGCGCTGTCGCCGCGGCGGCCGGCAGGTTCGGGGCCGGTGCGGGAGCCGGGGTGGATGCCGTCCGGTTGCCGGTCGTGGCGCAGGCCGCCAGCACCAGCGGCAGCGTGGCCAGCAGCAGCCGGCGGCCGCTCACCCGGCGTCTCCACCGCGTCCGGCGATCAATTCGGACAGCTGGTAGACCGCGGTCGCGTAGTGCCGCGAGATGTTGTAGGTGGTGATCGCCTTGAAGTCGTTGAAGACGATCCAGTATTCGGGGCCGGCGGCACCGTCGAGGGTGATCAGGGTCAGCGGCGTCGTGGCCGGCAAGGTCAGCGCCATCGCCGGTCGGTAATCGAGCGCGGCCAGCGCGGCCAGGGTCTGGTCGAGGGTGACGGCATTGCCCGGATTGGCGAAATCCTGCGCCCCGGGACCGCGCACGGCCCGCACCATCACCGGCCCGCCGCGCTGCCATTGCCCCTTCAGAGCAAAGTAGTTGGCCACCGAAGCGATCACGTCATCGAGATCATTGAACAAATCGCGACGGCCATCGCCATCGCCATCGACCGCGTACTGGCGGTAGCTCGACGGCATGAACTGGCCCCAGCCCATCGCCCCGGCATAGCTGCCTTTCAGCGTGGTGATGTCGAGGTGTTCTTCCTTGCCCAGCGCAAACAACTGGGCCAGTTCATCGCGGAAAAACGCCTCGCGCCTGTCTTCGTAGGCCACCCGCGCCGGGTCGCCGCTGCGCGGGTAGGCAAACGCCAGCGTATACAGCGCGTCCACCACCGGCCAGCTGCCCTTGTTGGCGCCGTAGCCGGTTTCCACGCCGAGAATGGCAGTGATGATTTCCGCCGGCACGCCATACTGGCGCTCGGCGCGTTGCAGGGCATCGCGGTGTGCCGCCAGGAAGGCGCGCCCGCCGTCGATCCGTGCCGGCTGGATGAAGATCGGGCGGTAATCGCGCCACGGCTTGGCTTCCGCGGGCCGCGACATCGCCTTGATGATGGGTTCGCGGATCTGCGCCCGCGCCAGCACCGCCTCGATCTCGGCCGCGGGTATGCCAAAGCGCTGCGCCGTCGTGCGCACGAAGTCGGCGCGGGCGGCGTCCAACCCGCGGACATGCGCCGCGCTGACGGGTTCCGGCGTTGCCGCAGGCGGTGCCGGCACGGCGGGTGCAGGTGCAGCGACCCCTGCCGCGACCTCGGGAGCCGGCTTGGGTGAGGGCGCCGCGCACGCCGCCAGGGCGAACACGACGACACAGGGCAGGACGCGGCGGATCATCCGCGCGCAGGGTAGCACGCAGCGCGCGCAAGTGCCCGTGGCCGCACAACCATCGCGCGCTGACCGCCCGCACCCAGGCGCTCCGCTCAGGATGCCGTTTTCGGGCCTTCCGCCGGAGGCGGGACTTCGATGCAGCACTCCGTGACCGCCGGCGCGGGCGACATGGCGGCGACCGCCGGCGCTGCGCGTTCGACCGCCACCACGCAATTCCGGCCCGCGGCCTTGGCGCGATACAAGGCGCGGTCCAGCGCCTGCAGGTCGATGCGCCCCGCCACCGCCGCATCCGAGGCAAAACTGGCGGCCAGGGGCACCGATTCTCCCTTCCACTGCCACACGGTCGTCGCCAGCGCCGATTGCAGCCGCTGCGCCGTCGCCAGCGCCGATTCGGCGTCGGCGCCGTCCAGCAGGATCAGGAACTCTTCGCCGCCCCAGCGCCCGATCACGCCCCGGTCGCGCAGCTGGTCGCGCATGATCCCGGCAACGCATTGCAGGACCGCATCCCCGGCCAGATGGCCATGGCGATCGTTGATGCGCTTGAAGTGGTCGATGTCGAACATCACCACACCGAACGTCCCGCCGCCGCGCCGGCTGCGCTCCTCCGCGCCACGCAGACGCTCATCCAGAGCGCGGCGATTGAGGCAGCCGGTCAGGGTGTCATGGGTCGCCAGGTGCTGGATCTTCTGCAGCAGCCCGGCAACGACCAGGCCCGCCAGCGCATTGTTGGTGGCCAGCAACGCCGTCACCGCCGTCCACAGGAACGGGATCGAGCCGCCGACCGAGGTCGATTCCAGCTGCACCGCCGTTTCCGGCCAGAACGCCAGCCCCAGGCCGCGCACGCTCAGCGCCAGTCCCAGCGCCGCAAACACCGTCGCCACGATCCGCAGCGGCAGCCGCGCGATCTGGCCATCGCCCTGACGCAGGCAGTCGCCGGCGATACGGAACACCAGCAAGGCCAGGGTGATCGAGAACAGGATCCCGCGCTTGCGGATCGTGACATCCGGATACGGAATCAGGGCCAAGACCAGCGCGAAGGCTGCCACGACCAGCAGGGTCTCGCGGCGGCTCGACGGCAGCCGCAGCAGGCCGTTGACGCCGTCGCGAAAACACGCGATCCCGACGATCAGCAGCACGTCCGCCGCCCAGTAGTCCATCCAGAACGCCAACGGCGTGACGTCGTCGCTGCGCCGCAGGACCAGCAGAACGCCCACCACCAGCAGCAGATTGGCAAGCGCAAAGCGCAGCGCCGTCGCGTGCGACAACTTGCCGGGGAAGCCGAGCAGGAGCCAGCCCAGGCAGCCCAGACCACCGGCCAGCGCCACCACCTGGGTCAGGGTCGTCGTGATGATGGATGCTTCCGACTGCATGGCCTTGCTGCTCCCGAACCCACCCTCGGCCACTGCGGTCGCCCTGAACCTTCGGACGCTACCACAAGTTGCCGTGGCGGAAGCGGCGCGGACCGACCCTCCCTGCCTCAGCCGCGCTGGCCATGCCGTTTTTGCTTGAGCGCCATCACCACGCCAAAGCCCAGCAACAGGGTGACGGCCGAGGTGCCGCCGTAGCTGAGCAGCGGCATCGGCACGCCCACCACCGGCAGCAGGCCGGAGATCATGGCGCCGTTGACCAGCACGTAGGCGAACAAGGACAGGCCCACCGTGCCTGCAACCAGACGCGAGAACGGGTCCCGGGCATCGGCGGCGATCCACAGGCAGCGGGCGATCAGGAACAGGTACAGCGCCAGCACACCGGCAACGCCCAGCCAGCCGAAATCCTCCGCCAGCACCGAAAACGCGAAATCGGTGGTGTGTTCGGGCAGGTAGTTCAAATGCGACTGCGTGCCCTGCCCCCAGCCCTTGCCAGTCAGGCCGCCGCCGCCAATGGCAATCTGCGATTGCAGGATGTTCCAGCCCGCGCCCATCGGATCGTTCTCGGGATTGCGGAAGGTCAGGATCCGGTTGACCTGATACGGGCGCAGGAACGAGAACCACGTGATCGGCGCGAACATCGCCAGCGCGAAACCACCGCCGCCCAGCGCGCCGGCCGCGCCCCACCACCACCACGAGGTGCCGGCCAGAAACAGCACGAAGATGCCGGTGGCCAGCACCAGCACCGCAGTGCCCAGGTCATGCTGGAGCAGGGTCAGCCCGACCGGGACCGAAATGATCACCAGCGCCTTGAGCAGCACGCCGAAGCGCGGCGGCAGGGCATGCCGATCGAACTGCCAGGCCAGCATCATCGGCAGGCTGAGTTTGCACAGTTCCGACGGCTGCACGTTGAAGAAACCGAGCTTGATCCAATGGTTGCCGTACTTGCCGCCGCCGATGAACAGCACCAGCACCATCGGAATGAGCGAGAGCAGGAACAGTGCCGGGGTGGCCTGCTTGAGCAGCCGCGCCGGTGCCCGCGAGGCCGCCCACAGCGCCACCAGGCCGACGCCGAAGAAGGCGCCCTGCATCGCCACCCCGCGCAGTGACTCACCGCTGGCACTGTACTGGGTGGCCAAACCAACCCCCATCAGCACCGCCAATGCCGCCAGCAGCGGCAGGTCGAGGCTGCGGGCGAAGCGCTCGAGCAGATCCCGCAAAAAACGGAGCAGGTATTTCATGGCCGGCTCGCCCCCGCCGCATCGCGCTGGGCATCCGCACTGCCGACGACGTTGGAAAAATCCGGGCGCGGCGTTTCCGTCACCGCGGTCGGCAGCGCTGCGGCGGCGGGTTCGATCTTCCGGCCCACCAGCCAGGCATCGGCCACCTTGCGTGCAATCGGCGCCGCCGTCGATGCGCCGTAGCCGCCGCCTTCGATCGCGACTGCAATCGCGATCCGCGGCGCGTCGGCCGGCGCGAAGGCGATGAACAGCGCCCGGTGGCGCAGGTGCATGGGCAGGCTGCGCGGATTGAGCGCCGCCGCGCTGCGACGGCTGACCACCTGCGCCGTACCGGTTTTGCCGGCCATCAGGTAGGTCAGGCCGGGGCGGATGTTGGTGGCGGTGCCATAGCCGTGGATGGTTTCGATCATGCCTTCGCGCACCGCCTGCAGATGCGCCGGGCTGTTGCTCATGCGCTCGGCCGGCTTGGCCGGCACCGGCGTCCACGGCGCATCGAAGCGGGCGCGGGTATCCATCACCAGATGCGGCACGTGCAGCCAGCCGGTCGCGATGCCGCCGGTGGCCTTGGCCAACTGCAGCGGGGTGACGTTCCAGAACCCCTGCCCGATCCCGGTGATGACGGTATCGCCGGGATACCACCGGCCCTGCTTGGGCGCATTTTTCGCCTTCCACGCCGGCGATGGCAGGATGCCGCCGATCTCGCCCGCCAGATCGATGCCGGTGGGCCGACCGAAGCCGTAATGCCCCATGTACTCGTCGAGCCGGTCGATGCCCATGTCCAGGGCCAGCTTGTAGTAGTAGGTATTGACCGACTGCGCGATCGACTTGCGCAGGTCGGTCCAGCCGTGGCCACCGCGGTGGGAGTCCCCATAGCCGCGGCGTTGCCCCGGCAGGTAGAACATGCCGGTGGACAGGATCTTGTCCTCCGCCCGGCGCACGCCGCTGTCGAGCCCGGCCAGGCCGAGGAAGGGCTTGACCGTGGATCCCGGTGCCACCCCGCCCAGCACGATGCGGTTGAACTGCGGGCGCGAGGGGTTTTCGTTCAGCGCCTTGAAGGCGGCATGGCTGATGCCGTTGACGAACAGGTTGGGGTCGAAGCTGGGCAGGCTGACCATGGCCAGGATTTCACCCGTGCGCGGATCCAGCGCCACCGCCGAACCTTCAAGCTCACCGAAGGCGTCGGTCATCGCCCGCTGCAGGTCGATGTCGATCGACAGCTTCAGGTCGGTGCCCGCGGTGGCCGGGACCGTATCCAGCGTGCGCACGGTGCGCCCGGCGACGTTGGTTTCCATCCGCCGGTAGCCGGGCCGTCCGCGCAGCCGGGATTCGTAATAGCGCTCGATCCCGGTCTTGCCGGCGTGGGTATAGACACCGGCAACGTCGCCCATCTCGGCCTGGTCGCGCTCGTCAACCCGGCCGACATAGCCGACCACGTGCGCCAGCAGCGCGCCGTACGGATAGACGCGTTCGAGATAGGGCACCAGTTCGACCCCGGGCAGGCGCCAGCGATCGACCACGAAGCGCGCCGCCTCCGCCTCGGTGATCCGCAGCTTCAAGGTCACCGGACGAAACGGCCGGCTGCTGCGGTACTCGCGCAGGAACCGCTGCTGCTGGTCGGGGTCGAGCGCGATGATGCCGCGCAGCTTGCCCAGCAGCACCGCGCCATCGCCGGCGCGCTCGGGAATGGCCTCCAGCCGCCACGCCGCGACGTTGTCGGCAAGGATCTTGCCGTTGCGGTCGTAAATCAGGCCGCGCGCCGGCGCCACCGGCACCAGCCGCACGCGGTTGGCCTCGGAGCGGGCGGCGTAGGTGTCGTGCTGAAGCACCTGCAGACGGAAATACCAGCCTCCCAGCGCCAGCAGCCCGAGCGCGGCCAGCAGGAAACCCACCAGCGCGCGGCGCTGGAACAACGCCGCCTCGGCGGCCTGGTCTCGCATCGGACGCGAACCACCCCGCATGGCTCAGCCTTTCCGGCGCGCGCGCGCCAGGTCCAGGGCCAGATGCAGCGGCGGCCACAGCGCCAGGCCGACCAGCGGTCCGAGCCACACGCTCCACGGCCGCGCCGGCAGCCCCGCCACGGTCTGGACCACCGACACGATGATCTGGTCGTTGAGCAGCAGGACGCCAACCGAGAGTGCCTGTTGCGACATCGGGAAGAAACGCAGACGCGCGCGGAAGCGTTCGATGATGAAGGCCAGCACCACCAACCGCAGCGCCTGCTCACCCAGCAGGCTGCCGTAGGCCAGATCGCCCAGCACCCCGAAGATGAAAGCGAGGCCGGGCCCGACCCGCTCCGGAAGTTCCAGCAGCCAGTACGCCAGCACCAGCGCCGGCCAGTAGGGCCGCAGCGGCTGCAGCAGGCCGGGAAGCGGCAGCAGTTCCAGCAGGATCGCCAGCAGCAGGCTGATCGGCAGCACCCAGTTGTTGCGGGCCCGGGTCATGGTTGCCGCTCCTGCGCCGCGGCGGCGACGACGCCGGAAGCGCCCTGCGTCGTCGCGGATTGCGGCCGATAGCCGCGCAGCAGCAGCACGTCGCGACCGCGATCGAGCTGTGCGGCAGGAATCACGTCGCCTTCGAGAAAGGCCCGCGCATCGCCCGCGTGCAGTGCCTCGACCCGGCCCACGGTCAGCCCCGGCGGGAAGCGACCGCCCAGCCCCGAGGTCAGCAATTCATCGCCGACGCGCACGTCGGCCGATTGCGGAATATCCCCCAACTTCAGCTGGTGGCTGTCCCCGGTGCCGTACACGACCAGCCGCACCCCGCTGCGCGCCACCAGCACCGGCACCGCGTGATCGGAATCGGACAGCAGCAGCACGGTGGCGGTACCCGGCGTGGTGGAAATCACCTGCCCCATCAGCCCGCCGGCATCGATCACGGTTTGTCCGGGATGCACGCCGGCACGGCTGCCCACGTCCAGCAACAGGCGCTGGCGCGATGGATCCTGGTCGATGTCGATCACGCTGGCCAGCTGGACATCCAGCCGACGGCGTTCGGCGGTATCCAGCAGCCCGCGCAGGCGGGCGTTTTCAGCCGCGGCGGTGCGCAGGCGGGCATTGCGCGCCGAGGCCAGCAGCAGTTCGCGCCGCAGCCGCGCATTGTCCTCGGTCAACTGACCGAGGGTGGCCGCATTCTCGCTCAGGCTGCTGCCGATCCGTGCGGGCATGCCGGCCAGCCACCACAACGGCTGCACCATGACCTCCGCCCGCGTGCGCACCGCGTGCAGCCAGCCGCCGCGATGGTCGAACACCATCAGCGCCGTGGCCAGGATCAGAAACGCCAGCAGCCGCAGGACGCCGGCGGCTTCACCGGGACGGGCAGCGGAAGAGCTGGCAGAGCTGGGCACGTCAGGGCATCAACGGAGGTGGCTTGAAGGCGGCTTGGGAAGCAAGCGTGGCGACAGTTTGGCGCATGGAAGGGTCAACGCAAAAGGCACGGGAATTTGCGCAACCCGGCGGACATGCCACTTGCCTCACCGTGCGGAGCCGGGGCCGGTCGTGGCAGGCCGAACCCGGATACCGCTTATTCCGGCGTGAAAAACTCGTTGCCGTGCATGTCCACCAGCTCCAGCGCCCGCCCGCCGCCGCGGGCCACGCAGGTCAGCGGGTCGTCGGCGACCTGCACGTGCAGCCCGGTTTCCACGCTGATCAGCTTGTCGAGGTCGCGCAGCAGCGCGCCGCCGCCGGTCAACACGATGCCGCGCTCGGCCACGTCCGCGCACAGCTCGGGCGGGGTCTGCTCCAGCGCCAGCCGGATCGCCGCAACAATCCCCGCCAGCGGCTCGCGCAGGGCTTCCAGCACCTCGTTGGCATTGATGGAAATGATCTTGGGCACGCCTTCAGCCAGGTGGCGACCGGAGATTTCCATCTCGCGAACCGTCTCCTGCTGGTAGGCGTTGCCCAGCTCGAACTTGACCCGCTCGGCGGTGGCATCGCCGATCAGCATGCCGTGGTGGCGGCGGACGTAGGCGATGATCGCCTCGTCGAAACGGTCGCCGCCGATCCGCACCGATTGCGAATAGACGATGCCGTTGAGCGCGATCACCGCCACTTCGGTGGTGCCGCCGCCGATGTCCACCACCATCGACCCGCGCGGCTCGGTGACCGGCATCCCGGCACCGATCGCCGCCGCCATCGGCTCCTCGATCAAATAGACCTCGCGCGCGCCGGCTTCCTCGGCCGATTCCTTGATCGCGCGGCGCTCGACCTGGGTGCTGCCGGCCGGCACGCACACCAGCACCCGCGGGCTGGGCCGCAGCACGCGGCTCTTGTGCACCTTGCGGATGAAGTACTTCAGCATCTCCTCGGTGTAGCTGAAGTCGGCAATGACGCCGTCCTTCATCGGCCGCACCGTGGTCATGTGGCCGGGCGTGCGGCCGAGCATCTGCTTGGCCTCGCTGCCGACCGCCGCCACCGAACGCCCACCGCCGCCACGGTCCTGGCGCACCGCGACCACCGACGGCTCGTTGAGGACGATGCCCTGGCCGCGGACGTAGATCAGTGTGTTGGCGGTGCCGAGATCGATCGACAAATCGCTGGAAAAATAGCCCCGCAGGAACTTGAACATGGACACTGGCGCCGGAAGGTGGGGGAAGGCGCGCCGGGGGCGCGGGCGCAGGGCAAACCGAAGGCCGGCCGCCACATTGCCAAAGACCGCATAGCCTAGCAAATATTGCCGAAGTCATGCGCCCATGCGGCGCCTTGCCTTCAAACCGGCGTCCTTGGCTAAACATCCTTGTCTAACCAGGTGCCCCTGCATCCCTTCCGCAGCGTTTCGGCTGCGGCAGCACCAAATGCAGCCACACCAGCCCCAACACGGCCGAGACCATGGAGCCGCCGAGCACGCCGAGCACGCTTTCGGTGTAGTCCAGCGGCAGCCGCGCATAGGCCAGCGAGCCGACGAACAGGCTCATGGTGAAACCGATGCCGCACAGCAGCCCCAGCCCCAGCATTGCCCGCAGGTCCATACCGTCGGGAAAGCGGGCGATCTTGAAGGTGCGCAGCAGCAGCGCCGCGCCGACGATGCCGACCGGCTTGCCGAGGATCAGCCCCAGCGCGATCCCGGCCGGCAGTGCGGCGGTGAGGTCGGCCATGCGGATCCCGTCCAGCGCCAGGCCGGCGTTGAGGAAGGCGAACAGCGGCAGGATGCCCCAGGCCACCCAGGGGTGCAGCGCGTGTTCCAGGGTTTCCAGCGGTGAGTGCTCGACGGCATCGTCGATGACGTCGTGCGGATCGACGTGCGGGATCATCATCCCGGTGACAACGCCGGCCAGGGTGGCGTGCACGCCCGAGCGCAGCACCAGTGCCCACAGCAGCAATCCCAGCAGCAGATAGGGCGTGAGTGCGCGGACCTTGCTCCGATTCAAGCCGTACATCAGCAGCGCAACTCCCAGCGCCGCCAGCAGCATCCCGGCGCGCAGCTCATGCGAATAGAACACGGCAATGATCACGATCGCGATCAGGTCGTCGGCCACCGCAATTGTCGACAGCAGCACTTTCATGCCCAGCGGCACGCGCTTGCCGAGCAGGGCCAGCACGCCGAGGCTGAAGGCGATGTCGGTGGCGGTGGGGATCGCCCAGCCGCGCAGGGTTTCGCCGTTGCCGTGGTTGAAGCCGTAGAAAATCAGCGCCGGCGCGGCCACGCCGGCACAGGCGCAAATCACCGGCTGCAGCAGCTGGGCGCGGCTGGAGAGTTGGCCGGAGACCACTTCGCGCTTGATCTCCAGTGAGACCAGCAGGAAGAACACCGCCATCAAGGCGTCATTCGTCCACCAGTGCAGCGAGTGCGCCAAGCCACCGCTGCCCAGCGGGGCGTCGCGGATCAACAGATAGCCTTCGGCCAGCGGCGTGTTGGCACAAGCCAGCGCCAGCGCGGCCGCCAGCACCAGCACGATGCCGGCGGAGGATTCAAGACGGAAGAATTCGCCCAGCATGTGCTGGGCACGCGCGATGACGGTTGGAAAGGCATTCATTGCGCCAGTATAAGGAAGCGTGCGCCGGCACCGGCCGTTGCGCGGCGCGGCACCGGCATGTTGCCCGGCCCGGCTGCGCCGGTCGGCTCAGCCTTCAGGATTGAACTGCCGCCGCAGCCCCATCCACACGTCGGGATAGTCCATCTGCCGATGCGCCGCGGCCATCGCCTGCGCCACCGGGCGGATCACGCCACGGGTTTCGAACATGATCGCCATGGTGTCGGTGACGTAGTCGGGCTTGCTGGTATCGATCGCGCTGGCTTTCTCGAAGGTCGCCGCGTCCGGGCCGTGGCCGGTCATGCAGTTGTGCAGCGAGCAGCCGCCCGGCACGAAGCCTTCGGCCTTGGCGTCGTAGATGCCGTGGACCAAGCCCATGAATTCGCTGGCGACGTTGCGGTGGAACCAGGCCGGGCGGAAGGTGTCCTGCATGGCGAGGATGCGCGGCGGGAAGATGGCGAAATCGATATTGCTGGTGCCGGGCGTGTCGCTGGGCGAATGCAGCACCAGGAAGATCGACGGATCGGGATGGTCGAAGCTGATCGAGCCAAGCACGTTGAAGCGGCGCAGGTCGTACTTGTACGGCGCGTAATTGCCGTGCCAGCCCACCACGTCCAGCGGTGAGTGGCCGATCGGCGCGCGCCACAGGTGACCCTGGAATTTGGCGATCAGCTCGAAGTCGCCGTCGATGTCTTCATAGGCCGCGTTGGGAGTGAGGAAATCGCGGGTATTGGCCAGCCCGTTGCTGCCGATCGGCCCGAGGTCGGGCAGTCGCAGCAGGGCGCCGAAGTTCTCGCACACATAGCCGCGCGCCTGGCCGTCGGGCAGGGCGACGCGGAAACGCACGCCGCGCGGAATCACCGCGATTTCCTGCGGCTCCACGTCAACCACGCCCATGTCGGTTTCGATGTGCAGCCGGCCCAGCTGCGGCACGATCAGCAGCTCGCCGTCGGCGTTGTAGAAGTAGCGCCCCTGCATGTCGCGGTTGGCGGCGTACAGGTGCACGCCCACGCCGGTGCCGGCCTCGGCGCCGCCGTAGCCGCCCATGGTGAACAGGCCTTCGAGGAAATCGGCGGGCGCGGCCGGCAGCGGCAGCGCGTTCCAGCGCAGCTTCTCCGGGGTGGCGCGGCCGCCGAAATCGTTGTGGAAGGTGGGCTGCTCGAACGCCTCGAAACGGCCATGGACCGCGCCGGGGCGGATCCGGTACAGCCAGGCGTGGCGGTTGGCGTGGCGCGGCGCGGTGAACGCGGTGCCGGTGAGCTGTTCGGCGTACAACCCGTGCGCCACCTTCTGCGGCGAGTTGCGGCCCTGCGGCACGGTGCCGGGTACCGCCTCGGTTTCAAACCAGTTGCCGAACCCGGACTGGTAGCCGGTGGATTGGATCGTCATGTTTTTTGCTCCGCTGTCAGCCCCTCTCCCTGCGGGAAAGGGGTCAAGGGATTTGCGCGCGGGGCTTACAGCACGCCGCGCTTCATCTGGTCGCGTTCGATGCTCTCGAACAGGGCCTGGAAGTTGCCTTCGCCGAAGCCTTCATTGCCCTTGCGCTGGATGATCTCGAAGAAGATCGGGCCGAATGCGTTCTGGGTGAAGATCTGCAGCAGCTTGCGCTTGTGGGTCTGGACGTCGGCGTCGATCAGGATCGAGTTCTTGCGCAGGCGCGGCAGGTCCTCGCCGTGCTCGGGCACGCGGATATCGACCACGTCGTAGTAGGTGTCGGGGGTGTCGAGGAAGGCCACCCCGGCCTTGTGCATCGCCTCCACCGTGGCGTAGATGTCGTTGGTGAACAGCGCGATGTGCTGGATGCCTTCGCCGTGGTAGTCGCGCAGGTATTCGTTGATCTGCGATTTCTCGTCCGAGGATTCATTGAGCGGGATGCGCACGATCCCGTCCGGCGCGGTCATCGCCTTGGACAGCAGGCCGGTCTTGGAGCCCTTGATGTCGAAATAGCGGATCTCGCGGAAGTTGAACAGCTTCTCGTAGTACTCCGACCACTTCTGCATGTTGCCCACGAACAGGTTGTGGGTCAGGTGGTCGATGAAGGTCAGGCCGAAGCCGAACGGCTGGGTGTCGGCGCCTTCAAGCGGTTCGAAGTCGGCGTACAGGTTGGCGTCGTTGGCGTCGACCAGATACAGCATGCAATCGCCGATGCCCTTGATTACCGGCGCGTCCACCGCGCGGGTGTCGGCGCGGAATTCCATCTTCTCGCCGCCGTTGGCCAGCACGTGCGCCAGCACCTCGGCCGGCGCGCGCTTGAAGTTGATCGCGAATCCGCAGGCCGACTGGCCGTGCCGCTGCGCAAAATCGGAGGCGAAGGACTCCTCGGTTTCGTTCAGCAGGAAGTTGGCGCTGCCCTGGCGCAGCAGGGTGATCGCGCGGCTTTTGTGGCGGGCGATGGCGGCAAAGCCCATGCGCTCGAGATAGGCGCGCATCGCCGCGCCTTCGCCCCTGGGCGCGGCGAATTCGACGAATTCGAAGCCGTCGATCCCCATCGGGTTGTCGAAGGTGGTCGGGGTCATCCCGAGGTTGAGGTCGGTGCTGGCGCGCTGGACGGCCATGGCGGGCTCCTTGCTGGAAAGTTGCAACACGGGCCTTTATAGTTTCATATGAAACCAATTTCAAGGCACAGTGCAGCATGGCCGCCAGCGCGAAAAGACCCCGTGAAGCCTGCCGCGGCGCGGATTCCGGCGCGGTGCTGGTGCTCGAACGCTTCCTGCCCTACCGGCTGTCGATCCTGACCAACCACGTCAGCCAGGCCATCGCCGACCTGTACGCGCAGCGCTTCGGCATCGGCGTCACCGAGTGGCGGGTGATCGCCGTGCTGGGGCGGTTTCCCGGCAGCTCCGCCAATCAGGTGGCCGACTACACCGCGATGGACAAGGTGGCGGTCAGCCGCGCGGTGGCGCGCCTGCTCGAACGCGGGCTGATCACCCGCCGCCGGCACGCCACCGACCGCCGGCGCTCGGTGCTGGCGCTGTCGGCGGAAGGCCGGCGCATCCACGCCGGCATCGCGCCGCTGGCGCTGGGGATCGAGCAGCGCATCCTCGCCGCGCTGCGCCCGCGTGAACGCGATCTGCTGTTCCGCCTGCTCGACCGCCTCGACGCGCTGGACCTGCACGCGGAGGTGGCGGGTCAGGGCGTTTAGCTGGGTCGTCCGCCCGCCTCAGTAGCGGTCGTTCAGCGCGAAAATCGGCGCGCGGTCCTTCCACGTGCCTTCGGTGAAATCCGGGAACTCCAGGGTCTTGTAGCCTTCGGCAATGGATTGCTCCGACAGCGGCGTGATCGCACTCCAGGCCACCGCATCATGGATGTCGATCGGCATCGGCTCGCCCGCTTTCAGCGCTTCGATGAAAGCGTGGACCACGAACCAGTCCATGCCGCCGTGGCCGGCGCCGGCGGCCTGCTGCGCGTACCTGCGCCACAGCGGATGGTCATACTCGTCGTAATACGCCTGCGCGTCCTGCCAGCGGTGCTTTTCGCTGCGGCCTTCGATGTGCACCGATTTGTTGAGATCCATCCACAGCTCGTCCGTGCCCTGCACCCGGAAGCCGAGCGAATACGGGCGCGGCAGGCAGGTGTCGAGTTGGAGAATGATCGTTTCGCCGTTCTCGCAGCGCAGCGTGGTGGTGATCAGATCGCCGAGCTTGAACGTGATCTTGGCGTTGGGGTGGTCGGGGCCGCCCTTGGGGTGATTCACGATGTAGTCGTGCAGCCCGCGCGCCTTGCTGGCGAAACTGTTGATATGGGTGAAGCGGTTGCCGCGGTGGATGTTTGCATACATCGCACAGGGGCCGATGCCGTGGCTGGGATAGAGATCGCCGTTGCGGTCGATCGCATGCTGGGTGCGCCACTGCGCCTCGGAGAAGCCCTTGGCGCCGTATTCCACGCCGCTGCCGTAGGGCTCGGCCGGGTTGCCGGAATTGAAGCGCACCCCGCGCAGGTCGTGCTCGTAGCCGGCCTGCAGGTGGATGAGCTCGCCGAACAGGCCGGCGCGCACCATCTGCAGCGCCGCCAGCACGTCGCGGCGATAGCACACGTTCTCCAGCAGCATGTAGGGCGTGCCGGTGCGCTGCTGGGCGCGCAGCACGTCCCAGTGGTCTTGCAGGGTGATCCCGGCCACCACCTCGCAGCCCACCGCGATCTTCGCTTCCATCGCCGCGATGGCCATGGGCGCATGCCATTCCCACGGCGTCACGATGAACACCGCATCGAGGTCGGTGCGCCCCAGCAGTTTCCGCCAGGCATTCGGATCGCCATTGCCGCCGTATTCCTTCGGCTGGCGCCGGCCGGACTTCCCGATGATGGCGCGGGCCATGTCCGGCATCACCCGCTGGGTGTCGCAGATCGCCACCAGCTCGACGTCGTCGCGGCTCAGGATCGGCCCAGCTGCGACTGCCCGCGCAGGCCGGTGCCGATCATCGCCACCTTCAGCCGTGAGCGCGGCTTGGCGAATCAGGGTGTGAGCGCGCTGGCCGCAGTCGCAACCCCGACGGCGGCGGAAGAAACAAGGAAATCGCGGCGCTTCATGGCGTGGCTCCGAAGGACAGACCCCTCGCAGGGTAGTCCAAGCGACCGTCGGTGGCGCAAACGAACACGGCAGCCGCAGCCGCCGTGTTCGCATTGCCGATACCGCGCCGGCTTATTTCACGCCGTGCATCAGTTTGTTGATCAAGGGTGCGATCAGGAACAACAGCACGCCCGCGCCGATCAGCACCCAGAAGCCGAAGGTGTAGCCGGAGTGCGCCGAGGTGACGGTCATGCCGCCTTCGCCGCTGATCACGCTGGCGAAGATGCCGGACAGGTTGTTGCCGATGGCAGTGGACAGGAACCAGCCGCCCATGCCGAAACCGACCAGCCGCACCGGCGCCAGCTTGGTCACCATCGACAGTCCGATCGGCGACAGGCACAGCTCGCCCACCGACTGGATCACGTAGACCATGAACAGCGTCCAGAACGGGATCTTCATCGTCTGCGGATCGACCATGCCCGACAGCGCCACCATCAGCAGCAGGAAGGCCAGGCCGTTGAAGATGATGCCCAGGCCGAACTTGCGCGGAATCGACGGATTGGCGCGGCCCATCCGCACCCAGATCCAGGCGATGATCGGGGCCAGGGTGATGATGGCCAGCGAGTTCACCGACTGGAACCAGCCCACCGGGAAGGTCCAGCCGCCAAGGTCACGCTGCACGATGTTCTGGGCGAGGAAGTTGAACGAGCTGCCGGCCTGTTCGAAGAACATCCAGAACAGCACGTTGAAGGCGAAGATGATCAGCATCGCCAGCGACTTGTCGCGCGCCACCGCGCCGTTCTGGATGCCTTCGCGCAGGATCAGCACGCACAGCGCCAGGAACAGGATCCCGAGGATCCACGCCAGCACGCTGGCATCGATGGTCAGCAGGAAGAAAATCAGCGGGATCGCGACCACCACGCCCGCGGCCACCATCAGCGGTTTGGCAAACCCCTCGCTGCCGGCGATCGGCTTGCCGATGCCCTGCAGACGCACGCGCCCGAACCAGAACCACACCAGGCTGACCAGCATGCCGATGCCGGAGGCAATGAACACGGCCTTGTAGGCCGGCATCGCCGAGGACCCGCCGAACATGTGCTCGGCCAGATAGCCGGTCAGGATCGGAGCGATGAACGCGCCGGCGTTGATGCCCATGTAGAACAGGGTGAAGCCGGAGTCGCGGCGCTCGTCGCCGGGCGCGTACAGCTGCCCGACCATGGTGGAGATGTTCGGCTTGAACAGGCCATTGCCGGCAATGATGGTGGCCAGACCGATGCGGAACACGGTCTCGTTCGGAATCACCACCATGAACAGGCCTGCGGCCATCACCACCGCGCCAATCAGGATCGAGCGCTGGTAGCCGATCACCTTGTCCGCGACGTAGCCACCGAACAGCGCGGCCGCGTACACCAGCGCCAGATAGGCGCCGTAAAGGCGGCTGGCGTGCGCCTCGCCGGAGCTGTCGCCGCCGAAGAATTCCGCCACGATGTACAGCGCCAGCGCCCAGCGCATCCCGTAGAACGCGAAGCGCTCCCAGAACTCGGTCATGAACAGCATCCACAGCGGACGCGGGTGCCCCATGACCTGCTTGAATTCCGGCAACAGCTCCGGCGTGGATGGTGTGGCTGCGCTCATGCGTTTAGGTCCCTTCGTTGCCTGCGATGGTGTGGCTGCGGCTGCCGGGATAACTGGCGCGCAACCGCCGAAGCATCACCGAACCGGGGCGGCAACGTCAAACGGTGCGCATTCAGGCGGGATGCGGCGGGCCAGCCCGCGGCCGCGACGGGCGCCGCGGCCGGCGTCGCGGCTGGTCGAAGCGGCCCACACGCCTGCGTATTGCGGCAACGCAACAAAAGACGCGCGCCGGCGAGCGGCTACAATAGAGGGATTGCTCCAATTGCTCACCTGGATGGATGCCCATGGCCATCGCCGCCAGTTTCGAAATCGAATACCTGCAATACCTCAAGCCGGACGGCAAGCTGGTCGGCAAGCTGCCGCCGGCGGTGAAGGACGCCAAGGCGCTGCTGCCGATCTTCAAGCAGATGCTGTTCCTGCGCACTTTCGACGGCAAGGCGATTGCCCTGCAGCGCACCGGCAAGCTCGGCACCTACGCTGCCTGCCTCGGTCACGAGGCCACCCACGTCGGGATCGGCGTGGCGATGCGGCCGGAGGACGTGTTCGCGCCCAGCTACCGTGAATACGGCGCGCAGTTCGCGCGCGGGGTGAAGCCGCGCGACGTGCTGATGTACTGGGGCGGCGACGAGCGCGGCAATGACTATGAAATTCCGAAGAACGACTACCCCTGGTGCGTGCCGATCTCCACCCAGATGCTGATGGCCTCGGGCGCGGCACTGTCGTTCAAGCTGCGCAAGCAAAAGCGCGTGGCGGTGGCGGTGTGCGGTGACGGCGGCAGTTCGAAGACCGATTTCTACGCTGCGCTCAACACCGCCGGTGCCTACACCTCGCCGCTGGTGCTGTGCGTGGTCAACAACGGCTGGGCGATCAGCGTGCCGCGCAGCGCCCAGACCGGCGCCGAAACGCTGGCGCAAAAGGGCCTGGCCGGCGGCCTGTATTGCCTGCAGGTGGACGGCAACGACCTGATTGCGGTACTCGAAGCGATGCGCCGCGCCACCGAACGCGCGCGCAAGGGCGAAGGCGGCAGCGTGATCGAATTCATGACCTACCGCCTGCACGACCACACCACCGCCGACGACGCCCGTCGCTATCGCGGCGAGGACGAGGTCAAGGCAGCCTGGAAGAAAGAACCCTTCATCCGCCTGCGCAAGTTCCTGATCGACAAGAAGCTGTGGAGCGAGAAGGAAGAAAAAGCCTGGATCGAGGAGTGCACGAAGAAGGTGGACGAGGAAATCAACGCCTATCTGAACACCCCGGTGCAGCCGGTCGAGGCGATGTTCGACTATCTGTACGCCGAGTTGCCCGAGGACCTGCAGGGGCAACGTGCGGAAGCGTTGGCACGGGAGGGCCGGGCATGAGCGCGCAACCGATTACCTTGATCGAGGCGATCACCCAGGCGCTGGCCTGGGAGCTGCGCCACGACGATTCCGTGGTCGTGCTGGGCGAGGACGTCGGCGTCAACGGCGGCGTGTTCCGCGCCACCGCCGGGCTGTCGGCCGAGTTCGGCCCCGAGCGCATCCTCGACACCCCGCTGGATGAAACCAGCATCGCCGGATTGACCGTGGGCATGGCCTCGCAGGGCATGCGCCCGGTGGCCGAGGCCCAGTTCGACGGCTTCGTCTATCCGATGGTGGACTTTTTGATCAGCCACGCCGCGCGCATGCGCTACCGCACCCGCGGCCGGCTGACCTGCCCGATGGTGCTGCGGGTGCCGTGGGGCGGCGGCATCCGCGCGCCGGAGCACCACAGCGAGGCCAACGAGGCGATTTTCACCAACGTGCCGGGCTTGCGGGTGGTGATGCCGTCCAGCCCGCAGCGCGCCTACGGCCTGCTGCTGGCGGCGATCCGCGACCCGGATCCGGTGATCTACATGGAGCCCAAGCGCATCTACCGGCAGTACAAGGAACTGGTGCCGGATGATGGCGAGGCGCTGCCGCTGGACGTGTGCTACGTTCTGCGCGACGGCAGCGACATCACCCTGGTCACCTGGGGCGCACAGGTCAAGGAAACCCTGGAAGCCGCCGACGCCCTGGCGAAGGAAGGCGTCAGCGCGGAAGTCATCGACGTGGCCACCCTGACCCCGCTGGACTTCCCGACCATCGCCGAATCGGTGAAGAAGACCGGCCGCTGCGTGATCGTCCACGAAGCCCCGCGCACCGCCGGCTTCGGCGCCGAGATCGCGGCGCGGATCGCCAGCGATTGCCTGTTCGACCTGCTGGCGCCGGTCGAGCGTGTGACCGGCTACGACACCCACATCCCGCTGTTCCGGCTCGAAATGAAATACCTGCCGAGCGTGGACAAGGTGGTCGCCGCGGCCAAGCGGGCGATGGCGTATTCGTGAGCTGAACTCCTCCCGTTCACCCTTCGACAGGCTCAGGGCGAACGGGACATGGTTTCGACGGACGGAACTTCCGTTCGTGGTGAGCCTGTCGAACCACGACCGCTGCGAGACTCTCTGATGAGCAAGAAATTCTTCCTCCCCGATCTTGGCGAAGGCCTGCCGGACGCCACCATCGTCGAATGGCACGTCAAGGTGGGCGACGTCATCCGCCTCGACGAGAACCTGGTGTCGATGGAAACCGCCAAGGCCGTGGTCGAGGTGCCCTCGCCGGTGTCCGGCAAGGTGCTCAAGCTCGCCGGCGGCGCCGGTGACGTGATCATCACCGGCAAATTGCTGGCGGAATTCGAAATCGACGCCAGCCTGCCGCAGCGCGCCGAAGGCCAGGACACCGGCCACCACCACGGCGGCGCCCACGACGAACCGGAACCCGAGCCCGCACCGGCGGCACAAGCTGCACCCGCCGCCGGGCGCGAGGACGCCGGCACCGTGGTCGGCGCGATGCAGGTCGGCAATGCCGTGGTGGCCGAAGCCGCCGTCGCCTCGGGCGGCGTCAAGGCCGTGCCTGCGGTGCGCGCCACCGCCCGCAAGCTGGGCGTGGACCTGAGCCGCGTGCGCCCCACCGGCCCCGACGGCACCGTCACCATGAACGATGTGAAGCAGGCGGCGGCGAATCCTTCCGCTCTGCTCCCCTCTCCCGCCGGGAGAGGGGCCGGGGGTGAGGGCTCGCCTGCCGCACAGGCACCCGCACCCTCACCCCAACCCCTCTCCCAAGGGGAGAGGGGCAGATCCACCCTGTCGCAGGCCGGCAAACCCATCCGCACCCAGCCGCCGACGGTGGCCGCCAGCGGCCAGCCGGAACAGCTCAAGGGCGTGCGTCGCAACATGGCACGGGTAATGGCCGATGCCCGCGACCGCGTGGTCCAGACCACCATCGTGGACGACGCCGACCTGCACGGCTGGGCCGGCAAGCAGGACATCACCGCGCGCCTGATCCGCGCCATTGTCAGCGCCTGCCGCGCCGAGCCGGCCCTCAACGCCTGGTTCGATGACGAGAACCTCAGCCTGACCAAGCATCCGCACGTCGATCTGGGCATCGCCGTGGACACCCCGGACGGCCTGTTCGTGCCGGCGCTGCGCAATGCCCACCTGCTCGACGGACGCGGCCTGCGCGAGGGCATCAACCGCCTGCGCGCGCAGGTCGAGGATCGCTCGATCCCGGCCTCGGAGCTGTCCGGCTACACCATCTCGCTGTCCAACTTCGGCGTGTTCGCCGGCCGCTACGGCACCGTGGTCGTCGTGCCACCGTGCGTGGCGATCATCGGTGCCGGCAAGCTGTCGCACGATGTGGTTGCGGTGATGGGCGGGGTCGAAGTACACCGCCGCATGCCGATCTCGCTCACCTTCGACCACCGCTGCGTCACCGGCGGCGAAGCGGCGCGCTTCCTCAAGGTGCTGCTGGACGATCTGGCGCTGCCGCAGTAAGCACAACCCGCACTGGCGGCCCAAAATTGCCATCAATGCACGGCGCCGGCAGGCCACTGCTGGCGCTGGCATCGGCGTGCGCTTGCATCGTGGCCCCCACGCTGCGTCAAGAACACCCCAATCACCAATCACCAATCACCAATCACCAATCACCACAATAAAAAGCCCGCATCGACCGAAGTCTCAGCGGGCCTGCTCCCTCCCCCACGTCGGGATGCAGGAGCATCCTGCCGGATGCGGCTGCCGGCTTCACGCTGCACTGCAAAACGATACCGCGCAGTATGGGAATGGGAACCAGAATTTCAGGATCGGGGGGGCCGCGCTCCGGTCGATGGCGCAAGGCCATGCGGGCTCCGTTCCCCTTGTCTCAGTCCGGCCGCGGCCGCCGCCGCAGGTCACCCAGGATCTCGCGCGCCGCGTTGCGCCCCGGCAGGCCCGTCACACCGCCGCCGGGATGACTGCCGGAGCCGCACAGGTACAGGCCCTTGAACGCGCCGCGATAATTGCTCTGGCCGAGCAAGGGGCGGGCGCTGAACATCTGGTCCAGCCCCAGTGCCCCGTGGAAGATGTCGCCGCCGATCAGCCCCAGCCGCTGCTCCAGATCCAGCGGTGACAGCGCCTCATAGCCGAGCACGCTGGCCTTGAAGTTCGGCGCATAGGCATCCACGGTGGCGATCATCAGCTTGGCGACCGTGTCGCGGTGCGCCTCCCAGCCGCCGTCGACCTCGGGGTTGACCTGCTGGCAGAACAGGCTGGCGACGTGCTTGCCCTTCGGCGCCAGGGTGTCATCCAGGGTCGAGGAAATCACCACTTCGACGATGGGTGCACGTGCCCAGCCGGGGTTGTACGCCTTTGATTTGGCATCGAAATAGGCCTGTTCGAAATACTGGAGCGACGGCCCGATCAGAATCCCGCTCTGGTGATGCGGTTGCAGCTTCTTGCCCGGCAGCGCGGTGAAATCCGGCAACTCCGACAGTGCCACGTTCATCCGGAAGGTGCCCGAACCGCAACGGTAGCGACGCATCCGGGTGGCGGTATCGGCATCCAGCGCGCCCGGCTCCACCAGCTGCGTGTACAGCAGCTTCGGGTTGACGCCGCTGACCACGCTGCGGGCGCGGAATTCGCGCCCATCGGCCAGCGCCGCGCCCACCGCCTTTCCGTCTTCGACGAGCACACGCGCCACCTCCGCATTCGTCTCGATGACCACCCCGCGCGCCTCGCACTCCTTGCGCATCGCTTGGGTAATCGCGCCCATGCCGCCGATCGCGTGGCCCCAGCTGCCCTGCTTGCCATTGACCTCGCCGAACAGGTGGTGCAACAACACATAGGCGCTGCCCGGCGTGTACGGGCTGGCGAAATTGCCGACCACCGAATCCCAGCCCAGCACCGCCTTCAAGGGCTCGCTTTCGAACCAGTCATCGAGCAATTCGCCGGCGGATTTGGTGAACAGATCGAGCAGGTCGCGGCGGCCGCGCATGTCGAGTGATTGCAGCTGCTTGCCAACCGCGATCGAATGGATCCAGTCGGCCAGCACGAAGTGATCGGAGACATTCGGCGGCGTGCGCTGGAGCAGTTCGCGCAACACCACCACGATCCGATCGAGCATCGCCGTGTACTCGGGAAAGCGCTGCGCGTCGCGCTTCGACCACTGGCTGATTTCCGGCAGGGTGTGCTCGCCGCCGAGCCGGAAACTGCGCCCGTCCGGCAGCGGCAGGAAGTTGGAATACGGCCGCTCGACGATCCGCAGGCCGTGTTCGTGCAGGCGCAATTCGGCGATCACCTTCGGATTGAGCAGGCTGACCGTGTAACTCGCCAGCGAATTGCGAAAGCCGGGATGGAATTCCTCGGTGACGGCCGCACCGCCAACGATATGGCGCCGTTCCAGCACCCGCACCTTCAGCCGCGCCGCGGCCAGATAAGCCGCACAGACGAGGCCGTTGTGGCCGCCGCCAAGGATGATCGCATCATCGTGCATGTTCATCGCGCTTCGGCGTCGGGCAGTTCGACATCGAAAGGAATCGCCGCAAGCTGCTCGGGCGCCTTGCCCAGCGTGCGCAGGAACGGCATCCAGCGGGGGTCGCTGCGCAACCTGGCGAGGAATGGATCGGTGGCGATTCCGCTCAGCCCAGCGTCCTTGTATTCGACCGCCTTGTCCAACCAGGTGAACGCGCTGTCGACATTGCCGCGCCAGGCCTCGACCCCGGCAATGTTGTAGGCCGCTTCCTTCGCATACTTGTCCACCGCCCGCGCCAGCGCGGCGTCCGAACCCGCATGGTCACCGAGGGCGTGCAGGGCCATGGCTTCGCCGAGCCATTGCAGGACATCGAACGGCTCTTTTCTCGCCTCCTCCAACGCCTGTCGAGCATCGCCCTTGAGCAGGAACGCCTGACTCAGGAGGAAATGCGGAATGATCCGGTTGGGCGCCAGCACCAGCGCGTTCCTGCATTCGGCGATCGCCTCGTCGAGGCGGTTGAGGTCGATGTAAGCCTGACACAAGTCCGAATGCACGTTCGGCATCAGCGGATCGCGTGCCAACTGGTTGCGCAGGATGCCCGCTGCCAGGTCAACGCGGCCCAGGCTCTTGGCCAGCAGCGCAGCCTGCCCCAGCACGTAATCGTTTTTCGGTGCAATCTCCAATGCCCGCCGCATCCCGGCCGCGGCAGCCGCGATGTCGCCGCCGCTGCGGGAGGCGATGCTGGCCAACTCGGCATGGGCCTCGGCCGACTGCGGATCGATCGCCAGCGCCCGGCGCGCTGCGACTTCGGCCTTCGCATACCCTTCCGATTCCGGAATCAGGCCTAGCCCGGCCTGGCGCATGTACACCACCACCAGCATGTTCAGGGCATTGACGTTGTCAGGATCGATCTCCAGCGCCTGTTTGACCAGATCCAGCGCCCGTGCGTAGCTCTGCGGCTTGTGTTCGCGGTAGCTGCTCAGGCTTTGCAGATACAGCGTGAACGAACGCGGATCGGTACGCCGGACCTTGGGCGCGGCGCCACCAAGCAGCTTGACCTTCAATTGTGCGACCACTGCGGCGCCGATCTCGTCCTGGATCGCGAAGATGTCATCCAGCGGACGGTCGTAGACGTCATTCCACAGCTGGGTATCCGAGCGCCCGTCGATCAGCTGCACGGTGATCCGCACCCGGTTGCCGGCCTTGCGGATCGAGCCATCGAGGATGTAGCCCACGTCCAGCTTGCGCGCGATTTCCGGGATCCCCTCGCTGCGATCGCGGAAGATGAATGCCGATGATCGCGAAATCACCCGCAGCTGCGGCACCTTCGCCAGGAGATTCAGCAATTCTTCGGCGATCCCGTCCGACAAATACTGCTGGTCCTTTGCCTGACTCATGTCGGCGAACGGCAGCACCGCGACCGAACGCTCGCCGAAGGTGTCCTTGATCGCATCGCTGCGCCCTTCCCGCCGCGCTTCGGCCGTCACCGCCGCCTGCCGCTGCGGCGCCAGCACGAATTTGTCGAACGCGAAATACCCGATCGCCAGCGCCAGCACCACCATGATCAGGCGGTCGAAGCCCTTGCCGGAACGCGCCGCGCCGGGGGCGTCGTCCGCGCGCCCGGACTCGCGCTGCAAGCCCTTGGCCGTCCACTCGAACACCCAGGCCAGCACCAGGGTCGGGACGAATCCCACCACCAACACGATCGTCAGCGTGCGTGCAATCGCAAGCGGCGCATCGAAGAACGGCAGCACGGTGCCGGTCACCTGTACCAGCAGCCAGGCACCGGCCAGATACAGGCCCGCGACCCGGATCACGTTGCGACGCTTCAGTTCGGCCAGCAGATTCTCCACCTGTCGATGCCCCCGCATTTCCGGCCCGCCCCTAAGCCGACATCGTAGCCGCACCGAGGCCGCAATCACACGGTCGCGACGGGGCCCGTCCGTATAACCGTGGACGGGATCCACGTCCGGAGGATACGACCATGACCCAACGTCTCGACTACGGCGCACTGGCGCCGGCCGCCATGCAGGCGATGATCGCCCTGCAGCGCCACGTCGAAAACAGCGGTTTGGAGCCCCCGCTGCTGGAACTGGTCAAGATGCGCGCCTCCCAGATCAACGGCTGCGCCTACTGCCTGGACATGCACAGCAAGGATGCGCGGGCCGCCGGTGAAACCGAACAGCGGCTGTACCTGCTCGACGCCTGGCGCGAGGCGCCCTTCTACAACGACCGCGAGCGCGCCGCGCTGGCCTGGACCGAGGCCCTCACCCGGATCGCCGGCAGCCACGGCGTCAGTGACGCGCTCTATGAAGAGGCGCGCAAGCAGTTCAGCGAAAAAGAGCTGACCGATCTGACCTACGCCATCATCGCCATCAACGGCTGGAACCGCCTGGCCATTCCGTTCCGCTCCGAGCCGGGCCACTACCAGCCGGGCGACCACGGCAAGCGCTAAGCCGCCAGCAGTTCGGCAAATTCGCCGGCAAACCGGTGCACGTCACCGGGCCAGCGCGCGGAAAGGTAGCGGCCGTCGCGCACCGTGAAGCCGCGCTCCGGGTGCTTGGGGTCGTCGCGCAGCAGCGCCGGCGGCCCGGCCTGGAAGTCGCGTCTGGCGGCCAGTGCGCGGGTCACCTCGCCCTGCACGGTTTCCGGATAGGTCCGGTAATAGCGCCCGAGCCACGGCGTCATCAGCCAGGCGGCCAGCTCCTGCGTGCGGGTGAGCGCGGTGGTCTTGCGGCCGTGCAGCACCGAGCGTCCGTCCGCGCCGCGCGCGCGGGCCGCGGCCACCACGCCGTGGCAGATCGCGCCCACCGGCTGGTTGCGGGCAAACGCCCGGGCGATGATCGCGTGGACCGCCTCCGATTCCAGGTATTCGCGCATTCCCGCGGCGTGGCCGCCGGGCAGCAGCAGGGCGTCAAAGCCGTCTTGCGCGGCCTGGGCGTAGCGCAGCGGCGCCAGAAACGCCGCGTCCTGCGTCATCGCCGCATGGGCGCGGCGGCCGTTGGCGTCGGCGCGCAGCAGCACCTTCCACGGCCCCAGCCCGAAGCCTTCCACCATCCGCGCATCGGCCTGCGCCACCCCGCCTTCCGGCGTGGCAAACCGGACCGTGTGGCCAAGCCGGGTCAGCGTTTCCCAGGGAACGCCGGCCTCGGTGGGGTCGAAGTCGCGGTTGGGCAGCAGCATCAGCACGGTCGCCATGCCGCGATGATACGACCCGCTATTCGAGAATGTTGCTCAAAAACCGGAACCGATGGCCGCGCGACCTGGCCGCCGCCGGCATCGCCGTCATGGTCCTGGATTGGCGGCACCGCGCAGGGTCACCTTGAACGGAATCGCGGCCAGCTGCTCCGGCGATTTGCCCAGCCGCTGCAGCAGCGCCGGCCAGCGCGGGTCGTTGTGCAGGCGCGCGAACAGCGGTTCGACGATCAGCATCGGCAAACCCGTGTCCTTGTACTCCACCGCCTTGTCGAGCCAGGCAAATGCGCTGTCGATGTTGCCGCGCCAGGCTTCAACATAGGCAATGTTGTAGGCCGCATCCTTGTCGTACTTGGCGATGATCTGCGCCAGCACGGCATCCGACTTCGCCCGGTCGCCAAGCGAGTGGTAGACCATGGCCTCGCCGAACAGGCGGAACGGTTCGAATGGCTCGCGCTGGACTTCTGCCAAGGCCGCCTTCGCATCGCCTTTGAGCAGCAGCGAGGTGCCGATGATGAAGTGGGTCACCGTCTGCCCCGGCTCCATGTCCAGCGCCGTGCGACTGGCCTTGATACTTTCATCCAACCGACCGGCTTGCTGGTAGGCGATGCCAAGTTGCGAGTACGCGATCGCCTGCATCGGGTCCCGGGCGACGATGTATTCATCGATCGCCACCGCGTCATCCATGCGGCCCAACGCCTTGGCGACGTCTTCCGCAATATTCATGTCGTTGAGATCCTGGTGGCCGGTTTGCAATGCCATCTGGATGAATCGCGCCGCTGCGGCCAGGTCGCCATCGTGCCGCAGCGCGATGTCTGCCTTGACCCCCAGGGCCTGACTGTTGCCAGGCTCCAGAACGAGCGCCTGATCCGCGGTTGCCAACGCCAGCCGATAGCCTTCCGCGGGATCGATGAGCGCAAAATTGGCCTGCGCGCTGTAGGCGATCGCCAACGCTGTCAATGCAGGCACGTAATTGCGATCCATGCCCAGCACCCGCTTCAGCATTTCGATATGGCGGTCGTAGGACGCCTTGTCCTGCAGCGGCATTGCCATCGCCTGCAAATACAGGGTGTAGGCCTCGAGCGTGGTCCGGCGCGTCTTCGGAACGGGATTCCCGAGCAGCTTGATCTTCAGCTGCGCCACCACCGACGCGCCGATTTCGTCCTGAACCGCGAAGATGTCGTCCAACGGGCGGTCAAGGGTGCCGTTCCAAAGCAGGGTATCCGAGCGCCCGTCGATCAATTGCACGGTGATGCGCACGCGGTCGCCGGCCTTGCGGATCGAGCCATCGAGGATGTAGCCGACATCCAGCTTGCGGGCGATCACGGGGATGGCGTCCTTGCGCTCGCGGAATGCGAAGGCCGAGGAGCGTGAAATCACTCGCAACTGCGGCACCCGCGCCAGCAGGTTCAGCAGTTCCTCGGCGATGCCATCGGAAAGATAGGCTTGGTCATGTGCTGCGCTCATGTCCACGAACGGCAGCACCGCGATCGAGCGCTCGCCGAAGCTGTCCTTGATCGCATCGCTGCGCCCTTCCCTGCGCGCCTCATGCGCAACGACGGCCTGCCGCTGCGGCGCCAGCACGAACTTGTCGAAGGCGAAATAGCCGATCGCCAGCGCCAGCACCACCATGATCAGGCGGTCGAAGCCCTTGCCCGAGCGCGGCTCACCCGAGACCACATCCTCACGACTGGAATCGCGCTCCAGGCCTTTCGCCGTCCATTCGAACACCCAGGCCAGCACCAATGCCGGGATGAAGCCCACGGCCAGGACAATCGTCAGCGTGCGTGCGATCGAAAGGGATGCGTTGAAGAACGGCAGCACGGTGCCGGTCACCTGCACCAGCAGCCAGGCACCGGCGAGATACAGCCCCGCCACGCGGATGACGTTGCGTCGCTTCAACTCGGCGAGAAAACGATTCATGCAGGCCGCGCTCTCCGGGCCGAGACCCCACGCCCGGCCGGTGGCAACAGTCTTGCACAGGATGTCCGATCTGTCCGGATGATTCGCCTTTTCAGGCGGGGCGCAAATCCACCGATGCCGTGCGGCAAGCGATGCCGACCTTTCGACCGCCCGTGCACCAGCACCTCACGACCTCCAGATGGTCTCCACGACACGACCGACGGTGCGGGCCCGGCAAGGTCATGGGCAGGTCGTCACCTGACTGGAACAGGTCCGCGTCGCCCAACCGTGGACATGCCTGTCTTCGAAGGAAGCATCGACCTCGACCCAATCCCCTTTGCAGGCACGGAGGCGCACGGTGTAGGAATCCGGGCCTATTGCACTCCCGTCCGGGGCGATGAAGGAAAGCTGCGCGACCACGGGAGCATCGGGCGAGGGCCCGCGATGAAGCGTCGGCGCGTTGAGCAACAGGCCGAGATAACGCCCCGACACCCAGCCCTCTCCCTTGAACAGCACCTTGTCCGGCTTGTCGCCTTCATAATCCATCACGATCGCATCGCTGATGCGGAACCAGCCATTTTGCGACCCCGTGATCGTCACCTCGGCGGCATGGTCGTAGCCTGCGACACCTCCCGGCGGCGGCAGCCGGGCGATGACAGCATGGCCGGTGCCCGGCCCGGAACGGACGGCCAAACCGTTGGGGTCGGGGTCGGTGGACCAGGCCGAGAGATTGCAGACGGATGTTTCCGCCGCCGCTGCATGGGCGAACGACAAGGCCGTGCTTCCCATGACCAGCAGCAGCCCTGCGGCAGCAGCCCCGCGGCAGCAACGGAGTGACGCAAGGAATGATCCCATTGTGGCCGTCTCCATAGTTCAGGACGCCATCATGTTGAATGATGTGCGCCTGGATTATGCCTTGTTGTCTTGAGGTTCCGGAACGCGGCGCAACCGATAGACCTGCGCGGGCCGATTGGCACCCGCGCGCGTCACGCCATGCTCGGGCTCCACCAGCGCGCGATCCGCCAGGCGACGCCTGAACGAAGATCAATCGGGCCACCATTTCGCCGCCAAGGTAAATCTCCAATGCAGGAGATAAATTTATCAGTCCCTGTGGCGCCCGGGCGGACGCGGTTGAGCGCCTCGAACTTCTCGCGGAAGTTGCGTTCCATCGCGGCGCGGTCGCGGATGTCCGGACGCAGCGCGTATTTCAGCTCGCCGAGCTTCTCGATCAATTCCTGCTCGATGGTGCTTTCCCGGACGTACATCCAACCCTCCTGATCGGGGCCACCCCCGCCCCTTTCATCAAGGATGCAGGCAACCTGTCGCAGCAGGTGAGTCTAGCGGCTGGAAAGCTCTGGCGGGTACGCGGCGTTGGGTCACATGGGTTTTGCATCGCGAGCTCTCAAATCCCGAGACAAACAAAAACCCCCGCATCGCTGCGGGGGTTTCGTATTGCAGTATCGCTTGCGCGGCCTGGATCAGAAATCCATCCCGCCCATGCCACCCATGCCGCCGCCCGGCGGCATCGCCGGTTCGTCCTTCTTCGGGGCTTCGGCCACCATCGCTTCGGTGGTGATCATCAAGCCGGCGATCGAGGCCGCGTTCTGCAGTGCAGTCCGCGTCACCTTGGTCGGGTCGAGGATGCCGAATTCGATCATGTCGCCGAATTCACCGTTGGCGGCGTTGTAGCCGAACGCGCCCTTGCCTTCGGCGACGCGGTTGAGCACCACCGACGGCTCTTCGCCGGCATTGGTGACGATCTCGCGCAGCGGGGCTTCCATCGCGCGCAACGCAATGACGATGCCGTGGTCCTGGTCCTCGTTGGCGCCCTTGAGGCCGGCAATCGCGGCCTTGGCACGGATCAGGGCGACGCCGCCGCCGGGGACGATGCCTTCTTCCACCGCCGCACGGGTAGCGTGCAGGGCGTCTTCCACGCGCGCCTTCTTTTCCTTCATCTCGACTTCGGTGGCGGCACCGACCTTGATGACGGCCACGCCGCCGGCCAGCTTGGCGACGCGCTCCTGCAACTTCTCGCGGTCGTAGTCCGAAGAGGTCTCCTCGATCTGCGCCTTGATCTGCTTGATGCGAGCTTCGATGCCCGCGGTTTCGCCGGCGCCATCGATGATCGTGGTGTTTTCCTTCGACACCTGGATCTTCTTGGCGCGGCCCAGATCCTTGATCGTGGCCTTCTCCAGCGACAGGCCCACTTCCTCGGAAATCACGGTGCCGCCGGTGAGGATGGCCATGTCTTCCAGCATCGCCTTGCGGCGGTCGCCGAAGCCCGGCGCCTTGACCGCGCAGACCTTGACGATGCCGCGGATGGTGTTGACCACCAGGGTCGCCAGCGCTTCGCCTTCCACTTCTTCGGCGACGATCAGCAGCGGCTTGCCGGCCTTGGCCACGCCTTCCAGCACCGGCAGCAGGTCACGCACGTTGGAGATCTTCTTGTCGTGCAGGAGGATGTAGGGATCTTCCAGATCGGCCTGCATCGACTGCTGGTTGTTGATGAAGTACGGCGACAGGTAGCCGCGGTCGAACTGCATGCCTTCGACGACATCCAGCTCGTTGTCCAGGCCCGAACCGTCTTCAACGGTGATCACGCCTTCCTTGCCGACCTTGTCCATCGCCTTGGCGATCAGCTCGCCAATGTTGTGGTCGGAGTTGGCCGAGATCGCGCCGACCTGGGCGATTTCCTTGGAGGTCGAGGACGGCTTGGACAGCGTCTTCAGCTCGCCGACGGCGGCGGTGACGGCCTTGTCGATGCCGCGCTTGAGGTCCATCGGGTTCATGCCGGCGGCGACCGCCTTCATGCCTTCGCGGATGAACGCCTGCGCCAGCACGGTGGCGGTGGTGGTGCCGTCACCGGCATTGTCGGAGGTCTTGGAGGCGACTTCCTTGACCATCTGCGCGCCCATGTTCTCGAACTTGTCGGCCAGCTCGATTTCCTTGGCGACGGAGACACCGTCCTTGGTGATGGTGGGGGCGCCGTAGCTCTTGTCGAGCACGACGTTGCGGCCCTTCGGGCCGAGGGTTGCCTTCACGGCATTGGCGAGCACGTTGACGCCGCGCACCATGCGCGAACGGGCGTCTTCACCGAAACGGATATCTTTGGCAGACATGGGAGAACCTCAGTGATTGGTAATTGGTAATTGGTGATTGGTGATTTGTAGAGGCAAGGAACGGCGGATTCGGGGCTGGCGCGTGATTCGGAGCGGGTTTGCTCCTGACGAATCACCAATCACCAATCACGAATCACGGCCGTGCTCAGCCGAGCACGGCGAACAGGTCGTCTTCCTTCACCACCAGGTACTCGACGCCGTCGAGCTTGACCTCGGTGCCGGAATACTTGCCGAACAGGACCTTGTCGCCGACCTTGACCTGGGTCGGGCGCAGCTGGCCGTTGTCGAACACCTTGCCGGTGCCGACGGCAACGACTTCGCCCTTGATCGGCTTCTCGGTGGCGCTGTCGGGGATCACGATCCCGCCGGCGGACAGCTTCTCTTCTTCCATGCGCTTGATCACAACGCGGTCGTACAAGGGCTTGATATTGGACATGAGCAACCTCGGTAAATGGTTGATTGACTGGGAGAAACCCGGCTATTTTAGCAGTCATTGGCAGCGACTGCCAAGATGCGGAACGAGAAACGCCCGCAACCGGGATGCCCTGAAGATGGGGCGGCAGGCGGCGGTTTCAAGGGCACACCGGCAAATCCTGGCCACGCCGCGCCCGAGCGCCATCCGCTCGCCTTGCCGCCGCGTGGCGTTTACCCTGCCCGAATGAACCTGCTGCTGTGCCTGACCACCTGCCCGGACGCCGCCAGCGCCGAGCGCATCGCCGAAGCGCTGGTAGGCGAACAGCTGGCTGCCTGTGTCAATGTGCTCCCCGGGCTGCGTTCGACCTACCGCTGGCAGGGCGCGGTCGAACGCGCCGACGAGCTGCTGCTGTTGATCAAGACCATCCGCGCCGCCTGGCCGGCCCTGCAAGCGCGGCTGCTGGAATTGCACCCCTACGAACTTCCCGAGCTGCTGGCAGTCGAACCTGCGGATGGGCTGCCTGCGTACCTGCAATGGGTTGCGGGCGCCGTGCGGACGTAAAATGACGCGATGACCGGTTTGCTTTCCCGACTGCGCCACTGGCTGGCCGCAGCCCTTCTCCTCGCCGCGCTGTCGCCGGTGGCCGCACAACAGGCGCAGGAGTTCGAGCTGCCGCCGGTCGACCAGGTGTTCGTGCTGTCGGCGCAGGCCACTGCGCGCGATCGCATCGAGGTGCGCTGGAAGATCGCCGATGGGTTCTATCTGTACCGGCACCGCACTTCGGTCAAGACCGGGTCGAATTTCGAGGGCGCCCGGCTGGCGCTGCCGGACGGCGAAAAGCACCACGATCAATTTTTCGGCGAAGTCCAGACCTATCGCCAGCGCCTGGTTGGTGTTCTGACCGGAACGCCCGCCGCGGGTGCAACCGGTGTCGCCCTGACCGTGAAATACCAGGGCTGCGCCGATGCCGGTGTGTGCTACCCGCCGCAGACCCGCACCCTGACCGTACCGCTGCCGGCGGAAGCGGACGCGTCCGGCCTCGGCTTCGGGCCCGACGCGGGCGGCAATCCGTTCGCCGCGCTGCGCGGCACTCCACAGGACGGGCCACTGCCGCCGGAGCAGGCGTTCACCAGTGAAGCCATCGCGCTCGACGGCAACACCCTGCTGCTGCGGCTGACCCCGGCCCGCGGCTATTACATTTATCGCGACAAGCTTTCGGCGCAGCTTGACGCCGGCGCCGGCCTGACGGCGCGGCTGCCGCCCGCCGCCCGGTTGCCCAAGGCCACGCCCTACCGCGACGAGCACTTCGGCAATGTCGCAGTGTATTTCGACCAGGTCGAAATCCGCCTGCCGGTGGCCCGCACCAGCCCGCGCGCGGCCAGCGGCACGCTGACGGTCGGGTTGCAGGGTTGTCAGGACAACGGCATCTGCTACCCGCCGATGCGCCGCACGCTGGCGGTTTCCCTGCCGACCGGCGCGGTGAACGACGGCAATGGCGGCAGTGGCGCAACCGCGCTGAACGCTGCGCTGCCCGCGCCATCGCCGGCATCGGCAACCGCGCCTGAGGCGGCCAGTCCACCGGCGGCAGCCGCCAGCGCGAGCGTCGACGCAGCGCAGGCCTCAGCCCCCGAAGCCGCGCCCGCGCCAGAGGTATTCGCCACGCACGAGGCCTTGCCGGCAGCCATGCCCGAGCGCACCGCGCCGCCGCAGCGCACGGTACCGGGGCTGGCACTGGCGCTGCTGCTGGCGCTGGCCGGCGGGCTGATCCTGAACCTGATGCCCTGCGTGCTGCCGGTGCTCTCGCTCAAGGCGCTGGCCGTGGCGCAAAGCGGCGAGAACACGGCCAAGGCGCGCCGCCACGCGCTGGCCTATACCGCCGGGGTGTTGCTGTCGATGCTGGCCTTGGGTGCGCTGGCGCTGGCGCTGCGGCATGCCGGGCTGGCGCTGGGTTGGGGCTTCCAACTGCAGCAGCCGCTGGTGCTGGCGCTGCTGGCGCTGGTGATGTTCGGCCTCGGCCTGAACCTGTCCGGGCTGTGGCAGGCCAACGTCACCCTGGGCGGGCGCGGCGCCGCCCTGCTCGGGCGCAGCGGGGCCGGCGGCGATTTCTTCACCGGCGTGCTGGCGGTGGTGCTGGCCACGCCCTGCACCGCGCCGTACATGGGCGCGGCGCTGGCCTATGCCTTCATCGGCCCAACCGCCGGCGCGCTTCTGGTCTTCCTCGCCCTCGGCCTCGGACTGGCGCTGCCGTTCCTGCTGATCGGCTTCATTCCGGCACTGGCGCGGCGGCTGCCCAAACCGGGCGCGTGGATGGAGACGCTCAAGCAGTTCCTCGCCTTCCCGCTGTACGCCACTGCGGCCTGGCTGGTCTGGGTGCTGGCGCGGCTGCGCGGCGCCGACGCGGTGGGGCTGTGGCTGGTCGCGGCGATCGGGCTGGCGCTGGCGGCCTGGGCCTGGACCCGCGCCCGCAGCGGCGGCGCGAGGGCGTGGCAGCCGGTGGCGGTGCTGGTGCTGCTGGCACTGGGCTGGCCGCTGGCCCGCCTGCACGCGCTGCCGCGGCCACAGCCGGTCGCGACGGCGGCGCAGGACGGCGATCTGGCGACCGTGGCCTGGTCGCCGCAGGCGCTGGCCGACCTGCGCGCGCAGGGCCGCATCGTGTTCGTCAACATGACCGCCGACTGGTGCGTCACCTGCAAGGCCAACGAACGGGCGGTGTTTGCCGCCACCGACTTCCGCGACGCCCTGCGCGCTGCCAACGCGGTTTACATGGTTGGCGATTACACCGACGTCGATCCGGCGATCACGGCCTATCTGCAGGCCCACCGCGCGGTCGGCGTGCCGCTGTACGTGGTGTACCCGCGCGGCGGCGGTGAAGGCGAGATCCTGCCGACCCTGCTGACCCCCGGCACCGTGACAGCGGCGCTGGGCCGGGCCGCGCGTTGATGCCGTCCCACCGCCGCGTGCTGCTCATCGCGGCGCTGGCCGCGCTGGCCGGCGCCGCGGCCAGCCTGTTGTTCGAGCCCCGCATCGCCTATCGGCTGGCGTCCACCGAAGTCGGCCAGGAAGCGCTGCAGGCCACCTTGGAGGCGCGGGCGCCGCCACTGCCGGCCGGGGTGATCGTGGCCCGTCGCGGCGAACGCGTCCCGGCATTAGCCCTGCCTGATCTGGACGGAGCCGCAATCCAACTGCCTGCCGCTTGGGCCGGGCGCACGACGCTGGTCAATTTCTGGGCGACCTGGTGCGCGCCCTGCCTGAAGGAAATGCCGGATTTGCAGGCCTATTCGGCGCAACAGGGTGCCACCGGGGTGCGTGTGGTCGGGATCGCCCTGGATGCTCCGGAAGCGGTGCGCCCCTTCCTCCTCCAGCACGCCATCACCTACCCCATCCTGACCGATTCCCCCGGCCCCGCCGACGCCGGCGTGCGCTTGGGCAACCGCGCCGGCGTCCTGCCATTCTCAGCGCTGATCGATGCAGATGGCCGTCTGATCAAGACAAAAATCGGGCCATTCGAAGACGAAGCCGCCATTGCCGCCTGGGCTTCCGCGCCGCACTGAACAGTCGCTGGTGGCTGCACAACACGGAACTCCGTACGCGGCGCAGGACAGGCACGCGCAATGCAGCGCTGCCGTTCGTGGTCGCGGGGCCGTTCTTGGTGAGCCTGTCGAACCACAGCGGCCTGCCGGCGATTCACGACATCGCATGAGCCGCTTTCCAACCACTTCCGTTCATGGTTCGACAGGCTCACCACGAACGGAAGTGAGTCATCCGTCCTCAATCCCCCATCTCCCATCTCCCATCTCCCGTCTCCCGAATCCCGAATCCCGAATCCCGAATCCCGAATCCCGGCATTTAGAGCATTCACTCGAATACGTCATTAAAATTCCGTTATCGTGCAAAAGTTCGTCGAACTGGACACGATCCACCATTCGCGGGACACTGCGCGCCGATTTCCGGGGAAATTTCGAAGCGTCGATGGCCCACTTGCTGCTCCTGCACGGCCCCAACCTGAACCTGCTCGGCAGCCGCGAGCCGGAGGTCTATGGCCGCATCACGCTGGCGGACATCGACGCCGACCTGACCGCCCGTGCCCGCGCCGCCGGTCACGCGCTGGAGACCTTCCAGTCCAACGCCGAACACGCGCTGGTCGAGCGCGTGCAGGCGGCGGCCAGCGACGGCACCGCCTTCATCCTGATCAATCCGGCCGCCTTCACCCATACCTCGGTCGCGCTGCGCGATGCGCTGGCCGCGGTGACCATTCCCTTCATCGAGATCCACCTGTCCAACCCGCACGCCCGCGAACCGTTCCGCCAGCACAGCTACTTCAGCGACAAGGCGGTGGGCGTGATCTGCGGCTTCGGCGCGGATTCCTACCGTTACGCGCTGGACGCGGCGCTGGCACGGCTGGGCTAGGCGGCTCGCCCCTCATCCGCCCTTCGGGCACCTTCTCCCCGCCCGCGGGGAGAAGGAAAACAAGCAAGCTCTCCCCGCGATTCCGGGAGAAGGAAAACAAACAAGCTCTCCCTGCGATTCGGGGGAGAAGGAAATCAAGCAAGCTCTCCCTGCGACTCGGGGAGAAGGATGAACAAAGGAAACCACGATGGACCTGCGCAAGATCAAGAAACTGATCGACCTGCTGGAAGAATCCAACCTCGCCGAAATCGAGATCAAGGAGGGCGAGGAATCGGTGCGCCTCGCGCGCGTGCCCAAGGGCGGCCTCGTGCAAGCCGCGCACGTCCCCGTGCACATCCCTGCGCCCGTCGCGGCGGCGACCGCGCCGGCGATGCCGATGCAATCCCCGGTGCAGGCGGCGACCGGTGGCAGCCCCAGGCCGGAGACGCCCGATCTGCCCGAAGGCCACGTCGTGCGCGCGCCGATGGTCGGCACTTTCTATGCCAGCCCGGCCCCGGACAAGCCGGCGTTTGTCAGCGTCGGCCAGGCGGTCAAGGCCGGCGACACCCTCGGCATCATCGAGGCGATGAAAATGTTCAACCCGATCGAGGCCGACGTCTCCGGCACCGTGCTGGCGATCCGCTGCGAAAGCGGCGAGCCGGTCGAGTTCGACCAGCCGTTGTTCGTGATCGGCTGAGGAAACGGGATTGGTGATTCGTGATTGGTGATTCGGAAAAGCAGCGGCCGCACGCGCGCCTGGACGTCTGGCGCGACGCCATGGATCTGGTCGTGCTTGTCTATGCCCACGCATCGCGGCTGCCCGACACCGAGCGCTACGGGCTGTCGGCGCAACTGCGTCGCGCCGCCGTCAGCGTGCCGTCGAACATCGCCGAGGGTGCTGCCCGCCGATCCCCGGCAGAACTGGTTCGATTCCTGCTGATTGCACGCAGCTCCCTGTCGGAACTGGACACACAGCTCCGGATTGCGTCACGGCTCGGCCTCGTCGAACCGGACGCGGCGTTGATGCAGGTCCTCGACCGCACCTTTGCCCGCCTCAACGCACTGCTCACGTCGATGGAAAGCCGGGCATCGCGGGTTCGCGAGGAGCCCGCTCCATACGAATCACCAATCACCAATCACCAATCACAGCCCCAATCCCATGCTTGAAAAAGTCCTCATCGCCAATCGCGGGGAGATCGCGCTGCGGATCCTGCGCGCCTGCCACACCATGGGCATCCGCACGGTGGCGGTGCATTCCACCGTCGACCGCAACCTCAAGCACGTGGCGATGGCCGACGAGTCGGTCTGCATCGGGCCGGCGCCGTCGGCTCAGAGCTACCTCAACATGCCGGCGATCATTGCCGCGGCCGAGGTGACCGACGCGCAGGCGATCCATCCCGGCTATGGCTTCCTGTCGGAAAACGCCGACTTCGCCGAACGGGTGGAACAGTCCGGCTTCGTGTTCGTCGGCCCGCGCGCCGACACCATCCGGCTGATGGGCGACAAGGTCGAGGCGATTCGCGCGATGCAGGCAGCGGGCGTGCCCTGCGTGCCGGGCAGCGGCGGCCCGCTGGGCGATGATCCCGAGGCCAATGCCAGGATCGCCGCCGAGATCGGCTATCCGGTGCTGATCAAGGCCGCCGGCGGTGGCGGCGGGCGCGGCATGCGCGACGTGCGCACCGAGGCCGCGCTGGCCACCGCCATCGCCACCACCAAGGCCGAGGCCAAGGCCGCGTTCGGCAACGACATGGTGTACATGGAGAAGTACCTGGAAAATCCGCGCCACGTGGAGATCCAGGTGCTCGCCGACGGTCAGGGCCACGCCATTTTCCTGGGCGAGCGCGACTGTTCGATGCAGCGCCGCCACCAGAAGGTGGTCGAGGAAGCCCCGGCGCCGGGCATCACCCCGGAGCTGCGGGCGCAGATCGGCAAGGTCTGCGTCGAGGCCTGCCTGCGGATCGGCTACCGCGGCGCCGGCACCTTCGAATTCCTGTACCAGGATGGGCGCTTTTATTTCATCGAAATGAACACCCGCATCCAGGTCGAACATCCCGTCACCGAACTGATCACCGGGGTGGACCTGATCCGCGAGCAATTGCTGATCGCCGGTGGCGAGCCGCTGTCGATCCGCCAGCAGGACATCGAATTGCGCGGCCACGCGATCGAGTGCCGGATCAATGCCGAAGACCCCGACACCTTCATGCCCAGCCCCGGCCTGATCCAGCACTACCACGCCGCCGGTGGCCCCGGCGTGCGCATGGACACCCATATCTACGAAGGCTATCGGGTGCCGCCGAACTACGATTCGATGATCGGCAAGCTCATCGTCCACGGCGCGACCCGCGAACAGGCCATTGCGCGGATGCGGGTGGCGCTGTCGGAATTGGTGGTGGACGGGATCAAGACCAATATCCCGCTGCAGCAGCGCATCCTCGCCGACGGCGGTTTCGCCCAGGGCGGGCAGAACATCCACTATCTGGAAAAGAAACTGGCCGAGCGCCGCGAGAAGGCGCTGTCGGTGCTGTAGCCGCGGCAGGACCGCTGGGCCGGCGCGTTCCAGGCCGCTTTTCGCCGCCGGTTTGTCCGGGTTTCTTCCTGAACCTTGGCGCAGGCGGTGCTGGCCGCATGGCGTGCGACGGGCGATACTTGGCGCCGGTCCCTCACCTTTCCCGCCGCATGCCGGTTCTGCGATTCGACAGCGTCAGCAAGGTCTATCCCGGCCCGCGCACGGCGCTCGAAGCGGTCAGCTTCGCCATGGACGCGGGCGAGATGGTGTTCGTCACCGGACATTCCGGCGCCGGCAAGAGCACCTTGCTGCGGCTGATCCATCTGGCCGAACGGCCCAGCCGCGGCACCGTCCTGTTCGATGACCGGAACCTGGCCAGCGTGCGCGGCAGTGCCATCGCCCGGCACCGGCGCGACGTCGGCGTGGTGTTCCAGAACCACCAGTTGCTCACCGACCGCAGCGTGGCCGACAACGTGGCGCTGCCGCTGGTGCTGCGCGGAATGAAGCGCGCTGAAATCGGCAAGCGGGTGCGCTCGATCCTGGAACGGGTGGGGCTGGGCGGGCGCGAGCGGGCGCTGCCCGAGCAGTTGTCCGCAGGCGAGCAGCAGCGGGTCGGAATCGCCCGCGCCATCGTGGCCGAACCGACCCTGCTGATTGCCGACGAGCCCACCGGCAACCTCGATCCCTCCCTGTCCACCGAAATCATGGCGCTGTTCGCGGCGCTGCCCGAGCGCGGCACCAGCGTGCTGGTGGCCAGCCACGACATTGCCTTGGTCAAGCGCATGAAAAAGCGCGTGCTGGTGCTGGCCAACGGCCAGCTCGAGGACGACATCGCGCCGGAGGACCTTGCCGATGCCTAGCCCGGCCGCACGCCGCGTCACCCGCGTCCACCACGGCCGCCTGAGCACCTGGCTGGCGCACCACGGCCGCAGCCTGATCGCCAGCCTCGGCCGCCTGCTGGGTCGGCCGTGGGCCACCCTGCTCACGGTCGGCGTGCTGGCGCTGGCGCTGGCGCTGCCGCTGGGCCTGTGGATCGTCGTCCACAATGCCCAGCGCCTGGAAACGCAGGTGCAGGCGTCGCGCGCGCTGACCGCTTTCCTCAAGCTCGATGTCGACGCCGCCCAGGCGCAGGCGCTGGCGGGGGTGCTGCGGCAGCGGGCCGATGTGGCGTCGGTGGCCGTCGTCACCCCCGAACAATCGCTGGCCCAGCTGCGGCAGCGGCCGGATCTGGCGCAGGCGATCGACGCCCTGGGAGTGGAACAGGCGCGCGCGGCCCTGCCCAGCCTGCTGGAGTTGACCCCGCGCGGCAGTGACGCGGCGCTGGCGCAGGCGCTCTCGGCGCTGCCGCAAATCGAGCGCGTGCAGTACGATGCGCTCTGGCAGCAGCGGCTGCAGGCTTGGCTCGGGTTCGGCACGCGCGGCGTCGCGGTGCTGGCCGCCCTGCTGGGCTTGGGCGCGCTGCTGGTGGTGGGCAATACGGTGCGTCTGGACATCCAGTCCCGGCGCGAGGAGATCGGCGTGCTGCAATTGCTCGGTGCCAGCGACGGCTTCGTGCAGCGACCCTTCCTGTACCTCGGTGCGTGGTACGGGCTGCTTGCGGGTGCGCTGGCACTGGGCCTGCTGACGCTGGCCGGGCTGGCGCTGGCGCCGCCGCTGGCGGAACTGGCCGCGCGCTACGGCAGCGCGTTCGCCCTGCGCGGCCTGAACCCGCTGCAGGCCGGCACCGTGCTGGCGGGCGCGGGCGCGCTCGGCTGGGTCGGCGCGGCCATGGTCAGCGGGCACACCCTGCGCCAGACCCGGCCGCTGGAGCACTGACGTGGCCGACAAACACGACCTGCGCCACGTCGCCAGCGACGCCCCCCGGGTGATGGTGGTCGACGGCAGCAAGCTGGTGCGCCGGCTGATTTCCGACACCCTGCTCAAGGAATTGCCCAACGCCCAGGTGGTCGGCTGCGGCGGCCTGGCCGAGGCGCGCGCCGCGCTGGCCGACGGCTCGGTCGATCTGGTCACCACCGCGCTGGTGCTTCCCGACGGTGACGGGCTGGCGCTGGCCAAAGTAGTGCGCGACGCCACCGGGCAGGCCTACGTGCCGGTGATCGTGATCTCCGGCAACGCCCAGGAGGCGCTGGAAACCCGGGTCTTCACCGAGGACATCACCGACTACTTCGACAAGAGCCTCGGCCAGGCCGCACTGGCCGCCTTCATCCGCGGCTACATCCACCCGGCCCCGGTCGAGGGTGCCCGGGTGCTCTACGTCGAGGACAGCAAGGTGGTGGCGGTGGCCACCCGGCGCATGCTCGAACGCCAGGGCATGCAGGTGCTGCACGTGCTCAGCGTTGAAGACGCGCTCGAGCATCTGCACAAGTTCATCGGCCGCAGCGACGGCGACGTCGGCGCCGACCTCGTACTCAGCGACGTGTACCTGAAGGGCATCCTCAGCGGCCGCGACCTGCTCAACCAGATCCGCTCGGCGTTCCACTACGGCAAACGCAAGCTGCCGATGGTGATGATGACCGGCGATGAAAACCACGAGAACCAGTCCACCCTGCTGCGCGAGGGCGCCAACGACCTGGTGCTGAAACCGATCGAAGAACGCCTGCTGGTCACCAAGGTGCTGTTCCAGCTGCGGCTGGCGAAGATGGGTTGACACGGGCCTTGCAGGAGCGCACCGCAGGGGCGCGATGCTTTATTCCCGGATCCCGCAGAAGCATCGCGCCCCTGCGGTGCGCTCCTACAATAAGGCAGGTTACGGCTGCCAGCCGTAGCTCAGTTTCACGAAGATGCTGCGGGTGTCGTTGAACAGCTGCGGGTGGGCGTCGTCCATGAACGCACCGTACGAGGCACCAGCGTACAGGGCGGTGCGCGGATTCAGCTTGTACGAGTACACCAGCTGCCCGGCCCAGTTGCGGGCGCGTTGGTTGACAGGACCGACATACAGCGTCGGATCGCGCGTGACGGCACTGCCTTGCAGGGTGAAGCGCAGGCGCTGGCGCGGGTCGAACTGCCAGCTGCCGCCGGCGTTGAGCACGGTGGCGGTGAACGCGGTGCCGCCGTCGCGATGCATCCACTGGCGGTAGATGTCCCAATCCAGCGCCAGTCCGCGGCCGAGGTTGGCATTGGCAAACAGCTCCAGCAGGGTGCGCCGGCCGAGGCGCGCCGCGCCCAGATCGAGCATGCGGCCGGTGCTGGCGGACACGCCCAGCTGCAGGCTGCCGGTGGGCCGGAAGTTGGCACTGATGTCCACATAGTGTTCATCGAACAGCGTGCCCTGCCAGAACCGCACGCGGGTCAGACCGTGCAAGGTCAGATTGCTCTGCATCGGCCCCTGTACGTTGACATGGCCCTCCAGCTCGCGTTCCAGCAATTGGCCGTCGTAGCGGTGGGTGATGTCGAAATCGGCATACAGGTTGATCCGGTTGAAGGCCTTGCCGTCGCGAAACCAGCTGTAGCTGCCGCCGATCAGGGATTGGTCGTAGCCCACCTGGCCGATGAAGCCAAGATCGGCGCGGAAACCGGGATCGATCGCCGCATGCCAGACATCGACATACCAGTTGCGGTTGCTGAACGTGTATTCGGCGCGCCAGGCATTGCCGGACGGCGTGGGGTCGTTGCCCAGTTCGCCGCTGTATTCGACAACAATACTGGCCGGATACTCGGATTGGCTGTGCAGGAATTGCGCCGTGACGGTGTGTCCGCCTTGGCGCCAGCGCGCGTCGACGCCCGTCACGTTGTTGGCATAGTCGTCACCGCGACGGAAGGTGCCAATCACGCCGAGGCTGAAATCGGTGCCGAAGTCGTGCCGATAGCGTCCGACGGCGACATTGGCCTTCTGGTCGAGCTGGGCAAACCCCGATCCGAGCACCCCCGGCACCAGCAGCAACGTGGTGGCATCGCGCGCCACGAACGCGCCGTAGGCGCCGCTGCCGGTGCGGCCCGTCACGCGCAGACCGAAATCCGGATCGGCGATCTGGCGGGTGTAGAGCACGTCGAACTGGGTGGTGAAATAGTCCGCGCCCTCGAGGAAGAACGGCCGCTTCTCCTGATAAAACAGCGCGAAGCTGCTGTTGATGTCGAGCTGCAGCTGGTCGGTTTCCACCTGCGAGAAATCCGGATTGATCGTGGCATTCAAGGTCATCGCCGGTGACGGCGCCCAGCTCACATCGAGGCCGGGCTCGATGCTGGTGTCGTTGTGCCACGGCGCACCCGCTGCGACGCGGGTCTGCGTGGCGCCCACGGTCAGCGTCGGCACGACCTCCAGATTGCGGCCCTGCTGCACCCCGGCCATGCCGTCGTACTTGTCCCATTCGCACTGGAAGCAGTTGGAGGCGCGCGGTACCGGTCGGCTGGACAGCTGGTGGCGCTTGTCGCGCGGGTAATTGCGAAACAGCGCCATGCCCCAACGCTGGTCGCCGCCGCCGTTCGGGAAGCGCAGGGTCGAAAACGGGATGCGGACCTCGACCTCGTAGCCGTCGGCGGTGAGCCGCCCCTCGCTTTGCCACAGTCCGTCCCAGCTCGGATCTTCCTGGTTGTTGCTGTTGGTTTCGTCGCGGATCAGGTCGGACTGCACGCCCAGCGGATTGATCATCAATTCGTAGCCGCGGCGATTGTCGTTGAAGGTGTCGAGGAAAACGCCCACCCAGTCGTCGTTGAAGGCGGTGTCACGGTCACGCAGATGGGCGCGGATCGCCGCCGGATCGGGGTCTTGCGCATGAAACGTCAGATACAGCGCCTCGGCGGTGTAGCCGACGCGCACCGTGGTTTGCACCGGCGCGGGAATGTTGTCACCAGGCTGGATCTCGTAGCCGATCTCCTGCACCAGCGCACCCTGCCAGGCGGCTTCGTCGGCAACGCCGTCGATCACGATGGTTCCTTGCAGCTTTGGAATCCGCGCGGCCGGGTTGGCCTGCGTTGTGCTCGCCGACTGTGCCGCAGCGCCGAAGGCAGGCAGCAGCAGGCCGGCAAGGAAGAAGACACGCATGGGTTTCATCGTTGATGTCTCAGTGTATTACATCACTATATTACCGCCACACGCGCCTGAAACCTCAGTGCCGGAAGTCATAGCTCGCTGTCAGATGGGCCGTTCACGGCGGTTGCAGCAGTTGCAGCCAAGGCGAGGGCGGCGATTTCCTTTGTCCATTGCGGCGCCACTTGGGGCTTGGCAGCACGGCCAGTCTGTGCGCGCCAACCGGCATTCAGGGATGTGATGCGACGGAACGCGGCTGACAGCGATAAACTCGGGGTTTCCGTCAACGGATCGTGCCCATGCGCCCGCTGTTCCTGTCGTTTGCCGCCGCTGCCGCCGTGGCCCTCGTCGCCGCCGGCTGCGGCAAGTCCCAGGCTCCCCAAGCCACCGCCACGCCGGCCGCTGCCCCCACCGTCGCCGCGGAGACCGTCGTGGACGAACATTCCTACGCCCAGCCGGACAAGGTGCGGATCACCGACATCGCGCTGGATCTGGCGATCGACTTCGACAAGAAGGAAATCAGCGGCAGCGCCACCTACACCCTGGATTGGGTGGACCAGAAAGCCACCGCGCTGGTCCTGGATACCCGCGACCTGCACATCGACAAGGCCGAAGGCCAGCGCGCCGACGGCAGCTGGGCACCGCTGCAATTCCAGCTGGCCGCGCCGGACAAGACCCTGGGCAGCGCGCTGACGATCCAGACCCCGGAGCGCCCGGCCAAGGTACGCGTCACCTACGCCACCTCGCCGGAGGCCTCGGGCCTGCAGTGGCTGGCGCCGTCGATGACCGAAGGCGGCAAGCAGCCCTTCATGTTCAGCCAGTCGCAGCAGATCCACGCCCGCTCCTGGGTGCCGCTGCAGGACACCCCGCAGGTGCGCTTCACCTACAGCGCGCATGTCACGGCGCCGAAGGACGCGATGGTGCTGATGAGCGCCGACAACGACCCGAACGCGGCGCGTGACGGCGATTACAGCTTCAAGATGCCGCAGAAGATCCCGTCCTATCTGCTTGCCATCGCCGCCGGCGACCTGGTGTTCAAGCCGATCAGCGCGCGCAGCGGCGTCTGGGCCGAGCCGGCCATGGTCGACAAGGCCGCCAAGGAGTTCGAAGACACCGAGAAGATGATCGAAACCGCCGAGCAGATCTACGGCCCCTACCGCTGGGGCCGCTACGACCTGTTGGTGCTGCCGCCGAGCTTCCCCTACGGCGGCATGGAGAACCCGCGCCTGACCTTCGCCACCCCCACCGTGATCGTCGGCGACAAGTCGCTGGTCTCGCTGGTCGCCCACGAGCTGGCGCACAGCTGGTCGGGCAACCTGGTGACGTTTGCCACCGACAAGGATGCCTGGCTCAACGAAGGCATCACCACCTACGTGCAGAGCCGCATCACCGAGAAGCTCTACGGCCGCGACATGGCCGACATGGAAGAGGTGATCGACCGCGACGAGCTCAAGGGCGAATTCGCCACCCTCGCGCCGGATCTGCAGCGGCTCTCGCTCAAGCCCGGCACCCTGGCCGACCCGGATGACCAGTCCAGCGCCACCGTCTACACCAAGGGCGCCTGGTTCATGGAATACCTCGAACAGAAGTTCGGCCGCGGGGTGTTCGACCCGTGGCTGCGCGGCTATTTCGACCACTTCGCGTTCCAGAGCATCACCACCCGCCAGTTCCGCGCCTATCTTGAATCCACCCTGCTCAAGGACAATCCCGGCAAGGTGACGATGCGGGAAATCGACGAGTGGCTGTACGAGCCGGGCATCCCGGCCGACGCGCCGAAGATCGAGTCGCGACGCTTTGCCACCGTCAACGCCGGGCGCATCGCCTGGCAGGGCAGCGGCAAATTGCCCGACAAGAGCGTGACGGGGGAATGGAGCACGCAGGAATGGGTGCACTTCCTGGAAGGCATGCCGGCCACGCTCAAGCCCGAGCAGCTGGAGCAGCTTGACGCGACCTACCACTTCACCGGCACCCCCAACGGCGAGATCGCGATGCGCTGGTATCCGCTGGCCGAACGCAGCGGCTATGCGGCCGCGCGCGAGGAGATGGGCAAGTTCCTGGAACGGGTGGGCCGGCGCAAGCTGATCATCCCGATCTACAAGGCGCTGGTGGCCACGCCAGGCGGGTTGGCTTTCGCCGAGCAGGTGTTCGCCAAGGCCAAGCCTGCCACCCACCCGATCACCGCTGGCACCATCGAGCAGGTGATCGCCGAGGGCAAAGCCAAGCTGGGCAATGCGCCGGCACCGGCGGCAGCGCCCGCTGTGCCCAAGCCGGAAGGCGAGGCGGCTGCGCAGGCGGACCCCGCCGCGGCGCACTGAGCCACCTGACGCTTCGTGTTGGCGTGGGGCCTCGCGCTGGTGTTGGTCGTCGCCTTGGCGACGGCCATCGCCCTGTGGCGCGACCCGCTGCTGCCGATCCGGCTGGAGTATGCGCGCCAGCGCCGCGCCGCCGGGCTGGTACCGGCGCAGATCGAGGCCGCCGGCCATCGCTGGGCCTATGCCACCAGCGCGCAGTTCAAGGCCGACGCGCCGGTCGTGGTGATGATCCACGGCTTCACCGGCAGCAAGGAAAACTGGTATCCGCTGGCGCGCGCGCTGCGCGGCCGCTACCGCCTGCTGATTCCGGACCTGCCCGGCTGGGGTGAAAGCGAGCGCAAGCCCGACGCGGTGTATGGCTTTCCGGAACAGGCGGCGCACGTGGCCGCGTTCATCGCCGCGCTGTCTCCGGATGTCCCGGTCGTCCTGCTGGGACATTCGATGGGCGGCGGCATCGCCGCGCTGGCCGCGGCGCGCCATCCCGGCCGCATTGCCAAACTCGGCCTGCTCGATGCCGCCGGCGTGCGCTTTGCCGACAACCCGTTCGGGCTGGACGTGCTGTCCGGGAACAATCCCTTCGCCGTCCATGACGCCGCCTCGCTGCGCCGCTACGTCGACAGCGTGTTTTTCGATGAGCCCAGCAAACCATGGATCCCGTGGCCGGCGTCCTGGGGGCTTATCCGGCAGCGCATCCGCGATGCCGACTTCGAGCAGGCGGTGATGGACCGGATTGGTCGCAGCGAAGAATCCCTGCTGCCAGGCGAGGAAGCCGTGCACATCCGCCAGCCGACTCTGCTGCTGTGGGGGCGGCAGGATGCGGTGATCGACCCGAGTGCGCTGGAGCTGTACGCGCAGCGCATTCCGCAGGCGCGCAAGCTGCTGCTCGACGGCTGCGGCCACATGTCGTTGATCGAGCGGGTGGATGCCGTGGCCGAGGCAGTCGTCACCTTGATCGAATCCAACCCGACAACGCAATAGACTTGCGGCTCCCCGCACCGAAGCCCTCCCGCATGAAAATCGCCACACTTGCCATCGCCCTGTGCCTGCTCCTGCCCGCCTGCCAGCGCGCTGATCCACAGGCCGCCGCGCAGGCCGCGGCCGCGCAGCAAGCCGCCGACGAACAGGCCGCCGAGGCGATGGAAAAACAATTCGAAGCCGCCGTGGCGGCGCAGAACTGGCACCTAGCCAAAGGCTACGGCGACGTCCTGCTGCACGACTATCCGGCCAGCGCGGCGGCGGCGCGGGTGAAACCCAAGCTCGAAGAAATCGCCGCCAAGGCCGAGGAACAAAAGGAGACCCGCCGGCTGGAAGCGCTGTGGTCCTACGGCGATGAAACGGTGAAAGGCGGCCACCAGCTCTCGGCATCGATCTATTCCAGCGAAGAAGTGGACACCGACGGCGCCGGCGCCCACCCGGTGCGGCTGATCTTCCGCGACCATCCCGAATGGGGCCGCAGCGCCTACCTCGTCCTGCAGGCCGGCGACTTCGATTGCTACAAGGGCTGCAAGCTCAAGATCACCGTGGACGGCAAGGAGCACACCCTGCCCGGCTCGCGCCCGAACACCGACGAGGCCATCGCCATGTTCATCGTCGACAACAAGGCGCTGTGGAAACTCGCCAAGTCCGGCAAACAACTCACCATCGAATTCCCCACCAAGCAGATGGGTCGACGCAGCGCCAGCTTTGAAGTTGGCGGGCTGGATGCGTCAAAGCTGCCGAAGTGGAATTGAGTGAGCGAATGCAGCCGGCGAATTCAACCAGCGACAGGCGTCACGCGATGAACGCCCCGAAGCATCGGTGAACTTTCGTCGTCAAACCAAGGTCAACTCGGCACGAAATGAAAACTGCACTCACCACCCTTGTCCTCGCCCTTGCGTTGCCAATCGCGGCACTCGCGCAAACGCCCTCCGCCGCGACGACCCGCGAGATCGGCCAACTGTTCTCGGCGCTGCAAGCATCAGGATGTACGTTCTCGCGCAATGGCACTTGGTACACCGCGCAACAAGCCTCGGACCACCTGCGCCGGAAATACGACTACCTGCTCAAGAAGGGGATGGTGAGCTCCGCCGAGGGCTTCATCGAGCTTGCCGCCAGCAAGAGCAGCCTGTCGGGCCAGCCCTATCTCGTCCGCTGCGGCACCGCGCCGCCGGTGCAGAGTGGGCGCTGGTTCAGCAGCAAGCTCAAGGCGCTGCGCGGGGCAGGGTGACCTGAACGCCCCCCGCGTCCGCGAGTCGCGCGTGCTCCGTTGTAGGACCCAGCCAGACAAACATGGTTTTTCGAGGTCCCCTCAGTCAAGTAATTGCCGGAATCCCCAGGTGTTGACGAACCGATTGTGCGGATGCGCATGCAGGTGACGCTCGATGGCCTCGCGCTGTTGACGCATCTTCCGGGCACGCGGTGATCGCAAGGCGTTGAACAACACGCCATCGAGAAAAGCAACGTAGGCAACCTGAAGCCCGCCAGCTTCGCTGAAGTCAGGCTCGTCATGGCCGATCAGATCGATCAGTTCCGATAGCTGCTTGTCTTGACCACCCCCGGTTTCCTTCATGTGCTTGCATTCGACAATCTTGAGCGCATCGCCGTTGCGGAAGATCGCATCCGGCAACTTGCCCTGGTGATTCTGTCGCCACTGAAAGCGCAGTCCACACGACCGCAACCAAGCCTCGCACTCCGCATAGAGTGTGCCTTCGGCATGCAGATACGCGCGCGGTGTGTCCTGAAATCGCGCAAGCGACTCAGCCTTGACGTAGCCGTACTTTTCGAACAATGCCTCCAGCTTGCGCTTGGCGGAGGCACCGCCGCTTTTGTGCTTCTCGAAATCCCGGCGAACTTGTACCGAGACCGGCGTATAGCCGTGGGCCGCGTAGATCCGGTGGCGCAACGCGATGAAGCGGCGCATGACAGTATCGAGAAATTCCAGTCGTTCGGCCAAATCCAGCTTGCGGTAACTCGAATACGAGACATCCTGTGCCGGGAAAAACGAGGTGAATTCAAGGAAATTCGCACCTTCGTTCTGCAGCAACGCATCCAGCTCCCGAACATGGCGACCAAAGCCGCTGTCATCATCATCCCGCAAGGCGACATCGGCCGCGGTGAGGCGATCGCGCACTTCCCGCCAGAGTCGACTGATGGCATTGTCCCCCGCTTCCGGCGCAGTCGGAATGATCAGCTGTTCCGAGCAGTAAAACGGATCGACCAGCGGCTCCGGGTGCCGCAGGCAGTCAGAAAAGAGTTTGCTGTTTCTGGTCATTCGGCAGTGTTTCCAGAACCGACGCGATGATCAAACGCGCCAGACGATAGTCCAGCCTCCGGCGACGAGTGCCGCTCTTGTTGTTGCCCTTGAACGGACTGAGCACGATGTCCTGCGTGGATTCACGGATGCGTTCCAGCTCGGCGTTGGCACCGACGATCAGCGCATCAAGCGCCTGCGGATTCAGGCCGTCGACGTGGATGCGGGTCATCAACCGGCTGGAGACCTTGATCATGCCGGTGTCGTAGCCGAAGTCCGCGCCTTTCAGGAAACGGATTCGATCATCGGCGCGGGTTCCGTCCACCGCTTTCAGTGCCAACATGCCCTTGGCGACGTTGAAGGTCACCTGACGTCTGGAGGATTCGCTCGTCAGCAATTCGGCGCCCGCCTCCAACTGCCCCAACAAGCCAATGAAACGGTTGTCCTTGTAACAACGGATGGCGGTCGCCGTCACCGCTGGATCGAAGCAGGCCACGCAGACCGGGGTTTCGGTGGCGACAAACGGATTGGATGTCTCCAGCACGACCACGCGCTCAAGGTGCTCGCGAAACAGGCCGCTGGCGATGAAGGTTTCCGGAATGATCGCTACCACCGGCATGCCGGTCGCCAACATCCGGGCAATGGCCAGAAGATATAGGTCGTCGTAGCCGGAATCATCGAAGTAGTCGGCCACCAGCGGCCACACGCCCTTGCGCCGCGCGCTGTATTTGGCCAAGTAGGGCGGGTTGGTGCAGATCAGCGTATCGGCCTGTGCCGGAATCCGCCTCAGGCTGTCATTGCGCGGCCAGTCGCCTGCATGCAGATCCAGCCCGTGCGCGCTCAACCCGTGTTGTTGTCCGATCAACCTCAACAGGTGGCCATCGCCGGCGAAGGGGTCGAGCACATGTCTCAGCTGTTTGGAATGAATCTGTGCGCGAATGAAGGCATCCACCGGCGGTTGCAGCCAGCAATCACCCTCGGTGTAGTGCGCGCCGGCGGAGACCTTCCCGACATCCACCTGTTTGTACAGGCCGCGTTCGATCGACACCTTCATCAGGCCATCGGCAAGAACATCCGGAGCCAGCAACGGCTTCATCCCATCACCCCAACGCATACCCGAACTGCTGGCGGAACTGTTCGGAGAATTCGGCGTAGTCGAAGCGCTGGTTCTGGGTGCCGGGGTGTTCGACCTTGAGCGCGCCCATCAGGTTGCCCATGCGGCCGATGGTCATCCAGTCGTAGCCTTTCTCGATGCCGAAGATCAGCCCGGCGCGGAAGGCGTCGCCGCAGCCGGTCGGGTCGGTGATGCGGCGCTCGTGCGCCGGCGGGATCCGGTGCTGCTGGCCAGCCGCATGGATTTCCGCACCCTGCGGGCCGCGGGTGACGATGTAGGCCTTGACCTTGCCGGCGATCGCGGCCGCGCTCCAGCCGGTGCGCTCCTGCAGCAGGTTGGATTCGTAATCGTTGACGCAGACGTAGTCGGCCTTGTCGATGAAGCCGCGCAACTCCTCGCCGTTGAACAGCGGCATCGCCTGGCCGGGGTCGAAGATGAAGGGCACGCCGCCTTCCGCGAATTCCTTCGCGTTCTGCAGCATGCCCTCGTAGCCGTCCGGGCTGACGATGCCGATGCTCACGTCCGCCACGTCCTTCACGTGGTTTTCGTAGCTGCGCATCATCGCGCCGGGGTGGAAGGCGGTGATCTGGTTGTTGTCGTGGTCGGTCGTGATGAAGGCCTGCGGGGTGAACAGCTCATCGATCACCTTGACGTGATCGAGCGGGATCTCCTGCTCGTTGAACCACTCGCGGTACGGGCCGAAGTCCTGCCCGACGGTGGCCATCGGGATCGGATCGCCTCCCAGCAACTTCAGGTTGTAGGCGATGTTGCCGGCGCAGCCGCCGAATTCGCGGCGCATACGCGGCACCAGGAAGGACACGTTCAGGATGTGCACCTTGTCCGGCAGGATGTGGTTCTTGAACTGGTCGGGAAACACCATGATGGTGTCGTAGGCCAGGGAACCACAGATCAGTGCAGCCATTACCGCCTCGCGCGTCGTCAGGGCAAGCGTGGATGATAGCGCGCCCGACCCGCCGCCACGCCGACCGCGCGGGCGCCCCCCGGCTCCGCTGTGGCCGCGCTTAATCGATCCGGATTCCCGCCAGCTTTTCCAGCGCTTCGGCGTACTTGGCCCGCGTCCTGGCGATCACCTCGGCCGGCAAACGCGGCCCCGGTGCGGTCTTGTTCCAGTCCAGGGTTTCCAGATAGTCGCGCACGAACTGCTTGTCGTAGCTGGGCGGGCTGCTGCCGACTTGATACTGCTCGGCCGGCCAGTAGCGGCTGGAATCCGGCGTCAGCATTTCATCCATCACATACAGATGGCCATCGGCATCGGTGCCGAATTCGAACTTGGTATCGGCCAGAATAATGCCGCGCTGCGCGGCGTAATCACGGGCGAACGCATACAGCGCCAGCGTGGCATCGCGCACCTGTTCGGCGCGTTCGCGGCCGACCAGATTCACCGCGGCGGCGAAGTCGATGTTCTCGTCGTGATCGCCCACCGCCGCCTTGGTCGACGGCGTGAAAATCGGTTCGGGCAACTGCTGCGCCTGCTGCAAGCCGGCAGGCAAGGCAATCCCGCTGATCGCGCCGCTGCGCTGGTAGTCCTTCCAGCCGCTGCCGATGATGTAGCCACGCGCGATGCATTCCACCGGAACGGGCGTGAGCTTCTTCGTCACCACCGCACGCTTGGCATACAGCGCGGCATCTACGCCCGCCGGCAGCACGCTGGCAACGTCAATGCCGGTGAGGTGGTTGACGAGGATATGGCGGGTCTGGCCGAACCAGAAATTGCTGATCTGGCAGAGCATCTCGCCCTTGCCGGGGATCGGGTCGGGCAGCACCACATCGAAGGCGGACAGCCGATCGGTGGCCACCATCAGCAAATGGCCATCGCCAAGATCGAACACATCACGCACCTTGCCGCGATGAATCAGGTTCAAGCCCGGAAGATCGGAGTGCAGCAGGGTGGTGGCCATCGGCGTGTGCTCGGGGTGGAAAGCGCATTTTATCCGTTCGTGGTTCGACGGGCCTGTCCTGAGCTTGTCGAAGGGCTCACCACGAGCGGATTCGCATTGATCCTGTTCATGGCTCGGCTGGCTCGCTGCGAACGGAATCGGCGCTGGCTTCAGCCGTCGCGGCCGGCGTGGCCTGTAAACTGGTGCCGATGCGCCGCCCTGGCGTGTCGTCGTGAACAGCCTGGATGCCCGCCATGCAGCCCACCGTGATCGCCCCTTCGATCCTCTCCGCCAACTTCGCCAAACTCGGTGAGGAAGTGGACAACGTGCTGGCCGCCGGCGCCCACTGGGTGCATTTCGACGTGATGGACAACCACTACGTGCCCAACCTCACCATCGGCCCGCTGGTCTGCGCGGCGCTGCGCAAGCACGGCGTGGACGCGCCCATTGATGTGCACCTGATGGTTGAGCCTGTCGATGGCCTGATCCCGATGTTCGCCGACGCCGGCGCCAGCCACATCAGCTTTCATCCCGAGGCCAGCAAGCACGTCCATCGCAGCGTGCAGCTGATCAAGTCGCGCGGCTGCCAGGCCGGGCTGGTGTTCAACCCGGCCAGCTCGTTGGACGTGCTGGACGTGATGCTGCCCGAGCTCGACTACGTGCTGCTGATGTCGGTCAACCCCGGCTTCGGCGGGCAATCGTTCATCCCTTCGGCGCTCACGCAACTGCACAAGGTGCGCGCCATGATCGACGCCAGCGGACGCGACATCCGGCTGGAAATCGACGGTGGCGTGAAGCCAGACAACATCGCCGAGATTGCCCAGGCCGGCGCCGATACCTTCGTCGCCGGCAGCGCGATCTTCGGCAAGCCCGATTACGCGAAAACAATCGCGCAGATGAAGCAGGCGGTGGCGGCGGTGCGGTGAAGGTGACGTCGCTCGATACTATCTCTTGACGATACTAACGGAACGCAATAGTATCGCGTCATGGCAATCCAGTCGTTTCGCTGTCGGGAAACGCAAGCCCTGTTCGATGGCGTGCGCGTGCGTCGATTCGTGAACATCGAAACCGTTGCCATGCGCAAACTGGCCATGTTGAATCGGGCGGCCAGCTTGGACGATTTGCGCATTCCACCCAACAATCGCCTGGAAGCCCTGAAAGGCAACCGCAAGGGACAGCGCAGCATCCGCATCAACGACCAGTGGCGGCTGTGCTTCATCTGGGCCGCCAGCGGCCCCGGCAAGGTCGAAATCGTGGACTACCACTAGGAGGCAAGGCCATGCGCAAGATTCCCTATCCGCATCCGGGCAGCATCCTGATGCACGAGTTCCTGGAGCCGATGGGCATCACCCAGTACCGGCTCGCCAAGTCCATCGGGGTGCCGCAGCGGCGCATCGGGGAAATCGTCGCCGGGACGCGTGCCATTACCGTCGATACCGGCCTGCGGCTGTCGCGCTTCTTCGGCACCTCGGACGAGTTCTGGACCGGGTTGCAGCTGGACTTCGATGCCGCCATGGCCAAGGACGCAATCGGCGATGTGCTGGCCTCCATTCAACCGTGGCAGGCGGCCGCGTAAACCGAGGCGACCCGATGCCCCTGAGCCTCAACGAAATCCGCGACCGCGCCCGCGCATTTGCCCGCGAATGGGCCACCGAGACCAGCGAGCGCGCCGAGGCGCAGAGTTTCTGGAACGCGTTCTTCCACGTGTTCGGCGTGCAGCGTCGGCGGGTGGCGGTGTTCGAGCAGAAAGCCGCGCGCTTTTCCGGCAGCCAGTACGGCCGCATCGACGTGTTCTGGCCGGGTGTGCTCTTGGCCGAGCACAAGAGCGCCGGCCGCGATCTGGAGGCCGCGTTCGCGCAGGCCACCGATTACTTCGCCGGGCTCAGCGATGCGGAATTGCCGCGCCATGTGCTGGTGAGCGACTTCCGCCGTTTCGTATTGCATGACCTCGAAACCCGCGAGCGGGTGGAATTCACGCTGGCGGAGTTGCCGAAGGAGATCGGCCGCTTCGGCTTCATCAGCGGCTACCAGACCCGCAGCTACAAGGAAGAAGACCCCGTCAACGTGCAGGCCGCCGAGCGCATGGGCCGTCTGCACGATGCACTGAAAGCGCGGGTTTCGATGGCCACGCGCTGGAAGTGTTGCTGGTGCGGCTGCTGTTCTGCCTGTTTGCCGACGACACCGGCATCTTCCCGCGCCAGGGCTTCCACGAGCTCATCAGCCAGCGCACCCGCGAAGACGGCAGCGACCTCGGCATGTGGATCGGGCGCATCTTCCAGGTGCTCAGCAGCGCGCCGGAAAAGCGCCAGACCACGCTGGACGAACAGTTGGCCGAACTGCCCTACGTCAACGGCAAATTGTTCGATGAACTCCTGCCGCTGGCCGATTTCAACGCCGCCATGCGCGGCCTGCTGCTGGAGGCCAGCCAGCTTGACTGGAGCCGGATCAGCCCGGCGATCTTCGGCTCGATGTTCCAGTCGGTGATGGATGCCAAGGCCCGCCGCAATCTCGGCGCGCACTACACCAGCGAGAAGAACATCCTCAAGCTCATCGGCCCGCTGTTCCTCGACGGCCTCAAGGCCGAGCTGGACAAGGCAGGCCACGACGAGAAAAAGCTGGCGCAGCTGCATCGCAAACTGGCCACCCTGAAGTTCCTCGACCCGGCCTGCGGCTGCGGCAATTTTCTGGTGATTGCCTATCGCGAAATCCGCCTGCTGGAATTGCAGGTGCTTGAGCGCCAGTTCGCTCGTCAGCAATCGGTGCTGGCGCATGTGCAAGACCACGTGCTGGTGGACGTGGACCAGTTCTACGGCATCGAGATCGAGGAATTCCCCGCGCAGATCGCGCAGGTGGCGCTGTGGCTGATGGACCACCAGATGAACCTGCGCGTGGCCGAGCAGTTCGGCGAAAACGTGCTGCGCCTGCCGCTGAAGAAATCCGCCACGATTGTCTATGGCAATGCCCTGCGGATCGACTGGAACGACGTGGTGCCGGCGGCGGAGCTGGATTTCATTCTGGGGAATCCGCCGTTCGTGGGGTCGAAGATGATGAACGCGCAGCAGCGCGACGATTTGTTGGCAATTGCCGGCCCACTGAAAGGCGCAGGCGTGCTGGATTTTGTATGCGCTTGGTATCTGAAGGCAGCCGCCTATCTCAAGCCCCTCTCCCTCCGGGAGAGGGGTTGGGGTGAGGGCGCCGTTGACGACAAGCCCAAAGCGCCCTCATCCGGCGCTGCGCGCCACCTTCCCCCGGAGGGGGAAGGAAAGGCCATTCGCTGCGCCTTCGTCTCCACCAACTCCATCACCCAGGGCGAGCAGGTGGGCGTGCTGTGGGGCGCGATGTTGAACGCGGGCATGCGCATCTTCTTCGCCCACCGCACCTTTCAATGGAACAACGAAGCGCGCGGCGTGGCGGCGGTGCATTGCGTGATCGTGGGCTTTGCCCGCGGCGACCTCACGCCCAAGCGCCTGTTCGACTATCAGGACATTCGCGGGCAGTCGCACGAACTGGCGGTTGCGAACATCAACCCGTATCTGGTGGACGCGGCGGATGTGCTGCTGCCCAGTCGCAATACGCCGATTTGCGAGGTTCCGGAAATCGGAATCGGCAACAAGCCGATCGACGGCGGCCACTACCTGTTCACCACCGACGAGCGCGATGCCTTCATTGCGAAGGAGCCTGCTTCGGCAAAGTGGTTCCGGCGCTGGCTCGGCGCGGATGAGTTCATCAATGGCTGGGAACGCTGGTGCCTGTGGCTGGGCGATTGCCCGCCGTCGGAATTGCGGGCGATGCCGGAATGCTTGAAGCGCGTGGAAGCGGTGCGGCAGCTGCGGCTGACCAGCAAGAGCGCGCCCACGCGGAAGCTGGCGGCGACGCCGACGCGGTTTCATGTGGAGAACATTCCGGACGACAATTATCTGGTGATTCCGGAAGTGTCATCCGAGCGGCGCCATTTCATTCCGATTGGCTTCATGTCCCCGGAAACGTTAGCAAGCAATAAATTGCGAATCTTTCCGCATGCCACGTTGTACGACTTCGGTATCCTCACCTCCACCATGCACATGGCATGGACGCGATACACAAGTGGCCGCCTAAAAAGTGACTATCAGTATTCGGTAAACATCGTCTACAACAACTTCCCCTGGCCAGCGCTTGAGCCCCTCTCCCCTCGGGAGAGGGGTTGGGGTGAGGGCGCTGTTGACGACAAGCCCAAAGCGCCCTCATCCGGCGCTGCGCGCCACCTTCCCCCGGAGGGGGAAGGACAAGCAGGCAAAACGTGTTGCCATCGCATGGAGGGGGAAGGACAAGCAGGCAGCGCACGTGAGCCCCTCTCCCCCCGGGAGAGGGGTTGGGGTGAGGGCGCCTTGAACACGCACAAACCCTACCCACCCAAGGAAGCCACCGACTTCGCGCGCAGCCTGCGCCAGCATGGCACCGATGCCGAACAAGGTCTGTGGCAATTGCTGCGTGATCGCCGATTGGGAGGCTTCAAGTTCCGCCGCCAGCATCCGCTGCCACCGTACACGCTGGATTTCTATTGCGATGCCGCCAAGCTGTGCATCGAACTGGACGGCAGCCAGCATGAGGACGCTGCTGCTCACGATGCGCGACGCGATGCCTTTTTGCATGCGCGTGGCATCCGCACGCTGCGCGTGTGGAACAACGAGGCATTGGAGAATCTGGAGGGGGTTCTGGAGGGGATTTGGAATGCCCTGCATGAGCCGCCCTCACCCCCAGCCCCTCTCCCGGGGGGAGAGGGGAACAAGCACCGCGCCGCGATTGAAGCCGCCGCCCAAGCCGTCCTCGACGCCCGCGCCCAATTCCCCGATGCAACCCTCGCCGACCTCTACGACCCGCTGACCATGCCGCCGGCGCTGGTGAAAGCCCACGCAGCGCTCGACAAGGCGGTGGACGCTGCCTACCTCGCCGCCGAAAAAACCGCCGGCCGTAAACCCCCCAAACTCACCACCGACGCCGAGCGCGTGGCCTTCTTGTTCCAGCGCTATCAAGCCATCACCAGCCTGCTGCCGGTGGCGAAGGAAAAGAAAGCCCGTAAGAAAACCGGAGCAGCAAGGTGATGCCCTTCATCGCAATGTTGGCGATCCTGCTGCCCCCTTTGGGTGCCGCAGCCGTGGTGTTCTGGCTGAGCAGGCAACAAAAGCGGGAAGGTCGACGCTCGCCGCTGACCGAAAAATTGGCGTACCTTCCTGGCGAGCAGCTGCGTCGCCGCATGGACGTGATGTCGGAGAAAATCGACGAGTACTTGATCTTGCTCGTCGTGGTTGGGCCGTTGGCCACCCTGGTGGTGGTGCTGCCGCGCGTGGCGTGGAGCCGGCTGTCATTCACCTGGCTGGACGGTGGCGTCGTGGCTGCCGCGTTGGCATTCACCGTCATGACGATCTGCAAGCTGGTTCCGCGCTGGCGCGAACGGCGGGCATGCCACGATGGCATGCGCGCCGAAATCGCGACGGCACAGCTGTTGGATCGTTTGCAGGCTGAAGGCTGCCTGGTACTGCACGACTTGCCGGCGGAGCGCTTCAACATCGACCACGTGGTGATCGGGCGGACCTCGGTGTTTGCCGTGGAGACCAAATCCCGCCGCAAGCCCGGGACCGGCAAGGCGTCCGCACAGGTCAGCTTTGACGGCAGTGCCCTGCATTTCCCCGGCTGGAACGAGACCAGGCCGCTGGATCAGGCGCGTCACCAAGCCCGCTGGCTGTCCGATTACCTGCGCGGCGAAACCGGCGAACCCGTTCCGGTTTTGCCCGTGTTGTGCCTTCCGGGCTGGTTCGTCAGTGCTGATCGGGACGCAGCACGCAGCGATGTGCGCGTGATCAACCCGAAGTTCAAGCAGCCATTCCTCGACGCCGGCGGCAGAGCGCCATTCCACGACGCGCAACGCAATCGCATCGTGCATGCGCTGTACAAACGCTATCCGGAGCTGGATGAGTAGAAGCGTAAGCGTTTGTTGCGGGAGCCTCGAATAACCTCATTTATCTGGCCGGGACCTCCAGCGAGCACCACCAAGCCATTGAATGCAAAGACAATGGATTCCCGCTTTCGCGGGAATGACGAGCAAGAATCCAGTTATTCGAGGTTCCCTTACGTTGCTGCGGCTGTTCAGCGTGCCTGCGATGACGCATCTGGCGATACCGGCCAATCGCGCAGCGCCAACCTATCCGGGGCGAGCGCGCCGCTGAGGTAGGCCAGTTCGACCATTTCCTCGAAGAAGGCGATCTTCGCAGCGGTTCCCAGACGTATCCAAGCCAGCAATTGCGCGCGCTCGGCCTGCTGGGACGTTCCTTCGGGCGGGGCTTCCGGGTTCATCGAAGGTCGCCTCCGGTGGCCGCCATGATCTCGCGCAGCTTGGCGATGTCGTCCAGGTCGCGTGGCCGGCCGGCACGCTGCTTCATCTCGATCAGGTGGGGAATGCAGGCGACCTTGACCGGTACACCGTCGAGATCCTTGTCGATTGCGGCGGCCAGCAGGCTGCGAAAGTCGATGGGTTCCTCGATGAATACGTCAACCGAACGCAGTGGGTTGGCTGGATCCCAAAGCGGGAAGACCTGCATGTTGCGGCTGCGTCGCCAGTCGTCGCGCTTGGCGGCATCGGCGAAGTCTTCCAGCGGCACCGGCAGCCGCGGTTGCAGCCCAATCCCGGCCAACGCTTGCATGCCGCGGGCGGGATTGTCACCGGACAGGCCCAGCGCAAGATCAAGATCCGCAGTGGCGCGCAGATAACCATGCAGTATCACCGCGAGCCCGCCGACGACCACATAGTCAACGTGCGCCTGGGCGAGAGCAGCGAAAATCTGGCGGACGTTGAAGGCCATGGCGGAAGTTTGCTGCGAAACAACGTAAAGGACAATTGCACCGCGCCAATGAGGCAGGCGTCACCAGCCGCAGCCATGGCCACCTCATGTCTCCCGGCCATCATTCGAGGTGTTGTCACGGCCAATGGCGTGGGAATTTGTCCCTGGGAATTTGTCCCTGACACCCTTCAGCCGCTGACACCCTTCAGCCGCTGATCGGCAGCGATCGGCGCTACGCCGCCACCAGCTCGAATCGCAGCCGGCAGCCCAATGCGGCGGCGGCTTTGCTCAGCGTGTCCAGTGTAAGCGCAGTGTCGTTTGCGTCCAGCACGCGGTTCACCGCCGCGCGGCTGGTGTGCATGCGCGCGGCCATTTCGGTTTTGGTGACGCCGCCCTGTTTCATGGCCTCGGCCAGCTGCCACGCGATAACGCGCTTGGCGGCGGTGGCATTGGCTTCTTCCAACAGGCCTTCTTCGGCCAGAAAGTCGTCGAAGTTGGAACCGATGTGTTTGTTCTTGCTCATGCGTGCACCTCGTTCCTGCGTTGCTTCGCCAGGCATAGATCGTTGCCGGGCAGCTTGGCCGACTTCTTGACGAACCCGTGCAGCAGCACCATGTCGGCGCCCGCCACCGTGAACACGATGCGCGCGATGCCTTCCGGGATGCGGCTGCGCACTTCCCACAGGCCGATATCCAGCTTGCGCATCAGCGGCATACCCAGTGGCCAGCCCTCCTGAGCGGTCTTGATGTCGGCACCGATCATGCGCCGTGCCTCTGGTGAGAGTGCGTGTGTCAGCCATTCGCGAACCGGCTCCCTGCCGGCGGCAGACCGATAAAAGCGGACGTCGAGTTTGGTTGCAGGCATGGCGATTGTATCAATATCGATACATCAAGCAAGAAGAGGCTCAAGCGTGCGCGTCGCTGTTGCGTGGCGGTATCGGGATTTCGCTCGCGGTGCGGTAAGGATTCCTGCCTTTGGGATCCACGGGAGCGAGATTGCGCAATGGACAGTGGCGGCCTCCCATGCCCAATGCCATCAAGGTGACGTGAGGAGCATCCGCGGTCGTCGTCCCACAAACTGAGACCGTCGCGGGTGTCGCAGTCCGTGAGACGGCGGCGTTGAACGATGCGAGCCATCGGGATTTCCCTTTGGGTTCACCCATGCACCAGTTCGATAGCAGCGTTGGATGTCTTGCCTCCGGCTCTACCGGAGTGCAGGCGCGCGTCTGGGTGCCTGCGCAGTGGTTTTTCTCCCGCGAGGACGCGCAGCGTCATTGCTGGTTGTGGCTGCTTGGCAGCGATGGGCTGGTGCGCGCGCTGCTGGCGCCGGCGCATCACCTCGATTACGACGATCTGCTGCCCGATCTCCTTCGCCAATTTGGATCGGACGATGCGGTTTCCAACACGACGCCTGCGGCCGATGCCACAGTGGCACTGCCGAATGCGCCGATCGTGCCGCTGCCGCGCTGGTCGGTGTCGTGGGGGCACCCGCTGCAACGCGGCATCCGCGCCTTCGCGCAGGCGCTGGATCGGGAGGTGGTGGAGGCGCTCGGCGACCTGGAGGTGCAGGGCGCGTGCTTCGGCACGGTGCGCAATTACAACCGCCTCATCCGTGTGCCACCGCCGGTGCGGGCACGACGCCTGCAAGCGCTCGCCCTGTTTCCGGCCTGGCTGGCGCCGGTGCTGCTGGAGCCGGTCGAGCGGCCGCTGATGTTCGGCGATCGGGACGACGACAATGACCGCTATCGACGACATGCGCCGGTGCCGTTGCATAGCCTGTTGGCGTCGCGTCGCGGGCGGGGCATGCCGCCGCAGGCGTTGAATGCATTGCTCGACGTGATCGACCAAGGTCGCGATCTGATCGACGCCATCGCGCACTTCTACCGGGTCGACCGTGCCCTGGTGCGTGCGCCGCTGGGCCGCGAGCCTTGGCAGAGGGGCGCCATGCCGGAGGCCGTCGTGTCGTTGCTGCAAGCCTTGCCCGCGCATGCCCGTCCGCGCCAGCGCAAGGAGGTGGAGCCGCGTCTTGCCGCCATCCAGGCATTGCCGGTACATCTGCGCTCACCGGCCGATGTTTCGCGGCTGGCGGCGGCGTTCAAACGTGGCTGGAATGGCGTCTGGAAAACCTGTGAACGCGAACACCCCAACCTCCCGCAAGCGATCCGGGACTGCCGGGACCTCCTCAATGCCGTACTGGCGTCGCTGCGGCAACCACCGGAACAGATCGAGCTGGACGTCGACCGGCTGGGTCTGGCGTGGATCGCACGCAAAGGTATTGCTGCCTTGTTGGAGGCGTCACGGCATTGGCATGGTTTGCCCATGGTGCAACTACCACTCACGCCAATCCCCGCGGCAATCCCCGCCGATGCGCCACTGGTGCCGCTGTTTGGCGAGATGGACGTTGCCGAAGGCCATGCCAGGGAACTGCTGACCGCTGAGGCGCTGTACATGGAAGGGGAAACCATGGCGCATTGCGTCGCCGACTATTGGCACCAATGCCAACGCGGCGGCATCCGCATCGTGCATCTGGAGACCGTGGCCGGGGCGGCGGCCACCTTGCAACTGGGGTTCGACCTCGCCGGCTTCAGCAGCGAAGTTCGCAACGATCAGCTGCGCGGTCGCTACAATGCAGACCCCTCGCCAGCCCTGTGCGAATTGGCGGAGGCGGTGCTTGCCCAGCTTGCCGAGCAAGCCGACGCTGTTCGTGGGCAGATGACGCTGATCGCCGCGCAAGCACGCGCCTTTCGGGCGCAGGAGGATGCGCAACGCCAGCCACCTCCGCCACCGCGACGCCAGCTCGATGCCCGCCTGCGCACGCAACTGGCGCAGGTGCTGGCCTATGCCCAGGCGCAGGACGATTGGCGGCTGCCAATCCATCGCCCGCTGCGCGTGACCGTGGCCGGGTTCCAGTACGGGCAGGGTGAAGACGTCCTCGACGATCTGCAAATCGGTGACGTACTGAGGCTGGTACGCGAGCCGGACAATCCGCACGACCAGCGGGCGGTGCGCATCGAATGGAACCGGATCAAGCTGGGCTACGTGCCGCGCGCAGAGAACGCGGCGCTCGCGCAGGCACTCGACCGTGGCGCCGCGGCGTCGGCAAGGGTGCACGCGCTGCTGGACAACGACTGGGCGCCGGTGGAGATCGAGATCGAACTGGAGTGAGTGCTTCCCTGCCCGAGGCAAGGAGTCTGCGATGGGAAAGCTTGTGAAATTGCTGGCGCTACTGACGGTGGCGTGCCTGTCCATGGAGTCGTTCTGGTGGGCGGCGTGGGGCGTGGTGTTCGCGTTGTTTGGCATCGTTTGGCTCACGGCGGTGTGGCGGAGCCTGGAGTAGCTGCTCGTGGTGCGTCCACAACGCCGTTCGTGGTGAGCCTGTCGCCGTTCGTGGTGAGCCTGTCGAACCACGGGCGGTGTTGGCAGGTTCCGTTCATGGTTCGACAGGCTCACCACGAACGGAATTGGGTAGGCTCGCCACGAATGGGGCATCCGGATTCGCCTCGAACGGACGGCGGGTGGCGGGCTTGCCTGATCTGCACCTCGCCGCTTACGCTAGGCCGCATGAACCCGGCGATCCTTCCTTCCGTGCACGGCTGGCGATGGTGGCGTGGCGATGCCGCCGCGATCGTCCCCATGCCTGTCTTGAAGGAACTGCCCGATGTTGTCGCACGCCCAATTCCAGCGCTACGCCGCTGACGGTTTCACCCTGGTTCCCGTGGTGCGCGAGGTCTTGTCGGACCTCGATACGCCGCTGTCCGTGTATCTGAAATTGGCCGATGGCCCGCACACGTATTTGTTCGAATCGGTGGAAGGTGGCGAGCGCTTTGGTCGCTATTCGATCATCGGTCTGCCGGCGCGGCGGGTGTACGAATTTCGTGGCCACACGCTCAGCGTGCGCGAACTCGGCGAAGTCATCGAGAGCCGCGAGGTGGCCGACCCGCTGGCCGAAGTCGAGCGCCTGCGCGCTGCCCACAAGGTGCCGCAGATCGATGGCCTGCCGGGCTTCAACGGCGGGCTGGTGGGCTGGTTCGGCTTCGAGTGCATCGAATATATCGAGCCGCGCTTGAAGGTGAACGCCAAGCCTGATGAGCTGGGCACGCCCGACATCCTGCTGATGCAAAGCGATGAGCTGGCGGTGTTCGACAATCTCAAAGGCCGCCTGTACCTGATCGTGCATGCCGATCCGACTGCGCCTCAAGCCTGGGCGCAGGCCAACCGGCGGCTGGATGCGTTGACCCATCGGCTGCGCCACGGCGGCGCGCCGTATCCGGAAACCCTGCAACCGGCGGCGCTGGACGAGGCGGATTTCGTCAGCGGCTTCACCCGCGAGGGCTTCATCGATGCGGTGCAGAAAGCGCAGGACTACATCCGCAGTGGTGATGCCTTCCAGGTGGTGCTGAGCCAGCGCATGAGCGTGCCCTTCCAGGCGCGTCCAGTGGACGTGTACCGCGCCCTGCGTGCGCTGAACCCTTCGCCGTACATGTATTTTCTGGATGTCGGCGGCACGCAAGTGGTCGGCTCATCGCCGGAAATCCTGGTGCGCCAGCAGGCGGGCAAGGTGACGGTGCGGCCGATTGCCGGCACCCGTCCGCGCGGCAAGACCGTCGAAGAAGATCAGGCGCTGGAAGCGGAATTGCTGGCCGATCCGAAGGAGCGCGCCGAGCATCTGATGCTGATTGACCTGGGTCGCAATGATGCCGGGCGGGTGTCGGTGGCCGGCAGCGTGGAAGTGGGCGAGCAGTTCGTGATCGAACGCTACAGCCATGTCATGCACATCGTCAGCGAAGTGACCGGCGCATTGCAGCCGGGCTTGAGCTATGCCGATGTGCTGCGCGCCACTTTCCCGGCCGGCACTGTGTCCGGCGCGCCGAAGATCCGCGCACTGGAAATCATCCGCGAACTGGAGCCGATCAAGCGCAATGTCTATGCCGGCGCGATCGGCTATATCGGCTGGCACGGCGATGCCGATACCGCCATTGCCATCCGCACCGCCGTGATCCAGGACGGTCGCCTGCACGTGCAGGCCGGCGCCGGGATCGTGTTCGATTCCGACCCGCAAAAAGAGTGGGAGGAAACGATGAACAAGGGCCGCGCCCTGTTCCGGGCGGTGGCGCAGGCGGCGAAGGGGCTTTGAGGCTGAACCGGGCAGCTCCGGGGCTTGTCCGGTTTGCCTGCCGGATTCCGCTTGTGTTGTCATCAACGTCTCACCCCGACTCCGGAGCCCGTCATGCGTCGCCGCAACCTCCTGTTCGTCACCCTGCTCAGCGCCCTTGCCGCGCTGCCCGCCGCCAGCCAGCAGGGCAAGGCCCCGCCGGTCACGTTGTACGTCGAAGCGCTCACCCACAGCATGGCCGGGATGCCGGACATGGGTGGGATGATGGGCGGCCTCGCCGGCATGATGGCGCGCCGCAATGGTGGCGGTGACAGCGGCCACACGATCTACCCGACCACCCGCACCGGCGTCACGACCGGCCAGTACCTCGACCTGGCCCTGCACAATGCCAACAAGCCCGGCGCCGAAGCCGCCGACCAGATCCCGTCCGGGCTGAACCTCGGTCGCTCACTGCAATTGCTGCCGATCACCGAACAGCGCCCGGATCGCGCGACTCGCCCGGACGCACCGCGCGAAGTCAGCACCGAGGACATGGAAATCAAGATCGTCGAATACTGGGGCTGCGGCGCGGCCGTGCGTCCCGGCCAGCCGAAGGTCACCACCATCAAGATCCGCGGCGGCACCTTCGACCCCAGCAAGGGGCCGATGGGCATGCAGGGCTTCGGCGTGCAGGCAAGCGGCCAGGTATCGCGCGGGATTTCGGTGCCCGACAGCACGATTGGGGTGCGCCCCGGTTATGTGTACTGGCCGAATCCCCGCGATGGCCGCAAGGTCCCCACCGGCGCGCGCCTGGCCGGTGACCACCAGATCAGCGGCGACGGCATCCCGGCCTCGATGCTTTTCCAGGTCAGCGATGCCTCCGACTTCATGGCCAAAATCGGCCTGCGCACGCAAGGCGAGCTGACCGATGCGGTCTACCTCGGCTGGCCGACGGTGGCGCACAGCAATGCCTACTTCATCTCGGCCGTCGGCATGCAGCCGCTCGGCGAGCGCGCCTACCAGATGACCTCGTGGAGCAGCGCCGAGTTGCCCGGCGCGGGCGCGGCATTGCATGTGTCGATGTCGGACAACGACGTCAACGGCCTCCTGCGCCGCAAGGTGTTCCTGCCGGCCACCTCCACCAGCTGCGTGATTCCGCGCGGGATCTTCGCCGGCGGGGGCGGCCGACAGTCCGGCATGCCGGCGATGCTGCAGATGTCCGCATTCGGGCCGGAGACCTTCATCACCTACCCGCCCAAGCCCGCCAATCCGAAGCAGGCCTGGAATCCGGAATGGAGCGTGCGCCTGCGCACGCGCTCGACCGCATCGGCCATCCTCGGCCTCGACATGGGCGGAATGCAGAACGAGGACGACGATGACCCGCAGCAGCCGCAACAGCAACAGCGGCGCGGCATGCGCGGCCTGCTCAACGGCATCCTCGGCGGTTGAGCACCCGCGTCGGCCCGCCTGGCCGATGGGCGGCGATGGCGGCCGGGCAGGCGCCGCGCGGGTGGGTTGAACCTGCGACAATGGGCGCGTTCGTGACGCGCCCGTACACCATGCCCTACCTGCAGCTTGCCGTTCCCTGCCGCCAGGACCAGCAGCCGCGCTTCGAGCGCGCGCTGGAGGATGTCGGCGCGCTGGCCGTCACCCTGCAGGACGCGCATCTGGATGCCGCCGACGAACAGGCGATCTTCGAGCCGGGCGTTGGCGAACTGCCGCTGTGGGACGAGATGACCCTCAGCGCGCTGTTCCCGGCAGACACCGACGCGCTGGTCCTGCTGGCAGCGCTGGACGCTTTCGATCCGGAGCTGGACTGGAGGCAGGCCCGCTTCGAGACAGTCGAAGATCAGGACTGGGAGCGCGCCTGGCTGGACACCTTCCAACCGATGCGCTTTGGCGCACGCTGCTGGATCGTGCCGTGGAACCACGCATTGCCTGAGGATGCCGACGCGGCCGATGCCGCCATCGTGCGCCTCGACCCGGGGCTGGCTTTCGGCTCGGGCACCCACCCAACCACCGCGCTGTGCCTGCGCTGGCTGGACGAATTGGCCGTGCGTGGCGACTTGCAGGGTCGCGGTCTGCTCGACTTCGGCTGCGGCAGCGGCATCCTCGCGCTGGCGGCGCTGAAACTGGGCGCGGCGCATGCCTGCGGCATCGACACCGATCCGCAGGCGCTGCTCGCCACGGCCGACAACGCGCGGCGCAATGGCCTGCACATCGATGCCCATCTCCCGCAGGATGCGCCGACCGCAGCCACCTACCCGGTCGTCGTTGCCAACATCCTCGCGGTCGCCCTGGATGCACTGGCAGAGACCTTGGCCGCACGCACCGCGGCAGGTGGGCGCCTTGCCATGTCCGGCATCCTCTCGGGGCAGGAAGCCGACTTGCTGGAACGCTACGCGCCGTGGTTCGACGCCTTGCAGGTCGCCCGCGAGGATGACTGGATACGCATCGACGGCGTGCGCAACACGCAGGCGGTGCCGTCATGACCCACGCGCCCAGCTTCGCCCATTCCGGCTCTCGCGACGGCCGCGCGAAACCGCATCGCCGCGCCGAATGGCTGGCGCTGGTCGTGCTGGTGCTGGCCCTGCTGGCGCAGCTGGGCTGGCTGGAGCGTGCGCGCATCGCCGCCAACCCGCAGCTGCGGCCGCTGCTGGTTTCGCTGTGCGGGCCGCTGCATTGCAGCCTGCCCGCGTGGCACGAACCGGCGGCCATCACCATGCTGGCGCGGGACGTGATTGCCCAGCCCGAACGCCCCGGCGTGCTGCGGGTGCAGGCCAGCTTCCGCAACGACGCCCGCTGGCCGCAGCCGTGGCCGGCGCTGGCGCTGAGCCTGTCCGACGTCAACGGCCGCCTGCTCGGTGCGCGCCGCTTCCAGCCCGCCGAATACCTCGGCAATGCCCCGCATGCGTTGCAGCTTGAACCCGGTCAGGCGGTCTCGATCGCCTTCGACATCGTCGAACCGGCGCCCAACGTGGTGGCCTTCGATTTCCGCTTCGAATGAGCGCATGCCGGCGCGCCGCACCACGCGGGCGCACAACGCGCTAGACTGGGCCGACCGCCCGCCGCACTGCCGCGACGCGGTTGCTGCGAGGACCGCCGTTTGAACCTCCCCGACTCCCGCCCCAACGCCGGCCGCACGCCGCTGCGTGAGCACGTCGCCACTTCGGTGCGGCGCTTCCTGCGCGATCTCGACGGCTGCGAGGCCAACGACCTGTACGCCATCGCGCTGCGCGAGCTGGAAATCCCGCTGTTCGTCGAAGTCTTGCAGCACTGCGAGGGCAACCAGAGCCGCGCGGCTTCCCTGTTGGGCATCCACCGCGCCACCTTGCGCAAGAAGCTGCGCGACTACGGCATGGCCAGCTGAGGCAAGCGAGGCCCGCAGGCGCCGCACCGCTATAATTCCGGTTTCCTCCCGCCCGCCTTCCGCGCATGTCTGCCGCACTCCCTTCCGGCGCGCCGGTAATCGTTCGCCGCGCCCTGCTCTCCGTTTCCGACAAGACCGGCCTGCTGGAGCTGGCCCGCGCGCTGGCCGCGCGCGGCGTCGAATTGCTCTCCACCGGCGGCACCGCCAAGGCGCTGCGCGAGGCCGGGCTGGCGGTGCAAGACGTCAGCGATGTCACCGGCTTCCCGGAAATGATGGACGGCCGGGTCAAGACCCTGCACCCGACGATCCACGGCGGTCTGCTCGGCCGCGCCGGGCTGGATGACGCAGTGATGGCGCAGCACGGCATCGAGCGGATCGACCTGCTGGTGCTGAACCTGTATCCGTTCGAAGCGGTGACGGCGCGCGCCGATTGCACTCTGGCCGACGCGGTAGAGAACATCGACATCGGCGGGCCGGCGATGCTGCGCAGCGCAGCCAAGAACTTCGCCCGGGTGGCCGTTGTGACGTCGCCCGACCAATACGCCGAACTGCTGGCCGAACTGGACGCCGGCGATGGCGCGCTGTCGGCGGCGACCCGCTTCCGGCTGGCGGTCGCCGCGTTCAACCGCGTCGCACAGTACGGCGATGCGATCAGCACCTACCTGTCGGCGATCACCGACGCCACCCAGCCCGTGCCCGAACGCAGCGCGTTCCCGACCCAGCTCAACGGCAGCTTCGTCAAGGTGATGGACCTGCGCTACGGCGAGAATCCGCACCAGCAGGCCGCGTTCTACCGCGACCTGTATCCGGCGCCGGGGTCGCTGGCCACCTTTACCCAGCTGCAGGGCAAGGAGCTGTCCTACAACAACCTCGCCGACAGCGATGCCGCCTGGGAATGCGTGCGCCAGTTCGATGCACCGGCCTGCGTGATCGTCAAGCACGCCAACCCCTGCGGGGTGGCGGTGGGCAGCGGCTGCGGTGACAGCTACGAAGCCGCTTACGCCACCGACCCGACCTCGGCATTCGGCGGCATCCTTGCCTTCAACACCAAACTCGACGGCGCCACCTGCAAGGCCATCCTCGACCGCCAATTCGTCGAGGTGCTGATCGCCCCGGACTTCGATGCCGCAGCGTTGGACTACGCGAGGAAGAAAGCCAATGTGCGCGTGCTGCGCATCCCGCTGGCCGCGCCATCACCCGGCTTCATCGACAGCAAGCGCGTCAACTCCGGCCTGTTGCTGCAAACCGCCGATGACCGCGTGGTGACCCGCGACGAACTGAAAGTGGTGAGCAAGCTTGCACCGACCGATGCGCAGTTCACCGATCTGCTGTTTGCGTGGAAGGTCGCCAAGTTCGTCAAATCCAACGCCATTGTCTACGCCAGAGACAGCCGCACGATTGGCGTGGGCGCCGGACAGATGAGCCGGGTGTATTCGGCGCGCATCGCCGGCATCAAGGCGGTGGATGCAGGCCTGGTCGTGCCCGGTTCGGTGATGGCATCCGATGCCTTCTTCCCGTTCCGCGACGGCATCGACGCCGCCGCGCAGGCAGGAATCAAGGCGGTGATCCAGCCCGGCGGCTCGATGCGCGACGCCGAGGTGATCGCCGCGGCCGATGAACACGGCCTCGCGATGGTGTTCACCGGCGTGCGCCATTTCCGGCACTGAAGGCCACGCGCATGCGCAGATCCGCCATCCGCAGCGTTCCCGCACTGGCCTTCTGCGTCGCCTCGGGGCTGGCCGCGTGCAGCGGCGGCAGCACGACGCCACAAACGCTGGCCCAGGTGCAGGCCAAGCTGGCGGCGACACTGCCCAAGCCCTACATCGAGGATCTGGTGATCGAATCGGTGGCGGTCGAAGGCAACGCCTTGGTCGAGGTGATTCGCAGCCCGCTCGGCACCGCCGCCAAGACCCGCGCGAATCCGCGCTTCAACGAATTGCGCCAGGCCGAGGCGATCGAACTGCGCGGCTGGTGCAGCGACCCCGTCATCCAGCCGTTGCTCAAGACCGACGCCGCGCTGAAACGGCGTTTCGTCGATCGCAACGGCGGGGTCTTCTTCGAAGTCGAAATGGCTGCACGCGCCTGTCCAGCGGCCACCACGAACGCAGGCGCACCGGCGCCATGAGGACATCGCCTTGAAACTCCTCGTCATCGGTTCCGGCGGCCGCGAGCACGCGCTGGCCTGGAAGCTGGCGCAGTCACCCCGCGTATCGGAAGTGCTCATCGCCCCCGGCAACGCCGGCACCGCGACCGAAACCAAATGCCGCAACCTGGCGGTCAAGGCCACCGATCTCGACGGTCTGCTCCAACTGGCGCAGGACGAAGGCGTGGCGCTGACCGTGGTCGGACCGGAAGCGCCGCTGGTGGCGGGCGTGGTGGATCGTTTCCGCGCTGCCGGCCTGCGCATCTTCGGCCCCAGCGCCGCCGCCGCGCGGCTGGAAGGCAGCAAGGCCTTCGCCAAGGATTTCCTCGCCCGCCACGGCATCCCGACCGCGCACTACGCCGTGCATTCCGACCTCGACACCGCGCTGGCGTATCTGCGGGAGCAGGGCGCGCCGATCGTGATCAAGGCCGACGGGCTGGCCGCCGGCAAGGGCGTGATCGTGGCCATGACCCTGGCCGAGGCCGAGGCCGCGGTGCGCGACATGCTGTCCGGCAATGCCTTCGGCGACGCCGGCGCGCGGGTGGTGATCGAGGAATTCCTGGACGGCGAAGAGGCCAGCTTCATCGCCATGGTCGACGGCAAGACCGCGCTGCCGATGGCCACCTCGCAGGACCACAAGCGGGTGGGTAATGGCGACACCGGCCCCAACACCGGCGGCATGGGCGCCTACTCGCCGGCTCCGGTGGTGACGCCCGAAGTGCACGCGCGGATCCTGCGCGAGATTGTTGAACCGACCGTGGCCGGCATGGCCGCCGACGGCGCGCCGTTCACCGGTTTTCTTTACGCAGGATTGATGATCGACGCCAGCGGTGCGCCCAAGGTGATCGAATTCAACGTGCGCTTCGGCGATCCGGAAACCCAGCCCATTCTGCTGCGCCTGCGCTCGGATCTCGTCGATCTGATCGAAGCCGGCATCGACGGAAGGCTGGGTGGCGTGGTCGCGGACTGGGATCCGCGCCCGGCGCTGGGCGTGGTGATGGCGTCCCGGCCCTATCCGGAAGCGCCCGTCACCGGCGATGTGATCAGCGGGCTGGATGCCGTGCCCGAAGCAGCCAAGGTGTTCCACGCCGGCACAACGCTCGACGCAAGCGGAAACATCCTCAGCAGCGGCGGCCGCGTGCTGTGCGTGACGGCACTGGGCGCAAGCGTGCAGGACGCGCAGCGCAACGCCCACGCCGGGGTGGCGTGCATCCACTGGGCCCACGCATTCCACCGCAGCGACATCGGCTGGCGCGCGATCGCGCGCGAGCGCAGTTGAACCTCCAAGACCGGGAAATCCCCATGCGCAGCGTGCAGATCGTCGAACTCGGCAAGCCTTTGCAACTGCGCCAGACCGCGCTGCGCGAACCCGGCCCGGGTGAAATCCGGGTGCGGGTCGAGGCGGCCGGCATCTGCCATTCCGACCTCCACTACCGCGACGGCGTCGCCAGCGTCGCACGGCTGCCGATCACGCCCGGCCACGAAATCGCCGGCCGCGTCGACGCCCTCGGCGAAGGCGTGACGGAGCTGGCCATCGGTGACCGCGTCGCCCTGCACTATCTTGTCACCTGCGGCCGCTGCGACGCCTGCGCGCGCGGGCTGGAACAGTTCTGCAAACACGGGCAGATGCTCGGCAAGCACCGCGACGGCGGCTATGCGCAGTACGCGCTGGCGCCAGCACGCAACGCCATCCCGATAGCCGACGGCATCAGCGCCCCCGAGGCGGCCATCATGATGTGTTCCAGTGCCACCGCCTTCCACGCCCTGCGCAAGGCGCGCATCGCGCCCGGCGATCGGGTCGCGGTGTTCGGCTGCGGCGGCCTCGGGCTGTCGGCCATCCAGCTCGCCCACGCCTGCGGCGCGGCGCAGGTGTTCGGCATCGACATCGACGCCGGCAAGCTTGCCGCCGCGCACGGCTACGGCGCAATTCCGGTCGATCCGGCCGATGGCGCGCCGGTGCGGCAGCTGCGCGAGGCCACCGGCGGGGATGGCGTGGAAGTGGCGCTGGAATTCGCCGGCCTGCCGCTCACCCAGCGCCAGGCGGTGGCGGCGTTGGCGGTGCAAGGCCGCGCCGCGATCGCCGGGATCACCCACGCCGCCTTCGAGATCGACAGCTTCGGCGATTTGATCTGCCGTGAGGCCGAAGTGATCGGCGTCTCCGACCACCTGCGCAGCGAGCTGGTGACCCTGATGGAATTCACCCGCCGCGGCCAGCTTGATCTGAAATCGGTGGTCACCGAAACCATTCCGCTCGACGCCGATGCCATCAACGCCCGTCTCGATGCGCTGGCCGGCTTCCGCGGCCACGGCCGCATCGTCATCACGCCCTGAGCCGGCGGCGTTTCAGCCTGTCGCGGGGTTCGCGTCCGCCAGTGGAGCCACGGCCAGACGGTCTGCCGGCTCACGCACCGCGGCCAGCGGCGGAATCACCAGCGTGGTGAATTCCTGATACTGCGCCTCCGGCAAGTCGAGCAGGCGCAGGCGATCGATCCGCGACGTTTCGATCGGCAGCCGCGCCGCTTCGTAAAGAATCACCTCGTGGTCGGCCGGATACCAGCGCCGCAGCTTGTCCACCAGCCGTTGCAACTGGGCACGATCGGCCTGGCGCCGGGTGCAGGTCAGATCCCCGGCCAGCGCGACCTGCCACAGCAGCACGAGGCCGGCCGGATCCAGCACGCGATCCTGCAGCAGGAACTGGGTGGCCTCCAGCGACTGCACGCCGTGACGACCCGGATCAATGCCGAGGTCGGCGTACAGGCAGGCTTCGGCGGAAACTCCCGGCTCCATGCGGGCGCTGAAGCCTTCTTCACGCGCCCGCCGCACCACCCGGTGCGGCACGTCCGCAAACACGCCGGGGTGGCCGTAGAACACCGCGCACACGCGCTTGCCGGCCCGCACCTGCGCCATGATGGCGGCGTCGATCTCGCGGTAGCTGTCGCGCCGATCCTTGCCATCGGCATAGTGCTCGCCGAGATTCACCGCATCCGGGCGCAGCGCGCGGATCATCGCCAGCGCGAACGGATCGACCAGACACATCACCACGTCGGCCAACCGGATTTCGGATTCGCAGCGCGGGCTCATGTGGCGACCCATCTGGATGCCGCAGCCGACCACGACGAGGCGATCCGCATGCGGGTCAACAGCAGCACCACCCGCGTCGGGCGCAGCGCGCGCATCCGCGCCTGCAAGCACCACGCGGTTGCGGCCTTCCTGCTTTGCCCGCCGCAAGGCGCCATCGGCGGCATGGACCAGCGCACCCAGACTGTCGAACGCGGCGCTGTCCGCGCAAATGCCGGCGCTGATGCTGATCCCGATCCTGTCATCGAACACCGCGATCGGTTCGATCGCATCCCGAATCTCCCGGACCACGGCCGCCGCGCGGTCCGCGTCTCCCGCAATCAGCAGGGTGAATTCGTCGCCACCGCTGCGACCGGCCAAATCCTCCGACCCCACCGCCTGCTCGATCCATCCACCCAGCTTGCGCAGCGCCTCGTCGCCGGCGGCATGGCCGTAACGGTCGTTGACCTGCTTGAAGTAATCGACATCCAGCACCACCACGCTGATCGGCCGATCCTGTCGACGCGCCTGCTCCCACGCCGCCTGACCGAGTTTGCGAATCTGCTTCTGGCTGAGCAGGCGGGTCAGGCCGTCATGTTCCGACTGCCAGCGGTAGCGCTGGCGGTCACGCGCGGAGCGCGCAGCAGGACCACCAGCAGCGCCACCAACAGCAACAGCAAAGCGCCGCCCGCGACCAGCAGCCACTGCCGCCGCTTTGCGCGTGATCTGCAGCTGGGCGATCACCTGCTGGGCCTGCAGCAGGTCGATCTGCTGCTGCTTCAGACGGGTAGAGAACTGCACCTGCTGGTAGGCGATCAGGCGGTCCCGCGCCGTTTTCTTGGGTCTCGACCGCGGCCGCCATCGCATTCTTGTAATGCACCAGCGCCAGACTGGCATCGCCTTCGCGTTCGGCCAGCGCGGCCAGCTGGCGTTCGGCCTCCTCGACTGCCAGCGACGCCTGTTGTTCGCGGAAATACACCGCGCTGTTTTGCAGCAGGGTGCGGGCCTGATCCAGATCCTCGCCCAGTGCGATCTGGCTGGAGGCCAGTCCGATTCCGGCATCCTGGATACCCGTTTCGTAACCTGCACGCTGGAATCGTGCCAGCGCGCTGCGGTACCAACCCAGGGCCGCACTCGGGTTGTCACGCTCCATTTCAACCTTGCCCATTCCGGCTTCAGCGCCGCCGACAAACAGGTTGTCCCCAGCCCCGGCAAGGCCACAATCTTCGATTTGGCGCATGCGCCAACGTCCGGCCGCGGCGTAATCCTGCGCATGTTCCTCGATCTGCGCCATGCCGGCGACAGCTCGACACAAGCTCAACGCATCGCGCCCTTGCTCGGCCAGATGCAGCGCTTTGGTGGCGAATTCGCGCGACAAGGCATCTTCGCCAACCAAACCGTTCAGGTAGCTCGCGGTCATCAGCATCCGCGGCGCATCGTCACCCGCCGTCGGCAGATAGGGCAGGCTGTCGTTCAACCATTGATAGGCCAGTTTCCATTGCCCGATGTTGGCGGCAATGGACGTCGCGGTTGCGTAAATCCGCACCCGCAAGGGGGCCGGCAGCTGCTGTTGCAGCAATGCCTGCAATCCGGTCAATGCGGAAGCCTGATCACCGACGATGGCCAGATTGCGCAGCCGCACATATTCGACGCGCTGGCGCTGCCCTGGCGTCAATGTGCCCATGTCCGGCGCAAGCTCCGCTATCTTGGCATTCGATTCCGCGACGGGCGCGGTAATCGCGAGGCGTTCGATTTCCCTGACTTTGGCCTCCGGATCGCCCGCAGCCATCGCTGGCGCACCGGCCATGAGCAGTGCCAGCAATGCGTTTCGAATCAGCGAAGCGAGACGCAGCCCGCACATTCAGGGGGCAGCAGGTTCAGTCGCCGTAGGCGGTGATGGTGGATTGGATGACGGCAAATTTTCCCTCCGCCAGCCCGGTGAGCCGCTTGATCGCTTCGATGTCCTTGTCCAGCATGGCGCGACGCTCTTCGTCCGACAGCCCGGCATGCCGCATCACCCCGTCCGGGTCGCGCCGATATTCCTCGGCCAGCGCCGCATCGCTTCCGAGCTTGCGCATCAGCATCAACAGTTTCGACATGGTTCCCCCCGGAACACCCCGTTTCAACCCTCGCCTCAACCTCCGGGAAACGCAGGTTACCGTGGCCAACCGCCGCATTCCCGCCCGCCAGCGAACAGTACCCCCGACCGCCGGCAAAGTCACCCTCGAAAGCCCCACGGCTGCGGGGGCCGCGCTGAGCCTCAGGTGGCGAGCTTTCGGTAGAGGCCGTGGATCGTCTCGATGACCCGGGTTCGCAGCGCCGGGTCGAAAGCGGCATGACGGTCGGCGGCGAGGAATCGCGGTTCGGCGTTCGGGTCGATGACCCGGGTTTCAGCCTGTTCGGCGCCCGGTTCGTCCAGCACGGTCCAGCCGGGCAGGCAGAGCACGGGCACCACCGGGATCGGTTGCCCCAATTGTTCGCGCAGGTACTCGGCCAGCCACTGTGCCTGCATCCGGGATTGTTCCAGCGGCCGGGTTTCGGCCCAGTGCGGGAAGTGCAGGGTCTGGCCGTCATAGCGCACTTCGGCGGACAGGCCATTGCCGCGGCGGCGCGCCTTGGTTTCGATCGCGAACACGGCCGATGCGCCGATCAGCACGTGGTCGATGTCGAAATCCCGCACCGGCACCTCGTGGAACACCTGGCAGCCCAGCGCCTGCAGCCCGTCCAGCCGGCGCGCCACGGCGACCTCGGCACGCACGCCATCGCCACCGCCGCGGCGTTCTTCCCACAGCACCGACAGCTGGCGCAGGGTCATCACCACCCAGCCTGCCGCCACCAGCAGCACGGCGCCGTCGATCCAGGTCAGGCGCAGTTCGTCCCAGGGAATTTGCGAGGCCACCACCGCGATCCAGGCCAGCATGCCCGCGATCAGCATCTGCACGGTCAGCCACTGGATCTTGTCGCTGCGCGTCTCGATCCGCCGGCGCTGGCGTTCGGCCGGCAGTTTGGCCGCCACGTCGTCGGCTTCATCCTGCGCATTCAACAGCCGCCCCTGGCGCAGCTGCCACCACACCACGCCCAGCGCCAGCGCCAGCGGCAGGCTGGTCGCGATCAAGGCCACCGCCGCCATGCTTCCAGGACCCATCAAATCCTCCTCAGCCGCGATTGCGCAAAGCGCTGCGCAAAACCAATCCCCCTCCGAGCCCGAGGATCAGGCCAAACCCCACCAGCAGCAGGCGATTTTCGCTTGCGATGCCGATCAGGAGCGGGTTGAACAGCGGCTGGCCGTTGACGATGCGGGCCGGCCAGCGGTCGCCGGTCGCACTGCGCCGGTACACCCGTCCGGTGACGGCCAGCTGCACCGTCTGCGGTGCAGCGGTGGGCGGCCCGTCCAAGCGCAGTTCGAGCAGGCTGGCCGTGCGCTGGGTTCGGCCACTCCCCATCTTCTCCTGGTGTTTGGACGCAACGACATAGTCCGCCACCGGCGCCGCAGCCGCGTCGTCATACTCACGCAGCGCGCTGTGGTAGCCGAGGAAGGCGTACAGCAGCGCGCCGGCAGCCAAGATCAGCAGCATCGCGGCATGGGGCACGCTGGCGCGTCTAGCGAGGGGCATGTTTGGCGATTCGGGCGGTATCCGATGAAGGCTACCCGCTGTCCGCGGCTTTTGCCAATCCCGAATCCCCAATTCCCAATCCCTGCCTCCCCACCCCCATTTCCAGGGCAGGATGCGGGCGGCGGAGGATGAATTCCTCGCGCAGGTGGTCCAGCAGCAGGCGCTGTTCGCCAAACGGCATCCGCTCGCGGGCTTCGGGCAGCGGCAGCCAAGCGAACTCCGAATGCTCGGCATTGAGGCGCACCTGCGCATCCGGCGCGATCTGTGCCACGAACGCCGGCACGATCTGGATGCAGTCGGCGGAGGCGTCATAAAAGCGCTCGCAGAAGCTGGTGGCGTGCAGAGACTGCGGCACCAGCGCGGTTTCCTCGCCCAGCTCGCGCAGCGCGGTTTGCCAGGCCGCTTCGCCGTCTTCGATATGCCCTGCCACGTAGGTCCAGGTACCGGCCATGGTGCTGCCGGCACGCCGCACCAGCAGCACCCGCGCATCCGCCGGCGTGGCTCCACGCCGCAGCGCCAGGACCGAGACCATCGTGCAGCGCACGGCGCGTTCCGACATGGATCCTCCTAGCGCGCACGCCCGCTGCGCGCAGCGCGAAGTCCAAAGCTTCGCATCGGAACCGTCACGATGGAATCAAGGCAAACGCGAGCGGCGGCCAGCGGTGGGCTGAACGCGGCACGGCCAGCCGGTACACTCCGGCAGTCTCCCAAGCGGCGCCCGCATGTCCGGCCACAGCCAATTCAACCTGCTGACCCAGCGCCGCTTCCTGCCGTATTTCATCGTGCAGGCGCTGGGCGCGTTCAACGACAACGTCTACCGCCAGGCGATCATCGGGCTGCTGGCGTTCATGGCGGTGGGCAGCAAGGAGATGGGGCTGTACGCGAACCTCGCGCCGGCGATCTTCATCCTGCCGTTCTTCCTGTTCTCGGCCAGCGCCGGGCAGATTGCCGAGCGGCTGGAGAAACAGAAACTCATTGTGATCACCACGGCAATGGAGATCGCGATCATGTCGCTGGCGGCGGTGGGCTTTTTGCTGCAAAGCATGCCGGTGCTGCTGGTGGCGCTGTTCTGCACCGGCATGCAGTCCACCCTGTTCGGGCCGGTGAAATATTCGATCCTGCCTTCGGTGCTGCGGCCCGAGGAACTGACCGGCGGCAACGGGCTGGTGGAGATGGGCACCTCGCTGTCGATCCTGATCGGGATGATCTTCGGCGGGCTGATCTTCCAGCTCGCCGGCAGCCACGGCCCGCAGGTGGCCGCGGTGGCGGTGGTGTTGATGGCGATCGCCGGCAATACGGTGGCGCGGCGCATTCCCAAGGTCGATGCCGGCAATCCTGAACTGAAGGTGGACTGGAACCTGCTGCGAGTGAGCTGGCAGATCTGGCAACTCACCCGCCAGCGGCTGGCGGTGCGCAATGCGGTGCTGGGGGTGAGCTGGTTCTGGTTCGTCGGCACCATCCTGACCGCGCAGCTGCCGGTGTACGCGCAGGACAACCTCGGCGGCACCCAGAATCTGTACATCTTCGCGCTGGCGCTGTTTTCGGTCGGTGCCGGGATCGGCTCGATGTCCTGCGAAAAGCTGTCCGGGCGCACGGTCGAAATTGGCCTGGTGCCGCTAGGCGCATTCGGCATCAGTGCCTTCCTGCTCGATCTGTACTTCGCCCGCCCCGGGCAGGCGCTGGCGCAGGGAATGACCATCGAGCAATTCGCGAATGCGTCGGGAAGCTGGCGGATCATCCTGGACCTGGTCGGCGTCGGCCTGTTCACCGGCTTCTTCGTGGTGCCGCTGTTCGCCCTGATCCAGAGCCGCACGCCGAAGTCGGAACTGGCGCGGGTGATCGCCGGGATGAACATCCAGAACGCGATGTTCATCGTGCTGGCGGCGCTGATCGGCATCTTCGTGCAGCGCGTGCTGGGCTGGACGATCCCGCAGCTGTTCCTGGCGCTGGCGATCGCCAACACTCTGGTGGCGATCTGGATCTTCACCATCGTCCCCGAATTCCTGATGCGCTTCCTCAGCTGGCTACTGGTGCGCAGCCTGTACCGGCTGAAACTGCACGGGATCGAGGACAACGTGCCGGACGAAGGCGCAGCTCTTTTGGTGTGCAACCACGTCAGCTACATGGACGCGCTGATCCTGTCGGCCTGCATCCCGCGGCCGGCGCGCTTCGTCATGTACTACAAGATCTTCAACCTCCCGGTGCTGCGCTGGATCTTCAAGACCGCCAAGACCATCCCGATCGCCGGTGCGCGCGAGAACCCCGAGGTGATGGCGCGGGCGTTCGATGCCGTGGACGCGGCATTGGCGGAGGGCGAGCTGGTCTGCATCTTCCCCGAGGGTGCCTTGACCAAGGATGGCAGCATCGCGCCGTTCAAGTCCGGTATGGAGAAAATCCTGGAACGCGCCGCCGCGCGCGGCCAACAGGTGCCGGTAGTCCCGCTGGCGCTCAAGCACATGTGGGGCAGCATGTGGAGCAATCAGGCCTCGCGCCTGCACCGCGCGCGCCTGCCGCGCCGCCTGCGGGCACGGATCGAAGTGCTGGCCGGCGTGCCGGTGCCCGGCGGCGAAGCCAGCGCCGCGCGGATGGAAACACAGGTGCGGGTGCTGCGCGGCAGCGAGGCCTGAGCGGGAGGGACAAATGCGCCCGCTCGAATGAACCTGCTCAGATGGGTTTGTTCACCATCAGCCAGAAAATCGCGATCACGCTGATGAAAGCCGGCCAGCCCAGCCAGAACCACCAGCGCATCACGCGCGCGTAGGCAGGCGGCAACGGCACGCCAGTTTCGGCCGCGGCACGGGCCAAATCGCGCGCCCGCGCCTGCAACCACACCACCGGCAGCCAGCAGACGCCAATCACGAAGAACAGCAGCAAAGCCGTTCCTACCCAGAATACGGTCAGTGGCAGGTGCAGCAGCCAAGCCAGCCACAGGCCGCTACCGAGCTGGACGATGACCGCCGGCGCGGTGAACAGCGCGTCGGCAATCACCACCACCCGCGCGGTGGTGGCGATCTGGCGGGGATCCCGCGTCAAATGCGCCATCCACATGAAGAATGCGATGCCCGAGCCCGGTACCCAGCAGCAGGGTCGACGACAGGATGTGGATCCATTTCAAGGTCAGGTAATCCATCTCACCTCCGATCCGCCAACACCCACAGCAGCGCCAGCGCCGGGATCAAGACGACGTTCTTGAGCAAACCACCGAGCGGATCCAGCAGCAGCGCCGGCTTGGCCACGCCGAACGCCAACAGATACGCCAGCGCGCAAATCAGCATCGCCAGCACCACGCCGCGTGGGCGGCGCGCCAACGCCAGACCGAGCCCCAAGCCGATATCCAGCAGCGCCGTCGCACGCGCCAGCAGCACCGGGGACAGCCCGGCCAGCGCGCTGCCTTGCGCCATCGCCTCGATCCCGGACGCCGGCGTCACCAGCCCGACCACGCCCGAACCCAGCCACACCAGCACCACGCTCCACTTCAACCACGGTGCCAGGAAATACAGCTGCGCCGCCCAGCGGTCCTGCATCTGGCTGGGCTCGCTCTGCAATACTTCGTCCAGAGCGCGCACCCGCACACCAAAGGTGTCCCGCACGCGCTGATGTGCGCCGGCCTCGGTGCGATTGCCGCGCAGCAGCATGTTCCAGATGGTGCGGTTGACCGGGCCGCGCCCCAACCACTGCCCGAGCGCCACCTGGGCGCGTACCAGCAGCAGCGGCATCCGCCAGGCACCGTGACCGGGAATTTGCAGCCAGCGCCGCCAGTTCGACTGGTAATCTCGCAGCGCAAGCGGATGTTCGCAGCCAACCGCGTAGACCCCGCGCGGGCCGCGTTCGCAGGCAACCGCCACCACCTCACCCAGATCCTCCGCGCACAGCGGCTGGAAGGTCCAATGCCCGTCTCCCGGCAGCAGCATCCGCCACGGGAACGCGGCCAGCGCCCGCAGCAGCGAAGTGCCACCGTAGGAACCGCGCAGCGAATACACCACCGAAGGCCGCAAGACGATCGCCTCGATCGGCATCGCCAGCAAGGCCGCATCGAAGCGGTGCTTGGAGGCGATGAACCCGCCATCCTCCGGATGTCCCAATGCGGACACCTGCACGAAGCGGATTGCGCGCGCGGCACAGGCGTGCGCCAGCGCCAGCGGCGCGCGCTCGTGCACGTCCACGAAGGTCTGCCGGCCTTCCTCGCGCAGGATCCCGGCGGCGTTGACGACCACGGACACACCGTCCAGCGCCTGCGCCCAGTCATCCTCGGCCAGCATCCGGGTCAGGTCGCCCGGCACTTCATCCGCATCCATCCGGCGCCCCTGCGGCCGCGCCAGCACGCGCACGCGCCAGCCGCGCCGGCGCAGGGCGGCAACCATGAACCCACCGAGGAAGCCGCGGCCACCCACCACCAGCGCACATCGGGTCTCCGCCATCGCCTGCCTCCGCCACCCTGGAAGTCCTGCCGTCCACGATAGCGGACTCGCCTGCTGACAACGCCGATCGCGCAGAGCGATCCGCGCACTCCGCCCATTCCATGCGACTATTCGATCGTGTCCGAACGCGACCGCGGCCCTGCGGAACGCGCCGGCACCACGCCACACTGACTTTTCCGCCGGAGCCACGCATGAATAGTCCCGCGATTTCCAACAACCTGATCTGGGCGATTCTCGCCACCTTGTTCTGCTGCCTGCCGCTGGGCATCGTCTCGATCATCTACGCCGCCAAGGTCGATGGGCTGGTGGCGGCAGGCAACTACGCTGCCGCGCAGGAAGCCGCGGACAAAGCCAAGTCCTGGGCGATGTGGGCCGCCGGTGCCTTTGTGATCCTGATGGTTCTCTACGTGATCTTCTTCGTGATGGTCGGCATGTCCGCAGGTGGCCTTAGCGGGCTGCAATGACGTGCCGCGGCGAGTACCAGTCAGGCGCGTCGCGGACGCGCGCGGGTTCGCCCGGTTGCGCGGCGGCGCGCTCTGGCGACGCGAATGGCGCCGCTATGGCACGCTGGCAGCGGTGACGGTGCTGGGCGCAGCTGCCTTCGGCGTGCTGCGCCGGATCGACCCCAACGTCGTCGGCAATCCGCTGCCGCCCTGCCCGCTGCAGGCGCTGACCGGGCTGTACTGCCCCGGCTGCGGCAGCACCCGCTGCCTGCACGCGCTGACGCAGCTGGATCTGGCCGGGGCGATGGCGATGAACCCGCTGCTGGTGCTCTCGCTGCTGCCGCTGGCGGTGCTGGTGCTGCACGGCGCCGGCCTGCTGCCGCAGCGGTTGCTGCCGCTGCGCAACGCATTGGCGGCACCCAAGCTGTGGCTGGTCCTGCTGCTGGGGTTTGCTTTCCTGCGCAACCTGCCGTGGGCACCGTTCACCCTGCTGGCACCGGGCTGAGCGCCGCCGGTACGATCATCCCGCCGGCTGGCCATCCAGCCACGCCTGGATCACATGGCGTGCAATCGACAGCGGCGCCGGCAAAACAATCCCCTCGCCTTCACGCTCGGCTGCGCTCCAGTCGCGAGCCAATCCTTCGCGCACCTGCTCGACGCTGAACCAGCGCGCCGCCTCCAGCTCGTCGCCCACCCGCGGCACGTCCGGCGCTGCGGCCGCGATGAAGCCCAGCATCAGCGCGCTCGGAAACGGCCACGGCTGCGAGGCCAGATAACGGGCGCTGCGCGGATCGACGCGGATCCCGGTTTCCTCCATCACCTCGCGGGCGACGGTCTGCTCCAGCGTTTCCCCCGGCTCGACGAAGCCCGCAATCACCGACCAGCGCCGCTGCGGCCAGCTGGCCTGCCGCCCCAGCAGCAGCCGCGCACCGTCGCTGACCGCCACGATGATGGCCTGATCGGTGCGCGGGTAGTGCTCGCTGGCGCAGGCATCGCAGCGCCCCAGCCAACCGGCGCGGACGTAGCGCAGCGCGCCGCCGCAGGCGCCGCAGAACCGGTGCTGGCGGTGCCAGTGCTGGAGCGCGCGCGCCTGCGCGAACAAGGTCGCCTGCCAGCGTGGCCACTGCGCGGCGGCGCTGCGCAGGTCGATTCGGCCGGATGCGTCCAGGCCCGCCTCGGCGGCCTCGACCAGGAACCATGCGCGTCCCTCCCGCAGCCCCAGAAACGTGTGCGTCAGCGGGTCACCCGCAATCGCGGCAGGCGCGAATTCCGCCAGCCCGGCGTCGGCATCGACCAGGGCACGGCCCTGGCCATCCAGCGCGATGATCCCCGCTGCCGGCCACAGCGCCGTCAGCCCATCCGGGTCATCGCGCAGAGCGTCGGCCCGGTCCAGCGCGCCGTCGACGAAGGCAAACGGCGAGGTCGCAGGATCGCGCATGCCGTTCAGTCTTCGATGCTGCCGCAGCCGCAGGTGGTCTTCGCGTTCGGGTTGCGGATCACGAACTGCGCGCCGGTCAGCGATTCGACGTAATCGACCGCGGCGCCGGCGAGATATTGCAGGCTGAGCGGATCAACCAGCAGGGTGGCGCCGTCGGTGATGATGGCCACGTCATCGTCGTTCTGGCCATCGTCGAACTCGAACCCGTACTGGAAGCCGGTGCAGCCGCCACCCTGGATCCAGGCGCGCAGCTTGAGGTCGGCGTCACCCTCGTCCGCCAGCAACTCATGCACCTTGGCCGCGGCCGCGGGGGTGAAAACCATCGGCGCCGCCGGCATCACCGAACGGACGAAATCCAGGGCAGTTGTATCCACCCGCGCAGGATCGCGCGTTGCGGGCCGCGTTTCAACCGCCGCCTTTTTGCCTGCCCGATTCGACTGTAGTGGCCGCGGCACGCGGCGCGTCGGCTCCGCCCGTGGCCACCGCCCAGGCAAACGACTGCTCGACCGCGGCCCCGGACTTGGGACGCAGATGCACGCTCACCCGCACCGGCATGGTGCCTTCCGGCAGCACGATGTCGCCTTCGACCTGCTGGAAATACTTGAACGCGTAGTCCACGCCGGCGGCGCTGGGCTGCTGGCGCAGGGTGTTCCAATCGAGGGTGCGCATGCGTCCGTCGGTGCTGGCTTCCAGGGCCAGGGTGAGACGGCCGCTGTTGATCGCATCACGGTTGATGTTCTGGGTGAGCGTGGCCACGAAGTGCCAGACCCCTGGGCCGCCCTGGCGCTTGAGCTGCAGGTCGTGCACGCTCAGCCCGTGCCGCTGTCCGGCCGCGCCGACGAAGCGTTCGTAGAAGGCGATGTCGGTGCGCAGGCCGGCGATTTCCTCGTCCCGATCGGCCAGGGTGCCCTGCAGATCCTGATTCGCCGTGCGGCTGATCTGGTCGGAGCGCGCCAGCGTGATGTTCTGCTGCTCCAGCATTTCGATTTTCCGGGCCTGGCTCTCCAGCCGTTCACGCGCATTCGGCGGGATCGGGCCGAAACTGCGCCATGCGCCCCACAGCCCGAGCAGCAGCGCCCCGGCCACCAGCACAACGATGGCAAGGCGCGGATGGCCCGTTTTTCGAGCGGTGGTCGCCGCAGGATCCGTCATGCTCCGGATATCGCACCCCCGCGGGCCCGGCGTCAAGCGCACGCGGTCACGAATTCGGCGAAACCGGGGCCCTATCGCCCGCGTTTTGCGGCAGAATCCCTCATGACGGGTCAGGGGAACCCGCCAACCGCCGGCTGTCGTTTGCCGCAGGCCTGTCTCCGGCTGCGACCACGCCCGGCCTCAGGAGGCAAGGATGAACGACGCGCCCAACGAAGCGACCCGATCGGAACAGCCGGAACCGGCTGGCGCCGATCGCTTCCGAGTGCTGATCGTCGAAGACGACCGCAGCCAGGCCCTGTTCGCCGAAGCCATCCTGCGCGGCGCCGGCATGGAGGCCGAGGTGGTCGCCATCCCCGAGCAGATGATGGCCACGCTGGAGCGCTTCGCGCCGGATCTGGTGCTGATGGATTTGCACATGCCCGGCATCAGCGGCACCTCGCTGACCGAACAGATTCGCCAACATCCGCTGTTCCAGAACATCCCCGTGGTGTTCCTGACCGGCGACCAGAATCCGGACAGCGAACTGGACGCACTCGAGCACGGCGGCGACGATTACATCGTCAAGCCGGTCCGGCCGCGGCATCTGGTGGTGTCGGTGCAAAGCCGGATCCGGCGCGCGCGCGCGATCGGCCAAGTCAGGCAGACGGCCGTCGAACCGATCCTGCACCCCATCACCGGGCTGCTCACGCGGCCCGCGCTGATGGATCTGCTGCTGGAAAAGGCCACTTCGGGCGTAGCGGGTGGCGCCCTGATGATCGAGATGGGCAATGCCACCGCGCTGCATGACCGTTTCGGCTACGCCGAATTCGAGGACCTGATCAATGCGGCGGGCCGCAAGCTGAAAGAACTGACCGCCAGCGAATCCGCGGCGCGGCTGAGCGACAACGCCTTCCTCGTGGTCGTCAGCGGGCGCGACGCCGGCTGGCTGGAGGCTTATGCGCGGCAGCTGCGCGACGGCATCGGCCGCACCGATTTCAAGGTTGACGACACCGCCCTGCGGCTGCGCTGCACCATCGGCTACACCACCTTCGAGCACGGCTTCAAGGACTCGGGCGATGTGCTGGCCGCGGTGGACGATGCGCTGCGCGAGGCGCGAGGCGCGCCGGTGGGATTCGCCCGCTATGTTCCGCCTGACCGCCTCGCCGCCAACGAGATCGTCGACGAGCTGCGCGCGGCTCTGGCCCCCGACGGGGAAACGCTTTACCTCGTGTTCCAGCCGGTGGTCGCGGTGGCCGGCGGTGATGAAGCGCGCTACCAGGTCCTGGTGCGGATGCGCGGGCCGGACGGCAGCGTGCGCCGGGCCGCGGAGTTCCTCGACATCGCCCAGTCCGCCGGGCTGCTGCCGCAGGTCGACCGCTGGGTGATGCAGCACGCGCTCGACCTGCTGCGCGATCGCAATCGGGCATCGCGCCCGGTCCAGCTGGTGGTTTCGCAGTCACCGCGCACGCTCGCGCAGGACGGTTACGCCGACTGGCTGCAGCAGGCCATCGGGGCCGCCAACATCGAAGGCCAATCGCTGATCATCGATTTGCGCCTGGAGGAAGCCCAGGTCCACTCGGTCCTGCTGCGCGAGTTCTGCCGGGTCATGGTGCCCTCCGGCGTCCAGTTTGCCCTCAGCCAGTATCGGCATACGCTGGACGCCGCGCAGTTGCTGGACCAGCTGCCGCTCGGCTACCTGCGCCTGGCGGCCGATTTCGCCCAACTGCCGCTGCCGCAGACCCTGCATGACGAGATGCGCGAGGCCATCCAGTACGCGCACCGCCAGGGCTTGCAGGTCATCGCCCAGAACGTCGAGGACCCGCAGGCCGCGGCCGCGCTGTGGATCGGTGGAATCGACTTCATCCAGGGCAACCTGGTCCATCGGCCCGAACAGACCCTCGATTTCGACTTCCGGAGCGCAACCCTGTGAGTGAGGCCAACGCCGGACGCAACCTGTTGGTGGCCCGCTGGCTTGCGCTGGGCGCAGCCGCCGGGGTGGCGCTGGCCCTGATGATCGAACGCACCGGCGTGGACGGCCCCTGGCAACTGATCGCACTGGTCCTGGCCCTGCTGGCCCTGTTTGCGACCACCACGCTTGCCCTCACCGCCCGCCAGCGCGAAACCGCGCTGCTGGCGCACGCCGAACAAAACGAGCGCAAGGCCGAGGAAATCACCGCGCTGCAACAGGAAATCAACCGTCATACCGAGCTCGAGCAGGAGCTGACCCGCGCCAAGCAGGCGGCCGAATCGGCGGTGATGGCCAAGGGTGAATTCCTGGCCACCATGAGCCACGAGATCCGCACCCCGCTCAACGGCATCATTCCGATGCTCGACCTGCTGTCGAACACGCGCCTGGCGCTGGAGCAGCAGGAGTTCCTGCGCACCGCCACGGCATCCGCGCAGCAGCTGTTGCGGATCGTCGATGACATCCTCGACTACTCCAAGCTCGAAGCCAACCGGCTGGAGCTGGAAACCACCGGCTTCAACCTGCGCGAGCTGCTGCAAAGCGTGATCACCCTGATGCAGCGCCCGGCCGAAGCCAAGGGCCTGCGCCAGACCCTGCAGATCGACTCGGCCGTGCGCCTGCCGGTGCGCGGCGATCCGGTGCGGCTGCGCCAGATCCTGAGCAACCTGTTGAGCAATGCGATCAAGTTCACCGAACACGGCGGCGTGACGGTGAGCGTGCGGCGCATGGGCGAGACCGCCACCCAGCACCAGCTGCGCTTCGAGGTGCAGGACACCGGCATCGGCATCGATGCCGCCACCCGCGCCAAACTGTTCCAGGCCTTCAGCCAGGCCGACGCCTCGACCACCCGGCTGTATGGCGGCACCGGGCTGGGCCTGGTGATTTCGCAGCGCATCGTCGAACTGATGGGCGGCAAGATCGGGGTCGAATCCGAGCCCGGCCGCGGCTCGGTATTCTGGTTCGAAATCCCCCTGCTGAAGGTGCAGGGCGACATCACCGAACGGCGCGAGGAATTGCACGGCGGGCGGGTGCTGCTGGTCACCACCGACGCCAAGCTGCGGATGCGGCTGACCCTGCTGCTGCCCAACTGGGGGCTGCGGATCACCGCCGTGGAAAATACCCACGACGCGCTCGAACGCCTGCGCCAGGCCAAAGGCCAGGGCGAACCGTGGAACTATTCGGTGGTGCTGGCCGACCTGTCGAGCATCCGCAGCACGGCGGTATCGCTGGCACGCAACATGGACCGCCACGAGCAGTACGGCAATGCGCGCCTGATCTTCCTGCGCAGCGACGAGGTGACCTCGCAGGACCTGCCGCTGGGCGCGTCCATCGTCTCGCGCAACGTCGCCGATGCCGACCTGCGCGCCGCGCTGTCGGCCTCCGGGGTGGCCTGGGCGCAGCAGGACCCGCATCCGGCCCCGGTGACGCCGGCGCCCAAGGTCGAACTGGGGCGCAAGGCCAGGATCCTGCTGGTGGAAGACAACCCGGTCAACCTGATGGTCGCGCAGCGCCTGCTGCAGGTGCTCGGCGCCGACTGCGACACCGCCGGCAACGGCCAGGCGGCGCTGGCCAAGCTTGACGAAGGCGAATTCGACCTGGTGCTGATGGACTGCCAGATGCCGGTGCTCGACGGCTATGCGGCCACCCGCCGCTGGCGCGAACTCGAACAACAGCGCAAGTCCCAGCGCCGGCTTCCGATCATCGCGATGACCGCCAACGCGATGGCCGGCGACCGCCGCAAATGCCTCGACGCCGGCATGGACGACTACCTGTCCAAGCCGGTCAGCCGCGCCGAGCTGGAGCAGTGCATCGCACGCTGGAAAGACACCCAGATGCCGGTTCCCGCGCCCGCGCCGAGCGTGGCGGATTCCCAGGACCCGCAGCGCCCGGCCGTGCTCGACCAGGCCATCCTCGGCGAACTGCGCGAAGTGCTCGGCACCGAAGTCGACAAGATCGTCGCGGTGTACCTGGAGGACACCCCGCGTCTGATCGCCCAGCTCGAGCATGCGGTGGCCGCCAGCAACCCGATCGCACTGCGGATTGCCGCGCACACGCTGAAGTCCTCCAGCGCCAACGTCGGCGCGATGACCCTGTCCAACGCCGCGCGCGATCTCGAATACGGCGCCCGCGACGGCACCTTGTCCCAGCCGGCGGTCGCGGTCGCCCAGATCGTCAGCGAGTTTGCACAGGTGCGCGAAGCGCTCAGGGACACGGTCGCCGCGCAAAACGAAAAGCACTGAGGCGGCGCCGGCCGACCCGGCGCCATGGCGCGCCAGGCGGGCAGGCGACGTGAACGCTCAGGACGCTTCCATCGACTGGGCGAGGTAGTTCTGTTCGCCCACGCGCGCGATCAGGTCCAGCTGGGTTTCCAGCCAGTCGATGTGCTCTTCTTCGGAATACAGGATATCGGCAAACACCTTGCGGCTGCCGATGTCACCGATCGACTCGCACCAGGCAATGGCCTCGCGCAGGACCGGCACCGCCTCCATCTCCAGCGCCAGATCGCAGCGGAACATCTCGGTCGGCGTTTCCCCGATCCGCAGCTTGCCCAGCGCCTGGAAGTTGGGCAGTCCTTCGAGGAACAGGATCCGATCGGCCAGCAGGTCGGCGTGCTTCATCTCGTCGATCGACTCGTGCTGCTCGTGCGCGGCCAGCGCGTGCAGGCCCCAGTTCTTCAGCATCTTGGCATGCAGGAAATACTGGTTGATCGAGGTGAGCTCGTTGTAGAGCGCCTTGTTGAGATAACCGATGACCTTGTCGTCGCCTTTCATGGCTGCGCTCCGTGCGGAATTGGGCTCACTTTAGCGCGCCCGGGCAAGGCTCGGGCAGAACGCGAATCGTCCGCGCTTTCCGTCGCCGCGCGCGCGGCGCGACCGGCCCGGTTCAGGCCGCGTTCGCCAGCTCAAGCTCAGTCAGGACCGGCAGGTCCAGCGCCTTGCGCGCTTTCACCTCCGCGATGATCTCACCGACCAGCCCCAGGCAGGACCCGCAGCAGGACCCGGCGCCGGTGCGCATGGTCATCTCGGCCACGCTCTGACAGCCCGCTTCGGCGGCCTCGCGAATTACCCGATCGGTGATTCCATTGCAAATGCAGACGTACATCGCACACCCGGAAGATCTTCCAGAGGCTGCGATTCAATCGCAAATGCGAACGATAGTCAACTATGCCTGCTGTCTCATTCGCCCCGATAGCGGCAGCCCGAGGTGCAGGTTTCACGCACCACGACCTCGGCCAGCTGCGGCAGGACCGGCCGCATCTGCGTCCAGATCCACTGCGCCAGCCGCTCGCTGGTCGGGTTTTCCAGCCCCGGGATGTCGTTGAGATAGTGATGGTCGAGGCACTCGAGCAGCGGCTGGAAGGCGCGGCCGAGATCGGCAAAATCCATCACCCAGCCGGTGTGCGGGTCGGGTTCGCCGGCGACGTGCAGCTCGACCCGGAACGAATGCCCGTGCAGGCGCGCGCACTTGTGCCCATCGGGCACATTCGGCAGCCGGTGCGCGGCCTCGAAGGTGAACGCCTTGAAGATTTCCATGCCGGTATTTTACGGCGGGTTCGCCGCCAGCGCCGGATCGCGGGAAGGCCGGTGACGCGCGCGATTCTCCGACCCTGCCGGTCGCGGATACCGGCTCAGTCCAGCAGTTCCATCGCCATCACGATGGCATCCTCGCGCCCGCCGGTGGCCGGGTAATAGCGCGGGCGCCGGCCGATTTCATTGAATCCGACCCGTTGGTACAGGTCGATCGCGCGCGGGTTGGAGGGACGCACCTCGAGGAACACCCGCTGCGCGCGCTGCCCGCGTGCGATCTTCAGCAACGCCTGCAGCATGTGCAGCCCCAGGCCCTCGCCTTCGTGGCCAATCGCCGTGCACAGGTTCAGGACATGCGCCTCGCCCGCCGCCACGCTGAGCACGCCATAGCCCAGCAAGGCGCCGCCGCGTTCGTGCACCCACATCGAATAGCCGGCGCGCAGGCAGTCGCGGAAGATGCCGCGGGTCCACGGGAAGGGATAGGCGCGCAGCTCGATCGCCATCACCGCATCCAGGTCGAATTCGCGCATCGGCCGCAGGCTGGATCGCCGCCCCGGCTCCGCCGCCTCCGCCGGCTTGGCGTTCATCACGCACCTTTGCGCAGCGCGCGCAGCTGCGTCCACAGGGCGCGGCGCGCGCGCGGATCGCGGCCCATTCGCGTGGCCTGCGCCAGCAGCTGCGGATGCTCCAGCAGACGGTCCGCGGACAGGCCCGCCGCCCGCGCCAGTTGTCCCAGCAATTCCGGCGGCAGACCCGCCGCCGGCCCGACAACGGCCCGGCGATAGGCCACCAGGCCCAGTTCAGCCAGCACCACCCGCTGCAGCGGATCGAGGTTCACGCCGCCGGGTCCGGGCCGCCCGGCTTGCGTCGCCGCCACAGGCCCTGCAACGGCCCCGACAACGCATACAGCACGCTGGCGACGAGCAGGGTTTCCGCCGGCACGACCCACAGGGCAATCAACAGCCCCAGCACCAGCGGCAGCACGATGAAGGGCACGCGGTCGGACTTGGGCCCTTTGCCGCTGCCCTTGAAACTGGTGTAGCGAATCCGGCTGACCATCAGCAGGCCGGCGATGATGGTCAGCCCCAGCGCCACGAATCGCAGCTCGCCGCCATCCCAGCCGCCGCGTTCACAGGTCCATACGAAGCTCGCCATCAGTCCGGCCGCGGCCGGGCTGGCCAGGCCGATGAACCAGCGCTTGTCCACGATCCCGACCTGGGAGTTGAAGCGCGCCAGCCGCAGCGCCGCACAGGCCGCGTACAGGAACGCCGCCAGCCAGCCGATCTTGCCAAGGGTGGTGCCATCGCCGCGCAGCGCCAGCAGCGCCCAGTAGTACATCACCATGGCCGGCGCCATGCCGAAGCTGATCAGATCGGCCAGCGAGTCATACTGCACGCCGAACTCGCTTTGCGTATTGGTCAACCGCGCGACCCGCCCGTCCAGGCCATCGAGCACGGCGGCGATGAAGATCGCCACGCAGGCGGCCTCGAAACGGCCCTGGGACGCGGCGATGATGGCGAAGAAACCGCCGAACAACCCGCCCGTGGTGAACAAATTCGGCAGCAGATAAATGCCGCGACTGCGCCGGGGGACATCTTGCTGGAGCTCGTTGTCATCCATGTTGGCAGTGTAAGGCAACGCTCGCCCTGCGTTCCAACGGGTTGAACCGGCGCCGATCGACGCGGCGACCCAAGCCCGGCCAGCCGACGGCAAGAGACATCAACCGGCCTTGTCGCCGAATTCCCGCACCATTTCGGTCATCGTCCGCGCCACGCAGGCACCGTCGCAGCGACCGGCCAGATAGCCCGAGCCGCAGGCCATCAGCTCCCCCAGCACCGGGAACAGCGCCGCGCTCTGACGATCCTGCGGCCGCCCATCGCTGCCCAGCGCCTGTTCCTTGGCCAGATAGCCCTGCACGGCCGCCACCATGGCCTTGGCCATGTGGTCGGCATCCACTTCGCCGCGCAAAAACCGCGGGCCCACCGCCACCGCATCCGCCACGGCCTGACGCATCCGCGTCGACTGCGCCGACGCGCCCTCCACCTCGGTGTTCATGATCGCCTCACTCGCACTCACATGCCGGATCACGCCCCGGCCCGGCGCCGAGTCTGCGCTTTCCGCGTGCACAGCCGCGTCAACGTGATTGCCCGCCACCTGCCGACGGGGCCGGGACCTCCGGCACGGGCCGCGTCGCGACGGGCTGCTACCCTGCGAGGCTTGCGGATACTGACGGAACCTTCGATGCGATTTGCCACGCTTGCCATTGCCCTGTTCGCCAGCCTGCCCGTGGCCCGGGCCGCCACCCCGGCCAACCCGACGGTGACCCTGGAACAGGCGATGGCCGACCCGGACTGGATCGGCCCGCCGGTGGATGCGGCGTGGTGGCGCTGGGATGGCCAGTCGGCCTACTACATGCTCAAGCGCGAGGGCGCGAACCTGCGCGACATCTGGCAGGTCGGCCGCGAGGGCGGCACGCCGGTGCTGGTGGATGACGCCGGCCGCATGGACATGGATACCGCCGCGCTGATCGAGGCAGGCGGCGCACGCAGCGCCTTCGTCCGCAATGGCAATGTGTTCGTGCGCGACCTGAAGAGCGGCGCGCTGACCCAGCTCACCCGCGACAACCAGGCCGCCAATCGCCTGCAGTGGAACCGCAGCGGCGGCTTGATCTGGCGGGTGGGTACGGATTGGTATCGCTGGGATGGGCGGGTGGTGGCGGTGGCGGCGCAGCCGCGCGCGGACGAGGCGCCGGACGCAACGCCGCCGGCGGATTCCCTGCGCGATCATCAATTGCGCCTGCTGACGACCCTGGCTGCAGACAAGGCCCGGCGCGAGGCCACGCGTGCGCAGACCGAGGCCTGGCGGCGCGCCGATCCGAGCCGGCCACCGGCGCCGATCCACCTGGGCAAGGACGTGGAGATCGTCGATTCGGCGCTGTCGCCGGATGGGCGCTGGCTGCTGGTGGTGACCCGCGCCAAGGGCGGCGATGCCGGCCGTGGCGAAAAGATGCCGGTGCCCGTCACCGAATCCGGCTATGGCGAATTCGAGGACGCGCGTACCCTGGTCGGCCGCAACGATCCGCTGCCGCACCGACTGTGGCTGGCCGAGGTTGCCACCGGCAGCGTGCGCGAGCTGAAGTTCGACAGCCTGCCCGGCATCAAGGACGACCCGCTGGCAGCCCTGCGCAAGGCCGCCGGCAAGGAGCCGCTGAAGGGCAACCGGCCGCTGCAAGTCGGCACCGGCGATGATGTCCCGGCGCCGCAGTGGAGCGAGGACGGCCGCAGCGTGGCGTTGATGCTGCGCGCGGTCGACAACAAGGACCGCTGGCTGGCCACGGTCGACCTGGCCAATGCCCGCTTGCAGCCGCGCCATCGCCTGCATGACGAGGCCTGGATCAACTGGAGCTTCAACGATTTCGGCTGGCTGCCGGACAACGCGACGCTGTGGTACCTGAGCGAGGAAAGCGGCTGGTCGCACCTGTACACCCTGCGCGGCATGCAGCGCACCCAGATTACCGACGGCCAGTGGGAAACCTCGCAGGTCGCGGTTTCGCGCGACGGCGCGAGTTTCTATTTCCTGTGCAACCGCGCCAAACCCATCGATTACGAAGTCTGTTCGGCACCGGCGGCGGGCGGCGAAGTGCGCGAATTGACCGCGCTGGATGGCGTCGAGGATTTCTCGCTGTCGCCGCAGGGCGATGCGCTGCTGGTGCGGCATTCGGCGGCGTATTTGCCGCCGCAGCTGTCGATCGTCTCCGCACAGGGCGGCCCGTCGCGCCAGCTCACCGACACCCGCAGCGTCGAGTTCAAGGCGCATCCGTGGATTCAACCGCAGTACGTGCAGGTGCCGAGCAAGCACGGCGCCGGCGTGATCTGGGGCAAGTACTACGGGCCGGCGAACCCGGAGCCGGGACGCAAATACCCCATCGTGATGTTCGTGCACGGCGCGGGCTACCTGCAGAACGCCGACATGCACTGGCCGGATTATTTTCGCGAACAGATGTTCCATAACCTGCTGGTCGCGGAGGGCTACATCGTCCTTGACCTCGACTACCGCGCCAGCCAGGGCTATGGCCGCGACTGGCGCACCGCGATCTACCGCTGGATGGGCAAGCCAGAGCTGGAGGACTATCGCGATGGCCTCGACTGGCTGGTGGAAAACCATCAGGGCGACCGCGATCGCGCCGGCATCTACGGCGGCAGCTATGGCGGCTTCATGACCCTGACCGCGCTGTTCCAGGCGCCCGGCGTGTTCAAGGCCGGCGCCGCGCTGCGTCCGGTCAGCGACTGGATGCAGTACAACCACGAATACACCTCGAACATCCTCAACGAGCCCGAGCTCGACCCGGAAGCCTATCGCCGTTCCTCACCAATCGAGTTTGCCGGCGGCCTGCAAGACCACCTGCTGATCGCCCACGGCATGATCGACGACAACGTGTTCTTCCGCGATTCGATCCAGCTCACCCAGCGCCTGATCGAACTGCACAAGGACCAGTGGTCGATCGCGCCCTACCCGATGGAACGCCACGGCTTCGTCCACCCCGACAGCTGGCTGGATGAATATCGTCGGATCAATGCATTGTTCGAGGCGAATTTGAAGTATTGAATCGACGCGTGGGGGAGGCGCGGGATTCAGCCTCTCAGGATCCCCGCCAGCCCCGCCAGATCGACATTGCCGCCGCTCAGCACGATGCCGACGCGGCGGCCGGCGAACGTTTCGCGGTGGGTGAGCACGGCGGCCAAGGCGATCGCCGAGGAAGGTTCGACCAGTTGCTTCATGCGTTGCAGCAGCAGGCGCTGCGCGGCCAGGGTGTCGGCATCGTCCACCGTCAGCACCTGCGCGCCGAACGCAGACAGGTGCCCGAAGTTGATCGCGCCCAGCGCGCCGCGCAGGCCGTCGCAGACGGTGTCCGGAACGAAATCGTGATCGAGTCGGCCGGTGGCCAGCGAACGCGCGCCGTCGGCTGCGCCGGTCGGTTCGGCCAGATACAGCGCGCAGTCGCGTTGCAGCGCCCGGATCGCCAGCGCAGTGCCGGTGGCCAGGCCGCCGCCGCCCAGTGGCACCACCAGCGCGTCGAGGTCCGGGTGCGCAGTCAGCAGTTCCAGCGCGGCGGTGCCTTGCCCGGCGATCACGTCGGGGTGGGTGTAGGGATGGATGACGGTGGCGCCGGTGCCGGCCTGCACCTGTGCACAGCCGGCTTCGCGGGCAGCAATCGTTGGCGCGCAGCGATGCAGGATGGCGCCCTGTCGCGCGATGGCCTCGACCTTGGCCTCCACCGCACCATTCGGCACCACCACATGGCAGGGAATCCCGCGCAATCGCGCCGCCAGCGCCAGCGCCGCGCCGTGGTTGCCGGAGGAGTGCGTGACGACGCCGCGCGCGGCTTCGCTTTCGGCGAGCGCGAACACGGCATTGCAGGCGCCACGGAACTTGAACGCGCCGCTGCGTTGCAGGTGTTCGGCCTTGAAGTGAAGCGTCGCGCCTGCCTCGGCGTCGAGCGAGCGCGCGGTCAGGACGGGCGTGACTTGCGCATGTGGCGACAGCCGCGCCGCCGCGTTGAACACGCTGGCAGGATCGAGTGGGCGATCGGCAGGATGCATCGGTGAATGCTAGCGCGTCACCTCGCGGCGGCGACTTTTCCGTCACCAAACCGGGCCTTCGGATGTGTTCCAAAGGCGAAACGGGCACGGAAACCGGACCTCGGTCACAGTCTGAACCGCAGCTTGTCGGAAACCTGACGAACGGCGTCACATCGGCGCCCAAAGATGTAATCTAGCCGCGCCGGTGCCTGGCGGGACTTCCCGGATCCCCCCTGTTCCGCACGTCCTGCGGGCACCGGCACTCATCGCCGCAGCGCTCGGCGCAGGCAGTGGGAACAAAAAAGAGGGCCGGCTGTCCCCCGACAACCGGCCCTCGTCGCTTTCTCGGCGTGCGCAGGATCGGCCCCTGTTCAGTCCGACCATCACCTTGCGGTGTGCCACGTCGAGCGCTGCCAGTACAGCAGCAGGAAGCGTGCCAACCGCGTGCGAAAATTGCCCGGTTGCCGGCTTGGGTTCGCGAACTGTGACTGCAACCACATGACCGCAGCGGATTGCGTCACGCTGTCAATCAAACAGATCGGCGAGCAGATCCGATGCGCCAGAATTTCCACAACTTCGACGTGATCGTGATCGGCGGCGGGCGTAGCGCCGCGCTGACGAAGCGAAGCTTCGTGCGGCGATACGCGCCGGAGCCATGGATGGCGGAGGCCGGCGCACCTGACGAGCCATGGAATGGCGAGCCTGGTGCGCGCAAGTGGCCGCCTGCAGGAGAATGACGATGCGCGATTCTTTCCACAACTTCGACGTGATCGTGATCGGCGGCGGCCACGCCGGCACCGAAGCGGCGCTCGCCTCCGCGCGCAGCGGTGCGCGCACCCTGCTGCTCACCCACAGCATCGAAACCGTGGGCGCGATGAGCTGCAACCCGGCCATCGGCGGGATCGGCAAGGGCCATCTGGTCAAGGAAATCGACGCGCTGGGCGGAATCATGGCCAAGGCCGCCGACGCCGCCGGCATCCAGTGGCGCACGCTCAATGGCTCGAAGGGGCCAGCGGTGCGCGCCACCCGCTGCCAGGCCGACCGCAGTCTGTACCGCGCCTTCATCCGCACGGCGGTGGAAGCGCAGGAAAACCTCTCGGTATTCCAGGCCTCGGTCGACGATCTCGTCATCGAAAGCGATGCCGTGCGCGGCGCGGTCACCAACACCGGCTTGCGCTTTGAAGCCCCCGCCGTGGTGCTCACCGCCGGCACCTTCCTCGCCGGCAAGATCCACATCGGGGAAACCCGGTACGCCGCCGGGCGCATGGGCGAGCCGCCTTCGACCGCGCTGGCGCACAAGTTGCGCGACGGCCGCTTCGTGGTCGATCGGCTCAAGACCGGCACCCCGCCGCGCATCGACGGGCGCAGTCTGGACTACTCGAAAATGGACGTGCAGCCCGGCGATGACCCGCGCCCGGTGTTCTCGTTTCTCGGCAGCCACGCCGACCAGCCGGCGCAGGTGAACTGCTGGATCGCCCACACCAACGAGCGCACGCACGAAATCATCCGCGCCTCCTTGCACCGCAGTCCGCTGTATTCCGGGCAGATCGAAGGCATCGGCCCGCGCTACTGCCCCTCGATCGAGGACAAGGTGGTGCGCTTCGCGGAGAAAACCGCGCACCAGATTTTCGTCGAACCCGAAGGCCTGCACGTCACCGAGATCTACCCCAACGGCATTTCCAGCTCGCTGCCGTTCGACGTGCAGCTGGCGCTGGTGCGCAGCATCGAAGGCTTCGAACACGCCCACATCACCCGCCCCGGCTATGCCATCGAATACGACTTCTTCGATCCGCGCGGGCTGAAGGCCTCGCTGGAAACCAAGGCGGTGGCCGGGCTGTTCTTCGCCGGCCAGATCAACGGCACCACCGGCTATGAAGAAGCCGCCGCGCAGGGCCTGCTGGCGGGCGTCAACGCCGCGCGCTTCGTGCGCGAACAGGAAGCGTGCACGCTGCGTCGCGACCAGGCCTATCTGGGCGTCCTGGTCGACGACCTGATCACCCACGGCACCAGCGAGCCGTATCGCATGTTCACCAGCCGCGCCGAATACCGGCTGCAGCTGCGCGAGGACAATGCCGACGCGCGCCTCACGCCGATCGGGCGTGAACTGGGCCTGGTGGACGATGCGCGCTGGCAGGCCTTTAGTCGCAAGCGCGATGCGGTCGAAGCCGAGACCGCGCGGTTGTCGAGCTTGTGGGCGGCGCCGAATAACGCGCTGGGCGCGGCCTTCGCGCGCCAGCTGGGCGTGGAACTGACGCGCGAAAACAGCGCGCTGGACCTGCTGCGGCGGCCCGAGATCGACTACGCCGGATTGATGCAAATCCCCGCACTCGGCCCCGGCGTGGACGATGCCAAGGTGATCGAGCAGATCGAGATCGAAACCAAATACGCCGGCTACCTGAACCGCCAGCGCGAGGAAATCGCCCGCCAGCAGCGCAACGAAACCACCGCGATTCCCGGTGATTTCGATTACGCGCGGGTGCGCGGGCTGTCGGCCGAAGTGCAGCAGAAATTCGAGCGCGTGCGCCCGCAAACCGTGGGCCAGGCCGGCCGCATCCCCGGTGTCACCCCGGCAGCGATCTCGCTGCTGCTGGTGCATCTGGAGCGCGCGCGGCGCGAACGCGCGGCGTAAACCGCCCCCTTCCGCCACCCGCAACCGGGCGATCGCCCCGGATTTTCCGCGGCTTCATCCCGCGGCTTGCCATCGGCTACTGCGCCAGCCGACCCGAGCGCACTGCCTGCATTCGCACGATGGTGCGCGACTGCGGTTTGCCGCTGGCGATGAGCTCGGCAATCAATGCATCGGCCAGGGCATTGGCATTCTTGCGCTGGCCCAGGACCAGCCAGCCTTCGGCCTGCGCGGCGCGTGCCTGCTGCCCGGTGTTCGAGCCGGCGGGCACCGCCTTGCGCACCGCTTCGGCCTGCGCAATGCCCGCCCGCGCGGTGGCCGAGTCGCGCACGAGGCAGCGCGCCAGGTTCAGCTGTGCCGACGGCAGCCGGTCGTGGGCGCCGGCCTGTTCAAACATCTCGATGGCCCGGCGCGCATGTTCGAGGCTGTCCACGCAGCGGCCCATGCGCCATTCGGCAAACGCGATGCTGTTCCAGGCCGAACCCAGCGCGGCCTGATCGCTGACACCGGCGTCTTGCAGACTGGCCAGCGCCTGTTGGGCGGCTTCCAGCGCTTGCAGCGGACGATTCTGGCTGGACAGGTTGACGGTCAGCATGTTGTAACCGGCCGCCAGCCCCAGCGCATCGTCCAGGGCGCGGCTGTGCTTGGCCCGCCGCGCCGCGATGATCTGGCGGATCTGCCCTTCGGCTTCGGCCAGCGCGCCGGTTTCATTCAACACGGCGGCCAGGTTGTTGCGCGCGGAGAGCAGGTCGCTGTGGTCGGCCGGCAGCAGCCGGCTCCACAGCGTGATGGCGGCGTCCAGATGGGTACGTGCGCAGGTCAGGTCGCTGAATTGGTAGCAGGTCACCGCCCAGTTGTTGTGGGTATTGGCCAGCAGCTCGTCGTCCGGATGCGCCGGCGTGTCCAGCAACGCCACCGCACTGGCGAAATTGCGCAACGCGGGTTCACGCCGGTTGGCCTGCCCCTGCAGATAGGCCAGATAGGCCAGGCTGCGGGCAATCAGCGGGTGCTGCGCGGGCAGAGCCGCCTGCCGCAGCCGCAGCGCTTCGTCGGCATACGCGATCGCCTCGGCCGGATGACCATCGTCGTTGGTCAAGGTGGCCAGGTTGTGCAAGGTCGTGGCCAGGGTGGCCTTGGGCAGCGCCGGCAGTGTGCGCTGGGTGGCCAGCAAGGCGCGCTGCAGCTGCACCGCCGCGCCGGTTTTGCCGGCGCTGCCCAGAAGCAGCGCGTAGGTTTGCTGGTAGGCCTGGGTGCGGGCATCGGAAGCCCCGTGCCGGGTCAGGGCGGATCGGTACACCGCCTCCCCCAGCCGCAGCGCGCGCGGAAGGTCTTCCATCTGCTCGGCCAGATCCGCCTGCTTGCCGTGCACCAGATCCAGCGCGTCGGCGTGGGCCGTGCCGTGCGCGGTCAATTCGGCCTCCAGGGCGGCCAAATTGGCCGCGGCGCTGCGGTATTCGCCGGCAAGCTGCTGCAATTCGGCCTGCTGGATGCGCAGCTGCACCGTGGCCTGCGGGTCGTGGGTGCTCAGGCTCAGCGCCTTGTTCACCTGTATCCGCGCCGCGGCATAGTCACCCAGCGCGGCGTAGGTCTGCGCCAGGGTGCCGCGCAGGCGGGCCTCGGCGGCCGGCTGGTCGGCCAATGCCCCGGCATCGAGCCGGCGCGCGCCGTCGTCGAGCAAATCGCGCACGCCCACGTTGCGGTTCCAGCCGTGCTCGGGGTCGATGCTGGTGAAAATGCCGGCCAGATAGGCGCTGACCGCATCGGCACGCGCTGCTTCGCGCTTGGCCTGCCGCGCCTGCCACAGCGATACGCCGCTGCCGATCAGGATCACGCACAGGGTGAAGACGCCGCCGGCCACCGTCCAACGATTGCGCCGCACGAAGCGCCCGGCGCGGTAGCGGAAGCTCGGCGCGCGCGCCGCTACCGGCCGGCCGTCCAGCCAGGCGGCAAGATCCTCGCGCAGGCTGGCCACGTCGGCGTAGCGGGCCTCCGGCTCGCGCTGCATGGCCTTGGCGAGGATGACGTCAAGATCGCCGCGCAGCTGGCGCGCAAGCTGATCCGGAGAGGCGCGCCGTGCCAGCGCCTGGGCCTGATCGGCCTTGAGCACCGCGCTGGACGCACGCCCGGCGTCAACGCCCAGCAGCTCCAACTGGCGACGCAGGGTGGTCTGGGCGGTGATTCCGTGCGGATGGGCTCCGGTGAGCAGGCGAAACAGCAGCAGGCCGAGCTGGTAGATGTCGGTGGCCGTGCCCACGGCATCGCCCAGGATCTGCTCGGGGGCGGCAAATTCCGGGGTCAGCACGCGGTCCAGGGTGCCGGTGGCGCTGCCGGTTTCACCGTCGCAAAGCCGCGCAATGCCGAAATCCAGCAGCCGCGCCCGGCCCTGGGCATCCACCAGCAGGTTGGACGGTTTGAGGTCGCGGTGCACCACCAGGTTGCGGTGGGCGTAAGCCACCGCGTCGAGCACCTGCAAAAACAGCGTGACGCGCGCGCGCAGGCTCAGCCGACGGGCGTCGCACCAACGGTCGATGGGCTCCCCGTCCACCCGTTCCATCACGAAATACGGCGCGTTGTGGGCGTCGGTGCCGCCGTCCAGCAGGCGGGCGATGCCGGGGTGGTGCAATCCGGCGAGGATCTGGCGTTCGCGCAGGAAACGGTCGCGGGCGGCAGGAGAATCCAGCCCGAAGCGCACCCGCTTGAGCGCGGCCTGCTGGGCAAACTGGCCGTCGGCGCGCTCCACCGCGTACACCGCGCCCATGCCGCCGCGCCCAAGCACGCCGGTGATCCGCCAGGCGCCGATGCGCTCACCCAGCAGCGCCTCCGCTGGCGCCGTGGTGGCGGCCTCGGCGCTGACGGCAGCCAGCGGGTTCAGGCACAGGTCGGCTGCGCTGTCGTGCGCATCGGCCGCCAGCAGCGCGCGCACCTGCGCCAGCAGCGCCGCATCGCCCGCGCACTGCGCATGCAGCCACGCCTCGCGCTGCGGCTCGGGTTGTTCCAGCGCGGCATCAAACAGCTCCAGCGCACGCCGCAGATGCTCGTCGGATGCCATGCGCCCTCCAGGTGCAGCGCCGGGCCGGCCCGCATTCCCCACGGGCGAATTGTGCGGCCCCGCCCGGCACCCGGCAAATGCGGCGGCGGACCGGGACGGCAGATTTCAATGCCGTGTCGGGTTGGGCCGGGTTTTTCCGAATGAAGGGACAAGGCCACCCACAAGCGGGGCCTGCATCCCCCTTCCCAAGGAACCTGACACCATGCACACCACCACGACCCGCCGCCGCTCGCCGGTGCTCTCCCTGCTCACCCTGGCCCTGCTGTCAGCGCTGGCGCTGCCGGCATTTGCCGCCGATCCGGTCTGCGTGGACGCCAACGGCGATCCCATCGTGCCGGCACCGTCCACCGATCAGGGCAATGAACACGGCACCGACAACGCGACTTGCGCTGTAAACGCATCGGCTTACGGATACAACAACAACGCCAGCGGCTCAAGTAGCAATGCGTTTGGTTTGAGCAACTCCGCTGTGGACACCTTCAGCAGCGCCTTTGGCGCATACAACTACGCCACCGGCTACGGCAGCAATGCGTTCGGATACGATAACCTGGCCAGCGACCAATACAGCAATGCGTTTGGATCCCTTAACGACGCCACCGGCCTATACAGCGATGCGTTTGGATTCTATAACCTGGCCGCCGGCCTATTCAGCAGCGCCTTTGGCACGCTCAACGTAGCTAAGGGCTCCAACAGCAGTGCGATGGGCTTTCGGAACGGGGCCTACGGCGATGACAGCAGCGCCGTAGGCCGAAACAATAACGCCAACGGTCTGGACAGCAGCGCGATGGGCTTCGAAAACAATGCCGATGGTGAAGGCAGCAGCGCCTTTGGCCGAAGCAATCTCGCCAGTGGTCTGAACAGCAGCGCGGTGGGCTCACAGAACGAGGCCAGCGGCGATGACAGCAGCGCCTTTGGCCGAAGCAATACCGCCTTCGGGCTTCAGAGCAGCGCGATGGGCTTCTGGAACAAGTCAGCAGGAGATTTGAGCAGCGCGTTTGGCTACAACAACTCGGCCTTCGGCAACCTCAGCAGCGCGATGGGCTTCGAAAACCATGCCGATGGTGAAGGCAGCAGCGCCTTCGGGCAAAGCAATGCCGCCAGCGGGCTGAACAGCAACGCAGTGGGGTCACAGAACGAGGCCAGCGGCCTGAACAGCAGCGCGGTGGGCGCACAGAACAAGGCCAGCGATTGGAACAGCAGCGCGGTGGGCGTACAGAACAAGGCCAGCGCTTGGCACAGCAGCGCGTTCGGCTTTGGCAACAAAGCCAGCGGCGATGGCAGCAGCGCATTTGGCTACCAAAACTCCGCCCAAGGGGCTCAGAGCAGCGCCTTGGGCAATTACAACATCGCCATCGGCTTTAGAAGCAGCGTGTTTGGCAACAGCTCGCGAGCGGAAGCAGATTACAGCACCGCCATCGGCTATCAGGCAGTGGCTGGCGTGGAAGGCGTGGTGTCGTTTGGCCATTCGGCAACGGACCTGGACAACAGCGGCGTCGCCTACGGCAGCGACCGCAACGCTCGCCTGATCCACGTCGCTGCGGGCGTGGATGACACCGATGCGGTCAACCTCGGCCAGCTCAACGCCGCCATCGCCGGGATTCCGGTCTGGGATCTGGCACCGTTCGCGGCAGCCTTGGGTGGCGGCGCGGCTTGGTCCAGCGGAGTGTTCACTGCGCCCAGCTACACCATCCAGGGCGTGGCCTACAACAACGTCGGTGCAGCGCTGGCCGCCATCGACGGCTGGATGACCGCCAATGCGGGTGGCATCCAGTACGACGACCCCAGCCATGGCAGCGTGACGCTGGACGGCGCCAACGGCACTCAAATCAAGAACGTGGCCGATGGCACCGACGCCATGGATGCGGTGAACCTCGGCCAGATGCAGGCCGGCGACGCCGCCACCTTGACCGCCGCCAACAGCTACACCGACACCAAGTCGGCGCAGACCCTGACCGCGGCCAATGCCTACACCGATCAGCGCTTCGCGGCCTGGAACGATACCTTCACCCAGTACCAGCAGCAGGTCGATCGTCGCTTCGCGCAAACCGATACCCGCATCGACCGGATCGGCGCGATGGGTACGGCGATGACCCAGATGGCGGTCAACGCGGCGATGAGCAACAGCCCGCGCGGCCGGATTGCCATTGGCGTGGGCGCGCAGGGCGGCCAGGGCGCGGTGTCGATCGGCTACGGCCGGCGCATCGGCGACCGCGGCTCGTTCTCGCTCGGTGCCAGCTTCGCCAGCGGCGAGAGCAGCGTCGGCGGCGGCTTCGGCTTCGACCTGTAAACGCGCGGTTTGGGGCGGGAAGGAATCCGGGGCGGGCAACCGCCCCGGATTTTTTGCGATTGCGCCGCGTCCGGGCTGGCCGCCCGCAAATCAGGTGGCAAGCTGGCTGAGCAGGAACGCGCGCGCCTTGCGCCAGTCGCGCTGGACCGTGCGTTCGTTCACGCCCAGGACTTCGCCGATTTCAGCGAAGTTGTAACCGCCGAAGCAGTGCAGCGTGACGACTTCGGCGGCGCGCTGATCGGCGCGGGCGAGGGTATCGATCAGGTTGTCCAGTTCCAGCGCGTCCAGCGGGCGGTTGTCGCCCTCGGCCAGGCTCAGGGTCAAGGTGACGGCCCGCTGCCCGGCCCCGCGCTTGTCGGCGTGCATGCTGCGCACATGGTCCACCAGCACTTGGCGCATGGCACAGGCGGACAGGGCGATGAAGTGGCGGCGGTCGTTGGCGTCGAAGTTTCGCGCTGCGCGCAGCTTCAGCCAGGTTTCATTGACCAGTGCGGTGGTGCCGAAATCCCCACCGAACCGGCGCAACTGGTCGCGCGCGGCCTGCTTGAGCGCCGCGTATTCGCCGGCGAACGCGGCATCGAAGCGCGCCGGGTCCGCGGCCCGCACGCCCGCCATCCAGAACGCCGCCAATTCGGGCATCGTTTCCTCCGTTGCCGCGCATTGTCCGGGTGAGCGGGGCCTGCCGCAACGCTTCTGCAAACCGCGCTCAGATTCGAGTTTCCATGGTTGCCCTGCCGGCAAGAACCTTGAATGAACGAAAAACCGGCAAAGACCACCGCCCTTGCCCGCGCGTTGATTCCGGCACAACGGTTTTCCGGTGACAATGCCGGAAGTGTCCTTCGGAATAGTCTCATGCACGCACGCATCGCAGTGCCGCTTGCTGTCGCTGCCGCGCTGGCCCTGACCCTGACCGCCTGCGGGCGCAAGCCGGCCGCACCGCCCGCCAGCGGGAATTTCCAGGCCCAGGTCTGGGTGCTCCCAGCCGAAGTGGGCTCGATGGCCCCGGATCTGGTGCGTGCGCCGGACGGGCGGATTCTGCTGAGCTGGATCAACCGCCGCGAAGGGCGTCGGAACGTGCTCCAGTTTTCCTCCTACACCGAAGCGGACGGCTGGCAGAGCCAGCCGCGCACGATTGCGATCGGCAATTCGCTTTCTGCCAGCGGGGCCAACGCCCCACACCTGCTGGCCACGCGCGATGGTGCGCTGTGGGCGCAGTGGCTGCAATCGCGGCCGGATGGCGCAGGTCACGATGCCGACGTGGTGCTGGCGCGTTCGCGCGACGGCGGCATGACCTGGGCGCAGATGACCCGGGTGAACGATGACCGGGCGCTGGCCGAACACGGCTTTGCGGCGCTGTGGCCGACCGGCGATGACAGCCTCGGCATTGCCTGGTTGGATGGGCGTGCAGTTGACGATGCGGCCACGACGGAACATCCGGAGTCCGCGCCCGCCGTACAAGCCAACGCGCCCGACGCGCACGCGATGGCCGGCATGGCGCATGGCGGGGAGGACGCGGGCAAAAGCACCCAGTTGCGGGTCAACGGCTTCGACATGAACCTGCGCCGCGGCGCCGATGTCGTGCTCGACCCGCACAGCTGCGACTGCTGCCAGATCAGCGCTGCGATGACCCCGCGCGGCCCGCTGCTTGCCTACCGCGCGCGCAGCGCGGAGAACGTCCGCGATATCGCCACGCTGCGGTTCGAGAACGGCGCCTGGAGCGCGCCGAAAATCGTCCATGCGGATGGCTGGAAGATCGAGGCCTGCCCGGTGGCCGGCCCGGCGCTGGCCGCGCAAGGCAACACCGTGATCGTGGTTTGGTACAGCGAGCGCACCGACAAACCGCTGCTGCAGCTGGCGCGCAGCACGGACGCCGGCGACAGCTTCTCGACGCCGGTGGAGCTGGACGCGGGCGCGCCGGTGCTGGGCCGCGCGGCGGTCGCCTTCGACGGCCAGCAGGTGTGGGTGGCGTGGCTGCGCGAGAACGGGCAGGGGCAGACGCTGATGGTGGCGCGCTACAGCCCGGATCTGCAGCGCCGGCTGCAAACCATCGAAGTGGCCAAAGTGGGCGCGCGCGGGATGGCCAGCGGCTACCCGAAGCTGCTGGCCGACGACGGCATGGCCTGGCTGGTGTGGACCGATAGCGAAGGTGGCGTGGCGCGCTTGAAGGGCGCGCGGATCGTGCGCTGACGGCTTTCACGCTCCAGGCGGCAGTCGGGTGCTTGTGAGGAGCGGCTCAGCGGCGGCTTGCGGACTGCGCGGCGGCAGCCTGCTCGATTTCATGCAGGGCTTTCATCCGGCCCTGATACAGCGGATGGTCGGTCGAATACTTGCTGGCGGTGAGCGCCAGCGATTCGCGCATCGTCGCCAGCGCCTCGACCGGCCGACCGGCACGCATCAAGGTGTCGGTCAGGGCATCCAGCAGCAGCGCATTCTGGTAGGCGGCGGGGCCGAGGATGGCGTGCAGGCGGGTGATCGCATCGCGCTGGATCCGCTCGGCTTCGGCGAACCGGTTTTGCATCGCCAGCCCCTGGCCCCAGACGCTGGCGTAGTACCAGGTACTGCCATCGCCATCGCCGGACAGCTTGCGCTGCAGTTCGAACGCCTGCCGCAGATCGGCTTCGGCGGCATCGCCCGCGCCCAGCATCAGGTGCAGCTTGCCGCGCTCGAACAGCAGTTTGGACAGCGCATCGTCATTGCCCGCCGGCATCGCGTGGGCGGCAGCGTCGAACAGCGTCTTGGCCTGCGGCAATTTGCGCTGCTGCAGCATCAGCGCACCGTGGCGGGCCAGCAGGTTGGCCAGCGTTCCGCTGGGCTCGGGATAGTAGCGGCGTGCCAGGGCCTCGGCCCGTTCGAATGCGGCGGCGGCTTCATCGGCACGATGATTCTGGCGCAGCGCGCTTGCCAGCAGCGACAGCGGCGGCAACAGCCGAGGCGACTGCACGCCGGCGCCGGCTTCGATGGTGGCGACCATCTGTCGGAGCTGGAGGATGGCTTCGTCGTCGCGCCGCAGTTGCAACAGCATCAGCGCGCGCTGCTGCATCGCCGCGGTGGTTTCCGGCGCACCGCGCCCCAGGCGGAGGGCGAGGTCGGCGATGGCTTGTTCGGCCATCGGCAGCGCCTGCTCGCGCTGTCGGCCATTGATGGTGGCCTGCGCCAGCGCCAGCCGTGCGCGGGCGGCTTCGGGCGCATGGCCGCCGTCAAGCTCGGTCGCGACGGCCAGCGCCCGCCGCGCATGCCGTTCGGCAGTTTCCAGATTGCCGGCGGCCCAGGCGGCTTCGCTCAGCTTGCGTTCGGTCTGTCCAGCCTGAGCGCTGGCGGGGCCGAACAGCTGCGTGCGCAGGGCGAGCGCCTGCTGCAGGGTGATGACACCATGGGCGGGATCGCCGAGATTGCTCTGGATTTCGCCCAGATCATCCAGCAGCTCCGCGCGCAGCGCAGGTTCGACCCCCTGTCGCGCGTCCAGCCCGCGGATGCCGTCGGCAAGAATCTGCGCCGGCGCACGCGCGCTGTCGGTGCCGCGCGCCAACGGGTCCTCCTCGCGGAACACCGACAGCACCAGATCCTTGACCTGCTGCGCGCGCTGCGCCTGCAGCCGCGCCTGCCGCGCCTGCTGCAGGGCGACCCCCAGCCCGATGGCGAGCGCGCAAATGATCGCCGCCAGTGAGGCCAGCGCCCACCGGTGGCGACGCACGAAGAAACGCAGCCGGTAGCTGCGCGAAGACGCGCGCACGCCCACCGGCAGACCGTCCAGCCAGCGCCACAGGTCCCCGGCCAGCGCATCGACGCTGGGATAGCGTTGCTCCGGTTCCACCGCAAGGCAGGTGGCGACGATGGCGGAAAGGTCGCCGGAGACGCTGTGGACGAACGCCTTGCGACCGCTCTGGCGCTGCGCCAGGGTGGCCTCGGACAGTTGCCGCGCCACCTGCCCGAGGCTGTGCGGCGGCGCTTCGAGCAGTGGCAGCAATTCGCCCACCGGGGTGGCGTCGCGCACGCCGAAGGGATGGTCGCCGGTGAGGATGAGGTGCAGCATCAAGCCAAGCTGATAGACGTCGGTGGCGGTCGTCACCGGCAGGTGGCGCAACTGCTCCGGTGCCGCGAACTGCGGCGTCATGGCCAGTTCGCGGGTGACATCGGACCGAGTTTCGGGCTCCAGCAGCTTGGCGATGCCAAAGTCCAGCAGCTTCACGTGGCCGTCGCCGTCCACCAGCACGTTGGAAGGCTTCAGGTCACGATGGACGATCAGGTTGCGGTGCGCGTACTGCACCGCGTCGAGCACCTGCAGGAACAGCGTCACGCGGGCCCGCACGCCCAGCCGCCGGCCATCGCACCAGGCATCGATAGGCTCGCCTTCGACGTAGGCCATGGCGAAATAGGGCTGGCCGGCGGCGCTGACGCCGCCGTCGAGCAGGCTGGCGATGTTGGGGTGTTCCAGCTGCGCCAGGATGCCGCGTTCGCGCAGGAAGCGCGCGCGTGCCAGTGAAGAATCCAGCCCGTGGGTGATCAGCTTGATGGCCGCCTGCTGGCGGAAGCCATCCCCTTCCCGCTCGCCCAGCCAGACCGTGCCCATGCCGCCTTCGCCCAGCCGCCGCAGCAGTCGCCAGGGCCCGAGCATCTGACCAACATCCAGTGCATCCGCGTCCCCCGCTTCGGTGGACAGATGCGCCGCCCAGCGCGCCAGCCGTTCGCCGGAATCGTCGCTGCCGGGCTGATCGTCAGCCGCCGCCAGCAGTCTTTCGACCGCATCGGCCAGCGCCGCGTCTTCGCGCCGCAGGGTCTGCAAGCGCTGCAACCGTTCCCGCACGGGCAAATCCATCAGCGCGCTGAACTCGGCGAAGGCGCGGCTGGATGGGCCCGATGCCATTCAGGACTCCAGCTCGACCTGCAGGAAGGCGCGGGCGCGGAGCCAGTCGCGCCGCAGTGTGCGTTCGGTGACGCCCAGGATCGCCGCCGACTCGGTTTCCGAATAGCCGCCGAAATAGCGCAGTTCCACCATCTGCGCGCAGCGCAGGTCGATCGCCGCCAGCCGCTCCAGCGCGCTGTCCAGCGCCAGCACTTCCAGCGCGGAGTGCGCCCGGTCCTCGTGCACGTCATCAAGGGTGACGTGCAGGCCGGCGCGCTTGGCGGTGCTGGCCTGTCGAGCCATGCCCACCAGCACCGAACGCATGGCGCAGGCGGACAGCGCCATCAGGTGACCGTGCTCACTGGGCGCGGGCACGTTGCCGGAGCACAGTTTCAGATAGACCTCGTTGACCAGGACCGTGGTCTCCGACCAGCGACCCACGCGCCGCAGCTGGGTGCGGGCAAGCCGCTTGAGCTCGGCGTAGGCGCTTGCATAGGCCTGCCGAAACGCCTCCGCGCGTTCGGGCGGCGCCTTGGCCAGCCACGAGGCCGCAGTCAGGGTGGCAGGTTGGCCGCAATCATCCATCGGCGCATTGTCGGGCTTGTCCCGCGCCGGCGCCACTGGCGGGTTTCAGCCTCCGGCAGCCGCCTGCTCGACCAGCCGCAGGGCACCGCCGCGGGTGACGGCCTGCTCGATTTCACGCAGGGCCTTCATCCGGCCCTGATACAGCGGATGGTCGGTCGAATACTTGCTGGCGGTCAGCGCCAGCGCCCGCTGCCGCAGCGGGATCTCCTCGGCATAGCGTTGTTGCCGGTGCAGGGTGCCGGCCAGGGCATCCAGAATCAGCGCGTTCTGGTAGCCGTTGCGGCCAAGGAGGGCTTCGAGCCTGGCCAGCGCATCGCGCTGCACGCGCTCGGCTTCGCCCAGCTTGCCCTGCAGCGCCAGCGCGCTGCCCCACTGGCTGGCGTAGTACCAAGTCTGTCCATCATGCTCGCCACCGCCCTGCAATCGCAGCCGGAAGGCGCGCTGGGCCACGGCTTCGGCGGCGTCCGCCTCGCCCAGCTGCAGGTGCAGCTTGGTGCGGTTGGACAGCAGTTGCGCCAATTCCGGGGTTTCGCCTTCCGGCAGGGCCAGTTCGGCCTTGGTCAGCAGCGCCTTGGCCTCGGGAAGCCGATCCATGTCAACCAGCAACATCCCGTAGCGGGACAGCGCGCTGGCCAGCAGCCGGTTCTTGCCCTGGAAGTGGCGCTGCGCGAGTGCGACCACGCGCGCATAGGTCGCGCCGGCGGCCTCCAGCTGCTGCGCTTGCCGCTGCACGCCAGCCAGTGCGATGAGCGGGGACAACAAGCGTGCGGAGTCCTTGCCGTTGGCCGTTTCGATGGCGGAAATGACGTCGCGCAGCTCGGCGATGGCTTCGGGATCGCGGCGCAGCTGGGTCAGGATCTGGGCGTGGCGCAGGCGCGCTTCCAGCGTTTCCGGGGCGGACGCCCCCAGCTGCGCGTCCAAGTCGCGGATACCGCTGGCGGCAAGGGCCAGGGCCTGGTCGCGCTGGCTGTCACCGGAGTGGACCAGAGCGAGCAGGATCCGGGCCCGCGCCGCGTCGACGGCGTGCGGGGTGCCGCGCCGCTTCGCAATTGCGATTGCGCGCCGGGCGTGCGTCGTCGCCGCGCGCAGGTCGAGGCTGCGGTGGGCCGCGAGCGCGAGCTTGCGCTCGGTCTGCATGACTTCGGCGCTGTCGGCACCGAATTGCCGCGTGCGCAATGCCAACGCCTGCTCCAGTGAACGGCGCGCGCCGGCCGGGTCGCCGAGGTTGGACTGGAGTTCGCCGAGGTCGTCGAGCAGCGCCCCGCGCAACGCGGGGTCGACGTCCTGCTGTTCCAACGCCGCGATGCCGGCGGCCACGACCTGGGCCGGCGTGCGCTGGTTGGCCAGTTCGCGCAGCAGCGGATCTTCCTCGCGGAACACCGACAGCGCCAGATCCTTGACCTGTTCCGCACGCACGGCCTGCGTGTGTGCCTGCTGCGCTTGCTGGTGTGCCAGCTGGGCTTGGTGGAGAGCGACTCCGAGGCCGACCGCCAGCGCGCAAAACACGGCGGCGAGGCTGGTCAGCGCCCAGCGGTGGCGGCGCAGGAAAAACCGCAGGCGGTAGCCGCGTGACGATGCGCGGACCGACACCGGCTGGCCGTCCAGCCAGCGGCGCAGGTCGTCCGCGAGACGGTCGACGCTCGGGTAACGCGCTTCGGGGGCGCGTGCGATGCAGCTGGACACGACTGCGGACAGATCGCCGGCTACCTTGCGCACCAGCTCGTGGCGGCGGGTGTGGCGCTGGGTCAGCGCCGCCGCGTCCATTGCACGGACCGTCGCTGCCAATGTCTTCGGCGGCTGATCGAGGGTGGTGACCAGCGTTGCCAGCGGCGTCCGCGCGGTGACGCCGTAGGGGTGGCCACCCACCAGCAGGGCGTGCAGCAGCAGGCCGAGCTGGTAGATGTCGGTGGCGGTGGTGACGGCCTGACCCAGCAGCTGTTCGGGCGCGGCGAACTGCGGTGTCATCGCCACATCGCGGGTGAGACCGGCGTCAACGCCCTCCTCCAGCAGCTTGGCAATTCCGAAGTCCAGCAATTTGACGTGGCCACCCGCGTCCACCATCACGTTGGCCGGCTTGATGTCGCGATGGACGACCAGATTGCGGTGCGCGTACTGCACCGCGTCGAGCACCTGCAGGAACAGCTGCACGCGGGCGCGAACGTCCAGCCGATGGTCATCACACCAACGATCGATGGGCGCGCCTTCGACGTGGGCCATCGCGAACCAGGGCAAGCCATCTTCGCCCACGCCGGCATCGAGCAGGCCGGCGATGTTGGGATGCTCAAGCCGGGCGAGGATGCCGCGTTCGCGCAGGAAGCGTGCGTGCGCGGCGCGGCGGTTCGAGACCAGGTGCAATTGCTTGATCGCGGCGCGCTGCACGAAACCGTCACCCTGGCGCTCGCCCAACCAGACCACACCCATGCCGCCTTCACCCAGCGGGGCCAGCAGCCGCCACGGGCCCAGGGTTTGGCCGGCTTCCAGGGTTGTTGGCGCGGGCGCAGCGGGCGTCAGCTCGGACGCCCAGCGGGTCAGCGGCGGTGCGTCGGGGGCCGCCTCTGCTTCCACGTCGGCCGCCAGCAGCCGTTCGATTGCCTCCGCCAGCGCGGCGTCTTCCGCATGCAGCGCCGCCAGCCGCTCGCGGCGCTGCGGCTCGGGCAGTTCCACCAGCACGTTGAACAGTTCAAAGGCGCGGCGTGACGGATCCGAGGCCATTCAGGAACCCAGCTCGGCCTGCAAAAACGCGCGCGCGCGTCGCCAATCGCGGCGCAAGGTGCGGTCGGTGATGCCGAGGATGGCGGCGGTTTCCGCTTCGGTGTAACCGCCGAAATAGCGCAACTCCACCATCTGCGCGCTGCGCAGGTCAAGCTCGGCCAGCCGCTCCAGCGCGGCATCCAGCGCCAGCACGTCGACCGCGGAACGCGCCGATTGCGCCGGATCGGCATGCACGTCGTCCAACGTGACCGCCTGGCCCGAGCGCTTGTCGGCATTGGCATGGCGGGCCATGCCCACCAGCACCTGCCGCATGGCGCAGGCCGACAGCGCCATCAGGTGGCCGTGCTCGCTTGGGATCGGCGAGTGTCCGGAGCACAGCTTCAGGTAGACCTCGTTGACCAGCACCGTGGTTTCCGACCAGCGCCCCATCCGCCGCAACTGCCCGCGCGCCATCCGCTTGAGCTCGGCGTAAGCAGTGGCATAGGCCTCGCGGAAAGCGTCGGCCTTCGCCTCCGGCGTGGTAGCCAACCACGAGGTGGCGGTCAGGGTGGTGGGCTGGGCATCGGCATCCATGCCGTCATTCTGCGATGCGGCCACGGCGCGGGGCTACCTTTCCATCCGCCAATTGATCGAGGCGCGGTTTTGCACGCTGCTGGATTCGATCTGGATGTCGAAGCCTTTTTTCAGCAGATATTTGAGGGTGACGACTTGCCCGGTGCCGAGCAGGGCCACGCCGTAGCTGACGTACAGGCGCGGTGACAGGTATTTGCCGATGCCAAGCACTTCGCCGCCGAGCGCGCGCGACTGGCTGACGCCGGCATCGTCAAGACCGATCCGGTTGCCCAGTTCGGCGGCCAGCAATCCGGCGCTGGCATTGAGGGCGGAGCGCGCGGCGCCGAGTTGCTGGGCTTCGCGCCCGGTCAGGGTCGACAACGGCCGGCCCAGGGTCAGGTAGGCCAGTGCTTCCGATTGGCTCATCGCCGGATTGGAATACACGCTGGCCTGCAGATTGGAGGCGCGGCCGGTGACCGCCACGCCAGCGGTCACATCACCGACATGACGCTCGGCGCGGATGTCCAATTGCGGATTGCCGATCGCCGCGTTCGACCACGCCAGTCGGCCACGGGTGATCTGCAGGTTCTGCCCATAGGCGCGATAGCGGCCAGCGACCTCAAGCGCACCGGTGGCGCGGGTGTCGCCGCCCGGCGGCTGGCGCACGCGCAGGCTGCCGGTCAGGCTGCCGGCCAGGCCATAGCCGTCGATGCGCACCTTGTCACCGACGCGCAGGCCAAGGTCGACGTCGACGGCGATGGGCGTGGCTGCCGCGACCGGCTTGTCGGGATCCAGCACCACCACGTCGGGCGATGGCGAGACGCCCGATTGCAGGCGTTCGAGGTGCAGATCGGCTTCGGGAACGAGCACGTCGCCGCGCAGTTCGATCGGTGCGCCGGCGCGCCAGCGCGCGGTGAGATCAGGCGACGCCAGCAGGCGCAGCTGGCGGGTGTCGGCCAGCAACACCTCGCTGCCATTGATCGCCAGTTGCAGCGGCGTCGTGTCATCCAGCCAGCCCAGGCTGCCGTCGACGCGCAGGATGCCCTTGCCGGTGCTGGCGCTGCCGGTGATCCTGGCGCTGCCGTCTGCGTCGGCGTTCAGGGCGATTTCGCCTTGCTCGATGCCGATGCCCAGCGCCGGCAGTTCCGCACTGAAAGCTTGCAGCTGCGCGCGGCCGGCAAGGTGCGGGCGCCCGCGCGTTCCAGCCAATTGCACGTCCACCGAAAGCGCGCCGCCGGGTTCGGCGAGATCGGGCGACAGCAATTCCAGCCAGGTCAGTTCCTTGGTGTTGGCGCGCAGACTGCCGGTCAGTGGTGATGCGGCCTCCCAGCCGGTGGCGAATTCGGCATCGAGCTTGCCGCCGCCGGAGAGGCCCGCGTTGATGTGGCTTTCGATGCGCTGCGGGTTAGCGCGCACATCCAGCTTGAGATCGCGATAGCCGAACAGGTCGCGGCGCGCGCGCTGGCGATCGCGCAGCCCACCGCTGGCGGAGGTCAGGCTGGCATCGGCAGTCCAGCCTGAGCCCGCCACCGCAAGTCGCGCCTCCAGGTCCACGTTTCCGACCAGCACCCAAGGGCGCCCATCCTCGCGCTTGGGCAGAAACTCGGCGACCAGCGCCAGCGGCAATTGGCTGCCTGCAAGTGTCAAGCCCGGCGCCGGCCAGCCACCGCGGGCGCACAGGCGGCCGCCGAGGCTGGCGTGCAGGCAGGCGTCGGCGAGGGTGGCGCGTTGGCCGTCCCAGGACCACGCACTGGGCGCTTGCAAGGCCCACGCGCTGCCTTGCACCGGGGTGAATGCGAGACTTGCGAGTTGTCCTTGCCAGCGCATGCCCTGCTTGCTTGCGCTGCCGGCCAGCGCCAGCGTGCCGACATCGCTTTGGGCGTCGAGCACAAGGCCCAGACGGGTAAGCGCGCCGTGCAGGTTGGCATGCAGCGATGCCAGCGCGAGCCCGGCCTGCACGTTCTCAGCGTCCAGATTGAGCGTGCCCTCACCCTGCGCCCACGGAAGCTGGCCGCGGGCGTGCAGATGGCGGGCGCGATACGCCTTCCAGACGAGGTTCTGGCCGTTCAAATCCACGCGCAGATCGGGCGCGTCACGGCGACCGCGCAGCGCAAGCTGGCCGTCGATGCGGCCGCTGGCGCCGGGGAGCAGGTCTTCCAATTGCAGCGGTGCGAAGTTGGCATCGACTTCCAGCGTCGCGGCCATTTGCCCCTTCGCTTCGATCCGGCTTGTACCCAGCGCCAACGCCACGTCGCCGCGATAGCGTTCACCCTCAATGGCGAGCATGGCATGCCCGGACAGCGGCCGGCCGCGCAGCTGGCCGCCAAGATCGCGCGCATCGAAGCGGGCGCTCAGCGCGCCGTTGCCTTGCTCGCCTTGGGTTTCGATGGTGCCGCGCAGCGCGCCCGGCCAATCGGGCGCGAAGTTGCCGGGATCGAAATCGGCAAGCGTGGCCTTGGCCTGCCACTGCCACGCAGGCGACCACGCCAGCCTGCCGTTTGCCGACAGCCGACCGGCGCGGGTGCCGGCATCCAGTCGTTCGATGCGGGCGCTGTTGCGATCGCCGCTGCCGGCGAGATCGAGCGTCGCTTGCTCCTTGCCACGCGTGAGGCGCGCCTGTCCGCGCAGCGTCCACTGGTCCAGGCGTCCGGCAAGTTTGAGGTCGGCGTCACCGGCAACTGCCGTTTGTCCGTTGGTATCCGCCCAGCGCAGCCCGCGTGCCGCCAGCGCCAGATCGACGCTGGCTTGATCGGATGCCGCCAGTTCGACATGCCCCTGCGCGGTGACGCGGCCATCCAGCAGATCCACCACCAGCGGTTGCAGGTCGATGCGTTGACCGGACAGGCGCAACCTGGAGGCTTGCAGGCGTGCCTTGAAATCACCGCTGGCGAAATCTCCGTGCAGCTGCGCCTGCCCGCCCACGCCGGTGGCGGCCAGCGTGAAACGCAGCGGCGTGCCGCTGCCGTTGCCGGCAAGCAGATCAGGATCGAGTCCGGCGCTGTCGGCATCCAGCTGCCAGCGCGGCGTCGCGGCGTCGCCGCCCAGCGTCAGCCGCAGATGCGTGGCTTCCGGCAGGCGGCCATCGACCGCGGCTTCCAGCTTCGACAGATCGCCGCGAACACGGAGGTCCAGATGCGCTGCGGGCCGACCAAGCCGCGCCGGAAACTGCGCGCTGGCGGTCAGCTCGGTGCGGTAATTGCGACGCGGCGTGTAATCACCGTGCACGCTCAGCAGCCCGCGATCGCTGTCCACGCGCAGATGCTCGAGATGCGCCATGCCCCGGCCCACGCGCAGGCCGCCGCGCACGCTGCGGATGGCGATCAGCGCCTCGCCTTCGCGATGGATTTGAACGTCATCGACGGTCAGCGCATCGGCCTCGATCACGATCGGCAGATCCAGCCTGGGCAGCACCTCCGGCCAGTCCGGCAATTCCAGCGCGCTGTCGTCGCGCGGCAGATCCAGGCGCGCGCCGCGCACGAGCAGCTGGTCCAGCCGCAGCCGTCGCGCCAGCAGCGGCAGCAGCGCGGCATCGAGCCGGGTCTCGGCGATATCCAGCCGCAGCGTGCCGGTGGCGCAGGGTGAGGCGGGCGTCGGCTGGCAATGTTCGTCGCGCTGCACCGGCGTGGTGAATTGCACGCCTGCCAGCCGCAGCGGGCCCGCCAGGTGGCCCTGCGCGCTGTTCCAGCGCAGCGTGCTGCCAGTCGGCAGGCGGGCGGCGAGCTGGCGCAGGGCGAAGTCGCGGCCGCCGTCGGTGTTCAGCAGCCACAGCAGGGCCATGACGATAAGCAACACCAGCGCGGCGAGCGCGACGATCAGCGCCCGCCAGCGACGCTTCAGCGGGAGCGGCTTCGCTTCCGGCGCGCTCATGGCGAACCCTCCGCCACACGCCACGCCACCTGCGAGGCGTGCGCGTGCCGGCTCACAGATCCGCTCCGATGTTGAGGTGCAAGGTCACCGGCGAATCGGGTGCATTGAGGCCATGGGCGATATCGATCCGCACCGGGCCGACCGGCGAGCGCCAGCGCAGGCCGATCCCGATCCCGGTGTGCAGATCCGGGCGACGCCCTTCGAACGCGCTGCCGGTATCGACGAACACCGCCGCGCCCCAGGGACCGTTGAAATAGCGCTCGTATTCGAGACTGGCGGTCAGCAGATTGGGCGCGCCGGTGAAGTAATCGCCGCCGCTGGTGACGATGCGCGGACCGATCTCGTGCCAGCCGTAGCCGCGCACGCTGCGGTCGCCACCGGCGTAGAAACGCAGGCTGGGCGGCAGATCGAGCACATCGTCGGTGAAGGTGTGGCCGAGCTCGCCGCGCACGATCAGGCGGCTGTCGGCGTCAAAGCCGTGGAACCATTGCCCGGAAAGGTAAAGCTGGGCGAAGCTGGCGTCGCCACTGCTGCCACCCTTGCCGCCGCGCAGGATCAGGCTCGCGCCCATGCCACGGCGTGGTGCCATTCGATCATCAACATCGATGTATTCGGCTTGCAGTGCCGGGAACAGAAAGCTGGCAAAGCGGAACTCTTCGACGGGTTTGAGGATCGTGCGATAAGCCCAGCGCTCGCGCAGCAGGTGCAGCGAGGCGACCACATTGAGGTGATCGTTGACCTGCCCACTGCGACTGGCCACCAGTTCCAGGCGGCGGCTGTTGACGTAATCGGTCAGCTCGTCGCTGGCCTGCAGGCTGGCGGTGTACCAGCCGTCCAGCCAGGCGAAGGCGGGGATCCGGTATTGCAGGGTGACAGTCTTGCGCAGGCGCGCCCAGTCGATCTGCGCCAGCGCCTTGTGTCCGCGCGCATTGAGGTAGCGACGCTCAACCCCGGCGCTGATGCCGGGGCCGTCGAGGGTGGCATAGCTCAGGCCGAGACTGTAGATGCTGCGCTTGGCCGGCGTCAGTTCGACCAGCACCGGCGTAGTGCGATCCACCGCCTGTTCCGGCGCGGCCTGCACATCGACCAGCGCGAAGTAATCCAGCGCCACCAGCGCGCTGCGCAGGCGCTCGAGTTCGGCCTGGTCAAACGGCGTACCCGGCTGCCAGCGCACCAGCTTGTGCAGCAGGGCGTCGCGCAGGAACGGTTCGGGGGTTTGATTGAAGCGCACGTCCCCCAAGGTGTAGCGCTGGCCGCTGCTCCAGCGCAGTGCGATGTCGGCGGCCTGCGCCGCGCGCGTCACCTCGATGCGATGCTCGGCCATGCGGGCATCGAACCAGCCATGTTCGGTCAATGCGCGACCGATCCGCGCCTTGCCGTCTTCGTAGAGCGCGTGATTCAACACCTCGCCCGCGCGCGGCTGGAATTGGGCAACGGCTGCCGCAACCGAAGCGTCCGCGCTGGCCGCGCCATCGATGCCCAGATCGAAGCCGCGCACCCGCACCGGTGGCCCCAGGGTGATCGTGAGGGTGATGGTCAGGGCATCGGCGCGACCGCGGATGGTGCCCCGCGCCGTCGGATCAGCCCGGGTCGAATCGGCATCGGCATCGTCCAGCGTGCTGGCGGATTTTTCGCCACCGCTGGCGACGTCCGTCGTCGCTGCATCGTCAGGCGTGTCGTCCTCGTCGGCATCGGGTTCCGGCCATGCGCTGCCACTGCGATCGCTGCGCGTCAGCGTGATCGTCGGCGTGTAATAGCCGAACGGTTCCAGTGCGGTCCGGGTTTCGTCCTGCGCCACGCGCAGCAGATAAGCCAGCCGGCGCGGCCGCAGCTCCTTGTCGAGCTCAGCCTCAAGCGACAGCGCGCTGCGGACATTGGCCTCGATGGCCGGATCGTGCAGGCCTTCGATCCGCACCTGCTGCACCCGAACCGCCAGCGCCGGCGTGCAGGCAAACAACAGGGCGCCGGCCAGGGCGAGGCGAAAAACAGCGGGGGACATGCGCGCAGGATAGCGGGCGATCGGCGCCGGCGGCACGATCAATGCTGAACGTCGGCGCGCGTCAGGGTCAGCCCGACAAATGCTCGATCGCCGCCACGCTGCCCAGCCGCTGCGCGAGGCGTTGCAGCAGGGCGAGGCGGTTGGCGCGGATCGCCGGGTCATCGGCATTGACCATCACCGCATCGAAGAACGCATCCACCGGCGCGCGCAGCTGTGCCAGCCGGGTCAGTGCGGTGACGTAGTCGCCCTGCGCCAGCGCCGGGCCGGTTTCGGCATAAGCCGCTTCCACCGCTTCGGCCAATGCCAGCTCGGCCGGTTCACGCAGCAGGGCCGCGTCTTCCTGCAGCGGGATGTCGATGTCGGCTTTTTTAAGGATATTGCCGATGCGTTTGTTGGCGGCGGCCAGCGCGGCGGCTTCCGGAAGCTGCGCGAAGGTGCCGATGGCGTCGAGGCGGCGGGCGAAATCGGTGAGCGAGGCGGGCTTCAACTCTGCCACCGCGTTGAAGTGCGCGGCCGGCACGCCCTGGTCAGCGAAGTAGCCGCGCAGGCGGTCGAGGATGAAGGTGTAGAGGTCCTCTGGGACATTCTTGTCCAAAGGTACGCCCACACCTTGAGTCTCCGATACCTTTACACCGGAATGTTTTGCATGTTCGGCAGCGACCTTGACGCCGTGCATTGCTGCATTTGCCATCGCGTTAAATGCTTGACGATATGCAGTCTGAAGCAGTCCATCGCCAGATAAGCTGTCTTGCGGGTCGCGTTGGCTGAGGAGCTTTAGTTCAAAGCCACTTTCGATAATCGTCCTCGCCAACCCCAGTGCGTTTCGGCGCAGCGCGAACGGATCCTTGTTGCCGGTGGGCTTCAGGCCCGCAGCGAAGCCGCCCGCCAGAGTATCGAGACGTTCGGCAATCGCCAGCACCTTGCCCGCGCTTGAGGCGGCGATGTCATCGATGGCAAACCGCGGCCGGTAGGCTTCGTCGATAGCTAGCGCAACATCGTCCGGCTCCCCTGCACGCTGCGCGTAGTAGCGGCCGGCGATGCCCTGCAGTTCGGGGAATTCATTGACCATGCGCGATTGCAGGTCATTCTTGGCGAGCTGCGCGGCGCGTTTGGCCGACTTCACATCGGCTCCAATCTGTTCAGCGATTATTCCTGCGAGTGCGACGACTCGTGCCACTTTTCTTTCCACGCTGCCCAGCTTGGCCTGATAGGTCACCGTCGCAAGGCCTGCGCCCATCGCTTCGAGACCTTGTTTCAGGTCTTCGTCGAAGAAGAACTTGGCGTCGGCAAAGCGCGGACGGATCACCCGTTCGTAGCCTTTGCGGATTTCGTTCGGATCCCTGGATGCGATATTGGCGATGC
>NZ_JAMLIW010000003.1:120000-292199 GCF_023953935.1 Thermomonas sp. | reverse complement strand
CTGTGAGGAAACGTAGGCATACGAAAAGCCGATCGCCTGTTGCTTTTGGCGCGATACATCCTCGATTGATACTTCAGCTCCGGTCTGACCAAATCGCGCTGATCGAGCGCTGTCGCAAGCTTGCCGGGCACCAAGACATTTTTTGATGGAAGCGCCACAGAAACCATCCGCGCGGTTTCAAGGATGCACCATTGCCCGCACAACGTTAAACTGTGAAATTCTCCATTAACCCTTGAATGTCACTATTCCAAGCATTGGAAGGTTCACCAAGATGACGAAGAATCTCGGCACGGACTACGATCGGCGAGTGGAACGCGGGAAGCCGAAGCCCGTGCTTGGCTGGTTGTTCGATCTGCTTTTTCCGTTGGTCCTTGTTCTGGCGGCGGTCGCCTTTGGCCGCTACGGCTGGCCGCTCTGAAGCCGCAGGAGACCCTCCGATCAACCGTATGTTCACAAGATGTGGCTTGAATTGTCATGAGGTTGGCAAAAACGTTGCTAATCCTTTGTGGCAGACCATTCCAGCGCCGACAGCCTCAGTGGAAACTCATTGAGGATGGTGTCTGGCAGATCGAACACGCGGGAGCGCAAGCCCAGGTAAGAAGCACGCAGAACGGTTGGCGTATGCAGTATATCGAGCGCCACGGTGCGGCGCCCATCATTTGCGGCCCTTACCCTACGATCGAAGCGGCACAATCCGACGCGTTCGATTGCATCTGTCCATTTTAGAATCGAGCAATCTGATGGATTGCGCCGAAATCGTCGGATGCAAGAGCCGACGCTTATCCTTCATCCCACGCTACCAAAACAAAGGCACAGATCGTCATGCATATCGTGATCAGCATCAGTGCCACCAACGGCCCCCGCATTTCATCGTCGTAGCGCGGACGACGCAAGCCAGTAAGCGCCAAGACGCTAAATAGCTGATTCTTGGGCGGTTTGCCGAGGATTTTCGGGCCTGCTCTGCCACGCTGGCGCGAATCGTGAATCCGCAAAGTCAGCCTAAATGCCGACGTTGCCTGACCTTCGGAAATTGACGCCTTTTCACCCGCTACGGTAATACGCGCCCCATGCCAGCTTGATATCGGAAAACCGCCATTCCCGGCGTCGGCCGAACGCGGGACTCGAGCGGGTCTGACAGCCGACGAGGCCGGTAAGTTTCTGGAACTTCATGAACCACGCCGTCGATTTCGGTTTGTTGCGAGCCGTCAACTGGATCTGGCGGATCAGCCCCGCATGGGCCCAATGCTCGTGCGGATTGGGCAGGGATGCGGGATCGGCCAGGTAGGCGCGGAGCTTTTGGAGCGTAGCGTCGTCTGGAGATTGGTGAAGTTCAGCGCGGAGGTCTTGGACGGCGAGCAGGGCCCCTTGTTTCGCCGCATCCGTCAGCATCTCGCGCAATTGAACGTTCGTCAGCACCAAGGCTTGCAAGGCTTCCATGAGCCGTACTTTCTTTTGATGGATTGTCTCGGCGAGAAGCGCCGCACAATCATTGCCTCACAGCTGGCAAATGACGTCAAGCGCTAAAGGCCGAGCAGGTGCCAAAGCCTCCGAAGCGGCGAATTGGCTTATCGGGCACGAACCTGTGCCGGATGAACAGCATCTTCCAATCTACCACTTGGTCGCTTGTGTGTGGCGGCCCTCGCTCGCGATATCGTCGCGCGAAGCGCATGGATACGCGATTGCTTGTTGCTTTGATTTTTTGAATATCGATAAGGGGAGGACGGGGCGCCGCCCCATACCACCCCACCCAACCCCAACCGCCGGGCCCGGGGGGCCCGGCGGGGGCGGGTGGGGCCCCCCCCCCCCCCCCCCGGCGCTGACGCAAGCACCGGGAAGGCGTTCCGCCTCCGGCATGCACCTACAATGCCTTGATGTCCGCGCCCACTCTCCACCTCGTCGATGCTTCGCTCTACGTGTTCCGGGCCTGGCATTCGATGCCGGATGACTTCCGCGACGAAGACGGCTGGCCGACCCATGCGGTGCACGGCTTCGCGCGCTTCCTGCTGGAACTGCTGGAGCGCGAACGTCCGCAGCACATCGCCATCGCCTTCGACGAGAGCCTGGGCAGCAATTTCCGCCACGCGCTGTACCCGGCCTACAAGGCCAACCGCGACCCGGCGCCGCCGGAGCTCAAGCGCCAGTTCGCCTGGTGCAAGGCGCTGTGCCAGGCGCTGGGGCTGGTGACGCTGGCCCATCCCGAATACGAGGCCGATGACCTGATCGGCAGCGCCGCGCACGCGCAGCGCGGCCAGGGCTTTCGCAGCGTCATCGTGTCCGCCGACAAGGATCTCTCGCAGCTGCTGCGCGCAGGCGACGAACAGTACGATTTCGCCAAGGGCCAGCGCTGGGGCGAGGCCGGCGTCAAGGCGCGGCACGGAGTGCGCGCCGAGCAGATTCCGGATTACCTCGCGCTGGCTGGCGACGCGGTGGACAACATCCCCGGCGTCAGCGGGATCGGGCCGAAGTCTGCCGCAGTCCTGCTGGGCCATTTCGAAACCTTGGACGCTTTGCTGGAGCGAGTCGACGAGGTGCCTTTCCTGCGCCTGCGCGGTGCGGCGCAGATGGCCGCGCGCCTGCGCGAGCAGCAACCGCAGGTGCTGCTGTGGCGACAGCTGACCACCATCGCACTGGATGCGCCGCTGCCGGAGGGCGGCTTCGCGCGGCGGCAGGGCGACGGCGAGGAACTTGACGCGCTGGCGAACTGGCTGGGATTCGGAGAGTTCACCCGCAAGCGGCTGACCGAGGCGGCTGGACTATCCGCTTGAACGATTGCCATCGCGCACAGGCGCTGCCCGCCAGAGCGTGGTTCGCCGCTTAGGCTCCGCGTCCGGCTCCGATGCGCGGCCGCGCGCCATCCATGGCGCGCTCGAACCACGCTCTGGCGGGCAACTCCTTTCTCTCCTCATTTTCGCCATCCGCCTGCGCTAGCATCACGACATGGGAAATCTGAAACAGACCTTGTTCGAAGGCCGCTGGCTGCGGCTGGTGCGGATCGGGACCTGGGAATCGTGCGAGCGCACCCACGGCCAGGGCATGGCGGTGATCGTGATCGCCGTCACGCCTGCCGATGATGTGTTGTTCGTCGAACAGTATCGGGTGCCGCTGGGCGCCCGCACGATCGAGATGCCGGCCGGGCTGGTGGGGGATGACCGCGCCGAGGACTCACTGGTCGAAGCCGCGCGCCGCGAACTGATCGAGGAAACCGGCTGGTCACCGGGGCGCGTGGACGTGCTGCTCACCGGCCCGACCAGCGCCGGCATGAGCAACGAGCGCATCGCCTTCGTGCGCGCCCGCGATCTGGTCCGGGTCGGCGCCGGCGGCGGGGTGGACGATGAAAACATCGTCGTCCACGCGATCCCGCGCGCACAGGTGCCGCAGTGGCTGATGCAAAAGCAGGCCGAAGGCTACGAGCTGGACCTCAAGCTGTGGGCCGGACTGTGGATGATCGAACGCAATCCGGACGGCAGCGCGGTGGGATAGCTCGCCAGCGGCCTCCGGGCGCCCCGCATCCGGCATCCGGGTGCCCCTCATCCGGCGCTTCGCGCCACCTTCTCCCCGCCCAGCGGGGAGAAGGAAAGAAAGCGTGACTCCCCGCGCAGCGGGGAGAAGGAAGAAACAAGCACGACTCCCCGCGCAGCGGGGAGAAGGAAAACCTGACAAGCGTTCCCCGCGTTCGATCAATCAGTAAATCGGTCGGTCGCTTCGACCAGCGCAGCGGTGTTTTCCGCCTCGAACATCGAATGCCCGGAGTGCGGGGAAATGCGCAGCTCGCCTTGCGGCCAAACCGCGTGCAGATCAAAGGCATTTTGCACCGGGCAGACCACGTCATAGCGGCCGTGCACGATTACTCCAGGGATCTCGGCGATCCTGTGGGCATCGCGCAGCAACTGGCCTTCCACCTCGAAGAAGCCGCCGTTGACGAAGTAGTGATTTTCGATCCGCGCGAACGCCAGCGCGAATTCGGCATCGCCGTGGGTGTCGGCATAGTCGGGCGGAATTTCGAGGTAGCTGGTGCCGCCTTCCCAGATTGCCCAGGCGCGCGCCGCCGCCAGCCGCACCGCACTGTCGTCCGAGGTCAGGCGGCGGTGGAAGGCCGAGATCAGGTCGGCGCGCTCCACTTCCGGGATCGCTTCGATGTAATGCTGCCAGGCATCCGGGAACAGCCGCGAGGTGCCTTCCTGATAGAACCACTCCAGCTCCCAGCGCCGCAGCAGGAAGATGCCGCGCAGCACCAGCTCGGTGACACGCTGCGGATGGGTTTCGGCATAGGCCAGGGCGAGCGTCGAGCCCCAGCTGCCGCCGAATACCTGCCAGCGCTCGACGGCGAGGTGCTCGCGCAATTTCTCGATGTCCGCGACCAGATCCCAGGTGGTGTTGTCGATCAGATCGGCGTGCGGGGTGCTGCGGCCGGCGCCGCGCTGGTCGAACAGGATGATCCGGTACTTGGCCGGATCGTGGAAGCGGCGCATGTTGTCGCTGCAGCCGCCGCCCGGCCCGCCGTGCAGCAGCACCACCGGCTTGCCGTCGGGGTTGCCGCACTGCTCCCAATACAGGGTGTGGCGATCGTCCACGGCCAGCGTACCGGTCTGGTACGGCGTGATTTCGGGATACAGCGTGCGCATGGGACACCTCCCTGGGATTCGGGTTCCCCATTGTAGAAGCGCACTGCAGGAGAGCGATCACTTTCGACGGCCCCACGCCGGATTACGCCGCTGCGGCGCGCTCCCGCGGTCGCTGCCCCAGCGTCACCCGCTCGCGGCCTTCCAGATCGCGTGCGGTTTCGACCCCGACGAAGCCCGCCGCGACCAGCAGCGCGCGCACCGCCGCGCCCTGATCCAGCCCGTGCTCCAGCAGCAGCCAGCCGCCGGCGCGCAGCAGGGGCGGCGCATCCGCGACGATCCCGCGGATCGCGTTCAGCCCATCGCTGCCGCAGGACAGCGCCAGCGCCGGCTCGAAGCGCAGGTCGCCCTGGGCGAGGTGCGGGTCGCCGTCGGCGACATACGGCGGGTTGCTGGCGATCAAATCGAAACTTTCGCCAGCCAGCGGCGCCAGCCAGCTGCCGGCGCGGAATTCGACGTTGTCGATGCCGTTGCGCGCCGCATTGCCAAGCGCCACCGCCAGCGCTTCTTCACTCAGGTCGGTGGCCAGCACCTGTGCGCGCGGGCGCTCCCTGGCCAGCGCCAGCGCGATCGCACCGCTGCCGGTGCCCAGATCCGCCAAGCGCCACGCAACATCGGCGGGAATCTTCGCCAAGGCCTGTTCGACCAGCAATTCGGTTTCCGGGCGCGGCACCAGAGTGGCCGGCGTGACCGCCAGCTCCAACGTCCAGAAACCGCGGGTACCGGTCAGATAGGCCACCGGCTCGCCCGCCTCCCGGCGTTCCAGCAAGCGGTCGAATGCCGCCGCCTGCCCGTGGCTCGGCACCGCCTCTCCATGCGCGATCAGCCAGCTGCGCGGCTGGCCGAGGACGTGTGCCAGCAGGATTTCCGCATCGGCGGCATCGATCCGGCTGCGCGCCTGCGCAAGCCGTGCGCGCAATGAATTGTCCGGGGTCTGCATGCAGGGATGGTACCCGCAAGGCTGCCGCCCGTTCAGGCAGAGATAGTTGATAGCTGATATCTATCTATATGATAAAAACAAACGATTTCACTTATCTATCAATTCTGCCTAACCTGCATGTGTTCGCAATTCCAACCCCAACCCCAACCCCAACCTGGAGAAGTGAAATGTCCCTGATCAATACCCAAGTCCAGCCCTTCAAGGCCGACGCCTTCCATAACGGCAAGTTCATCCAGGTCACCGATGCCGATCTCAAGGGCAAGTGGTCGGTGATGATCTTCATGCCGGCCGCCTTCACCTTCAATTGCCCGACCGAAATCGAAGACGCCGCCGAGCATTATGCCGAGTTCCAGAAGGCCGGCGCCGAGGTCTACATCGTCACCACCGACACCCACTTCAGCCACAAGGTCTGGCACGAAACCAGCCCGGCGGTGGGCAAGGCGCAGTTCCCGCTGGTCGGCGATCCCACCCATGCGCTGACCAACATGTTCGGTGTGCATATCCCGGAAGCCGGACTCGCCCTGCGCGGCACCTTCGTGATCGACCCCAGCGGCACCATCAAGACCATGGAAGTGCACGACAACGCGATCGCCCGCGATGTCAGCGAAACCCTGCGCAAGCTCAAGGCCGCGCAGTTCGTCGCCAGCCACCCGAACGAAGTCTGCCCGGCCAAGTGGAAGGAAGGCGCCAAGACCATCACCCCGTCGCTGGATCTGGTCGGCAAGATCTGACCGCCACAGCGCGTTCGCACCCTCTCCATTCCGGAGAGGGCTGCGGGAATGCGGCGCCCAGCACCCCGTGTTCGAAGCCGACTTCCCGCAACCCTTTTCAAGCGCCCCCGACTGCCACGCGGGACAACGTCCTGCGCCTGAAGGAGACCACGATGCTGGACACCTCGCTCAAGAACCAACTGGCCGCCTATCTGGAAAAGCTCCAGTTTCCGATCACCCTGGCGGCCTCGCTGGACGCATCGGAAGCGGCACGCGAGCTGGACGATTTGCTTAGCGAAATCGCCGCACTGTCGCCGAAGATCAGCCGCGTCGAAGGCAATGCCCCGCGCCGGCCTTCGTTCGAAATCCGCCGCACCGGCACCGAGATCGCCGTCGCCTTCGCTGGCATTCCGCTCGGCCACGAATTCACCTCGCTGGTGCTGGCGTTGCTGCACGTGGGCGGCCATCCGATGAAGCTGGACGAGGCGCTGGCCGCGCAGGTGCGCGCACTGCCAGGCGACTTCCAGTTCGAAACCTACATGTCGCTGCATTGCCAGAGCTGCCCGGATACCGTGCAGGCGCTGAACATGATGAGCGTGCTGAATCCGCGCATTCGCCATGTCGCCATCGACGGCGCGCTGTTCGAGGAAGAAGTGGCTGCCAGGCAAATCCTGTCCGTGCCGACGGTCTACTTGAATGGCGAGGAATTTGATGCCGGGCGGATGAGCGTCGAACAGATCCTCGCCAAGCTCGATACTGGCGCAGCGGCGCGGGTGGCGGAGGCCTTGAATGAACGGGAACCCTATGATGTCCTGATCGTCGGTGGCGGCCCGGCGGGCGCGGCGGCGGCGATCTACGCCGCGCGCAAGGGCATCCGTACCGGCTTGGTCGCCGAGCGTTTCGGCGGCCAGGTGCAGGACACCCTGTCGATCGAGAACTTCCCGTCGGTGGAATACACCGAAGGCCCGAAGCTGGCCGCGGCGCTGGAGGCGCATGTGCGCAGTTATGGCGTCGAGGTGATCACCGCCCAGCGCGCCAAGGCGCTGCATCCGGCAGCCGCGGCGGATGCGCTGACGGGAATCGAGCTCGAAAGCGGCGCCACCCTGCGCGCCAAGGCCGTGATCCTCGCCCCCGGCGCGCGTTGGCGCCAGACCGGCGTGCCCGGCGAAGCCGACTACCGCACCAAGGGCGTCACCTACTGCCCGCACTGCGACGGTCCGCTGTTCAAGGGCAGGAAGGTGGCGGTGATCGGCGGCGGCAACTCCGGGATCGAAGCGGCGATCGATCTGGCCGGCGTGGTCGACCATGTGACGGTGCTGGAATTCGACGGCAAGCTGCGCGCCGACGAGGTGTTGCAGCGCAAGCTGCGCAGCCTGCCCAACACCGCCGTCCGCCTGAACGCGCAGACCACCGCGATGCTGGGTGACGGCAGCAAGCTCACCGGCCTGCGCTACACCGATCGCCACAGTGGCCAGGCGCATGAGCTGGATCTGGGCGGTGTATTCGTGCAAATTGGATTGCTGCCCAACACCGAATGGCTGCAGCGCACCGTAGCGCTCTCACCGCGCGGGGAAATCGTGATCGACGCAGCCGGCCGCACCAACCTGCCGGGGGTGTTCGCCGCCGGCGATGCCACCACCGAGCCGTTCAAGCAGATTGCCATCGCCATGGGCGGCGGCTCCACCGCCGCGCTGTCGGCCTTCGATCACCTGATCCGCCACTCGGCCCCGGCCGAAACCGCCAAGGCCGCCTGAACCATGAACCTGCGCGATCTGAAATATCTGGTGGCCCTGGGCGACCTGCGCCACTTCGGCAAAGCCGCCAAGGCCTGCTTCATCAGCCAACCGACCCTGTCCGCCCAGATCATGAAGCTGGAGGAAGAGCTGGGTGTGAAGCTGGTCGAACGCGCGCCGCGGCGGGTGATGTTGACCGCGGCCGGACAGGACGCGGCCCAGCGCGCGCGCCGGATCCTGGCCGAGGTCGAAGAACTGCGCGAGGCGGCGCGGCGCTGCATCAACCCGGAGGTCGGCCGACTGCGGCTGGGCGTGTTTCCGACGCTGGCGCCTTATCTGCTGCCGCACGTGGTGCCGGAATTGCACGCACGCTATCCCGGGCTCGAGCTGCTGCTGACCGAGGAGAAAAGCGACATCCTGCTGCAGCGCCTGCGCGACGGCGCGCTGGACGCTGCCCTGCTCGCATTGCCCATCCACGACGACCGGCTGCACGCGCAGTTCCTGTTCGAAGAACCCTTCCGGCTGGCCGCGCCTGAGGGCCATCCGCTGGCCGCGCACAAGACCCTGACCGTCGAATCGCTGGACAAGGAAAGCCTGCTGCTGCTGGAAGACGGCCACTGCCTGCGCGATCAGGCGCTGGACGTGTGCCGCCTGGCCGGCGCCCACGAAACGCCGGGTTTCCGCGCCACCAGTCTGGAAACCCTGCGGCAGATGGTGGCCTCCGGCGTCGGCGTGACCCTGTTGCCATTGCTGTCGGTGCTTGAACCGATCGTCCAGCCGTCCGGCCTGCAGCTCGTGAAGTTCCGCAAACCCGCGCCCAGCCGCCGGATTGCGCTGGTCTGGCGCAAATCTTCGGCGCTCGACGATTTTCTCGGCAAGATCGGCCAGGACATCGCCGGCAAGGTGACACCGCTGCTGCGCGCCGGTTGATCGCAGCAAGCCCTCCGGCAGGGTCAGGCCGGCAATGCGCCAGGCAGGCCTTCGTCGGCCTCCGGCGCGACGGCGCCCGGCTGTTCGCCAAGATGCAGTTCGGCAATGATCTGACGCGCCCGCGGTACCGCCAGATCCGGAACCATCACGCCGACCAGACCGAATACGCCCAGCTCGCCGATGCCGCCGGTCAAAGCTTCCCCGCGCACCCAGGCCGGGATGCCCTCGGCCTCCAGCGCGTGCTTCACCAGATGGGCATCGATCAGATTTTCGGCCACATAGACGCTGCGCATGGGCGGCAGCCTAGCAAGGTCGATGTCAAGGCCGGAAGGGAACACCGCCGCGCTGCCTGTCCGCTAGACTAGATGGTCGCCTTCACAGCCCATCCGCCCGTGTCCTCTCAACTTCCTGAAGCCACCGACGCCCCCGTCCGCACCGACTTCATCCGCCAGATCGTCCGCGAGGACCTGGCCAGCGGCAAACACGGTGCGATCAAGACCCGCTTCCCACCGGAGCCCAACGGCTATCTGCATATCGGCCACGCCAAGGCGATCTGTCTGGACTTCGGCATCGCCGCCGAATTCGGCGGGGTCTGCAACCTGCGCCTGGACGACACCAACCCCGCGCGTGAAGACCCCGAGTACGTGCGCGCGATCCAGGACGACGTGCGCTGGCTGGGCTTCGACTGGCACAGCCTGCGCCACGCCTCGGACTACTTCGGCGTGTATTACCTAGCCTGCGAAAAACTCATCAAGGACGGCAAGGCGTTCGTCTGCGACCTGTCGCAGGAACAGGTGCGCGAATACCGCGGCACGCTGACCGAGCCCGGACGCAACTCGCCCTTCCGCGAGCGCAGCGTCGAGGAAAACCTCGACCTGTTCCGCCGCATGCGCGCCGGCGAATTCCCGGACGGCGCGCGCACCCTGCGCGCCAGGATCGACATGCAAAGCGGGAACATGAACCTGCGCGACCCGGCGCTGTACCGGATCAAGCACGTCGAACACCAGAACACCGGCAGCGAGTGGCCGATCTATCCGATGTACGACATGGCGCACGCGCTGGGCGATGCCATTGAAGGCATCACCCACTCGCTGTGCACGCTGGAGTTCGAAGACCACCGCCCGCTGTACGACTGGTGCGTGGACAACGTGGATCTGGCCGGCCACCCCGAGCTGCTGGAACCGCTGGCCACCAAGGGTCTGCCGAAGGAAGCCGCCAAGCCGCGCCAGATCGAGTTCTCGCGGCTCAATTTCAATTATCTGGTGATGAGCAAGCGCAAATTGATGCAGCTGGTCACCGACAAACTGGTGGACGGCTGGGACGATCCGCGCATGCCCACCCTGCAGGGCATCCGTCGCCGCGGCTACACCGCCTCCGCGCTGAAGCTGATGGTCGAGCGCGTCGGCATCAGCAAACAGAATTCATTGCTGGACATCTCCATCCTCGAAGGCGCGCTGCGCGACGATCTGGACGCGCACGCGCCGCGGCGGATGGCGGTACTCGAACCACTCAAAGTGGTGCTTGCCAACCTCGACGCCGCGCACACGGAAATGCTGCGTTTCTCCAACCACCCCAAGGACGACGCGCAGGGCATGCGCGACATCCCGTTCGGGCGCGAGCTGTGGATCGAGCGCGAGGACTTCGAGGAAGTGCCGCCGAAGGGCTTCAAGCGCCTCACCCTGGGCGGCGAAGTGCGCCTGCGCGGGGCCGGCATCATCCGCTGCGACGAAGCGATCAAGGATGCCGACGGCCGCGTGACCGAGCTGCGCTGCACGCTGGATCTGGAGTCGCGTCCCGGCATGGAAGGCGCCAACCGCAAGGTCAAGGGCACCATCCACTGGGTCAGCGCTCGCCACGCCGTGGCCGCCGAAGTGCGCTTGTACGACCGCCTGTTCCGGGTGCCCGATCCGGACAGCGATGCAGACGGCAAGACCTTCGTCGATCATCTGAACCCGGATTCGCGCAAGGTGGTCACCGCCTACGTGGAGCCGGAAGCCGCCCGCGCCGCGCCGGAACAGAGTTTCCAGTTCGAGCGGCTGGGCTACTTCGTCGCCGACCGTTACGACCACAAGGCCGACGCGCCGGTGTTCAACCGCAGCGTGACGCTGCGCGACACCTGGGCGCAGAAGGTGTAATCACGCATGCCGATGCCCCTGCCTGCACAGCTGCATATCACTCTGCCGATCTGGGTGCTGGAACTGGATGTGGGCGGGCGCGATTTCAGCACCGATGCCGCCAAGGTCGGCTTCGCCATCGAATTGTCCAGGCGCAATATCGAGCGCCAGAGCGGCGGCCCGTTCGGCGCCGCGGTGTTCAGCGCGCAGGACCAGCTGATCGCCGTGGGCGTCAACCGCGTGGTGCGCCAGAGCTGTTCGCTGGCGCACGCCGAAACCATGGCCTACATGCTGGCCCAGCAGCGCCTGCAGCAGTTCCGCCTCAACGCGCTGGGCGGCCCGGTGACGCTGGCGACCTCGGCCCAGCCCTGCTGCCAGTGCTACGGCGCGACGATGTGGGCCGGCATCGACCGCCTGCTGATCGGCGCGCGCGCCGAAGACGTGATGGCGCTGACTGCGTTCGACGAAGGCCCATTGCCGGCGGATTGGGTGGGTGAGCTCAACAAGCGCGGAATCGAAGTCGTGCGCGACGTCGAGCGTGACACCGCCCGCGAAGTGCTCAAGGCCTACGGCGAACTGGGCGGGCCGAACTATTGATCCCGCGCCAGCCGTCACCCGTCTCATGACCGCAACCGGCCTGCTGTGCTACTGCCGCCAGGGCTTCGAGCCGGAGCTGGCGGCCGAGCTGACCGAACGCGCGGCGATGGCCGGGATTGCCGGCTACGCGCGCACCGAGCGCGACGCGGGGCATGTGCTGTTCCTGTGCGCGGACGGCGCGACGCTGGATCGCGCGCTGCCGTTCTCCACCCTGATTTTCGCGCGGCAGAAATTGCGCCTGCTGGCCGAGTTGCCCGGGCTCGACCCGAACGACCGCATCACTCCCATGCTGGCGGCGCTGGCCGAGGGCGGGCGCTTCGGCGAATTGGTCATGGAATACCCGGACAGTGAGGCCGGCAAACCGCTGGCCGGGCTGGCACGCAGCCTTGGCAATGCGTTGCGGTCGGCCCTGCGCAAGGCGGGCTTGCTGACCGCCAAGGACAACCCCGGCCTGCCGCGCCTGCATGTGTGCGTGCTCGCCGGCGATCACGCCCTGCTGGCGCGCAGCGTGGCCGCCGACAGTGCGCCGTGGCCGCTCGGCATCCCGCGCCTGAAGACGCACAAGGATGCACCCTCGCGCTCGGCACTCAAGCTCGAAGAAGCCCTGCTGGTGCTGCTGGATGCGGAGGAGCGCGCCCGCCTGCTGAAGGAAGGCATGGTCGCCGCCGACCTCGGCGCCGCCCCCGGCGGCTGGAGCTGGGTGCTGACCCACCACCGCCTGCGGGTGACCGCGGTCGACAATGGCCCGCTGCGGCAGAGCGTGCTCGACACCGGCCTGGTGCAGCACCTGCGCGCCGACGGCTTTTCCTGGCAACCGCCGCACCCGCTGGACTGGATGGTCTGCGACATGGTGGAGCAACCGCGCCGGGTGGCCGAGCGGATGGCCACCTGGCTGCGTGAAGGCTGGTGCCGGCACACGATCTTCAACCTGAAACTGCCGATGAAGAAGCGCTGGCAGGAAACCGCCCTGTGCCTCGACCTGTTCGCCCAGCAGGCGCAAAAACCCCTGACCATCCGCGCCCGCCAGCTCTACCACGACCGCGAGGAGATCACCGTTTTCGCCACCCCCATCACGACCCGCAATGAAGCGTTGCCGCGGCGACGGCACGATTGACGCCGAGTCCGGGGGTGGTTGCGCTATGCTTGCGACTCCGTCGTCGTGATTTTCTTGCCGCCATGAATCGCCCCGCCACGCTCGCTGCCGCCCCCCTGATCCTCGCCGCGCTGATCTTCGCGGCCGCCCTGAGCCGGGTGATCCCGCATCCGCCGAACTTCTCGCCGATCGAAGCGGTCGCACTGTTCGGCGGCGCCTACTTCATTCCGCGCGGCTGGGCGCTGGTGGTGCCACTGCTGGCGATGTTCGCTTCCGACCTCGTGCTTGGGCTGGTGAACGGCGGGATCTACTGGAGCTACTTCGCCAGCGCCGGCTACCTGATGGTGTACGCCTGCATCGCCCTGTCCACCCTGCTCGGCTTCGGCCTGCGCGGCAAGGTCAGCGGCGGCCGCGTGCTCGGCTATTCGCTGGCCGGCTCGGTGTTGTTCTTCCTCGTCACCAACTTCGGCACCTGGCTGGGTGGGGCGCTGTATCCGCAGACAGGTGCGGGCCTGGCGGCGGCCTACATTGCCGGCATCCCCTTCTTCCAGTGGACCGTCGCCGGCACCCTGTTCTATTCGGCGCTGCTGTTCGGTGGCTTTGAGCTGTTGCGCAACCGCCATCCGGCGCTGCGCGCGCAGACCGCTTAAGCGTCGCCACCGGGCGTTTCCAATCGACTTCAGCCAAGGCGGAGCGCCGGTACACAAGGCATGGGCAATCGACTCAGCAAGATCTACACCCGCACCGGTGATGACGGCACCACCGGCCTGGGTGACGGTTCGCGGGTGGCCAAGGATTCCCTGCGGGTCGAAGCGTTCGGCACCGTGGACGAAGCCAACTGCGCGATCGGCCTGCTGCTCCAGGCCGAGCTGCAAGACGACGTGCGCGAACTGCTGATCCATATCCAACACCAATTGTTCGATCTGGGCGGCGAGCTGTGCATCCCGGGTTCGGAGGCGATTTTCGACGCCGACGTCGAAGCGCTGGAACACCAGCTTGATCACTACAACGCGGGCCTGCCGTACCTCAAGGAATTCATCCTGCCCGGCGGCGGCGAAGCCTCGGCGCGCTGCCACGTTGCCCGCACCGTGGTGCGCCGGGCCGAGCGGGCCACCGTCACCCTGGCGCAGGCCGAGGAGATCCGGCCGCAGCCGCGGCGCTACCTCAACCGGCTGTCGGACCTTTTGTTCGTGCTGGCACGGGTGCTGGCGCTGGCCTCCGGCCATGGCGAAGTGATGTGGAACCACGAACGCCGGCGCCGACCCGCGGCCCCGTGACCGCGGCCACGCTGCAAGTCTTCACCCATCCGGCCTGCCTGGAACACCACACCGGCAGCGATCACGTCGAGCGCCCGCAGCGACTTGCCGCCATCCTGCAAGCGCTGGGCGATGCCTTTCCTGATCTTGACTGGCAACAGGCTCCGCGCGCGCGCCGCGAGCAGCTCCTGCGCGTCCACGCGCCGGAGTTGCTGGACTCCGTACTGGCACCGATTCCATCGGGATGGGTGGCACTGGATCCGGACACGGTCGCTTCGCCCGGGTCGGCCGAGGCCGCCCTGCGCGCGGCCGGCGCCGGTATCGCGGCGGTGGACGCTGTTTTGGCCGGAGCCGCGCTGCGGGCGTTTTGCGCGGTGCGCCCGCCCGGCCACCACGCCACCGCCGACACCGCGATGGGATTCTGCCTGCTCAACAACATCGCCATCGCCGCCCGCCACGCGCTCGCCGGGCACGGGCTGGAGCGCGTGGCCATCGTCGATTTCGATGTCCATCACGGCAACGGCACCCAGGCCATCTTCCAGGCCGAGCCCCGCGTTGCCTACGCCAGCAGCCACCAGTCGCCGCTGTATCCCGGCACCGGCGCGCGCCGCGAAACCGGCTGCGGCAACATCTTCAACGCCCCGCTGCCGCCCGGCGCCGATGGGACGGCGTTTCGCTCGGCGTGGGAGAGTGACCTGCTGCCGGCGCTGGATGCCTTCGGCCCGCAGCTGCTGTTCATCTCGGCCGGATTCGACGGCCACCGCCGCGACCCGCTGGCCGACCTGCGTCTTGAAGCCGACGATTTCGGCTGGCTCACGCAGGCACTGGTGGCGCTGGCCGAGCGCCACTGCGGCGGCCGGATCGTCTCGATGCTGGAAGGTGGCTACGATCTGGCTGCGCTGGCCGACAGCAGCCTTGCCCACGTCACGGCAATGCGCCAGCCGGTACGGGAACCCACATGAACGCAGTCGCGCGATTCGGCGAGGCCGGGGTTTGCCGCAACCCGCCGGTTCCGGCAAGCTAGCGGCTTGTTTTCGCCTGTGACTGCCCCGTGCGCCCAGCCCCGCGCCTTCTTGCCCTGCCCCTGCTGATCGGCCTGTCGTTGCAAGCGCAGGCCCGCGACGACAGCCCGCAGAATTGGGGCCTGTGCCCGATCGTTGACGTGATCCCGCAGTTCGCCGAAGCGCTGCAGGCGCCGGAAGGTCTGGACATCGACAGCAAGGGTCAAGCCACCGACATCGAGGGCGACCAGCTCACCGGCACCGACGCGAACCCGATTTTCCGTGGCAACGTGACCATGCGCAGCGGCGCCCAGTTCATGGGCGCGGACGAAATCACCTACGACCAGGAACAAGGCCGCTACACCGCCGAAGGCAACATCCGCTATCAGGCCCCGGGGCTGCGCCTGCGTGCCGACCGCGCCGAGGGCAACCAGAACACCGACACCCATACGCTCGAGGACATCCGCTACCAGCTGCTGTCGCGGCGCGGCAACGGCACCGCCAAAAGCGCCAACCTGACCGGAGATACCGGCAGCCTGTACGGCGCGACCTATTCGACCTGCGCGCCGGAAGCGCGCCACTGGGAGCTGAGCGCGCGCCGGATCGACATCAACCAGACCACCGGCATGGCCACCGCCCACGGCGCCAGCCTCAAACTGGGCAAGATCCCGGTGCTGTACCTGCCGTGGCTGATGTTCCCCACCGACGATCGCCGCCGCAGCGGTCTGCTCTACCCGAAGATTTCCAACTCTGGCCGCAACGGCCTCGACTGGGCCCAGCCGATCTACCTGAATCTGGCGCCGAACCGTGACATGACCATCAGCCCACGGTTCATGTCCCGTCGCGGCACCTTGCTGAGCACCCAGTTCCGCTACCTCGAGGAGCGCGGCCAAGGGACTTTCGATGCCCTGTGGATGCCGCATGACCGGCTGCGTGACCGCAACCGCTGGCGGGTGCATTTCGACGCCCACCAGGACATCGACGACCATTGGCAGGCCCGCGCCAACGTCAACTGGATCAGCGACCCGCGCTATTTCGAGGACTTCAGCAACAGCATCGAGGGCCTGTCACAGTCCACGGCCTACAGCGCGGTCGGCTTGTACGGCCGCGGGTCAAACTGGACGGTTTCGCTCAGCGCCGACCACTGGCAACTGGCCGATTACACGCTCAATGATTGGGTCCTGCCCTACGACCGGATGCCGCGCGCCGCTGCCCATTGGGAGCGCCCGCTGGGCGCCGGCCCGGTGCGCTTCGGCATCGACGCCGAAGCCGTGCGCTTCCATCATCCGCTGTTCCCGGCCGGCACCCGGTTCGACCTCAAGCCGTGGATCAGCGTTCCGCTCGAAGGCAACGCCTGGTTCCTGCGTCCGACCCTCGCCTTCCGCCAGACCGGCTACACGCTGGACCACGCCCTGGCCCAAGCCCTCGGCAGCGCCTCGCCTTCGCGCGGGCAGTCGATCTTCAGCCTGGACGCCGGACTGTTCTTCGACCGCCAGGTCCAAGCCAAGGGTCGCAGCTACCTGCAGACAATCGAGCCGCGGCTGTATTACCTGAACGTGCCCTACACCGACCAGAGCGACATGCCGGTGTTCGACACCCAGCCCATGACCTTCAGCTGGCCGCAGCTGTTCCGCGACAACCGCTATTCCGGCGCCGACCGCCAAGCCGATGCCAACCAGCTGACCCTGGCCGTCAGTACCCGGATGATCCGCGAAGCGGACGGACGCGAGCGCTTTTCCGCCAGTCTCGGCCAAATCCGCTACTTCCGCGACTCGCGGGTGCGCCTGCCCGGTGAACCGATCACCCAGCAGGGTCGCTCGGCGTGGGTGGCCGACGTGAACTACGCGCCCACCGACCGCTGGACCATCGGCGCCTCCTACCAGCGCGATCCCAAGTTCCGCCACACCGATCTGGCCAGCCTGCGCGCCCGCTACCTGTTCCCGAACGACGGCGTGATCAACCTGTCCTACCGCTACCGCCGCACCCTGCTGGAACAGGTGGACTTCTCCTTCCTGTACCCGATCAATCCGACCTGGAGCCTGGTCGGACGCCACTATTACTCGCTGCGCGACCGCAAGACCCTGGAAAGCCTGGTCGGCGTGCAGTGGGACAGCTGCTGCGTCGCCGTCCGGCTGGTCGGCCGCCGCTACATGCGCAACCGCGATGGTCGCCTCGACAACACCTTGATGCTGGAAATCGAGCTCAAGGGCCTTGGCGGAGCCGGTCAGGACACCCGCAGCACGTTGCGCCGGGCCATCCTCGGCTACAATCGCGATGATCTCTATCTGGTTCCGCCGCAAACTGCGACGGGCCAACCCCCCTCGCCGGACCGGACCAGCGCCAACCCATGATGCTTTCTTCCCATACGTGCAAACCGCGCCGCCTCGCCACCGCCCTGCTGCCACTCCTGCTGTTGGCCGGGGCCGCCCTGGCACAATCCAGCGACATCCAGCCGGTGGAGAGCATCGCCGCCGTGGTGGATGACAACGTGATCCTGCGCAGCGATCTGGAACGCGCAATCGCCAACATCCGCGCCCAGTACGCCGACCGCCCCAACATGCTGCCACCGCCGGCCGTGCTCGAGCGCCAGGTACTCGAACGGTTGATCCTGCAACGGCTGGAACTCGACCGTGCGACTGCGGCCGGAATCACCGCCACCGATGCGGACATCGACAATGCGATGAACAGCATCGCCCAGCAAAACCGGCTCAGCTTGCCCCAGTTGCTGGAACGGGTGGCCAAAGACGGCCTGAGTCCCGCCGAATTCCGGGCCAACCTGCGCGACGAGATCATCAGCCAGAAACTGCAGCAGAGCTTCGCCCAGAGCCGCATCAACGTCAGCGAGGCCGAGGTCGATGCCGCCCTCGCCAATGCGGCGAACACGGCCATTCGCCAGTTCCATCTGGCGCATATCCTGATTTCCATCCCCGACAATGCCAGCGCCGACCAGGTGCAGGCGGCAGTACAGAAAGCCGAGGGCATCAAGAACCAGATCGAACGCGGCACCTTCACCTTCGCCGCCGCTGCGGTTCGCTACTCCAACAGCCCCAATGCCCTGGAAGGCGGTGACCTGGGCTGGCGCGGCGCCAACGAAATTCCGCCCGCCTTCTCCACCGCGATCCAGCAGATGCAGCCCGGCCAGGTGATCGGCCCCATTCGCGGCGCCAGCGGTTTCCAGCTGCTGCAGCTGGTTGATGCACGCGACCAGGTGCCGGCCGCGGGCGAAAAGGTGACCCAGTATTCCGCCCGCGAGATCCTGATTCGGATCGACGCCGACACCAGCGACGATGCCGCCAAGGCCAAAATCGACGCGATTGCCGCCCAGCTTGCCGGTGGCGGCGATTTCGCCAAGCTGGCACGCGAGAACTCCGATGACCAGACCACCCGCCTGCGCGGCGGTGACCTTGGCTGGTTCACCGCGGATTCGCACGGCGCGGCGCTGGGCATGCAGGTGGCCGCACTTGCCGACGGCCAGACCTCCGCGCCCTTCAAGACCGACGAAGGCTGGGCCATCGTGCAGCGCTCGGGGTCCCGCGAGATCGCCGCCGGCAACGATGCGCTGCGTGGCCAGATTCGCGAAACCATCGGCCGTCGCAAGATGGAAGAGGAATGGGGCCGCTTCCTGCGCGAAATGCGCAGCGAGGCCTATGTCGACATTCGCGATGCCCAGGGCCATTCCACCCGTCCCGAGCTGCCGCAGACCGCACCGGAGACGCCGACCCGGCCGCCCTCGACCGACCCCCGCTTGAGCGACCCGACCGGTCGGTTCTGATCCACCATGCGCCCGCGGCTCGCCCTCGTCCCCGGGGAACCGGCGGGCATCGGCCCGGAGCTGGTGGTGCGTGCGGCGCAGCGCACCTGGGACGCCGAGCTGGTCATCTTCGGGGATGCCGCATCGCTGCAGCAGGCAGCGTCCCGCCTGGACCTGCCGCTGCGGCTGCACGCCCGCGGCGAAACGCCGCGCGATCCGTGCAGCCTGGAAATTCGTGACCTCCCGCACCCGGTGGCCGCAACGCCGGGAACGCCGGAGCCCGCCAACGCGGCATCGGTCGTCGCCAGCCTGACCCAAGCCGGCCAGGCCTGCCTCAACGGCGAACTCGACGGCCTTGTCACCGGCCCGGTACACAAGGCCGTCATCAACGCCGGCGGCATTCCGTATACCGGCACCACCGGACTGCTGGCGGCGCAGGCCGGCTGCCAGGTGCTAATGATGCTGGCCAATCCGGTGGTTCGTGTGGCGCTGCAGACCGTCCATATTCCGCTGCGCGAGGTTGCGGATCGGATCACCGCAGAGGCGCTTGCCGATGCCCTGCACATCCTCGCGCGCGCGCTGCGCGTGCAGTTCGGCATCCGCGAACCGGTGATTGCCGTGCTGGGCCTGAATCCGCACGCTGGCGAGGATGGCTTGCTCGGCCGCGAAGAGCTGGACATCCTCATCCCCGTGCTCGAACGCCTGCGCGGACAAGGCATGCAGCTGGTTGGGCCGCTCCCCGCCGACACCGCCTTCCTGCCCGACAAGCTGCGCGGCTTCGACGCGGTGCTGGCGATGTACCACGACCAGGGCCTGCCGGTGCTCAAACACGCCGACTTCGCCCACGCGGTGAACATCACCCTCGGCCTGCCTTACTCGCGGGTGGCCGTGGATCACGGCACCGCGCTGGAGCTGGCCGGCAGCGGCCGGGCCGATCCGTCCAGCCTGTTCGCGGCGATCGCGACCTGCGCACGACTGGCCATGCGCAACGTGATTGCCTGATGGACACGATCGGTTTCGAGGATTTCCTGAAAGTCGAGCTGCGGGTGGGGCGGGTATTGTCGGCCGAACCCTTCCCGCAGGCCCGCAAGCCGGCCTTTGTGCTGCAAATCGACTTCGGCCCCGAACTGGGCGTGCGCAAGTCCAGCGCCCAGATCACCGCACATTATTCACCGGAAGATCTGGTCGGGCGGCAGGTGGTGGCCGTGGTCAATTTCCCGGACAAGCAAATCGGCCCGCTGATGTCGCAGTGTCTGGTGACCGGCTTCCACGACGCCGACGGCGCGGTGGTGCTGTGCGTGCCGGATCGGGACGTGCCGCTCGGGACGCGCCTGCTGTGAGCGCCGGCCACCGACCGCCTGCAAACGCCGGGCCCTCGCAGGGTTTCCAGCCCGGCGCCAAGAAGCACCTCGGGCAGAACTTCCTGCACGCGCGCGACGTGATCGAAAAAATCGTCCAGGCCATTGCACCCAAGCCCGGCGACGCCCTGGTCGAGATCGGCCCCGGCCAAGGGGCATTGACGTTTCCGCTGCTGGATCGGCACGCTGCGCTGACCGCGATCGAATTCGACCGCGACCTGCACGCACCGCTGCAGGCCGCCGCTCGCGCCCATGGCCAGCTCCGGCTGATCGAGGGCGACGTGCTGGAGGTGGACTTCAGCGCGCTGGCCGCCGAACTGAACGCCCCCGGCGGCCGCATCCGCCTGGTCGGCAACCTGCCCTACAACCTCAGCTCGCCGATCCTGTTCCACGCGCTGTCCCACGCGCGCGCCATCGTCGACATGCACTTCATGCTGCAAAAGGAAGTGGTTGACCGGATGGCGGCCGCGCATGGCAGCAAGGTCTACGGCCGGCTGTCGGTGATGCTGCAAGCCTTTGCGACGGTGACGCCGCTGTTCACCGTCCCGCCGGGCGCCTTCCGGCCGGCACCCAAGGTGGATTCTGCGGTGGTCCGGCTGGTGCCGCGACCTTCCACACAGGTCGGCATCGCCGATCCCGCGCTGTTCGCCCAGCTTGTCCGGGCCGCCTTCGGCCAGCGGCGCAAGACACTGCGCAATGCGCTCAAGGGCCTGGCCGAGGCGGCGGAAATCGAATCGGCGGGGATTTCGGCCAATGCCCGCGCCGAGCAGGTGGCCGTCACCGGCTTCGTGCAATTGGCCAACCGACTGGCTGCCAGGTGAACACGGCAATGCGGCGCGGCGCGGGGTGATGTACGCGGGGTGATCGTGCTGCGGCCTTGCGACCGCTAGAATGGCCGCATGAACGAGAACGATTACAGGTTCGACATCGCCGTCGACGCCTGCTTCCTGGACGAGCAGTCGGCCCCGGAGTCCGGGCGCTACGTGTTCGCCTACACCGTGCGCATCCACAACCGCGGCACCGTTGCCGCACGCCTGCTCGGCCGCCGCTGGCAGATCACCGACGGCAACGGCAAGATCGAGGAAGTGCGCGGTGAGGGCGTGGTCGGCGAACAGCCCTGGCTGCGCCCTGGCGAAGGCTTCGAGTACACCTCGGGCGCGGTGCTGGAAACCGATACCGGGGTGATGTGCGGCAGTTATGACCTGCTCGCCGACGATGGTTCCCGATTCGCGGCGCCGATCCCGCAGTTCACCCTGTCCATCCCGCGCACGCTGCACTGAGATGGCGGTCTGGGCAATCGGCGACCTGCAGGGCTGCCACGACGTGACGCAGCGTCTGCTCGAACGCATCCGCTTCGACCCGGCCGTGGATCGCCTCTGGTTCTGCGGCGACCTGGTCAATCGCGGCGGGCAGTCGATCGAGACCCTGCGCCTGGTGCATTCGTTGCGCGAAGTCAGCCACGTCGTGCTCGGCAACCACGACCTGTCGCTGCTGGCGATTGCCCAGCGCACGCCCGACGAGCAGCGCCGGGTCAACCCGGATCTGCAGGGCGTCCTGTTTGCCGAAGACGCGCCCGAGCTGCTGGCCTGGCTGCGCGGCTGCGAACTCATCCACAGCGACCGCGAACTGGGTTGGATGATGGTGCACGCCGGGCTGGCGCCGAAGTGGACGACCCTGCAAGCGGAAAAGCACGCGCGCGAAGTTGAGGCGCGGCTGCGCGGCGACGGCTTCCGCTCCCTGCTGCGCAACATGTACGGCGATCGGCCGGACTGGTCACCGCAGCTGCATGGGGTCGAACGCGCGCGGGCGATCATCAACGCCTGCACGCGGATGCGCTATTGCAGTCCGCGCGGGCGTATCGCCTTCGACCAGAAAGGTGCGCCCGGCAGCCAGCCGCCCGGCCTGTACCCGTGGTATGCGGTCCCCGGCCACGCGCCGCGCGACCTGAAGATCGTCAGCGGCCACTGGAGCACGCTGGGGCTGTTCATCGGCCACGGCGTCCACGCGATCGACACCGGCGCGGTCTGGGGCGGGCCGCTCACCGCGCTGCGGCTGGATACGGACCGCCTGGAGATCGTGCAGGTGCCGGGCCGCGATGTGCCTGCCGCGCTGCACAAGGCGCGGCCGCAGGCGCGGCCGCAACCCCGACGCCACCATGGCCCACGTGATCCGCGCGGCCCGCAGTCGAACGCCGGCACGCCTGTCACCACGGATCAGGACCGGACGTAGTCGACGAATGCGAAAGCCAGCGCGTGGCGGGCGTCGGCCGGGTGCCGGCTGCGCGCGGTTTCCCGCCACTGGCCGGGATCGAAGCGCGGGAAGTATGCGTTCGCACCTTCGACCTCGACATCGACCCAAGTCAGGAACATCTGGGTGGCCAGCGGCAAGGCCAGCGCGAACACCTCGCCGCCACCGATCACGCACAGTTCGCTGCCCGCCGCCGTCGCCAGCGCGACCGCCTGCTCCAGCGTGCCCACGGCCTGCATGCCGGCATGCGGCAGCTGTCCGCTTCGAGTCAGCACCAGGTTGCGCCGGTTCGGCAGCGCGCGCCCCAGTGATTCCGCGGTCTTGCGCCCCATCAGCACCGTCTTGCCCAGCGTCAGCGCCTTGAAGCGCTTGAGGTCATCCGGCAGATGCCAAGGCAGGTCATTGCCCTTGCCGATGGCGTAATTGCGATCCAGCGCGGCGAGGAGGGTGATGGGTGATTCGTGATGGGTGATTCGTGATTTGCAAGAGCCTTCGGCAGGCACGCCATCTCCCGGCGCCTTAGCGCCATCAACCGCACCGCCCCCAGGCTCTTTCGAATCACCAATCACGAATCACCGTCTCCCGTCTCCTCACACCGCCACCGGGGCCTTGATCGCAGGCAGCGGATCGTAACCTTCGATGGCGATGTCCTCATAGCGGAAATCTAAAATGTCTTGCACGTCCGGATTCAGACGCAGAGCCGGCAAGGCGCGCGGGCTACGTGCGAGTTGCGTGCGCGCCTGCTTGAAATGATTGGAATACAGGTGTGCATCGCCGAGTGTGTGGACGAAATCGCCCACTCCCAGCCCGCAGGCCTGCGCCACCATGTGGGTCAGCAGGGCATAACTGGCGATGTTGAAGGGCACGCCGAGGAAGATGTCGCCGCTGCGCTGGTACAGCTGGCAACTGAGCCTGCCGTCGATGACGTAGAACTGGAACAGGCTGTGGCAAGGCATCAGCGCCATCTTCGGCAGATCAGCCACGTTCCAGGCCGAGACGATCAGGCGCCGCGAATCGGGATTGCGCTTGATCTCGTCGATGACCCACTGGATCTGGTCGATCGCCTGCCCGTCCGCGCCTGCCCAGCTGCGCCACTGCTTGCCGTAGACCGGGCCCAGCTCGCCCTCGGCATCGGCCCACTCGTCCCAGATGCTGACGCCGTTGTCGCGCAGGTAGGCGACATTGGTGCTGCCCTGCAGGAACCACAGCAACTCGTGGATGATCGAGCGCAGGTGCAGCTTCTTGGTCGTCACCAGCGGGAAGCCTGCGCGCAGGTCGAAGCGCAGCTGCCAGCCGAACACGCTGCGGGTGCCGGTGCCGGTGCGGTCGGTCTTCTCGCCGCCGTGTTCCAGCACGTGCTGCAGCAGGTCCAGGTATTGCCGCATCAGCGCGACTCCGGCTCCAGGGTCGGGCTGGAACGCGATTTCCACAGCCAATACAGGCCCAGCAGGATCAGCGGCGTGCTCAGCAACTGGCCCATGGTCAGCCAGCCAAACGCCAGGTAGCCGAGCTGGGCATCGGGTTCGCGCACGAACTCGACCAGGAAGCGGAAGCAGCCATACAGCAGCGCGAACCAACCCGAAACGGCATAGCGCGGGCGCGGCTTGCGCGAATACCAGACCAGCACGCAGAACAGGACCAGGCCTTCCAGCGCGGCCTGGTAGAGCTGCGAAGGGTGGCGGGCGAAGGCGTTGAGCGCGCCGGTTTCGAACTGCGCCCGCAGCGCGGCCGGGCTCATCGAGGCGAACGGTTCCGGCAAGGCGCGCGGGAACACCACGCCCCAGCCATCGAAGACCGTGCCTGCGGTCGGCTTGCCCCACAACTCGCCGCCGATGTAGTTGCCGATCCTGCCAAAACCCAGACCCGCCGGCACCAGCGGTGCGATGAAATCCACCGTATCGAAATAGTGCAGCCGATGCTTGCGCGACCACCAGCCGATTGCCACCAACACGCCCAGCAGCCCGCCATGGAAGCTCATGCCGCCCTCCCAGACACGGAAGAGCGACAGCGGGTCGTTCAGCAGGTCGGCGAATCCGTAAAACAGCATGTAGCCGATCCGCCCGCCCAGCACCACGCCCAGCATGGTGTAGAACATCAGGTCGGAGAATCCCGCCTCGGTCACGCCCGGCAGCCGCCCCGCGCGCGCGCGCCGCGCGCCCAGCCACCAGGCCACGGCGAAGCCGAGCAGGTACATCAGCCCGTACCAGTGCACCTTGACCGGCCCCAGCGAAACGGCAATCGGGTCGATCTGGTCCAGATACGGCATCATGCGTCAACGGCTCGGGTCAGCGCACATTGTAAGCCGCCCCGCTCACCATTCACCCGCACCCGGGATGTAATTGGCCGCCGCCTTGCGCCGCATCAGCAGGTTCAGCCACTCGACCAGCACCGAGAAGCCCATCGCGAAATAGATGTAGGGCTTGGGCACGTGGATCTCGATTCCGTCGAGGATCAGCACGGCGCCCACCAGCAGGATGAACGCCAGCGCCAGCATCTTCACGGTCGGGTTGTTGTCGATGAAGGTGCCCAGCGGGTCAGCCGCCAGCAGCATGATGGCGACCGCCGCGAGGATCGCCGCCACCATGATCGGTACGTGCTCGGCGATGCCGACCGCGGTGATGACCGAATCCAGCGAGAACACGATGTCGATCACCGCAATCTGCGCGATGACCATGCCGAACACCGCCGAGGTCTTGGTGGTCCGGGGGTCTTCATCCTCGCCACCGCTGATCAGTTCGCGGATCTCGACCGTGCCCTTGTACAGCAGGAAAGCTCCGCCCAGGATCAGGACAAGGTCGCGGATCGAGATCCCCATCCCGCCGATCTCGAACACGTTCTTGTGCATGTGTGCCAGATGCGCGAGCGTCACCAGCAGCAGCACCCGGGTGATGCAGGCAGCGGCGATGCCGAGCCGGCGCGCCAGCGACTTGCGGTTCTCCGGCAATCGACCGACCGCAATCGAAATGAACACCAGATTGTCGATGCCGAGCACGATCTCGAGCGCGCTCAAGGTCACCAGGGTAAGCCAGGCGTCGGGGCTGGCCAGAAAACTCAGATCCATTTCATTCTCACCCGATCATCCCGGCCGTCAAAACAACGACACGCGGGGCAACAGCAACAGCGCCCACACCAACACCACGTTCATCATCAGCACGAACACCGCTGCCGACCCCATGTCCTTGGCCCGGCCTGAAAGTTCGTGCCGCTCCGGACCGAAACGCTCGATCACCGCTTCCATCGAGGAGTTCATCAGCTCCATCGCCAGCACCAGCAGGCAGCTGCCGATCAACAGGGCGCGCTCGATTCCGGTTTCACCGAGGTACCAACCCAGCGGCCCGAGGATGGCCAGCAGATAGACCTCCAGCCGGAACGAGGATTCGTGCAGCCAGGCCGCCCGCAGCCCCAGCAGGGACCAGCGCAGCGCGCGCCAAACGCCGGCGGGACTGCGCGGAAGATGCCCATGGACATCAGCCATTCGGGCAAACCCCGCAATCGGCTGGCATATCGGGCGTTGGAACGGGCATCGTGCGGATCGCAACCGGCGGCAGGACCCGCTTTGTCCCTGCAATTTTGCCACAACCCGGCGCCAGCGCGCTGGGCGGGGCTCGCGCACGCGTCTTTATTGCGAACGCAGCGCCTCGATCGGATCGAGCAGCGAGGCCTTGCGCGCCGGGTAGTAGCCGAAGAACAGGCCGGTGCAGATCGAGAACGCGGCGGCCAGCAGCACGACCTGGGTGTCGAGCTGAACCGGCAGGTCACCGATCTTGCCCACGATCAGCGCGCCGACGATGCCGATGGCGATCCCGATCACGCCGCCGCCCAGCGAAATGAGCATCGCCTCGGCCAGGAACTGCCGGCGCACGTCGGAGGGGCCGGCGCCGACCGCCATCCGCAAACCGATCTCGCGAATGCGCTCGGTCACCGACACCAGCATGATGTTCATGATCCCGATGCCGCCGATGATCAGGCAGATCCCGGCGACCGCGCCCAGCAGCTTCGACATCAGGTTGGTGGTGGCGGTGCGGGTGGCGACGATCTGGCTGATGTTGCGCACCGCGAAGTCATCGTCGGCGCCGGGCTCGATCTTGTGGCGCTGGCGCAGCAGGCCCTCGATCTCGCTCTGCGCGCTGTCGAGGTTGCGCGCATCGTCGACCCCGACGGCAATCTGCTGGACCGTGCCCGGCGGCATGTCGGTCGAACTGGACAGCCGGCGCCGGGCCGTTTCCAGCGGCACCACCACGATGTCGTCCTGATCCTGGCCGAAGCCGCCTTGCCCCTTCGAGCCGAGCACGCCGACCACGGTGAACGGCACCCGCCCGATCCGGATGCTCTGGCCGATCCCGGAATCATCGCCGAACAGGGTCTTGCGCACGGTTTCGCCGATCAGCACGGACTTCGAACCGCCGCCGTAGTCCGCCGCGTCAAAACCGCTGCCCTGCGCGATCTGCCAATCGTTGATCGAAAACCAGTCCGGCTGCACGCCCTGCCACTGGGTCGAGGTGTTGTTCACGCCGGAAACGATTTGCGCACCGCCGCGCAGCGAACCGGCGGCGTACTGCACTTCCGGCACCTCGTTGCGGATCGCTTCCACGTCACCCACGGTCAGGGTCCAGCGGCTGCCCTGCGCCATTCGCGCCCCACCCGGCCCCATCCCGCCGAAGCTGCTGATGTCGAGCCGCTGCGAGCCCAGCCCCGAGACCATCTTGTCGATCTCGGCCTGCGTGCCCTGCCCGATCGACACCATCACGATGACGGCGGCAATGCCGATGATCACGCCCAGCGAGGTCAGCGCGCTGCGCGCCCAGTTGCCACGCAGGGCGAAGAACGCGGTGCGCAGGACATCGCCCCAGGTCATGGCTGCGGCTCCGGCGTGGCCGCCGTGGCCGCGACCAATGCGCCATCGTGCATCACATAGGTGCGATCGGCATGCGCGGCGACGTGGGCATCGTGGGTGATCAGGATCACCGTGTGGCCGTCATCGCGCAGGCGCTTGAACAGCGCCAGGACTTCTTCACCCGACTTGCTGTCGAGCGCGCCGGTCGGTTCGTCCGCCAGCAGGATCGGCGGATGGTTGACCAGTGCGCGCGCGATCGCCACGCGCTGCTGCTGGCCGCCGGACAGCTCATTCGGGCGGTGGTCGGCGCGCTCCGCCAGACCCACCGAGGCCAGTGCCGCCAAGGCCCGCGTCCGGCGCTCGTGGTGCGGGATGCGCGCATAGCCCAGAGGCATCGCCACGTTGTCGGTGGCGTCCATCCGCGGCAGCAGGTGGAAACCCTGGAACACGAAACCGATCTTTTCGCGACGCAGCTGGGCCAGCGCTTCGGCGTCCAGCGTCGCCACGTCCACGCCGTCGCATTCGTAGCTGCCCGACGTCGGCCGATCGAGGCAGCCCAGCAGGTTCATCAGGGTCGATTTGCCTGAGCCCGACGGCCCCATGATCGCCACGAAGCCGCCGCGCTCGATCGTCAGGTCCACGCCGCGCAGCGCCACCACCTCGGCCTCGGTCCCGGCCGAATACACCTTGCCGAGGCTGCGCGTCCGGATCACCGGAACGGTGGAAGCGGCAGCGACCATTACTTGCTCCCCGCGGCAGCACGTTCACCCGAAATGATCAGGTCACCTTCGCGGATGTTCGGCCCCGAGACCTCGGTGCTGGTGCCGTCGCTGGCGCCGATCTTGATCGAAATGGCCTCAGGCTTGCCGTTGCTCGAACGATAGACCGTCACCCGCCGCGCGCTGAGCTGGGCATCCACGCCGGCGCTCCACTTGCCGCGCTGCTCGGGGCTCAGGGTTGCCACGAACGCGGTGAACTGCTGGTTGAGCCGGTCGCGCATGCGCGCACGCATCTGCGCCATCATGTTGGGGTCGCCGCCGCCACCACCGCCAGGCCGCCCGAAGCCGCGACCGCCGCCGAACAAGCGGTTGCCGCCACCCTGCTGCGAAGCGTTGTTTTGCTGCCACTGCGCCGCACGCTCGGCCTGGCGCTGCTTCATTTCCTGCAGCGCCTGGTCGAATGCCGCTTTCTGCTCGGCGTTCAGGCCCAACGAAGTCGCCAATGCCTGCCAATCCTGGCTCATGTCGGCGCTGCCGCCGCCGGCGCCGGGCGGGCCGCCACTGGCCCCTTCCGGTTGCAGCTCGGCCAGCGGCGAATCATCACCGGGCTTGAAGCGCAGCGCCGCGTTGCCGAGCTTGAGAACGTTTTCACGGCTGCTGACCTCGATCTCGGCATTCACGGTCAGCCCCGGCAGCAGAGTACCGTCGCTGTTGTCCACGGTGACGATCACCGGATAGGTGACGACGTTGTTGGTGGTCGTGGCCGCCATCCGCACTTGTCCGACCACGCCCTTGAACTGGCGATCCGGGAAGGCGTCGGCGGTGAAACTGACCTGCTGGCCGACCCGGATCTGGCCAATGTCGGACTCGTCCACCGCCAGCTGGATCTGCATCTTCGACAGGTCTTCGGCGATGGTGAACAACTCCGGCGCCGAGAAACTCGCCGCCACGGTCTGGCCGGGGTCGATCTTGCGGGTCAGCACCACGCCATCGACCGGGGAGGTGATGACCGCACGATCGATGTTGACCTGGGTGTTCTGGACCGACGCGGTCTGCTGGCGGATTTGCGCCTGCGCCGAGCTCACCTGCGCCCGCGCCTGATCCAGCGCGGCTCGTGCCAGGTCGAAATCGCTGCGGGCGATCAGCTTCTGATCGGCCAGGTCCTGCTTGCGCTGGAAATCCAGGCTGGCATTGCGCAGCGAGGCCTGCGCCTGCGCGAGCTGGGCGCGGGCGCTGGCAATCGAGGCATTGCCCTGTTCCAGCTGGGCCCGATAGGTGGACGGATCGATCCGCGCCAGGATGTCGCCCTTTTTCACCGGCGAGTTGAAATCGACCAGCACATCGGTCACCTGACCGGAGATCTGGCTGCCGACGGTGACGGTGGAGATGGCGCTGAGCGTGCCGGTGGAGGAGATCGTCACCCGGATGTTGCCGCGCTGTACGGTTTCGGTGCGATAACCACCATCCCCGGCGCTGGCGCCGCGCGGCCCCCACAGATACCAGGCACCGGCAAGGGCGGCAATGACGACGGCGGCCACGCCCAACCGACGCGGGCTGAACAGGTTGCGGGAACGAGCGGATTTGTTCATGCGGTCCAAGGTCCGGAAAGACGGCAACGCCTCACTCAACGCATGCGTGCCGCAAAGGTTGACAGGCTGCGGATGCTACCCGGACCGCGCATTCATGCACCGTGCCATTCGGGATGGTCCGGCCCGCATCTTCCCGCGTCGTTCAGCCCCGAGATGGCCTCACTCGGCGGTCGGGCGCGCCGAGACCATTGCCTCTCGATCGGGCTGGAACACCACGCTGGCGCAGGTGCCGCGGCCTGGCGTGCTTTCCAGTGCCAGCGACCACCCGCAGCGTTCGGCGAGCCGATGGGCGATGGTCAGTCCCAACCCCGGCCCGGAGGCATCGCAGGGACCCGAACCGCAGTAGAACGGCTCCACGGCATGCTCCAGCGTCGCCGCGTCCATGCCGATGCCGCTGTCGCACACCTGCAAACGGTCCGCCAGCAGGCGGACCTGCACCTCACCTTCCCGGGTATAGCGGATTGCGTTGTCGAGCAGGCGCCCGAGCACGATTTGCAGCACCCGCGGCGGCGCATGCAGTTCCAGATCGTGGCTGCGCTCCATTCGCAAGGCCAGACCTTTGCCTTCGGCGACGGGCCGGACCCGATCCAGCTCCCGCTCCAGCAGCTCGGCCACGGCAAAATCCTCGGCTTCGGGCTCCACTTCCTCGCTGCGCGCCAGCAGCAGCAGGGCGTCGATGATCGCCTCCATTCCGACGGCCGACGACTGGATCCGCTCCAGCGAGCGACGCGACGCCTCCGACAGCGTCTCGTCATGACCGATCAGGTCACCGGCGACCCGGATCACCGTCAGCGGCGTCCGCAGCTCATGGCTGGCGGCGCGGGTGAACTCGCGTTCGCGCGCGGCGTGCTCGCGCAGGCGCAAACCGAAGCCATGCAAGGCATCCGCAAGCGTGCGCACGTCATCACGAATGCCTTTGGGCAACCGCTCGGGCGCCAACGCATCCGGGTTCGGGCGGCGCGGATCCCAGGCGCCGACTTCGCGCAGGATCCAGCACACCGGCGCAATCGCACGGCGGGCAGCACGGTCGCCGATCCAGATGACCGCCAGCATCATCAGCGCCGCGACGAAAAACACCAGCGGCGGAAGCCACGACCGCAACGCGCTGCCATACCACGCCAACGCCGCCAGCCCACCGGCGGCGACGGCAATCAGCAGGGCCAGCTGCAGGAAGAAGATCCTGCGAACGCGGTATTGCCAGGTCGTCACGACAGCCGCCGTGATTCACGCCGCCAGGTCGGCGACGCGATAGCCGGCACTCTGGACGGTGTGCAGCAGCGGACGGCCGAAGGGTTTGTCGACCACCTTGCGCAGGTTGTACAGGTGGCTGCGCAGGGTGTCCGAATCGGGCAGGTCATCGCCCCAGATCTCGCGCTCGATTTCCTGCCGGCTGACCACGCGCGGCGATTCGCGCATCAGGATCGACAGCAGCCGCAGTCCGATCGGCGAGAGCTGCAATTCAACGCCCGCGCGGGTGGCCCGCATCGCGCCGGGATCCAATTCGAGGTCGCCGATGCGCAGCGCCTCCGCGCCGATCTGGCGGCGGTCGCGGCGGATCAGGGCATGCAGGCGCGCTTCCAGTTCGCGGATCGCGAATGGTTTGGTCAGGTAATCGTCGGCGCCGGAGGACAGCCCGGTGAGTTTGTCATCGAGGGTATCGCGCGCGGTCAGCATCAGGATGGGCGTCGCCCTGCGCGCTTCCCCGCGCAGCCGCTTGCAGACCTCGACCCCGTCCAGTCGCGGCAGCATCAAATCGAGCACGATGGCATCGTAGGTATTCTCCGAGGCCAGGCGATAGCCATCGACGCCGTCGGCCGCATAGTCCACTTCGAAGCCCCGGCTCTCGAGGTATTCGCCGACCATTTCGGAAATGTTGCGGTTGTCCTCGATGATGAGCACCAAGCCCGCCTGTTCCTTGTCCTGCATGCGCCGCACCTGTCCACTCCGTTGCGTGCAAGATGCGGCCCGCACGGTCGAAAGGGCGTGAAGGCGGCCCCTACTCTCCGGCGATCACGAGACGCCCGACCTGCCCGCGCGCTTGTTGATCCTGTGACGACTGATGTGCCCCTCTTTGTTCGGGATGTTTGCCTGGTCCGGCCACCTCGGCGTGATTGATTTCCGTGGGGCGACTGCGTGGCTCGCGTGCATCCGTGCGGCCGGCTTCACTCGGGGACACGCCGTGAATACATCCATGTAGGCTCATCGGCGGCATCCCTGCCGCCGATGGTCCCCGAGTGAAGCCGGCCGCGCGGATGCCTCTTGCCTTTGGGTGATTCCCTCAGAACGGGATGCGCCCGATCAGGATGTCCTTGTACATCACCCAATCGCCGATGAATGAGTACAGCGGATGCTTGAAGGTGGCCGGGCGGTTTTTCTCGAAGAAGAAATGCCCGACCCAGGCGAAGGCATAGCCGGACACCAGCGACGCCAACAGCCACCACGGCTGCATCGACTTGAGCGCCAGCACGATGAAGCCGATCGAAAAACTCGTCCCGACGAAGTGCAGGCGCCGGCAGGTGCGGTTGCGATGTTCGCCCAGATAAAACGGATAGAACTCGCGGAAGCTGGCAAAGCGCTCGCTCATCGATTTTCTCCCTGCAGCGGCCGCCATGATTGCACTTGCCGACCCGGATTGTGGGAGCGCACCGCAGGAGCGCGACTGGCATTGCGAGCGTCGGGCGTTTCGCGCCCCTCGGCCTGCGGCCTCGGTGCACTCCTACAGCCTGCGGCCTCGGTGCACTCCTACGGGCGCTTGCGTTCGGCAGCCTTGGCGCGATCCCAATAGGCGTCCTGCGCGGCCAGTGACTTGCCCGCCAATCCGCCGTCGACATCGGCCAGCGCTTCCATCGCCCGGAACCGGCGCTCGAATTTATGGTTGGCGCGGCGCAACGCACTGCCCACGTCGACCTTGGCATGGCGGGCAAGATTGGCGCAGACGAACAGCACGTCGCCGATCTCGTCTTCCAGCCGATCACGCGCTTGCGCATCGTCCGGCGCACGGGCGACCGCGGCAAATTCGGCGCGCACCTCGGCGATTTCCTCCGCCAATTTTTCCAGCACGGGCTCCGGCCCCGGCCAGTCGAAACCGACCTTGGCGGCCTTGTGCTGCAACTTCACCGCCCGCTGCCATTCCGGCATGCCGCGCGCGATTCCGGCCAGCGCCGACGCATCGGACTCCCCCTTGGCCGCACGCTCGGCGCGCTTGCGCGCTTCCCAATCGGCCAGTTGGGCTTCGGCGTCTTCGAAACTGGCATCGCCGAACACATGCGGATGGCGACGGGTCATCTTGTCGCAGATGGCTGCGACCACATCGCCGAACGCGAACGCGCCGGCATCCTGCGCCATCCGCGCGTGGAACACCACTTGCAGCAGCAGGTCGCCCAACTCGTCCTTGAGGTCGGCCATGTCGCCGCGGTCGATCGCATCGGCCACCTCGTAGGCTTCCTCGATGGTGTAGGGCGCGATCGTGGCGAAGGTCTGCTGCTTGTCCCACGGGCAGCCGGTCGCCGGGTCACGCAGCCTGGCCATGATGGCCAGCAGGTCGTCGATCGCGTGCTGCGGGCTCACGTCGGCAGCCTTGCGCGCAGCTCCGCGTCACCCAAGGCGATGAAATCGCCGTTGAGCAGGCCGTCGCGCTGGTTGTAACGGAACGGCCGCCCCTGCGGATCCAGCACCGCGCCACCGGCGGCTTCGAGGATGGCCTGGCCGGCGCCGGTGTCCCATTCGCTGGTCGGCCCGAAGCGCGGGTACAGGTCGATGCCGCCTTCGGCGAGTTTGCAGAACTTGAGCGCCGAACCGCAGCCGATGACTTCCGCACCCGGCAGCGCGTCCAGCAAGGCCTGGGTGCGGGCGTCGCGATGCGAGCGGCTGGCCGCCACCCGCAGCGGCGCGATGGCCGGCTTGCGGGTGTGGATGGCGACATCGCGCTCGCCGTCGCGACGGAACGCGCCGTGGGCACCGCCATGCCAGAGCCCGCCCGTCACCGGCTGCTGGATCAGGCCAAAGCTCGCGACGCCATCTTCGACCAGCGCAATATTGATGGTGAATTCGCCATTGCGCTTGATAAATTCGCGGGTGCCGTCGAGCGGATCCACCAGCCACAAGGTTCGCCAGGTCCTGCGCTCGGCGATGTCCACGCCCTTGGACTCTTCCGACAGCACCGGAACTTCTGGCGTCAACGCCTGCAAGCCCGCCGTAATGCAGCGATGCGCGGCCATGTCGGCGGCGGTCAGCGGCGAATGGTCGGATTTCTCCTGCACCCCGAAGTCGCTGCCCTCGTACACCGCGAGGATGGCCTCGGCGGCCTGCCGCGCCAGTGCGATCACGCCTTCACGCAGCTCGTCATTGATGTCCATGCTGTTGCAGCCACTCCCGAACGATGAACAGGCCGGCGATCGTGCGGCCTTCGGAGAAATCTTCCCGCAGGATCAGCTGGTCCAGCTCGGCCAGCTTCCACGGCACCACTTCCGGCGGTTCCGGTTCGTCGCCCGGCAGGCGCTGCGGATACAGGTCACGCGCCAGCACCAGATGGGTCTGGTGGCTCATGTAGGTTGGCGCCAGGGTCAGGCTGCGCAGCACCCGGACCTCGCGCGCGCCGTAGCCGGCCTCCTCCATCAATTCCCGGTTGGCCGCCTGCTCGGGCGACTCGCCGGCGTCGATGCGGCCCTTCACCAGGCCGAGTTCGTAGCGGTGCACGCCGGCCGCGTATTCACGGATCAACAGCACGGTGTCGGCATCCAGCATCGGCACCACCGCCACCGCACCGTGGCCGCGCCCGTGCAGGCGCTCGTACAGGCGGCGCTCGCCGTTGTCGAATTCGAGGTCGAGCCGCTCCATCCGGTACGGGCCGGCGTCCTGCTCGGTGATGCCGTGGATGGTCGGCAGGCGGCGACTCATGCGAGCGCCTTGGCGGCGATAATGGCGGAATGGAAGGACGTCACGATGACGACATGATAGCGGCCGCGCAGCGCTGGCGCGCGCGCGATCTCGCGGTGCTGTGGCATCCGTGCACGCAGATGCGCGAGCACGGCGTCGGCTTGCCGGCGACGGGCCAGGACAGCGCCGCGCTGCCACTGCTGTCGGTGGCGCGCGGGGAAGGCGCGTGGCTGATCGGCCACGACGGTCGCCGCGTGCTGGACGCGGTGAGCAGCTGGTGGACCAATCTGCACGGCCACGCCGAGCCGCGGATCGCCGCCGCCATCGCCCGCCAGGCGCAGACGCTTGAACAGGTCATCCTCGCCGGCTGTTCGCACCCGCCGGCGGTGGAACTGGCCGAACGCCTGCTCGCTGTCGCGCCCCGGCAAGCCGGGCGCGCCCCGCTGGCCAAGGTGTTCTATGCCGACAACGGCTCCTCCGGGGTCGAGGTCGCGCTGAAGATGGCCTTCCACTGGTTCCACAACCGCGGCGATCGCGGTCGCACCCGCTTCGTCGCCCTGCGCGGCAGCTACCACGGTGAGACCATCGGCGCCTTGGCGGTCGGCGACCTGCCCCTGTACCGGCGCGTGTATGCCCCACTGCTGCCCGAGGCGCTGTTTGCACCCTCGCCCGACGCTTTCGGCAGCCGCGATTCCGCCAGCGCCGAGCAATGCGCCCACGCCGCCGCCGATGCGCTGGAACAGCTGTTCCAGGCGCATGCCGGGGAGATCTGTGCCTTCATCCTCGAACCGCTGGTGCAATGCGCGGGCGGCATGCGCATGCACCCTCCGGCCTATCTGCGGCGCGCGCGTGAGCTGTGCGATGCGCACGGCATCTTCCTGATCGCCGACGAGATCGCGGTCGGCTTCGGCCGCACCGGCACCCTGTTTGCCTGCGAACAAGGCGGCATCCAGCCCGACCTGCTGTGCCTGTCGAAGGGCCTGACCGGTGGCTTCCTGCCGCTGTGCGCGGTGCTGGCGACACAGGCGATCTACGACGGCTTCCTCGACGATTCGCGCGAGCGCGCCTTCCTGCATTCGCACAGCTACAGCGGCAATCCGCTGGCCTGCGCGGCGGCACTGGCGTCGCTGCGCATCTTCGATACCGATGGCGTGCTCGAGCGCAACCACGGTACCGCTGTGCGCATGGCGGAACTGGCCGCACCGCTGACCGCGCACCCGCGGGTGGCGGAAGTGCGCCAGACCGGGATGATTCTGGCCATCGAGCTGCATCCGGAGCCGGACAACCGCGAGGACGGCCATGCGGTGGAAATCTCCGGCTCCCGTGGCCTGCGCATGTACCGCGCCGCGCTGGAGCATGGCGTATTGCTGCGCCCGCTGGGCGACGTGCTGTACTGGCTGCCGCCCTACTGCGTCGATGCTGCGCAGCTGGAGCAGCTGGCACAGGCGACGCGCGCGGCGCTCACGGCGGCGGCGTCATGACGCGCCATCGTTTCGATTCCACTTTGCGTGCAGGGGCCTGCCGATGCGACTGACTCGCTGCCATCTCGACCAGCCGCTGGCCGTCGGCACGACGGCGGTGTTGCCCGAGGCCATCGCCCAGCACCTGTTGCGCGTGCTGCGCCTGCGCGAAGGCGATGCCTGCGTACTGTTCAATGGCGATGGGCATGACTGCGATGCCCGCATCGTCGCTGTCGGCAAGCGCGAGGCGCGGGTCGAGATCACCGCGCGTCGCCTGATCGAAAACGAATCCCCGCTGCGAATCACCCTGCTGCAGGGCATCGCGCGCGGCGAGAAGATGGACTGGATCGTGCAGAAGGCGACCGAATTGGGCGTGGCGCGGATCCTGCCAGTGCTCAGCGAACGCAGCGAAGTCCGCCTCAATGGCGAGCGTGCCGAACGCCGGCTGGCGCATTGGCGCGAGGTCGCGGTCTCGGCCTGCGAGCAAAGCGAGCGCGCGCTGCTGCCGGAGCTGGCGCCACCGCAACCGCTGGCACAGGCCGCGGGATTGCGCGACGGTCCCGGCTTCGTCCTCGATCCGTTGGCGGAAGGCTCTGCCCGCAGCGTCGCGGCGTCGCTGCAACGGGCGTGCACGCTGGCGATCGGGCCCGAAGGCGGGTGGTCACCGCGCGACCTGGAGCAACTGCGCGCCGCCGGTTTCGGCGGTCTGCGGCTGGGTCCGCGCGTGCTGCGCACGGAAACCGCTGGAATCGCGGCGATCGCGGTACTGCAAGCGCTGGCAGGGGATCTGGGTTAGAGCCGCGCCGCGTCTGCGATCAAGCAACCTGTCAGGCGACCAGTTCCAGCGCTTCGCGCAGGCTGGTTTCCAGGTCTTCGAGGTCCGGGACGAACGCATTGTCTTCGTTCAGCCGCACCCGTGACAGCACGCCTTCGGGCAATTCCTCGCCGCTTTCATCGAGCCGCGTCAGGGCGGTATCGGTCACCGTCACCAAGCGCGGGAAGCCCTGGGTCAGCACCGCGAAGTACGGGTGCTTGGTATCGCCGCCCAAGGCTTTGAGCACGATCACCTTGCTGCCCAGCCCGCCCTGTTCTTCGGCAATGCCGGAGAAGCGCGAGAACGCGATCAGCGGCAGCGCCCAGCCGCGCCAGCGAATGCGGCCGAGCAGCCAATCGGGCGCACCCGCAATCGGATCCGGCGGCGCGTAGGACAACACTTCGGCAATCGCCGCGTTGGGCAGCAGCAGGCGCGCGCCAGCCACCTGGATCAACACGCCGCGGATGATGTGGGCAAGATCGGCCATGGGAGTCCTCAGGGTGACCAGCGTTCCAGGAGTTGACGCGCCATGATGGTCAGGCTGCGCGAATCACCACCGCGCGCGACCAGCGCCTGGGTGGCGGTTGAATCAAAGCAGTTTTCCGGGGCCTGGCCCAGCGCCAGACCGCCGGCCAGTGACAGCGTCAGCGCCACGTCTACCATCGCCGGATCGGCGCCGCTGAGCAGGAGCATCGCGCTGTCACTCTGGCGCAGAGCGGCAAAGCGCGGCTCGCCGTTGGCCGCGGCGAAAACCAGCCCGGCTTCCCCGGTCTCCACGTCCACGCCATCCGGAAGGACGTGCACCGTGCCGTGCTGTGGCACATCGCCTGGCTGGACCAGCACAACCGGCAGCGGGGTCGCCCGCTGCATTTGCCGCACCAGGCGATCGTACTGCGCGCCTTCGATGCGCTGTCGCAACAGCAACGCCCGCGGGAACCCGGCCGGCAGCGCGCCCAGCAGCTGGCGCACCGCATCGGGCCCGCCCACGCCCGCCACGATCACGACGCACCCGTCGGCAAGCTTGGGGGCATGTCGCGACGGCATCGGTTCGCTGGGCAGCGTTGCCACCGCCAGCGTCAACGCCTGCATCTCGGCCTCGAACCCGCCGTCTCCCGCAGCACTGCCCACCGGCTCGGGCAGCACGTTGCCACTGCCGGACAGCTTGGCCTTCAGATGCCGCGCCCAGCGGGCTTCCTCCCAACCGGTGCGCTTGGCGGCAACCTCGGCATCATCAAACAGCACTTCCAGCGTCGGATCCGCGAACAGGTCATCGAACTTGCCCAGTGCCGCCTCGGTGGCCGCATCCAGCACGACCAGCAGCGCCTCGGGCGCACTGGCGCGAACGTCGGCCTCGGCCACCGACGCCGGGTCAAGTGTGGCCAGCAACTCGGCGCCGGACTGCCGGACCGCCGTGACGGTCCGGTCACAGGCGGCGCCGGCTTTCGCCAGCACGACCACCTTCCGGCCTGTCATTGCAGGCTACCGTCGCCCACGCGCTCCAGCTTGAGCAGCTCGAACACGTTGCGCATCAGCTCGGCTTCCTGGTAAGGCTTGCCGAGATAGCGTTCGACGCCGATATCGATCGCGCGCTGGCGATGCTTGTCGCCGGTGCGCGAGGTGATCATGATGATCGGCACGTTGCGAAGGCGCGGATCGGCCTTCATCGCCGTGGCCAGCTCGTAGCCGTCCATGCGCGGCATTTCGATGTCCAGCAGCATCAGATCCGGCACGATATCGATCAAGTGCTCCAGCGCATCGAGGCCGTCCTTCGCCGTCGCCACCTCGAAGCCGTGGCGTTCCAGCACGCGGCCGCTGACCTTGCGCATCGTCACCGAGTCGTCGACCACCATGACCAGCGGCACCTTGCGCTGCTCTTCGGCCGGCGCTTCCTCGACCGGAACCTCCAGGTGCGCCATCGAAACGTAGCGGCGCACCATCGGCGCGATGTCGAGAATGACGACCACGCGGCCGTCACCCATGATGGTCGCACCGAACACGCCGGGCAGCGAAGCCAGCTGCGGGCCGCCGTCCTTGACCACGATTTCGCGGCTGCCAACCACCTGGTCGATCGCCACCGCCGCGCGCAACTCGCCGGAGCCGATCAGCAGCAGCGGCATCTGGATCTGGCCTTCGGCCTTCGCCGTCGGTGCACCGACCAGCGCGCCGAGATCGTGCAGGGCGTAATCCTCGCCGCCATAACGGTACACCGCATCCGGCTTGGCCAGATCCTCGCGCGGGATGCGGCCGACGCCGCGCACCGAGGCGATCGGCACCGCGTATTCGGTCTCGCCGATCTTGACGAACACCGCCTGCGTCACCGCCAGCGTCTGCGGCAGGCGCAGCACGAAGTTGGTGCCCTCGCCCGGCTTGGACTGGATCTCGATCGAACCGCCGAGCTGGCGGACTTCGCTCGCCACCACGTCCATGCCGACGCCGCGGCCGGCGAGGCGACTGACCGACTCGGCGGTCGAGAAGCCCGGCTCGAAGATCATCCGATCGAGCTCGGCGTCGGTCATGACCGCGTCGGCCTGGATCAGGCTGCGCTCGGTCGCCCGCTTGCGGATGGCATCGCGGTTGAGGCCGGCGCCATCGTCGCCGACCTCCAGCACCACTTCCGATCCCTCGTTGCGGACCGCGATCCGAATCGCGCCTTCCAGCGACTTGCCGGCCTGGGCGCGCCGATCGGGCGCTTCCAGCCCGTGCGCCACGGCGTTGCGCAGCATGTGCTCCAGCGGCGCGGTCATACGCTCCAGCACGCTGCGATCGAGTTCGCCCTGCGCCCCGTCGACCTTGAGCACCGCCTGCTTGCCGGTCTCGCCCGCGGCCTGGCGCACCACCCGACGCAGACGCGGCAGCAAGGAGTCCAGCGGCAGCATGCGCGTGCGCATGAGGCCTTCCTGCAGGTCCGAGCTCACCCGCGACTGCTGCGTCAGCAGTGTCTCGTACTGGCGGGTGAGGTCGTCCATCGAATCATGCAGGCTCTGCAAGTCGGCGGCCGATTCGGCCAGACCGCGCGAGAGCTGCTGCAGGGTGCTGAAACGGTCCAGTTCCAGCGGATCGAAGGATTCATCCCCGGTCTCGCCCTGGCGCTGGTAGCGCGCCATGATCTGCGCTTCGGTCTCGGAATCGAGGCGGCGCAGCTGGTCGCGCAGGCGGATGTTGGTGCGTTCCATTTCCTGCGCGGTGGCGCGGAACGCGGCAAGCTGCTGTTCGAGGCGCGCGCGGTAGATCGCGACTTCGCCGGCGTAATTCACCAGCCGGTCGAGCAGGTCGGCGCGGATGCGGACCTGTTCCTGCGGCGCGCGCACGGCGGCATCGTCGTCGCCGGCAAACGCCCGCTCGTCGATCGGTGCCGACAGCGGCTTGAGGGCGGCAACCTTGGCCGGCGCAGGGACTTCCGCAGCCCGGGGCGTCGCTTCCTCTGCCGTTGAATCGGCGCTTGCCGGGGCCGCGTCGGCCTGGGCCGGGGCCGCATCGCTGCCGGCCTCGGCCGCCTGTGTCGCGTCCACTTCCGGCGGCTCGACCGCCTCCGGCTGGCGGGCAGGCTGCGGCTCGGCCGCCGCAGGCGCTTCGTAGGCCCGGTTTTCGGAACGGGCGACGAATTCCTCGATCAGCATGGCCGGCAAGCCGACCGCACGTCGCGCCGTCACCCGGGTCACCATGTCGCGCAGGCGATCGAAGCCGCGCTCCAGCAGACGCACGCCATCGTCCCCGAGCTCGGCGCGCTGGACCGCCACGGCTTCCAGCAGCGACTCCATGGCATGGCCCAGTTCGCCAACCGTCATCATGCCGGCCATGCGCGCGCCACCCTTGAAGGTGTGCAGGTCGCGTTGCAAGCCCACGATCAGCTCATTGTCGTCCGGGGCATCGCGCAACTGCGCCAGCAGGCCGTCGGAATGATCGAGCAGATCGTTGCCTTCTTCGACGAAGATATCGATCAATTCGACGTCGAGATCGCTGGTATCGAGCGGCGCGTCCGGGTCTTCGGCCGCGGTCGCGGTTGCCAGCAACGATGCCAGCGCGGCATCTTCGCGCGCCTTGGCGGCAGCGGCCGCCTCGGCCGCACGCCGTTCGGCTTCGCGCCGGTCCGCTTCCCTGCGCTCGGCCGCAATCCGCTCGGCCTCGGCTTTTTCCGCGGCCGCGCGGGCCGCAGCGATGCGTTCGACTTCCTGGCGCTCGGCCTCCAGACGTGCCGCTTCCTGCGCCGCCGCCTGTTCGGCCGCCACGCGCTCGGCCTCGGCCTGTTCCGCTGCCACGCGTTCGGCTTCGGCTTGCTCGGCTGCCACGCGCTCGGCCTCGGCCTGTTCCGCTGCCACGCGTTCGGCTTCGGCCTGCTCGGCTGCAACGCGCTCGGCTTCGGCCTGTTCCGCTGCCACGCGTTCGGCTTCGGCTTGCTCGGCCGCAACGCGCTCGGCTTCGAGGCGGGCCGCCTCTTCCGCCGCCGCCTGCTCCGCCGCGACGCGCTCGGCCTCTTCTGCCTCCGCTGCGGCCTGTTCCGCCGCCACGCGTTCGGCTTCGGCCTGCTCGGCCGCCACGCGCTCGGCTTCCGCCCGTTCCGCTTCCGCCCGTTCCGCTTCGGACTGTTCAGCAGCGAGTCGCTCGGCCTCGGCCTGTTCGGTCGCAACGCGCTCGGCTTCGGCCTGTTCGGCTGCGACGCGTTCGGCTTCGGCCTGTTCGGCCGCGACGCGCTCGGCTTCCGCCTGCTCCGCCGCGGCACGTTCGGCTTCGGCCTGTTCAGCCGCGACGCGCTCGGCTTCGGCCTGTTCGGCCGCGACGCGTTCGGCTTCCAGGCGCGCCGCCTCTTCCGCTGCCGCCTGCTCCGCCGCCAGGCGCTCGGCCTCTTCTGCCTCCGCTTCGGCCTCGCGCAGCGCTTCGGCTGCGGCATGGTCGATGAACGGCACACTGGGCTCCGGCAGCGTATCGCGCAGGGCCGCCATGCGCCCGGCCAGAGCGGCATACAGCGGCACCCGATCGGGCGTGTTTTGCAACGCCGCCGTGGACGCGCGCACCGCATCGGCCATCTCGCCGATGGTTGCGATGCCATCCGCATCCGGGGTCTGGCGCGCCGCGATGAGCCGGCGCACGTAGCCCTCGGCCGGCGCCGTGAACTCGGTGACGGACGGCACTTCGGTCATCGCGAAGGCACCGTTCAGGGTGTGGATGGCGCGCACCAACCCATCGGTAGGCTGGGCATTGCCACTGCGGGCAGCTGCCAGCCAGGCATCGATGGTCTCGAGGTGGCCGCCGACTTCCGAGCCCAGAATTTCGAGCAGAACCGGATCGACTGCCACGGCTGCGGTCTCGGCTTCCGCCGCCGCCGGCGGTTCGGAAACCGGCTCGACCGCCGCTTCCGGCACGGCTTCTGCCGCCACCGGCGCCGCCGCCTGCAGCAACACGTCTTCGCCCGCCGCCAAACGATCGGCCACGGACTCGAAAGTGGGGATATCCACGTCGAACCCGGGCTCGCCGCGCAGCGCCGCATGCAGCTTGGGCAGCACGCCGTTGACCTCACCGACGAAGGCCACGACCGCATAGCTGGCCGGGCGAGTGCCGTCGAGCACGCGGTTGAGCATGTTCTCGACGTGCCAGCTGAACTCGCCCAGCACCTTGGCACCCACCAGGCGCCCGCTGCCTTTGAGGGTGTGGAACACGCGCCGGATCGGGCGCAGCAGCTCGACATCGTCCGGCTGCAGCCGCCACGGTGGCAGCAGCTGGTCGAGGTTGGCGAGCTCTTCCTGGAACTCCTCGACGAAGATTTCGCGGATTTCGTCGTCGATTTCCTCGCCCGCGGTGATGAATCCGGCATCCAGGCCGGAACCGCCCTGCGCAAGTGCGACGGTGGCCGCTGCGGCCTCCGGCGCGCCGGCTTCCTCGTCCTCCTCGACGCTCGCCTGGGCGGTCGCCGCAGCGGCGGCTTCGCCGGCCGACACCTCGACCGTCGTCCCGACGCTCGCCTCGACGCTCGCCTCGACTTCTGGCGCCGCCTCCACTTCGGGCAAGGCCTCCGGCTCGGGGATGGGCCAGTAGCTCAGCGCCTCCAGGCTGGAACGCGCCTTTCCGAGCAGATCGGTGCGGGTGTCGCGCGGGTCGCGCAGCGATTCCAGGAAATACTCCATGCTCGACAGGGCGTCGGCGAGGGTATCGAGCTGGACACCGTCGGGCACGCGTTTTCTGGCGATCAGTTCACGTTCGGAATAGGCCCGCAGTGCATCCAGATACCCCGCCGGTTCCGGCAGTTCGAGGATGCGCATCGCGCCGCTGACCTCGGTCAGCATGTCCGGGACCTTCTTCAGTGCGGCATGGTCCCAATTGGTCTCGATGAACGCGACGAACGCCCCGCGCACTTCGGCAAAGTTGGCCGCTGCGGCGCGCGACAGCACGCCCATGACCTTGCGCGATTCCTGCGCCAGCTGGTCTTCCTCGGCGCCGCCCGAGCTGCCGCTGCCGATGTCGGCCACCTGGTCATCCAGGGAATGTTCGATGGTGATCAGCGCGCCGGCGACCTCGATCAGGTCAGCCTCGCTCGAGGGCCGTGCGCCGGTGGCAATGTCCTGCACGATCTGGCGCTGGGCATGCACGGTGGTCCGCGCACCGTCCAGGCCGATCATGCCCAAGGTGTCGCCGATCCGGTCCAGTGCCTCGGCCTGCGGGATCAGGTCACCGACATTTTCCCGGGTGCCGCGCAGGAACAGGTCCAACGCATCCTTGACCCGCAGCAGGTCTTCCTTGATCGCCGCCGACACCGTGTCGAGCAGGGCGCGGTTGCGCCCGGCCAGGCTGCCGCGGGCGTGTTCGAGTTCGGCTTCGGTCGGTGCAACCACCAGCGCGGGCAGATCTTCCTGCGCCATCGGCTCGGCGCCGCGCGCGGCGCGCAGCTCGTTGATCAACGGCAGCAGCACGATCGGGATGTCGCGGTGACCGCCCTGCAGGCGCTCCAGATAATCCGGCAGCTGCACCATGCCGCGCATCAGCGCCGCCAGCGCTTCGTCGCGCTGCTGCACGGCACCGCCGAGCAGGGCCACCGCCACTTGCTCCATTTCCCCGGCAACCAGCGTCGGCGCCTGCAATTCCAGCATCTGCAGGGTGCCAGCCACCTGGTGCAGGCCGCTGATGCAGGAATTCATCGACGAGGCGTCATCCGGCGCATCGGCGAATGTTTCCAGGTCGATCCGCGTCTGCCGCAGGGTCTCGTCGATTTCCGGCTTCACCCAGCCGAGCGCGGTTTGGTCGATGGCGTCCCGCAGTGCCGTCGTCATGTCGAGGCTCCGTTAGGACCCCGCGCCGCGGGGATGGCCTGGCGAGTGCTGTTCATTCCGTTTCCTCTGTGCACTCCGGATCAGGCAGGCAGCTTGAAGTCGGCGACCGAACGCCGCAGGTCGGACGCGAGCTGGGCCAGGTTTCCGATCGATTCGGCGGTCTGGCTGGCGCCCTGCGAGGTCTGCGCGGTAATGGCCTGAATCGTGTTCATGGCCTGGGTGATGTTGGAGGCCGCCGAGGACTGCTCCTGCGCCGCCACCGAGATGCCTTCAATCAACCCGGACAAGTCGGAGGACACCTTTTCGATCTCGCCCAGCGCGGTACCCGCGTCTTCGGCGAGGCGCGCACCCGCGACCACTTCCGAGGTCGTCTGCTCCATCGAGCTGACCGCTTCGTTGGTATCGGCCTGAATGGTCTGCACCAGCGATTCGATTCGCTTGGTCGCGTTGGAGGAACGTTCCGCGAGGCGCTGCACTTCGTCCGCCACCACCGCGAACCCGCGGCCCGCTTCACCGGCCGAGGCCGCCTGGATGGCCGCGTTCAGCGCGAGGATGTTGGTCTGCTCGGAAATGTCGTTGATCAGTTCCACGATCGAGCCGATTTCCTGCGAGGACTCGCCGAGGCGCTTGATGCGCTTCGAGGTTTCCTGGATCTGGTCGCGGATGCTGTCCATGCCGGCGATGGTTTGACGCACCACGCCGGCACCATTGGTCGCGATCTGCACCGAGCGCCGCGCCACCTCGGCGGAGTCGGCGGAGTTGCGCGACACCTGGTTGATGCTGGCCGCGATTTCGTTGATGCGGTCGGTGGCGGAGTTGATTTCCTGCGCCTGGTGCTCGGCCGCGTCGGCCAGGTGCATGGCGGTGGCCTGGGTTTCCTGCGCGTTCGACGCCACCTGCACCGAGGTGTCATTGATCGTGGTCACCAGGGTACGCAGCTGTTCGACCGCGAAGTTGATCGAGTCCGCGATCGCGCCGGTCATGTCCTCGGTCACGGTCGCCTTCACGGTGAGGTCGCCTTCCGCGAGCGAACCCATTTCGTCCAGCAGGCGCATGATCGCCTCCTGGTTGCGGTCATTCAGTTCCTTGGTGGTCTGGTAGCGGACGCGCTGCGCGCGGCCCAGGGCCCAGAGCAGGCCGACGATCGAGAACAGCGCCACCACGCCGGACAGGATGCTGACCCAGACGCCGCCGATGATGCTGGTGTCCTTCAGCGAGCCGAACGAGGTGAAGGCCGCGAACAGGCTCTCGCTGTCCGAAAGCAGCTTGTCGGAGCCACTGCCGAGCGCCGCCGCCGAGGTTTGCGCGCCGATCAGCTTGCCGGAGTCGCTGACGATCGCGTCCAGGTCCTTCTTCATGCCCACCCACATCGCGGCGGCCTGGTTGAGCGGCGCCAGCGCGCCGGCTGCGGTCACCTTGGCGATGTCGCCACCGCCCTCGCGCAGGGCGCTGAGCTGACGCTCGAACACCGCCGCGTCGCGGCCAAGCGCATCGGCCGCCACCTGCGCGCCTTCGCCACCGGCGCGCAGTTCGGCGATGCGGCGGGCCATCGAAGCCGAGGTCACCACCTGGTTCAGCGCGGTGAACAGCTGCGCCGAGGTCGCACCGCCGGACGCCAGTCCGCGCACCGCCTCGCTGAGCTGGGCCTGCAGCTGCGGCACCTTGGAGGTGAAGCTGTCGGCGTGGCCGGCCAGCGCCAGCACCGCCGACTGCGAGGCCTGCACTTCGTCGGCGCGCTTGGCCAGCGGCGCCCAGGTCGCGGACACGCTGCGGATCGGCCCGGCAACGCCGGCGGTATCACCGAAGCGATCGTTCAGGGACTTGATGTCCTCGTCGATTTCCGCCCGGGTCGCCTTGAAGGCATCGAAGGCCTGCGCATTGCCGTCGATGGCCTCACGGCTCTGGTTGGCCATGCGCTGCGAGTTCAGCTGCAGCCGTGATGCCGAGGTACTGGCACCGCCCAGGCGCGAAGCCTTGGTCGTGGCGTACAGGGTATTGCCCGCAAATACGACCAGCGAACCGATCAGCATCCAGATCCAGAAGTTGGTGCTGAGATTGCGGCCCTTGCCGGCGGCAGTATCCATCATCGTGCTCATGTTGAAACCTCGGCTTGCAGTGAAGTCCGCGGATTAGGCGGCGGCTTGGCGGAATTCAGGGGTTCGGGCGAGACGGCTGAGGCTGAACACGCCCCAATCGAAATCACCGTATCGGTAGGCGCGCTCGACGAAATGCGCATAGCGGCCATCGGCAATCACGGCGGCATCGACGCCCTGGGCATCGATGAAACTGCGCTGCCCGTAGAGTTCGTCGATGGTGACGGCAACGTCGCCGCCAGGCTGGTGGACCACCAGCACCCGCTGCTTTTCCTGCAGCACGGTGCGCTCGCCCTCGAGGAACTGCTTGAGGTCGACCACCGGCAGCAGGGTGCCGCGGATGTTGGCCACGCCCAGCATCCACGGCATGGATCCGGGGATATGGGTGACGACCGGCATCGGCAGGATTTCCAGCACCTCATCGAACCCGGACGCCAGCCGGCGGGACCCGATGCGGTAGGCCACGCCGCGCCAGAGCCCGGGCGCATCGAGCTGTTCGGGCAGGCCGGCCACGTGCGCCAGGCTGCGCTGCTCGTAGTCGGCCAATACCAGGAACGGTGAGCGCTGGTCGCGCGGGCGGGCCCGGCGCGGCCGCGGTGCCGGCACTTCGACTGGCTCCGCCAGACCGGCATCAGCCGCGCCGGCGTCAAGCTCGGCCACGGTTTCTGCTTCGTCGGCGGCCGGCTCCGATTGCGAGTCGCTGTCGGCAGCGGCCGCCGCGACTTCCTCGGCGGCCGCGACGACGGCCTCGGACGCATCGCTTCCCTCGGCAACGGCGTCGGCTTCGGCGCTGACTTCCGCTTCCGCCACCGCACCCGAGTCTGCTTCGGTGTCCACGGGCGCATCGGCAGCGGAAGCGGCAACCTGCCCAGCCTTGTCCGCGGGGGCTGCCGCCGGCTTGCCTTTCTGCTTCTGCTTCTGCTTGCCGCGCTTGGCCATGCGTCAGTGTCCGATCAGTGCATTGATGCGCGCGATCAGGTCACTCTCGCGCGGTGGTTTGACGATGTAATCCTTCGCCCCCTGGCGCATCCCCCAGACCCGGTCGGTGTCCAGGCCCTTGGTGCTCACGATGAGAACGGGAATGTGCTTGGTCTCGGCATCGCGGGACAGCAGGCGGGTGGCCTGGAAACCGTTCATGCCCGGCAGGATCACGTCCATCAGGACCAGATCCGGCTTGCCGCGCCGACAGGCTTCGATGCCGTCCTCGGCGCTGCCCGAGGTCGTCACCTGATGGCCGTTGCGTTCGAGCAACTGGACCATCACGGCGGTCTCGGTCGGTGAATCTTCGATCAACAAAATGCGGGCCACGATTGCCTTCCCCTGGTCAGGCGTTCACGTAAGTTCGAATCGCTCCGAGCAGCTCCTCCCGAGTGAACGGCTTGGTGAGATACTGCTCCGACCCGACAATACGGCCTCGCGCCTTGTCGAACAAACCATCTTTCGACGAAAGCATGATCACCGGCACGTTTTTGAAGGTCTGGTTGTTCTTGATCAGCGCACAGGTCTGATAGCCGTCGAGCCTGGGCATCATGATGTCCACGAAAATGATCTGCGGGGTGTGGTCCGCGATCTTGGACAAGGCCTCGAACCCATCGGTCGCGGTGACAACATCGCAACCTTCGCGCGACAACAGGGTCTCCGCCGTGCGCCGGATCGTCCTCGAGTCATCGATGATCATCACCCTCAGACCCTTGAGGCCCGAATCGGAGTCGCCTTGCTGCGCCATGTAGTCCCCTTTGGCGATTGCCTGCCGCAACGCACCGACGCATTGCGGAATACCTATATTCCAGCACGCGCACGGACTGTCAAGCGCCGCATGGCCGAAACCGGCAGCCGGTCGCAGCCTGCTACCATCCCCATCCCCATCCCGGAAGGCCCGTATGCCGCAATCCAGCGCGCTTGACGTCGTGGTGGTGATGGACCCGATCGAATCCATCAAGACCGCCAAGGACTCCACTTTCGCGATGTTGCTGGAGGCGCAACTGCGCGGCCACCGCCTGCACTACGTCCGCCCCGGCGGGCTGGCGGTGCGGGCCGGGCGCGCCGTTGCCAGCGCCGCCGCGCTGACCGTCCGCGACATCCACGGCGACCATTTCAGCCGGGGCGATTGGACCACGCTGGACCTCGGTCCCGGCCAGGTGGTGCTGATGCGCACCGACCCGCCGGTCGATGCCGCCTATCTGCACGACACCCAGATCCTCGGCCTGGCCCAGCGCCAGGGCGCGCGGGTGGTGAACGATCCGCAGGGGCTGCGCGATTTCAATGAAAAGCTGGCGGCGCTGCTGTTCCCGCAGTGCATCCCGCCCACCCTGGTCAGCCGCGATGGCAAGGCGCTCAAGGCCTTCGTGCACGAACTGGGCGAGGCAATCCTGAAGCCGCTGGACGGCATGGGCGGGCGTTCGATCTTCCGCACCCATGCCGGCGACCCCAACCTCAACGTGATCCTGGAAACCCTGACTGAAGGCGGGCGCCAGCTCGCGCTTGCGCAGCGCTACCTGCCCGAGATCGCCGCCGGCGACAAACGCATCCTGCTGGTTGACGGCGAACCGGTGGACTACTGCCTGGCGCGGATCCCGCAGGGAGATGAGTTCCGCGGCAACCTCGCTGCCGGTGGCCGCGGCGAGGGTCGCCCGCTGAGCGACCGCGACCGCTGGATCGCCGCCCAGGTCGGACCGCTGATGCGTGAACGCGGGATGCTGTTCGTCGGCCTGGACGTGATCGGCGACCATCTCACCGAAGTCAACGTCACCAGCCCGACCTGCATCCGTGAACTGGACAAACAGTTCGGCCTGAACATCGCCGGCACCCTGTTCGACCGCATCGAAGCGCTGGTCGGCGGCTGATGGCCAGCACGCCCGCCCCGGTCGTTCCGCCACCGCCGCGCATCGGCGAGGTCGAGCGGATGCGCGCGACCGTGGTGCTGTCGGTGCTGGTGCATGCGATGGTGATCTTCGGCATCGGCTTCACCCTCGAGGACGCGGCGCCGCTGGTGCCCACCCTGGACGTGATCCAGACCCGGGTCCAGACCCCGCTGACGCCAAAGCAGGCGGACTTCCTCGCCCAGGCCAGCAACCAGGGCGGCGGCGAGCACGACAAGAGCAGTCGCCCCAGCGCCCCGCAGGCCGGGCCATTGCCGCAGCCGGAGGACGGACTGGCGCCGCGCCCGCTGCACGTGCAGTCGCCGGCCCCGAGCCCGCCACCGCGCGACCGCATCGTCGCCTCGACGCGCGGCGAGACCGCATTGCCCGAGCCACTGAGCCGCCCCGACGCCGATGCCACCACCGCGCCGCGCGGGCGCGAGAAGATCGATCACGACATCGAAATGGCGCGGCTGGCCGCGGAAATTGAGCTGCGTTCCGAGCAGTATGCGCGCCGTCCCAAACGCAAGTTCGTGTCGGCCAGCACCAAGGAATACGAATGGGCGCAATACCTGCGCGGCTGGGTGAACCGGGTGGAGCGGGTGGGCAACCTGAATTACCCGGACGAGGCGCGCCGTCGCCACATCGGCGGGGTTGTGGTGATCAGCGTCGGAGTGCGCCGCGACGGCAGCGTCGAAAGCATCAAGATCATCCGCTCCAGCCACATCCCCATGCTGGACGAGGCCGCGCAACGGATCGTCCGCCTGTCCGAGCCGTTCGCGCCGCTGCCCAAGACCCGCGAGGACCCCGACATCCTCCACGTCACCCGCACCTGGCAATTCCTGCCGGGCGGCGAGCTGATCGATCGCTGACCTGCGCAGGGCCGAGCTTCCCGGCGCGCTCAGGCGCCCGAACTTCAGCGGTACAGGCAGTCGACCAGCTTGTTTTCCACCCCGAGCAGGGCGTCCAGGCCTTTCTCCCAGCCGGAGGCGCCCTTGGCCAGCGGCGCGAAGGCCGCCTCGTCTCCCGAGCCCTGCCGAACCGCGATCTCCGTGGCGGCGATGCGGAAAGCGGCATCGGCCGCGCCAAAATCGAGCCGGCTGCGAATCGTCCAGCTCGAAAACCCCGAGCGGTAATCGGTCGTGGCCCGCAGCACCAGCGTGCCAGCCTCGGGCGCGGACGATTCCACGGTCAGGCCGGCAACCCCGCCCGCACAGGTCTGCGCTTTATTGATGATGTCGGCGCCGGTTCCCGGGATGGTGTACTGCGCGCTGAGCATGCGCTGGATCGGGCCATTGTCCTGACCATCGGCAATTTCCAGCGTGTGTCCGTTGTAGGGCACGTCAGCGGCGAATGCCGGAGCCAGGGCCAATGCGGCGAGGAAAATCAGATGTCTCGACGTCACGGGTTTTGCTTGCATCAATTCGCTTGCATCAAGGGGCTCGTTCCCGAAGGATAACGCAAAGTGACGGCCCGTGAGGCTCAGGGCGCACGCCGCCGCTGTTCAGCCAGGGTGAGCGCCACGTTGTCGCGCAGGTAGGCAGGTTCGATCCGCTCCGGCGCCACGGCTTCGCCGCGCGCGAACGCGGCCGCAGCCAGCCTTGCCACTGCGCCTGCGTGCGGCATGGCCTGTGCGTCCACGCCCGCCAGCGCACCCGCGAACCGGGCCTGCAACACGCCCCCAGCCGCGGCAAACCCGGTGCCCACAGCCAGCCAGCCGACACCTTCCAAGGGCTCGACGGCGTCCGGGCGCAGCACCGACTCCGGCCCCAGCCCGGCCACCTCGCCTGCCCGCAGCGCAAAGCGTCCCAAATAGACCTCGCCCATGCGCGCGTCGATGGCGGCGAGGACGCGGATATCGTGGCCGGCCGCCGCCTGCGCAGGTCCGGACGCGCTCGCCGCCAGCGCCGCCAGCGTCGAAACCGCGACCACCGGACGATCCAGCGCCAGCGCGATCCCCTGGGCCACCCCGATCCCGAGCCGCACCCCGGTAAATGCGCCCGGGCCCCGGCTGACCGCGATCGCATCCAGCTGCGCGCGCACCAGTCCGGCTTCGGCAAGCAGCGCCTCGGCCCAGGGCAAGGCCAGCTCCGCGTGCCGGCGCGGGGCGATCTCGAAACGTTCCAGCACCTGGCCATCGGCCCAGACGGCGACCGAACAGGCTTCGGTCGCGGTTTCAAAGGCAAGCAGTCTCATCGCTGACATTATGAACCAGCGAAAAATGCCGCCACGTCGCCAATGGACTGGGTCAAAGGCATCGGCGGCAGGGAATCGAGGAAAGTGCGCCCGTAGGATCGGCCGCGCAGCCGCGGGTCGCACAACACCAGCACGCCGCGGTCGGTCTCGGTGCGGATCAGCCGCCCCGCGCCCTGCTTGAGCGCAATCACCGCCTGCGGCAGCTGCTCGTCGCGGAACGGGTTGCCGCCAGCCCGGCGGATCGCGTCGAGTCGGGCCTCGAAGACCGGGTCGTCGGGCGCCGCGAACGGCAGCTTGTCGATCACCACCACGCTGAGCGCCGCGCCGGCCACGTCCACGCCCTCGCGGAAGCTGGCAGTGCCCAGCAGAACGCCATTGCCGGAAGCACGAAAGCGCTGCAGCAGCGCGTGGCGCGGTTCACTGCCCTGCACGAACAGCGGCCAAGGGGCGTCGCGCAGGCAGTCCTCGGCCTCGCGCAGGGCACGATGCGAGGCAAACAGCAGAAATGCGCGACCGCCGGAGGCCTCCAGCACCGGCAGTATTGCGGCGACCACGCTGCGCGTGTAGTCGCGCGCGGACGGCTCCGGCAGGTTCGGCGGCAGGTAGCACAGCGCCTGCCGCGGCCAGTCGAAGGGGCTGGGTTCGATCAACTCACGCGCTTGGCTGATGCCAAGACGACGGGCGGCGTGGCGAAAGCTGCCGGCCACCGCGAGCGTCGCCGATGTGAACACCCAGGCCGCGTGCGAGCGTTCGCGGTGCGCCCGCAGCGGCTCGGACACGTCCAGCGGCGTGCGCTGCAAGCGGAAACCGCGCGGGGTCAGCTCGTACCAGTGCACGGAAACACGCAAGTCGGGATCCGCGTCCACGTCTGCCGCAGCGTTGCCTGCATCGGCACGGGCCTCATCAAGAGCCAGCGCTGCCTCCGGTGTTGCCAGCCAGCGTTCGAGCCGGGCCAGCAACAGCGTCGCGCGCAGCCGGCAGGCATCGAATCCGGCCGTCGCCTCGCGCAGCGGCTCCAGTGTGTCCGACAGCTTCCGCAGCGCCGCAACCAGCGCCGCAAAGGCCGACTCCACGTCCACCGCCGCCAGCGCCCGCGACGCGGTGCCGCGCGCAGGCAGGACTTCCATCGCCGCACGGGCGGCACGCGCCGCCAGCTCCAGCGCCCGTGCCGGCCCCTGCACGCTGGCCAACGCGCCCGCCAGATGGCGGCACTCGCCAATCACATCGGTGGCCAGCTCGGTCAGCGCACGCAGGCTGGTGGCTTCCCCGAAGAACTGGGCGGCAAGTTCGGGAAGCTGGTGGGCTTCATCGACCACGTAGGCCTGCGCGCCGGGCAGGATTTCACCGAAGCCTTCCTCCTTCAGCGCCAGGTCGGCCAGCAGGAGATGATGATTGACCACGACCAGGTCGGCGGCCTGCGCCCGCTGGCGGGCACGCACCACGAAGCACTCGTTCCAGAACGCGCAGGCGGTGCCAAGGCAGTTTTCGGCGGTCGATGTCACCTGCGGCAGCAGCGGTGAATCCTCCGGCAGACCGTCGAGCTCGGCCAGGTCACCGCTGCGGGTCTGCCGGCTCCAGTCGACGATCTGTTGCAATTGTGCCGCCAGCGGGCCGCGCTGGAAACGCGGATCCTCCCGGGTCTGTTCCAGGCGGTAGTGGCACAGGTAATTGGCGCGCCCCTTGAGCAGCGCCACCTTGCACTCGACGCCCAGCGCTTCGCGCACCCGCGGCAGGTCGCGCAGGAACAACTGGTCCTGCAGCGCGCGGGTTCCGGTCGAAACGATCGTGCGGGCGCCCGACAGCAGGATCGGGACGAGATAGGCGAAGGTCTTGCCGGTGCCGGTACCGGCCTCGGCAAGCAGGATGGCGCGTGCCTCGACGGTGTCCGCGATTTCCGCGGCCAGCCGCTGCTGGGCCGGGCGTTCCGTGAACCCGGGGAAACAGCCGGCCAGCGCCGAGCCGGCCGCGAGCGCGGCACTGACCTCAACCGCAAGCCGCTCCTGGCCGGGCGCTGGAGAACTCACTGGACTGGTGGCGCCACGGGCGTCTGCGGGGGCGGTGCCGGCGGCTGCGGCGGCGGCGGTTCCCGTTTGGCCGGATCATCACCGCCGAACAGGCCCCGGAAGAACTGACCGGCACGCTCCAGCGGATCGCCGCTGGCATCATCCGGCGACGGCAGCGGGTTGCCGAATTCATCGAACTCCTGCGGCGGTGGGTACTGGCAAGGCTGATAGGCGGGCGCGTGCCCGGCCACGAACGGGAGGTGCCGGGCGCCGGGACAATCCGGATCGGTGCTCTGGCCGTCCAGCACCCAGCGCCAGTCGATGCCGGCGTTGGACAACCGCAGCGGCGCGCTCGGCATGCGCCGGAAGATGTCGGCCCAGACCCGCATCCCGCCGGACGCGCCGAACAACCCGGTCGGCTTGTTTTCGTCATTGCCTACCCAGACCACCGCGAGGTGGTCACCGGTATAGCCGGCGAACCAGCTGTCGCGGCCATCGTTGCTGGTGCCGGTCTTGCCGGCCGGCGCCAGCCGCCCGAGGCCATCACGCAGCAATCCGGTCGCGGTTCCCGAGGTGACGACGAATTGCAGCGCATTGCCGACCAGGCGCGCGGCCAGCGAGTCGCCCGGCTGCGCCGGCGGCACCGAGCTGTCGTAGCGCTTGATCGCGCGACCCCGCGCATCGAGCACACCGCGCACCGCGTGCAGTGGATGGATCTCGCCTTCCGAGGCGAGGAACTCGTAGAGCTGCGCCATCATGAACGGGCTCTGATCGGTGGCCCCGAGGATCAGCGCGGGCTGCGGATTGGTCGTGACCCCGGTCAGGACGTGGATCAGATCCGCCAGCCGCTGCGTGCCCACTGCCATCCCGAGCCGCACGGTTGCCTGGTTGTAGCTGTGCGCCAGCGCATCGACCAGGGCCACGTCGCCATGGCTGCGCCCGTCGGCATTGCCCGGCTTCCACTTCCGCCCACGACCGAGCCCGACCTCGACCGGGGCATCGCTGATGGTCGTCGCCAATGACCACTTGTCCGGTTGCGAAAACGCCAGCAGGTAGACGAACGGTTTCAACAGCGAGCCGACCGGGCGTCGCGCATCCACCGCGCGATTGAAGCCGGGCTGGGTGAACTCCCGGGAACCGACCACCGCCAGCACGTCGCCGTTGTGGACATCGGTCATCACCAACCCGGTCTGCAGCGGCGGCCGGCCGCGGCGATCCAGCGCGGTCAAGGTGCGCTGCACCGCCCCCTCGGCATAGCCTTGGGCAGAAGGAGACATGCCGCTCATCACGATCAGGCCGGCGCCGGAAAGCTGGTCCGCCGGGTAATCGCGCGCCAGCTGCTTGCGCACGAGATCGACGTAGGCCGGGAAACGATTGGCATTGGGCGTGCCGGGCGTGGCCGTCACGCCGAGCGGGGCCGCGACCGCGCGGTGGTAGCTCGCCGCATCGATTAGGTGGGTGTCCAACATCTGCTTGAGGACGAAGTTGCGGCGTTCCAGCGCACGTTCCGGATTGCGCCGAGGGTTGTACCAGGACGGTCCCTTGACCATGCCGATCAGCAGCGCGATTTGTTCTGACGACAGGCTCTTCAGGTCCTTGCCGAACCAGAATTCGGATGCGGCGGCGACGCCACGGATGGACTGGGCGCCGTTCTGGCCAAGGTCGACCTGGTTGAGGTAGGCCTCCATGATCGTGCGCTTGTCGTAGCGCGCCTCGAGCAGCAGCGCGAACAGGATTTCCTTGAACTTGCGCCGGTAAGTCTGCTCCTTGCCGATCCCGAGCAGGCCGCTGCGCGCCAGCTGCTGGGTCAGGGTGCTGGCCCCCTGGCGGGTCTCGCCGCCGGATTTGATGTTGACGAAGACCGCGCGCAGCATGCCGCTGAAATCGACGCCGATGTGGTGATTGAAATCGCGGTCCTCCACCGCCTGCAGCCCCGTGACCAGCAGCTCCGGGACTTCGTCGATCCGCACCAGCCGGCGCTCCTCCTGCAGCTGGCCGTACAAGGTCGCGATCCGGGCCGGATCCATGCGCGCGCTGCGCAGCATGCGCCTGCCGGAAACATCGCGGATCGTCGCCACCGTGCTGCCAGCCAGCGTCACCTCGACCACCGCCGGCGCCACCCGGCCGTCGATATCGTCATAGCCACGGCTGGAAATCCGCCAGCGCGCGCCATCGCGGGCGTAGCTGCCCGGCGCCTTGCCGTTGCCGGCCCGGTAGCCGGCCGCATGCAGTTCGATTTGCAGGGTCTGGGCGTCCATCGCCAGCCCGTCCCGCAGCACCAGCGGGCGGGCGTAGACCCGGGTCGGCACCTGCCAGCGCAATTTGCCGAAGCGTTCGCCCACCTCGTGGTTGAGATAGAGCAGATACGGAATCAGGAAACCCAGCAGCAGGGCCAGGCCCAGCAGTCCCAAGCGCAGCAGACCGCCGTGCCAACCGCTGCCTTCATCGTCCGCGCCGACCTCGTCGTCGTCCCCGTCGCGCAGGTCATCGTCTTCGATCCGGGGCATGGGCGAACTGGGAACTCCTGAGCGTCACTGGCACAGCCGCGAGCAGTCTAGCGCAGTCGGATGACGCTGCCTTGAACCCGCGCAGGCAGCGCCCTCAATCCCGGCGCGCCGAGCGCACGCCGGGCAACGATTCCAGCCGGGCCAGCAGCAGCCCGAGCTGGCCGAAATCGGCCACCCGCGCATGCAGAGCGATCCGCACCTGGCCATGGCCGCCGCGCCTCTGCTCCGCGTTCAGCCCGAGGACGTGGACCCCCAGCTGGGCCATCAGGGTGGTGATGTCCTTGAGCAAAGCCTTGCGGTCGAGCGCCTCGATCCGGATCGCCACGCTCTGCCCGCTCTGGCGCGCGCCCCACTCCACCGGCAGCGCACGCGCCGGCTCTTTCGCCACCAGCCGCAGGAAAGCGGCGCAGTCCGGGCGGTGGACGCTGACCCCGCGCGCGCGGGTCAGGTAGCCGACGATGGCCTCGCCCGGCAGCGGCTGGCAGCAGCGCGCTACCTGCGCCAGCAGGTTGTCCACGCCCTGCACGGTGACGGTGCCGGCGCTGCGCGCCGTCACGCCTTCGGCCGGCGTGAGGGGCGCAGACGGCGGCTCCGGCGGTGGCGCGGGTTTCTCCAGTTCCAGCAGCGACCGGCCGACCTGGCCAGGCCCGACGTCCCCCAGCGCCACCGCCACCAGCAGGTCGTCCTCGGTCTGGGCGTTGAAGCGTGCCAGCACCGGCGCCAGGTCGGCGTGCAGCAGGCCCATCCGGCGCAGGTCGTGATCCAGCAAATCGCGCCCCGCCTGCAGATTGCGCTCGCGATCGAGCTTGTTGAACCAGGAGCGCACTTTCTCTCGCGAGCGCGAGCTGGCGAGGAAGCCACTACTGGCCAGCAGCCAGTCACGGCTCGGGTCGGGGATCTTGCCGGTGAGGATCTCGACCCGTTGCCCGGTGTGCAGCGCATGCGACAGCGGCACGATCCGGCCGTCGACCTTGGCGCCCCGGCAGCGGTGCCCGACCATCGTGTGAACCGCGTATGCGAAATCGAGCACGGTGCCGCCCTGCGGCAGGTCGATCACTTCGCCCTTGGGCGTGAGCGCATACACCCGGTCTTCGATCAGGTCACTGTCCACGCCCTGCAGCGGCGCCGGCTCGCCTTCGCGGGCGGCCTCGGCGGCCTGTTCCAGCAGCTTGCGCATCCAGGCGATGCGCTTGTCCATCGCCGCCCCGCCGGCGCTGCTGCCTTCCTTGTAGCGCCAGTGGGCGGCCACGCCCAGATCGGCCTGGGCATGCATCTCGCGGGTGCGGATCTGGACTTCGAGGGTCTTGCCCTCCGGACCGATCACCGCGGTATGCAAGGAACGGTACCCGTTCGGCTTCGGTCTGGCAATGTAGTCGTCGAACTCGCTGGGGATCGGTACCCACATCGCGTGCACCTGCCCCAGCGCGGCGTAGCAGGACGGGACGTCGTCCACCAGCACCCGCACCGCGCGCAGGTCATAGAGTTCGTCGATGCCCACGCCTTTGCGCCGCATCTTCCGCCAGATGCTGTAGATGTGCTTCGGACGACCGGCCACGTCCGCGTCCATGCCCTGCGCCAGCAGCGCGGCGCGAAGTTGCTTGACCACCTTGAGTACGAAGCGCTCGCGACCACCGCGGCTGTCGTCCAGCAGCCGCGCGATCTGGAGGTAGTCCGCCGGTTGCAGGATGCGGAAAGCGAGGTCCTCCAGCTCCCACTTCAGTTGGCCGATACCGAGCCGGTTGGCCAGCGGCGCGTGGATGTCACGGGTCAGCTTCGCCAGCGCCTGCTGCTCGGGTTCCGGCAGCCTCCAGGCCGCGCGCATGCGCGCCAGCTGGCGCGCCAGCACGATCGTCACCACCCGCAAGTCGCGCACCAGCGCCAGCAGCAGTCGACGCATGCCCTCGGGATTGCGGCCGCCGCCGTGGCTGCGGTGCAGCGCCCAGACCCGACTGGCGGCGCGTTGGCCTTCGAGCAGGATTCGCAGGCGCTCCGGGATGTCGAGCCCGGCCTGCCGGGTGGCCTCGGCCAGATCCATCGCGGCATCCAGCAGTGCCGCCGCGATCACCTCGGCATCGGCATGCAGTGAATCCAGGATCGTCAGGGTATCGATCAGCACTTCGCCGCGATCACGCATCGCCGCGCCGGCGTTGGCCCGCTCCAGCCAGAAAGCCGCCAATGCCTCGGGCAGCGCGCCTTCCGGGACGCGCGCCAGAGCGTCGGCATAGCCGGAAACGGTGGGGACGGCAGCGGCGTGCATGGCTCTACAGTAGCGGCGCCGATGCGGCTCGGCCAGCCTCCGGATCAAGCCAGGCGCTGCAACCGCTGCGCCAGTCGTTTGGCCGATACCCGGCCCTTCACCCCCAATTCCTGCGCAAACAGCGACACCCGCAATTCTTCCAGCTCCCAGCGCAGGGCCTGCGCCTCCGGGGCATCGGCGTCGGCAGCGGCCAGCGCATCCTGGAATGGCTTGAACTCCAGCATCCGCGCCTGGTCCTTGACCGGATCGCGCTGGGCGCGTTCGGCGCGCAGCGCCAGCGCCTTCAGCCAGCGCGGATACTCGGCCAGTGCGGCGGCCGGGGTCGTGAGCAGAAAGTCGGGGCCGGCCAGCGCATCGAGCTGCGCCCGCATGTCATCGAGATTGGCGCGCGCCCAGCCCATCAGCCGTGATTCCAGCTTCGCGCGTACCTCGGCCACCAGATCGAGGATGTTTTCGGCTTGTCCCAACCGCCGCATGGCCTCGCCGAACAGCTCCCGGCCGATGGCCTCCCGGCGGCAGGCGAAGGCCGCGGCATCGCGTACGGCAAGCAGGCCATCAGCCGCCAGCGCATTGAAAGCACCCTCGACCAGATCCGCACGCAACCGATCGCGGGCACGGGGGTCAGGGTCGCTTGTCCAGCCGTGCCGCGCCGCCTCGTGCCCATGCCGAAGAAAAAGCGAGTCCGTCCCCCTTGCCGCGATCGCGGCATACAGCAGCGAGAGCTTGGGCTGGATCGGCAACTGTTTGCGCGCCTGCTTGCACGCCTCCGCCAGCGCGATGGCCAGCAGCCGCCGCACGCCCTGTGGGTGCAGGCGCTCGGCGTCGCCGCGCCGGGCCAGCACCACCACCAACACCGATTCACCGTCATCACGCAACGCCGGATACGCCGGCACCCCACCCGCGCCGGGCACGCTGTCCGGGAGCGGCCGCGCCGGGAACTCCCGCAGCCCCGACTGTGCCAGGTCCTGCGCCGCATGTTTGGCGAAGGCCTGCGCGGCGCGTGCGCCAAAGCGCGCGCGCAACTCGGCAAGATCGCGCGATTCGGCCAGCACCGTCTTGCCGTCCTGCAGGCGCAGGTTGGCGCGCAGATGCGGCTCCAGCGCCGCTTCGTCGAAATCGGAGGGCAGCAACTCGACGCCCGACAGTTTTTTCAGGAAACGGGCAAGCACGCCCGTGATGGCATCGGCCTCCGGCTGCGGATGCGCCTCCGCAAACGCACGGGCAAACTCCGGCGCGGGCACGAAGTTGCGCCGCAGCGATTTTGGCAGCGATTTGATCAGCGCTGCCGCCTTGTCCTCGACGAAGCCCGGCGCCAGCCACGACAGCCGTTCGGCATCCAGCGCGCCAAGCAGGTGCAGCGGCACCGCCACGGTCATGCCGTCGTCCAGCGCGCCCGGCTCGAAGCGGTACTGCACCGCCAGCCGCGCATCACCCAGCGCAAGATAGGCGGGGAAGCGCGCAGCGTCGGTCAGGTCGGCCACCAGCAGGTCGTCGCGCGCCCACTCCAGTGCGGCCTTGGCGTCCTTCGACAACTTGCCGTACCAGGCATCCAGCGCCTGCGCGTTGTGGACGTGTGGCGGCAGTCGGTCCAGATACCAGCGCGCCTGCCAGTCCTCGTCCACCACCAGTCCCACCCGACGCTGCTTGGCTTCTTCCTGCCCGGCCTGCTCCAGTGTGCGCAGGTTGCGCGCAAGGAAGGCGCAGCGGGTATTGATCTCGCCGGTCAGCAGCGCCTCGCGCACGAAGATCTGCCGGCTTTCCTCGGGAAACAGCGCACCGTAATGGATCGGTTTTTTCGGCGCCAGCACCAAGCCGAACAAGCTGATCTGCTCGCTGCCCAGCACCCGGCCCTGCGCGCGCGACCAGTGCGGGTCGTGCGGGCGCCGCGCCAGCAGGTGCGCCAGCTCGGCGATCGCCCACTCCGGCTCGATCGCGGCATTGGTCAGTGCCCACACTTTTTCGGTATCGAGCAGGGTGGCCGACAGCACCCACGGCGGCGGCTTGCTGGCCAGCTTCGATCCCGGGAACAGCGCGAATTTGCGCCCGCGCGGGCCGTCGTACTGGTTCTTCTCGCCGCGGTGACCGATCTGGGTGGGCAGGCCCGCGATCAGGGCGCGGTGCAGTGCGGTGTATTCATGGCGTTGCCCGTCACTCCCGCGGAAACGGGAGTCCATGGACGTTTCCGGATTCGCTGAAACTTCCATGGATTGGGCAGACACGCGTCGGTCAGAAGCGACCCGCTTTTGCGGGGATGACGGGAAGAGTTCCTCGCATTGCAGCTTGAGCTGGCGATGCAGCTCCCGCCACTCGCGCAGGCGCAGGAAGCCGAGGAAATGTCGGTCCGCCCATTTGCGCAGCTGCGACTGGCTCGACGCCTCGTACGCGGCACGGTAGGCCTCCCACAGATTGAGGATGCCGACGAATTCCGACTTGGCATCGGCGAACTGCGCATGCGCGGCATCGGCGGCGGCGCGGGCATCGGCCGGGCGCTCGCGCGGGTCCTGCACGCCGAGGAAACTGGCGATCACCAGCACATCCGGCAACACGCCGTGCGCCTGCGCGGCGACCAGCATGCGCGAAAGTTTCACATCCACCGGCAGCTTGGCCATCGTGCGGCCGATGGGGGTGAGCTTGCGCTCGCCGTCGACCGCGCCGAGTTCGGCCAGCTGCTGCCAGCCGTCGGCGATGGCACGCGGGTCCGGCGCTTCGAGAAAGGGGAATTTCTCGATCTCGCCCAAGCCCAGCGCCAGCATCCGCAGGATCACTCCGGCCAGTGCGGCGCGGCGGATTTCCGGATCGGTGAACTCCGCGCGCGACTGGAAGTCGGCTTCGGAATACAAGCGGATGCACACCCCCGGCGCGATCCGCCCACAGCGGCCGGCGCGCTGGTTGGCGCTGGCCTGCGCCACGTCTTCGATATGCAACCGATCGAGCTTCTGCCGCGGGCTGTAGCGCTTGACCCGCGCCACGCCGGGGTCGATCACGTAATGGATGCGCGGCACCGTCAACGAGGTTTCCGCGACATTGGTGGCCAGCACGATCCGCCGCACAGGGCCGGGATGGAACACCCGGTCCTGATCCTTGGCCGATAGCCGCGCATACAGCGGCAGCACTTCGGTGTGGCGATATTTGCGCTTCTCCAGCGCCTGATGGGCATCGCGGATCTCGCGCTCGCCGGGCAGGAACACCAGCACATCGCCGATGCCTTTTTCGCGCTGGATTTCGTCGCAGGCGGCAACGATGCCGGAAATGGTGTCAGGGACAATTTCGCGACCTGTACGACCGATTGCCTTCGCATCGCCGGAAATTGTCCCTGACACCATTTCATCCGACACCATTTCATCCGACACCATTTCATCCAGCGGCCGATAACGCAGCTCCACCGGATAGCCACGCCCCTCCACCTGCACCACCGGCGCACCACCGAAATGCGCAGCGAAGCGCTCGGTATCGATGGTGGCCGAAGTGACGACCAATTTCAGATCAGGCCGGCGCGGCAGCAATTGCTTGAGAAAGCCGAGCAGGAAATCGATATTGAGGCTGCGCTCGTGCGCCTCGTCGATGATCAGGGTGTCGTACTTCGACAGCCAGCGGTCGTGCTGGATTTCCGCCAGCAGGATGCCGTCGGTCATGAACTTGATCGCGGTCTGCTCGCTGACCGCGTCGTTGAAGCGCACCTGGAAGCCCACCGCGCCGCCCAGCGGCACCTGCAACTCCTCCGCCACCCGCCGCGCCACCGAACGCGCCGCCAGCCGCCGCGGCTGGGTGCAACCGATCACCCCGGCTGCGCCGCGCCCGGCCGCAAGGCACAACTTGGGCAACTGGGTGGTCTTGCCGCTGCCGGTCTCGCCGGCGATCACCACCACCTGGTGCCAGCGAATCAGCGTGATGATGTCCTCGGCGTGCGCGGCGATCGGCAAATCCGCGTTCACCGTCGCCTTCGGCAACCGCGCCGCACGCCGTTCGCGCTCGTCGATCGAAGCCTGCAGCTTGTGCGCGAACGCCGCCTGCAGTGCCGCATCGGCCGGCTTGCCCTGCCATTGTTTCAGCAGCCCCAGCAGGCGACCACGGTCGCCCGTCAGCGCGGCCTCGATGGCGCGCCGGGCTTGTCTGAACGTCGGCTCAGGGTGTCGCTTGGGTTTGGGTTTCTCGGCCCCCATCCATTGATACCCGCGGGGTTTCCGCTCCCCGGTCAAACGCACTACGCTTATTGTCGCAACTCCCCCTACCCGCCGCACAAAGGAGTCCGTCGTGGCCACGAGCAAATCCCCCGGCAAGCCCGCCGAGCAGACCGCCAAGCAGCCTGTCCAGAAGACCGCCAAGCAGTCCGCGAAGCAGTCCGTCAAGCAATCCGCGCAGAAACCGGCCAAGGTTCCCGCAGCCAGTGCCCCCGAGATCGACATCGGCATCAACGCCAAGGACCGCGCCGATATCGCCGCCGGGCTGGCGCATGTGCTGGCCGATGCCTACACCTTGTATCTGAAGACCCACAACTTCCACTGGAATGTGACAGGCCCGATGTTCAATTCGCTGCACACCCTGTTCGAAGCGCAGTACACCGAGCAGTGGGCGGCGCTGGACGAAATCGCCGAGCGCATCCGTGCGCTGGGCTTCAACGCTCCCGGCAGCTACGCCGAGTTCGCCAGGCTCACTTCCATCAAGGAAGAGCCCGGCATGACCACCGCCCCGGCCTGGCACGAGATGGTGCAGCAACTGGTGGACGGCAACGAAGCGTTCTGCCGCACCGCGCGAGTGGCACTGGACGTGGCCGATGACGCCGACGATGCCCCCACCGAGGACCTGCTGACCCAGCGCCTGCAGACCCACGAAAAGTACGCCTGGATGCTGCGCTCGCTGCTGCAGTAGGAGCGCACCGCAGGCGCGCGATGTCGTTCCCCGACACACCTGATCGGCGCAAGGACAGGCCCACCCTGCCGGTACAATGCGCCGATGCAGATCGGCCCCTACAGCATCCAGCCGGCGGTCGCGCTGGCCCCGATGGCCGGCGTGACCGACAAGCCGTTCCGGCAGCTGGTCAAGCGGCTGGGTGCCGGGCTGGCGGTATCGGAAATGACCATTTCCGATCCGCGCTTCTGGAGTACCGCCAAATCGCGCACACGGATGGACCATTCCGGCGAGCCGGACCCGATCAGCGTGCAGATCGCCGGCACCGATCCGGCCGCACTGGCCGACGCGGCGCGCTACAACGTCGACCACGGCGCCCAGATCATCGACATCAACATGGGCTGTCCGGCCAAGAAGGTCTGCAACGTGCTGGCCGGTTCAGCGCTGATGCGCGACCCGCTATTGGTGGCGCGGATTCTCGAAGCGGTCCTGCGGGCGGTCAACGTGCCGGTGACGCTGAAAATCCGCACCGGCTGGGATGCCCGGCACAAGAACGCGCCGGAGATCGCGCGCATTGCCGAAGACGCCGGGATCAAAGCGCTGGCCGTGCACGGCCGCACCCGCGACCAGCATTACACCGGGGTCGCCGAATACGCCACCATCACTGAAATCAAAGCGGTGGCGACGATCCCGGTAATCGCCAATGGCGATATCGACTCACCGCAGAAAGCAGCATTCGTGTTGCACGCCACCGGCTGCGATGCGGTCATGGTCGGCCGCGCCGCACAGGGCCGGCCGTGGCTGCCGGGCCGGATCGCCCACTACCTTGCCAGCGGCGAGCTGCTGCCCGAGCCGGAGCCGGCGCAGGTACGCGCCATCCTGATCGACCACCTGCACGCGCTGCATGCGCACTATGGCGAGGAGTCGGGCGTGCGCATCGCCCGCAAGCATTTGGGCTGGTACGCCAAGGATCGCCCCGAAAATGCGGCGTTTCGCGCCGTGGTCAACCGCGCGCAGACGGCGGACGAGCAGCTCCGCCTGACCCGCAGCTACTTCGACGCATTGGCCGCCGGGGTGGCGCCGGAATTGCCCGTTGCCGCCTGACCTGCCGGTTCCGTCCAGATCCGCTGCCAGACCGCATCCCACTGCGCACCGACGTCGCGCGGCGGCGAACGCACCGCCGCTACCGGAATGGCACGCCAGCCAGCCTCGGCGTGCCGGGCAACCCGAAAACTGAAGAAATACTCGGGCGCATTGCCCATGCGCAGATCATCGATCAGCAGATCGTCATCGACCACCCGCGCCGCGATGAATCCACGGGTAAACCACGCCATCCGCTGCACCGCCGGCACGGCTCCGGCAGCCTGCAGCGCGGCGGCGTCGGTGGGATGGAAGCGAAAATGCATCGGCCCGCGGTCAACAGACAGCGACCGGAAGCCTTCGAGGTATCCACCCGGCACCATCGCCACCTCGCGCCACAGCAAGGTCGTCAGCGGCATCGGCACCGAGAAGCGCGGCGCATCGGCATGGCCCAGCGCGGCCAATTCGCTGTCGGCGGCGCGCGCCACCTGCGCCTTGGCCAGCAGCGACCAGCCCAGATAGCCCACACCCAGTGCCAGCCCCGCCGCGAGCGCACGGCCGCCCCAGCGCCGGGTGCCCGCCACCATCGCCAGCAGAAATGCCAACAACCACGGCAAGGTGAACAACGGATCGACGATGAACAATGAGCTCCACATCAGCGGCCGCACCGGCAGCGGCCACAGCAACTGCGTGCCGTAGACGGTGAAGCTGTCCAGCAACGGATGCGCCATCAGGCAAACGAAGATCGCCCACCACCAGCGCGTCGGCGCGGCCGCCACCCGCCCCCCACGACGCTTGAAAAACCACCAGATCGCCCACGCGATGAGCGGCAGCACCAGCCAGGAATGGGTGGCCGCGCGGTGCCAGGTCATCCGCACGATCGGATCGTGGCTCAGCAGCAGCGGCAGCACGTCCAGATCGGGCAGCGTGTTCAGCGCCGCACCGGCCAACAGCGCGGCGCGGCGATGGGCTTTGGGCGCGATGGCAGCACAGATGACGCCGCCGTAGAACAGGTGGGTGATCGAATCCATGTGTGGATGCTAGGAAGAAATCGATCCAATCAGCAAATCCGCTGCCGTTCATGGTTCGACAGGCTCACCACGAACGGGGACTCGACAGGCCTGTCCTGAGCCTGTCGAAGGGCCCACCACGAACCTCAACCGTTCGCCCTGAGCCTGTCGAAGGGCCCACCACGAACCCAACCGTTCGCCCTGAGCCTGTCGAAGGGTGAACGGTGACAAGTCCATGCACGTATCCTGAAGTCCGTGTTGCCGGACCCGATCCGGCATGCTGGATCCCGGGTTGGCGCGACCATGCAGACACGGGCACGACGCGGTATCATTCGCGCCCATCGTTTCATCCGAATACAAGGATAATGAAGTGACGTCGAACTATCTGTTCACCTCCGAATCGGTGTCCGAAGGCCATCCGGACAAGCTCGCCGACCAGATTTCCGACGCGGTGCTGGACGCGATCCTGACTCAGGACAAGTCCGCCCGCGTGGCCTGCGAAACCCTGGTGAAGACCGGCGCGGCGATCGTTGCCGGCGAAGTGACGACCAGCGCGTGGGTGGACATCGAGACGCTGGCGCGCAAGGTCATCAACGACATCGGCTACAACAATTCCACCGTCGGCTTCGATGGCCACACCTGCGCCATCATCAACATGCTCGGCAAGCAGTCGCCGGACATCAACCAGGGTGTGGACCGCAAGAAGCCGGAAGACCAGGGCGCGGGCGACCAGGGCCTGATGTTCGGTTACGCCTGCAACGAAGCGCCCGAGTTCATGCCGGCGCCGATCTATTACAGCCATCGGCTGGTCGAGCAGCAATCCAAGGTGCGCCGCGCCGGCAAGCTGAAATGGCTGCGCCCGGACGCCAAGAGCCAGGTCACCCTGCGCTACAGCGAATCCGGTCACCAGATCGAAGGCCTGGACGCGGTGGTGTTGTCCACCCAGCACGACCCGGACATCAAGCAGAAGGACCTCATCGAGGCCGTGCGCGCGCACATCCTCGCCCCGGTGCTGCCGAAAAAGTGGCTGGACGCACTGCCGAAGAGCAAGGTGCACATCAACCCGACCGGCAAGTTCGTGATCGGCGGCCCGGTCGGCGACTGCGGCCTGACCGGGCGCAAGATCATCGTCGACACCTACGGCGGCATGGCCCGCCACGGCGGCGGCGCGTTCTCCGGCAAGGATCCCTCCAAGGTCGACCGCAGCGCGGCCTATGCGGCGCGCTACGTGGCCAAGAACATCGTTGCCGCGGGCCTGGCCGACAAGTGCGAAGTGCAGGTCAGCTACGCGATTGGCGTGGCCCAGCCCACCAGCATCTCGGTGACCACCTTCGGCACCGGCAGGATCGCCGATGCGCAGATCGAAAAGCTGATCCGCGCCCATTTCGACCTGCGCCCGTACGGCATCATCCAGATGCTCGACCTGATCCACCCGATCTACCAGGCCACCGCCAGCTACGGCCACTTCGGCCGCAAGCCCAAGGAAGTCAGCTACACCGACGGCGCCGGCAAGAAACACAAGGCCACCGCGTTCTCGTGGGAGAAGACCGACAAGGCCGACGCCCTGCGCAAGGCCGCCAAACTGTAAGAGCGCACCGCAGGGGCGCGACCTCTCCCGGCGACACCAAACGGCCCGCAGCGATGCGGGCTGTTTTGTTTTATCCGCATCAATTGCCCCCGCCGCAGCAAACCGGTTGGCATTAGGCTCCTCGCGGCAGAGCCACTGGACGATCCTCCCCGGGTGCCTCTAACCTGGGCAATGCCCAATCTCCGCCGCGGCCTCTACGAACAACTGATCGACGCCACACTGCAGGGCCGGATCGATCGGATCGACACGGCACTGGTTGCAGCACAAACAACGCTACACCCAGCCGATGCAGCCGATCGCCTAGCACTGCATCTTGGCCGCATGCTGCGCCGCCTTCTGGACGATCTGGACGATGCACAGCGCGTGCCGCAAGGCATCGCGCTGGCGCAGCGCATCATCGCTCTGCTGCAGGAGGATGCCAAAGCAGATCCCGGCGACCAACTGGATGCGCGTGGCGGCGTTTTGAGCGCCGTATGCGCTCGACACCCGGACGGCACGCCCGAGTCGATCACGCCACCGGCAACGCCACTGCTGGATACCACCCTCCTCACCAATGCCCCCGGCGAACCACGCATCGGCTTCCAGATAAAATCCGAAATCGCCTCGGCTGATCGCATCGATGTCCTCATGGCCTTCGTTCGCCAGACCGGAATCCGCCCCCTGCTGGACAACTTGCGTCGACATTGCGCCAGCGGCCGGCCGCTACGCTTACTGACCACCACCTATACCCAATCCACCGAGCTTTCAGCGCTGCAAGCCCTGCGTGATATCGGCGTTGAGATCCGCGTTTCCTATGACACCTCTGGCACGCGGCTACATGCCAAGGCATGGCTGTTCCATCGCCAGTCCGGTTATTCGACGGCCTACATCGGCTCATCGAACCTGACCCATGCGGCCCAAGTGAGCGGACTGGAATGGAATATACGCATCGCTGGCGCACGCAATCCGGATGTGATCGAAAAATTCAATGCGGTTTTCGAAAGCTACTGGGCAAGCGATGACTTCCGCCCCTTCGATGCCGACGAATTCCGCCAGCTGACGCAGGCAGCATCCTCCGGTCCGCGCATTTACCTTAGCCCGATCGAGCTCAGGCCGGAGCCATTCCAAGCACGCCTGCTTGAACAGATCACGGTGGCACGTACGCACGGTCATCATCGCAACCTGCTGGTTGCCGCTACCGGCACCGGCAAGACGGTGATGGCTGCCATCGATTACCAGGAACTGCGCACGACCCTGCCCCGCGCGCGATTGCTGTTCGTGGCCCACCGCCGGGAGATTCTCGAACAAAGCCTCGCGACATTCCGCCACGCACTGCGCGATGCCGCCTTTGGCGAGCTGTGGGTTGGCGAGGCGCGGCCCGCGCTCTTCGAGCACGTGTTCGCATCGATTCAGTCATTGACCGCCAATGGCCTTACCGCACTGGCTCCAGATCATTTCGACGTGGTCATCATCGATGAGTTCCACCACGCCGCTGCGCCCACGTATGCCGCCCTGCTCGGCCACTTGCAGCCGCGCGAACTGCTCGGCCTGACCGCGACGCCAGAGCGCGGCGACGCGCTGGACATCCTGCACTGGTTCGACGACCGGATCGCCGCTGAATTGCGCCTGTGGGACGCGATCGAACAGCAGCGTCTGTGCCCATTCCACTACTACGGCATCAGCGATGGCACAGACTTGCGCCATGTCGGCTGGCGCCGCGGCCGGGGCTATGACCCGGCCGAACTGGAGACGCTGGTCACCGGCAACGACGTGCTGGCACGGCTCGTCATCAAGCAAACGCTCGCCCATGTTTCCGATGCGGAAACGATGCGCGCACTGGGATTTTGCGTATCGGTACGCCATGCCGAATTCATGGCGCGCGCCTTCAATGCCGCCGGCCTTGCCGCCGTCGCTGTATCAGCAACCAGCAGCGAGGCTGAACGCGCCAACGCCTTGCGCGACCTGCAAACAGGCACCGTGCGCATCGTGTTTGCAGTGGACCTATTCAACGAAGGCGTTGATCTTCCGGCGGTGGATACCCTGCTGCTATTGCGTCCGACCGACAGCGCCACGATTTTCCTGCAGCAGCTCGGCCGCGGCCTGCGTCGCCACGCCGGCAAGACAGCCTGCACCGTTCTTGATTTCGTCGCCCAGCACCGGCGCGAGTTCCAGTTCCAGCGCCGGCTGGGTGCGCTGCTTGGTGGCAGTCGCAAGCAGCTCATCGAAGCGGTCGAGGCCGGATTCCCCTTCCTGCCCAGTGGCTGCCAGATGCAGCTCGATCCCGTGGCCTCCAAGACTATTCTCGACAATCTACGTCAAAGCCTGCCCGGCACCTGGACGGCAAAAGTCAGCGCATTGCGCAGCCTTGCCACCACCTTTCCCGAGTTGACGCTGACCCGCTTCCTCGATGAAACCGGGCTTGCGCTGGAGGATGTCTACGCCAACAACCACTCGTGGGCAGAGCTGCGCGAAGCTGCAGGCCTGCAGACTCCGCGGCACGGCCCGCAGGAAGCCATCCTGCGCCGCGCACTCGGCCGATTGCTGCACGTCAACGACGCCACCCGCATCCTCGCATGGCGCGATCTTGCGCGCGCCAGTGATGCATTCGACGCAAGCACGGCCACGCCACGCGCCCAGCGTCTGTTCCACATGCTGGCGGCCACCCTGCTGGAACGCGCCAGCGGCATCGACACGCTAACCGAAGCCGCGCACGTGCTGCACCAGCACCCGCAAGTTCGCGCCGAGCTGGACGAGCTGCTCGGCGTGCTCGAGGCGCAGATCGACCACCGACAGCCACCGCTGGCGATTCCCTGCGAGACGCCGCTTCATGTCCATGCCCGTTACAGCCGCCGTGAAATCCTAGCCGCATTCGCCAGTGGCAATAGCTTCGCGCTACCCGTATGGCGAGAAGGCGTGCGCTGGTTGCCGGAGGCCGGCATCGACCTGCTCGCGGTCACGCTCGACAAGTCCAGTGGACACTTCTCGCCCACCACGCGTTATCGCGATTACGCGATCAGCCGCGAGCTTATCCACTGGGAAAGCCAATCCACTACCCGTGAGGACAGCCCCACCGGGCGCCGCTACCGTGCCCTCGATGGCGCCGCCGCATGCGCCGTATTGCTGGCCCGTATTGACTCGGAACAGCGTGCGTTCTGGCTGCTCGGACCGGCTGGCTACGTTTCCCACCAAGGCGAACGGCCGCTGGCCATTACCTGGCGACTGCAGGTGCCTTTACCGGGCGATCTCTATACTGATTTCGCCGCTGCCGTCGCTTGACGGTGCCTCGGTAGGCCGGTCGTTTCAGGGCGCGCAGCCCCCATCGACGACGCAGTTCTGGCCGCCAGCAGATGCAGCAGGGGCTTCCGGCCCCGCCTCCCCCATCAACAGCGCCACCTGCGCGCCCAGCGCGAGGTCTTCGATCTGGCCGAAGTGGTGTTGCCGCAGCTGGCCGGCGCGGTCGATCAGGAGCAGGCTCGGGGTACCGCGCATGCCGTAGGCGGCCATCGTGCGCGGGATCGGGCCGTCGTCCGCCGGCGTATCGACGCCGACCGGGAAGCCGATCTTGTACTCGTGCAGGAAGGCTTGCAGTGACACCGGTGTCATCGCGGCGTGGTGTTCGAACACGGTATGCAGGCCGAGCACTGCGACGTGTTCCTCCGGGAACACCCGCCGCAGTTTCTGCACCTGCGGCAGGCCGTGCGCCACGCAGCCCGGACACAGCATCTGGAAGGCCTCGATCACCACCACCTTGCCGCGCAGGGACGCCAGCGTCACCGGCTCGGGACTGTTGAACCACTGCGTGCATTGCAGTTCCGGTGCTGGTTTCGGTGCGTTCATGGCATCGCCTGCGTGAAAACCTGCCGGCATTGTGCCCTCTGCCCGTAAAATTCGCGGATGCCTCTTCTTCATTTCCAGAACGTCGACTACAGCGTCGGCGGCCCGCTGCTGCTCGCGCAGATCAACTTCACGATCGACCCCGGCGAGCGGGTCTGCATCGTCGGCCGCAACGGCGCCGGCAAGTCCACCTTGATGCGGCTGATCGCGGGCGAGATCCAACCGGATGATGGCGAGATCCGCGTGCAGGGCGGCGTGGTGGTCGCGCGGATGGCGCAGGAAGTGCCGCAGGACACCCAAGGCAGCGTATTCGACGTGGTGGCGCAGGGGCTGGGCGAATTGGGCGCGCTGCTGGCGCCGTATCATCATGCCGTGCATGACGGTGACATGGACGCGATGGCGGCGGCGCAGACGCAGATCGAAGCCCGGCACGGTTGGGATCTGGACCGCCGGGTGACGCAGGTACTGGAGAAGCTCGACCTGCCGGACGAGGCCGAATTCGCCGCCCTGTCCGGCGGCATGAAGCGCCGCGTGCTGTTGGGCCAGGCCTTGGTGCGCGCCCCCGACATCCTGCTGCTGGACGAGCCCACCAACCACCTCGACATCGAGGCGATCGACTGGCTGGAAGGCTTCCTGAAATCGTTCAACGGCAGTCTGGTCTTCGTCACCCACGACCGCAGCTTCCTGCGTGCGCTCGCCACCCGCATCGTCGAGATCGACCGTGGCCAGCTCACCAGTTGGCCCGGCGATTACGACAACTACCTGCGTCGGCGCGAGGAGCGCCTGCATGCACAGGCGCAGGAAAACGCCCGCTTCGACAAGCTGCTGGCGCAGGAAGAGGTGTGGATCCGGCAGGGCATCAAGGCCCGCCGCACCCGCAACGAAGGCCGCGTGCGCGCGCTCAAGGCGATGCGGGTGGAACGGGCGGCGCGGCGCGAGTTGACCGGCAAGGTCAAGATGGAAGCCGCCGGCGCACAGGCTTCGGGCAAGAAGGTGGTCGAGATGACCGGGGTGGCGCAGGCGTTCGGCGACAAGGTCATTTTGCGCGATGCGTCCACCACCATCCTGCGCGGTGACCGCATCGGCATCATCGGCCCGAATGGCAGCGGCAAATCCACCCTGCTGAAGATCCTGCTGGGCGAGCTGACGCCGGATGCCGGCAGCGTGGAGCAAGGCACCCAGCTGCAGATCGCCTATTTCGACCAGCACCGCAGCCAACTCGACGAGAGCCGCAACGCGGTCGAGAACGTTGCCGGCGGCGCCGATTTCGTCGAGATCAACGGCAGCCGCAAGCACATCATCGGCTATCTGCAGGATTTCCTGTTCTCGCCGGAACGCGCGCGCGCGCCGATCACCCGCCTGTCCGGTGGCGAACGCAATCGCCTGCTGCTGGCGCGCTTGTTCGCGCAGCCGTCCAATGTATTGGTGATGGACGAACCCACCAACGACCTCGACGTGGAGACACTCGAGCTGCTGGAGGAATTGTTGCTGGACTACAAGGGCACCCTGCTGCTGGTCAGCCACGACCGCGACTTCCTCGACAACGTGGTGACCAGCACGCTGGCGCTGGAAGGCGAAGGGAGATTGGCCGAATACGTCGGCGGCTACAGCGACTGGCTGCGGCGGCGGGCTATGCCAAGGCAGGGCGCCAAGGCAACGTCCATGGATGCCCGCCTTCGCGGGCATGACGAGCCAAAAAATTCGGCCACCATGGATGCTCGCTTGCGCGGGCATGACGAGCAAAAGCCAAGTCCACCTGCTCCCGCCGCGAAGAAAAAACTCAGCTTCAAGGAGCAGCGCGAGCTGGAACAGCTACCCGATCGGATCGAGCAACTGGAGTCCGATATCGCCGCCCGCACCGAAGCGATGAACGCACCCGCGTTTTTCCAGCAGGACAGCGCGGCGATCGTGTCTGCCAACGACACGCTGGCGGCATTGCAAGCCGAACTGGATGCGGCCTATGCCCGTTGGGAAGCTCTGGATGGGTGATTGAATGCGGAACCGAATCCGTTCGTGGTGAGTCCGTCGAACCATGAACGGATTTGCCATTTATAATGGCCACCCCTGCCGAGGGGCGCTGCGACCGTGGATACCACGGCCAGGCTCGGCGGGTTCATCGCAACAACGGCGCCCGTGACCGCATCCACTGCCTCACGGAGCCAGCATGAACGCACAGATCAAGACCTTCTCGCAGGAAGGTGATTACAAGGTCGCCGACATTTCCCTCGCCAGTTGGGGCCGCAAGGAAATCGACATCGCCGAGCACGAGATGCCTGGGCTGATGTCGATCCGCAAGAAGCACGCTGCCTCCACACCGCTCAAGGGCGTGCGTGTGACGGGCTCGCTGCACATGACGATCCAGACCGCGGTGCTGATCGAAACCCTCAAAGACATCGGCGCCGACGTGCGCTGGGCCTCGTGCAACATCTTCAGCACCCAGGACCACGCCGCTGCTGCAATTGCCGCCACCGGCACGCCGGTGTTCGCCTGGAAGGGCGAGACGCTGGAGGAATACTGGGACTGCACGCTGGCCGCGCTGTCCTTCCCGGACGGCAAGGGCGGCTTCCTTGGCCCGCAGCTGGTGGTCGATGACGGCGGCGATGTCACCCTGCTGATCCACAAGGGCTACGAGCTGGAGCACGGCAGCGATTGGGTCGATTCCGCATCCGACAGCCACGAAGAACAGGTCATCAAGAACCTGCTCAAGCGCGTCGCCAGCGAGCGTCCCGGCTACTGGACCCGCGTCGTTGCCGACTGGAAGGGTGTTTCGGAAGAAACCACCACCGGCGTGCACCGCCTCTATCAGATCGCCGAACAGGGCAAGCTGCTGGTGCCGGCGATCAACGTCAATGATTCGGTCACCAAATCCAAGTTCGACAACCTCTACGGCTGCCGCGAATCGCTGGCCGATGGCCTCAAGCGCGCGATGGACGTGATGCTGGCCGGCAAGGTGGCGGTGGTCTGCGGCTACGGCGACGTCGGCAAGGGCAGCGCGCATTCGCTGCGCGCCTATGGTGCCCGCGTGATTGTCACCGAGATCGACCCGATCTGCGCGCTGCAGGCGGCGATGGAAGGCTTCGAGGTCAATACCGTCGAGGACACGCTCGGCCAGGCCGACATCTACGTCACCACCACCGGCAACCGCGACATCATCCGCGTCGAACACATGCAGGCGATGAAAGATCAGGCCATCGTCTGCAACATCGGCCACTTCGACAACGAAATCCAGGTCGACGCGCTCAAGGCGCTGCCGGGCATCGTCCACACAAACATCAAGCCGCAGGTGGACAAGTACACCCTCGCCAACGGCAACAGCATCTTCCTGCTCGCCGAAGGCCGCCTGGTGAACCTGGGCTGCGCCACCGGCCACCCGAGCTTCGTGATGAGCAATTCGTTCTCGAACCAGACCCTGGCCCAGATCGACCTGTGGGCGAACAAGGACGTGTACGAGAAAACCGTCTATCGCCTGCCCAAGCACCTCGACGAGGAAGTGGCGCGCCTGCATCTGGAAAAGATCGGGGTGAAGCTGACCCGGCTCACCCAGGCCCAGGCCGACTATCTCGGCGTGCCGGTGGCCGGGCCGTACAAGCCGGAACACTACCGCTACTGAGCGACTCCGACGTGGCAATCCGCTGCGGGCGTCATTGCGCCCGCGGTTGTCATGCCCACGCGATCATTGATATTCTCTTCATCGCGATGAAGCGATGCATAGATGCAGCGCACCGGAACCCCGCATGATCCCGATCAGTTTCGAGTTCTACCCGCCCAAGACCGACGACCAGCGCATGCAGTTCGATCGCACCGTGCGCAAGCTCAAGGCGCATGCGCCGCAGTTCATGTCGGTGACGTTCGGTGCCGGTGGTTCCACCTTGAGCCATACCCCCGAGACCGTGCAACGCCTGCGCAGCGACCACGGCGTGGTCGGCGTGCCGCATTTGACCTGCGTGGGCGGCAGCCGCGAGGAGATCCGCAGCCTGCTCAAGCTCTACCGCGCACTCGGCTGCGACCGCATCGTCGCGCTGCGCGGCGATCTTCCTTCGGGCATGGCGCGCACCGGCGATCTGCGTCACGCCAGCGAACTGGTCCAATTGATCCGCGACGAACACGGCGATCAGTTCAAGATCGAGGTGGCAGCCTATCCGGAAACCCACCCGCAGGCCGACGATGCCCACGTCGACCTGCGCCACTTCAAGGCCAAGGTCGAGGCCGGTGCGGACGGGGCCATCACCCAGTATTTCTACAACCCGGATGCCTATTTCCGCTTCGTCGCCGACGTGCGCCGGCTCGGGGTCGAGATTCCAATCGTGCCCGGCATCATGCCGATCGCCAATTTCAGCCAGTTGCGGCGTTTCTCCGAAGCCTGCGGCGCCGAGATTCCGCGCTGGATGGCGCAACGCATGCGCGCCTTCGGAGATGACGTGGACAGCGTGCGCGAACTGGCCGCCGACGTGGTTGCCCAGCTGTGCCAGCGTCTGATCGACGGCGGCGCGCCGGGGCTGCATTTCTACACCTTGAATCTGGCGCGGCCGATCCAGGCCGTCTTGCAGCGGTTGACCTGACGCGGCGGCAGGCCGGACGCCATGACGCTGTCCCGGGCAGCGCCGCTTGGCATCGCCTCAAGGCCAAGGCTTCCGCGTTTCCGCCGGCGCGGGTACCCTGCGCCGATGCATCGCGCCGTACTTCTGCTGCTGCTCCTGTTTTCCGGGCTTGCGCCGGTGCCCCCGGCGCAGGCGCAGGTACGCCGCTGCGTGGCCGCCAACGGCAACATCGTCTACACCGACCGGATGTGCGCGGACATCGGAGCCACCTCCGCGTTGGCACCCGCGGCACCCGCCGGCAGCGGGTCCGGCGGCAGCACGCTGCGCAGCATGTGCGCACGCAACGTCCGCGATCTTGCCTACGGGCTGGAAAGTGCGATCCAGTCCGGTGACGCCAACCGGATCGCCAGCCTGTATGACTGGACCGGGATGGGCACGGCGGCGGCAGAACGCCTGATGGATGCATTCGACCGCATCGCCAACCGCACCTTCGTGGACCTCGTGCCGGTTTTTTCCGCAGGCGATGCCGCCGTCGTCACGCAGGCGCCCGTCACGGACGCAGGATCGCCTTCCGCAAGCGGTGCGGACCCCGGCAACCTGCCGATGCCGCCCAGCCCACCCGCGCGCCGCGTGGTCGGCCTGCGGATCGAGCAGGTACTCTCCGACGGCCACACGCCTTCGCAGGTCAGCTTCGGCCTGGTCAAACGCATGGGTTGCTGGTGGATTCGCAATTGAGCCGACTCAGCACCCGCGTGACCCCGGTCAGTCACGGCCGCTGCCGCATTGCGGCACAATGACGCACTGGAATTGCAGCGAGGACACGACGATGGCGACGGAATACCCGCAGAAGATCTGGCACAACGGCAAGATCAAGCCGTGGGCCGAAGCGACTGTCCACGTCATGGCGCACGCGCTGCATTACGGCTCGTCGGTGTTCGAGGGCATCCGCTGCTACCAGACCGCCAGCGGCCCGGCAATCTTCCGCCTGACCGACCACAACAAGCGCCTGTTCACCTCGGCCAAGATCCACGAGATCGACATGCCATTCGATCTCGATGCGATCAACGCGGCCTGCCGCGAGGTCATCACCGCCAATGGCAACAGCACCGACTACCTGCGCCCGGTCGCCTTCCGTGGCCTGGGCGGGTTCGGGCTGTCGGCCGCGACACCCACCGACGTCGCGGTGGCGACCTGGAAGATGGGCAAGTACCTCGGCGAAGGCGTGCTGGAAAACGGGATCGACGCCTGCGTGTCGAGCTGGCAGCGGTTCGCGCCCAATACCATCCCGGCCGGCGCCAAGGCCGGCGGCAATTACCTCTCCGGCACCCTGATCGCCCGCGAGGCGCGGCGGCTGGGCTTTGGCGAAGGCATCGCGCTGGCCTCGACCGGCCTGCTCAGCGAAGGCGCCGGCGAGAACCTGTTCCTGGTCATCGATGGCGCCCTGCACACCACCCCGGTCAGCGCCGCGCTGCTCAATGGCATCACCCGCCATTCGCTGATGACGCTGGCGCGTGAGGCCGGACTCACGGTTGTCGAGCGCGACATGCCGCGCGAATACCTGTATCTGGCCGACGAAATCTTCATGTGCGGCACGGCGGCGGAGATCACCCCGATCCGTTCGGTCGACGCGCGCCAGGTCGGCAGCGGCAAGGCCGGCCCGGTGACACGGCGGATGCAGGAATTGTTCTTCGGCCTGTTCGACGGCAGCACGCCCGACCAGCACGGTTGGCTGGAACCGGTCTGACGGACGCGGGGCACGGCGGCAGCGCGGCGGCGGCTCAGCCAAATCGCAGCACTGCCACCACGCCTTGCTCGGCGCCCGGCCGCACGGAAACATCCCAGCCATACAGCACGCACAGCCGGCGCACGATCGACAGGCCGATGCCGCCACCCTGCGAAGCACCGGCGTGGCTGCCTCGATAGCCACGGGTGAACAGGCTGGACGCGTCCTCGGCGCTGAGCCCTGGTCCGGAGTCGATCACCTCCACCGCATCGCGGTGGACGCGTACCACCACCTCGCCGCTGGGCGTGTACTTCACCGCGTTGCCGATCAGGTTGCCAAGCGCGACGGCCAGCGCCGAATCGGGCACGTCGAGCAGCACATGGCCCTCGCCTTCCAGCCGCAGTTCGACCGGCTTGCCGCCGAGCTGGGCGCGATGGCTCTCCAACTGCTGCTGGGCCACCTTCACCACATCGCAGGCGCCCTGCGCGCGCTCGTTGCGCGACAGCAGCAGCAAGGCGCCGATCAGGTCGGTGCACTGCTGTTCGGCGCGCTGGATCCGCAGCAGCCGGGTGTGGGTGCGAACATCGAGATCGGCCCGCGTCAGCATCAGCTCGACCGCGCCGCGGATCACCGCCAGCGGCGTGCGCAGCTCGTGGCTGACGTCGGCGTTGAACTCGCGGTCGCGCTGCACCACTTCGGTCAGGCGCTCCGCATAGTCGTCCAGGGCCTTGGCCAGCTCGCCCACCTCGTCCTGCGGGAAATGCGGGGCCAATGCCTCCGGATCGGAGCTGGTGCCGGAACGCCGGATGCGTTGCGCCAGATCCGACACCGGGCTCATCACCCTGGAGGCGGCCCACCAGCCCACCAACAACGACAGCCCGGTGAACACCACCACCACGCCGATCAGCGCGTTGTTGAATTGTTTCTCGCCGCGCGCCGACTGCGACATGTCGTAGGCGAGGAAGAACCACGCCTGCGGCGTCTTGCGCACGCCCAGCTTGTAGTAGGACTTGCTGCCGTCCTCCTCGACCGCGGTGATGCTGTGGATGCCGTCGCCAAGCGCATACCACTCGGGCCGATGGGTGCGCAGTTCCTCGAACTTGTCGGGGGTGTAGTAGAACGCCTTGAGCTGCTGGACCGGCACTTCCGGCTCGCGCCCGCCGCTTTGGACGAAGCGCGTCCAGGACTCGTCGAGGTTGCGGTTCATCAGGTCTTCGACCAGCTGGTTCTCCACCCGGCCGCGCGCCCAGTTGGTGGTGAAGGCCAGCGCCAGCGTCAGCCCGAAGCCGAGCAGCAGGTAGGACAGGATGATGCGGCTGCGCAGCCGGCGCCGGTAGCGCGCCTGCTTGCGGCGCGGTGCCGTGGTCGAATCAGGCTCGGACATTCCGGGTCAATCGCCCCCCGTCGGGGTGATCCGATAGCCGATGCCGTGGCGGGTCTGGATCATCGGAAGGGCAAACGGCTTGTCCACCACGGCACGCAGGCCGTGGATGTGGACCCGCAGCGAATCCGAGTCCGGCAGCTCTTCACCCCAGACCCGGCTTTCCAGATCCTGCCGGGTGACGACCGCCGGCGAGGCTTCCATCAGCGCCTGCAGGATCTTGAGCGCGGTCGGGTTGAGCTGGATCAGCTTGCCCTCGCGCCGCACCTCCAGCGTGTCGAGGTTGAACTCCAGATCGCCGACCGTCAGCACCCGCGCCGGCAGCCCGCGGCCGCGCCGCGCCAGCGCGTTCAGGCGCACGTTGACCTCTTGCAGCGCGAACGGCTTGATCAGGTAGTCGTCGGCCCCGGATTCGAACCCGGCCAGCTTGTTGTCGAGGCTGTCGCGCGCGGTCAGCATCAGCACCGGAGTCTGCTTGCGCGCATCGCTGCGCAGCTTGCGGCAGACCTCCAGACCGTCCATGCCGGGCAGGTTCAGGTCCAGCACGATGGCATCGAAATCGTGGACCACGGCCAAGTGCAACCCCGTCACGCCGTCGGCTGCGAAATCGACGACGTGGCCGCATTCTTCAAGGTAATCGCCGAGGTTCGCGGCGATGTCGGTATTGTCTTCGATGACCAGGATGCGCATGTCGTCCTTCCACAAGCATTTGGTACGCGAAACCGCAGGTGCGGCCTGCTGCGCTTGGCCTGATTCTGGCACAGCCGCGCCCGCGCCGGCGGAAGCCGAGGTGAACGCCGTGCTTGTCGGTGGCCCTGAAGCCGGAGTCAGATCACCGCGGGATTGCGATTCGGCCTGGCCGCACGGGCCAGGGTTTCATGCACGACGAACTCGACCACCGCGCCGGCAACATCGATCCCGGTGGATGTTTCGATGCCTTCCAGCCCCGGCGAGGCGTTGACCTCGAGCACCAGCGGCCCGCGCGCGCTGCGGATCATGTCCACACCCGCCACGCCCAGCTCGAGGATCTGCGCGGCCCGCACCGCGGTGGCGATCTCGGCTTTCGACGGCCGCACCGCCTTGGCACTGCCGCCACGGTGCAGGTTGGAGCGAAAATCGCCGCTCGGCGCCTGTCGGCGCATCGCCGCCACCACTTGCCCGCCGACCACGAAACAGCGCAGGTCGGCGCCGCGGGCTTCGGCGATGAATTCCTGCACGAGGAAATTCGCGTACAGACCGCGCAGGGTTTCGATGGCCGCACGCGAGGCCGAAGGTTTCTCGGTTGCCATCACCCCCGCGCCCTGGGTGCCCTCGTTGAGCTTGATGACATGCGGCGGCGGGCCGAGCATGGCCAGCAGGTCATTGGTATCGTCCGGATTGTCGCCGAACACCGTGTTGGGCAAGCCGATGCCATCGGCCGCCAGCACCTGGTGGCAGCGCAGCTTGTCGCGCGCTCTGGCAATCGCGGTGGCGCCGCTGGGGCTGTAGCTGCCCATCAGCTCGAACTGGCGCACCACCGCGCAGCCGTAGCGGGTGACCGAAGCGCCGATCCGCGGCACGACCGCGGCATAACCCGCCACCGATTTGCCCTTGTAGCGCATGGCGAAGCCTTCGCTGTCGATCCGCATGTAGCAGCGCAGCGGATCGAGCACGCGGACACTGTGGCCGCGCTCGCGCGCCGCCTCGACCAGCCGTCGGGTGGAGTAGAGCTTGCTGTTGCGGGAAAGAATGGCGAGCTTCACCGGGGACTCCACGCGCGGCCGATCCGCGTCGTCGTGATCATCTCACCAACGGATTTCGGAAGGGGAACCGGGCAAGCGTCGGCGGGCGGGACCTGATCGCGGCCATGAAAAAGGCGGCATCCCTGCGGATGCCGCCCGTGCTTTCAAGTCGCCGGCCTGCCGGAACTGGAGCGGGTGATGGGAATCGAACCCACGCTAGCAGCTTGGGAAGCTGCAGTTCTACCATTGAACTACACCCGCGGACGCCGCCAGTGTATGCCGAGGTCCCGGCGCGATGCAAAGCGCCGGGGCCGCGGCTGGCGGATCAGAACGAGCCGCTGAAGTTGATGAAGGTGCTGGCGTCGCCGCCGCCGTTCTGGTTGAAGGTCAGGCTGCTGCCGGTGGTGACGTCGAGGCCCAGCACCTTGGCGCGCACGCCGAACATCAGCATGCCGTAGCTCTGGTCGAACTGGAGCCCCGGCACCGCATACGGCAGCGCGTTGGGCATCGAGTTCGACTGCGCCCAGACCTGCGCCGGCTGGTCCTCGAACTCGCGGTTCCAGGTGACACTGGCGTAGGGCACCAGATGATCGTTGATGGCATAGCTGCCCTGCCAGCCGGCGCTGGCGATCGTCGAATGGAAGCGCTGGTTCGGGAAGGTCAGCGCGGTCGATTGAACGCTGTTTTCGGCGTAACCATCGACCTTGATGTTCTGCCACAGCACGTTCACGACCGGGCCGTGCTGCCAAGGACCGTGGCGGAAGTTCCAGCCGATGCCGCCGCCGAAGCTCAGGTTCTCGCCGTTGGGCGAGCCGTCATAGCTGCGCACCGCGTTGCCGAGCTTGACGTCGCGGCGCACGCGGTAGTCCAGCCAGGTGTAGCTGACCTGCGCGTTGGCCCACAGGCCGGCGTCACCGCCCCAGCCGATGAAGCCGCCGAGGGTGGCGTCCTTCTGGCGGAAGTCGCCGCGGCGGAAGCCGAAATCGATGTTCTGCTGGCCATAGCCGCCGAACAGGCCGTAGGAGAAGTTGTCGCTGCGCCAGCCGATCCCGATCGAGCCGGTCGCGCCGTTGCCGTCAAAACCGATCGTGTTCTCGAAGCGCTGCTGGTCGCCGCGCAGGTTCAGCCACCAGCTCATGCCGTCTTCATTCTTGGTCGAGAAGCCGTTGATCACGCTGCCGACCTCACGCGCGCGCGCATAGCCAACCGTCGCCGCCGAGTGCGGCAGCACCGCGATCTGGCGGGGGCCGTCGACCATCGAAATCGCCAGGTCGGCCAGCGCCTTGTGCGCAATCTGGGTCGGGTGGACGCCATCGGCGAACAGGTAATCCTGCCCACCCGGCACCATCGACGCCGGGCTGCAGAACAGCGAGGAACTTCCGGCCGGCGGCGGCTGGGTCAAGCACGCCACGCCCGTCACATTGGTCAAACCGAATTCGTTCGGATGCGCCACCACCTCCTGCAGGAAGTGATAGGTATCGACCGGGATGACGTTCAGCCCGGCCGTGGCCAGCCCGCCGAACACGGCGGTGTTGTAGCCGTTGGCCATCGCCGTGGCCTGCGCCTGGCCCGCCGGGCCGGAGGCAATCGCCGACGGCGTCAGGCCGATATCCGGGACGGTGGGCACCATGACGTACTGGGCGCCGGCGGTCTTGAGGGCACCGATCAGGCCGACCTGAGCGGTGGCGGCCGCGCCGATGATGGCCTGCGCCGCGGCCAGCGCCTGCGCCGGGGTGCCGCCGCCCACCAGCACCGCAATGTAGGCGTCATTGGCGGCGAAGATGTCATTGGCGCCGCCCCACACGGTGTACAGGGCGTTCGGGTCGACCGTGTTTCCGGAGGCGAGATAGGCCGCGTACTGGCTCTGCAGCGAGGGGATGTAGCCGAGCGCGCTCACCGAATCGGTGGCCACCCGCGCACCGCCCGCCGACCAGTTGTTGCCGTTGTCCAGGGCGGTGAAGGTCGGCGGCACCCCGGTGCCGTGCCAGGCGATGCTGGCATTGCTGTGGAAATAGTCCGCCATGTACTGCGACCAGACATAGCCCGGGTTGTTGGTGAACTGGCCGATGACGGCACCGTTCGGGCCCAGCATCTGGACCAGCAGGGGTCGGAAGTAGCCCGCATCGGTCAGGCTGTCACCGAAGAACACGGTCTGGCTGAACGGCGATTCTGGCGTGGCTTCCTGACTCTGCGCGAACACGGGTGACGCGGCAAGCGCCAGCGCGGCGCACAGCAGGGTCCTGCGGAAAGCGGTTTTCATGGGTATCCTCGACATGGCGGGTGGAATGCTCCGTTATGTACGCCCCGACGGCCGGCCCACGCCGACGGAAAGGGCATACGCAAGCGCATGGTACGCGATGATTTCACGAAATCACAACATTTTCCTCTTGTCCCCGATCAAGCCCCCGGTATCCAACCCGCCCCTCCCGAACCGCCCGCCCGCCTGGACGGTGGCTGGAAAGCCGCGGGCAGAGGGTCGCCTCCGGCCGTTTGCAGGAGCTGCAGGTTGACCCAGAACCCGGAAAACCCCGCACAACGCGCGGTGATCGCGGCGCCGGCAGAGGCCTCGCCGGCACGCAAGATCCGCAGTTTCGTGCTGCGCCAGGGCCGCTTCAGCCCGGCCCAGCAGCGCGCGTTCGATCAACTCTGGCCGCGGTTCGGCCTCGACTACGCCGGCACGCCGCGCGATTTCGATGCCGCGTTTGGACGCTGCGCGCCGCGCATTCTGGAAATCGGCTTCGGCAACGGCGAAGCCCTGCTGCACTCTGTCCAGCGCGATCCCGCGCGTGATCACATCGGCATCGAGGTCCACGCCCCCGGCGTCGGCCGCCTGCTCAACGCGCTGGCGGGTGCCGGCGCGGACAACGTGCGCGTGTACCGCCACGATGCCGTGGAAGTGCTGGAGCACGAGATCGCCGACGCTGCGCTGGACGAGATCCGGATCTACTTTCCCGACCCCTGGCACAAGAAGCGCCACCACAAGCGTCGCTTGGTGAATCCAGACTTCGCCGCGCTGCTGGTGCGCAAGCTCGCCCCGGGCGGCCGCCTGCACCTGGCCACCGACTGGCAGGACTACGCCGAGCAGATGTGGGACGTGCTCGATGCCACCGCCGGCCTGCGCAACAGCGCCGGCCCGCGCGGCCACATCCCCCGCCCCGACTGGCGCCCGCAAACCCACTTCGAAACCCGCGGCCAGAAGCTGGGGCACGGCGTGTGGGATTTGTTGTACTTGAGGCCGTGATTGGTGATTGGTGATTGGTGATTGGCAAAAGCAAGAGCAAGAAGCAGGCGACAGGGTTAGGTTTGCGTTAAAACGCGCTACCCTGAACCTCGGCAACCCGCTTCAACCCGCTTCAACCCGCTCTTGATCGCTCTTTCGAATCACCAATCACCAATCACGAATCTCGATTGAATGGACTCCTCCCTCGCCCTCACCAACGACATGCTGCTGGTGCTTGGCTTGGTGGCGTTCACCATGGTCATGTTCCTGTTCGAGCGGATCCGCGGGGACGTGGTCTCGCTGGTGGTGCTGGTCGCACTGGGATTGACCGGACTGGTGGCGCCGGAAGACCTGTTCGGCGGCTTCTCCTCGGGCGCGGTGATGAACGTCATCGCCTCGATGATCCTCGGCGCCGGGCTGGACCGCACCGGCGCGCTGAACCGCCTGGCCGGCTGGCTGCTGCAACACGCCAAAGGCGTGGAAAGCCGGCTCGTGCTGCTGGCTTCGGCGGTGGCGGGGCTGAACTCCTCGATCATCCAGAACACCGCGACCACCGCACTGTACCTGCCGGTCGCCTCGCGGCTGACCGCGCGCACCGGCATCAGCCTGTCGCGGGTGCTGGTTCCGATGTCGGCCGCCATCATCGTCGGCGGCAGCCTGACCATGGTCGGCAACTCGCCGCTGATCCTGCTCAACGACCTGCTGGTGTCGGCCAACGCCAACATGCCTTCCGGCGCCGCGACGCTGGAACCGCTGAAGATGTTCGCGCCGCTGCCCATCGGGCTGGCGCTGCTGGCCGCATCGCTGGCCTACTTCCACTTCTTCGGCCATCGGGTGCTGCCCGATGCGCGCGACGACGCCGTCACGCCCGCCCGGACCCAGAGCTATTTCGCCCGCGCCTACGGGCTGGAAGGCGACATCCATGAGCTGACGGTGACGGCCGACAGCCCGCTGGTGGGCATGAGCGTCGGCGACGCCGAATCGCAGGTCGGCGCGCCGCTGCTGCTGGCCTTGCAAACCGGCACCGAATCGCGGCTGGCGCCGCCGGCCGACGCTCGCATCTGGGTCGGCAGCGTGCTCGGCGTGATGGGCGAACGCGGCGCCATCGCCGACTTCGCGCAGAAAAACTTCCTGCGCCTGTCGTCGCGGCTGCGGGTGTTCGGCGACCTGTTCAACCCCAGCCGCGCCGGCATTTCCGAAGCCGTGGTGCCGCCCAACTCGAAGTTCATCGGCAAGCCGCAGGCGCAATTGCGGCTGCGCAAGCAGTTCGGCCTGAGCCTGCTGGCGATCAACCGCGACAAGCACGTCCTGCGCGAGGACGTGCGCAACATCCCGATCCGCGCCGGCGACATGCTGGTGCTGCACAGCATCTGGATCGATCTGGCCGAGGCCGCCAAGAGCCGCGATTTCGTGGTCGTCACCGACTACCCCAAGGGCGAGCAGCGGCCGCACAAGTTCAAGATCGCCATGGCCATCTTCGCAGTCAGCATGCTGATGGCGCTGGTGTCGACCATCCCGACCTCGATCGCGCTGATGACCGGCGTGGCCGGGATGCTGGTGACCGGCGTGCTGAAGATGGACGAAGCCTACGCGGCGATCAGCTGGAAGACCGTGTTCCTGATGGCCTGCCTGATCCCGCTGGGCTGGGCGATGGACTCTTCCGGCGCGGCGGCCTGGGTCGCCGGCCACACCATCGACCGGATGCCCGAAGGCGTGCCGCTGTGGCTGATCGAGCTGGCGCTGGCGCTGTTCACCACCCTGTTCGGCCTGGTCATCAGCCACGTCGGGGCCACGATTGTCCTGGTGCCGCTGGCGATCAACCTCGCGCTGGCCGTCGGCGGCGATCCCACCGCGTTCGCGTTGATCGTGGCGCTGTCGGCGTCCAACAACTTCATGACCGCTTCCAACCCGTCGGTGGCGATGGTGACCGGCCCCACCGGCTGCACGTCGGCCGACATGTGGCGCTCCGGCGGCCCGCTGACTTTGATCTACACCGCGATCATCGTGGTGATGATCAACATCATGTTCTGACCCCGGCCAAGCGACGTCGCCATTTGACTCACTCAGCCGCGGTCGCGTTGTCTCCCAACCTCACCAGCCCGTCCTCCACATGGACCGCCACCACGCACAGGCACTCGCCGCGGCAGGGGCCGGCCACGCAGTTGCCTTCGGGCAGGGCAAAGGTGGCGCCGTGGACCGCGCACACCAGTTCGCCTTTTTTGGTGCGCAGGAACTTGCCGGGGGCGTAGTCAAGCCGGCGGCCGGCGTGCGGACAGGTGTTGATCCAGGCGCGCACGCCCCCTTCGCCATCGCGGTAAAGGATCAGTGATTCGAGGTCGCCGTCGATCACGGCTTCGGTTTCACCAAGGCTGTCGGGGGGCAGGTCGGCCAAGGGCAGCAAGGTTGCGGCGTTTTTCCCCCCTTCATTTAACGAACTACTCACAACTGACCTGCTGGTTCTCCCGATACTGGGCGCCAGTATCGCACGCAGTCCGTGACCTCCCCCCATGACGATCTTCCCTGGCTCCGCCTTCCGCTGGTTCAGCTTCGATGGCTTCACCGCGCCGCGTCGTCCACGCCACCGGCTGCTGCGTGCGCTCGCCGGTTTCGCCGGCATCGTGTTGTTGCTGTTGCTGCTGGTGCTTGGCGTGTTCGTCGGCGCCGCCATGCTGCTCGGCGGGGTGCTGTGGCGCGCGTTGACCCAGCGCCACGCCGCGCCACCGCCCGCCAGCGACACAGGCGTCATCGACGGCAGTTTCCGGGTCGTGGATACACCCCGCCTGCCGCTGCCGCGCTGAGGTGGACCTGATCCCTGCCGCGCAGGGGCCGCGTGTCCCGGTGGTCGACCGTGCCGGCCATGCGGCGGGGACATTCCCCGTACACCGAATCTACTGCGTCGGCCGCAACTTCGCCGACCATGCGCGTGAAATGGGCGCGGCGGCACCCGCGTCCAAAGCCGAGCGCGGCGCGCCCACCTTCTTCATGAAGCCCGCCGATGCCATCGTCATCGACGGCAATATTCCGTATCCGCCCGCCACCCAACAATTGCACCACGAGGTTGAACTGGTGGTGGCGCTGGGGCGGGATGCGCCGGCGGGCATCGTCGCGACGGAGGACGCCCATGCCCTCGTCTTCGGTTATGCCGTCGGCCTCGACCTGACCCGTCGCGACTTGCAGAACGCGGCCAAGGCAAAGGGCCTGCCCTGGGATACCGCCAAAGGCTTCGATTGCTCCGCGCCGCTCGGGGCACTGCTGCAAGCGGCCGCAGCCGGTTTGTCGAACACCGCCGGGATCACCTTGACGGTCAACGACGCCACGCGTCAGCACGCCACCCTCGACCAGATGCTCTGGAGCGTGCCGGAGATCCTGCACGAGCTGTCGAAGCTCTACGCCCTGCGCGCCGGCGATCTCATTTTCATGGGCACGCCGGCCGGCGTCGGGGAATTGTGGCCGGAGGACCGCTTCAGCGCGCGCATCGACGGACTGCCGGAACTGCACGGTCGCATCGCGCCTTCCGCACGCTAGGGCAATGCTGACTTGGTCGGCATTGCCTTAGGATGGCGGTTTCCATTCTTCATCAACGGAGACCCCGATGGGCATGATGGCCGAGTTCAAGGAATTCGCGATGCGCGGCAGCGTGGTCGACCTCGCGGTCGGCGTGGTGATCGGCGCGGCATTCGGGAAAATCGTGACGGCACTGGTCGACAAGGTGATCATGCCGCCGATCGGTGTTTTGATTGGTGGCGTCGATTTCGCTTCGCTGTCCATCACCCTCAAGCAGGCCACGGTCGATGCGGCGGGCCAGCAGGTGCCCGCCGTGGTGCTGGCGTATGGCGAGTTCATCAATGCCGTCCTCCAGTTCATCATCGTCGCCTTCGCGATTTTCATCGCGGTCAAGGCGATCAATGCCATGCACAAGAAGCCCGAGCCCGCGCCGGCACCGCCGGCGGCCGATCCCGAAGACGTGCTGCTGCTGCGCGAAATTCGCGACCTGCTGAAGAAGTAGCCGCGCCGCGCCCGCGACTTGTGGCACAGGCGCGCCGGCCAGCGCGCCTTCCAGACTACTGTTGCCCTCGTCTTCCGGAGCCGCGCCCATGCGTGTCGCCTCACTCTTTTTTGCCCTCAGCCTGCTGGTGGCCGCGCCCGCGCAATCCGCGCAGCCCACCCGCATCGACGCCACCGCGATTGCCCAGGCCGGCACCGTCCGCGACGTCGCCTTGCGCGACGCCACCGCGTGGAAGGTGCTGGAATCACTGACCACCGAAGTCGGCCCGCGTCTGGCCGGCAGCCCGGCCGACGCCCGCGCGGTGGCCTGGGCGCAGGCCAAGTTCCGCGAACTCGGTTATGACCGGGTCTGGACCGAGCCCGTCACCTTCCCGCGGTGGGTGCGGCGCTCGGAAACCCTCGACGTGCTGGGCGCGCACGCGCAGCCGCTGCGGGTCGGCGCGCTGGGCGGCAGCCCGGGCGGGACGGTCGAAGGCGAAGTGGTGCGCTTTGCCGACCTGGCCGCGCTGCAGGCGGCGCCGGAGGGTTCACTGGCCGGCAAGATCGTGTTCGTGGACTACACCATGCAGGCCCGTCGCGACGGCGGCGACTACCGCAACGCCGGCGGGATTCGCTGGGCCGGCCCGTCGGTGGCCATCAAGAAGGGCGCGATCGGATTTCTGATGCGCTCGGCCGGCACTTCGCTTTCACGCGAACCGCACACCGGCAACACCGGTTTCGAACCGGGCCTGACGCCGATCCCCGCCGCCGCGCTGGCCACCATCGACGCCGCCCAGCTGGCGCGGCTGGTCGCGCTCGGCCCGACCCGCGTGCGCCTGGCGCTGGACTGCGGCTACGACGGCGAAGCGACCTCGTACAACGTGATCGGCGAAATCACCGGCAGCACCCGCCCTGACGAAATCATCCTGCTCGGCGGCCACCTCGATTCCTGGGACTACGGCACCGGCGCGATCGACGATGCCGCCGGCGTCGCCATCACCATGGCCACCGGCGCCCTGCTCAAGCCGCTGCATCCGGCCCGCAGCATCCGCGTGGTCGCCTTCGCCAACGAAGAGCAAGGCCTGTGGGGCGGTCGCGCCTACGCGCAGCAGCACGCCGACGAAGTCGCCCGCCACGTGATCGCGATCGAAAGCGATTTCGGCGCCGCGCCGATTTTCGGCTTCGACTCCAGCGCCCGCGACCTGCAACCGCAGGCGCTGGCGCAAATCCAGCAGGTGCTGGCGCCGCTGGGCATCGAATGGCTGCCCAAGCAAGGCGACCCGGAATCGGACATCGGCGGCATGGTCGATCTGGGCACCGCCTGGGCCTGGCTGGGCCACGACGGCACCCGCTACTTCGACCTCCACCACACCGCCGATGACACTCTGGACAAGGTGATCCCGCAGGAACTGGCGCAGAACGTGGCCGCCTACGCCGCGTTCACCTGGCTCGCCGCGCAGGCGGAGGGCGGGTTCGGGAGTGACGCGAGAGCGAAAGGCGAGCGCGGTGAATGAGCGCGAGGGGCATGGGCTGTCGCCAACAAGACGGCCCGCTCCACACCGGCCAAGGGCAGCACCTGCGCCAGCCGTGTCGATCCGGGATCGAAGGTTCCGGCGCGTTCCCGGCACGCTTGCCCGAAAATCAGCGTCTTGAAGCAGACATCTTGAATCAGGTGTCCTGAATCAGGTGTCCTGAATCGGCGTCTGGCTTCAATCCAGGTCCTGGTCGAGGTCGAGGTCGAGGTCGAGATCGAGGTTGATGGAACCATCCGGATTCCGCTTCACCTCCGTGATTCCGGGATCTTCCAGCTCCAACCGGTCCATTTCATGTCTGGCGCTGGCCTCGCTCGCAAACGAACTGGCCGAACGGCCGTCAGTCGCCGTGAGGATGGTCACCACCGCGCTTTTCAGTTCGGCATCATTCCAGGGTTTCTCGATGAAACGCGTCAGCTGGGCCTCGTTGATGGCCGCGATGATGGCATCGCGATCCGCGAAGCCGGACACGATGACGCGCGGCACGTGCGGCTGACTCGCGATCGAGCGCGCCAGAAATTCGACGCCGCTCATCTCCGGCATCCGGAAATCGGACATCAACAGGCTGAAAGGCACAGCTTCGCAGCGTTCAAGGGCAGTCCGGGGGTCGGTGAACATTTCAATGAGCAACTCCTCGCCCCCAAGGCGGGATGCGGGGATCGACGCCAGTGCACGCCGCAAGGCGTTCAGGACATTGGTCTCATCGTCCAACAGTAGTATCCGGTACATCGCACCCTCTGCCTTGGCTATGGTCAATGCGGTTGTTTGACCGGCAGCTTGAGCAGGAACAACGTCCCCTCGCCGGCGACACTGGTCACTTCAATGGATCCATGGTGTTTTTGCATGATCCCGTAGGAAATGGCAAGACCCAGGCCGGTACCGCGCCCCACTTCCTTGGTCGTGAAAAACGGATCGAAGATTTTCGGCAGCACGGCCTCTGGGATCCCGGCGCCATTGTCGCCGATCGAGATGATGACCTGATCATCCACGCACTCCGTGGAGATCGTGATGATGCCATCCTTCCCCTCGATCGACTGTGCCGCATTGACCAGAAGGTTCATGAACACCTGGTTGAGCTGTGAAGGAATGCACTCGATCAACGGCAGTTCGCCGTAGGACTTCACGACGTGTGCCTTGTACTTGATTTCATTCCAGACGATGTTGAGCGTGGATTCAAGGCCAACCTGCACGTCAACCACGGCCCAGCTGTCGATCTGCCCCTGTCGGGAAAAGTCCTTCAGGTCGCTGACGATCTTGCAAACCCGGTCCACGCCCTCGAGGGACTCCATGATCAGATCGTGGGTATCGATGGCGATGTTGTCGTAGCCAGGATCCTCGTCATCCTCCGCCCGTTCCTGCGCCACGATCTGGCGCAGGTCGTTCTCGCACTCCGGAATGCGGGCCAGGTTGAGCAATTGCGCCGCGGTCAGGCGCAGCGCGCCGAGATTGGATTTCACATAGGCGATTGGATTGTTGATTTCATGCGCCACGCCCGCTGCCAACTGGCCGATTGAAGCCATTTTTTCCGCATGCAAGGCCTGCTCCTGCGCACTCTTCAGCTTGGCGTAGGCCACTTCGAGCTCGGCATTGCGCTCGTGCAACTCCATCTCGCGGGCGGTCTCCTGGGTGATATCTAGAATCACCAGCATGAACGGAAAGCTGCGCTGCGGCCCGAGCGGATGCAGGCGAAGCTGCAGGACTCGCCCTTGCATGTCCGCATCGCCAAGACGCAGCTTCCCCGCCCATCTGCCGAACGTTCTGGCGCTCTCCATGGTTTCAGCCGTGACCAGGCCTTCGTGCCAGTTGAAAACCACGGCAAGTTCCTCGCTGCTCCTGTCCGGATTCAGAGAGGTCGCGAACAGCCGGGCCGGCAGGTTGCTGTACAGCACATGGCCGGTTGCGTCGAACATGGCCAGCGCAACCTTGGCCTCTTCCATGAACTGGACCACGTAGCCGGCAATGGCATCCACACCGAAATCGGCCGTTGCGGAAAACGCCCCCAAGGGAGGGGCAGGTGTGCTGCTCTCATCCGATTCCATGACGTTCGCCCTGACACAACGTGGGTTAGCGTAGCCTTCCTTGTCGTGCCGGCCCGCGGCATCGGTCACACTCCCGCACATCCGCCGCAGCTTCGGTCACAGGGTGTGTACGGGCCGTGTCCCGTCAGGATACGCTTGTTGCCATCCGGCCGTGGGCTGATCATTCTGGTTTGGATCCTGCCCGGATCGTCGCTGGTTTCACGGAGGGCTGTCGATGACACGCGAAACCCCGACTGTGCAAGACCTGTCCGCGGCTCTCGAGGTCTCGCTGGCGGCCATTGTCAACGTGCAGCTGGATGGCACCATCACGGGCTGGAACCACGGGGCCGAACGGCTCTTCGGGCTCCAGAGCGCGGACGCGCTGGGCTCATCCATTCGCCGCATCATCCCCCACGATCGCCTGGGCGAGGAAGACTGGATCCACTCGACCATCCAGCGTGGTCAGATCGTGGAACCCTATCAGTCCGTTCGCCTGTCCCACGACAACCGCTCCATACATGTCCTGATCAGCGCGGCGCCGGTCAGGAACACCGACGGCGAAGTGATCGGCATCACCAAATGCATCCAGGACGTCTCGCCGTTGATTGCGCGTGAGCGCGAGGCCAGACGCCAAATACGCCTGCATGCCGCCTTGAGCAAGTTCAACCGGGCCATTGCGGAGGGCAGGCCACGCGAAGCGCTGCCGCAAGAAGCTTGCCGAATCCTGGTTCATGACGCCGGGTTTGCCTTGGCCTGGATCGGCAAGTTTGACCCTGCCACCAGGAGAATCCTGCCGCTGGCCTCCGAAGGCTCTCCCGGCGACTATGTGCAGGGCCTCCAGATATTCGGCGATGACAGCGATCAAGGCCGTGGCCCGACCGGGCGTGCATTCGCCAACCAAGAAACCCAGGTCAGCAACGATCTGCTCGAGGACCCGGCATCGCGCCCCTGGCGCGCACGCATGGAGGCGGCGCGATTCCGTTCCAGTGCGGCCGTGCCTATCATTGCCGGCGACGAGGCAATCGGCGTTCTGTCCGTTTACGCCCATCAGATCAATTTTTTCAAGCCGGCGGAAATCAGTCTGCTGGAAGACGTGGCGCGCAGCATCGGGCTGGTGGTTTCCAGCAGCGACAATGCCGAGCACGCACGCAGAGCCCAGCAGGGCCTGAAGGACGAGCAGGAATTTTCAAGGGTGCTGACCGAGAGCACGCCCGGCATCCTGTGCCTGTGCGACAAACAGCTGCACGGCCTGCGCTGGAGCGGGAATCTTCCGGAGGTCTCCGGCTACAGCCCCGCCGAACTCGACCAGATGCGGTTCCTGGATTTCTTTCCCTCATCCGAACACCCCAAGCTGCGTACCGCCATCGAATCCGTTTTCAGCACCGGGTTCGGTTCCACCGAAACCAGCCTGCTCGTCAAGGACGGGAGCACTCGCCCCTACCTGCTGATCGGGCGACGGATCAGGTTCAACGAAGCCGAGTGTCTGCTGGGCCTGGGCATCGACATTTCGGACCGGGTAGCCGCGGAACAAGCGCGTCATCTCAGCGAAGGCCGTTATCGCCAGTTGTTTGACGCCGCACCGGTGGGCATCCTGATCGCCGACACCGAAGGCAAACTCCTCGACACGAATCCAGCCACCTGCCAGATGCTGGGCTACGAAGCAGGTGAACTTGTCGGCAAACGCAACACCGACATCATTTCCCAGGTTGACCTGCCCCGAATCAAACCCGCGCTCGCTGAACTGCAAACAGGCAAGATCCACCGTGGTGTTTGGCGCCTGCTGCATCAGGACGGCCACACCGTCCATGTCAGCGCTGTCATCACCCGCATGGACGATGGCAATCACCTGGTCATCAATTCCGACATCACCGAACGATTGGTACAGGAACGCAAGCTGGCGCGCCTCGATCGGACGCGGCGCATGATCGGGAATTTCCACTCCTCGATGCTGCGCGGCAGCAAGTCCGATGACCTGCTGCTTGACACCTGCCGCGCCATTGTTTCTCAACCGGATTTCCTCGTTGCCGTCATTCTCGACCGGGACCCCGTCACCCATCGAGCAAGAATCGTATGCATGCAGCAATCACAGGCACTCGAGGCGGTTCCCGCTGATGCGGTCGCGGCGACCGTCACCGACAGCAATCATCTCGTCCTGTATGCCATGCGCGCAGGCAAGTCGATCTCTGAAACCCGCTCAGCGGAGGCCCGCCCGGAGCTTTCCACGCCGACCCCGGACATGGCGCCGAAGACAACGGCTCAATCGGCCGCAGCCATCCCGTTGTGGGTGCAGGGACGCTCGAATTACGCGCTGCTCATGTTGTCCAACCGGGCAAACACCTTCGATGCAGAAGAACTCGACCTGCTCGACTGGATGGCCAGTGACTTGTCTTTTGCCATCGATCACCTGGAAACGACCGAACGACTGAAGCGCTTGACTTATTACGACCCGCTGACCGGACTGCTCAATGCCAATGGCCTCCGCGACAAACTCCATGAGTTGGGCACCGTCGCGTCCGCACAGCACCGGAAGCTGCATATTTGCGCCATCGATCTGGAAAACTTCTCCCAGTTCAACCACCGCTTCGGTCGCGAGGGCGGTGATCATTTGCTGCGCAAGATCAGCGAGCGCCTGCAGCAGCTTGCCGGGGAGACAGCCACGGTTGCAAGAATCGGCGGCGACTCGTTTGCCATGGCCGGACTTGCGCCAGAAGACGGCCCGGACAATTGCGTCGAACGTTTCTTGCAGGCCGCGTTTTCCGCACCCTTCGATCTCCACGGCCACCCCGCCCAGATCGCATTCCGCGTTGGCGCCGTCAGCTACCCGGGCATCTCCGTGCCCGGGGCCACCCCGATCGACCTCGATCACGCGTTGCGCGCGCTGAACAAGGCCAAGGCGCATAACAAGCAGGTTTACTACTACTCGAACGCGGAGGACAGTTCAGAAGAACGCAGCCCGTCGCTCGAGTCGCAGCTGCAGGATGCCATCGACAATGACGAATTCATCCTGCACTACCAGCCCCGCGTGGACATCATCAGCGGCGAGATCATCGGTGCGGAAGCGTTGGTCCGCTGGCAACATCCACGCAAGGGCCTGCTGCCGCCAGCCGAATTCATCGATCTGGCCGAACGTTCCGGCCTGATCCTGACGCTCGGGGCCAAGGTCATCCAGATGGTCTGTCGCCAGCAGCGCGACTGGCGTGCCAGCGGCATTCCCATCGTTCCGGTTGCCGCGAACGTGTCAGGCGTCCAGATCAATCGCGGCGACTTGCCTGCCATCGTCCGGGAAGCGCTCGCCGACAACGCGCTTGAACCGGAATGGCTGGAACTTGAATTGACCGAGAGTGCGGTGATGCAGGACGTGGCTCGGGCCACCCGGATCCTGAATTCACTGCGTGGCCTTGGCGTAAAACTCTCGCTTGACGATTTCGGAACCGGCTACTCATCGCTGTCCTATCTCAAGCGTTTGCCGGTGGACCGCGTCAAGATCGACCGCAGCTTCATTACCGACATCACCCACAGCGTCGAGGATGCCGCAATTGCCCTGGCGGTCATCGCGCTGGCACGCAGCCTCAAGTTGACATCGGTCGCCGAAGGCGTTGAAACCAAAGCCCAACTGGGTTTCCTGGCCAAACACCACTGTGACGAAATCCAGGGCTATCTGTTCAGTCCGCCGGTCGAACCCGCAATTTTCGCCGGGTTCCTGCGGGATCACCGCAGGCTCGAGTCACAACAACCGGAAACGGAGAATGGCCACACCCTGCTTCTCGTGGATGACGAACAAAGCATCTGCAAAGCGCTGACACGCCTGCTCCGGCGGGACGGTTATCGGATCCTGACGGCCAACAGCGGCAGCCAGGCACTTGAACTGCTTGCGCAATACCCGGTGCAGGTCATCGTCTCCGATCAGCGCATGCCGGGCATGTCCGGAACCGAACTGCTGGACACGGTCAAGACACTGTACCCAGACACCATCCGCGTCATTCTTTCCGGCTACACCGACTTGAACGTCATCACCGACTCCGTCAATCGCGGCGCGGTGTTCCGCTTCCTCACCAAGCCATGGAACGACGACGAACTGCGTGCCCAGATTCGGGATGCGTTCGTCCATCACGCCGCAATCAGCGGAAGTTCGCCCCCCGGCTGAGACACTGGCGCAGCAGGGTTGCGCCGGGATCGGCCGAACCCGTGCGGCAACGAGTGCGCAGGGCGCGCATGCAGGAATTGCAGAAACGGTGCTGGCCGCCTGTTCTCCAGGCAATCGCGTCATCCGCAGCAGCCAGACCGTCCGGGGCTTGCAAAGCCCAAGAAAAAAGGCGGCCGGACGGCCGCCTTATTCTCACGCGCCGCCCTCACGCCAGCAGCGGATTCGGCAGCTCCGGGTCGATCTTGTAGAGCTTGAGCGCGCGCGCCACGTCCTTGCCGGTGAGTTTGCCCTCGTCGGCCAGCGCGGCCACCGCGGCGTGGGCGACGTGGTAGCGGTCGATTTCGAAATGGCGGCGCAGGTTCTCGCGGGTGTCGCTGCGGCCGTAGCCGTCGGTGCCCAGCGCGGTGAAGCGCATCGGCACGAACTCGCGGATCTGGTCGGGGAAGGCGCGCACGAAGTCGGTCGCGGCAATCGCCGGGCCGTTGCGGCCTTCCAGATGCTGGGTGACCCAGGGCTTGCGCGGGGTCTTGGCCTCCGGGTGGAAGCGGTTCCAGCGGGTGGCGTCCACGCCGTCGCGGGCCAGTTCGGTGAAGCTCGGGCAGGACCAGATATCGGACTTGATGCCGAAATCGGCATCGAGCAGGTCGGCGGCGGCGATCACCTCGCGGAAGATCGTGCCACTGCCCATCAATTGCACCCGCAACTCGCCCTTCTTCGCCTTGCCGGCGTCGTGGAACAGGTACATGCCCTTGATGATGCCCTCGGCGCTGCCTTCGGGCATCTCGGGGTGGGTGTAGTTTTCGTTGTGGACGGTGAGGTAGTAGTAGCCGTCGTGTTGTTCGGACAGCATTTCCTGCATGCCGTGCTGGATGATCGTCACCACCTCGTAGGCGAACGCCGGGTCGTAGCTGCGCACGCTCGGAATCAGCGCCGCCTGCACGTGCGACTGGCCGTCGCCGTGCTGCAGGCCTTCGCCGTTGAGGGTGGTGCGCCCGGCGGTGCCGCCCAGCAGGAAGCCGCGCGCGCGCATGTCGCCGGCCTGCCAGGCAAAATCGCCGAAGCGCTGGAAGCCGAACATCGAGTAGTAGATGTAGAACGGCACCATCGGCAGGTCACTGACGCTGTAGCTGGTGGCCTGCGCCATCCAGCTGGCGAACGCACCGGCTTCGGTGATGCCTTCCTGCAACACCTGCCCGGCGGCGTCCTCGCGATAGAACATCAGCTGGTCGGCGTCGACCGGCTTGTACTTCTGGCCCTGCGGCGCATAGATGCCGAGCTGGCGGAACAGCCCTTCCATGCCGAAGGTGCGCGCCTCGTCGGCCACGATCGGCACGCAGCGCGGCCCCACTTCCTTGTCGCGTAGCAGGATGTTGAGCATCTGCACGAAGGCCATGGTGGTGCTGATCTCGCGTTCGCCGGTGGACTTGAGCAGACGGGCGAAGGTGTCCAGCGGCGGCGCTTTCAGGGTTTGCGTTGAACGCTGGCGGCGCTTGGGCAGGTAGCCGCCCAGCGCGTTGCGGCGTTCGTGCATGTATTCCATTTCCGGCGATTTCTCGCCCGGCAGATAGAACGGAATCGCGCCGTCCTTGAGCTGCTCGTCGCTGATCGGCAGCTGGAAACGGTCGCGGAACGCGCGCACCGATTCATCGTCGAGCTTCTTGGTCTGGTGGGTGGGGTTGAGCGCCTCGCCAGCGCTGCCCATGCCGTAGCCCTTGACCGTCTTGGCGAGGATCACGGTCGGCTGGCCCACCGTCTTCACCGCCGCGTCGTAGGCCGCGTACACCTTGTGCGGATCATGGCCGCCGCGGTTCAGGCGCCAGATGTCGTCGTCGGACAGGTTGGCCACCATCGCCAGCGTCTCCGGGGTCTTGCCGAAGAAATGCTGGCGCGTGTAGGCGCCGCCGAAGGCCTTGCAGTTCTGGTACTCGCCATCGACGGTATCCATCATCACCTTGCGCAGCAGGCCCTGGGTGTCGTTGGCCAGCAGCGGGTCCCAATAGCTGCCCCAGATGCACTTGATGACATTCCAGCCGGCGCCGCGGAACTGGCCTTCCAGCTCCTGGATGATCTTGCCGTTGCCGCGCACCGGGCCGTCGAGCCGCTGCAGGTTGCAGTTGACCACGAAGATCAGGTTGTCCAGACCTTCGCGGCCGGCCACGCCGATCGCGCCCAGCGATTCGGGCTCGTCGGTTTCGCCGTCGCCGAGGAAGCACCAGACCTTGCGGTTGGTCTTGGGCATCAGCCCGCGCGCTTCCAGATACTTCCAGGCGCGCGCCTGGTAGATCGCGGTCAGCGGGCCCAGGCCCATGCTCACCGTCGGCACCTGCCAGAAACCCGGCATCAGCCACGGGTGCGGATAGCTGGAAATGCCGTGGCCATCGACCTCCATCCGGAACGCTTCCAGCTGGGCTTCGCTGATCCGACCTTCGAGGAAGGCGCGCGAATAGATGCCCGGCGAGCTGTGGCCCTGGATGTAGAGCAGGTCACCCGGATGCTCGGCGGTCGGCGCGTGCCAGAAATGGTTGAAGCCGACGTCGTAGAGGGTGGCGCAGCTGGCGAAGCTGGCGATGTGGCCGCCCAGCGCGCCCGGCTTGCGGTTGGCGCGCACCACCATGGCCATGGCGTTCCAGCGGATGATCGAGCGGATCCGCCATTCGATGTGGGCATCGCCGGGCATCTGCGGCTCGATGTGGGCCGGGATGGTGTTGACGTACGCCGTGGTGGGCGTGAACGGCATGTGCGCGCCGGCGCGCCGGGTCAGCTCGACCATGCCTTCCAGCAGCTGGTGCGCACGCTGCGGACCATCGTGGTCGATGACCGCCTTCAGCGATTCGATCCATTCCCGCGATTCCTGCGGGTCCGGATCATTCCGCAGCATCTCGTTGAACCAGTTCATTGCGCACCTCGACTGACCGATAACCACGCCAGTCTAGCAAGCGCAACGTGATCGGAATGCTGCAATGCAGCTCGAAAACTGTTTCATCCGGGCAAATTGACTGAAGCCGGCAACCCATGATCCGGAAGAAATGGGACGGCGCCAATTTTCCGATCCGGTCTTCGGGACCCGTTATGGATCGGGCTTCAATGGGGCGCGGTTGATCAGGCGCGGGAGGTCTGCCTCAAACCCTGCGGCCGCACGTGCCAGGATTCACCTCATCCCCCATGCACCCCCGCCACCGCCCGCCCCGACGGATCGGCGGCATTGGCGAAACTCGCATCCCATGCAATCGCCGCCGGTGACGAACAGGCGATCGACTTGCCGCCGGGCACGGTTTCAGCGGCCGCGGAGCTGGGGTAGTAGCGCTCGAAAAGCGTGCGGTAGAAGTAGGCTTCCTTGGTCTGCGGCGGGTTGATCGGGAAGCGTTTGTCGGCGGCGGAAAGTTCGCGGTCGCTGACGTGGGCTTCGGCGTGGGCTTTCAGGCCGTCGATCCAGCCGTAGCCGACGCCGTCGCTGAATTGTTCTTTCTGCCGCCACAGGATTTCGTCGGGCAGGTAGCCGGCGAAGGCTTCGCGCAGCACCGCCTTTTCGATCCGTCCGCTGGCCTTGTCCACCATCTTGCAGCGGGCGTCCATACGCATCGCCACGTCGAGGAATGCGCGGTCGAGGAAGGGCACCCGCGGTTCCACGCCCCAGGCCATCATCGACTTGTTGGCGCGCAGGCAGTCGTAGTTGTTCAGGGCATCGAGCTTGCGAATGAGCTCGACGTGGAATTCGCGGGCGTTCGGGGCTTTGTGGAAATACAGGTAGCCGCCGAAGATTTCGTCGCTGCCTTCGCCGGAGAGCACCATCTTCACGCCCATCGCCTTGATCCGGCGTGCCAGCAGGTACATCGGGGTGGAGGCGCGGATGGTCGTCACGTCATAGGTTTCGATGTGCCGGATCACTTCCGGCAGCGCGTCGAGCCCTTCCTCGAAGCTGTATTCGAAGCCGTGGTGGACGGTGCCGAGCTTGTCAGCCGCAATTCGTGCGGCCGCCAGATCCGGCGAGCCGTGCAAACCAATCGCGAAGCTGTGCAGGCGCGGCCACCAGGCTTCGGTCTGGTCGCCATCTTCGATGCGATGGCGCGCGTAACGTGCCGCGACCGCCGCGACCAGTGACGAGTCGAGGCCACCGGAGAGCAGCACGCCGTAGGGCACGTCGGTCATCAGCTGGCGATGCACGGCGGCTTCGAAGGCCTCGCGCAATTCCGTCAGCGCCACTTCCACGCCCTCCACCGCCGCGTACTCACGCCACGGCCGTTGGTAGTAGCGCGTCAGTTCGCCGGTGGCGCTGTCATACCAGTGCCCCGGCGGGAACTGCGCCACATCCTTGCAGTCGCCTTCCAGCGCCTTCATTTCCGAGGCCACCCGCAGGCGGCCTTGCGCGTCGTGGCCCCAGTACAGCGGCACCACGCCGATCGGATCGCGGGCGATGAGCGCGCGCCCGGCCGCCTTGTCCCACAACGCAAAGGCGAAGATGCCGTTGAGGCGATTGAGGAACGATGCCGGCGCATCCTCGCGGTACAGCGCGTTGATGATTTCGCAATCGGATTCGGTCTGGAAGGCGTAGGGCTGCGCGAGTTCGCGCTTGAGTTCGCGGTGGTTGTAGATCTCGCCGTTCACCGCCAGTGCGAGACCGCCGTCCTGCGAGCGCAGCGGCTGCGAGCCGCCGGCGGGATCGACGATGGCCAGGCGCTCGTGCACGAGGATCGCGCCGGCGTCCAGATACACCCCGCTCCAGTCGGGGCCGCGGTGGCGCTGGCGTTGCGAACGTTCCAACGCCTCGCGGCGCAAGGCATGGGCGTCATCGCTGGCTTGCAGATCGAAGATTCCGAAGATCGAGCACATTGCGGGGTTCCCTTGGCTTTGGCGAAATCGGGCGAAAAAAAACCCGCCTTGCGGGCGGGTTGTCTGATGGGGCTGTATTGCCTGCCTAGGCGCGGACCCGCGGCCGCGCACACCATGGTGTGCCGCGATTATTGCGGTTGCGATTGTTGGCGGTGGCGGCGATGGAGCGCATGGGCCGACTATGGCACGGGCGTTCGGGGGCGCGCAAGCGGGCCGGGAAAGACAGGCGCAGGCTCGCGTGGTAAGAAGGTCACATCCTGACACCCAAGCGGCGACGATGCGCACAAGTCGGAAACGCTGGATCCTCATCCTGCTGGCCCTGCTGGCGCTGTGCGCGCTGGCACTGTGGTGGCTGCTGCGCGGCAGCCTGGCGCAGCTGGACGGGCAGCAGGCACTGGCTGGACTGTCGGCACCGGCGACGATCCAGCGCGATGCCGACGGCACCGTCACCATCGACGCCGGCAGCGAGGCTGACGCCATGCGCGCGCTGGGCTATGTGCACGCGCAGGAAAGATTTTTCGAAATGGATCTGATGCGGCGCAGCGCCGCCGGCGAACTGGCGGCGCTGGTCGGGCCGCTGGCACTGGACAACGACAAGCAGCATCGGCTGCACCGGCTGCGCGCCCGCGTCGAACACGATCTACCCGCGATCGTCGGCGACAAGCGCACCCAGCTCGATGCCTACGTCGAAGGCGTCAACGCCGGGCTGGCCGCGCTGCGCGTCCGGCCCTGGGCCTACCTGCTGCTGCGGCAATCACCGCAACCCTGGCGCGCCGAGGACAGTCCGTTGGTCGGCATGGCGATGTATTTCGACCTGCAGGGCGGCAAGAACGCCAGCGAACTGGCGCTGTGGCGGTTGCGCCCGCATCTGCCGCCGGCGCTGTTCGCGCTGTTGACCCACGCCGGCAGCCGTTGGGACGCGCCGCTGGAAGGTGGTTCCCGCGGCGATGCCATGCTGCCAACGCCGCAGCAGGTGAACCTGCGCACGTTGCCGGCGGGGCCGCCATCCGCCGCCGCGTCGGAACCGCGCGGCGCGCCCGGCAGCAACAACTTCGCCGTGTCCGGCGCGCTGACCGCAGATGGTCGCGCCATCGTCGCCAACGACATGCACCTGACCCTGCGCGCGCCCAACATCTGGTTTCGCGCCCGCCTGCGCTGGCCCGACCCGGCCGCGCCCGGCGGCAAGGTCGATGTCCAGGGCGTCACCCTGCCCGGCCTGCCGATGGTGGTGGTGGGCAGCAACGGCCACATCGCCTGGGGCTTCACCAACAGCTACATCGACACGATGGACTGGAAGTTGGAAACGCCGTGCCAGCATGGATTCCCGGCCGGCTGCAGCAAGCTGGTCGGCCATCATGAGCGCATCGACGTGGCCGGCGCTGACACGGTGTGGCTGGCAGTCGATGAAACCCCGTGGGGACCGATCGTCCATCGCGAAGCCGATGGCCGGGTGCTGACACTGCGCTGGGCCGCGCAGCTTCCAGGTGCGGTCAACCTCGGCCTGAGCCGGTTCGCGCAGGCCGACAGCCTGGATGCTGCGCTCGCCATCGCGCAGGACGCCGCCATCCCGACCCAGAATCTGATGCTGGCTGACCGCGACGGCCAGATTGCGTGGCGCCTGTTCGGCCCGATTCCGCAGCGCGCGCCCAGCTGCACGCTGACGGCCAGCGTCGAGGATCCGCAGATTGAAGACTGCCCGCCGTGGCTGCTGTCCACCCGCGACAATCCGCTGCTGCGCTCGCCACAGCGCGACCGCATGTGGACGGCCAACACCCGCGTGCTGGACGGGCCCGCGCTGCGCCACGTGGGCGACGGCGGCTACGTGCTGGGTGCCCGCGCCGCCCAGATTCGCGCTGACCTGCAGCGCAAGCAGCGGTTTGATGAACGCGATCTGCTGGGCATCCAGCTCGACGACCGCGCGGTGCTGCTGACCCAATGGAGCGCGTTGCTGCGCGAGCGCGCCCGCGCCGCCGGCACCCCCGCGCTGCGCGACCTGGAAGTTGCCGCACACCGCTGGGAAGGCCGCGCCGAGCCCGAATCGGTCAGCTATCGGATCGTCCGCGCCTGGCGGCTGGAGGTGCACAAGCGCATCGCCGACGGCCTCACCGCACCGGCGCGCGCGGCGCTCGGCAACGATTTCGTGATGCCCGACCTGCCGCAGCTCGAAGGCGTGGTCTGGCCGCTGGTGACGCAGCGGCCGCCCCACCTGCTGCCACGCCGTTTCGCCAGCTGGGACACGCTGTTCGAGGATGCGGCGGTCGCCGTGCGCGACGCGCTGCGCCCGATCGGCCCGCTGCCGCTGCGGACCTGGGGCGAGCGCAACACCGCCGCGATCTGCCATCCGCTGGCCAAGGCCGTTCCAGTCCTCGGCAAGCGCTGGCTGTGCATGCCGTCGCAGCCGCTGGCCGGCGACGACGACATGCCGCGCGTGGTGGGCCCGAATTTCGGCGCCTCCGAGCGCATGGTGGTGGCACCCGGACACGAGGCCGACGGCTATTTCCACATGCCGGGCGGACAAAGCGACCACCCGCTGTCACCGTTCTGGGGCGCGGGCCACGAAGCCTGGGTGAACGGCACGCCCACGCCGTTCCTGCCGGGCAAGACGCGCTACACACTGCGGTTGGAACCGGCGCGCTGACTGCACTCGGGCGATCGCAATTCGGCACGGACCGAGGCCCATGGTTCGAACAAGCCGAACGGCGTGAGGACACTCAGGCCAGCAGCGTTTCCAGCAGCGCCAGATACAGCCCCGGCAGCGCCTCCAGATCCGCCACGCGGATGTGTTCGTCCACTTTGTGGATGCTGGCGTTGATCGGTCCGATCTCGATGCAGTGCGCGCCCAGCGGGGCGATGAAGCGGGCATCCGAGGTGCCGCCGCCGGTGCTTTCTTCCGGCGCTTTGCCTGCAAACTGCGTCAGCACGGCGCGCGCTGCCGCACGCAACGGGCCTTCCGGGGTATGGAACGGTTCGCCGCTGCGGTGCCAGTGGAGGGCGTAGTCGAGCGCGTGCCGGCGCAGCATCGCCTCGCATTCGGATTCCAGTGTTTCCGCCGTCCAATGCGGGTTGTAGCGCAGGTTGAACAGCACCTGCAGTTCGCCGGGGATCACGTTGTTGGCGCCGGTGCCGGCGTGGATATTGCTGATTTGCAGCGAGGTGGGCGGGAAGCTTTCGAAGCCTTGATCCCAGCGCCGCGCCGTCAGTTCCGCCAGCGCCGGCGCGGCGGCGTGGATGGGGTTGCGCGCCTTTTCCGGATAGGCAACGTGGCCTTGCACGCCGCGCACGCTGAGTGTGGCCGACAGGCTGCCACGACGGCCCACCCGCAGCAGGTCGCCCAGCGCCTGTTTCGATGACGGTTCACCAGTGACGCACCAGTCGATGCGCTGACCGCGCTGACGAAGCACATCAGCCACCTTGCGCACGCCGTCGATGGCATCGCCTTCTTCGTCCGAGGTCAGCAGCAGCGCCACGCTGCCGCGGTGATGCGGATGCGCGGCGACGAATCGTTCCAGTGCGATGACGAATGCCGCAACGCTGCCTTTCATGTCGGCGGCGCCGCGGCCGTACAGCAGACCATCGCGGATTTCAGGCAGGAACGGATCGCTGCGCCACGCCTCGCGCGGACCCGGCGGCACCACGTCGGTATGGCCAAGCAGGACCAGCACCGGACCATCGCCGCTGCCGTGGCTGGCCCACAGGTTGTCGACCTCACCGAAGCGCAGGTGTTCGATGGCAAAGCCCGCCGCCTGCAAGCGCTGCGCGATCAGCGGCTGGCAGCCGGCATCGTCCGGCGTCAGCGATGAGCGGGCGATCAGGTCGCAGGTCAGTTGCAGGATATCACTGGTCATCGGCACGCTTTGTTGCAGTGGATCGGGGCATTGTAGGGACGCGGGAGGGGAATAACGCCAAGACTTGGGCCGTGGCCGTTCATGGTTCGACAAGCTCACCACGAACGGGGAGTTCGACAAGCTCACCACGAACGGGGAGTTCGACAAGCTCACCACGAACGGGGAGTTCGATAGGCTCACCACGAACGGGGAGTTCGACAAGCTCACCACGAACGGGGAGTTCGATAGGCTCACCACGAACGGGGGAAATTGGCTCGCAGTGGATGACCGATAGCTGCCCAGCTTGCATCGCAAATCGCAGCGACGACTTACGGCACCCCGAACAGCTTCTTGAAGCCGTTGTCGGAAAAGCCTTGCGACATGCTGCCATCATCCAGCACAACCACCGGGCGGCGAATCAATTGTGGATATTCCTTCAACAACAGCTTCCATTCGGCATCGCTACCGGGCGCCTTGCGGGTGGGCGGCAGTTGCCGCCAGGTGGTCGAGGATTTGTTGATCAACGCCTCCCAGCCTCCGGCCGCGGCCTTCCACGCCAGCAGCGTTTCGGGCGGTTGGCGCTGATCACGATAATCGACAAAGACATGTTCGATGCCGAAGCGCGCCAGCCAGTTGCGCGCTTTCTTGCAGGTGTCGCAGTTGTCGAGTCCATAGAGGGTGGTCATGCGCAACTACTCCAAAGGGATGGCCTGCGGATGGTGTTCGCGACCATCGGCGACAGGGACGTCGCCGATGAGCCTACAGGGATGTATTCACGGCGTGTCGCGAACACCGTTCGCAGGCCATCCCCACGTCGAAATCCCAACTCAATCCGCCAACCCGCGCAACAATTCATTCACCGAAGTCTTGCTGCGGGTCTTCTCGTCCACCTGCTTGACGATCACCGCGCAATACAAGGAATGACTGCCATCCGCCGCCGGCAGCGCGCCGGAGACCACCACGCTGCCGGGCGGCACGCGGCCGTAGCTGACCTCGCCGGTCATGCGGTTGTAGACACGCGTGCTCTGGCCGAGGAACACGCCCATGCCGACCACGCTGTGATGGCCGACCACGAAGCCTTCCACCACTTCCGAGCGCGCACCGATGAAACAGTGATCCTCGATGATCGTCGGCGTCGCCTGCAGCGGCTCCAGCACGCCGCCGATCCCGACCCCGCCGGACAGATGGCAGCCCTTGCCGATCTGCGCGCAAGAACCCACCGTGGCCCAGGTATCGACCATGGTGCCGGCGCCGACATGGGCGCCGATGTTGACGAAGCTCGGCATCAGCACCACGTCCTTGCCGATGTGGCTGCCCGCGCGCACCACCGCGCCGGGCACCACCCGCGCACCCAGCTTGCGGAAGGCGTTTTCGTCGAAGTCCGCAAAGCGCGCCGGCACCTTGTCCCAGAACGGCGCCGGATAGGCCTCGATGAACTCCATTTCCTGCGTACGGAAATACAGCAGCACCGCCTTTTTCAGCCATTCGTTGACCTGCCAGCCACCGCTGCCGTCAGGCTCGGCCACCCGCAGCCAGCCCTGTTCGAGACCGGCAATCGCGCGGTCGACCGCAGGCCGGGTCGAACCGTCGATCTCCTCCGGCGTGAGCGCGGCGCGGCGCTCCCAGGCGCTGTCGATCAGAAAGCGCAATTCCTCGGCCTGCGCGGCGCGATTGGGCGTGAGGGTCTTCTTCGCAGGGGGCTTGGCGGGCATCAGGAATCTCCGTCGAGGATGGCAAGCAATGCATCGCGCAGCGCGGCGCGGCGTTCGGGAGCAAGCGGCGCGTCGCGTTCGTCACTGACCAGCAGCAGATCTTCGGCGCGCTCGCCGAAGGTGGCGATGCGGGCATCCTGCACGCGCAGGCGCTGGGTGCGCAGGACACCGGCGATATCCGCCAGCAGGCCGGGCCGATCATTGCAGATCAGGCCGATCCGGGTGCCGCCGTCGATGTCGGTGAAATCGAGCTGCGGAACGATCCGGAAATGCCGCAGGTGGCGCGGACGACTGCGGCGGGCGGGTCGCACCGCGCCCAAGTCGCCCGACAGTGCCTGCACCAGCCGCGCTTCCACGGCGGCAGGGTCAAGCGGGCTGCGCGCATCGCCAGGCTGCACCTGGAAGGTGTCGAACACGGTGTCAGCCGGCCCATCGAGCACGCGCGCATGCAAGATGCCAAGCCCCATTCGATCGAACGCGATGACGATGGCGGCGAATACGCCATCGCGATCCCGGGTGTGAACGAACACTTCCAGCCGATCGCGCCCGGCCGGGTGGCGTGCCGCCACCACCGGCATGCGTCCGCCAGCGTCTGCCAACGCCGCGGCCTGCCAGGCAATCTGGTCGGGACGGCCACGCAGGAAACTCTCATCCGGCATCCGCGCAAACAGCGCGTCAATGGCCGCATCCGCCCGCCCTTCCTCGCGCAACAGCGCGCGTGCCGCCGCCCGGTTTTCGGCCACCCGCTCCGCGGCCGCGACCGGATGGCCGAGCCCGCGCCGCAGCGCCAGTCGGGTGGCCGTGTGCAGGTCGGCCAGCAGGCGATCCTTCCAGCTGTTCCACAGCTTGGGCGAAGTGCCGGCGATATCGGCGCAGGTCAGCAGGTACAGATAATCCAGGCGCTGGCGGTCGGCCACGGTTTCGGCAAAGCGCTGGATGACTTCGGGATCGGTGATGTCCTGCTTCTGCGCGGTGGTGGACATCAGCAGGTGCTGTTGCACCAGCCATTCGACCAGCGCGGTGTCGGCCTCCGACAGCCCGTGCGCGACGCAGAATTCACGCGCGTCGGCCGCACCCAGTCTGGAATGATCGCCACCGCGGCCCTTGCCGATGTCGTGGAACAGCCCGGCCAACAGCAGCAGTTCGGGCTTGCGCAACGAAGGCCAGACTTGATGGGCGATCGAAAACCGCTCGTCCGGCGCGCCGGCGGCAAAGCCCGCGAGGTTGCGCAGCACCGCCAGCGTGTGCTGGTCGACCGTGAACACGTGGAACAGATCGAACTGCATCCGCCCGGATACCCGCGCGAAAGCCGGAATCCAGCGCGCCAGCACGCCCAGCCGTGCCATCCGCTCCAGCGTGGCCACTGGCTGCGGCCCGCGCAGCAGCGCCAGGAAGGCTTGCCGCATCGGTTCCGGCGCATGGGCAAAGTCGGGAATCTCGCCCAGCATCTCGGCCAGTTCGCGCGCGCTTTGCGAATGCAGTCCACGCAGGGCCGGATTGCCCGCCCACGCGGCAAACAGCGCGAACACCCGCGCCGGCTCCATGCGCATCCAGCCGTCGCGGCGCGCCGCCAGATAGCCGCCACGACGCTCCCAGTCGGCGTCGATGGGCAGCGGCGCGACGTGGCCTTCGAAATACTCCTCGAAGCGCTGCAGCACCCGCTCGTTGAGCCGCTGCACGATGGCGGCGCTGCGGTAGAAACCCTGCATGAGCTTTTCGACGCCCAGCGTGTCGGCGTCATCGCTCTCGTGCAAACGCGCCGCCAGCGCCTTCTGGTAATCGAAGCGCAGCCGCTCTTCGCGTCGACCGGCCACCAGATGCAGGCCGAAGCGCAGCCGCGACAGCGCGCGGCGCTCGCGCTCCAGCGCCGCCGCCTCGTCGACGCCCAGATGGCCCAGCGGCACCAGTCCGGACAGGCTGGCCACCCCGAAGCAGCGCTGCGCCAGCCAGCCCAGTTGCTGCAGGTCGCGCAGCCCGCCCGGCCCTTCCTTGAGGTTCGGCTCGAGGTTGTCGGCGGTATCGCCAAAGCGCGCGTGCCGGCGCTGCTGTTCTTCGCGCTTGACTTCGAAATAGGCCCGCGGCGGCCACGCACGCTCGGGCGCAATCGCCGCGCGCAGGCGCGCGCCGGCCGCTGCATCCGCGACCAGCGGCCGCGCCTCGACGATCGCCGTCAATACGGTGGGATCCTCGCTCGCCGCCCGCGTGCATTCGTCCAGCGAGCGCACCGCCTGACTGACCGGCGCGCCCGCGTCCCACAGCAGCGCCACGAAGCGCGACAGCGCGGCGTGGAAATGCTGCTGTTGGTCGGGTTCGGCCAAGGCCAGCAGATCCACGTCGGAATGCGGGAACAATTCGCCGCGGCCGTAGCCGCCGACCGCAAACAGCGCCAGCGGCGCCGCCGCCGGGATGCAGCGCTGCCAGGTCTTGTTCACCAGAAAATCGATGGCGCGCGCGCGCAGGCGGATCAGGTGCTCGGCGGGCGCGCCGGCATCAAACCGCTGCGCCAGCCGCGCGTCGTTGCGTACCAGCAATGCGCGGACCAACGCACTCCATGCCGCATCGCCTTCACTGCCGGCGGGCAACCCGGCCAGAACCGCACGCGGATCGGCCGGCAGGTCGATGTTCACAAATCGTTGTCGTCGCCCGGCAGCCGGGTCAGGATTTCCACGCCGTCACGGGTCACCAGCACGGTGTGCTCCCACTGCGCGGACAGCTTGCGGTCCTTGGTGACCACGGTCCAGCCGTCGGGCAGGACGCGGGTGTGGCGGCTGCCTTCGTTGATCATCGGTTCGATGGTGAAGGTCATGCCTTCGCGCAGCACCAGGCCGTCGCCGGCGCGGCCGTAGTGCAGCACCTGTGGCTCGTCGTGGTAGACCTTGCCGATCCCGTGCCCGCAGTATTCGCGCACCACCGAAAAACGCTGGCTTTCGGCATATTCCTGGATCGCATGGCCGATGTCGCCCAGGGTCGCGCCCGGCCGCACCACGCGGATGCCGCGGAACATCGCCTCGCGCGTCACATCCACCAACCGCTGTGCCATCACCGAGGGCGTGCCGACCACGTACATGCGGCTGGTATCGCCATGCCAGCCGTCCTTGATGACCGTCACGTCGATGTTGACGATATCGCCATCGCGCAGCACCTTGGCCTCGCTGGGGATGCCGTGACAGATCACGTTGTTGACCGAGGTGCACACGGTCTTGGGGAACCCGCGGTAACCGACGTTGGCCGGGATGGCTTTTTGCACGTTGACGATGTGATCGTGGCAGATGCGGTCCAGCTCCTCGGTGCTCACGCCCGCCTTCACGTGCGGCGCGACCACCTGCAGCACTTCCGCCGCCAGCCGCCCGGCCACGCGCATTTTCTCGATGTCCGCCGCTGTCTTGATATTGATAGCCATTCGCGGATTATCGCGCATTGCGGTGAAGCTGCGGCAACGCGGGGTTCGGGCGCGGCTCCCCCGGCAGCTTTGGAACCACCGCTTTGGAACCATGATTTGCATGAACCCCGCCAATCTTCCATAATTGCAGGGTTCCAGCGCCGTCACGACGGGCGACGCAACCAAGCCGGGGCCCAAGCCTCGGCCCGTCGAATCCACACCTGTCGGCAATCCCTGTTCCGGGGTGCCCGCGCAAGCGGGTTCGGACGCAGTGACGACAGGGAGGCCCAACCCCGGAATCCAGCGCCAGTCCTGACGGATGCGGCGCAGCGCCTCCATTCCCCGGCGCGGGTTCCACCCACAGGAGTTCCTGCAATGCCCCAGATCACCATGCGCCAGATGCTGGAAGCCGGCGTCCATTTCGGCCACCAGACCCGCTACTGGAATCCCAAGATGGCACCGTACATCTTCGGTGCCCGCGGCAAGATCCACATCATCAACCTCGAAAAGACCGTCCCGCTGTTCAACGACGCGATGAACTTCATCAGCGGCGTGGCCCAGAAGCGCGGCACCATCCTGTTCGTCGGCACCAAGCGCAGCGCGCGCGAGGCGATCAAGGAAGAAGCCGAGCGCTGCGGCATGCCGTTCATGACCCAGCGCTGGCTGGGCGGCTCACTGACCAATTTCGCCACCGTGAAGAAGTCGGTCGGCCGCCTGAAGGAACTGGAAGCCGCGGAAACCGACGGCACCTTCCAGAAGCTGGTCAAGCACGAGGTGATGCGCCTGCGCCACGAGCGCGACAAGCTGGAGGCTTCGCTGGGCGGCATCAAGGACATGACCCACCTGCCCGACGCCCTGTTCGTGATCGACATCGGCCACGAAGACATCGCCATCAAGGAAGCCAAGAAGCTCGGCATCCCGGTGATCGCGGTGGTCGATTCCAACTACGATCCGAACCTGGTGGACTACGCGATCCCGGGCAATGACGACGCCATCCGCGCCGTGCAGCTGTACGCCCGCGCCGCCGCCGACGCGGTGCTGGAAGGCAAGGCCGCTTCCCCGAATGCCGCGTCGGTGCGCGAGGAAGATTTCACCGCCGCGGTCGAAGGCGAAGAGGCCGCCAAGCCGGCGCGTCGCAGCAGCAAGCCGAAGGCCGAGTAATCACCCCGTCACGCGGCTGCGCCCGCGTGCGCTTTCCCTTCTCCCTCCGGGAGAGGGTGGCCCGCAGGGCCGGATGAGGGTTCACCCGATGTGGAGTTCCACATCCCTCGAACCCTCACCCCAACCCCTCTCCCGACGGGAGAGGGGCTTCACAGCATTCAATCCAGAGGTAATCCCCATGGCAGAAATCACCGCATCCCTGGTCAAGGAACTGCGCGAGCGCACCGGCGCCGGCATGATGGAGTGCAAGAAGGCGCTCACGGAGGCCGGCGGCGACATCGACGCCGCCGCCGAGGCGCTGCGCAAATCCGGCCTGGCCAAGGCCGACAAGAAGGCCGGCCGCGTCGCCGCCGAAGGCCGCGTCGCCATCGCCCAGAACGACGGCAAGGCCGCGCTGGTCGAGATCAATTCCGAGACCGACTTCGTTGCCAACGACGCCAACTTCAAGACGTTCGTCGATTCCGTCGCCGCCGCTGCGCTGGCCTCCGGCGCCGCCGACATCGAGGCGCTCAAGTCGGCCAGGACCCCTGCGGGCAACAGCGTCGAAGAGGCCCGCGCCGCCATCGTGCAGACCTTGGGTGAAAACATCCAGGTGCGTCGCCTCGTGCGCATCGAAACTTCCAGCCACATCGGCGCCTACGTTCACACCAACGGCAAGATCGGCGTGCTGGTCGAGCTGGCCGGCGGCAATGACGAACTGGCGCGCGGGCTGGCCATGCACGTGGCCGCGATGAACCCTCCCTACAACAAGGCGGCCGACGTTCCGGCCGATTTCATCGCCAAGGAAAAGGAAATCGAGTTGGCGAAAATGAGCGAGAAGGACCGCGCCAAGCCGGCCGAGATCCTCGAGAAGATCATCAGCGGCAAGATGAACAAGATCGTCAACGATGTCACCTTGTACGGCCAGAGCTACGTGCTCGACGGCGAGAAGACCGTTGAAGCCGCGCTCAAGGCCGCCGGCGCCGACGTGATCCGCTTCCAGCGGATGGTGGTCGGTGAGGGCATCGAAAAGGTGCAGGAAGACTATCTGGCCGAAGTCGCTAAGGCGATGCAGGTTTGATTGTTCGGGATTCGGGATTCGGGATTGGTGTTGGTGGATCACGAATCGGGGTCCTCACGTTTCAACGCAAGAAACCCGCCGCGCGGCGGGTTTTTGTTGCGTTCAACCACCGGGTTGCCTGGCAGCGCGACGTCCTGACGGTCTAGATTGCAGGCCCGCCGTTCGATGACAGCAGCGAGGACAGCGACCCGTAGCTCGGAGACTGGACGTCGCTGATTTTCCAGCCGTCGCCCACCTGGACCAGCGTGTAGGTCATCGTCTTCCTGCTGCCGAGGTTCGTGAACTCCACCTTGACCCGCACCGGGGTGCCCGTGCCCATGCGCTCGGCATGCAAGGTCGATGCAACGTCATCGTCATAGTCCTGGGCGTCGATGATCGGATCGAAGTCAAGGCGGCAGGCTTCCGAATCCACGTTCTGACAGGCCTTGTCGTTGGCGAGGAGCAGGCGGGTCAGATCGGCGCTGAACCAGGTCGACATCAAATCCCGGTTGCCGGACCACGAACCGTCGTCGATCGCGTCGATGTAGGTCGTGAAGAATTCGCGGACGAAATCCTCGGGCGGCTGTGCGGGCTCCTCCGCATTGTTTCCGCCTTTTCCATCGGCGGCCGCCGCATCGACAGCTTCGTGCCCGACGGCGGGGGCGGTCGCGGTCGCGGCCGCGCCGGAGGTCAACAGGCGGGGCTGCGGTTTGCTTGAATCACCCAGATCGCCGCGATCACAGGCGGCAAGCAGAAGCACGGAAAGCAGCAGAATCAGGATGCGGGGCATGGCGGATTCCCGGTCTGGCAAGCGGTCATGATGGCGCCAAGCAAACCGCGACCGCCGCTCCGGGTCAAGTGGGGGCGCTGTCGGAACGGCCAACCGGGAGTTGCGGGTACGCGGTGCGGCACTCAGGCCAGATCGCCCTTCTCCAGCCCGACATTGGTGGATGCCGCCTCGTAGATGTCACGATCGAGAATGCCCGACTCGCGCGCCACCAGCACCGGCACCAGCATCTGACCGGTCACGTTGGTCATGGTGCGCATCATGTCGAGCACGCGGTCGATGGCATACAGATAACCGATCACTTCCAGCGGCAGCCCGGCGGCGCTGAGCACGACGGTGGCCATGATGACGGCAGTGCCGGGGATGCCGGCGGTGCCGAAGCTGCCCAGCACCGAGGCGATCGCGATGGTCAGGTACTGCGGCAGCGACAAGTCGATCCCCGCATATTGCGAGATGAACACCGCTGCCAGCGCCGGATAGATCGCGCCGCAGCCGTCCATCTTGATGGTGGCGCCCAGCGGTACCGCGAACGCGGCGTAATCCTTGTCCACGCCCAGGTTGTGGGTGGTGCAGCGCAGCGACACCGGCAGCGCCGCGAAGCTGCTGGAGGCCACGAAACCCACCTGCATGCCCGGCAGCGCGCCGCGCAGGAATTTCACCGGATTCAGGCCGTGCGCCAGCAGCAGCGCCGGATACACGATCAGGATGTGGAAGGCGCAAGCCAGGTACAGCGCAATCACGAAATTCAGCAGCGGGCGCAGCTGTTCGAATCCATAGCCACCCACCAGCGCGGCGATCAGGCCGAAGGTGCCGAACGGGGTGAACTCCAGCACGTAGCGGGTCACCTGGATCATCACTTCGCTGGCCTCGCCGGCCAGCTTGCGCAGCCCGGCCACCTTGTCGCCCAGCTTGACCATCGCAAAGCCGACCAGCCCGGCGAAGAAGATCACCTGCAGCACGGTGCCACTGCGCGGGACCAGAATCTTGCTGCCGTCGGGAAGCTCCTGGCTGTCGGCACCGGCCATCGCCTGGAACGGATTGGACGGCACCAGGTTGAGCAGCATGTCGAGCACGCTCGGCACGTTCTTGGGCTTGTAGTCGGAGGCGATGTGGAGCGTTGCCACGTCAACCCCGGTGCCCGGCTGCAACAGCCAGCCGAACAGCAGCCCCACGCCCACCGCCAGCACCGCGGTGATCGCAAACCAGGCAAAGGTGCGCCCCGCCAGCGCCATGATCGACTTCTGGCCGCTGAGCGAGGACACCGCGTTGATCACCGCGAACAGCACCAGCGGCACCGCAATCATCTCGATCAGGGTGACATAGAGATCGCCGATCGGCCCGAACCACTTCTCGGCATTGGGCCCGAATGCCAAACCGGCAAGCACGCCGAGCACGAAGCCCAGGGCCACGCGTTTCCAGAACCGGATTCGGAACCACCAGTCGAACATCGGGCCATCCAGGGGAACCAGCGCGACACGATACTTCGAAATCCGCGAACCCGTCACTGACCGGACGCGCAAGTCGGCATCGCCGCAAGCCATAATGCACGCATGCGACCAACAAGCCCCTCACGCGTCTTCATTCCCGCGCTGGCCAGCCTGCTCACCCTCACCGCCTGCGCCGGCGCGCCAACCACGGTGCCCGCACCCGCAGCACCGCCGGCCGCCATCCGCGTGGAAGTTCCGACCATCGCCCGCCCCGGCGGGGAAACGCCGGCCTGGTGGTACCGCGACGGCGCCGCGCAGGCAGCGGCGCGGGGCGCGATGGCCGGGCGCGCGAAGAACGTGATCGTGTTCCTCGGCGACGGCATGAGCCTGACCACGGTGGCGGCTGCGCGCATCCTCGAAGGCCAGCGCAAGGGCAGCAGCGGCGAGGAAAACCGGCTGGCCTGGGAAAACTTTCCGAACACCGCGCTCAGCCGCACCTACAACACCGACGCCCAGACCCCCGACTCCGCCGGCACCATGTCGGCGATTGCCACCGGCGTGAAGACCCACATGGGCGCGATTGCGGTCTACGCCGGCCACACCAACGACTGCGCGGACAGCCTCGGCAAGCACGCGCAGACCTGGCTGGAACTGGCCGACGCGGCCGGCATGGCCAGCGGCATCGTCACCACCGCCCGCGTGACCCACGCCACCCCGGCGGCGACCTATGCCCACTCGCCCAACCGGCGCTGGGAAAACAACGCCCAGCTGCCCGCCGACGCGCAGGCGGCCGGCTGCCGCGACATCGCCCGCCAGCTGATCGACGCCACCGCCAACGGGCGCGGGCCGTCGATCGTGCTCGGCGGCGGGCGCAAGGAATTCCTGACCAAGGCACAGGCCGATCCGCAGCGACCGGACCAACACGGCCTGCGCAGCGACGGCCGCGACCTGATCGCGGAGTGGCGGCAGGCGCATCCACAGGGTGCTTATGTCACCACCGCCGCGGAACTGGCCGCCGCCGATGGCGCGCGCAGCGTGCTCGGCCTGTTCGACTACGACCACATGGCCTACAACCACGACCGCATCGCCACGGGCAGCAGCGAACCTTCGCTCACCGAAATGACCCGTGCGGCGATCCGGCACCTGTCCCGCGGCGGCAACGGCTATGTGCTGCTCGTCGAAGGCGCGCGCATCGACATGGCCCACCACGAGGGCAACGCCTTCCGCGCGCTGGACGAAACCATCGAATTCTCGAACGCGATCCGCGCCGCCCGGGAGCTGACCTCGTCCGAGGACACCCTGATCCTCGTCACCGCCGACCACTCACATACGCTCAACCTCATCGGCTATCCGGCGCGCGGCAATCCGATCCTCGGCCTGGTGCGCGCGGCGGGCAAGGACACGCCGTCGCCGGACCAGGCGGGCCTGCCCTACACCAGCCTGATCTACGCCAACGGCCCCGGCAACACCGGCGCCAGCGACGCCCAGCCCGCCGGGCCCAAGCATTTCCCGCACCACCCCAAGCGACAATCCGCGCCGCCCACCGGCCGCCCGGACCTGGGCCAGGTTGACACCGCGGCCCCCGACTACCTGCAGGAAGCACTGGTCCCGCTGGGCAGTGAAACCCACGGTGGCGAAGACGTCGGCGTCTGGGCGCTGGGGCCGGGCAGCGCCGCGGTGCGCGGATCGCTCGAACAGAACGCGCTCTACCACATCATCATCCAGGCCACCCCGCGCCTGCGCGCCGCGCTGTGCGCACGCGGCCTGTGCGATGGCAACGGCGTGCCGGTGGAATTGCCGAAGATTCCCGACTTCCAGCCACCTCACTGACCGCAGGAGCGCAAGGCGACCCCGGGCGCCACGTGCAATCGCAATCTCGCCTCCGCGGCGCGAAGACCTCAAAACGGCTTGGCCAGCACCAGCCAGACGATCGCGACCAGCAGCGGCAGCGGCAGTTCGTTGATCCAGCGCAGCAGCGTGGCCGACCCCAATGCCCCGCCGCGTTCGACCCGCGCCAGCTGCCGCCCGCTCCAGACGTAATACGCGAACAACAGGATCACCAGCCCCAGCTTGACGTGCAGCCAGAGCGTGCCTGCCACCACCAGCGTCGGGAAGTGCGGCAACACCCGATAGCCCAGCCACAGGGTCAGGCCCAGCGCAAATGCCAGCGCGAACATCACATGGCCGAAACGATACAACCGCCGCCCCATCAGCAGCAGCCGCGCGCGCACCGCGGGCACGTCGCCCGCCTCGGCGAGGTTGACGAGGATGCGCGGCAGGTAGAACACCGCCGCCATCCACGCGATCACGAACACGAGGTGGAAGGTCTTGGTCAGCAGATAGGCCATGCGCGGGCTCGACGACAGGTTCGCCATTAGGATGCCACGATGACCAAGACCTACGACCGCGCCTACTTCGACCAGTGGTATCGTCACGGCGGCATCGGCGGTGCCGCACGGCTGGCGCGCAAGGTGCTGCTGGCGGTGGCGACCGCCGAATACCATCTGGAGCGCCCACTTCGCACGGTGCTCGACATCGGCTGTGGCGAAGGCGCGTGGCGCGCGCCGCTGCTGAAGCTGCGGCCGAACGTGCAATACCTGGGCTTCGACGCCAGCGCATACGCCATCGCCCGCTACGGCCGCCGGCGCAATCTGCACTACGCGCGCTTCGGTGACTTCGCGCAGCTGCGGCCCTGCCCGCCGGCCGATCTTCTGATCTGCAGCGACGTGCTGCATTACCTGCCAACGCCCGAGCTCGATCGCGGCCTGCCGGCGCTGGCGGAACTGTGCGGCGGGGTTGCCTTCATCGAGGCCTTCACCCGTGGTGACGGTGCGATCGGGGACGAGGACGAATTCAAGCAGCGGTCCGCCGCGTTCTATCGCAAGCGTCTGCGCGCGCTGGGTTTGCGCCCGCTGGGTTCACATTGCTGGCTGTCACCGGGACGGGTCGGGGCCGCCGCCGCACTGGAATTGCCGGACTGAAGCGGCGCCGGGGGCATCGGAAACGCGAACTGGATCACATTCCGCCGCGCCCGGCGCGCTATGCTGCATCGCCGCATACGGGAACACGTCCAGCCGATGGTGCTTTATCCACTGCATGAACTCTGGCGCACCGGGCTCGCGCCCCTCGCCTACTGGGCCGATGCCAACGCCCGCATCTATTCCGCGCAGGACAGTTGGCTGTCCTCGCTGCCCGGCTCGCAGCGCACCGCCGCCGGCTTCGAGCTGATGTACCGACTCGGCAAGGACTACGAGAAACCCGAGTTCGGCATCCACCAGATCGAGGTCGAAGGCCACCCGATCCCGGTGGTCGAACGGGTCGAGCTGGAAAAACCCTTCTGCCGACTATTGCGTTTCAAGCGCTACCACGACCAGGCCGACGGCCTGGCGCGGATGAAGGACGACCCGGTGGTGCTGGTGGTCGCGCCGCTGTCCGGCCACCACGCCACCTTGCTGCGCGACACCGTGCGCACCCTGCTGCCCGACCACAAGGTCTACATCACCGACTGGACCGATGCGCGGATGGTGGCGACCGATGCCGGCGCCTTCCACCTCGATGATTACGTGGCCTATGTGCAGGACTTCATCCGCCACATCGGCACCGACAACCTGCACGTCATCAGCGTCTGCCAGCCGACCGTGCCGGTACTGGCCGCGATCTCGCTCATGGCCGGGCGCGACGAGCCGCTGCCGAAATCGATGACGATGATGGGCGGCCCGATCGACGCCCGCCGCTCGCCGACCGCGGTGGACAACCTCGCCACCAGGCAGCCGCTGTGGTGGTTCGAGAACAGCGTCATCCACACTGTCCCGGCCAACTATCCGGGCGTGGGACGCCGCGTGTATCCGGGCTTCCTGCAGCACATGGGCTTCGTCGCCATGAACCCGGAACGGCACGGGCTGTCGCACTGGGATTTCTATCAGGATCTGATCAAGGGCGACCTCAGTTCCGCCGAATCCCACCGCAAGTTCTACGACGAATACAACGCGGTGCTGGACATGCCCGCCGAGTATTACCTCGACACCATACGCACCGTGTTCCAGGAGCACCTGCTGCCGCGCGGGTTGTGGGATGTCGCTGGCGAGCGCGTCGATCCGTCGAAGATTCGCGACTGCGCGCTGCTGACCATCGAAGGTGAGCTCGACGATATTTCCGGTCTCGGCCAGACCCACGCCGCGCACGCATTGTGCACTGGCATCCAGGCAAGCAAGCGCCAGCAGCTCACCGCCGCCGGCGCCGGCCACTACGGCATCTTCAGCGGCCGCCGCTGGCGCACGCAGATCTATCCGCAGGTGCGGGAGTTCATCGCGGCGCAGGCACAGGCGCCGGTGAAGCCCGCCACGCCCACGAAAGCGCCAGCGCGCTCAACTCAGCCCTCGCCGCGACGCCGATCGCAGCGCGGGTAGAAACCTGCCCACCCAACCCGCTCCTCGCGTTGCGGGGAAGGCCAACACGCGCATTTCATGATTCTCCCGTCTCGAGGATGATTCTATCGTTCGACCGCATGACGCAGTTGCCACAACGGCAGGCGATCGAAGGAAAGCAACGGACATCCCGATTCTGCAGGCGTATCGGTTGCCGCTCACTTTCCCGCCAGAGCCCAGCCAAACAGCGCGTTGATCCACTTGAATCCCGCACCCACCGCAAGCCCCAACAGAGGAAAGCCTGCGACCACGACGAAGGCACGGCCCCAGCGGCAGCCAAAGAAACGAACCAGACTGAGCATCAAGTAGCCCGGCAGCAGAACGTAGCCGATACCGGCGATGACGAGCACCCCAGCGTTCCACAGCCACGGCTGCTGAATGTTATGGAGAATCCATGCCAACAGCCCGAACATGCCGAGCAACAAGACACAGGTCAGTGATGTCATTCCCAGCATGTACAAGGTCAGCACCATGACCTCGGCCAAGCTGTAAGTCGGGCCGCAGGTGACTCGCAGCAACCACGATATCAGCGGCACGAAGATGACGAGCAGCAGCAGTGCCTCCCATTCGACGTAGCCGGGGAGATTGAACTCGAATATTCCGGAAAACAGGCCCAACAACGCCACCTCGACCACCAGGATGATCAGGTGGAAGCGGACCGGATTCACATGGCCGACGCGGTGGCCATTGACGTATTGCTTCGACAAGCTCCCGGCCTCCGGAACCAGGGCACGCAGGGTCCGAAACCATGGTCCATCCAGCGTCCACAGGTCGGATAACAAATCGCGTGCCAGCTCGTCGACCCGCAGGCGTCGATGGCGATGATCCTGACCGCACACACTGCAAAAACGCATGTTTTCGGCCAACTTCGCACCGCAGTTCTGGCAAACACCCTTGGGAGATGCAAATGCAGTCCTGTTCATGTCGGAAAGAATACCGAACTCACCCCCTCCAATACTTGTGCGAACCCCGCATGTGCCTCCAAGGTGGTTCCAAGGTCTATGCTTGATCATTCTCCTTGGAGTCACACCATGCGCCTCGCCCTGCTCGCCCTCGCCCTCGCGGCCGCCGTCATCGCCCCCGCCGTCGCGCAGGATGCCGGTGCGCCGCCCAAGCCGCGCACGGCGCAAGAGATCATCGACGCCGCACCCGCCAGCGCCTGGCGCGACCTCGATCCGGCCAATACGCTGTACATGGAATTGGCGACCGGCCGCGTGATCATCGAACTGGCCCCCGGCTTCGCGCCCGAGCATGTCGCCAACATCAAGACCATGGCCAAGGGCGGCTTCTGGGATGGCCTGACGATCTACCGCTCGCAGGACAATTTCGTGGTCCAGTTCGGTGATGCCGAAGGCGAGGAAGCCGGCAAGGCCAAGCCTTATCCGGCGGGCACCAAGACCCACCTGCCCGCCGAATTCACCCGCAGCGATGCCGGCGTGCGCTTCGACCGGCTGCCCGATGTCGACGGCTGGGCGCCACAGGTGGGATTCGCCGACGGCTTCCCGGTCGGGCGCAATCCGCAGACCGGCCGGATGTGGATGGCCCATTGCTACGGCGTGGTCGGCGCCGGCCGCAACAACGCGCCTGATTCCAGCATCGGCGCTGAACTCTATGCCGTGATCGGGCAGGCGCCGCGCGCGCTCGACCACCAGCTCACCGTGGTCGGCCGGGTGGTGCAAGGCATGGAACTGCTCAGCGTGATCCCGCGCGGCCCCGCGCCGATGGGCTTCTACACCGACCCGGCCCTGCGCACGCCGATCCTGTCGGTCAAGCTGGCCAGCGACGTGCCGGCGGCACAGCGCACGCCGCTGCAGCTGCTGCGCACCGACAGCCAGGCCTTCATCGACGCCACCGAGGCGCGGCGCAACCGCAAGGACGATTTCTACACCCAGCCGCCCGGCCATATCGACCTGTGCGGCGTCCCGCTGCCGGTGCGAACCCCGCCCGCGCGCTGACGCACCGGCGAACCACCGCGGCGCCCTGTTGCGACTGGTGACTCCGGGGTGGCATCACCCTTGCGGCTTGCCCGCCGACTTCCTGCGCCGCAGTCGGCGCACGATGACGACCAGCACGAACAGGCCCAGCGCCAGCGGCAGCAGGAACGCGACGGCGCGGATCATCCACGCCACGCCCTGGGCGAAGAGTTCGCCGGAATCCCGCACTGCGCTGCCGATCTCGCCCAGCCCGGAATCACTGCCGGTGGGGCCGAACCCGATCGTCAGCAACTGGGTGGTGATCCGCCGCTGCTGCTGGGCGCCTTCCTGTTCCGCCGATTCCAGCTGCGATTCGGTGTCGGAGATCCGCTGCGACAGCGCCACCATGTCGGCCACCGCCAGATCCTTGCGCTGCTGGAATTCCTGCAGCAGGGCCAATTCCTTCTGCAGGCGTGCGCGCTGGCGCGCGTTGTCATTGACCGCCTGAGCCAGATCCTCGGCGCGGGTATTGCGCGCACCGATCCGACCACCCTCGCCCGCCAGCGCGATCATCGGCTCCACGCCGGCCGGAACGATCCGCACCGTGAGCGTCGCCCTCGGCGCATCGCCGCCGGACTGATCGACCGTCAGCACTTCGCAACGTCCGAATCGCGCGCCGGTGCAGGCCGCCTGCGTCGCCCGCAAGCGCCCGATGATCGCATCCTCGGGCAAGACCACATTGATGCGATGCTCGTAGGCCAACATGGAACCTGGCCGCTCGGCGGTGCCATCGGCGGGCACGGTCGCCGAAGCCTCGGCGTCGCCACCGCCAACGGGGCTGGCCGACCGGGTGCAAGCCGACACGCCCGCCAGCAGCAGCACCGGGAACAGCGCCCACAGGAACATCCGCGCGATCCGCTCCAAGACCAGTTCCTTTTTGTCCCGATTCACCGATTGTCCCCTTGCCCGGCCCACGTACGCGGCCACGATAAATCCTTTGCTTCCTGCGCGCATCCTGAAACCAGGTCATCCGAACCGGGTTCGCCGGCAAATTGCCGCACGACGGCTCCCTCATATCGTCTGGAAACATGACTTCCGGACACGTGACTCTTGTCACTTGTCGCACCCTGGTCGATCGCCCATCTTGGGTGACAGCCCATTGCCGGGATTCCATCGCATGATCCGCCGCCACACCTCCGCCGTTCTGGCAGCCTTGCTCGCCCTGCCCGTGTCCACCGCCATCGCCAAGGCGCCGGATACCGTTCCAGGCGCGACTGTCCCGCAAACCGCGGCACCGACCACCTGCGCGGCCATTCCCCTGGCCGCGCCCGATGCCGCCGCAGTGCGCACCGCGAGTGCCCCCACCGCCTGGGGTGGCCCGCGTGCCGCCAACGCCGCCACCCTGTCCGACCGCGTGGTGAGCTACTCGATCGACGCCACCCTCGACCCCGACAAGCACACCATCACCGGCAAGCAGACCCTCACCTGGCGCAACCGCAGCGCGCAGCCGGTGTGCAGCATCTACGTCCACCTGTACCTGAATGCGTTTGAAGGCCCCGGCAGCACCTTCATGACCGAAAAGCGCGCCAGCGCCAGCGGCTTCCGCAGCAACGTGGCCACCCGCGACGGTGAATACGGCTACATCCGCCTTGATCGCGTCGCCCAGGGCGGCGCGGCGGCGAAGTGGACCTACGTGCAGCCCGACAACGGCCCGAAGACCGACCGCAGCGTGGTCCGCATCGACCTGCCGCAGCCGGTCGCGCCGGGCGCCAGCACCACCTTGAACATCGACTTCTTCGACCAGTTGCCGCGGGTGGTGGCGCGGACCGGCTACTACGGCAGCTTCCATCTGATCGGCCAGTGGTTCCCGAAGATCGGCGTGCTGGAATTGCCGGGGGAACGCGGTGCCACCGCGCCGCGCTGGAACGCCCACGAGTTCCACCTACACAGCGAGTTCTATGCCGATTACGGCAGCTATGACGTGCGCCTGACGGTTCCGAAGGGCTATACCGTCGGCGCCACTGGGCAGGAAACCGGCGCCCCCGTCGAGCGCGACGGCAAGGTGACCCACCGCTACGTCCAGCACGACGTCCACGATTTCGCCTGGACCGCCGACCGCCGCTACGCCAAGCCGCTGGTGCGCACCTGGAACGGCCCGCTGGGCCCGGTCGAGGTGCGCGTGCTCTACACCCCCGAATACACCAGCAACGCCGAGCCGGTGGCGCAGGCCACGATCGACTCGCTGGCGTATTTCTCGCGCACGCTGGGCCCCTATCCCTACAAGACCGCCACCGCGGTGGTGCCGCCCTACGGCGCGGCCGAAGCCGGGGGCATGGAATATCCCACCTTCTTCACCGCCGACAGCACCGATCAGGTCGCGCCCGGCAGCCTCGGCCGCTTCATGCTCGATTTCGTCACCGTGCACGAGTTCGGCCACGGCTACTTCTACGGCATCCTCGGCTCCAACGAGTTCGAGGAGCCCATGCTCGACGAAGGCATGAACGAGTACTGGGACCAGCGCATGATGACCTCGCGCAACCAGATGCTCAATGTGGGCACCAGTTGGCTGCAGGCCTTCGGGATCGGCTACCAGCTGCGCCCGTTCGACATGGAACGGATCAGCGCCATGCTCACCGATCCGGCTGATCCACTCGGCGGCAACAGCTGGTCGCGCATGTCCAGCGCCAGCTACGGCACCGTGTATTCGCGCACCGCCACCGCGATGCGGCAGATCGAGATGCTGGTCGGAAAGCCTGCGCTGGAACGGGCGATGAAGCTGTACTACGAGCGCTGGAAGTTCCGCCATCCGTCGATCGCCGACCTGCGCGATGCATTGGCCGAAGGCACTGGCCGCGCCGACATCGTCAACACCGCCTTCAACGCTTACGTCTTCGCCACCGGCAAGACCGACGACCGCATCGCAAGCATGAGCAGCCGCGAAGTGCTGCCGCTGCCCGGCTACCACCAGCAGGACGGCAAGCAAGTCATGCTGGACAGCAAGGCGGTGGACAAGCAGATCGCCGATGCGCGTGCCGCCTGGAAGAAGTCCCACCCCAATGCCAAGCCCGGCAGCGGCCCGTTCCCGTTCCATACCGTGATCATGGTGCGCCGTGATGCCGTCAAGCCGCCGCAGGTCCTGCGGGTGAATTTCGCCGACGGCAGCCACCGCGACCTTCCCGTCACCGCGCAGGAGAGCTGGCAGCGCTTCGTGCTGGACACCCCCGTGAAAGCAGTCTCGGCCCAGCTCGATCCGGACAACCGGATCCGGATGGACGCCAACAAGCTCAATGATGGCTACAGCATCGAAGCCAACCCGCGCGCCAGTCGCCGCTGGTTCGGCGATTTCACCGCCCTGCTGCAAGCCTTCTTCACCCTGCTGGTCACCGTCTGAGGGCGCCCCCATGAACCTGTCAATCCGCCCCGTTCGCGCCCGCTCCGCCGTCCCCACCGCGCTCCTGCGCGCCCTGCAATGGCGCCTGCTGCTGCTGTGGGTCCTGGCCAGCCTCGGCTGCGCCGTGATCGCCGCGCTGCCGCTGTGGGGCTGGCTGGGCTCGGTGCTCGACCACTCCCTGCTGGCCAATGCCGCCGCCGACGGCAAGGCGCCGATGGGGCTGACCGACGCGCTGCTCGCGCCCAACTCCCCGCTGTCGTTCCTGGGTCCCAGCCTCTGGATTGGCAGCGGCCTGATGTTGCTGCTCTCGCCGCTGCTGGTGGGTGCCACCCTGGTCGCGGCGCGCAGCGCCGTGCGCCCGGGCTTCGGCGACCTGCTGCGCGGCGCCATCGGCGAGTTCTGGCCGCTGCTGCGGCTGCTGCTGTGGTCGGTCGTACCGCTGGGTGCGGCGGCGATGCTGGCCACCGTGCTGTTCGGGATGGGTAGCAAGTTCAACGAGCACGCCATCCTCGCCGCCGACGTCAGCCGCTGGACCGACGCGGCAATGCTCATCGGCGGCATCCTGCTGGTGCTGGCCCATGCCAGCGTCGAAGCCGGGCGCGGCTGGCTGGCCGCCGATCCCAACCTGCGTTCCGCCATCAAGGCCTGGTGGCGCGGCGCCGGGATGCTGATCCGCCGTCCGGTCGCGGTACTGTCGGCCTATGTCTTCCCGTGGCTGCTGGCGGTGCTGCTGGCGCTGGCCCTGCTGTGGCTGCGCCAGCGGTTGGGCGCGGGACTGGCGCTGGGGCTGCTGTTTTCCTGCCTGATCAGCGGTGCGCTGGCCTGGGGCAAGGCGGCACGCCTGTTCACCCTGCGCACACTGGCCGCCGACCGCAGGCAACCGCGAGGCTGACCATCCCGGCGCTTCGCTGGTAAGATAGCCGCGACGCACACTGGGGGGCGCGCTCGTGGCTTTCTTCGATCTCTTCAAGCGCAAGCCGGTCACACCCACGGGTCAGGGTCAGGCATCGGATGGCGGCGGGCGCCTGATCGACCGTCGCGAGCACGACCGCAAGAACGCCCAGCCGGGCACCCGGGTGCTGGTCATCGACGACTCCCACACGATCGTCGCCCTGCTCAAGCGCATGCTCCAGCAGAACCATTACGAGGTTCTGACCGCCTACGACGGCGAGAGCGGGATCGAAATCGCACGCAAGGAAGTGCCAAACCTGATCTTCCTCGACATCGTCCTGCCGGGGGTCGACGGGTTCAACGTCCTGCGCACCCTGCGCCGCGACCCCGCCACGGCAAACGTGCCGATCATCATGATTTCCGGCAACGCGGCGGCAACCGAGCAGTTCTACGTCCAGCGCATCGGCGCCGACGATTTCATGAAGAAGCCCTTTGCCCGCGCCGAAGTGTTCAGCCGGATCGAACGGGTGCTCGACGAAAACGGGGTGCCGCGTCATGCGACACGCCCGCGCAGCCGCGCCGAAGCCGCCGCCAAGGCCGTCGGCGGGGTCTGAGCCCGCGGCAGCGGCTGCCGCTAGTCGGCCGTCACCTCGACCCGCACCCGAATCCGGTCGCCGGGGTTGTAGTCCATGCGCCGCGTGTACTGGCGACCGTTGTATTCATAGGTGACGTCGTAGCCGCCCGTGCCGGGGTCACCACCATTGCCGTCGTAGCCATAGCCATCGTCACGCACCGGCTCGGGGTCGCAAACGCGCACGTTGCCGCCGCGGACGTAGCGGTCGCGCTGGTGTTGCTCGTAGATTTCACGGCCGGCCATGCTGCCCAGCAGCGAACCGACGGCGGTGGCGGCATAGGTCCCGCTGCCGCCGCCCACCTGGCTGCCGAGCACGGCACCGGCGATGCCACCAATGATCGCGGCGGCATTGCTGCCCGCCCGTGACCCGCGCGCCTGGTCGTAATACGGGTCACGGTAATAGCCCTCATCCCGATAGCCGCCGCGATCGTAGGCGTAGGGGTCGGATTCGTAGCGGCCGGGCATCTGCCGGTCGTAGCAGCGCCGGGTCGGGCCGGGCGTGGCGGCGTAGCGGTCATCCAGCACCGGATCCACCCGGATCACCCGCGCATAGTCGTAGTACCCGGTGGCGTCGGCATCGACAGCGCCGGCATCGTCTGCGGGCAGGTCGTTGTACTGGCGGCCATAGTCCGGATCGCTATAGTCCGGATCACCGTAGCTCTGGGCCAGCAGCGCCGGGCTGGCGGCAAACAGACCCGCGGCCAGAAGCGAGACAAACAGGCGTTTCATGTTGGCATCCCCTTCGCCGGTGGCGTATCGACCAGCGTGCGATGACATTGCATCCGAACAGTTGACGCGAAGCTGAACACGGCAGGCGCAACCACGGGCGTTTAGCCCGGCGACAGCTTGCCACGGCGGAACTCGGCAGCGTGTTGCAGCGCACGATCACCTGCACGCGGGCTGCGCTAAGGTGGCGGCACGCCGTGACGATTGCGCGCAGCGTTGCTTCCGCCGCGCCAACCGCGGGTCGCCACGGCGACCACCCACCCTCATGAAGGGAGACGCACGGCATGTCCTACAGCACATCGCAAATCCGCAACGTGGCCCTGGCGGGCCACCCCGGCGCCGGCAAAACCACCTTGTTCGAAGCCCTGCTGCATGCCGGCGGCGCACTCCAGACGGCAGGCACGGTTGAACGCGGCAACACGGTGTCGGACTTCGACCCGATCGAAAAGGAGCGCGGCCATTCGATCGACGCGGTGATCGCCAGCATCGACCGTCCCGGGATGCACCTCAACCTGATCGACACCCCCGGCTACCAGGATTTCCGCGGTCCGGCGCTGGGGGTGATGGACGCGGTGGAAACCATCGCCTTGGTCGTCGATCCGGAAACCGGCATCGGCCACGGCACCCGTCGGATGATGCACTACGCGATCGGGCGCGGGCTGTCGCGGGCGATCGTGATCAACAAGATCGACACCGGCCACGCCGACGGGCGCGTGCTCAATGCCCTGCGCGAGGAGTTCGGTCCGGAGGTGCTGCCGATCAACCTGCCCGCCGACGGCGGCACGCGGGTGATCGACTGCTTCGGCGGCCGCGAAGGCGACAGCGACCTCGGCCCGGTCGCCGAGTGGCACCAGAAGATCCTCGACCAGGTGGTCGAGATGAACGAGGAGGTGATGGATCGTTTCCTCGAACATGGCGAGGACGCGATCACCCCGGAGGAACTGCACGATGCCTTCGAAAAATGCCTGCGTGAGGGTCACCTGATCCCGGTGCTGTTCCTGTCGGCGCGCACCGGCGTGGGCACCCGCAAATTCCTCGACGTTGCCGAGCGCCTGTTCCCGAACCCCGGCGAGGCCAACCCGGCGCCGTTCCGCAAAGGCCAGGGCGACGACGCCCAGCCGATCACGGCGCGGCCGGATCCGGACGCGCACGTCATCGCCGACGTGTTCAAGCTCATCAACGATCCGTTCGTCGGCAAGCTCGGCATTTTCCGCGTCCACCAGGGCACGGTGCGGCGCGACACGCCGCTGTTCGTGGACGATGGAAAGAAGGCGTTCAAGATCGCGCACCTGTTCCGACTTCAGGGCAAGGAGCACGTCGAAATCCAGCAGGCCATCCCCGGCGACATCGCCGCGGTGGCCAAGATCGACGAACTCCATTACGAAGCCGTGCTGCACGATTCCCGCGACGAGGATCTGATCTCGCTGACCCCGATGGAATTCCCGCGCGCGATGTTCGGCATGGCGATCGAGCCGGCCACCAAGGGCCAGGAACAGAAATTGGCGACCGCGCTGGGCAAGCTGGCCGAAGAGGATCCGGCCTTCGTGGTCGAACACAGCGGCGAGACCAACGAAACGGTGATCCGCGGCCTGTCCGACCTGCATCTGCGGGTCATGTTGCAACGCCTGAAGGACCGCTTTCAGGTCGAAGTGACGACCCGCCCGCCGCGGATCGCCTACCGCGAGACCATTGGCGTCAATGCCGAAGGCCACCACCGCCACAAGAAGCAGACCGGCGGCGCCGGTCAATTCGGGGAGGTGTTCCTGCGCGTCGAATCACTGCCACGCGGCGCCGGCTTCGAGTTCGTCGATGAGGTCAAGGGCGGCACCATCCCCGGCCAGTTCCTGCCGGCGGTGGAAAAAGGCGTGCGCCAGGTGCTGGCCAGCGGCGCGATCGCCGGCTATCCGATGCAGGACCTGCGGGTGACCGTGTACGACGGCAAGCACCACCCGGTCGACAGCAAGGAGGTGGCGTTCATCGCCGCCGGCAAGCGCGCCTTCCTCGACGCCGTGGGCAAGGCCAGGCCGCAGGTGCTCGAACCCATCGTCGATCTGGAAGTGACCGCTCCCGAGGCCTGCATGGGCGACATCAGCGGCGGCCTCGCCACCAAACGCGCGCGCATCAACAGCACCGATGCGCTGGCCAGCGGGGAAATCGTGATCCGCGCGCTGGTGCCGCTGTCCGAGTTGGAGAACTACGGCGCCGAGCTGAAGTCCGCCACCGCCGGCCGCGGCCGCTACACGCTCGACTTCAATCGCTACGAGCCGGTCCCGGGTCAGGTGCAGAAGAAGCTGATGGAGGCCTTCAAACCGCAGGCCGAGGAGGATTGAGGCTGCCGCACCATCAGCGCTTGGGTTTGAGCATCGTCCCGGTGCAGGTCTTGGCGCCGCAGCGGCAGGCCCAGATCTTCTTCAGGCGCGGGCTGTGGCGCACCGCCAGGGTGATGCCGTAGTCGTAGGTCAGCTCCTCGCCCGGCAGGATCGCGCGGATCGCCTCGATGAACACTTTCGAGCGCTTCGGGTTGTCTTCATCTTCAACCAGCACCGCCTCGCAGTTCGGCGCGCAGCCGTGATTGATCCAGCGCGCCGCGTTGCCTTCGAAATTGGCGTCGATCACCCAGTCCTCGTTCAAGGTGAACAGGAAGGTATGGCCGCTTTCGATGTCACCGCTGTCGTCGGCGTCCACCTCCTCGTGGCTGCGCAGGCGGCCCTTGTATTCGATGATGCGTTCGCCCTTGGCGATCGCGACGGCGGCAAACACGCCATTGCCGTGGATGGCGGACTTGCGGGTGACGATCTTTCTCGGCATGGACGCGGATACGGGATGAAAGCGCCCATTGTGCCCAGTCCGCGCCCTGCCGTCACTGCAACGGGCACGACCGCAGGCACGAGACGCGCTGTCAACGCGTCAACAGCGCGAAGCCGCCGCTCCAGTACACCGCCATGGCAACCCCGAACAGGGTCCAGAACAGTTTCTTCATGCTGCGCCCCATCCGCCAGACCAAAAACAGCGCCAGCGCGGCCAGCAGCCAATGCAGCAGATGCGAGCGCTCGCCGCCCTCGGCCTTGCTCGCGCGGTCGAGCAGTTCACCGGCGGTGGACTGGAGCCGGTCGACGAAGGCAGTCTGGAAATTGGCTTGGCTGTTCATGGTGATGTCCTGATGTTGCGGAGGTGTGGCGAAATGGATGGATGGGCGCAGGCCCGATTCCATTTCGCGAGGACCATTGTCCGCAGGGAGTTCAGTGCCACCACGATCAGCCGTCAACGATCCGCGATGACAACTGTCACCCGCAGGGTTTGTTCACGCCATCGGCAGCCCTGCCTGCTGCCCCACGGTCAACCGGCGGCGGGCTGACGCGTTGTCGTGATCGACTCTGCACGGAAGGAAGGAAGCCCCATGCGCATCGCCACTCCCACGCTCATCTCCCTGCTCGCCGTCGCCCTGTTTGCCGGCATCGGCAGCGAGGCATCGGCCCAGCAGCGCTTCCGCCAACTGCTGGAGCAACGCCGCGCGGCCACGCCCAGGGCCGACCTGCCGGCCGGCACCCGCATCGAGCGCGACATCGCCTACGGCAACGACCCGAAGCAGCGCTATGACGTTTACCTGCCCGCGCACGCGCAACCCGGCGCGCCGATCCTGTTCATGGTCCACGGCGGCGGCTGGCGCCGCGGCGACAAGGCCTCACCCGGCGTGGTCGGCAACAAGGCCGCGTACTGGCTGAACCAGGGCTTCGTGTTCGTGTCCGCCAACAACCGCCTGGTCCCGGACGCCGATCCGATGCAGCAGGCCGAGGACGTGGCCGCGGCCATCGCCTCGGTGCAGCAGCACGCCCACCAGTGGAACGCAGATCCGGGCCGGATGCTCCTGATGGGGCATTCCGCCGGCGCGCACCTGGTGGTGCTGGTCGCGACCAAGCCCGATCTGCTGCGCAAGGCTGGCGCCCAACGCCCGCTGGGCGTGGTGTCGCTGGACAGCGGCGCGCTGGACGTGCCGTCCTTGATGGGTCAGGCGCGCGTGCCCGAGCTGTACCGCAACGCCTTCGGCAGCGATCCGGCGTTCTGGCGCTCGGTCTCACCGCAACAGCAGCTGGATCGACGCGCCCTGCCGCTGCTGCTGGTGTGCTCCAGCACCCGCCACTTCCCGACCTCGCCCTGCGACGAAGCGCGCAAGCTGGCCAGCCGTGCCAACGCCGCGTCGGTGCCGGCGCAGGTGCTGCCGGAAGCGTTGCAGCACGGCGAAATCAACAGCCAGCTCGGCCTGCCATCGGCGTACACGCAGGCGGTCGCAGGCTGGATAACGAACCGGGTGAACACGACCTTGACGCAAATCAGGCGCTGATCATGGCGGCGGCGGTCGCAAAATCGTACAATTTCAGTACCGATTGACCGCTGCCTCCCCATGCTTCGCGTCACCAAACTGACCGATTACGCCACCGTCGTCCTGACCGTGCTCGCCGCGCGGCCGGGCGCCGTGCTGAGCGCGCCGGAGCTGGCCGAACGCTCGGGGCTGGAACAGCCCACGGTGGCAAAACTGCTCAAGCCGCTGGCCGCCGCCGGGCTGGTGCAGGGCTTCCGTGGCGCCAGCGGCGGCTACCGGCTGGCCAAACCCGCCGACGCGATCACCCTGATCGAGGTCGTCGAGGCCATGGAAGGCCCGCTGAGCATGACCGAATGCAGCGCGGCCGCCGGCCACTGCGGGATCGAACATATCTGCGGCGTGCGCAGCAACTGGCGCCGCATCAACGACGTCGTGATCGAAGCGCTGCGCGGCGTTTCGCTGGCGCAGATGCTGGCCCCCGCGCCGCATCCTGCTGCCTTCGCGCGTACGGCCTCCGCCAGGACCTGATCGAATGAGTGAGCAACAAAACGCCGAAATCCGCGCCCAGCTCGGACGCAAGTATGAGGCCGGCTTCATCACCGACATCGAGACCGAATCGCTGCCGCCGGGCCTGGGCGAGGACATCATCCGCGCGCTGTCGGCCAAGAAGCACGAACCGGAGTGGATGCTGGAATGGCGGCTCGCGGCCTACCAGCGCTTCCTGACCATGACCCCGCCGAATTGGGCCAAGCTGCACATGGATCCGATCGACCTGCAGTCGATCTCCTACTACAGCGCGCCCAAGGGTCCGAAATACAAATCGCTGGACGAGGTGCCCAAGGAAATCCTCGACACCTACGACAAGCTCGGGGTGCCGCTGCACGAGCGCGCCAAGCTCGCGGGGGTGGCGGTCGACGCGGTGTTCGATTCGGTTTCAGTTGCAACCACTTTCCAGAAGGAACTGGCCAACGTCGGGGTGATCTTCACCTCGATGAGCGACGCCATCGAGCACCATCCCGAACTGGTGCGGCAATACCTCGGCACGGTAGTACCACAGGGCGACAACTATTTCGCCGCGCTCAATTCGGCGGTGTTCTCCGACGGCAGCTTCGTCTACATCCCCAAGGGCGTGCGCTGCCCGATGGAGCTGTCGACCTATTTCCGCATGAACGCCGGCAACACCGGGCAGTTCGAACGCACCCTGATCATCTGCGAGGAGCGCGCCTACGTTTCCTACCTCGAAGGCTGCACCGCGCCGATGCGCGACGAGAACCAGCTGCACGCGGCGGTGGTCGAGCTCATTGCGCTGGACGATGCCGAGATCAAGTACAGCACCGTGCAGAACTGGTACCCGGGCGACGAGAACGGCGTCGGCGGAATCTACAACCTGGTCACCAAACGCGCCGAATGCCGCGGCGCGCGCAGCAAGGTGACCTGGACCCAGGTCGAAACCGGTTCGGCAATCACCTGGAAGTACCCGAGCTGCGTGCTGGTGGGCGACGATTCGACCGGCGAGTTCCACTCGGTGGCACTCACCCACCACTACCAGCAGGCCGACACCGGCACCAAGATGATCCACATCGGCAAGCGCACCAAGAGCAAGATCGTCAGCAAGGGCATCAGCGCCGGACGCGGCCAGAACAGCTACCGCGGGCTGGTCAAGGTCGGCGCCAACGCAGAGGACGCGCGCAACCACACCCAGTGCGATTCGCTGCTGATCGGCAAGACCTGCGGCGCCCACACCTTCCCCTACATCGAAGTCAGGAACCCGACCGCCACCGTCGAGCACGAGGCCACCACCTCGAAGATATCCGACGACCAGCTGTTCTACTGCCGCAGCCGCGGGATCGACCCGGAGAACGCGGTCTCGATGATCGTCGATGGCTTCTGCAAATCGGTGTTCCGCGAATTGCCGATGGAGTTCGCGGTCGAAGCCAAGCGCCTGCTCGATGTCACCCTGGAAGGGTCGGTGGGGTGAGAGCCGGGATTGGTGATTCGTGATTGGTGATTGGTGAGAGCCAAAGCAATTTGATCGCCCATCACGCTCTTTACGAATCACCAATCACCAATCACCAATCACGTCTCTACCGAATCACCAATCACCAATCACGTCCCTACCGAATCACCAATCACCAATCACCAATCACCAATCACTGCCCTACCAATCACCAACAATGCTCAAAATCTCCAATCTCCACGCTTCCGTCGCCGGCAAGGAAATCCTCAAGGGCCTCTCGCTCGAGGTGAAGGCCGGCGAAGTCCACGCCATCATGGGGCCCAACGGCGCCGGCAAATCCACCCTCGGCAACATCCTCGCCGGGCGTGACGGCTATGAGGTGACCCAGGGCGAGGTCGAATTCGACGGCAAGCCGCTGCTGGATCTGGTGCCGGAGCAGCGCGCCGCCGCCGGGGTGTTCCTCGCCTTCCAGTATCCGGTGGAAATTCCGGGCGTGAACAACACCTATTTCCTGCGCTCGGCCTTCAACGCCCAGCGCAAGACCCGCGGCGAGCCCGAGATGGACTCGATGCAGTTCCTCAAGCGGGTGCGCGAAAAGCTTGCCGTGCTTCACCTCAAGGACGAGCTGCTGCACCGCGGCGTCAATGAAGGATTCTCGGGCGGCGAGAAAAAGCGCAACGAGATCTTCCAGCTCGCGCTGCTGGAACCGAAGCTCGCGATCCTCGACGAAACCGATTCCGGGCTCGACATCGACGCGATGAAAGCGGTGGCCGACGGCGTCAACGCGCTGCGCGATCCGAGCCGTGGTTTCCTCATCATCACCCACTACCAGCGCCTGCTCGATTACATCAAGCCCGACGTGGTGCACGTGCTGGCCGACGGCAAGATCGTCGAAACCGGCGGGCCGGAGCTGGCGCTGGAACTCGAGGCGCACGGCTACGGCTGGATCAAGCAGCGGATGGCGCCGGAAGCGGCGCGCGGAGCCGCCTGATGAGCGCCCTGCTCGATTCCCTCGCGGCCGGCTTCCAGGGCGACGCCGCGCGCCGGGCCGAACTCGACGGCCTGCTCGAAGACGGCCTGCCGCCGCCGCGCGCCGAGGCCTGGAAATACACCTCGTTGCGCCAGCTCGAACGCCGCAGCTTCGGCGTCGCGAAGGCGGTGGCGGTCGATCCTGCCCTGCTCGCCGCGATTCCGGCGCCGCGGCTGGTGTTCGTCAACGGCTGCTTCGATGCCGCCCTGAGCGATCTGTCCGCGCTCCCCGCCGGGCTCGACCTGCGCCCGCTGTCACAGCTGCTGCAAGGCGACGATCCGCGCGCGCTGGCCTTTCTCGAACGCCGCTATCTGCGCGTCGATGAGCCATTTGCCCGCCTCAACGCGGCGCTGGCGCGCGAGGGCGCGGTCATCCGCGTCAACGCCGGTGCGATGATCGAAGCGCCGCTGCATCTGGTCCAGGTCGGTGCGGCCGATGCCGCGGCCGGCGACGTCGCCTGGCATCTGCGCCATTTCGTCGAACTGCGCGAAGGTGCCAGGCTGACGATCGTCGAGCACGAGCTGGCCTCAGGCGACCACGCCCACCTCGGCAACGCCCTGCTGCATGCCCACGTCGCCCACGACGCGCAACTCACGCAGGCGCGCATCCAGACCGCCGCGCCGCGCGCCACCCTGTTCGCACGCACCGATGTGGTGCTGGCCCAGTCCGCGGGCTATGACCGCACCGATCTCGAACTCGGCGCCGCGCTGACCCGTCACGAGCTCAACGTCCGCCTTGAAGGCGACGGCGCGAACTGGCGCGCCGACGGCGTGCTGCTGGCCGACGGTCGCCGCCACGTCGACACCCGGCTGGGGATCGAACACGCCGCGCTCGACACCACCAGCAATTTCGTCTGGCGCGGGCTGGCCAGCCGGCGCGGCCACGCGGTCTTCCACGGCGGCATCCTGATCCACCAGGGCGCCGATGGCACCGACGCCGACCTGTCGAACAAGAACCTGCTGCTGGCGAACACCGCCGAGATCGACACCCAGCCGACGCTGGAAATCCACGCCGACGACGTCAAAGCCGTCCACGGCGCCACGGTGGGCCAGCTCGATCCCACAGCGCTGTTCTACCTGCGCTCGCGCGGGCTGCCCGAGGCGCAAGCGCGCACCCTGCTCACCGGCGCGTTCTGCCGCGAGGTGGTGACGCGCATCGACGCCGCGCCGGTGCGCGCGCTGTGCGAGACCGCCTTGGACGGCGCGCTGGAACGGGTGACGACATGATTACGCCACGGCCTTCCGTTCATGGTTCGACAGGCTCACCACGAACGGAAGGGGGCTCTCCACGAACGGATATGGCTGCGGCGGACATCGACTGGACGCGCGTGCGCGCCGATTTCCCGATCCTCGAGCGCGAGGTCCACGGCAAGCCGCTGATCTATTTCGATAGCGCCAACACCGGCCAGAAACCGGCCTGCGTGATCGAAGCCACCGCCGAGTTCTACCGTCGCCACAACGCCAACGTCAGCCGCGCCGTGCACGCGCTGGGCAACGAGGCCACCGAGGCCTACGAAGGCGCGCGCGCCACCCTGGCCCGCCACTTCCACATCCGCGCCGACGAGCTGGTGCTGTGCAGCGGCACCACCTTCGCGCTCAATCTGGTGGCATATTCGTTCGCGCTGCCGCGACTGCAACCGGGCGATGCCATCCTGGTGACGCGGATGGAGCACCACGCCAACATCGTGCCCTGGCAGCTGATTGCCCAGCGCACCGGCGCCGTGCTCAAGGTGGCCGAACTGCGGCCGGACGGCAGCCTCGATCTTGACGGCCTGTTCGCGAAAATGACCCCCGAGGTCAAGCTGCTGGGCGTGACCCACGTCAGCAACGTGCTGGGCACCATCAATCCGGTCGCCGCGATCTGCAGGGAGGCCGCCAAACGCGGCATCGTCAGCGTGGTCGACGGCTCGCAGGCGGCACCGCACATGGCGGTGGACATCGCCGCGATCGGCTGCGATTTCTACGCCGCCACCGGCCACAAGATGGGCGGCCCTACCGGCACCGGGCTGCTGTGGGCCAGGCGCGAGCACCTCGCGGCGATGCCGCCCTTCCTCGGCGGCGGCGAGATGATCAAGGAAGTGCGCTTCGAAGGCAGCGTGTTCAACGACCCGCCGCACCGCTTCGAAGCCGGCACCCCCAATATCGCCGGCGCGGTCGGGCTCGGCGCCGCCAGCGATTATCTCGATGCGATCGGTCTGGCCAATATCGCCGCGCGCGAGCAGGAGCTGCTGGCGCACGCCACCGAAGAGCTGCTGAAGATCGACGGCCTGCGCATCTTCGGCACCGCGCCGGAAAAGGCTGCCGTGATCAGCTTCGCCATCGACGGCACCCATTCCCACGACCTGGCCACCCTGCTCGACCTGGAAGGGGTGGCGGTGCGTTCCGGCCAGCACTGCGCGCACCCGCTGCTGCAATGGCTGGGCGTGGGCACCACCTGCCGCGCTTCGCTCGCCTACTACAACACCCACGCCGAAATCGAGGCGTTCATCGCCGCGCTGCGCAAGGTGCGCGGGTTGCTGGGCTGACAGAAAGACTCTCGCGCCCCTCGGCCTGCGGCCTCGGTGCTCCTACGGGATACGGGGTGGATCCGCGGCCGCCACCGGTTGCGTGCGGCAACCGGCCAACAGGTCGCGGTCGCGTCGGTACACCTTCGTGCGCACGTCGAACACGCCCAGCACGGTCGAGAACAGGTTGTCGTGGCTGGCCGGCTTGCGCGCTGCTGCCCGCAGGCAGGTTTCGTCGAGTCCGGCATCGGCTGCAAACTGCGGCGACAGCCACAGCACCATCGGCACGTCGAGCTGCTGCCTGGGCGCGATCGAATACGGCGCGCCGTGCAGGAACAGGCCGTATTCGCCCAGCGATTCACCGTGGTCGGACACGTACAGCATCGCCGCATCGTGGCTGCGCTGGTTCTTGAGCAGGTCGATCAGGCGCCCGAGCACGGCATCGGAATAGAGGATCGCGTTGTCGTAGGCATTGACCACTTCGGCCTGCGTGCATCGGCTCAGCTCGGCGGTGCGGCAGACCGGCGTCCAGCGTTCGAACGCGGGCGGATAGCGCTCGAAGTAATTCGGCCCGTGGTTGCCCAGCATGTGCAGGACGATCAGCGCATCGCCAGGCTGCGCTGCGATTTTTTCAGCCAGCCCGGCCAGCAGGATTTCGTCGAAGCAGCGCCCAGCCGCGCACAGAGTGGCGGCATCCTGCGGGCCCATCGTGTGCGACGGCACCCGCGCGCACACGCCCTTGCAGCCGGACTGGTTGTCGCGCCAGAGCACGCCCACGCCGGCGCGCGCGGCCACGTCGAGCAGTGATTCGGAGCCACGGATGGCATCACGATCGTAGTGTTCGCGCCCCTGCACCGAGAACATGCACGGCAGCGAGACTTCGGTACTGGTGCCGCAGGCGCGCACGTCGGTGAAATTCACCACCCCGCGCGCGGCGAGCTCCGGCGTGGTCCGGCGGGCATAGCCGTTCAAGCCCCAATTGCCCGCGCGCACGGTTTCACCCACCACCAGCACCAGCAGCCGCGGCGCGCGCGCCTTGGCCGCGGGCGGGCGCACCGCATCCGCGCCCACGACCCGCAGCGGGCCGCTTTTCTTCGACGGCTTGGCCACGTTGACCAGTCCGACCAGATAGTTGCCCGGGGTGATCTGGTAGCGCAGCGCCTTGTGCGCGCGCATCAACGAAAACACGCCCTGCGACGAGGCCAGCACGGCGGTCACGGTCAGCAGCAGGGTCGCGGCCAGGAAGCCGCCGTGCACCAGCAACCCGCGCCCGAACGTGCGCTTGCGGGTGCGCGCCAGCAGCACCAATGCCGCCGGGAGCACGCCCAGCAGCAGGACGTGCAACAGCATCCGCAGCGAGATCAGTTCACGACTTTCGGCCACATCGGTGTGCAGCACGTTGCGGATCATTTCCGCATCGAACACCACCGCATAGCGGGTCATGTACCAGTGCGCCAGCGCGCTGACCACCAGCACCACGGCCAGGACCGGCCGCGCCACCCGGCCCCAGCTCAGCAGGCCGAGCAGGAAGGCATTGAGCGCGAACACCGCCACGCCCAGCGACAGCAGGACCCGGGACGAATCGGTGGCCGCACGCACGCCGTCCCAGAACGGCCCGTTGAGCACCAGCAGGCAGTACCCGCTGACCGCCAGGATCAGCGCTTCGGCCGACAGCCACGGCCGCCACCAAGGGCCGGGCCGGGTCTGGGTCAATGCACTTGCCATGCGTCGTCAACCTGTCGTGATGCCACCGTCGGCGCGCGAGGCTAGCACGAAGCGCGCAAGCTCCGGGTCATCACGCGGCCAACTGCGCCGCTGCGGCCACGCTTCAGCGTGCGCCGCGGCGGTGGCCCTGCTGCTGGCCGCTGCGCTGCCCGTCGCGCTGCCCGTTGCGCTGACCGTCACGCTGCCCGCTGCGTTGGCCATCGCGCGCCGGTTTGGGGCCGGTGTGCGCGTGTGCCTCGACGCTGCGCGGCTTGCCGTGCGGGCGGCGATTGCGCGCCGGGCGCGGTCCGCGCGGGGCGGCGTCAAACGGCTTGGCATCACTGCGGATGGCGCGCGAAGGCTCGAAGCCCGGCACGGCTTCCATCGCGATCTCGCGGCCGAGCACCTTCTGGATCTGGCGCAGCAGGCTGGCCTCGTCCGGCGACACCAATGAAATCGCTTCGCCGGTGGCGCCGTTGCGGCCAGTGCGACCGATGCGGTGGATATAGTCCTCCGGCACCATCGGCAGATCGTGGTTGATCACCAGCGGCAGGTCGGGAATGTCCAACCCGCGTGCCGCCACGTCGGTGGCCACCAGAATCCGGGTCTTGCCCGACTTGAATTCGTTCAGCGCCTTCTGGCGCGCGTTCTGGCTCTTGTTGCCGTGGATCGCCAGCGCCGGCAACCCGGCCTTCTCCAACTGCTCGGCGAGCCGGTTGCAGCCGTGCTTGGTCTTGCCGAACACCAGCACCTGCTCGGTATAACGCTGGGCCAACAGGTCGATCAGCAGATCACGCTTGCGCGCGGAATCAACCGGGATCGCGCGATGGGTGATGGTTTCCACCACCGAGTTCTGCGCCGCCACCTGCACCTGCTTCGGCTCGCGCATGAACTCCAGCGCCAGCGCCTTGATGCGCGGCTCGAACGTGGCCGAAAACAGCAGCGTCTGACGCTGCTGCGGAACGTGCTTCATGATCCGCTTGATCGACGGCAGAAAGCCCATGTCGAGCATGCGATCAGCCTCGTCCAGCACCAGCATCTGCACGTCGCCGAGCTTGCAGCTGCCGCGGTCGAGATGGTCGATCAGCCGGCCCGGGCAGGCCACCAGCACGTCCACCCCGCGGCGGAAGGCATCCAGCTGCGGCTGCATGCCCACCCCGCCGAACAGCGTGCTGACATTCAGACGCAGGTATTTGGCATAGCTGCGCAGGCTCTCGCCCACCTGCACCGCCAGCTCGCGCGTCGGGGTCAGCACCAGCACGCGCGGACGGTGCAGGCCTTCGGGTTTGGGAAGCGCTGCCAATTTCTGCAACAGCGGCAGGCCGAACGCGGCGGTCTTGCCGGTGCCGGTCTGGGCGCCGCCCAGCACGTCATGGCCGGCCAGGACCAGCGGGATGGCCTGCTGCTGAATCGGCGTGGGGGTGGCATAGCCGCAGTCGGCCAACGCGCGCAGCAGGGCCGGCGCGACGCCAAGTTGTTCGAACGTCATGTTGTCTTGCTCCAAAGGTTGCAAACCGTGCACAAGCACGGGCAGGCCCGCACGCTTCCCGAAAACCGAGCGCGGGTCGGCAGATGTCACGGCAACGGGACTCCGAGCCGCGTCTGCGCGACGAAAGGCGTGGGGGTGAAGCAGGCCGCAAAGGCGGCGGGCGTGACCGGGAAAACGATCCGCCGTGCGCAGAACCTTGGCATTGTACCTGAATTGGGCTTGGGCAGATCAGTTGCAGGCATCCGTGCGTCTGCGAGCTTGCGTTGGGCTGACGGGATGAACCGGGAAGGTAGTTCGCGCTAGGCGTGCCGCAACCGCAGCGCATTGAATACCACCGAAGCCGAGCTCAGGCTCATCGCCAGCGCCGCGATCATGGGCGACAGCAACCAACTGGTGAAGGGGTACAACAGCCCGGCTGCGATCGGCACGCCGATGCCGTTGTAGACGAAGGCGAACCCCAGGTTCTGGCGCATGTTGCGCACCGTATCGATGGAGATATCGCGCGCGGCGACGATGCCGCGCAGATCACCCTTGACCAGGGTGATCTGTCCGCTGTTCATCGCCACGTCGGTGCCGGTGCCCATGGCAATGCCCACGTCGGCCTTGGCCAGAGCCGGTGCATCATTGATGCCATCGCCGGCCATGGCGACGATGTGCCCCTCCTTCTGCAGCCGCTCCACTAGGGCCAGCTTGTCGGCCGGTTTGACTTCGCCGTGCACTTCGTCGATGTGGAGCTTGGCACCCACCGCCTTAGCCGTGGTCAAGCCGTCGCCCGTCGCCATGACGATGCGCAGGCCGCTGTCGTGCAGCGTCTTGATGGCGTCAGCCGTGGTTGCCTTGATCGGGTCGGTGACGGCCAGGATGCCGGCCAACCGGCCATCCACGGCCAAGTGCATCACACTACCGCCCTCGCCGCGCAAGCGCTCGGCGTCCGTCTTGAGCGCATCGGTGGCGACGCTCTCCTGCTGCATCAAGGCGGTGTTGCCCAGCGCCAGGCGCTTGCCTTCGATCGTGCCGCGCACGCCGATACCACTGCCCGATTCGAAGTCGTCGGCCTTGCTCAACGCCAGCCCCTTGTCCCGGGCGGCGCGAACAATGGCATCTGCCAGCGGGTGCTCGCTGCCCTGGTCCAGGCTGGCGGCCAGACGGAGCACCTCGTCAGCCTTGTAGCCCGGGGCCGCGACGGCAGTGTCGAAGGCCGGCTTGCCTTCGGTCAGGGTGCCGGTCTTATCCACGATCAGCGTATCCACCTCGCGCATCTTCTCGATGGCGCTGGCGTCGCGGAACAAAATCCCCTGCGTGGCCGCGCGGCCGGTGGCGACCATCACGGACATCGGAGTAGCCAGGCCCAGCGCACACGGGCACGCAATGATCAGCACCGCCACGGCGTTGATCAGGCCAAACACCCAGCTCGGCTCGGGGCCGAAGAATCCCCAGACGAACAAAGTCGCGATAGCGATCAGCACCACCACAACCACGAACCTGCCGGCCACCACATCGGCCATGCGCTGCATCGGCGCCTTCGATCGCTGGGCATTGGCCACCATCTGCACGATCTGCGACAGCATGGTGGCGGCGCCGACCTTCTCGGAACGCATCACCAGTGCGCCACTGGTGTTCAGCGTGGCGCCGATCAGCCCGTCGCCCACGCGCTTGGTCACCGGCACTGGTTCGCCGGTCAGCATGGATTCATCGACCGCGCTGCTGCCCTCGGCCACCACGCCATCGACGGGCACCTTCTCGCCGGGCCGCACGCGCAGCAGGTCGCCAACGTGGACATGGTTCAACGGCACGTCCTCCTCGCTGCCGTCGGCATTGATGCGGCGTGCCGTCTTGGGCGCCAGGCCGAGCAGTGCCTTGATCGCCGCAGAAGTCTGCGAGCGCGCCTTCAATTCGATGATCTGACCCATCATGGTCAGCGAGATGATCACGACGGCCGCCTCGAAATAGACGGCGACGCGGCCGTGGGCCACGAACGAATCGGGAAACACACCGGGTGCGAGGGTGGCGACCACGCTGTAGGCAAAGGCGGCGCCGGTGCCCAGGCCAATCAGCGTCCACATATTGGGGCTGCGATTGATGATGGACTGCCAGCAGCGCGTGAAGAAGGGGACACCCGCCCACAACACCACGGGCAGTGACAGCACCAGTTCGACCCAGGTCTGAGTTCGCATGTCGAACCAACCGAGGCGGTGACCGAACATGGCCAGGATGGTGACGACGGCGGTGAACGGCAGCGTCCACCAGAAGCGGCGCTGGAAATCAATGAGTTCGCTGTTGTCCTCCTCGTCCAGCGGTATCACCGGTTCCAATGTCATGCCGCAGATTGGACAGTTGCCGGGATGGTCCTGCCGGATCTCCGGGTGCATGGGGCAGGTGTAGGTGGTGCCCGCTGGGGCCTCCTGAGGCGGCTGAGCCGCGGATGCCGGGACCTGCTCACCCGCAGCATGGCCATGGTGATCGTGGCCTGAAACCGGCTGCCCCTCGGGAACCAGGTTCATGTGACATATGGGGCAGTTGCCAGGATGATCCTGCCGCACTTCGGGGTGCATCGGACAGGTGTAGATGATGCCCACATGGGCCTGTTCGCCCACAGCATGGCCGTGGTGATGCAGATGGTCATTCACGCCGGTTCCTTTGTCGATTTGCTTCGATTCTTGACCTTGACATCATGGAAAGGTCAAGTCCCATTTACATCTCGCAGGCGAGCGCACAAGGCGAACAGGGACACCCACAACCCAGCGCTTCCCCGATCCCGCGACCAGTCATTACCGATACCTTCAGCCCAACGGACAGAGTGGCCAAGGACAGCCCGCGTTCAAACTTCCAGCACGTCTCCCGGCCGCACCAGCACGGCTTCGACGCCGTGGCGCTCGTGGATTTCACCCGCCAGCGCTTCGCGGGCCAGATCCTCGCCATGCACCAGCGCGACCGGTGGCGACGGTTGGAATCCGGCATACCAATTCAGCAGCGCCGCCTGATCGGCATGCGCGGACAGCCCGCCCACCGTGTGCCGGTGTGCGTTGACACGCACGTCGTGACCGTGGATGCGCACCCACCGCGCCCCTTCGACCAGACGCCGCCCGATCGTGCCCTGCGCCTGATATCCGACGAAGATGATCCGGGTCTGTCGATGCGGCAGATTCTGCCGCATGTGATGCAGGATGCGCCCGCCGTTGGCCATGCCATTGCCGGCGATCACGATTGCGCCGCCGCGGATGCGATTGATCGCCATCGACTCCTCGGCCGATTCGGTGACCCGCAGGTTCGGCAGCCGGAACGGGTTGGGTGTGCCGCGCCAGACCTCGCGTGCTTCGGCGTCGAACAATTCATGGTGGCGGTCATAGACCTGCACCACCTTCGAGGCCATCGGACTGTCGAGGAAGATGCGCCAGCGCGCCATGTCCCAGTCGTCCCAGTGACGGGCGAACCAGTACAGAAGTTCTTGCGTGCGCCCGACTGCAAACGCCGGAATCAGGACATTGCCGCGATCGTTCCATGCCGCATCGAGAATCTCCCCGAGCTCGCGCACGGTATCGTGCCGCTGGCGGTGGTTGCGATCGCCGTAGGTGGATTCCATCAGCAGCAGGTCGGCCTGCGCCACCGGCTCGGGGTCGCGCAGGATGGGGGTTCCCTGCATCCCGAGATCGCCGGAAAACACCAGCTTGCGGCCGTCGGCGAACACTTCGACGATGGCCGAACCGAGGATGTGGCCGGCATCGCGCAGAACCAGTTCGACGCCGGGCAGGATTTCGGTGCGCTGTGCATACGGCAGCGGGCGCACCTGCGAGAACACCTCGCGCACATCTTCGCGGGTGTACAGCGGCATCGCCTTGGGCTGATTTGGCTTGCGCCGGCGGTTGTCGCGTTCGGCCTCATTCTCCTGCAGCGAGGCCGAATCCATCAGCATGATCGGCAGCAGATCGGCGCTGGCGCGCTGGGTGAAGATCGGCCCGCGGAATCCGTCCATGCACAGCCGCGGCACCCGCCCGAGGTGGTCGATGTGGGCATGGCTCAGAACCAGCGCATCGAGGTCCTTCGGATCGAACGGAAACGGCGCGAAGTTGCGCGCATCCGCCTCCGGGCTGCCCTGCACCAGACCACAGTCGATCAGGATCCGCTTCCCCGCCGCCTCGACCAGATGCATTGAGCCGGTGACGTCGCCGGCCGCCCCGTGGAAATGCACGCGCATGCGCTGCCCCTGTCAGGTGTTGACGAAAGGGTAGCGCAAGAGTGCGGGCGTCATGCGCGTACAAGCTCGGAGGTCCCCCGAGGGCGCCTGCCGCCACGATCGGGTCGAGCGGGCCATGGATGGCCCGCTCGAACCCCAGCGAGCAACCCGCGAACTGTGGTTCCTCGCTTTGCGTGGCCAAAAATCGCACCCCGATTCGTCGGGTTTCGCGGGCCTTTTGGGCAAAGTAAAGGAGGAGGCATTCGCCGCAGGCGGATGCCGGGGGACATTTGCCCAAAAGGCCTGCGGAGCCCGGCGAAGTTCCGAGCGACGGGCAGAGTGCGTAGGCAAGCAACCGGCGCTGACGCAAACGCAAACCGAATGTCAGAATGGAATACCCCTAGGGCGCCTGCCTCCGTGATCGGTCCGAGCGGGCCAGGGATGGCCCGCGGCCACGCATCGAAGCCGGATGCGAAGCACTGAGTGGCGGGCCGAACGCGGAGGCAGGCGACCGGCGCTGACGCAAGTACATCTTCAGGTATCAACGCACTTCCGTCGCGCGCAGGGCACGCTCCCACAGACGACCGCCGCACGGCGCCCGCAACACGACTTCCGGCAGATTGGCGTGGCGGCGGCGATCGGTCATGCTTTCCCGATTCCCCTCCGGAAAACGCCATGCGCCTGCTTTCCTCCGCCCTCGCGCTGCTGCTGGGCTGCGCCAACTTGCCAGCACTGGCCGCGCAGCCGGCGGGGCCCGCTCCTGCTGCCGCCGCCGTTCCCGGCAGCGAGCAGATCGTCAGCAAGACCCTGGCCAACGGCCTGAAGATCATCGTCTGGCCGGATCACGACATCCCCAGCGCCAATTACTACACCTTCTACCGGGTTGGCAGCCGCAACGAACACGTCGGCATCACCGGGCTGGCGCATTTCTTCGAACACATGATGTTCAACGGCACCAGCCGCCGCGCGCCGGGTGAATTCGACCGCACCATGGAGGCCGCCGGCGGCAGCAACAACGCCAGCACCAGCAATGACCTCACCATCTACACCGACTGGTTCCCCTCCTCCGCGCTGGAGACCATCTTCGATCTGGAAGGCGACCGCATGGCCAACCTCGCCTTCGATCCCAAGGTGGTCGAAAGCGAGCGCGGCGTGGTCTACAGCGAACGCCGCTCCAGCGTCGACAACGACGGCTTCGGCACCCTGGTGGAGCAGATGCAGGCCACCGCCTTCATCGCCCATCCCTACCACATCCCGACCATCGGCTGGCCCAGCGACATCGAGCACTGGACCATCGACGACCTCAAGGCCTTCTTCAAGACCTATTACGCACCGAACAATGCGGTGCTGGTGATCACCGGCGACATCGACCCGCAGCAGGTGTTCGCGCTGGCCGATCAATATCTCGCGACAACCCCGCGCCAGCCGGCACCGCCCGCCGTCACCACGGTCGAGCCCGAGCAACTCGGCGAACGCCGGATCGTGGTCGAACGCGGCGACGTGCGCGCGCCGATCCTCGCCTACGCGTTCCACACCGGCTTCGGCGCCGCCGGCAAGGACGCACCGGCACTGGAACTGTTGACCACGATTCTTGCCGATGGTGATTCCTCGCGTCTGCACCAGCGCCTGGTCGAACGCGAACAGGCGGCGGTGGACGTGGGCGCGTTTGCCGATCTCGGCTTCGATCCCGGATTGTTCTGGGTCTACGCGATGCTGCCGCCGGGCGCCGACGTGACCAAGGCGCAGGCGCTGCTCGACGACGAATTGGCGCGCATCGTCCGCGATGGCGTGACTGCCGCCGAATTGGACAAGGCGCGCAACCTGCAGCTGTCGGCGTTCTGGCGGCAGATGGCAACGATCAACGGCAAGGCACGTGTGCTGGGCACCTTCGAGGTCTTCAATGGCGATTACCGGCTGGCGTTCGATGCCCCGTCCCGCTATGCGGCGGTGAGCGCCACCGACATCCAGGCGCTGGCGGCGAAGCTTTTGCGCCAGCGCAACCGCACCACCGGCCTGCTGCTGCCGGCCGCCGACGGCACGGAGTCCGGCCGATGAACGCTGCCAATGCCTGCACTTTCAACCACCGAAACGGACTGCCCATGCGCCTGTTGCGAATCATCATCACGACGCTCACCGTGGCCATCGCACTGGCCGGGTTCAGCACAACGGCGGCCGCTTCCGGTGTACGCCTCCCGCAAGCCCAGACCCTCACGCTGGACAACGGCGCCACCCTGATTCTGGTTCCGCGCAAGGATGTCCCGCTGGTCTCGGCCACCGCGCTGGTGCGCGGCGGTTCACTCGCCGATCCGCAGGGCAAGGAAGGCAGCGCCGAGCTGCTGGCCAGCCTGCTCTCGCAGGGCGCGGGCACGCGCGATGCACTCGCCTTCGCCCAGGCCGTGGACGGCGCCGGCGGCAGCTTGTCGATCGAAAGCAGTCAGGAAGCCATCGTCGCCAGCGCGCAATTTCTGTCCAAAGACAGCGGCCTGATGCTCTCGCTGCTGGCCGATGCGCTGCTGCGGCCACGCATGCAGCAGGACGAATTCGACAAGCTGCGCCAGCGCACGATTGACGGCATCGCCGCCGCCAAGGATTCCGATCCGCGCCGTTTGATCGGCACTTACGCGGATGCCTGGCTGTTCCGCGGCCATCCCTACGGCCGTCCGACCGGAGGCGACGAAACCAGCCTCGCCCACATCAGCCTCGACGATCTGCAAACCTTCCGGCAGGCGCAGATGGGCGGCGACCGCCTGATCCTGGTCATCTCCGGGGATTTCGATCCGGCCGCCGTCACCGCGCAGGTGCGCAGTGCGTTCGGCAGTTGGGCGCGTGCCAGCGGCAGCTTGCCGACAGTCGCCGCAGAACCAAGACAATCGGGCCGTCGCGTGCTGCTGGTCGACAAACCGGGAGCCACCCAGACCTATTTCGCGCTGGCCAATATCGGCACCACCCGCGACGACCCGGCGCGCGCCGCGCAGGACATCGTCGCCACCGCCTTCGGTGGCCGTTTCACCTCGATGCTCAATACCGAACTGCGGGTGAAGTCGGGCTTGACCTATGGCGCCCGCGCCAGCATCGACCGCCAGATCCAGCCCGGCAGCGTGGACATCACCACCTTCACCAAGACCGATTCCACTGCCGCCGCGATCGACATGGCCATCGCCACCCTCGACCGCCTGCACCGCGATGGGCTCGATGCCGCCACCCTGCAATCGGCGAAAAACTACATTGCCGGCCAATTCGCACCGCGTCTGGAAACCGCGGCGCAGGTCGGCACCACGCTGGCCTGGCTGACCCTGTACGGCGAGCCGCGCAGCTACATCGACGGCTACCTCGATGCGGTGGCCACGGCCACGCCCGAGCAAGTCGCCGCCGCCCGCGCGGTGTTCCCGGACAGCAAGGATCTGGTGATGGTGGTGATCGGCGATGCAGCGAAAATCCGCGACCTGCTCAAGGCTTACGGGCCGGTGACGGAGATGCGCCTGTCCGATCCGCATTTCTCGCCCTGAGTTCCCGCCAGATATTTCCTTCGCCATGCGTGAACAAGGCGCGGCGCAGCATTGCCCGGTTGCATTCGCGCCTAGCGCCCACCTGATCCCAGGAGACTTCCCGTGACCGTCCGCAAACCTTTGCTCCTGTCGCTGGCCATCACCGCCGCCCTCGCCGCCGCCAACGCACCCGCCGTCGATGCGAGTGCCGGTGCGTCTGCCCACGGCAGCGACCTGCCCCCGCTGGCGGCCTTCCGCAGCAGCGACCTCGACCCATCGAAAAACGCGTGCAACAACCTCGCCGATTACGTCAACAGCCGCTGGCTTGCGGCCAACCCGGTGCCGTCGGACAAGACCAGCTGGGGCAGTTTCGAGATGCTCGACGAGCGCTCGCAAGCCGCCAGCCGGCACCTTGTGGAAGCCGCCGCCGCCAACCCGAATGCCAGCGGGATCGAAAAGCTGGTGGGTGACCTGTACGCCAGCGGCATGAACGAAGCCACCATCGAGGCCGCGGGCGTCACTCCGATCCGGCCGATGCTCGATCGCATCGACACCCTGAAGACGCCGGCCGACATCGCTGCCTACCTGCGCGAGGAATTCGCGGCCGGTCGCGGCGCGGTGTTCGCCTTCGGTGCCGAAGCCGATTTCAAGGATTCCAGCCACAAGATCGGCTATGCCTACCAGGGCGGCCTGTCGCTACCCGAAAAGGCCTACTACCTCGAAGACGGTCCGGACGGGAAATACAAGGCGATTCGTGCCGCCTACGTCGCCCACGTCGCTCGGCAGTTGCAGAACGCCGGCATCCCCGCGGCGGACGCGCAGCAGCAGGCCAGTGACGTGCTCGCCTTCGAGACCCGGCTGGCACGCGCTTCGCTCTCGCCGATCGAATTGCGCGACCCCAACAACCAGTACCACTTCGTCAGCATGGTCGAGGCCGACCGGCTGTCGCCGAACTTCCCGTGGTCGGCCTTCTTCAGCGCCAATGGCGTGCAGGCGGATGGCTTCTCGCTGTCGCAGCCGGCGTTCTTCGCCGAATTCAACAAGATGCTGGTCGACGTGCCGGCCGCACAATGGCAGGCCTACCTGCGCGCACACATGATCGACGGGATGGCGCCGATGCTGTCCTCGAAGTTCGCCGATGAGCGCTTCGCCTTCTTCGCCCGCACCCTGCGTGGACAACAGCAGCAGAAACCGCGCTGGAAGCGCGTACTCGATGGTGTCGAGGGCTCGGCCGGCGAGGCGCTGGGGCAGTTGTACGTGCGCGAGTATTTCCCCGCCGAATCCAAGGCGCAGATGGAGGCGCTGGTGCAGAACCTGCGGCTGGCGCTGAAGGCGCGGCTGGAACACCTCGATTGGATGAGCCCGGAAACCCGGACGAAGGCGATGGAGAAATGGGCCAGCTTCACGCCCAAGATCGGTTATCCGGATCACTGGCGCAGCTGGGATGGCCTTGCCACTTCCCGCGGTGATTACCTCGGCAACGTGTTGGCCGCAGCGCGCTTCAACCACGCCTGGGGCATGGCCAAGATCGGCAAGCCGGTCGATCGCAGCGAATGGGGCATGACGCCGCAGACGGTCAACGCCTACTACAACCCGCTGATGAACGAGATCGTGTTCCCGGCCGCGATCCTGCAACCACCCTTCTTCGACCCCAAGGCCGATCCGGCGCTGAACTACGGTGGCATCGGTGCGGTCATCGGCCACGAGATGATGCACGGCTACGACGACCAGGGCAGTCAATTCGATGCCCACGGCAACTTCAACAACTGGTGGACGCCCGGCGACCGCGAGCGTTTCGAAGCCCGCACCGCGCGGCTGGTGAAGCAGTTCGACGATTACGTTTCAATCGATGGCCTGCACGTGAAGGGCCAGCTGACCTTGGGTGAGAATATCGCCGACCTCGGCGGCTTGAACGTGGCTTGGGATGCCTATCAGAAGGCGTTGCGCGATGCCGGTCGTTCCGGTGACGAGATGATCGACGGCCACAGCGAGAACCAGCGCTTCTTCTTCAACTGGGCCACGGTGTGGCGCCGCAACTTCACCCCGGATGAACTGCGCGTGCGCCTGAACACCGATCCGCACGCGCCGGCCAATTTCCGCGCGATCGGCGCACCATCCAACATGACCGCGTTCGAGCAGGCCTTCAGCTGCAAGCCGGGCGATGCCATGGTGCGCAGCGGTGATGCCCGCGTGGTGATCTGGTAAGGCGATCCGGGCGGTGACAACCGCCGTCCGGACCTGCGCCGACCGCCGCGGAATCGCCACCGGAAGACCATCACCGGGTTCCGGCCGGCGCGCGGGCGGTGTATGTTCGACATTCGCCCAGCCGGACCCAACCGAGCCACGCCATGGATATCCACGACATCGCCCTGACCCTGTTCGCCCAGCTCGTGGGCGCCCACTCCGGAACCGCGCTGGATGACGCCACGCGGATCGAACTGGGACGCGAGGCTTACCGCTGCGCCGAGGCCTTCATCAAGGCCAAGGACCTCTACATCCGGGAACTTCCGGTGCCCGGCCCGGAAACGTTCTGACGCCATGCCGGCATCGTTGACCCTCCGCGGACTGCTTCGGCTTGCGCTGCCGATCGTTGCCATCCTGCTGTTGACCAGCTGCAGCGGCCGCGGCCCGGTGCGACGCGTGTCCCAGCCCGCCGCCAGCCTCCAGCAGCTCACCGTCCGCGCCGATGGCCGCTGGGAACTGCAGCTGCGGCTGAACAACTACAGCAGCATGCCGATGCGCTTCACTGCGGTGCGCCTGGACTTGCGCTTCGACAACGGCGCCGCGGCCCATATCGAGGCGCAGCCGAATCTGGAAATCGGCCCGGAATCCGCCGACACCCACGTCACCACGCTCGTCCCCACGCCCGCCGGCATGGCCCGTATTGCGACTGCGCTGGCCGACGGCCACGGCCTGAGCTACACCCTCGAAGGCAGCGTGCAGGCCACGCCTGAAGGCGCGGGTGCAAAGGATTGGAAGGTCAAGGCCAGCAGTGCGCTCTCGCCGGTGCCCGGCCTGCCCGGCACCCTGCGCTGAGTTAGCGCGCGGGCTTCCCGTTCCGCCGCACCATACGCTATAGTATGTCCCTCACCGGATGGGCCGATCGGCGGCCCGCATGCGCCAGGACCCGACCCCATGAGCAGCTACAAGGCCCCCCTCGACGACCTGCGGTTTGTCATCCATGACGTGCTCCAGGCCGAAGCCCTGTTCACCCGCCTCGGCCAGGCCGACGTCAGTCGCGAGCTGATGGACGCGGTGCTGGATGAAGCCGCGCGCTTTTCCGAAACCGTGCTGGCCCCGCTCAACCAGGTCGGCGACCAGGTCGGCTGCAAATTCGATCCCGCCAGCGGCGATGTGACGCCACCGCCCGGCTTCAAGCAGGCCTTCCAGCAATTCGTCGAAGGCGGCTGGACCGGCCTGACCAACGACCCCGAACACGGCGGTCAGGGCATGCCGGCGCTGATCGGCAGCGCCGTCACCGAGCTGGTGGACAGCGGCAACCTGGCTTGGGGCAATTTCCCGATGCTCTCGCACGGGGCGGTGAAAGCGCTGGAAACCTACGGCGAGGACTGGCAGAAGGAAGTCTTCCTGAAGCCGCTGGTGACGGGTCAATGGACCGGCACCATGTGCCTGACCGAGCCGCACTGCGGCACCGACCTCGGCCTGCTCAAGACCCGCGCCGAGCCGCGGGCTGACGGCAAGTACGCCATCACCGGCACCAAGATCTTCATCACCGCCGGCGAGCACGACCTCGTTCCCAACATCATCCACCTGGTGCTGGCCAAGCTGCCGGACGCGCCGCCCGGCGCCAAGGGCATCTCGCTGTTCGTGGTGCCGAAGTTCGAGGTCGACCGTGACGGCACGGTTGGCGAACGCAACGCGGTGCGCTGCGGCGCGATCGAACACAAGATGGGCATCCACGCCTCGGCCACCTGCGTGATGAATTTCGACGGCGCCGAAGGCTATCTGGTCGGCCAGCCGCACAAGGGCCTGCAGGCGATGTTCGTGATGATGAACACCGCCCGCCTCGCGGTCGGCATCCAGGGCCACGCCCTGTCCGAACGCGCCTACCAGAACGCGCTGCGCTACGCCCGCGAACGCCTGCAATCGCGCTCGCTGTCCGGCGCGAAATTCCCCGACAAGCCGGCCGATCCGATCATCGTGCAGCCGGACGTGCGTCGGATGTTGTTGGTGCAAAAAGCGCTGATCGAAGGCGGGCGCATGTTGAGCCTGTCGGCCTATGCCCAGCTCGACATCGCCAATCGTTCGCAGGATGCCGCCGAGCGCGAGCGCGCAGACACCTTGGTCGGTTTCCTCACCCCGATCTGCAAGGCCTGCCTGACCGAGTGGTCGATCGAGAACACCTACAACGCGATCCAGTGCTTCGGCGGCCACGGCTACATCGCCGAGCATGGCATCGAGCAGCTCGCCCGCGACGCCCGCATCACCACCTTGTATGAAGGCACCACCGGCATCCAGTCGCTGGACCTGATCGGCCGCAAGACCGCCGCCACCCAGGGCGCCGGGCTCAAGCTGTTCCTCGCCGACATGGAGGCCTTCGCCAAGGAACATGCCAACGACCCCGCGCTGGCCGAATTCCTCGGCCCGCTGCGCGCCAAGTGCGAGGAGTGGGGCCAGCTCACCATCGCCACCGTGATGCGCGGCATGGCCAACCCGGAAGAACTGGGCGCGGCCAGCACCGACTACCTGTTCTATTCCGGCTACGTCGCGCTGGCCTGCTGGTGGGTGCGCGCGGTCGCCGCCGCCAATGCCTCCGACCGCCCGCAGGTGTTCAAGGACGCCAAGCGCGACACCGCCCGCTTCTACTTCGCCCGCATCCTGCCGCGCACGCTGGCGCACAAGGCCGCGATCGAAAGCGGTGCCGACAGCCTGATGGCGCTGCCGGAGGCCGGATTCGGGCCGCAGGGCTGACAGCCGAACGGCCCAACGGGATCACGGCAGCTGTTGCGCGAACACCGTCCTGCGCAGTTGCCTGAACGGCAGATTCGGATTCGGATCGACGTTGCACAGGCAGGCCACCGTCAGCCGGCTCGGCACATGGGTCGCCAGCCAGGCCGAGAACCCGCTGATGAAGCCACTGTGCAGCGCGATCAAGCCGCCATCCCTGGTGGCGCGATCCAGCAGCAGGCCATACCCGTAGCCGGTGGCGCCCATGTTGGCATCGGCAGGATCGAACCGGTGTTCGATGGCCGGACGGCCGTCCCGCAGCCGGGCCGGGGCCAGCATCCGCTCGAGCGAAGCTCGCGAAACGACACTTCCCGAGAACAAGGCCTGATGCCACCGGCACAGGTCGGTCGCCGTCGATCGGATCGCGCCGGCGCCGCCCGCCTGTTCGACGGGCAGGCAGTCGGCATTGGCAAACGCCACCGCGCCGGCGGCGGTTGGCGTGTAGCCGTTGACCCGGTTCGGCACGACGTCCGCATTGGCATCGAACGCCGTGTCGGCCAGGCCGAGCGGCTCGAACAACAGGCGCCGCGCCGCCGTGGCCAATGGCTGTCCGGTGACCGCCTCGATGACCGCCCCCAGCAGGATGTAATTGGCATTGCTGTACAACCATGCGGTCCCGGGCGGGAAGTCGTACAAGTTCTCCTGCGCCGCAATGCGCCTGGCCAATTCCACCTGGGTGACGTTGCGCGGATCGAAAACGGACTCCGTGGCAGCGTGGACCCCGGCGGTATGGTGGATCAGCTCCAGCAGCGTGGGCGGGTGTTTCCCGGCGAAGAACTCAAGATACCGATCCAGTCCGTCGTGCACGGACAGCTTGCCCTGTTCCTCCAGCTTCGCGATCAACGCCGCCGTGAACTGCTTGGTCAGCGAACCGGCGCGGAACACGCTGGCCGCCGCGACCGGCGTGGCGGTTTCCAGATTCGCGCTGCCGCGGGCAAGCGTCACCCGCGGACGATTTTCCTGCCAGACGGACATCTGGATCCCGGGACAGGCCCGAGTGCGGATGGCCGCGTCCGCGAGCTCTGCAAGCGCGCGCTCCAAGCCATCCGGCACGGCCTCAACCGCGCCGGCAATGGACGCCGGGAACGCCGAAGCCAGCAGCAGGGTCCCGGCCGCCTTCACGAAATTGCGCCGCCCCGTCCGGACGACCGACTCTGAACCCATGTGCGCCCATCCCCGAAAAAGCGGCGTATCCACCGAAGTCCAAGAGCTTACTCGCCGGCGAGCGGAAGCAAACGGCGTCCCTGCCCCCGGTTTGCGCGGGTTCGCTACCCAAAGCCGCAGGAACGGCGTATAAACTGGATTCCCGTATGGAGAGCGATACAGCACACGCGCACCGCAAGGGTGTGGGCACGGGGTCCGTGGCCATGGCTGCGGCCGGCCTGCTGGCTTTTCCGAACCGGAATCATCCGTCGGCCGGACTGCGCCTGCTCGGGCTGGATGCCTGCGGCCGCGCGCTCGACTGGCTGAGCTGGCAAGACGCCACCTGCCTGTACGCGCGCGACGCCGTCGCCTGGACATTGGGCGACCCTTGCCTGTCGATCCACGGCGGCATCAATCGCGGCAGCGGCCGGCAAAGCCTGATCCAGCTGCATCCGATCATCGCCGCACGCGGCCACGCGCGTCCCGCCGCGCTCGACCCAACGCCCGCGTTGACCAACCCGGCGCTGTTCGCCCGCGACCAGCACCTGTGCCTGTACTGCGGGCGCGAATTCCACGGCAACACCCTCACCCGCGACCACGTCCTGCCGCTGTCCAAAGGTGGCCGCGACATCTGGGAGAACGTGGTCAGCGCCTGCCTCCACTGCAATTCGCACAAGGGCAACCGCACCCCGCAGCAGGCCGGCATGCCATTGCTGGCGGTGCCCTACCGGCCGAGCTGGATCGAACACCTGATCCTGTCCAACCGCAATATCCTCGCCGACCAGATGGCCTTCCTGAAGGCCCAGCTGCCCAGGAACCGGGCGCGCCACTTCTGAGACCATCGCCGCGTCAGCCGATCCGTGCCCGCCAGCACTGACCGGCGACGCAGGCGCGTTCCCCGGGCTGCCGCGATCGGGTATCATTCGACGCTCGCGTCGCCGTCCATCGGCGTACGCTCGGGCGTCTGCGATCGCAGCCATGTGGCACCGGCGACCCGCTACGACAAGGGGAACTCGATCATGACACTGACGTTTGGCACGACCGGGATGGACCGGGCCACCGAGGCCGCGATCCATGCCGCCTTCCAGGAGGCCAACGCCGCCTGCGGCAATCGCTGGGTGCTGACCGGCGACGACAGCGCCGAATACATCGTGGTCGACATGGACAGCCTGTACGGGCCGATGAGCTGGCTGAAGCTGCACGGGGTCGGGCGCAAGGTGATCGGGCTGACCACGGCCAAGCGCAGCAAGACGCCCTATCGGTTGCCGAAGCCGATCAGCGCCGACGACCTGACCGTACTGCTGAGTGAAATCGCCGGCGAAGAAGCCTATGAGTCCGGCCTCGTCGACAACAAGTCCACACCGCCGGCAGCGCCACGGCCCAAGGCCGAAGTAGCGCCGGTGGCCGCAACCGAAGCGGCCGTGACGACCGACAGCCCTCCTGCCCGGACGCCGCCCGAACCCGACCTGCAACCCGCCGCCGAGGCCGAGGCCGAAAACGCAGCGGACGTGGCCACCGAGCCGGTGGTTGCCGCCGTGCCGGAAACCAAGCCCGGGCCAACGGCCACCCAAACGCCACGCACCCTGCGCGGCTGGCTGGGCGCGCGCGGCGCGCAGCGCGTGCGCGTGACGGCGAAGGATGGCACCACGGTCTTGCTGGATAGCCAAGCCGGTCTCTGGCATGGCCCCAAGGAACTCAAGTCCGCCGCCCCTTGTTTTTCGGCCGAGCCCGGCGCGGTCGCATCCGAAACCCTGAATGAGGCTGACTGGAAAGCTGAAGTCGCCAAACTCGGCCCGGCCCAGCCGGTGGCACGGCTGCAATGGCTGGGCGGGCTGCTCTCGGGCAATCCGACCCACGGCGCGTTCCGGCTGCGCAAATGGCCGCAGATCGAACGCGAATACCCGCGGCACTTCCGGATCGCCACGATCATGATGAAAAGCGCGGCCAACGTCGCCGACATCGCCCAAGCTGCCGGCGTGCCGGAAGAGGAAGTCCGGGACTTCATCAACGCCAACCTGGCGACCGGCTACGCGGTCAACGCCAAGGCCGATGCGGAAGCCCCCCAGCCCGCCCCGGCGCCTACAGCACCGGCATCATCCCGCCCGGCCAGCGGCGTCAGCAGCCTGTTCGGACGGCGCAAGAAGTAAGCCCTTTGTCCACTGAACGCGTATTGCGTCCAGTGGCAACGCGACAGACATGGCAATGCTGGAAAAGCCCGCCTTGGGCTTTTCAGCCCCGTTCAGCGCAGTCCATGCCCGAACCCGACTCACGCCCGGCGGCAGTCGTCATGCCGGAATCCCGCAACGTCCGGCTCCAACACGCCGTGCGCGCCGAGCGATAGCGCAACAGCGCCTGCAGGTGCGTCGTCCCTTCCGGGTGCAGGGCCACCCGGAGCCCGAGATCCCGCAAGCTCGCTGCAATCACGTGCTCCGGCATGACCTCGACATCCGCCACCCATTCGCTCGTGCTGCGAAACCAACCCCGCGCAAGCCGGGTCACGGCGCCTTGGCGGCGCAGCCGGAACCCCTGCCGCCGGCACAGGTGCAGATACACCCGGCGATCGGGATCCACCACCCGCTCAAGCGCCTCATGGAGGCTGACGAACCCATACGCGGCGGCGCCGGAAAACGGATGCAGGCAGCGGTACAGGCCTCCATGCACGCGGGAATGACCGGCAATGCCACGCAAGGAGGCATCCGGATCGGTCCGCCAGAGCTTTTGCAGCGCATGCAGCAACGCGAATACGACGTTGTCCGACGCAAAGACCAGACCGGGCCCCTGGTCGTTGCCCGTTCGCGGCTGAATGGCACTTCGAATCCGCACCGGAGACGCGTGAATGACGAATTCACCGCCATCCGCCGCTATTCCCAATCGGTCGAGCTTCTGAAACAGCGAGGGCCGGTCGGGCTGGTCCGCGCCGAGCCGGTCCGCTGGGGTGTCGATGCGTTGGCATGGGTGCAGGAGAACGCGCGCAGCCTGCCTGAGCACGCGCCCCGCGATGGCGTCCGAAATCCCCACACCCGGATCCATCGCCGCTACTTCATTGATGGTGTGAAGTTCACCCGCCGCCGCTCGCTGATGTTCCCGTCTGCAAGCCGGCCTTCCACCAGCTCATAGCCCAGCAGCGCAAACACCCGCGGGCCGATGAAGATCGGCCGCGCATTGCCGTACCAGTCCACGCAGCTGGCCTTGCAGCCGTCATCGACGCTGCGAAACGGGCTGGCCGCCAGTTCGCCCAGCCGGCTCAGGTCCAGTGCCGCGTTGCGCAGATACAGCACCGTGGCGCTGGATGGACTGGCGCCGGCCTCCCGCGGTTCCGGCGGTGTCTCGCGCAGAACCGGCAGCCCGATCACGCCGTGCGTGGCATCGTCACGCCGGTAGAAAAACCCGTGGGTGCGGCTCTCGGACTGCCGCGACGAACCGGCCACGAAGCGCCCGTGCGGCGCGGCCGCATCGGATCCGAGCGCAATCGTGCTGAACACCAGATCGTCCTTCAGTGGCCCCACCGCCACCGCGTCCTGCCCCATCGCCTCGATGCGCTGCACCCAATGCCCCAGCGCCAGCGGGCGAATCGGGTCGTTCGGCTGCGCGTAGTGCACGGCATAGGCCGGTTCCGGCTCCGGATCCGGCGTGCCCGCGGCCTGACGCATCCAGCCATAGGGCGCAACGCCGTACAGCAGCCAGTCGCCGACGAAGCGATTTTGCCGATTGCCCGCCGCGATCGGCGGCAGGAAGCGATAGGCACCGTCGGGGGTGGTTGCCTGCAGGGTGCCGAACGCGCTCAGCGGCGTGCGCAACAGCGCGAGCTGGCCCGCGCCCCATTCGCTGCGCCACATGCCCTGCCCGCGCCCTTCCGATTGCACCAGCACGTTCAGGTGGCCGCCCGCATCCTCGTGGAACGAGAGCTGGTCGATCGGCGCGCCGTGGACCTGCAGCGCGGAAACCGCGCCGCCGTCGAGCGGCATGCGCAGCACCCGCCCGATCTGCCGTTTGCCGCCTGCGGCGATCCACACATACACGGCATCGCGCGAAACGTGGAAGGTCCGCCCGCGCGGCCCCAGCACGCCGGTGGAGGTGCAGCGCGGGGCCGCGCCCGTCAGCTCGCAGCGGGTCACGGTGTGCAGCGCAACGCCGTCGGTCAGCGGATCGATGCCCTCGTCGGCGCGATAGATCGCGGTTGCCGGCAGCAGGCGCCGGAATACCGGCTCGGCATCCCCCTGCGGCCGCGCGGCCAGGCCCGGGTAGATCAGCCTGTCCTCGCGCATGCCGCCCAGGTACAGCGGCGTGTAGAACACCAGCGTGTTGCCGATCAGGCGGCTGGCGTAGTTGCGCGAATCGTAGTAGTCGTTGCTGCGCAGATAATAGGTATCGCGGTAGTGCAAGGTTCCGTCCGCTGCCAGCGAGAACAGCCCCAGCTCGGTTGCCTGGCGTTGGTAGCTGTAGCCGATCACCACCACGGTGTCGTTGTTGACCAGCATTTCGTCGTACCAGGTGCCGCGGGGATCGGAGCCCGGCGCATACGCGTCCACACGCGAGACCGGCTGCAGGGCATCCCCTCCGATTCGGACCGAGAACAGCCGTCCGCGCCGCAGGATGATCAGGAAATCGCCGCGGCGCTTGACGATATCGCCCTCGTCCACGCCCTGGACCTGGTTGTTGGTGATGGAATCGTTGCCATTGGCGGCTGCACCCGAGACATCGATGGGATTCACCGCTCCCGCGCTCTCTGGCGGGGCCGGGGCGGCCATCGGCGGTGCAGGAATCGCCGCCGCGCTCATGGCCACCACGCCCCGCTGGGCAAGCAAGCGGCTCCATGCGTCCACCAGCTTGTCGAGCTGGCGCTGCGAGCGGAAGGTTTCCAGGTGCGCGCCCGCAGCGGGCGGCTGGGCCGCGCCCGCCGGGCCGAGGCCCGCCCACAGCCCGGCAGCGAGCAGGCAATTTCCGATACGCGATCGCGCACGCATGGCAACACTCCGAGGCAAGTTCGCAAGGGCCAGTATTGCAAAAAATCCCGGCCGCGTTCCGCCGCCCGTCCGCGGTCAGCGCGCGGAAATCCGCCACGCCCGATGGATCCGCGCATTGCGGGAAAAATCCGGCGGAAGGGTGGCCGCGCTGATCTCTTCGACCTGAGCAAATTCGGCGAGCGCGGCTTCGTCAAGCTTGAAGCGGCGGAAGTTGTTGGAGAAATACAGCACGCCATCCTGCGCCAGCCGCGCCACCGCCGCGCGCAACAGGCGCACATGGTCACGCTGCACGTCGAAATCGGCGGCGCGCTTGGAATTGGAGAAGGTCGGCGGGTCGCAGAAGATCACGTCGTATTCGCCGCGGTCGGCTTCCAGCCAGCGCAGCGCGTCGGCCTGGGCGATCCGATGGCGGGTGCCGCCAATCGAATTCTCGCGCAGGTTGTCGGCCAGCCATTCCAGATAGGTCGCGGACAGATCGACGCTGGTGGTCAGCAAAGCGCCCTGCACCGCCGCCTGCACGCTGGCCGCGCCGGTGTAGCAGAACAGGTTGAGAAAACGCTTGCCGCGCGCCTCCAGCGCCATCCGTGCGCGCAGCGGGCGGTGGTCGAGGAACAGCCCGGTGTCGAGGTAATCGAACAGGTTGACGCGCAGCTTCGCGGCGCCTTCCTCGACCGTGAGGAATTCGCCGCGATGGTCGAAACGGCCGTACTTGCTGCCGCCCTTGCCGGTGCTGCGGGTTTTCACCGCCACCCGCTCGCGCGGCAGGCCGAACACTGCGCGCACGCCGATCAGCAAGTCATTGAGGCGCTTGCGGGTGGTGGCCTCGGGAATTTCGGTGGGTGCGGCGTATTCCTGCACGTGCAGCCAGGTTTCGCCCGCCAGCGTGGTGTACACATCCACCGCGCAGGCGTATTCGGGAATGTCGGCATCGTAGGCGCGAAAGCAGGTCACCTGCTCCTGCTGCCGCCAGCGCGCCAGTTTGTCGAGGTTCTTGCGAATCCGGTTGGCGACCATCTGCGCGCCCTCCGGCAGCGCGCGTTTGTCCGTTCCCTCACGCTGCGCTGGCGCGATCGGGTCGACCGCAATCAGGCTGCATTCGATCGCCCCGTTGAAGAGCTGGTAGCTCTTCTTCGCCCGCAGGCCGGTGGCGTGGGCCAGCTCGGCATCACCGCACAGCAGCGCAGCCCGCCATTGCGGCGCGGCGTGCTTGAGCGCATCGCCCAAGGCGCGGTACAGGGCCGGATCGGCGGCCAGCCGTGCGTCATACGGCGGGTTGCACACCACCACGCCCTTCGCGTTGGCCTGCTGCGGAAGATCGGTGATATCGCGCACACTGAAGTCGATCGCTTCCCGCACTCCGGCGAGCTCCGCGTTCTCCCTAGCAGCGCGGATCGCGTGCGGATCGAGATCGCTGCCGTGGATGCAGGGCCGCAGCGCGGCCAGTCCGCGCTGGGCCCGCGCCGTCGCGTCTTCGCACAAGGCCTGCCACTGTGTCTGGTCGAAGCCCAGCCAGCGCGTCGGCGGCAAGCCGTCGTGGCGACGCAGGCCGGGCGCGACATCCGCGGCCATCAGCGCACCCTCGATCAACAGGGTGCCGCTGCCGCACATCGGGTCCAGCAGGTCGCCACCTTCGGCATAGGCCTTGGGCCAGCCGCCGCGCAGCAGCACCGCCGCGGCCACGGTCTCCTTCAGCGGCGCCACGCCTTGCACCTTGCGCCAGCCGCGCCGGTGCATCGGGCCGCCGGACAGGTCGATCGAGAGGATCGCGCGGCCCTTGCGGAGGACCAGGCTGATGCGCACATCGGGGGCTTCCACGTCCACGTCGGGGCGCTGTCCGGTCTGCTGACGCAGGACATCGACGATGGCGTCCTTGACCCGCTGCGCGGCGTAGCGCGCATGGGTGATCGCCGCGCCGGAGACATGCGCATCGATCGCGATGCTGTGCATCGGGCCGATATGCTGCGCCCAGTCCACCGCGCAGGCACCGGCGTACAGCGCATGCTCGTCGGCGCAGTCGAACTCGGCGATCGGCCACAGCACGCGGCTGGCCAGCTGCGACCACAGCACCGCGCGCTGCGCGTCTTCCAGCGTGCCTTCGACATTGGCACCCGCCATGGTCGCGGTGGCACGGGCACAGCCCAGCGCCTGCAATTCATCGGCCAGCAGGTATTCCAGGCCCTTGCCGCAGGAGGCGAAAAATTTCAAATGAACTCCGACACTCTTGGGTATGTGTCGTCATTCCCGCGGAAGCGGGACTGACGCGCAAGGGAAGCAATGACGACCTGCCGCCTCACCGTCCATGGATGCCCGCCTACGCGGGCATGACGAGCGCAGCCAGCAGCGCGGCGAACGCCTCGGCACTGGCCTGCACGTGATCGCTCAAGCGATGGCTGTCGTTCACCAGCAACAAACGCGCGGCGCGCGAGCCGGCCCAGGCCACCACCTGCGCGGCGGGGATCAGCTCGTCGTGCCAGCCGTGGATGATCGCGGTCGGCACATCGGCAGCGGGCATCGGCAGCGCGCCGGCCATGACCACCGGCGGCGCCATGAAATACAGCCCGGCCACCGGCACCTGCAGCGACACGAAGCCGCTGATGTAAGCGCCAAGGCTGGAGCCCGCCAGCACCACCGGACCGCGCCGGGCGGCGGCATCGACCAATGTCAGCAAACGCGCGATCCGCGCCGGCACGTCGCCAAGCGGGGTCACTTCCTGCCGGCCATCCAGATCGGTGTAATCGGGGCGCTCGTGGCTGTAGCCCATGCGCTCGGCGACTTCGGCCAGCGCCGTCACCTTGCTGGCGCCGGGACCGCTTTCGAAGCCGTGGGAGAGAATGCAGTGTCCTTTCATGCGCGGATGCTAGCATCGGCGCGTGCCTTCGCCTGCCATCCATCGTCATCCCCTGCCCTACGTCGGTGCGCTCGAACGGCGCGCAACGGCGCAGATCGACACCGTGGTGATCCACTGCACCGAGCTGCCGGATCTGGCCACCGCGCGGGCGTTCGGCGAGCGCTTGCTGTACCCCTCCGGCACCGGCAACAGCGGCCACTACTACATCGACCGGGATGGCCGCATCGAGGAATACGTCCCGACCGAGCGCATCGCCCATCACGTCCACGGCTGGAACGCCCGCAGTATCGGTATCGAACTGGTCAATACCGGGCGCTATCCGGATTGGCTGGACTCGCGCCATCAGGCAATGGACGAGGCCTATCCGGAGGCGCAGATCGCGGCGCTGGTCGCACTGGTCAACACCTTGCACGCGCGCATCCCCTCGCTGATCCAGATCGCCGGCCACGAGGATCTCGATACGACCGAAGTCCCGGCCAGCGACGACCCGACCCAGCGCGTTCCCCGCAAGCGCGACCCTGGTTCATGTTTTCCGTGGGAGGTGGTGCTGCAATCGGTTCCGCTGCCGCGAACGGCTTGATCCGGATCAGGAATCCAGGATCGCAGCCTGACTGGCCTTGCCGACCACCGTTCACCCTTCGACAGGCTCAGGGCGAACGGTGATGGCACTTCGTGAAGACCTCGTCGATGCCCCCCAACCCCGTTCGTGGTGAGCCAACACTCCGTTCGTGGTGAGCCAACACTCCGTTCGTGGTGAGCCTGTCGAACCATGAACGGAGTCCACATCCCGCCACGCCATCCCGCAAAACCGCCCACCCTCGGCACCCCCGGTATAATTCGCCGATGGTCTCCCCCGTCTCCGAACTGATCGAACTGCTGTCGCTGGAGCGGCTGGAAGACGACCTGTTCCGCGGCCAGAGTCGCGACATCGGCACCAAATACGTGTTCGGCGGACAGGTATTGGGACAGGCACTGTCGGCGGCGCAAGCCACCTTGGCGCAGCCGCGCGCGGCGCATTCGCTGCACGCCTATTTCCTGCGTGCGGGCAATATCGAAGCGCCGATCGTCTATCGCGTCGACCGCACTCGCGACGGCGGCAGCTTCTCGGTGCGCCGGGTCACGGCGATCCAGCACGGCCAGGTGATCTTCTTCTGCGCGGCGTCGTTCCAGGAGCACGAAGACGGCGCCGAACACCAGCTGTCGATGCCGGAAGTGCCCAAGCCCGAGGATTTGGAGCCGTCGCCGGCGGTGCCGCCGGAAAAACTCGCGCTGTTGCCGATCAAGGTGCAGCGCTGGCTGGACCGGCATGGCCCGTTCGAATTTCGCCACGTCTATCCGCGCGATGAACTCAACCCGCCCAAGCGGCCGCCCTTTCAGCAGGTCTGGTTCCGGCTCAGCGCAAAGGTCGGGGACGCACCTGAGCTGCACCGCGCCCTGCTCGCCTACGCCAGCGATTTCCACCTGCTCGGCACCGCCACCTTCCCGCACGGCATCAGCTACTACCAGCCGAACGTGCTGATGGCTTCGCTCGACCACGCACTGTGGTTCCATCGTGCGTTCCGCGCCGACGACTGGTTGCTGTATTCAATCGACAGCCCCAGCGCGCAGGACGCCCGCGGCCTGGCGCGCGGGCAGATCTTCGACCGCAGCGGCCGGCTGATCGCCAGCAGCGCGCAGGAAGGGCTGATCCGGGTGCTGCCCGACCGGACGCCACCGTGAGGCAGGTGTTCCGCAGCCAGCGGCTGGAAAACGTGGAAGCCGCCGCCGACCTGCTGCGCAAGCAAGGCATCGAGGTCAAGATCAGCAATGGCCGCTCCTGGCGCGGGCACCGACGCGGCAATTTCAGCTACGACCTGCGCAAGGCCCGTGATCCGGACGCGCTGCCGACGCTGTGGATCATCAACGCCGACGACCAGCCGCGCGCACGCCAGCTCCTGCGCGACCTGGGCTTGCTGGAATCCACCCGCGACGGCAATGCCGATGCATTGTCGAACACCCGCTTCGAGTTCGCTCCGGGATCGGGCGCCAATTCACCGGCACGCAAGCGCTGGCGGATTGGTGTGCTGGCGATGATCGCCATCGTGATCGCGCTGATCGTGTTCCTGCCGCGCCACCGGCCTGCCTCAAGCGCCGCGCCGACGGCGGCCCGAGCGCACGCCGCACCGCCGCCGGTCGTTCCGGAGGCCATCACCGAAACTGCAATTTTCCGCCTGGACGTGCCCAAGGCGCTGGCCGTCAAACTGATTGCAACCGTGGCCGCCAGCCAGGGCGCCAGGACCAGCTGCGTGCGGGTTGACGGCCGCGATCCGGCGCCGGAGATCGTGTCGCAGGCCGCTGCAGCCGGCGTCACCGTCCAACCCGCCTCTGCCTGCAGCGACCCGAACGCGCTGCGGGTCGAAATCGACAACTACCTGACCGACGGCAGCGGCGAGGGCGAAGTCCAGCTGAAAATCGGCGCCGCCGCCGCGCAGGGCTTCCGTGCCCGACGCGACGGCGTCCATTGGAGCGTGCAGCCAACGCACTGAGCCGGCGCCGGACCGATGGCCGCGCGCGACCGTCACCCTTGGGAGACGCCGCGGCTGCCGGTCACTGCGCCGGCGTCGCTGCGGCAGGTGCCGGGGCTCCCGCAGGACCGCGCTGGCCGCGCTGGCCGCGCTGATCGCGGTGCCCCATCATCGACCCACAGGCTTCGCGCAGCTTCGCGAACTCGTCGCGGCTGAGCTGACCGTCATGATTGGTGTCGGCCTTGTCGAAGCAGGCCATGCGCTGCTGCTGCATGCGCGCCTGCATTTCCGGCGTCATCGCCCGGTGCTCACCGCTGCCGCGCCGGCCGGAGCGATCGCCACGCTGCTGCATGCGCCAGGCCTTCATTTCGTCGGCCGACAGCTTGCCGTCCTTGCTGGTATCGATCTGGTCGAAGCTGGTGGCCAGGCGCGGGAATTTCGCGGCCTCCTCGCGGGTGATCACGCCGTCGCCGTTGGCATCCACGCGCATGGCGTGGGCAGGGCGCGGCGCCGAAGTCGCCGGCGCGGCGGTCGCACTCCCGGTCGTGCTCTGGGCGAATGCCGTTGCCGACAGGCCGGCGGATGCGAGAATGAGGACAAGCAGGCGCGTCTTTTTCATGAACCGTTCTCCTCCCGGAACCGTCCGGGGATGACCTGATAACGCCCCGCTCCGAACGGCGTTGACGCCGCATTCCGACTGGCAACTGAACAAGCGGCTATGCTGGCGGCATGGGCGGCAGCGACGACTCCCTGCGACTGTTTCGTACCGCGCCCCATCCGTGCGGCTACTTTGCCGAACGGGAGGCGCGCGACCTGGTGCTGGACCAGCGCGACCCGCGCCTGCCGCAGTTCTATCCGATGGCCCTGGACTGGGGCTTTCGTCGCTCCGGCGACATCGTCTATCGCCCCAGCTGCATCGGCTGCAATGCCTGCGTGGCGGTGCGCGTCCCGGTGGCCGCGTTCCAGCCGGACCGAAGCCAGCGCCGCTGTCTGCGCCGCAATGCCGATATGGACACCCGGATCGTCCAGGCCGAGTGCAACGAAGAACGACTGGCGCTCTACCAGCGCTATTTGGCGGCGCGCCATCCCGGCGGCGGCATGGACGGACACGGCCGCCATGAATTCGAACAATTCCTGATCGGCAGCTGGAACGACAGCCGCTTCCTTGAATTGCGCGAACACGGCAGCCATCGCCTGCTCGCCGTCGCCGTCACCGACCGCGTCCCCGATGCGCTGTCGGCGGTCTACACCTTCCACGAACCGGAGGCCGTGCAGCGCGGACTCGGCACCCTGGCCATCCTGCGCCAGATCGAATGGGCACGCCGCGAGGGCCGCAGCCATCTGTACCTCGGCTACTGGATCGACGGGCACCGCAAGATGGATTACAAACGCCGGTTCCAGCCGCTGGAGCGCTTTGATGGGCGCGCGTGGCGGCCGTGGACGGACGAGGCGGGCCGTCGGCAACTGCCGCCGCATGTCGGGGATGCCGCTGCCTGCTGATGCCGCCGAGCCTGTGGCCGACGGGCCGCGCCTGCCCTATGCCGGGGGCAACGCTGGCGGCGGGGCGTCGGTGGCCGCCGTTGGCGCCGTCGTCACGGGTTCCGACGCCTCCTTGACCCCCACGGCCACCGGCTTGGTGCGATCGTAGAACCCGAATTCGGCATCGGCGCGCGCCGACACGATCATCCGCACCATGTTGCCTGGCACCATCAGCTCCAATTCGACGGTGCGGCCGTCCGGCGCCCGCCCTTCCAGGGTCATCTCGACGAAAGCGCCGCCGGTATCCACCTCGCGACAGGGCACGAACGGCCCTGCTGGCCCCATCTGGAGGTAAGGCTTGATGCCATCCCCCAGCGCTTCGAGCGCCGGCGGAAAGAAGAACACCGCATATCCGGAAGACTCTGCCATCCCGCCATCCTCGCACACGCGGCGGGGCAAGGGCCAGCGCGGCCGACCTTGCGCTCCGGCGCAATGCCGTTCGATCGCCCCCTTGCGTGAACCGGGAGCTTGCCTCTTCGCTGCAACCCCGGCGCATGCGATCCTTGCCCCATGTCGATGCGCCCGCTCCTTGCCGCTTGCCTTGCCGCTTGCCTCGCCGCCGCATTGGCCATGCTGCTGGCGGGTTGTTCGGCGCCCAGCCTGCCGTTTGCCCGGCTGGCCGGGCTGGTGACCAATCGTCAAATCAGTGAAATCAGCGGGCTTGCCGCCTCGCGTGCCCACGCGGACGTCCTGTGGGCCCACAACGACAGCGGCAACCCGGCGCGGCTGTACGCCATCAGCCGGCGCGGGCGTCTGCTGGCGCGGTTCGACGTGGAAGGCGCGAAAAACGTCGACTGGGAAGACATTTCCAGCTTCGACCTGCAGGGTCGCCATTACCTGCTGCTGGCCGACACCGGCGACAACGGCGGGCGTCGGCGCGACTTCGTCCTGTACGTGTTCGAGGAACCCGCCACGCTGGAAAACGGTCAACTGCGGCCCGTCTGGAGCATCCATGCCCGCTGGCCGGACGGCGGCGCCCGCGACTGCGAAGCGGTGGCCGTCGATGCCGCGCACGGGCAGATCCTGCTGATCTCGAAAAAACGGGTACCGCCGGAGCTGTTCACCCTGCCCTTGGCCGACCCCCACGGCGCCACGCTGGAAGCGCGCCGGGTCGGTCGACTGGTCGGCATACCCCAGGCCAGCGCTGAAATGCGGAACAAGGATCCGGAACTGGCTGCCTTGTTTTCCCAGGTGACGGCGGCCGACATCTCGCCGGACCGCAGCACCCTGGCCGTGCTGACCTACGGCAGCGTGCTGTTCTATCGGCGTGCCGATGGCGAAGACTGGGCCGACGCGGTTTCACACCCGCCGGAAGCGCACGACGTGCCGCCCATCCCGCAGGCGGAAGCGCTGACCTGGAGCGCCGGCGGCGCCGGTCTGTACGCCACCGGCGAGTTCAGCCCGGCGCCGATCTTCTACCTCGTTCCCCAGCAGTGATCGGGCGCGAACGACCGTTCGTCGGGTGGCTCTTGTATGTTAGATATCATTTTGATATCAATATGCCGCACACCTTCGCGAGACTCCGCCATGAAAGAAAATCCCGTCCATTCCCTGCCCGGCATCCCGTTCCTGATCGCGGTGTTCCTGATTGCCGCCGCGGGCATCTGGCTGTTCATCACCGGCGTCGGCCCGGACGTCGACAGCCCGGAAGGCCCCGCCTCCGTGGCCAATCTCCTGCTCGGTCTGCTGGTGCTGGCGCTGGCCTTCCTCAGCCTGATCGGCCTGTACAAGGTCGAGCCCAACCAGGCCGCGGTGTTGAGCCTGTTCGGCAAGTACGTCGGCACGGTCAAGACCAACGGCCTGCGCTGGAACAACCCGTTCTTCGGCAAGAAGAAGGTGTCGCTGCGGGTGCGCAATTTCGAATCCGGCAAGCTCAAGGTCAACGAGCTGGAAGGCAGCCCGATCGAGATCGCCGCGGTGATCGTCTGGCAGGTCATGGACAGCGCCGAGGCGGTGTACAACGTCGATGACTATGAAAGCTTCGTCCACATCCAGTCCGAATCCGCGCTGCGGGCGATGGCCACCAGCTATCCCTACGACGTGCACGAGGAAGGCCAGCTGTCGCTGCGCGGCAACGCCACCGAGATCAGCCAGCATCTGCGGGACGAATTGACCGAACGTCTGGCCGACGCCGGGGTGGAAGTGCTCGACGCCCGCATCAGCCACCTCGCCTACGCCCCGGAAATCGCCCAAGCCATGCTGCAGCGCCAGCAGGCCAACGCGATCATTGCCGCCCGCACCCGCATCGTGGCCGGCGCGGTGGGCATGGTCGAAATGGCGCTGAACGAACTCAAGAAGAACGGCGTGGTCGAACTGGACGAGGAGCGCAAGGCGGCGATGGTCAGCAACCTGCTGGTGGTGCTGTGCGGCGAACGCGCCACCCAGCCGATCGTCAATACGGGGACGTTGTATTGAGGGCCGTGATTGGGGATTGGGGATTGGGGATTCGGAAGAGCAAGAGCGCGTTGCTCTGCTTTTCGGAGACATCCAGCCCCGATCCCGCATCAAGACTCACAAAGCGCGAATCCCCCCGCTCTTTCCAATCACCAATCACCAATCACCAATCACCAATCACCAATCACGAATCACGAATCACGTCTTCATGTCCGAAAAAAAGGCCTATCCGCTGCGCATCAATGCCGAGGTCCTTGTGGCCGCGCAGCGCTGGGCCGACGACGAACTCCGCAGCTTGAATGCGCAAATCGAATACGTGTTGCGCGACGCACTGCGCAAGGCCGGGCGTCTGCCCGACTCCAAATCGAAATCCGCGAGGGAACCATGAGTACGAAGTGGAACTACCTGGTCATCGAACTCAAGACCGGCCTGATGGGCGGCTTCAAGCTCGAAGCCCTGCAGGAAGAACTCGACCGCCAAGGTCGCAATGGCTGGGAACTGGTCAACGTGGTCCACGCCACGCCCACCGTGTCCTCCCCCACCCTGATCTTCAAGAAGGAAGCCTGACATGCGCCGCACCCTGCTTTCCGTTCTTCTGACCGCCTGTCTGGCTGCCAGCCCCGTCGCCTTCGCGCAGGACGCCGTCCCGGCAACTCCGGCTGCGATCGCCGCCCAGGCGCTGGATCACCTCGACGCCGGGCAGTACGCACAGGTCGAACAGTTGTTCGGTGCGCAAATGGCCGCCGCCGTTCCCGAGGACAAACTGAAGGCGGTGTGGGAATCGCTGCCGGGCATGGTCGGCGCGGCCACCGGTCGCGGCGAGGCGCAGACGGCCGAACAGAATGGCGCCACCTTGGTCACGATTCCCCTGCATTTCGAGAAAGGCGAAATGCTCGCCAAATTCGCCTTCGATGGTGAAGGCAAGATCGTCGGCTTCCTGATCCAACCCGCGCCCACGGCCGAAGCCGTCCCTCCGGTTGCCGCCGATGCGCCGTTCACCGAGCAGGATGTCAGCGTCGGTGACGGCGAACGTGCCCTGCCCGGAACGCTGGCCATGCCCAAGGGCGACGGCCAGGCTCCTGCGAAACTCGTTCCGGCGGTGGTGCTGGTGCACGGCTCCGGCCCGCAGGATCGCGATGAAACCATCGGCCCGAACCGGCCCTTCCTCGACATCGCGCGCGGGCTGGCCGCGCAAGGCATTGCCGTGCTGCGCTATGAAAAGCGCACCAAGGCGCGCCCGCAGGATTTTGCCAGCGGCGAGTTCACCATCGATGATGAGACCACCAATGACGCTGTCCTCGCGGTCGAAGCGCTGCGTCATGTGCAGGGCGTCGATCCCGACCGCATCTTTGTCCTCGGCCACAGTCAGGGCGGGATGATGGCACCGCGAATCGCCGCGGTGTCCGGTCATGTCGATGGGCTGATCCTGCTGGCCGCACCGTCACGCTCATTGCTCGACATCGTGATCGAGCAGAATCGTCGCCTGGCCGCCTTGAACGATGGCAAGATCGACGACGCCGAACGCGCCGCGATCGCGGCACTGACCGACCAGGTCCGCCAGGCCCGCGACCCGCTGACGCCGGCCACCACCGCCACCCTCATGGGCCAGCCCGCCGGCTACTGGCGCAGCGTCGATGCCGTCAATCCGGTGGCGGAGGCCGAACAGGTCAAATTGCCAATGCTGATCCTGCAAGGCGCACGCGACATCCAGGTGGTCGATGCCGACTGGCAGAACTGGCGCGAGGCCTTCCATACCGACCCGAAGGTGACCTTCAAACTGTATGAGTCGCTCAACCATCTGGGCATCACCGGCGAAGGCGACGGTTCACTGGCTGAATACCAGCAGCCCGGTCACGTCGATGCCAGCCTGATCCGGGATGTCGCCGAATGGATCAAGGCGCACTGATTCATGGACAACGCCACACCCGAAACCTTCGACGTCAGCCCGCCCAGGGTCCTGGCGCCGCTGTCGATGATCGCGCTGGTGGGCCTGCTACCCCTGGGCATCATGCTCTACGCGATCCTCGATTCGGCCCAGGGTCCGCTCAAGACCCTGTACGCGCTGCTGCCTCCGATCGGCTTCGTGCTCGTCATGCTCCCAGTGCTGTTGTGGCTGATGCATCGGCGTGCGGTGACGCTGGATGGCAGCATGTTGCACGTCCGCGCCGCGATGTACGCCAAGCGCGTTGCCGTCGCTGAACTGGACCTGGAGCGCGCTCGCACGGTCAATCTGGACGAACACACCGAACTGCGCCCCGGCTGGCGGAGCAACGGCTACGCCACGATCGGTTATACCGCCGGGCATTACCGGATGCGTAACAACCTGGGCAGCGCCTTCTGCCTCCTGACCCAGCGCCAGCGCGTGCTGTGGCTGCCACTGCGCAACGGCAAGCAGCACATCCTGCTCAGCCTCGAACGCCCACAGGTGCTGTTGGACGCCCTGCGCGCCGCATCGGCGACCTGAATCCACCGCGGCAATGGCCTATCCTGCGTCCATGCGCGCCAGCTGCATTCCGCTGCAAGCCACCCTGCTCAACACCCCGGACATCGAGCTGTGGCCGGGCGGGCTGCTGCATGCCCGCAGCAACGCCCACGCTCGCCTGCTGGCGCGCGCGCAGCGGGTCTTGCGGCGCAAGCGCGATGGGCAATATCTCGCGGCTGCGCTGGCTGAAGGCCTGCAACCGCTGATCCCGAACCTCGGCCGCGAACCCGGTCTGGCCAGCGCCAAGCGCGCCCTCGCTCAGGACGCTGCCCGCCACCGCAACGGGCTCGAACGGGTCGCGACGCTGCCCTTGCATCGAATGCAAGTCCGTCTGGAAATCCTGGGCCTGGACGCCGACCGCTATGCCGCACGCAGCGGCCTTGCCCTGATCCCTGAGCCGACGCAGATGCGTTTTGCCGGCTTCGATCGCTGGCGGCGGCCGCTCTGGCTCGATCCGGGCGCCGCCCGCGCTTGGGGACGGATGCAGGACGCGGCGCTGGAAGCTGGCATCGTGCTGGAAGCGATCTCCGGCTATCGCAGCCACGATTACCAGCTTGGCATCTTCGAACGCAAACTGGCGCGTGGACAGACGATCGATGAGATCCTCGCGGTCAACGCCGCGCCCGGGTTTTCCGAACACCACTCGGGGCTGGCGCTGGACATCGGCACGCTGGACGACCCCCCGGCCGAGCAATCCTTCGAAGCCACGCCAGCATTCGTCTGGTTGCAAACACACGCACCCGGACACGGATTCCACATGAGCTACCCTCGCGACAACCCGCACGGCATCGTCTACGAGCCGTGGCACTGGCGCTACGCCAGCTTCACGATCTGAGCTCGCCCGCCCAAGGAAAAAACCCCCGCCCAGAGGACTGGACGGGGGTTAGGTGTAAGGCCCTGGCGATGACCTGTTGCAGTCCGCCGCTGCGCGGCGCACAGCAACGGGCTGGCCGGATAAGATGGCCGGCCGCAAAGACAAACCCCCAGCTCATTGAGCTGGGGGTTTGCTTTCGATAAAGGCCCTGGCGATGACCTACTCTTGCATGCGGATGCACACTACCATCGGCGCGGCTGCGTTTCACTTCCGAGTTCGGGATGGGATCGGGTGGGACCACAGCGCTGTTGTCACCAGGGAGAGGGTGGAGGGTCGCTGACGGCATCACAGGATGCCAAGCGCACACGCTCTCGTGGGGTTGCGGGCTCTTCCTGGGAAGTCGGCACAAGGATGTGCCGGCTCTTGCGAAGGACTCGCGGATAAGTGGGAAGTAGCGAACATTGACTGACGAGGCCCAACGTGCGTCGAGGCCAAGGGCTTTGGTCAAGCCAAAGCAATTTGAGGTGATATGGTCAAGCCACACGGATCATTAGTACAGGTAAGCTCAACGCATTGCTGCGCTTACACACCCTGCCTATCAACCACCTGGTCTTGATGGTTCCTTCAGGGGACTTGTGTCCCGGGAGATCTCATCTTGAGGCGCGCTTCCCGCTTAGATGCTTTCAGCGGTTATCGCTTCCGAACATAGCTACCCGGCAATGCCACTGGCGTGACAACCGGAACACCAGAGGTTCGTCCACTCCGGTCCTCTCGTACTAGGAGCAGCCCCTCTCAAATCTCCAACGCCCATGACAGATAGGGACCGAACTGTCTCACGACGTTCTGAACCCAGCTCGCGTACCACTTTAAATGGCGAACAGCCATACCCTTGGGACCGACTACAGCCCCAGGATGTGATGAGCCGACATCGAGGTGCCAAACACCGCCGTCGATATGAACTCTTGGGCGGTATCAGCCTGTTATCCCCGGAGTACCTTTTATCCGTTGAGCGATGGCCCTTCCATACAGAACCACCGGATCACTAAGTCCTACTTTCGTACCTGCTTGAGCCGTCGCTCTTGCAGTCAAGCACGCTTATGCCTTTGCACACAGTGCGCGATGTCCGACCGCGCTGAGCGTACCTTCGAGCTCCTCCGTTACTCTTTGGGAGGAGACCGCCCCAGTCAAACTACCCACCATACACGGTCCCCGACCCGGATTACGGGCCCAGGTTAGAACGTCAAGCACATCAGGGTGGTATTTCAAGGTTGGCTCCATGCCAGCTAGCGCCGACACTTCACAGCCTCCCACCTATCCTACACAGACGAACTCAACGTTCAGTGTAAAGCTATAGTAAAGGTTCACGGGGTCTTTCCGTCTTGCCACGGGAACGCTGCATCTTCACAGCGATTTCAATTTCACTGAGTCTCGGGTGGAGACAGCGCCGCCATCGTTACGCCATTCGTGCAGGTCGGAACTTACCCGACAAGGAATTTCGCTACCTTAGGACCGTTATAGTTACGGCCGCCGTTTACTGGGGCTTCGATCAAGAGCTTCGCCTTGCGGCTGACCCCATCAATTAACCTTCCAGCACCGGGCAGGCGTCAGACCCTATACGTCCACTTTCGTGTTTGCAGAGTCCTGTGTTTTTGATAAACAGTCGCAGCGGCCTGGTTACTTCGGCCTCGCTCAGCTATGAACCATGCGAGGCGCACCTTCTCCCGAAGTTACGGTGCTATTTTGCCTAGTTCCTTCACCCGAGTTCTCTCAAGCGCCTGAGAATTCTCATCCTACCCACCTGTGTCGGTTTGCGGTACGGTCTGCATACACTGAAGCTTAGGAGCTTTTCCTGGAAGCGTGATATCGGCAGCTCTGTCCAATTGGACTCGTCCTTGGTCTCAACGTTGCACTCCCGGATTTGCCTAAGAGCACCGCCTCAACCCTCTCACCGGGACAACCAACGCCCGGCCTGCCTAACCTTCTCCGTCCCTCCATCGCATGTATGCGAGGTGCTGGAATATTAACCAGCTTCCCATCGACTACGCATTTCTGCCTCGCCTTAGGGGCCGACTCACCCTGCGTCGATTAACGTTGCGCAAGGAAACCTTGGGCTTTCGGCGTGCGGGCTTTTCACCCGCATTGTCGTTACTCATGTCAGCATTCGCACTTCCGATACCTCCAGCAGACTTCTCAATCCACCTTCGCAGGCCTACGGAACGCTCCTCTACCGCGCACAACTCCGAAGAATCATGCACCCCAAGCTTCGGTTTACCGCTTAGCCCCGTTAAATCTTCCGCGCAGACCGACTCGACCAGTGAGCTATTACGCTTTCTTTAAAGGATGGCTGCTTCTAAGCCAACCTCCTGGCTGTCTGTGCCTTTCCACATCGTTTTCCACTCAGCGGTAATTTGGGACCTTAGCTGTGGGTCTGGGTTGTTTCCCTTTTCACGACGAACGTTAGCACCCGCCGTGTGTCTCCCATGCAGTCCGTCTCGGTATTCGGAGTTTGCAATGGTTTGGTAAGTCGCGATGACCCCCTAGCCATAACAGTGCTCTACCCCCGAGAGGATTCACATGAGGCGCTACCTAAATAGCTTTCGAGGAGAACCAGCTATCTCCGGGTTCGATTAGCTTTTCACTCCTAATCACACCTCATCCCCGACCTTTGCAACGGGCGTGGGTTCGGGCCTCCAGTACCTGTTACGGTACCTTCACCCTGGGCATGACTAGATCACCCGGTTTCGGGTCTACTGCCTGCGACTATGCGCCCTTGTCAGACTCGGTTTCCCTTCGCCTCCCCTATACGGTTAAGCTCGCCACAAACAGTAAGTCGCTGACCCATTATACAAAAGGTACGCCGTCACCCCGTGCTTCAAAAACCCTGCTTTTGAAGCTGGGATTCGGGATTCGTGATTCGGGATTGGCAAAAGCTCGCGCTTCCCCAACCTCACTCCACGCGCATCCCGCCGGCTTCAGGCACAAAGTGCTTGAAGCACGGGGCTCCGACTGCTTGTACGCACACGGTTTCAGGTCTGTTTCACTCCCTTCACCAGGGTTCTTTTCGCCTTTCCCTCACGGTACTGGTTCACTATCGGTCGGTCAGGAGTATTTAGCCTTGGAGGATGGTCCCCCCATGTTCAGACAGGGTTTCACGTGCCCCGCCCTACTCAATTTCATCGAACAAGCCCTTTCGCATACAGGGCTGTCACCTCCTACGGCCACCCTTTCCAGAGTGTTTTGCTAGAACTTGCTCGACTTTTGGGCTAGTCCGCGTTCGCTCGTCGCTACTGACGGAATCTCGGTTGATTTCTTTTCCTCCGGGTACTTAGATATTTCAGTTCTCC